>NZ_JBIUYF010000001.1:1012109-1480052 GCF_044744405.1 Streptomyces sp. NPDC087310 | reverse complement strand
GGTTGATAGGCCAGATGTGGAAGACCGGTAACGGTTGGAGCTGACTGGTACTAATAGGCCGAGGGCTTGTCCTCAGTTGCTCGCGTCCACTGTGTTGGTTCTGAAATAACGAACGGCCGTGTTTTCATCCGGTGTTCTGAATTTCATAGTGTTTCGGTGGTCATTGCGTGAGGGAAACGCCCGGTTACATTCCGAACCCGGAAGCTAAGCCTCACAGCGCCGATGGTACTGCAGGGGGGACCCTGTGGGAGAGTAGGACGCCGCCGAACAATCATTGACGGGAATGCCCCGCACCTCTGGTGCGGGGCATTTCTGCGTTCCAGACCCGTTTCCCGTGTGTGGACGAGGAAGCTTCTCCCCGTCCACACGTCACAACCTTCTCTCCTAGAGACGTCCGGCCGCTTTGAGCGCGAGATACGCATCAGCCAGAGCCGGCGCGAGTTTCTCGGGGGTCGCATCCACGACCGTGACGCCCTTGCTCTGCAACAGTTCTGCCGTCCGTCGCCTCTGGCCTTGTGCCTGGGCGCCGGCAGCGGCTTCGTACACCGCGTCCACTGTGCCTCGTGCCGCGCTCATCTCCTCGATCTGAGGATCGGCGACCGAGGCCACGATGACGGTGTGGCGTCGGGTGAGCTGCGGCAGGACGGGGAGAAGTCCTTCCTCCACGGGCGCTGCGTCGAGGCTCGTCAACAACACGATGAGCGATCGGCGCGGGGCGCTCTTCAGCGTTGCCGCGCTGAGGCCGCGGGCGTCCGTCTCCACCAGCTCCGGTTCCAGCGGGGCCAGCGCGTTCACCATGGCCGACAGGACGTCGCCCGCCGCGCGGCCCTGGACCTGGGCGCGTGTGCGCCGGTCGTAGGCGAGGAGATCAACCCGGTCGCCGGCTCGCGAGGCGAGGGCGGTCAGCAGGAGTGTGGCGTCCATGGCGGCGTCCAGACGTGGGACGTCGCCCACACGACCCGCCGAGGTGCGGCCGGTGTCGAGGACGATGAGGAGATGCCGGTCCCGTTCGGGGCGCCAGGTCCGTACGGTGACGGTCGACTGGCGCGCGGTCGCCCGCCAGTCGATGGACCGGGTGTCGTCGCCGGTCACGTACTCCCTGAGACTGTCGAACTCGGTGCCCTCGCCGCGGGTGAGCACGCTGGTGCGGCCGTCGAGTTCGCGCAGACGGGCAAGTCTGGACGGCAGGTGCTTCCGGCTCGTGAAGGGCGGAAGCACGCGCACCGTCCAGGGCACGTCGTGGCTGCCCTGGCGCGAGGCCAGTCCCAGCGGCCCGAAGGAGCGCACGGTTACCCGTTCCGCGTGCCGGTCGCCGCGTCGAGTGGGGCGGAGCAGGGTGGTGAGCCGGCGGCGCTCGCCCGGCGGGACGGTCACCGTGTGCCGGGAACTCGAATGGTCGGTCCCGGCGAGCCAGCTACTGGGCGGCCAGGCGTCGCGGAGCTGGGCGCGCAGGCGGCGGCCGGAGGGGTTGGTGACGGTCAGGTGGACTGCCGCGCTCTCGCCGAGCCGAACTGAGGTGTCACCGTTTCGGGTGAATTGGAGCGTTCGCACTGGTGTCGCCAGGGCGTAGTCGCACAGAATGGCGAGTGAGAGCGGCGCATTGACGGCGAGGATCCCCGCCCAACTGGGGGCGAAGACACCGATGGGGAGCGAGCCAAGAGCCGCGAGGAGAGCGCTCCGTCCGGTGAGGGCCACGGTTTCACCGCCTCATCGGGGTACGGGGACATGGGCGAGGATCGCGGTAATGACGGAGTCGGCAGTGACTCCCTCCATCTCTGCTTCGGGCCGGAGTTGGACGCGATGGCGCAGGGTGGGAAGAGCCAGGGCTTTGACGTCGTCGGGGATGACGTAGTCGCGGCCGGTCAGCCAGGCCCAGGCACGGGCTGTGGAGAGCAGGGCGGTGGCTCCTCGTGGGGAGACGCCGAGGGACAGCGAGGGGGATTCACGCGTGGTACGGCAGATATCGACGACATAGCCCGCGATCTCGGGTGAGACAGAGGTCTTGGCGACCGCTTCGCGCGCCGCTTGCAGGTCGGCCGGTCCGGCGACGGGCCGTACCCCCGCGGCCTGGAGATCGCGCGGATCGAACCCTTCAGCATGGCGGGTCAGCACATTGATCTCGTCGTCACGGGAGGGCAGCGGCACCGTCAGCTTGAGCAGGAAGCGGTCGAGCTGGGCTTCGGGAAGGGGGTAAGTGCCCTCGTACTCGACCGGGTTCTGGGTCGCGGCGACCAGGAACGGGTCGGGCAGGGGGCGCGCGACGCCGTCGACGGTGACCTGGCGCTCCTCCATGGCCTCCAGGAGGGACGACTGGGTCTTGGGCGGGGTGCGGTTGATCTCGTCGGCCAGCAGCAGATGGGTGAAGACCGGGCCGGGCTGGAAGGAGAACTCAGAGGTGCGGGAGTCGTAGACGAGTGAGCCGGTGATGTCGCTCGGCATCAGGTCCGGGGTGAACTGGACGCGTTTCGTGTCGAGTTCGAGGGAGGCGGCGAGTGCCCGTACGAGCAGGGTCTTGGCAACCCCGGGGACTCCTTCGAGGAGGACGTGGCCGCGGCAGAGCAGGGCTACGACAAGCCCGGTGACGGCGGGGTCCTGGCCGACCACCGCCTTCGCTATCTCGGCGCGCAGGGCTTCCAGGGCCGCGCGGGCACTGTCCGTGTTCCCGGCAGGTCCGGGGGTCCCGGCGTTCTGTGCGGTCGGGGCACTCATGAGGTGCGTACCTCTCTTTCGAGGGCGTCGAGTTGGTCCGCCAGGCGGATGAGAGCGGCGTCCCCGGTCGGGGCCGGACCGAAGAGGAGGGCGGCCAGGTCGTGGTCCGAGTCCGGCAGACGGGCGGAGACCGCGGGGATCAGGGAGTCGGGCCAGTGCGCCTTGGTGGGAGGGACGCCGAGGAGCGGGGCGAGACGGTCACGGGTGGCCGTGCGCAGGGCTGATGCGGCGTGGTCCCGTGCGTTCGCCTTGCGGTAGAGGCCGGCGCGCCCCTCGGTGGACTCCGAGGCGCGGATGGCCACGGGGAGCCGTTCCGTCACGAGCGGCCCCAGCCTGCGGGCGCGCCAGACGGCCGCGAGCAGCGCGGCCAGGAAGAGCTGGAAGGTTCCCCAGAGCCAGCCGGAAGGGATCAGTTCGAGGAATGTACTGCCGGCGTTGTCCTCGCCACCGTCGGCAGTGGAGGCGGAGTCATCACTGAGTGAAGGGAGGTACCAGACGAGATGAGGCCGGGAGCCGAGGAGTTGAAGGGCCAGCGACGCGTTGCCCTGCTGGTCGAGGCGGTCGTTGTACAGGATGTCGGGGGAACCGAGCAGCACGGTGTCGCCGGATGCGGCGTCGGTGGCCGACGTGCCGGCGGAGCCGGTCCGCGCGTCCGGGATTCTGAGGAGGGTCGGTGCGCCGTGGCTCGGGTAGCAGGAGTCGGCCCCGGGCGTGTCCGTCTCGTACCGCTCGCCGCCGATGTCGACGGTGCCCGCGCGGACGGCGGCGGGCAGCGAGCACCGGGGGGCGTGGGCCGAGACCGGTGCGGGGGTGTCCGTACGGACTCCGGGCGCCAGAGCGCCGAGGGACGGCGGGCCCGCGCCGAGCAGGACGGTACGACCGCCCGCGGGGGCCGTCCGGGCGCGCAGGGTGTGCTGCTGCGTGGATGTCAGCAGGTCGGGGTTGGTGACGAGCAGGGTGGTGTCGGGGCCGGCCTCGGCCGTGGCCGCGCGCAGGGTGGTGCGGACGGTGACGGAGACTCCGTGGTCCCTGAGGAGTTCGGCGGTGGCGCGGCTGCCGAACCGGTCCGCGGAGCGCGGGTCGAGACGGCCGTACTGTTCGCCGGAGCGCAGGGCGGCCATCGCGATCCCGGCCGTCAGCAGGACGAGAAGGGCGAGGAGGAGTCCGCGGCCTCGTGTCCAGACCTGGCGGGCGCTCGGGGCGAGCGAGGTGGGGCTGAGGGGGGAGGTCACTCGGTTGTTCCTCCGGCCACGGTGCTCAGGTGCGGCTTCGCTCGTTCGAGGTCGGTGTCGAGTTCACGCAGCCGCAGATATGTCCGCTCGTCGGCGGTGCGGCCCCCGTACGTGACGTCGTCGAACTCCCGGGCGGCCGTGCGTAGTCGGTCCGCGTGGCCGGGGAGTGCGCGCCCCGCTTCGGAGGCCGCTTCGTCGGCGGTGCGGCCGGGGCGGGGGTCGAGCAGGGCCCGTTCCTCCAGAGAGCGGACGATGGCACGCATCCGCTCCTGGACCGCTTCCGTCCAGCGGTGGGTCGCGGCGTGCGCCTCGGCCGTGGTGCGGTGCTGCGCGGCGCTGCGGGGGCCGTCGTCGAAGAGGGTGCCCGTGGCGGCCGACAGACGACGGGGGGCGCCCAGCCGCCACCACAGGGCGGCGCAGAGCGCCACGACGATCAGGGCGACCACGACGAGGCCGAGCGGGCCGCCGGGGGCGGCGCCGGACGCGCCTTCGAAGAGCTTGCCGATCCACTCCGCGATGCGATCGAGGGCACGTTCCAGGAGGTTGGGATCGTTCTCGTGGTACATCGGCTTGGACAGCTCCCGCTCCGCCGCCTCACGGGCGGGGACGCGGGAGGTGTCCACCGGCAGGTCGCCGCTCGCGTGGATCAGCGGCCGTGTCGTCGTTCCCCCCAGGACGGACACCGCATCAGCTCCCGGAGGGGCCGTGGCCCGGCTGTTCGGTGCCGTAGCCCGGTACGCCGGCGGCGCGTGCGAGTTCGAGGTCGAGAGCCTCGCGCCGGATGCGTTGGTCCACGTAGAGAAGGACGGTGACGCCGGCGGAGATCGGGTACGTGATGGTGGAGGCGATCACGGAACCGATGCCGGTGACGATGAGGAAGGGCCAGCCGGTGAGGCCGTCGCCGTCCACCGCCGTACCGATGACCGCGAACGGGATGGCGATGAGCAGCGAGAGCACCATGGACAGCAGCAGGGTGAGGGCCAGGATGCCGAAGGTGCGCCACCAGGCGCCCGCCACGAGCTTGGCGGAGCGGCGCATCGAGGGGATGACTCCCTGGCGTTCCAGCATGAGCGCGGGGGAGGTGAGGCTGAAGCGGACCATCAGCCAGATGACGACGACGAAGGCCGCCACCGCGCCGAGCAGGGAGAGCGCGACTCCGGCCGTGGACCCGATCAACAGGCCGGGCAGCATGCCGACGGTCAGCACGGCGGCGCTCATCAACGGCAGCAGCAGGGTGAATCCGAGCAGCTTGAGCAGGCGGGGGCGGGCCTCGCCCCAGGCGTCCGCGAGGGTGACGGGACGGCCCAGCACGGAGCGGCTGATCACCACGGTGAGTATCGCGGTGGTGAAGAGCGTGCAGATCACCAGGATGGCGAGCGAGGGGGCGTCGGCGGCGAGCTGCGACTGAGCCGAGTCGGCGGTCTGGCTGAGGAGTTCCGACGGTGTCGCGTTCGGGTCGAGCGCGACCGGCTCGGGCAGCAGATAGCGCCGGAGGAGGATGTCGCCGATCTGGGAGACCACGGAGACGACGAGGCTGACGCTCAGCACCGTGCGCCAGTGGACGCGCAGGGTCGAGACGGCACCGTCGAGGATCTCACCGACACTCAGCGGGCGGAGCGGGATGACCCCCGGCTTGGCGGCCGGCGGCTTGCCCCAGCCGGGACCGGGCCCGCCCGGAGGCGGTCCGCCCCAGCCCCGCGCGGGTCCGGGGGCGGTGGGGCCGGTGCCGGGCGTGCTCGGCGGGGACCACTGTCCGGCCGGTGGCTGGGAGGTGGACCACTTCGAGGTGGAGCCGGTGTCGTCGGCGGGCTCTGCGGGCCGGGGGACAGTGGTGTCCTGGCCGTCGGACGGGGCGGATCCGGGCGAGGCCCAGCCCGGAGTGTCGTTCACGGTCGTCCACCTCGTGGATTGGTTGAGAGGCCGGCTCGGGGAGCCGGCGCTTCGACGGTGCCCGTCCGCGGAGCGGGGCGGCGGGCCAGGTCGCGTCCGGTGGAGCTTCGCGGCCCAGACTCCGTCCGCCGCACCGGCGGCGCGAGTCGCCGCCGGTGGCGTGCGCCGAGGGGTGGCGGACCGGCGTCGTCGATGGACCGGAGGTACAGGGACGACACCGGCACCCCTGCGGGATGCGGTGCGGGGCGTCGCGGGCCTGTGAAGATCCGTCGGACACGACCTGGGTCCTGTTTCCCGGACCCCCGTGGATCGGTGGCGAAGTGCCGTACCTGGGGTTCCGGGCCCACGGAGATCCGGGAAACAGGGCCTGGCAGCCATCGTGCCACGCGGCGTGCCGGGACGGACCGGGGGCTGTATCTCCTTATCGGCTCTGTTCTCGCCTTCATTGTCCGTGCCGTAGCGGGCAGACTGAGCGGATGGCTGATCAGTACGCACACACGTCGGTCGGCGCGGAGCCGCCGATGCTCCCCTCTCTCCGTTGGGACGAGCCGCCCGAAGGGCCCGTACTGGTCCTCCTCGACCAGACGCGGCTTCCGGTCGAGGAGGCGGAGCTGGTCTGTACGGATGTGCCCGCGCTGGTGGTGGCGATCAGGACGCTGGCGGTCCGGGGCGCACCGCTGCTGGGGATCGCGGGCGCCTACGGGGTGGCGTTGGCCGCGGCGCGGGGTTACGACGTCGAGGACGCGGCGGAGCAGTTGGCGGGGGCGCGGCCCACCGCGGTGAACCTGGGGTACGGGGTGTACCGGGCCCGTGACGCGTACCGTGCGGCGGCCGACCGAGGGGAGGATCCGCAGGGGGCGGCGGCTGCCGCGCTCACCGAGGCGAAGCGGCTCCACCGGGAAGATGCCCAGGCCAGCGCGGAGATGGCGGCGTTCGGGCTCACACTCCTCGATGAACTGCTGCCGGGAGGCGGCCACCGGATCCTGACCCACTGCAACACCGGGGCGCTCGTCTCGGGTGGGGAGGGCACCGCGTTCGCGGTGGCCAGGGCGGCGCACCGCGCCGGTCGGCTGCGGCGCCTGTGGGTGGACGAGACGCGTCCGCTGCTCCAGGGTGCGCGGCTGACGGCGTACGAGGCGGCGCGCAACGGGATGGCGTACACCTTGCTGACGGACAACGCGGCGGGTTCTCTCTTCGCCGCGGGGGAGGTGGACGCCGTGCTGATCGGGGCGGACCGGATCGCCGCCGACGGCTCGGTGGCGAACAAGGTGGGGAGCTATCCGCTCGCCGTGCTCGCCAAGTACCACCATGTGCCGTTCATCGTGGTCGCCCCCACCACGACCATCGACCTGGACACCACGGACGGGGCGTCGATCGAGGTGGAGCAACGACCGGGCCAGGAGGTGACGGAGTTCACAGCGCCGCAGGTCGCGGTGGCGGGGGTGGAGCCCGGAGGGGGGATGCCGGTGGCACCGCTGGGGACGCAGGCGTACAACCCGGCCTTCGACGTCACTCCGCCGGAACTGGTGACGGCGATCGTCACCGAGTGCGGTGCGCTGTCCCCGGTGACCGGGGGCGGAATCGCGGAGCTGTGTGCCGGGGCGCGCCGGGCGGGGATCGGCTGAACCGGCGGCCGTCCCGCAGGTGTTCAGGGTGCGGTCGGGCCGTCCGGAACGGCCGTCCGCTCCACTACCGTGTGGGGCGACGGGAGGCGGGATGCGGGTGGGAGCGCCGTGGCGGTCGGCCAAGGGCTCGGATCCACCGCAGCGGGTTTGACATCAGTGCTTGACATCAACGTCGACGGACAGCGACGGTCACACACGGCCATCGGCGCACGTCGTCGCCGGTCAGTGAGACAGATCACGCGTGTCTACGCAACGGAAATGAAAATGGGATGATGTCGATATGAAGGGACGCGTCCTTGTCGTCGATGACGACACCGCACTGGCCGAGATGCTCGGGATTGTGCTGCGGGGTGAAGGTTTCGAGCCGTCGTTCGTAGCGGACGGTGACAAGGCACTCGCGGCCTTCCGGGAGGCCAAGCCGGACCTGGTGCTGCTGGACCTCATGCTGCCCGGCCGGGACGGCATCGAGGTGTGCCGGCTCATCAGGGCCGAGTCCGGGGTGCCCATCGTCATGCTCACGGCCAAGAGCGACACGGTCGATGTGGTGGTGGGGCTGGAGTCAGGCGCCGACGACTACATCGTCAAGCCGTTCAAGCCCAAGGAGCTGGTGGCCCGGATCAGGGCGCGGCTGCGCAGGTCGGAGGAGCCGGCGCCGGAGCAGTTGACCATAGGTGACCTGGTCATCGATGTGGCGGGTCACTCCGTGAAGCGGGACGGGCAGTCGATCGCCCTGACGCCGCTGGAGTTCGATCTGCTGGTCGCGCTGGCCCGTAAGCCGTGGCAGGTGTTCACCCGTGAGGTGCTTCTTGAGCAGGTGTGGGGCTACCGGCACGCCGCTGACACCCGACTGGTCAATGTGCATGTCCAGCGGCTGCGTTCCAAGGTCGAGCAGGACCCCGAACGCCCGGAGATCGTGGTGACCGTCCGTGGTGTCGGTTACAAGGCAGGGCCGAGCTGACATGTCCGGCGGCAGCGCTGCTCCGAAGCCCGGTGAGCCGGGAGTCCGTGCGGGGCGGGCTGCCGGGCCCGGGCGTGCCTTCTCGGGGGTGAGCCGGCTGTTCCAGAGCGGCCGGCTGCTCCAGGACGGTTCGCCGGGCGGTCCTGTGCTGCGGCTGCTCGTGCGGTGGGTGCGGCGTCCGCTGCTGCCCGCCGTGCGGCTGTGGCGGCGCAACATCCAGCTCCGGGTCGTCGCGGCGACGCTGCTGATGTCGCTGGGCGTGGTGCTGCTGCTCGGTTTCGTGGTCATCGGTCAGGTGCGCAACGGCCTGCTCGAAGCCAAGGAGAAGGCCGCGCAGAGCCAGGCGGCCGGCGGTTTCACCGTGGCCAAGGAGAAGGCCGACTCCCCGGCAGCGCTCGGCGGCCGGGACGGCGACGGGGAGAGCGGCCGGTCGGGGAGGAACTCCGTCAACTGGCGGTCCGACCTGGTCGAACAGCTCGCCAGTGGCGGCCCCGGGGCCTTCAACGTGGTCGCGCTGAGCCCCGACGGGCAGGACGCGGCGTCCACCAGCCGGGCGCCCCGGGTCTCCGGCGGGGTCGACTTCTCCAGCGTTCCCGGCAATCTGCGGACCGCGGTCGCGCAGGGCACCGGGCCGTACCAGAGGTACGCGCAGATCCGGTACACCCGGGCCACCGAGGACCGGGATCCGGAGCCGGGGCTGATCGTCGGCAAGCGGCTGAACGACGCCAACGGCAACGCGTACGAGCTGTACTACCTCTTCCCGCTGACGCAGGAGGAGCAGTCGCTCAACCTGGTCAAGGGCACGCTCGCCACGGCCGGGCTCTTCGTGGTGGTCCTGCTGGGCGCCATCGCCTGGCTGGTGGTGCGGCAGGTCGTGACACCCGTACGGATGGCCGCGGGGATCGCCGAGCGGCTCTCCACCGGCCGCCTCCAGGAACGTATGAAGGTCACCGGCGAGGACGACATCGCCCGGCTCGGTGAAGCCTTCAACAAGATGGCGCAGAATCTCCAGCTCAAGATCCAGCAGTTGGAGGAGCTCTCCCGGATGCAGCGGCGCTTCGTCTCCGACGTCTCGCACGAGCTGCGCACCCCGCTGACGACCGTACGGATGGCCGCCGACGTCATCCACGAGGCGCGCGCCGACTTCGATCCGGTGACGGCGCGCTCCGCCGAACTGCTCGGGGACCAGCTCGACCGCTTCGAGTCGCTGCTCGCGGACCTGCTGGAGATCAGCCGCTTCGACGCCGGCGCGGCGGCCCTGGAGGCCGAGCCGATAGATCTGCGCGAGGTCGTGCGCCGGGTGATCGGCGGCGCCGAGCCGCTGGCCGAGCGCAAGGGCAGCCGGATCCGGGTTCTCGGGGACGAGCAGCCCGTGGTCGCCGAGGCGGATGCCCGCCGGGTGGAGCGGGTGCTGCGCAATCTGGTCGTCAACGCCGTCGAGCACGGTGAGGGCCGGGATGTCGTCGTACGGCTCGGTGTGGCGGGCGGCGCCGTCGCGGTCGCCGTACGCGACTACGGGGTGGGGCTCAAACCGGGCGAGGCCACCCGGGTGTTCAACCGCTTCTGGCGGGCCGACCCGGCGCGCGCCCGCACGACCGGCGGTACCGGGCTCGGGCTGTCGATCGCCGTCGAGGACGCCCGGCTGCACGGCGGCTGGCTCCAGGCGTGGGGCGAACCCGGCGGGGGCTCCCAGTTCCGGCTGACACTGCCGCGTACGGCCGACGAGGCGTTGCGCGGCTCCCCGATACCGCTGGAGCCCGAGGACTCCCGGCGCAACCGGGAGAGCGCCGGGTCCCAGGAGCTGAAGGAGAGCGCGCACCGGCTGGCGAGCGTGCCGACACAGCCGCGCGTGGACCGCTCCCCGCTCCAGGCGGCAGCGGGACCGCCCGCGCTGCCCCGTACGGCCGCCGCGGTGGATCCCGCGGCCCTGCCGGGCAGTGGCGCCCGGGTGGTGGCGCGGCCCGCGGGGGAGCGGGCCCCCGAGGCGGGCACCCCATCAGAGGAATCCGCACCGTCGGATCCGCAGCGGGAGGACACGGTACGTGGGCGCTGACCGCCGTCGGTTCGGGCTGGGGAGGGCGGTGAGGACGCCGGCGGTGCTGGGGGTTCTCGCCCTGCTGCTGGCCGGGTGCGCGTCGATCCCGGACAGCGGGGAGGTGGAGCCGGTCAAGGCGTCGCCGGCCGGTGAGTCCCAGGTGCGGGTGTACGCCGTACCGCCGCGCGAGAAGGCGGGTCCCGCCGAGATCGTCGACGGCTTTCTGGAGGCCATGACCAGTGACGATCCCGACTTCGCGATGGCCAGGAAGTATCTGACGCCGGAAGCGTCCCGCTACTGGCAGCCGGGCGCCGGTACGACGGTGCTGCGCGCCGCGCCGGACCCCGCGGTCCCGAAGGAGGCGTCCGGCTCGGACAGCGGCGGTCTGACATATCCGCTGTACGGCGACCGGATCGCCGACGTGGACTCCTCGCACGCCTATCAGCCGCTCGATCCCACGGCGTACAACGGCACCATCCACCTGGTGCGGCAGAACATCGGGGGCACCAAGGAGTGGCGGATCGACGATCTGCCGCAGGGGCTCGTCCTCGGTGAGTCGGACTTCCAGCGCAACTACCGGTCCGTGAACAAGTACTACTTCGCCTCCGGCGAGAACTGGCTGGTCGCCGACCCGGTCTACATCCGTCAGCGCATAGACCCCACGAGCCGGATGGATCCGGTCACCCAGGCGGTCAGGGTGCTGCTCGACGGGCCGACGAACTGGCTGAAACCGGTCGTCGACTCCCCGTTCCCCAGCGGCACCGCCCTCCAGAAGGGCACCACGTCACTGGAGTTCGACGACCGGAACGCGCTGAAGGTGCCGCTCAACGAGAAGGCGTCCAAGGCGGGGCGCACGCAGTGCCGGAAGATGGCCGCGCAGCTCCTGTTCACCCTGCGGGACCTCACCGCCACGCCGGTGGGACAGGTCGAGCTGCTGGCGGACGGCTCCTCGCTCTGTGTGCTCAGCGGCGACCAGGCCGAGGAGTTCGCGCCGGACCGCACCACCGGCCGGCCCGACAACCCGTACTACGTGGACGACCGGGGGCGGCTCTCGCTGCTCCAGGCGGGCGGCGGCGAGAGCGTCGACCGGTCGCAGGTCATCGGGCCGCTGGGCAAGGGCGATCTGAAGCTGGGCTGGGTCGGGGTGGCGCGCGACGAGAAGCACGCGGCGGGCGTCACGAAGGACGCCAAGTCGCTGTACGTGTCGTCGATCCTCGCGGACAGCGAGCCGGGCGATCCGCTGGTGACCAGCAAGGGACCGAACGAGAAGGAACGGCTGTCTGCGCCGAGCTGGGACGGGCGCGGCGATCTGTGGGTCGCCGACCGGGACCCGGCGAACCCGCGTCTGCTGCGGTTCGCGGACGGTGAGGGCGAGCCGCGTACGGTCACGGTCGACGGGCTGGACGGCGCGCGCATCGAGGGGCTGCGGGTGTCGGCGGACGGGGTGCGGGTGGCGCTGCTGCTGGCGAAGGACGGCAGGACCACGCTCCAGATCGGGCGCGTGGAGCGGCACGGCTCAGCGGCCGAACCGGTGGTGTCCGTGGTGGAACTCCAGTCGGCCGCCCCGCAACTGGAGACCGTCACGGCGGTCTCCTGGGCCGGTCCGAGCAGGCTCGTGGTGGTCGGCAAGGAGCAGGGGGGCGTGCAGCAGGTCCGCTACATGCAGACCGACGGATCGACCTCGGCGTCGAGCGTGCTGCCCGGGCTGAACCAGGTGACGGCGATCGCCGCGGCCGACGACGACCAGCAGCCCGTGGTGGCCGACTCGGAGGACGCCGGGATCGTACGGCTGCCGACGGGCGCGAACTGGCAGACGATGGTCGAAGTGGGCTCCTCGCCCGTCTACCCGGGCTGACGTCCCACGGCCCCACCTCAGGTCGGCGCCGTCCGGTGACGGCACCGGCCCGAGGGGCTGGAATCAGCCGGTGGTCACGGACCGCCGGGACGCCGAAACGGCTGGTTACGGGCTTTGCCCGACTGAGTTGTCCACAGGGGTGGCCCGGTGCCTCGGAGGTTGGCACAGTGTGTCCCATGCGGGCGTGGTGGCGGGAGATCACCGGCCTGGTGCTGCCGGTCGCCTGTGGCGGATGCGGGAGCCCCAGGACACCTTTGTGCGAGGCGTGCGGCCGGGCGCTGTACGGGACCTGGCCGTGCCGGGTGCGGCCGGTGCCGGAGCCGCCGGGGCTGCCGGCCGTCCACGCGGCGGCTCCGTACGAGGACGCCGTACGGGCCGTTCTGCTGGCGCACAAGGAGCGCGGGGCTCTGGGCCTCGCCGCGCCGCTGGGACGTGCCCTGGCGGGCGCTGTACGGGCCGCAGCGCCGCCCGGTACGGGCGTGGGGCCGCTGCTCCTGGTCCCGGTGCCGTCCACCCTGCGCGCGGTCGGGGCGCGGGGGCACGACGCGGGCCGCAGGCTGGCGCTGGCCGCCGCCGGAGAGCTGCGGCGTACCGGGCGAGAGTGCCGGGTCCTGCCGCTGCTGCGCCAGCGCCGCCCGGTGGCCGATCAGGCGGCCCTCGGCGCCCGGCAGAGACAGGCGAATCTTTCGGGGGCGTTGGAGGTCGCGATCGGGGGTACCCGGCTGCTGGAAGGTGGCCGGGTGGTGTTGGTGGACGATCTCATGACGACGGGTGCCTCGCTCGCCGAAGGGGCGAGGGCACTGCGTGCCGCCATGGGTCCGGGCATTCCCGGATTCGTACAGGTGAGTGCTGCGGTCGTCGCCGCTCCGCCGCTGTCCTTCGAAATAAACCGGAACTGATGGGGACCGTGCATCGTTGCAGGTGAACAGGGCAGGAAAAGAGCTGAACAGAGGTACATGCCGGTAGCGGGTGCCGACACCCGTCCGGGGGGTCTATGTTCGGTTATGAGGAATGGCGCGAGCCGCGACTCATTGAATGCACTGGTGTGCTCCGGCGCTTTTCAGACCCCCGGAAATTCAGGGGAGTGGGGATCTCGCCGCTGGGGGAGGAGGAGGTGAAAGTCGCCAAGTCCGAGGCTCCGGTGACTATCGGGGCCTGGTGCAACAAGGAGTGACTCCGCAGCGAGGCGGAGTGATCCGGGAACGGAGTTCTGCGTGGACATCGTCGTCAAGGGCCGCAAGACAGAGGTGCCCGAGCGGTTCCGCAAGCACGTGGCGGAGAAGCTGAAGCTGGAGAAGATCCAGAAGCTCGACGCGAAGGTGATCAGCCTCGATGTCGAGGTGTCCAAGGAGCCCAATCCGCGGCAGGCCGACCGCAGTGACCGGGTGGAGATCACCCTTCATTCGCGGGGCCCCGTGATCCGTGCCGAGGCGGCGGCGGCCGATCCGTACGCGGCGCTCGACCTGGCCACCGGCAAACTGGAGGCGCGGCTGCGCAAGCAGCACGACAAGCGCCACAACCGGCGGGGCAACGGCCGGTTGTCGGCCGCGGAGGTCGTCGATGTCGTCCCCGGCGTGGCCCAGTTGAACGCGAACGGCGAGACCGCGGCGGAAGAGGCCCGCGAGGCGGCCGTACCCACCACCATGATCGGCACGCTTGAGGTGCAGGGCGAAGGCCCCCTGGTGGTCCGCGAGAAGACCCACGTCGCCGCACCGATGACGCTCGACCAGGCGCTCTACGAGATGGAGCTGGTCGGTCACGACTTCTATCTCTTCGTCGATTCCGACACCAAGGAGCCCAGCGTCGTCTACCGGCGCCACGCCTACGACTACGGCGTCATTCATCTCAGGACGGACCCGCTGGCCGGCTCGGAGCCGGACGGTGCGGGTGGCGCTCTCGGCGGCTGAGCGCGGTTGGAGCGGCTGACACACCGGCGGACCGCTCGAATTCAGCCGGAAAAGAGGCCGGAATCCCACGCCCGTCGGTGTCCCCGAGCGCTCGTAGAGCCCTTGGGGGCACCACGGTGCGTCCTGAGGACGACCCCTCCGCGGCCCGGGCATGAAATCATGGAGCCGCAAGCCAACAAGTGGTCTGCGAACTGCGGTTGGCCGGCTCCATGAATGCGGGCCCCGGCCTTCAGGGGGAGGAACGATGGCGGACAGCTTCGGACCGGTGCATCACGCCGGTGGGGCCGGTGGCGCGGTCGGCGGCGCCGGGTCCGGGTCCGACACGGACGCGGAGCGGGGCGGCTCGCGCCCGGAGCCGATCCGGGTCCTCGTCGTGGACGACCACGCGCTCTTCCGCCGCGGGCTGGAGATCGTTCTCGCGCAGGAGGAGGACATCCAGGTCGTCGGCGAGGCGGGCGACGGGGCCGAGGCCGTCGACAAGGCCGCGGACCTGCTGCCGGACATCGTGCTGATGGACGTCAGGATGCCCAAGCGCGGCGGTATCGAGGCGTGCACCTCCATCAAGGAGGTGGCACCCAGCGCCAAGATCATCATGCTGACGATCAGCGACGAGGAGGCCGACCTCTACGACGCGATCAAGGCGGGCGCCACCGGCTATCTCCTCAAGGAGATCTCCACCGACGAGGTCGCCACGGCGATCCGCGCCGTGGCCGACGGCCAGTCGCAGATCAGCCCCTCCATGGCGTCCAAGCTGCTCACCGAGTTCAAGTCGATGATCCAGCGCACCGACGAACGCAGGCTCGTGCCCGCGCCGCGGCTGACCGAGCGCGAGCTGGAGGTCCTGAAGCTGGTGGCCACGGGGATGAACAACCGGGACATCGCCAAGGAGCTGTTCATCTCCGAGAACACCGTGAAGAACCACGTCCGCAACATCCTGGAGAAGCTGCAGCTCCACTCCCGGATGGAGGCCGTGGTCTACGCGATGCGCGAGAAGATCCTCGAAATCCGCTGACCACGCCCCCACGCGTCGGCTTCACGCCCCCTGCGTCCGCCTCCGTGCGCGCGCCCGGCTCGCCGCGTGCTCCCGCGTCACTCCGACGCGGCGAGCGCCCCGGCCAGCGGGCCGCGCAGCTCGGGCGGGTCGACGCGCTCCACCCGTACGTCCGAGCAGCCGACCCACTCAGCGGCCTCCCGCAGCGCCGACGCCATCGGGGACACGCCCTTCGGGGTGTCCAGGGAGACGTGCTTGGCCACCAGCGTCTTTCCCTCGCGCGCCGGGTCGACCCGGCCCAGCAGCCGGCCGCCGGAGAGCAGCGGCATCGCGAAGTAGCCGTACACCCGCTTCTGCTTGGGGACGTACGCCTCCAGCCGGTGGGTGAAGCCGAAGATCCGCTCGGTGCGGGCCCGCTCCCAGATGAGGGAGTCGAACGGTGACAGCAGCGTCGTACGGTGCCGGCCGCGCGGGGCGGTCGCCAGCGCCGCCGGGTCCGCCCACGCGGGCTTCGCCCAGCCCTCGACGCTCACCGGCACCAGCCCCGAGTCCGCGATCACCGCGTCGACCTGCTCGCCCTTGATCCGGTGGTAGTCCGCGATGTCGGCGCGTGTCCCCACCCCGAGCGACCGGCCGGCGAGCGCCACGAGGCGGCGCAGGCACTCCGTGTCGTCCAGGTCGTCATGGAGCAGCGCACTCGGCACGGCGCGCTCCGCGAGGTCGTACACCCGCTTCCAGCTCCGCCGCCCCGTGCACACGACCTCCCCGTACATCAGCGCGCGCTCGACGGCCACCTTCGCCTCGGACCAGTCCCACCACAGCCCGCCGTTCTTGGCGCCGCCCAGCTCCGTGGCGGTCAGCGGGCCCTCCGCGCGCAACTGCTTGATCACCGCGTCGTACGTCCCGTCCGCCAGCTCGTGGTACCAGTGCGGGCGGGCGCGGTACGCGCGGCGGCGGAAGGCGAAGTGCGGCCACTCCTCGATGGGCAGCACACAGGCCGCGTGGGACCAGTACTCGAAGGCGTGCGGCTCGGCCGGCGACACGCCGTCGGCCGGAGGCGTCCAGTAGGCGTCCTCGACCGTTCTGCGGCCCACCGCGCCCAGCCGCGCGTACGGGATCAGCTCGTGGGACCGGGCGAGCACCGAGATGGTGTCGAGCTGGACGGCGCCGAGGTGCCGCAGCACCCCCCGCACGCCGCCGCGCCGGTCCGGGGCGCCGAGGAACCCCTGGGCGCGCAGCGCGATACGGCGGGCCTCGTCGGCGGAGAGCTCGATGGTGGCGGGCGGCACAGTCGTCATGGTCCGCACGATAGACGGCCCCACCGACAACGGGTCCGGGAGGCCGGGGGTCAGCTCCGCGCGGGCAGGTACGGGTGGGCGCCGGGCAGCCCCAGGTCCGAGGGGAGGAGCGAGCCGATCCAGGCGTCCCGCAGGGTGTCCCGGTGGAGCAGGGCGGCGCGGAGCACGCCCTCCACCACGAAACCGGCCTTCTCCGCGACGGCCCGCGACCCCTCGTTGCCGACCTCGGCGCGCCACTCCAGCCGCTCCGCGCCCAGCGCCGTGAAGGCCCAGCGGGCCACGGCCCCCACCGCTTCCGACGTGTGGCCGCGCCCGCGGTGCTCCTTCGCCGTCCAGTAGCCGATCTCCCACGTGCCGGTCTGGCGATGCACGCTGACGGCGCCCAGGAGGGGGCCGCCGCCGAGGGGCAGCACACCGAAGGTGCAGTTGATCCCGGAGCGCCAGCCGTCCGCGACCAGCCGCTCGACGAAGTGCTCGGCGTGTCCGCGTTCGTACGGCGTGGGGACGGCGATCCAGCGCTGTATCCCGGGGTCCTGGCAGATCGCGTGCACGGCGTCGGCATCGTCGGGCGTGAGGGCGCGCAGCAGCAGGCGCTCGGTGGTGAGGGTGACGGGTTCCATGGACGGATTCTGCTGAGGGGGGCGGTGCGGGACGAATGCTTTTCGGGCCGTACCGGCACCTTCCACGGGTTCCGCGCGTTCATATATGCGGGTGGCGGCAGACCCGCGTGACGGCGGCCCTCCCGGCGTGGCCGAGTCCTCGCTTACGATGGCCGTTGCGGTGGGGCCCGCCTGCCGTGCCCGCGCCCGTGTCCGATTCCGACCCACGTGCCAGGCCCGACCGGCAAGGAGACCAGCCTCAGTGTCCGTCTTCAACAAGCTCATGCGTGCAGGCGAAGGCAAGATCCTGCGCAAACTGCACCGCATCGCGGACCAGGTCAACTCTATCGAAGAGGACTTCGTCAGCCTCTCCGACGCCGAGTTGAGGGCGCTCACCGCCGAGTACAAAGAGCGGTACGCCGATGGCGAGAGCCTGGACGACCTGCTCCCCGAGGCGTTCGCGACCGTCCGCGAGGCGGCCAAGCGCGTCCTCGGCCAGCGCCACTACGACGTACAGCTCATGGGTGGCGCCGCGCTGCACCTCGGCTTTGTCGCCGAGATGAAGACCGGTGAGGGCAAGACCCTCGTCGGCACGCTGCCCGCGTACCTCAACGCGCTGTCCGGCAAGGGCGTCCACCTGATCACGGTGAACGACTACCTGGCCGAGCGCGACTCCGAGCTGATGGGCCGCGTCCACAACTTCCTGGGCCTCAAGGTCGGCTGCATCATGGCGAACATGTCGCCCGCGCAGCGCCGTGAGCAGTACGCGTGCGACATCACGTACGGCACGAACAACGAGTTCGGCTTCGACTACCTGCGCGACAACATGGCGTGGTCCCAGGAGGAGCTGGTCCAGCGCGGCCACAACTTCGCCGTGGTCGACGAGGTCGACTCCATCCTGGTCGACGAGGCCCGTACGCCGCTGATCATCTCCGGCCCCGCCGACCAGGCCACGAAGTGGTACGGCGACTTCGCCAAGCTGGTCAAGCGGCTCACCAAGGGTGAGGCGGGCAACCCGCTCAAGGGCATCGAGGAGACCGGCGACTACGAGGTCGACGAGAAGAAGCGCACGGTCGCGATCCACGAGCCCGGTGTCGCCAAGGTCGAGGACTGGCTCGGTATCGACAACCTGTACGAGTCGGTGAACACCCCGCTCGTCGGTTATCTGAACAACGCCATCAAGGCCAAGGAGCTGTTCAAGAACGACAAGGACTATGTCGTCATGGACGGCGAAGTCATGATCGTCGACGAGCACACCGGCCGTATCCTCGCCGGCCGCCGCTACAACGAGGGCATGCACCAGGCGATCGAGGCGAAGGAAGGGGTGGACATCAAGGACGAGAACCAGACCCTCGCCACCATCACCCTGCAGAACTTCTTCCGCCTCTACGGCAAGCTCTCCGGCATGACCGGTACGGCCATGACCGAGGCCGCCGAGTTCCACCAGATCTACAAGCTGGGCGTCGTGCCGATCCCGACGAACCGGCCGATGGTCCGTATGGACCAGTCCGACCTGATCTACCGCACCGAGGTCGCCAAGTTCGCCGCGGTCGTGGACGACATCGCGGAGAAGCACGAGAAGGGCCAGCCGGTCCTGGTCGGTACGACCTCCGTCGAGAAGTCCGAGTACCTCTCGCAGCAGCTCAGCAAGCGCGGTGTGCAGCACGAGGTGCTGAACGCGAAGCAGAACGACCGCGAGGCCACGATCGTCGCCCAGGCGGGCCGCAAGGGCGCCGTCACCGTCGCGACGAACATGGCCGGCCGCGGTACGGACATCAAGCTCGGCGGCAACCCCGACGACCTGGCGGAGGCGGAGCTGCGTCAGCGCGGCCTGGACCCCGTCGAGCACGTCGAGGAGTGGGCGGCGGCGCTGCCCGCCGCGCTGGAGAAGGCCGAGCAGGCCGTCAAGGCGGAGTTCGAGGAGGTCAAGGACCTGGGCGGGCTCTACGTCCTGGGTACCGAGCGCCACGAGTCGCGCCGTATCGACAACCAGCTCCGCGGCCGTTCGGGCCGTCAGGGCGACCCGGGCGAGTCCCGCTTCTACCTGTCGCTCGGCGACGACCTGATGCGGCTGTTCAAGGCGCAGATGGTCGAGCGCGTGATGTCCATGGCGAACGTGCCGGACGACGTCCCCATCGAGAACAAGATGGTGACGCGCGCCATCGCCTCCGCGCAGTCCCAGGTCGAGCAGCAGAACTTCGAGACCCGTAAGAACGTTCTGAAGTACGACGAGGTCCTGAACCGGCAGCGCGAGGTCATCTACGGCGAGCGCCGCCGCGTCCTGGAGGGCGAGGACCTCCAGGACCAGGTGCGCCACTTCATGGACGACACGATCGACGCGTACATCCAGGCGGAGACCGTCGAGGGCTTCGCCGAGGAGTGGGACCTGGACCGGCTGTGGGGCGCCTTCAAGCAGCTCTACCCGACGAAGGTCACCGTCGAGGAGCTGGAGGACGCGGCCGGCGACCGTGCCGGGATCACCGCCGAGTTCATCTCGGAGTCCATCAAGGACGACATCTACGCCCAGTACGAGGAGCGGGAGAACCAGCTCGGCTCGGACATCATGCGTGAGCTGGAGCGGCGTGTGGTGCTCTCCGTCCTGGACCGCAAGTGGCGTGAGCACCTGTACGAGATGGACTACCTCCAGGAGGGCATCGGCCTGCGGGCGATGGCCCAGAAGGACCCGCTGGTCGAGTACCAGCGCGAGGGCTTCGACATGTTCAACGCCATGATGGAGGGCATCAAGGAGGAGTCCGTCGGCTACCTGTTCAACCTGGAGGTCCAGGTCGAGCAGCAGGTCGAGGAGGTCCCGGTGGAGGACTCCGCCGAGCGCCCGTCCCTCGCCAAGAAGGAGGACGCGGTGCCCGCGGCCACCGCGCGTCCGGAGATCAGGGCGAAGGGTCTGGACGCGCCGCAGCGGCCCGACCGGCTGCACTTCTCCGCGCCCACGGTGGACGGCGAGGGCGGCATCGTCGAGGGCGACTTCCAGAGCGCGGACGGACCGACGCGCTCCACGTCGGACGGCATGACGCGGGCCGAGCGCCGCAAGGCGCAGAAGAGCGCCCCCAGCGGACGCCGCCGCAAGAAGTAGGGCCGGGGCCCGGACAGCGGACCGGGCGGCCGATCGTACGGGCCGGGGCGCGCACTCTCGTGGTGCGCGCCCCGGCCCTGTGCCGTCCCGGGGGTCCACGGGCCGGGCGGCCGTGGTCCGGCCGCTCGCGGGCCGGGTGCGCGGGGTACGGGTGCTCACGCGTCGGTGGTGACGCGCTCGCCGCCGACCTCGACCGCCGCGCAGCGCCAGCGCAGATCGCTGCTCCGCTCCAGCCGGAAGGCCAGGGCGCGGACCTGTTCGCCCGCGGCGATGCTGGCGGACGCCTCGACCACCCCGGGCCTGGGCTGGGAGAACCGGCAGGTGCGGATCACGGGGCGGACGCCCCTGGCCCTGAGCGGGGTGCCCGGTGCGAGCCGGACGAGCTGTTCGTACGCCTCGCCGACGGTCTGGCCGAGCATCCAGTGCACGGGCCGGTGGCCGCTGAGGACGGCGAGCAGCCGCTCCGCGAACAGCTCGTGCGGCGGGACGTGCCGGCTCCGCTGCGGACGTACGGCGCCGGGCCTGCGCGGATCGCGGCGGCCTGGCGGCCTGGCCCCGGTGGAGAAGGCGGTGGTGGGAGTGGAGGAAGTGGTCCTGTTCACGCAGATCGCCCCCGTTCTGCCCGGCCGGTCCGATACCGGTCGGTAACTTGTTGGGGGATCTTTTACGTGCCCTTGGGGGAGCGCCGCAAGGAGGGGGCGCCGGCGGGGCGCGAGGCGGTGAAATCACCTATCCGGGTGATCGGCGGGCGGTACGGGGCCTGGTGGCACGGGTAGGGACGGTTCCCGGTGGACGCCTGGGAGCCCCATATGTGTCACCCCGAAGAGGGACCGGCCCACGTATCCTTAGGTGTTCTCCCGACGACGAAAGCGGCCATGCCATGCGTGTGTACGTCCCCCTGACGCTTCCCGGTCTCGCAGAGGCGCACAAGGCCGGTGAGCTGGGACCGGGGCCGCTGACGGCGTACGCGGTGACGCCGGGGCTGCGGGAGTGGTACGTCTCGGACGACATCGAGGAGCTGGAGTACGCCGCCCTCAACCGCGCCGCCGCCGCCTCGCTCCGGCTGATCGCCGCGGACCCGGCCGCGGCCCGCCGCCGGGTGGTCGTCGCGGCGGACGTACCGGACCGGGAGGCCGTGTCGGACCCCGACATGCGGCTGGACGCCTCCTCGCTCGGCGAGGTGCGCATCGCGGCGGCGATCGCCCTGCGGAAGGCCGCGGCGGTGCACGTGGACTCCGACGACGCGGACGCCGACGTGACAGCGGCGGCGGCGGCGCTGGGCGCGGCGGACCACGGGGACGACGACGCGCGGTTCACGGTGGACGGCGCGGAGGACCACGAACTGCTCTGGTTCGGAATCCAGGAGATCCCGAACCTGATCGCCTGATCGCCTGATCGCCTGACCGCCCCTGACCTGCCCGGACGGGTTGTCCGGAGGCGTTGTCGGACCCGGCCGGTACGGTTTTGTCCATGGGGAAGCAGAACACGCATCTGGTGTGGGACTGGAACGGCACGATCCTCGACGACATGCGCGCGGTCATCGGGGCGACCAACGCGGCCTTCGCGGAGATAGGGCTGGCGCCGATCACGCTCGACCGCTACCGGGAGCTGTACTGCGTCCCCATCCCGCGCTTCTACGAGCGGCTCATGGGGCGCCTGCCGAGCGACGCCGAGTGGGTCGTCATGGACGAGACGTTCCACCGCCACTACACGGAGCGGCGTGACACCTGCGGGCTGACGCGCGGCGTCGAGGAACTGCTCGCGGGGTGGGCGCTCGCGGGCGGCAGCCAGTCACTGCTGAGCATGTACGGGCACGAACACCTGGTCCCGACGGTGCGGGGATACGGAATCGAGCGCCACTTCCTCCGCGTCGACGGCCGCAAGGGCCCCTCGGGCGGCAGCAAGGCGCTGCACCTGGAACGCCATCTGACCGCGCTGGCCGGGGCGGGCGGGGAGATATCCGCCGTCCGTACGGTGGTGATCGGCGACGCGGTCGACGACGCGGTGGCGGCGGCGCACGTGGGGGCCCGTGCCGTGCTCTACACCGGCGGTACCAACAGCCGGGCCACCCTGGAGTCGGTGGGCGTCCCGGTCGTGGACACCCTGGAGGAAGCGGTGGCGCTCGCCCGGGACCTGGCGTAACCCCCGGCCCCGCGTCGGGCGGAGCCGGAGACCCGCCCGGAGCCGGAGACCAGCCCGGCGCCGTACCCGGGAGCCGCCAGCGGTCCGCGTCGAGGAGCCGTCAGTCGTTCCCGTGCGCGGACGTGTCCTGGGACACCGGGGCCTTCGCGCGCAGCACGGTCAGGAATTCACGCATCCAGGCCGGGTGGTCGGGCCAGGCGCGGGAGGAGACCAGGGTGCCGTCCACCACCGCCTCCGTGTCCTGGAACGTCGCTCCCGCCGTCTGCATGTCGATCTCCAGGGCCGGATAGGCCGTGACCCGGCGGCCGGCGAGTTCGCCGATCGCGGCCGTCAGGAGCGGGCCGTGGCAGATCTGCGCCACCGGCTTGTCCGCGTCGAAGAACGACTTGAGGATCTTGCGCAGCTCCGCGTCGCCGCGCAGGTATTCGGGGGCCCGGCCGCCCGGGATGACCACGGCCGCGTACTCCGTCGGGTCGACCTCCGAGAACGCCAGGTCGGCGGGGAAGGTGTAACCGGGCTTCTCGGTGTAGGTGTCGAAGCCGGGCTCGAAGTCATGGACCACGAACTGGAGCTTTTTCCGGGACGGAGCGGCGATATGGACCTCGTACCCCTCTTCGAGCAGGCGCTGGTACGGATAGAGGACTTCAAGGGACTCGGCGGCGTCGCCGGTGACGATCAGGACCTTGGCTGCCATGGCTGCTCCCGGGAAGGATGGGGCGGTCTGTCCACCTGTCGACCAGTCTGCCGATCCGCGCCGTCCCCGTCCGCGCGTCCGCGGGGGAGGGCGGACCGTGTCACCCCGAACCACCCCACGGGTCTGTCCGAAGTGGCCAATTCGGTGCCTTGCTTTTGTACACAAGCGGCTCATGACGGAGCCTGGGTGGAGAGCGATAGCCTGGTGACCGTGATCAGCGCGATACGCCGTGGGGGCAGCGAAGCCCCCGGCCTGCGCCCGGAGCGCCACCGCGCCCGGGCGACCGCCGCTCACCCGGGTCATTGCCCACGTCAGGATCGCCTGCCGGTCGCGGCACCGGAAACGGGGCGACTGCCAAAATTGGTCAATAAGGCCCCGGCCATCTCTCATCGCGGCATAACGTCGACCTCGACCGGAAACCCCGCGTCGTGGCGTTGTGTCGCTTCCTTCACCTACGTCACGCAACGGCGCGCGACAGGAGCCAGAGGACATGCAGACCAAGCTGGACGAAGCCAAGGCCGAGCTGCTCGAACAGGCGGCCCGGGCCGCTGAGAACAGCCCGCTGGGGGGTACCGGGGGGCTCGGGGGCGGCCTCCGGAAGGACGAGGCCACCACCGGGTCCGACGCCGCCGGGCCAGGCGGCACCGGTCCAGGCGGTACCGGGGACGGCGCCGACCGCGCCGCGATCCTCGCGTACCTCCAGCGCTACTACCTGCACACGGCTCCCGAGGACATCGCGGGCCGTGAATCCACCGACGTCCTCGGTGCCGCGCTCTCGCACTACCGGCTCGCCGGTAACCGCCCCCAGGGGACGGCCAGTGTGCGGGTCCACACCCCCACGGTCGAGGAGAACGGCTGGACGTGCAGCCACTCCGTGGTGGAGGTCGTCACCGACGACATGCCCTTCCTCGTGGACTCCGTCACCAACGAACTCACCCGGCAGGGCCGCGGCATCCACGCCGTGATCCACCCGCAGATCGTCGTGCGCCGTGATGTCACCGGCAAGCTGATCGAGGTGCTTCCCGAAGGGGTGGCCGCCTCCGCCGAGCGCCCCCACGACGTGCTCACGGAGTCCTGGATCCATGTCGAGGTGGACCGCGAGAGCGACCGCGCCGACCTCCAGCAGATGACCGCCGATCTGCTGCGCGTCCTGTCCGACGTCCGCGAGACCGTCGAGGACTGGGAGAAGATGCGCGGCGCCGCGCTGCGCATCGCCGACGAGCTGCCCAGCGAGCCGACCGCCGACGACCTGCGCGACCAGGAGGTCGAGGAGGCCCGTGAGCTGCTGCGCTGGCTCGCCGCCGACCACTTCACCTTCCTCGGCTACCGCGAGTATCAGCTCACGGACAGCGACGCCCTGACCGCCGTCCCCGGCACCGGGCTCGGCGTGCTGCGCTCCGACCCGCAGCACAGCGCGGACGACGACCACCCGGTCAGCCCGTCCTTCAGCCGGCTGCCCGCCGACGCCCGCGCCAAGGCGCGCGAGCACAAGCTGCTGGTCCTCACCAAGGCCAACAGCCGCGCCACCGTCCACCGGCCCAGCTATCTCGACTACGTCGGGGTGAAGAAGTTCGACGACAAGGGCAATGTCGTCGGCGAGCGCCGCTTCCTGGGGCTGTTCTCCTCGGCCGCGTACACCGAGTCCGTACGCCGTGTCCCGGTGATCCGCCGCAAGGTCGCCGAGGTGCTGGAGGGCGCCGGCTTCTCGCCCAACAGCCACGACGGCCGCGACCTGCTCCAGATCCTGGAGACCTACCCGCGCGACGAGCTGTTCCAGACGCCCGTCGACGAACTGCGGTCGATCGTCACCAGCGTGCTCTACCTCCAGGAGCGCCGCAGGCTGCGGCTCTACCTCCGCCAGGACGAGTACGGGCGCTACTACTCCGCGCTCGTCTACCTGCCGCGCGACCGCTACACCACCGGGGTCCGGCTGCGGCTGGTCGACATCCTCAAGGAGGAGCTCGGCGGCACCAGCGTCGACTTCACCGCGTGGAACACAGAATCGATCCTCTCCCGGCTCCACTTCGTCGTCCGCGTCCCGCGCGGCACGGAGCTGGCCAAGCTCACCGACGCCGACACGGACCGGATCGAGGCCCGTCTCGTGGCGGCGGCCCGCTCCTGGGCCGACGCGTTCGGCGAGGCGCTGAACGCCGAGTGCGGCGAGGAGCGCGCCGCCGAACTGCTCCGCAAGTACGGCACCGCCTTCCCCGAGGGCTACAAGGCCGACCACTCCCCGCGCGCCGCGGTCGCCGACCTGGTCCACCTGGAAGCGCTCGACAAGGCCGAGGCGGACTTCTCGCTCTCCCTGTACGAGCCGGTCGGCGCGGGCCCCGGCGAACGGCGCTTCAAGATCTACCGCTCCGGCGAGCAGGTCTCCCTCTCCGCCGTCCTCCCGGTGCTCCAGCGGCTCGGCGTCGAGGTCGTCGACGAGCGGCCGTACGAACTGCGCTGCGCGGACCGTACGCACGTCTGGATCTACGACTTCGGCCTGCGACTGCCCCAAGGGGGCTCGGGAGGCGGCGACTACCTCACCGAGGACGACCGCGAGCGCTTCCAGAACGCCTTCGCCGCCGTGTGGACCGGAAAGGCGGAGAACGACGGCTTCAACTCCCTCGTCCTGGGCGCCGGTCTGGACTGGCGTCAGGCGATGGTGCTGCGCGCGTACGCCAAGTACCTGCGCCAGTCGGGCTCGACCTTCAGCCAGGACTACATGGAGGACACCCTCCGCTCCAACGTGCACACCACCCGGCTGCTGATCTCCCTCTTCGAGGCCCGCATGTCGCCCGGCCGCCAGCGCGCCGGCACGGAGCTGACGGAGGCCATGCTGGAGGAGCTGGACGGCGCCCTCGACCAGGTCGCGAGCCTGGACGAGGACCGGATCCTGCGCTCCTTCCTCACCCTCATCAAGGCCACGCTGCGGACCAACTTCTTCCAGAGCGCCAGCGAGGGAAGCGAAAAGAGGGGTCAGAGCGCCAGCGAGGGAAGCGAAAAGAGGGGTCAGAGCGCCAGCGAGGGAAGCGAAAAGAGGGGTCAGAGCGCCAGCGAGGGAAGCGAAAAGAGGGGTCAGCACACCGCCGGCGGCGGGCAGCACAGCTACGTGTCGATGAAGTTCGACCCGCAGGCCATCCCCGACCTCCCCGCGCCCCGCCCCGCCTACGAGATCTGGGTCTACTCCCCGCGCGTCGAGGGCGTCCACCTGCGCTTCGGCAAGGTCGCCCGCGGCGGGCTGCGCTGGTCGGACCGGCGGGAGGACTTCCGTACGGAGATCCTCGGCCTGGTCAAGGCGCAGATGGTCAAGAACACCGTGATCGTGCCGGTCGGCGCCAAGGGCGGCTTCGTCGCCAAGCAGTTGCCCGATCCGGCCGTCGACCGGGACGCCTGGCTCGCCGAGGGCATCGCCTCGTACAAGATCTTCATCTCGGCGCTGCTCGACATCACGGACAACATGGTCACGGGCGAGGTCGTGCCGCCCGCCGATGTCGTACGCCACGACGGGGACGACACGTATCTCGTCGTCGCCGCCGACAAGGGGACCGCCAGCTTCTCCGACATCGCCAACGAGGTCGCGGTCTCCTACGACTTCTGGCTCGGGGACGCCTTCGCCTCCGGCGGCAGCGCGGGCTACGACCACAAGGGCATGGGCATCACGGCCCGCGGCGCCTGGGAGTCCGTGAAGCGGCACTTCCGCGAGCTCGGCCACGACACCCAGAGCGAGGACTTCACCGTCGTCGGCGTCGGCGACATGTCCGGTGACGTCTTCGGCAACGGCATGCTGCTCTCCGAGCACATCCGGCTGGTCGCGGCCTTCGACCACCGCCACATCTTCATCGACCCGCACCCCGACGCGGCCACCTCCTACGCCGAGCGCCGCCGCCTCTTCGAACTGCCGCGCTCCTCCTGGGCCGACTACGACAAGGGGCTCCTCTCGCCGGGCGGCGGGATCCACCCCCGTACCGCCAAGTCGATCCCCGTCAACGCACACGTCCGCGACGCCCTCGGCATCGAGCCGGGCGTCACCAAGCTGACCCCCGCCGAGCTGATGAAGGCGATCCTCCACGCCCCGGTCGACCTGCTGTGGAACGGCGGGATCGGTACGTACGTGAAGGCGTCCACCGAGACCGACGCGGACGTCGGCGACAAGGCCAACGACGCCATCCGCGTCAACGGCGAGGACCTGCGCGCCCAGGTCGTCGGCGAGGGAGGCAACCTGGGACTGACCCAGCTCGGCCGGATCGAGTTCGCCCGGCGCGGCGCCGGCGGCCAGGGCGGCAGGATCAACACCGACGCCATCGACAACAGCGCCGGCGTGGACACCTCCGACCACGAGGTGAACATCAAGATCCTCCTCAACGGCCTGGTCACCGAAGGGGACATGACCGTCAAGCAGCGCAACAAGCTGCTCGCCGCGATGACCGACGAGGTCGGCGCGCTCGTCCTGCGCAACAACTACGCGCAGAACACCGCCCTCGGCAACGCCCAGGCGCAGGCGCCCTCCCTCCTCCACGCCCACCAGCGCTTCATGCGCCGGCTGGTGCGCGACGGACATCTCGACCGGGCGCTGGAGTTCCTCCCCACCGACCGCCAGGTCCGGGAGCTGCTCAACTCCGGCAAGGGCCTCTCCCAGCCCGAACTGGCCGTGCTGCTCGCCTACACCAAGATCACGGCGGCGGAGGAGCTGATCCACACCGAGCTGCCGGACGACCCGCATCTGCGCGCGCTGCTGCACGCGTACTTCCCGCAGCAGCTCCGCGAGCAGTTCGCCGAGCAGATCGACTCGCACGCGCTGCGCCGCGAGATCATCACGACGGTCCTGGTCAACGACACCGTCAACACCGGCGGTTCGACCTTCCTGCACCGGCTGCGCGAGGAGACCGGCGCGTCGACCGAGGAGATCGTACGGGCGCAGGCCGCGGCCCGGGAGATCTTCGGGCTGAACGGGGTGTGGGACGCCGTCGAGGCGCTGGACAACCAGGTCCCGGCGGACGTCCAGACCCGGATCAGGCTGCACTCGCGCCGGCTCGTCGAGCGCGGCACGCGCTGGCTGCTCGGCAACCGGCCGCAGCCGCTGGAGATCGCGGGGACGATCGAGTTCTTCGCGGCGGGCGTCGAGCAGGTCTGGGCCCAGCTCTCCACCATGCTGCGCGGCCCGGAGCTGGAGTGGTACCGGTCGATCCTGACCGAGCTCACCGATTCCGGGGTTCCGGAGGAACTGGCCCTGCGGGTCGCCGGGTTCTCGTCGGTCTTCCCGGCGCTCGACATCGTCGCCATCGCTGACCGTACGGAGCAGGACCCGCTGGCCGTCGCCGAGGTCTACTACGACCTCGGTGACCGGCTGCGGATCAGCCGCCTCATGGACCGGATCGTGGAGCTGCCGCGGGCCGACCGCTGGCAGTCCATGGCCCGCGCCTCGATCCGCGAGGACCTGTACGCGGCGCACGCCGGGCTGACGTCGGACGTGCTGACGGTGGGCGACGGCAGCTCGACGCCGGAGGAGCGGTTCACGGCGTGGGAGGAGAAGAACGCCGCGATCCTGACCCGGTCGCGCGCCACGCTCGACGAGATCCAGAACTCGGACGCGTTCGACCTGGCGAATCTGTCGGTCGCGATGCGGACGATGCGGACGCTGCTGCGCACCCACCGCTGACGGCGAGGGCGGCCGCAGGCCAGCACCAAGAGCGCCAGGGGCGCCCGGCTCACCAACGAGCCGGGCGCCCCTGGCGCTTGTGTGTGCGGGAAGTTCTGTGTCGGAGGCGCGGACGGAGTCGACGTCACGCGAACGGAGTCGACGTCACGTCGGCGACGGACTCCTTTCCACTCTCAACGTATAGCGCACCGGGGGGCTTGCGGCAAGACCCCCGTCATGCCGCAGAATCACCAGCCGAAGCACGAGCGTGTGGAAATAAATGGGGGTATGTAGTGATCGACGTGATCATCGCCGGTGGCGGACCGACCGGTTTGATGCTGGCCGCCGAGTTGCGGTTGCAGGGTGTGCGCGTGCTCGTACTGGAGAAGGAGGCGGAGCCGGCCGCGTACGTCCGCGCACTCGGTCTGCACGCGCGCAGCATCGAGGTGATGGACCAGCGCGGACTGCTGGAGCGGTTCCTCGCGCACGGCCGGCAGTACCCGCTCGGCGGTTTCTTCGCCGCCATCGACAAGCCCACGCCGGGCCGGCTGGACAGCGCGCATGCGTACGTCCTCGGTATCCCGCAGCCCCTCACCGAGCGCCTGCTGGCCGAGCACGCCACCGAGCTCGGCGCCGAGATCCGGCGTGGCTGCGAGCTGGTCGGGCTGAGCCAGGACGACGACGGGGTGAGCGCCGAACTGGCCGACGGTACGCGGCTCCGCTCGCGCTACCTCGTCGGCTGCGACGGTGGCCGCAGCACCGTGCGCAAGCTCCTCGGCGTGGGCTTCCCGGGGGAGCCGTCCCGGGTCGAGACGCTGCTGGGCGAGATGGAGGTGGCCGAGAACCCGGAGACGGTCGCCGCCGTCGTCGCGGAGGTCCGTACGACCCAGAAGCGGTTCGGCCTCGGAACCTTCGGGGAGGGGGTGTACCGCGTCATCGTGCCCGCCGAGGGCGTGGCCGAGGACCGTGCGGTCCCGCCGACCCTGGAGGAGTTCAAGGAGCGGCTGCGGGCGGTCGCCGGCACCGACTTCGGCGTGCACTCACCGCGCTGGCTGTCCCGGTTCGGCGACGCCACCCGGCTGGCCGAGCGCTACCGGACCGGCCGGGTGCTGCTGGCAGGCGACGCGGCGCACATCCACCCGCCGACCGGCGGGCAGGGGCTCAACCTCGGGGTCCAGGACGCGTTCAACCTCGGCTGGAAGCTGGCCGCCGAGGTCAACGGCTGGGCACCGGAGGGGCTGCTGGACACCTACCACGCCGAACGGCACCCGGTGGCCGCCGCCGTACTGGACAACACCCGGGCGCAGATGCTGCTGCTCTCCCCGGAGCCGGGCCCCCAGTCGGTGCGCCGGCTGGTGTCGGAGCTGATGGACTTCGAGGACGTGAACCGGTACCTGATCGAGAAGATCACCGCGATCGGGGTCCACTACGACCTCGGCGAGGGGCACGCACTGCTCGGCCGGCGGTTGCGGGACATGGAGCTGAAGCGGGGGCGCCTCTACGGGCTGATGCACGGCGGCCGGGGGCTGCTGCTCGACCAGACCGGCCGGCTGTCGGTGGCGGGCTGGGAGGACCGGGTCGACCATGTCGTCGACGTCAGCGAGGAGTTGGAAGCGCCCGCGGTGCTGCTGCGGCCGGACGGCCATGTGGCGTGGGCCGGTGAGGACCAGGCGGAGCTGCTCGACCGGATGCCGATGTGGTTCGGCGCCGCCACCGGGTGAGCGCTGCCGGGTGAGTGCCACCGGGTGAGCGCTGCGGGTGAGCGCTGCCGGGTGAGCGCCACCGCATGCGTGCCGAGCGCCGTCCGGGCCCGCGCGGGGAGCCGTGGGTCAGCGTGGTTGGCGTAGTCCCGCGATGAGCAGCTCCACCATTCGGCGGGCGTCGTAGCGGGGATCGCTGTCCGCGCCGATGCAGAGGTTCCCGACGCCGCGCATGAGCTCGATGGCCGTCACGTCGGACCGGACCTCGCCGGCGGCCGCCGCCGCGTCGAGCAGGTGGGTGCACACGGGCACGAGCCGGTCGAGGAAGTAGGCGTGCAGCGTCTCGAAGCCGGTGTTGTCGGACTGGAGTACGGCGGCGAGCCCGTGTTTGGTGACCAGGAAATCGACGAAGAGGTTGATCCACCGCCCCAGCGCGGCGTGCGGCGTCGCGCTGGTCTCCAGCAGGGCGGGACCTGCCTCGGCGCAGGCGTCGACCTGGTGCCGGTAGACGGCGATGATGAGGTCGGCGCGGGTCGGGAAGTGGCGGTAGATCGTGCCCAGTCCCACGCCGGCCTCGGCCGCGATGTCGCGTACCGGAGCCTCCACGCCGGACGTGACGAAGACGGCGGCGGCGGCGTCGAGCAGCGTCTCCTTGTTGCGCCGGGCGTCCGCCCGCTGGGGCGGGGCCGCGCGCTCCGCGCCCTTGTCGCTGTCGTTCACCACGCCGCTCCCTCCGCTGCCGGGCCCGTCCACCGGAACCATGTTCCCTGGCGTATGCCGTTCCGCACCCCACTTTCGGAACAAAGTTCCGTTTGCCCATCATGTCAGAGCGGGGCCCGGCGGCCAAGCCTCGCATCGTCACCCGGCCGCCCCCCGGCCGGCCCCTCCTTCTTCTTGTTCCGGCCGGCGCTCGTGAACTCCTCGTACGCCGCGACGACCTCCTCCGCCCGCCCGTCCATCCGCAGCGTGCCCGACTCCAGCCACAGCGCGCGGTCGCAGGTCTCCAGGATGGACTTGTTGCTGTGGCTGACGAGGAAGACCGTGCCGGCCTCCTCGCGCAGCGCGGCGATGCGCTCCTGGCTGCGGCGCTGGAACCGCGCGTCGCCGGTGGAGAGCGCCTCGTCGATCAGGAGGACGTCATGGCTCTTGGCGGCGGCGATCGAGAAGCGCAGCCGGGCGCCCATGCCCGAGGAGTACGTCCGCATCGGCAGCGAGATGAAGTCGCCCTTCTCGTTGATCCCGGAGAACTCCACGATGTCCTCGTAGCGCTCCCGCACCTGCTCGCGCGTCATGCCCATGGCCAGCCCGCCGAGGATGACGTTGCGCTCGCCGGTCAGGTCGTTCATCAGCGCCGCGTTGACGCCGAGCAGCGAGGGCTGGCCACGGGTGAAGACCCGGCCCCGGCTGGGCGGCAGCAGCCCCGCGACGGCCTTGAGCAGCGTCGACTTGCCGGAGCCGTTGGAGCCGATGAGGCCGATCGCCTCGCCCTTGTACGCGGCGAAGCTGACGCCCTTGACCGCGTGCACCTCGCGCGCGCCGGGGGTGGACCCGCGGGAGAGGATCCGGCTCAGGGCGGAGGTGGCGCTGCCCTTGCCGCCCTTGGTGCCGTGGACGGTGTAGGTGATGTGCACGCCGTCGACGACGACGGTGGGGACCGGCTCGGGGGCCATGTCGGATGTCGGGTCCGTATCAGCCACGTCCGTACTCCTCCTCGGCCTTCCAGAAGAACAGGAACCCGCCGACCCCGGCGGCCAGTGCCCAGCCGAGGGCGACCGCCCAGACGTGCGGGGGCAGTTGGGCGGCGGTGAAGCTGTCGACGAGCGCGAAGCGCATCAGATCGATGTAGACGGCGGCCGGATTGCACTGGAGCGCCACCGAGACGACGTGCGGCACGTCCGCGCCCTTCGTCACCCGGTCCACGCTCCACATCACGCCGGAGACGTACATCCAGGTGCGCAGCAGGAACGGCATGAGCTGGGAGACGTCCGGGGTCTTGGCGGCCAGCCGCGCCAGCACCATCGAGACGCCGGTGTTGAACACCGCCTGGAGCGCGAGGGCGGGCACCGCCAGCAGCCAGCCGAGGTCGGGGTACTCGCCGAAGCAGGCCAGGATCACCACCAGCGCGCCCAGCGAGAACAGCAGTTGCTGGAGCTGCTGGAGGGCGAGTGCGATCGGCAGGGCTGCGCGCGGGAAGTGCAGGGCCCGTACGAGACCGAGGTTGCCGGAGATCGCGCGGGTGCCCGCCATGATCGAGTTCGAGGTGAAGGTCCAGATGAAGACGCCCGTCACCAGGAACGGGATGAAGTCGGGGATGTCGTGCTTGGTGTCGAGCAGCACCCCGAAGATGAAGTAGTAGACCGTCGCGTTGAGCAGCGGGGTCATGATCTGCCAGATCTGGCCGAGCTTGGCCTGGCTGTACTGGGCGGTCAGCCGCGCCGTCGCGAACGTGGTGATGAAGTGGCGCCGCGACCAGAGCTGCCGTAGGTAGTCGGGCAGCGAGGGGCGGGCGCCGCTCACGGTCAGCCCGTGCCGGCGGGCGAGGGCGCCGAGGTCGGTCTCCGGCGCGAGGGCTCCGGGGGCCGAGGCGGCTCCGGGGGCCGCGGGGCGCCCGGGGGCCGCGTGGGCTTCTCGCGGCGGAGTGTCCGGTGGCGTCGCTGTGATCGTCTGGCTCTGGTTCTGGCTCTGACTCTGGCTCTGGCGCACAGGTGTCGCTTTCGACGGTGGCGGGGGCGGTCGACTCCACCCCCGACGACGGAACGCTTCCGTATCGTCGCAACGCCCAAGGTAGGCCCGGATTACGTCGCAACGCAACCGTATCGTCGTCACGTGGCCCGGGCGCCGGGGCGCCGCTATGCTCGGTGCTGATGACTACGGACCCCCGCACGCGTCCCGGCACCACCCCGGACCCCCGCGCCACCCGCCGTGTGCCCGCGGGCGCCGCCGTGCTCCGGGAGGACGTGACCGACGCCATCCGCGCCGCCGTCTTCGACGAACTGGCCGCGGTCGGGTTCGCCCGGATGTCCATCGAGGGCATCGCACGGCGCGCGGGCGTCGGCAAGACCGCCGTCTACCGCCGCTGGAAGTCCAAGCTGGAACTCGTCCTCGACCTGGTCTCGGCCTTCGCCGCGCAGGGGCTGCCCGCCCCCTCGACCGGTTCGCTGTACGGCGATGTGCGCGCCCTGCTCGAAGTGGCCTCGGGCGCCCTGAGCCACCCGGTCGCCTCGCAGGTCATCCCCGATCTGCTGGTGGAGGCGGCCCGCCACCCCGAGATCTCCGACGCGATCAAGACGGCGCTGCTGGACGGCCAGCGGGGCATCGCGGCCGTGATCGTCCGGGAGGCCGTCGAACGCGGTGAGCTGCCCGAGGGCGCCGACGCCGACCGGGCGCTGGATCTGATCGTCGGACCGCTCTACTGGCGGCTGGTCGTCGTCCGCGGGGCGCTGCCCCCGGGGTATCTGGACGACCTGGCCGCCTCGGCGGTCGCCGCGCTCAGCCGCTGATCCGGTGCCGGTCCGGTGCTGATCCGTCGCTGAGGAAGACATGGCGGACGACCCGCTCGGCCGCCCGCCCGTCGTCGTACGGACAGAACCGCGCCCGGAACGCCGCCCGCAGCTCGGCGGAGCGCGAGCCGCGCCAGTGGCCCGAGGTGAAGATGTCGATCAGCTCGTCCTGGGTGCGGGCGATCGCGCCCGGCGGCCAGGCCCGCAGATCGAGACAGGTCCCCCTGGCCGCCTCGTACGCCTCCCGGTCGTCGTGGTGGAGCACGATCGGCCGGTCGAGGGCCGCGTAGTCGACCATCAGCGACGAGTAGTCCGTGAGCAGTACGTCGGAGGCGAGGCAGAGCGTCTCGACCGACGGATGGCCGGAGACATCGGTGATCCGGGGGTGCGGCGGACGCGGCACCGGCGCGCCGTACCCGGGGTGCGCGCGGACCAGCAGCACGAAGCGCGGGCCCAGCGACTGCGCCACCCGCTCCAGGTCGAACGGGAGGCGCTGGGTGCGGCGGTAGTCGCGGTACGCGGGCGCGTACAGGACGGCGGTGAAGCCCTCCGGGACGGAGAGCGATTCCCGCAGCCGCGCGATGTCGGCCGGCGTGGCCCGGTGGAAGGCGTCGGTGCGCGGGCGGCCGTACTCCAGGGTGGCGGCGGGGGAGGGGCAGGTCCGCTCCCGTACCAGCGTGGAGTGGCGGTTGGCGGAGAGGGAGTAGTCCCAGCGGGCCGCGTCGGCGAGCAGCCGGGCGATGTCAGCGGCGCCCGCGACGGCCGGCCGGTCCAGCAGATCGAGCCCGGTCGAGCCGACCGGCGTCCCGTCGTGGGTCTGGAGCAGGATCTGCCCCCGCCGCTTGACGAGCCGGGGGTCGAAACCGGCGTCGCTGACGAGGTAGCGGGAGCGGGCGAGCGCGGTCCAGTGCGGAAACGACCCTGCGAAGACCCGGCGCGTGCCCGTCGGGACCAGGTGCGCGTGCGCGGGGTCGGTGATCCAGGAGGTGCGCAGGCGCGGGACGAGTTCGCGGACGGTCTCCTCGACGGCCGCGGGATCACCGCCGTACCCGTACGCCGAGGGCCGCCCCGCGCCGTGTCCCGCGCCGTGCCCCGTGCTCCGGGAGGCGAAGACCGCGCGGTCGGCGCGGACCGGCAGCCGCCGCTGGATCCCGTAGTGCAGCCGCAGCGCGACCGCACGGGCGGCCCGGCGCGCCGCCCTCGCGCCCCGGGTCGCGCGCCCGCGTACCGCCCGCGCGGCGCGCAGCATCCCGTACGTACGGTGCGCGCCGAGCCGGAGCAGCAGCGTGTGCCGGGGCGGGGCGCCCGCCGCCGCGCCTTCAGAGGTGTGGGGGACGGGTGAGGCGCGCGGGGCGCGGTAGCGGCGGTGGTGGGCGCGCGCCGCGCGGAAGAACGCGGCGCGGACACGGCGCGGCAGCGGTCCGCCGGGGAGGGCCCCGTCCGGCAGCGGCCCGTCCGTCGCCGCGAGCGGTACGAGTCCGCCGAGCGCCGCCAGGTGGTCGAGCATCCGCCGGTGCAGCACCGGCCGCCAGCGCGCCAGCGCGGGCCGCTCCTCGACGAAGGCGAAGACCCGCTCGTACGGGGCGAAGACCTCCAGCGCCCCGGCCGGTTCCGCCGCCTCGTCACGGTGGCGCAGCCGTACGCACACCCGGTCCAGCGTGGCGATCGTCCCGGCCGTCATCAGCGCGGGGTAGGTCCAGGCGAGGTCCGCGTGGCGGCCCGGAGGGAAGGCGAGCCCTTCGCGTGCGACGAACTCCCTGCGGTACGCCTTGTTCGTGGCGGTCATCAGATACGTCAGCAGCCCCGGCCGGTCCGCCAGCCGGAACGCGGCGGAGCCCTCCTGGCCGAGCGAGGCGGCGAAGGCGTTCCGTACCGTCTCGCCGGTCCGGTCGTCCGTACGGACGTAGTCGTGGACGAGGACATCGGGGCCCTCGGTCTCCTTGAGCCGGTCCCCGATCCAGCCGAGCGCGCCCGGTACGAGGGTGTCGGCGCCGTCCAGGAAGAGCACGTAGTCCCCGGTGGCGCGCGCGAGTCCGGCGTTACGGGCCGGTCCCGGGCCCGTCCGGTCGGGCAGCCGGACGGCGCTGACCCGGGGGTCGCGGGCGGCGAACGCGTCGATGATCGCGCCGCAGGAGTCCGTCGATCCGTCGTCCACCGCGATGAGTTCGAGGTCGTCGTGGGCCTGGGACAGCACGGACTCCAGGCACTCCGTCAGATACGCCTGGACCTGGTGCGCGGGGACGATGACGCTGAACCGGGGCATGGCCCGGGAACGGCCCGCGCGGCCAACTGGTTACGCGGGGCGTGGCATTCGGGGGACGGACGGAACATCTGTCCGGCAAGAAAAGGGAGTTGGGGTGCAGGACCCGAGGGAAGGGAGAGGGTCGGTCGATGTCCTCGCGGACATCTGCCGACCCTCTCCGTACCAACCTCACCCAGTACGGCGCTACTTGACGGCTCCCGCCATCACGCCCTGCACGAACTGCCGCTGGAACGCGAAGAACACGGCCAGCGGGATCACCATCGAGACGAACGCGCCGGGCGCCAGTACGTCGATGTTGTTCCCGAACTGCCGTACCTGCTGCTGGAGCGCGACCGTGATCGGCGGGTTCTTCGAGTCCGCGAAGATCAGCGCCACCAGCATGTCGTTCCAGACCCAGAGGAACTGGAAGATGCCGAGCGAGGCGATCGCCGGGCCGCCGAGCGGCATCACGACCCGGGTGAAGAGCCGTATCTCGCCCGCCCCGTCGAGCCGTGCCGCCTCCAGCAGCTCCCTCGGGATCTCCGCGAAGAAGTTGCGCAGCAGGAAGATCGCGAAGGGCAGACCGAAGGCGACATGGAAGATGATCACGCCGAAGGTCGTCTCGAAGATGCCGATGGCGCCGAACAGCTTGGCGACCGGGACGAGCGCGACCTGCACCGGGACCACCAGCAGCCCCACGACCCCCAGGAACCACCAGTCGCGTCCCGGGAAGTCCATCCAGGCGAAGGCGTATCCGGCGAGCGAGCCGATCACCACGACCAGGAGCGTCGAGGGGACGGTGATCATGATCGTGGAGAGCAGCGAGTTGGTGATGATGTCGTTGTCGAGGAGCCGCGTGTAGTTCTCGGTGGTGAGCTGCGCGGGCGCGGTGAACACCTTCCACCAGCCGCTCGCGTTGATGTCCGAGGAGTCGCGCAGCGAGGAGATGAACAGGCCGATCGTCGGCATCAGCCAGAACAGGCCGACCAGGACCAGGAAGACCCGTACCGCCCCGCCGCCCGCGTGCGCCGCTATCCGGCTGCCCAGGGACTCCTTCGCCGGGTTCGCTCGCGCCGCGTCCGTCTGCGCCTTCGCCGGACCGGAGCCGGGGCCGCGTTCAGGACCGGGGTCCGCGTCCAACGCCGTCGTCGTGGTCATCGTCGCGTCTCCCTTCGCATGCGCCGTACGTTGAAGAGCATCACCGGGATCACCAGCAGGAGCAGCAGTACGGCGATGGCGCTGCCGACCCCGAGGTCCGCGTCCGTGCCGAACGACGAGCGGTAGAGCTGGAGCGCCAGCACGTTCGCGTCGGCCTGGGACGACCCCGGCGGGATGATGAAGACCAGGTCGAAGATCTTCAGCACATTGATCATCAGCGTCACCATGACGACCGCGAGGACCGGGGCCAGCAGCGGCACGGTGATCCGGCGGAAGACCTGCCATTCGGTCGCGCCGTCCACCCGTGCCGCTTCCATGAGTTCACGGGGCACGCTCGCCAGCCCCGCCGCGATCAGCACCATCGCGAACCCGGCCCACATCCACAGATAGCTGCCGATGATCGCCGGGGTGACCAGGGAGGGGCCGAGCCATTCCACCCCGTTGTACGGCTCCCTGAAGTTGGCCGCCGGCAGCCGGAGCTGGGCCCCGTCGGCGGCGGCCGGCAGGCTGAACGTACCGTCGGCGCCCGCGGTCGCCGAGGCCACGACCTTGCCGTCCTTGACCGCCTCGACCTTGAGGCTTCCGAGCCCCAGCTCCTTCGGGTCGATGACGTTCGGTTTCCCGCCGCCGCCCGGGGTGAAGTCCAGCCAGGCCGTGCCGGTGACCCGGCCGTCCTCCGACCGCGCCGCCTTCGCGGGCCGCGCGTCGGAGGGCATCTTCGCCGGGGCGACGCCGACCAGCGGGAGCAGCACCTCCGTACCCGCGGTCACCGGTTCCTTGGTGACGAACGAGCCGCCGCCGCCCGCCTTCAGCGGATGCACCGGCAGCGGATGCGCCTTGGGATACCCCGCCGACTCGCTGAACGTGTCATGGACCCCGACCCAGACCGCGTTGGCGACCCCGCGGGCCGGGTCCTGCTCGTACACCAGCCGGAAGATGATGCCCGCGGCGAGCATCGAGATCGCCATCGGCATGAAGACGATCAGCTTGAACGCCGTTCCCCAGCGCACCCGTTCGGTGAGTACGGCGAAGATCAGACCCAGCGCGGTGGCGACGGTCGGGGCGACCACCACCCAGATCGCGTTGTTCTTGACGGCGGTCAGGATGGTGTCGTCGGTGAACAGCTCCACATAGTTGTCGAGACCGGCGAAGTTCGCGCCGGACTTGTCGAAGAAGGACCGGTAGACCGAGAAGCCGATCGGATACACCACGAGCGCGCCGAGCAGCACCAGCGCGGGCAGCAGGAAGCCCGCAGCGACGAGCTTGCGGGTACCGGTCACGCTCCTGGGCCCGCGCCCCTTGGGGGACGTACGGGACGGATCCGCCGGGCCGGACGCGGGGGCGGGCGGCGGCGTGGCGCCGCCCGAGGTCGCCGTCGTCACCGCGTCAGCTCTTGTACGCCTTGGCCGCGGCGGCTTCCAGCTCCCGCTGGACCCCGGCCACGTCCTTCGGGTTCTTCAGGAAGTCCTGGAGGGACTTCCACTCGCCCTTGCCGGGCGTACCGCCGAACGACTGCGGCATCTGGTCCGACATGTCGAAGCGGAAGTCGTCGCCCGCCGCGATCAGCGCCTTGGCGATGTCGCGCTGCACGTCGTTCGGGTACGAGGCGAGGTCCAGCGACTTGTTCGGCGAGACGAAGCCGCCCGCCTCCGCCCAGATCCGCGCGGCGTCCGTGGAGGCCAGGAAGGTCAGCAGCGCCTGCGCGCCCTTGGTGTCCTTCAGCGCCACGGCCGCGTCGCCGCCCGTCACCACCGGCGAGTCGCTGCCGACCGCGGGGAACGGGAAGACCTTCGCGTCCGTACCGATCTTCGCGTCGGTCTCCGCGATGTTGACGCCGACGAAGTCCCCCTCGAAGACCATCGCGCCCTTGGGCTGGTCACCGCCGGTGAACGTCTGGGTGACGGAGGCGGGGAACTCCGTCTGGAGCGCGCCGTCCGTGCCGCCCGCGATCAGGTTCGGCTTGCCGAAGAGCTCACCGAGCGTGGTGAGCGCGTCCTTCACGGACGGATCGGTCCACTTGATCTTGTGCTGGGCGAGCTGGTCGTACTTCTCCGGGCCCGCCTGGGAGAGGTAGATGTTCTCGAACCAGTCGGTGAGGGTCCAGCCGTCCGCGCCGCCGACCGAGACGGGGGTGACACCGGACGCGGAGATCGTCTCGGCCGTGGTGAGGAACTCCTTCCAGGTCTTCGGGGCCGACGCGCCCGCGTTCTCGAACGCGGCGTTGTTGTACCAGACCAGCGACTTGTTGGCGGCCTTGAAGTACACGCCGTACTGCTCGCCGTCCACCGCGCCGAGGTCCTGCCAGCCCTTGCCGTAGTTCTTGGCGAGCTGTGCCTTGGCCTCCGGGCTCGCGGGCTTGGCCCACTTCTTCTCCACGGCCTGCTGGATGGCGCCGACCTGCGGGAGCATCGCCACATCGGGCGGGCTGCCGCCCGCGATCTTCGTACCGAGGAAGTTGACGATCGGGTCCTGGGCGGGGACGAAGGTGACCGTTGCCCCGGTCCGCTTCTCGAACTCGGCGAGGACCTTGGTGAAGTTGGCCTGTTCCGGACCGGTCCAGACGGCGGCGACCTGGATCTTCTCGCCGTCCAGCTTGGGGAGTTCGACCGTCACGGCGGCCGGCTTGCTCGCGCTGTCGCCCGAGCCCTTGCCGTCGTCGTCGCCGGAGTCGCCACCGCAGCCGCTGAGGGCCAGGGCACCGACGGCGGCGAGGGCGACGGCGGCCCGGCGGGTCCCGTGGACCGTCCTGCCGCTGCCACCCGTGCCTATGCCGGTGCCAAGCACCGTGGATGCCCTGCGAGTTGTGCGCATCACTGCCCCGTTTCTCTCCCGTATGCGTACGGATCTACGCGTGCGGGACCGGCATCGCGGCATGACGTGGCGGCGCTGCTCTCGTCCCGTGCGCTCAGTCCTACGCCGCGTTACCGAGGGCCGCAATACCGGGCCGGGTGTGAACGAGCCGATCGTGATGGGCTCGTGACGTGGTCCGTCAGACGAAAGCGGGCGGTCTGATGATCTTTCGGTAGGGTCCGTGCGATTCAGGGGTGAGCTGGGGTCAGAGGTGCCAGAGGTACGGCGTCGACGGAGCGGGCGGCCCGCTCCAGGGCGCTCGCGAGCAGGGCCAGATCCGTCGGCCCGTTGCCCAGCTCACGGACCGGCCGGCGGGCCGGCGGATCGCCCATCCGCTCCCACTCCACCACCGTGACCGTCGGCCGCAGCGTCGCCGTACGCGGGATGCGGCCGGTGACCCGGCCGCCCTGGAACGGGGTGACCCGGCCGTCCGGATGACCGAGCCTGCCCCGGCCGGGCGCGGGGTCGTCGGGCGCGGGCGCGGCGGGTGGCGTGTCGAGTACGACGCGCAGCCGCGCGCCCTGGGCCAGTTCCGTGTCGACCGTACGCTCGGGGCAGGCCGAGGCCGCCACGAGATGGACACCGAGGCGCTCGCCGTCCCGCGCGACGGCCTCCAGGGCCCGTACGACGGAACCGGCGGAGGGCCGGCCCGGGCTGCCCAGGGAGGGCGCGACCAGCGCGTCGTAGTCGTCGACCAGCACGACGAGGCGGGGGAGAGGCGCGGACTCGGCGCCGTGGGCACGAGGTTGGGACCGGCCTTGGCCCGGGGAGTGCTCCCGGGTCTGCTCCCGCGCTTGTTCCCGTGCCTGCTCTCTGACCTGGTCCCGGGCTTGGTCCCTTGCTTGCTCCCGGGTCTGCTCTCTGGTCTGTTCGCGGCCCAGGGTCCGGCTCTGGGCCTGAGCCTGTCCCTGTCCCTGTCCCTGGTTCTGAGCCTGGGCCTGGCCGGTGCGGGCGGTCTGGTGGCGGAGCCTGAGCGTGCCGCCGCCCAGCGTCTCGCCCGCGCGCTGCTCGCCCGTCCGCTGCTCGGCCGCGCTCGGTCCGCGCTGGCTGATCAGCCGCTCGGGTGCCTGCTGCGCCTCCCGGGGATCCCGTGTCTCCCGCGTCTGCCGCGTCTCCCGGAGCTCCCGCGCCTCGTCCCGGGCGCCGCTGTGCCACTCCGTGAAGTCCAGCCGCCCCAGCAGCTCCGCCCGGCGCTTCAGCTCACCGCCCAGCGCCTGCGCGAACTGGCGCATCCTGACCGGGTCCGACGCCACCAGGTGCTCGGTCACATGCGGCAGTTCCGTACAGACCGAGAGCCCCTCGCCGCGCTCGCCCCCGGCGCCGTCGACCAGCAGCAGCCCCAGCCGGTCGGGGCGGGCCGCGGCGGCCAGGGACGCGGCGATGGACCGCAGCAGCTCGGTGCGGCCGCTGCCCGCCGGGCCCTCGATCAGCAGATGCGGGCCCTCCTCCGTCAGATCGACGCTCACCGGACCGCGTGGCCCCGCGCCCAGGACCGCCGTGCAGTCCCGGGTGCCGTCGGCGGCCGACGCCCAACGGGCCATCAGGGACGCCGGGGTGGCGCGGGCGAGCCCCAGTTCGTCCAGCAGCCTGGCCGTGCGCGGCAGTGCGGCGGCGGGCCTGTTCCGGCCGCTCCCTGCGGCGCGCAGCGGCGCCAGCGCCCGGCCGAACCGCTCGGCCCAGGCGGGCGAGACCGCGTCCACCACGGCGAGCGTGCCGTGCCCCGCGGGCTGTCCCACCGCCGTACGCAGCAGCCGCAGCGTGGTGGCCACGTCGCCGCTCAGCAGGGCGACGGCCCCGCAGTCGCGGAAGGGCAGCGAGGCGGCGCACGCCGTCTCGTAGGTCGCGGCGATCGGCGACAGCGGCGAGGCGGACTCCGTCTCGGCGAGACAGAGCAGATGGATCCCCGCGGCGGCGCCCCCGCCCGCGAGCCGCGCCGTCGTCTCGCGCAGCGCGGCGGAACCGGGGTCGCCGTCCACGATCACCAGCGTGTACGGGCCGTCGTGGCGGGCGGCGGCCTCCGTGATCGTCCACGGGTCGGCCGAGGCCCAGCCGGGCCCCAGCGGGCCGTCGTCGAGCCGGCGCGTCAGCTCGGCCGTCCTGGCGGTCGCCTGCTCCCCGTCGTACGCCAGCAGCAGCCGGCAGTCCTGGCCGTGCGCCGGCCGGACGTGCGGGAGCCAGCCGAGCCAGCTCCAGTCCTGTCGGCGCTCCGCCAGGCTCCGCGCCCGGTCCGCGCTGATCAGCACGATCTCCAGATCGGCGGGCGCGTGCAGCGCGGCGAGCTGGGCCACCGTCCAGCGGGCCAGCCCCGTCAGCCGCTCCCTGGGGCCCGCCAGACCGAGCGACCCGGCCTCGCGCAGCCCGACCGTCACCGGGACGAGCGGCAACTGCCGGGTGCCGTCGGAGGACGGGCGGTCCGCCGTGCCCAGCCGGACGGCGAGCGCCTCGGCGTGCCGGCTGCCCCGCTCCCACAGCCGGGGCCCCGGGCCGAGCGCGGTCAGCAGCACCGTGGCCGGATCGGGCCAGGTCTCGGGGGAGGGGCCGCGTCCGGTGAGGGTGGCGGGTCCCTCGGGGCCCGGGGCGGTCTCCGGCAGCTCCTCGCCGCGGCTGCCCGCGAGCCGCCGCGCCCAGGCGCCTATGCCGCCGCGCCGGCGGGTGGTCAGGTCGGGCGGCTCCGTACCGCGCGGGGGAGTCTCCTGGCGGCGCGAGCCCGGTGTCCTGCTGTGCGACTGGGGTTCCTCGTACGCCGCCGGGTCCGCGTCCGGGCCGGCCGCCGCCGGTCTGCTGTGCCCGCTGTCCTGCGCGCCGTCCCTCGCGCCGTACGGGGACCCGGAGGGGCCCCCGGCCAACGGGGCCCGGGTGCCGTGGTGCGTGTCGGCGCTGCGCGGGTCGGGCACGCGCGGGGCGCCGGGCGGATTGCCGTACTGCGAGCCGCCGTACTCGGGCCGGGAGCCGGTGTGGGTGTCGTACGTCCCCGCGCCGTACCGCGCGTCGTGCGCCGTCCGGTCGTACTGCGGGCCGGGGATCCTGGTCGACGCCCCGGCAGGCGCCGCTCCCGGTTCGTACGCGCGGCCCCTGCCGGAGGGGGCCCCGCCGCGCGCCGCGCCCGGCCCCGTACCGCCGCCGTCGCCCGTCCCCGCGCCGTACGGGAGCGCTCCCGGGACGGAGCTCCCTGCCGAGGCCCCGCCAGGGGCCTGGTGCCCGGCCTCTTCCGTACCGTCGTCGCGGTCCGTGCCCGGCCGGGTGATCCGCAGATGGCCCTCGCCGTCCGACGCCGTCGCCAGCGCCGCCGTACGCTCCCCGCCCGTGAGGCGGAGCGCCGACTCACCGAGCCGCAGCAGCGCGCCCGGGGACAGCCGGACCGGGCGGACACCCACCCGGGCGCCCTCCAGCGTCGTCCCGTTCGTCGAGTTCAGGTCCGCGACCGTGACCCCGCCGTCCTCCGCGACCGTCACCGCGCAGTGCAGCCGCGAGACGTCCGGGTCGTCCAGCGGCACATCGGCGTCGGCGGAGCGGCCGATCCTGATCTGTCCGCCGTGCAGCAGATGGACCCCGCCCGCGTCCGGGCCCGCGACCACATGGAGCTGGGCGGGCGCGTCCTCCGTCGGGACGTCCGCCTCGCCCGGGACCTGGAGCGAGAGCACCGCGCCGTCGATCAGCGGCGGCTCGCCCAGGGGGCACCGCTGCGCGTCGAGCCGCTCGCGGCCGGCGTAGAGGACGACGGTGCCCGGGGCGTCGGGGCCCGAGACGGCCGTGGCGAGGCCGGAGGCGACGGCGGCGAGCGCCGTACCCGCCGGAGCCGTGACGAGTACGTCACAGGAGCGCCCGGCGGCATGGCCGCCACGCGGCGCGAGGACGGTCAGCCGGATCTGCATCGCCGTCAGCGGTCCCTTCTGCGCGGGGTGCCCGGCAGAGGGGGGAAGCCCGGTGATCTCCCCCCAACGCCACGCACGGACGCGTCGTCCGGTACAGGTCGGCACGGGGCGGCGTGATTCCCCCACTCCACACGTCACGTGCTTGAGGGCATCTTCGCACCTGCCACTGACAACACGCCCGGGTACCGGCAACAAGTGATCTTGAATAGTCGGCTGTTGGCGTAAAAGTGCCTGCTTGGGCGCTTCTTCGCAACGGGTTGGGACCGGGTGTGATGTCCTCGGCCGCACCGTCCGGCAACCAGCCGTACGATGCCTGCGTCTTCCTCTCGGACATGGACCGACCCGATCGGAATCCGATCAGAATCGGAAACCGGTCCGGAGGTCCGTGCCGGTGGACGGTTGTCCACACCCCGGCCGGGGACCCGACCGGCCGGTTTAAGGTGGGTCGGAAGCCCGGCCACGCCGGGCGATGATGATCACGACCAGCGAGACGACCTCGATCAGCTAGGGAGCGCATGACGTGCGGCCCGTAGGCAGCAAGTACCTGCTCGATGAGCCGATCGGACGCGGCGCCACGGGCACCGTCTGGCGAGCCCGTCAGCGCGAGACCGCGGGGGCCGAGGCGGCCGTCGCCGGCCAGCCCGGTGAGACCGTCGCGATCAAGGTCCTCAAGGAGGAGCTGGCGAACGACGCGGACGTGGTGATGCGCTTCCTGCGCGAGCGCTCCGTCCTGCTCCGCCTGACCCACCCCAATATCGTGCGCACCCGTGACCTGGTGGTCGAGGGCGATCTCCTCGCCCTCGTCATGGACCTGGTCGAAGGCCCCGACCTGCACCGGTATCTGCGCGAGAACGGCCCGTTCAGTCCGGTCGCCGCGTCGCTGCTGACCGCCCAGATCGCGGACGCGCTCGCCGCCAGCCACGCCGACGGCGTCGTCCACCGCGACCTCAAGCCCGCCAACGTCCTGCTGAGGAACGACGGCGAGCAGTTGCACCCGATGCTCACCGACTTCGGCATCGCGCGCCTCGCGGACTCGCCGGGGCTCACCCGTACCCACGAGTTCGTCGGCACGCCCGCCTATGTCGCGCCGGAGTCCGCCGAGGGCCGCCCGCAGACCTCCGCCGTGGACATCTACGGCGCGGGCATCCTGCTGTACGAGCTGGTCACGGGGCAGCCGCCGTTCGCCGGCGCGACCGCCCTCGAAGTGCTCCACCGCCACCTCAGCGAGGAGCCCCGCCGCCCCAGCACCGTGCCCGAGCCGCTGTGGACGGTCATCGAGCGCTGCCTGCGCAAGGACCCGGACCAGCGGCCCAGCGCCCAGAACCTGGCCCGCGCCCTGCGGACCGTCGCCGCCGGGGTCGGGGTGCACTCCACGCCCGCCCAGATCGACGCCGCGCTCGGCGTCGCCGCGCTCCTCGCGCCCGACCCGTCGCCCGCGACCGTCCCCGACCAGCCGGGCGGCGGCGACGCGGCCCCGACCCAGGTCCTGCCGAGCAACGCCGCCTCGTACGACCCGGCCGCGGCCACGAGCGTCATGCCGTCCACCGGTCCCGGCGGGCGCGGCCCCGGCGGCGGCGCCGACCCGACCGCGATGATGCCGCCCGTACCGCAGGAGCCCGAAGGCCCGCACCCCTGGCAGGGCCAGTTGCAGGCCGCGCGCGACCGCAACGAGCAGACCCAGGTCCAGTACCTCGACCCCAGCCAGGACCCGCTGCGCCGCCGCCCGCAGCGCCCTCAGGGCCCGCCGGGCCCGCAGGGCTCCCGGCAGCAGCCCCCGCCGCCCCAGCAGCAGCGCCCACCGCAGCAGCAGCCGCAGCAGCGGTACGCGCCGCCGCCCCCGCCCCCGCAGCAACACCAGCCCCAGCAGCAGCGGTACGCGCCGCAGCCGCCGCCCCAGCAGGAACCCCAGCGGCCCGCGCCCCGTCAGCCGCGCGAACCGCGCCCGCCCCGGCAGCGCAGCGCCAACCCCATGCGCATCCCGGGCCTCGGCTGCCTCAAGGGCTGTCTCTTCACGATCATCCTGTTCGTCGTCGCCGGCTGGCTCATCTGGGAGCTGACCCCGCTCCAGAGCTGGATCGACGAGGGCAAGAGCTACTGGACGGCGATCGGAGACGGGATCTCCGCGGTGACCGACTGGTTCTCCCGGATCAGCGGCTAGCCCGAGGGTGAAACCGAGGGTGATCCGAGGGGCGTACCCCCTCGGATCACCCCATTTCCCCCCTCGGTGCGGGAGTTGATGCCGACCGGCGCACGGAACGACCCGACTTCCGCGTACTTTGATGGGCAACGCCAGCCGCTGAGGGAGCAGTCTTGGCACGGAATATCGGCAGCCGGTACACCGCCCATCAGATCCTGGGGCGGGGCAGCGCCGGCACGGTGTGGCTCGGCGAGGGGCCCGACGGCCCGGTCGCCATCAAGCTGCTGCGCGAGGACCTGGCCTCCGACCAGGAGCTGGTCGGACGCTTCGTCCAGGAGCGCACCGCCCTGCTCGGGCTCGACCACCCCCGGGTGGTCGGCGTCCACGACCTCGTCGTGGACGGCAACGACCTGGCCCTCGTGATGGACCTCATCCGCGGCACCGACCTGCGCACCCGGCTCGACCGCGAGCGCAGGCTCGCCCCCGAGGCGGCCGTCGCGATCGTCGCGGACGTCGCGGACGGACTCGCCGCCGCGCACGCCGCCGGGGTCGTCCACCGCGACGTCAAGCCGGAGAACATCCTGCTCGACATGGAGGGCCCGCTCGGCCCCGGCGGCGCGCACCCCGCGCTGCTCACCGACTTCGGCGTCGCCAAGCTGATCGACACGCCCCGGCGCACCAAGGCCAGCAAGATCATCGGTACGCCCGACTACCTGGCGCCCGAGATCGTCGAGGGCCTGCCGCCGCGCGCCGCCGTCGACATCTACGCCCTGGCCACGGTCCTGTACGAGCTGCTCGCCGGGTTCACGCCGTTCGGCGGCGGCCACCCCGGGGCCGTACTGCGCCGCCATGTCACCGAGACCGTCGTCCCGCTGCCCGGCATCCCCGAGGAGCTGTGGCAGCTCCTCGTCCAGTGCCTGGCGAAGGCCCCGGCGTCCCGGCTGCGCGCCTCGGAGCTGGCCGCGCGGCTGCGCGAGCAGCTTCCGCTCCTCGCGGGCATCCCCCCGCTGGACGTGGACGAGCCGGACGCGGAGCCCACGGAGCAGCCGTACGAGGAGCCCGGCACCGCCACCGAGGAGCCGCGCCGCAGGGGCGCGGTCCCGCTGGTGCCCGGCGCGGCCCCGGACTCCAACCGGGACACCCATACGAGCATGCGCGTCCCGGCCCCGGACGAGCTGGCGGGCGGCGCCCGCGGCACGGCCCGCGCGCCCCGCTCCGCCGGCCAGCGCCGCCCGGGGAGCGCCCGGCACAAGGCGGAGGCGGTCCGCAAGCGCCGCATCACACTGGGCGCGGTCGGCGTCCTGCTGATCGCCGGGCTGGGCGTGGGCGGCTGGCTGGCCACGGGCGGCGACGCGGACGACACCCCCCAGGACTCGAAGCAGACGACCTCCCCGGTCCCGTAGTCCCCGGGGCCTTAGTCCCACGGGGCACGGAGCGACCGGGCCCACCCCTCCCCGTATCGTCTTGTCCTCACTCGCCGGACAGGCGTGAAGCAGACCAGACCGGCGAGTGAGCCGAAGGGGCGCGTCGGCGCCGACATGAAGCGCCCCGGAGGCGAACCGAGCCCCAAAAAAATACGCGTTAGGCTGGTGCCGTGGCAGTCGTCGATGTATCCGAAGAGCTGAAGTCCCTCTCCTCGACCATGGGGTCGATCGAGGCCGTCCTGGACCTCGACAGGCTGAGGGCCGACATCGCCGTGCTGGAGGAGCAGGCCGCGGTCCCGTCCCTCTGGGACGACCCCGAGGCGGCGCAGAAGATCACCAGCAAGCTGTCGCACCTCCAGGCCGAGGTCCGCAAGACGGAGGCGCTGCGCGGGCGTATCGACGACCTGGAAGTGATGTTCGAGCTGGCCGAGTCCGAGGACGACGCGGAGGCGCGCGCCGAGGCCGAGACCGAGCTGGAGTCGGTGCGCAAGGCGCTGGACGAGATGGAGGTCCGTACGCTCCTGTCCGGCGAGTACGACGAGCGCGAGGCGCTGGTCAACATTCGCGCCGAGGCGGGTGGCGTGGACGCCGCCGACTTCGCCGAGCAGCTTCAGCGCATGTATCTGCGCTGGGCGGAGCGGCACGGCTACGGCACCGAGGTGTACGAGACGTCGTACGCGGAGGAGGCCGGCATCAAGTCGACCACCTTCGTCGTGAAGGCGCCGTACGCGTACGGGACGCTCTCCGTGGAGCAGGGCACGCACCGTCTGGTCCGTATCTCGCCGTTCGACAACCAGGGCCGCCGCCAGACGTCCTTCGCGGGCGTCGAGGTGCTGCCGGTCGTGGAGTCCAGCGACCATGTCGAGATCGACGAGTCCGAGCTGCGCGTGGACGTGTACCGCGCTTCGGGCCCCGGCGGTCAGGGCGTCAACACCACGGACTCCGCGGTCCGGATCACGCATATCCCGACCGGCATCGTGGTCTCCTGCCAGAACGAGCGCTCGCAGATCCAGAACAAGGCGAGCGCGATGAACGTCCTCCAGGCGAAGCTGCTGGAACGCCGCCGCCAGGAGGAGCAGGCCAGGATGGACGCCCTGAAGGGCGACGGCGGCAACTCCTGGGGCAACCAGATGCGTTCGTACGTCCTGCACCCGTACCAGATGGTCAAGGACCTGCGGACGGAGTTCGAGGTCGGCAATCCGCAGGGTGTGCTGGACGGCGAGATCGACGGATTCCTGGAGGCGGGAATTCGCTGGCGCAAGCAGCAGGACAAGTAAATTCACGCTTTGTCGACAAGGGAACTGCCGTCCGATGGGCGGCAGTTCCCTTTTACGTCACAGTTGCATCCCCGCACGCCGGACAACTCCCGTGATATCGGGCATCGCACGCGCAACGACCTTGACGCGTATATGAAAACCGGGAACTCTGACGCGTGGCACGCGTATATCCGGGGCGCGTGAGACCGGGGGCGGCGATCACGAACCCCCAGCGGCCGCGGCCCCGGACGCTGCACCACTGACGAATGAGCTACTGGGGGTAGCAAGCAGATGACCAAAAAGACGCGGATCCGCGTGGCGCGTGTGGCGGCCGGCGCGGTAATCGCCGCGGGCGCCTCGCTGACCATCGCGGGCGCCGCTCAGGCCGCCGGTATCGGCGTTTCCGTCGAGACGGGCGTGGTCGATGTCGGCCTCGGTATCGGCAACGACACCGAGGGCACGACCGACGGTGGCGGCGACCCGGGTGGCGTCGACAGTGGCGGCACGACGGACGGTGGCACGACGGACGGTGGCACGACCGACGGTGGTACGACGGACGGCGGGACCACCGATGGTGGCACCACCGACGGCGGCACCACGGACGGCGGGACGACCGACGGTGGCACCACCGATGGTGGGACGACCGACGGTGGTACGACGGACGGTGGCACCACCGATGGTGGGACCACGGACGGCGGGACCACCGATGGTGGGACGACCGACGGTGGCACCACGGACGGCGGGACCACTGACGGCGGTACGACGGACGGCGGGACCACCGATGGTGGGACCACGGACGGTGGCACCACCGATGGTGGGACGACCGACGGTGGTACGACGGACGGCGGGACCACCGATGGTGGCTCCACCGACGGCGGCACCACGGACGGCGGCTCCACCGACGGTGGGACGACCGGCGGCTCCACCAGCGGCGGTTCGACCGCCACGGGCGGCTCGGCCACCGGCGGCGACAACGGCGCCGGCACCTGCACCGTCGACCTCGACGGCGCCGCGTGCGCGGACAACACCGAGACCGACAACGCCGGCTCGAAGCCGGTGCAGCAGGGTGAGGCCAAGGAGGAGCTGGCGGAGACCGGCGCCGCCGAGACCTCGTTCCTGCTGATCGGCGCCGCGACCATGATCGCGGGTGGCATCGGCTTCCGGATGCTGCCGCGTCTGGTCGGCGGTGGCCGTACCGCCGTCTGATCATCACGCGGTCGTCCGACCGCGGCACGGCGTGACCGCCTGACGGCGTGAGCGCCCGATCACGGCAGAAGGGCCCGGGCATCAAGCCCGGGCCCTTCGTCCTGCGCGCGTGTGCGTGATGTCACGCGGGCTGATAGGTCGCGACCAGCGCCATCGCCGCGAGCAGCAGTACCACCAGAGTCAGCAGCGCCACGGGGCTGAGTCCCCCCAGGGGGCCCTGCTGCTCCAGGCGCTCCCGGTGAGCGCGGCACACCCGGCATCTGCCCTCGGTGACCGGCCCCGCGCAGTTGGCGCACACCAATCGGTCGTAGGTCATGCGCTTTCCTCCTCACCGCGCGGCGGAGCCGCTGACAGCGTCTGTCCGCTCAACGCTCGGGGGAACACGACCGTTCCCCACCCCCCACTGTGCCAGTTTCCGGCCGGTTCGGCGCGGCCGGACGGATTCAGGCCGGGACCTTACCGGTGGCGGCGGCTCCGTATCCGTGATAAATCGCCCAAGCCGGTACCCGTCCACCCCCGGACCGGTCACGCCCGGACCCTCGTGACGGTCCGACTTCGGATGCGGACTGCGCGTGCCAGTCGGGTTCGCGTAAGGTCTCGCTCACCTACTCCCGGCCGACCGTGGTGCACCCGTGATCCGATTCGACAACGTCTCCAAGACCTATCCGAAGCAGAACCGCCCTGCCCTTCGTGATGTCTCCCTCGAAATCGAGAAGGGCGAGTTCGTCTTCCTCGTCGGCTCCTCCGGTTCCGGAAAGTCGACCTTTCTCCGACTGCTCCTGCGTGAGGAGCGCACCAGCCACGGCATGGTGCATGTCCTCGGCAAGGACCTCGCGCGCCTGTCCAACTGGAAAGTGCCGCAGATGCGCCGTCAACTCGGCACCGTCTTCCAGGACTTCCGGCTGCTGCCGAACAAGACCGTCGCCCAGAACGTGGCGTTCGCGCAGGAAGTCATCGGCAAGCCGCGCGGGGAGATCCGCAAGGCCGTCCCCCAGGTCCTCGACCTCGTCGGTCTCGGCGGCAAGGAGGACCGGATGCCCGGCGAGCTGTCCGGTGGTGAGCAGCAGCGCGTGGCGATCGCGCGCGCCTTCGTCAACCGCCCCATGCTGCTGATCGCGGACGAGCCCACCGGCAACCTCGACCCGCAGACGTCGGTCGGCATCATGAAGCTGCTGGACCGCATCAACCGCACCGGTACGACTGTCGTGATGGCGACCCACGACCAGAACATCGTCGACCAGATGCGCAAGCGCGTGATCGAGCTGGAGAAGGGCCGTCTCGTGCGTGACCAGGCACGCGGCGTCTACGGATACCAGCACTGACCACCGCCGTTCCGCTCACCGCGCGGCGCCGCACCGTCGATTCACCGATTTCACCGATTCACCGATTCGTTGAGTCGCTGGGTCGCTGAGTCACCGCGCCGTCGGGTCACCGATTCACCGAGCACTGAGTAGCGAAAGCTGAAAGGACGCCATGCGCGCCCAGTTCGTCCTGTCGGAGATCGGCGTCGGTCTCCGTCGCAATCTCACGATGACCTTCGCGGTCATCGTCTCCGTAGCCCTCTCGCTCGCCCTGTTCGGCGGCGCGCTGCTCATGCGCGAGCAGGTCAGCGTGATGAAGGACTACTGGTACGACAAGGTCAACGTCTCCATCTTCCTCTGCAACAAGAACGACGCGGCGACCGCGCCCAAGTGCGCCAAGGGCGCGGCCACGGGTCAGCAGAAGGACCAGATCAAGGCCGATCTGTCCAAGATGGACAACATCGTCGAGACCGTTCACTACGAGACGTCGGACGAGGCGTACAAGCACTACAAGGAGCGGTACGGCGACACCCCCATCGCCGCGACCATCACACCGGACCAGATGCCGGAATCCTTCCGGGTGAAGCTGAAGGACCCGGAGAAGTACCAGGTGGTCGCGACCGCGTTCGCCGGCCGGGACGGGGTCGAGTCCGTCCAGGACCAGCGGAACATCCTGCAGAATCTCTTCGACCTGATGAACGGCATGAATATCGCCGCCCTCTGTGTGATGGCGTTGATGCTGGTCATCGCGTTGATGCTGATCGTCAACACCGTGCGCGTATCGGCGTTCAGCCGGCGCAGGGAGACCGGGATCATGCGGCTCGTCGGCGCCTCCAGTTTCTACATCCAGATGCCGTTCATCATGGAGGCCGCGTTCGCCGGACTGATCGGTGGCGGGGTCGCCTGCGTGATGCTGCTCCTCGGCCGGTACTTCCTGATCGATCACGGTCTCGCCCTCGCCGACAAGATGCAGTTGGTCAACTTCATCGGCTGGGACGCGGTGCTCGCCAAGCTTCCGCTGGTGGTCGCGATCGGTCTGCTGATGCCCGCCGTGGCCGCTTTCATCGCGCTGCGCAAGTACCTCCGGGTGTGACAAGCGCCCTTGGCGTGGTGACGACAAGCACCGTCCGGCCGGGTCGCGTTGTCCTAGACTCAACGCCATGTCGGGTTCCGAGTCGCTTCTGAGAGCCCGCGGTGTACGCCGCGGGGCGGCCCTGACATTGGTTTTCGCGACGGTGCTCGCCACGGCCGCCGCCACGAACTCCCTGCCGCGCACCAGCGGTGAGGCCCCGTCCGACCCGGCCCGGCCCGTCTCCTCGACGGCCGACCGGGACGAGGTCGCACGGGCCGCCGCCGACGCCATGGCCAACGGCAAGTCGGCCACGGACGCCGCGGAGGAGGTCGTCAGCCGCAGCGGGGACCGCTGGGGCGCCGTCTACGACAAGCGGGAGTACGAGGAGTTCCGGCAGTCCCTCGACGGCGCGTACACGGGCGTGGGGCTCTCGGCGCGGCGTACGGCGGGCGGCCTGGTCGAGGTCACCAGGGTCCAGCCCGGCGGACCCGCCGGGAAGGCCGGGATCGGCGCCGGTGACCTCATCCGGGAGATCGACGGCCGCAGCGTCGCCAAGCGCCCCGTCACGGAGGTCATGGCGCTGCTCCGCGGCGACGGGACCGGCACGGCCGCCGCCTCCGGCGAGAGCGCCGTGGGCACTTCCGTGGCGCTCGGTCTGGAGCGCGACGGCCGGCGGTGGACGGAGAGCCTGCGCCGCGCCCGGCTCACCACCGAATCCGTGACCGTCGACACGATCGAGGGCGGCGCCCTGCGGATCAAGGTCGGCGCGTTCACCAAGGGCACGGGCGAGCGGGTACGGGACGCGGTCCTGGACGCGCCGAAGGGCGCCGGTGTCCTGCTGGACCTGCGGGGCAACGCGGGCGGCCTGGTCAGCGAGGCCGTCCGGGCCACCTCCGCCTTCCTCGACGGCGGCCTGGTCGCCACGTACGACATACGGGGCGAGCAGCGCGCGCTGTACGCGGATCCCGGCGGCGACACCGAGCGGCCCGTGGTCGTGGTGGTCGACGGCGGCACGATGAGCGCGGCCGAGCTGGTCACGGGCGCCCTCCAGGACCGCGGCCGGTCCGTCACGGTCGGCTCGCGGACCTTCGGCAAGGGCTCCGTCCAGATGCCGAGCAAGCTCCCCGACGGCTCGGTGGCCGAGCTGACCGTGGGCCACTACCGCACCCCGGCCGGCCACGGCGTGGACGGCCAGGGCGTCACCCCCGACCTCCAGGTCGGCGACGGGGCCCAGGAACGGGCCAGGACGGTGCTGAGCGGCCTCGGCGGTACGGAGTAGGACCCGGGCCCTGCGGGGGTCGCCGGGTACGGGGCCCGCGTACGCGTAAAGGAGTTGCGCGGGGGTGCGAAAATGGGGAGACCATGGCTAAGGAAAAAGGGCGCAAAATCATTGCGCAGAACAAGAAGGCGCGGCACGACTACCTCATTCTCGACACCTATGAGTGCGGTCTCGTGCTCACCGGCACCGAGGTGAAGTCCCTGCGCCAGGGACGTGCCTCACTGGTGGACGGCTTCGTGCAGATCGACGGGCACGAGGCATGGCTGCACCATGTGCATGTCCCCGAGTACACCCAGGGGACCTGGACCAACCACAGCGCCCGCCGCAAGCGGAAGCTGCTGATGCACCGGGCCGAGATCGACAAGCTGGAGTCGAAGTCGCAGGAGACGGGGCACACGATCGTGCCGCTGGCCCTGTACTTCAAGGACGGCCGGGCCAAGGTCGAGATCGCGCTCGCGAAGGGCAAGAAGGAGTACGACAAGCGCCAGACGCTCCGCGAGAAGCAGGACCGGCGCGAGACGGACCGGGCGATCTCGGCGGTCAAGCGACGCCAGCGCGCCTGACCGGGCGGACGGCACACGGGGCCCGGCGGGCCGTGCCCCGCCGGGGAATGGACTGGCCCCCGGACGCGTTGGTCACGTACGATGGGCCGTGCACCCCACAGAGGGCGCACGTTTGAAAAATAAACATGGGGATGATCGGTTTCGACAGCGGATGTCGAAGCAGGGGAAGCGAGTCGAGGAAGCGGCAATGATCTCGTAAACCATATGTCGCAAACAATAATCGCCACTTCTAAGCGCGATTCCTCCGCCTTCGCCCTCGCTGCCTAATTAGCAGCTAGCGAAGACTCTGCGGAGTGTCAGCCCGGGGCTGTTCCCGACCCGGATCCTGGCATCAACAAGGGAACTAAACTTCTGAGCCCGGTCACGGGGTTGAGAAGGAAATCAAACAGTGACTGAGCCCGTCGGAGACTTGTCCGTGTGATCTCCGGGGCCGAGAAAATCATAGCGGACTGCACTCGGAGAAGCCCTGGTTCCGCACCGTTGGACGCGGGTTCGATTCCCGCCATCTCCACAATTCCCATGTGAGACGAAGGCCCCACTGCCCCGGCAGTGGGGCCTTCGTCGTGCCCGGAGACGCTTCCCGGACATGCTCCCCGGACCGTGCGAGCGGTCACGCCGGTCAGGGGTGAGGTGCCCGGTCCCCGTCACCGTACGGTTCCGGCTTTTCCTGCTGTTCCGGCTGTTCCGGCCGCCCGGCGCTTCCGGGGCCGGTGTGCGCCGAAGGCCGCGATGAGCAGTGCGAGTGACGCCGCCGCCGGCGGGACGGCGTAGGCGTGGGCCGCGGTGGTGTGTTCCGCCGCCCAGCCGCCCGTGGCCGCGCCCGCCGCGATCCCGGCGAGCAGCGCGGTCACCGCCAGGGTCATGGACTCGTTCAGCCGGGCCTCCGGGGTGAGGCGCTGGACGAGGGTCATGCCCGTCACCATCGTCGGCGCCGTCGCCGCGCCCGCGAGCAGCAGCGCCCCGCCCAGCAGCGGCAGCGAGCCCGTACGCGCCGCGAGCAGCGGCAGGGTCAGCAGCGCCGCCATCGCGGCGACGCAGAGGAGCAGCCGGGCGTGCGGGCGGCGGGCCGGTGCCAGGGAGCCCAGCAGCAGCCCCGCCGCGCCCGAACCGGCTGCCTGGAGCGCCAGCACCGCGCCCGCCCACGCGCCGTGCCCCCGGTCGTCCGCGAAGGCGAGGGTGACGACCTCGGTGGCGCCGAAGACCGCGCCCGTGGCGAGGAAGACGGCGAGGAGCCGGGTGAGCGCGGGGGAGTGCAGCGGGGCCAGGGCCGCCGGCGTGCGCCCGGCGGCCGGCGGCTCCGTGGCGCGCTGGGCCGCGAAGACCAGGACGCCGGTCAGCAGCAGGACCGCGCCGGTCAGAGTGCCCGCCTCGGGGAAGAGCGCGGTGCACAGGAAGGCGGCCAGCACCGGGCCCAGTATGAAGCACAGCTCGTCGGCGGCCTGTTCGAAGGCGGTGGCGGTGTGCAGGGCCGCCGCGTCACCGCGGTGCAGATGCGCCCAGCGGGCCCGGGACATGCCGCCCGTGTTGGGGGTGGTGGCGGTCGCGGCGTAGGCGGCGAAGAGCGTCCAGTCGGGGGCTCCGTACCGTACGCAGAGCAGCAGGGCGAGTGAGCCGAGTACGGCGATCGCGGTGGCGGGGACGGCGATCCGGGCCTGTCCGTACCGGTCGACGAGGCGCGCCGTCCAGGGGGCGACCAGGGCCGTGGCAGCGAGGCCGGTGGCGGTGACGGCGCCGGCCAGGGCGTACGAGCCGCGCGACCCGGCGATCATGATCACGGCGGCCACGCTGAACATCCCCATCGGGAGGCGCGCGAGGAGGTTCCCCGCGGTGAACGCGCGGGCGCCCGGCGGCGCGAAGAGGCGGGCGTACGGATGTGCGCGCCGCCGTGCGCTCCGGCGTGCGGTGTCGTGTCGCCCACCGCGGTGGGGGGATCCGGGCGCCTCGTCCCGCGCGGCCAGGACGAGTGTGGAGCCGGTCACCGACATCAGCGGTGTGTTCCGCGGGACGGGTTCGGGGCGCGGCGCGGGGAACGGACGGGACCGGGGGCGCGGGGAGCGGAGGCGCGGGGATCGGGGGTGCGGCATGGCTTCACCCTCGCGGCCCGCTCCGTACCCGGTCCAACACCTGATGAGCGGCCGTTCACGCCATCCTGTTGTCAATGGCGTGCGGGGGCTGTTCAATGCCGTGTGCCCCAGGACATCGACCCCCGGCTGCTGCGCGCCTTCACCGTCACCGCAGAAGAGCTGCACTTCACCCGCGCCGCCGCCCGGCTCTACGTCGCCCAGCAGGCCCTGAGCCGCGATGTGCGGCGGCTGGAACGGGAGCTGGGCGTGGAGCTGTTCGTCCGGACCACACGCCGGGTGACCCTGACGGCGGACGGCGAGCGGCTCCTCCCGTACGCCCGCCGGGTGCTGGCGGCCCAGGACGAGCTGCTGGCCGCGTGCGCGGACGAGGTGCCGCCGCTGCTCGTGGACCTCAACACCGAGGGCATGGTCTCCGGGCGGGTGCTGGCGCGCGCCCGCGAGCTCGTCCCGCGCCACGAGCTGATGGCCCGCTTCCTGAGCGGGCTCACCGGCGCCGCCGCCGACCTCCTCGCGGGGCGCCTCGACGCCTCCTTCGGCTATGTGGGAGGGCTGGCGCCCGTCCTGCGCGACGCCCTCTCCCACCAGCTCGTACGGTACGAGCCGCTGGCCGTGCTCCTGCCGTACGACCATCCGCTGGCCCGGTTCCCCGAGGTGCCGCTCGACGCGCTCGCCGGCGAGAGCGTGTACGCGGGGGCCGGCACCCCGGGGACCGCGGAGTGGACCGGGCTGGCGCGGCGGCTCTTCGCGGGCCGCTCCGTCGAGGTCGCCGCGCCAGCGCCGATGGCGGTCGGCGCGCAGGAGTTCCGCCGAGTCATGGCCAAGCATCGCCAACCGGTCCTGGCCGTCGTAGATTTCCCGGTGATGCCGGACACAGTGCTGCGTCCGCTCGTCGATCCCGTACCTCTGTCGCCGCTTTCGCTGGTGTGGCGCAAAGACCTACGTCATCCGGGGCTGGAGGCGCTCCGAGCTGCCGCTGCCGGGCTCGGGGCCGAAGAAGGTTGGCTTGATCCCGACCCTGCCCATCTCCTCCTACCACTGTCATTGCATTGATACATCACAACTTGTGAACCGGATCCACACACTCTCTCGGTGCGCTACATTCGTTGCCCGGGTGCGGTGTGGTAGGGGCGTGCGGTTCGGGTGGGGATCCGACCGACAAAATCAGCCAGCGTATGTATGCACCTAAATCAGTCAGCGGTGGGGGATGTGCGTACTCCAGTGGAACAGTGGCGTGAAGATGCCCGAACCGGGCATATGTATGAGCCGAACGACGTCACCGTGGAGCTGGACGGTCTGGGCCGTCAGCTCTCCGAACTGCCCGCCGGGACCCGTCCCGAGGCAGCGTCCGGCATAGGCACCGCCGGCACCGGCACGACCACCGGCATACGCACCGGCGGCGGCACAGGCACCGGCACAGGCACCGGCATAGGCACCGGCTTCGGACCCGGCCCGGGCCCCGGCAGCGGTACGGGGATCCACGGGATCCACCCGGACGGCGCCGCCGACGCGGCCGAAGCGCCCGAAGGCCCCGTCTTCGTCGACGAGAGCGGCCGGCGGAGCAAGAAGCTCCGCCGGGCCGGCTGGGTCATCGCGATCGCCTGCGCCTGCTACGCCGTCACCGTCGTGGCCGCGCTCCTCGGCGGCGACTCCTCCGCCCCCTGGCTCCAGATACCGGGCCTCGCGGACAAGAAGAAGCCGGACACCGTGCAGATACAGCCGGCCGCCACGACCTCCCCGACCGCGGTGGCCCCCAGCGCGGACCCGTCCGCCCCGCCCGCGGCGACGGACACCGGCGGCGCCGTGGCCCCCCGTACCTCCGACGCCGTGACCAGCGGCGTCTCGGGCGATCCCGCCCCGGGCGCGTCGAATTCCGTGGCGCCCCCCGTCGCCTCCGACACCCCCGGCCGCCTCGACCCCGACCCGGGCGTGAGCGACGACACCGGCGCCGGCAGCGGCGCGGGCTCCGCCGGCGCCGGGGGCCCGACCCCGACGGACACCGCCAGCGGCGTCAGCTCGCCGCCCGCCGACCCCAGCCCTCCCGTCGAAACCCCGTCGGTCGACGACGGCGGCCAACTGGCAGTGGAAGGCGCACAGTAGATGACCTCCTCCGGCAGGCGGGCCCAGCCACGCAAGGCCCAGCCGCACAAGGCCACGCCCGGCGGCACCCACCACCGTGGCACCCACCACCACCGCGCCACCAGGCAGCGCGGGAACACCCGGCGGCGCAGGCTGCCCATGCGCTACCTGCTGCCCTCGCTCGTCCTCGTCGCGCTGGCCGCCATGCTCATGCTGCGCGGCTACGTCCACAGCGAGATCCTCGCCGACCACCGGGTCCGCCCCCCGGCCGCCACCGACCAGGTCCCCCGTCACATCCTCGAAGGCGGCCCCGTCATCGACGCGCGCGGCACCGAGACCCCCCGGTCGATCGATCTCCCCGACCGGAAGCTCGTCCTCACCTTCGACGACGGCCCGGACCCCGAGTGGACCCCCAAGGTCCTCGACGAGCTCAAGAAGTACGACGCCCACGGCGTCTTCTTCGTCACCGGCACCATGGCCTCCCGCTACCCCGCGCTCGTCAAGCGCATGGTCGACGAGGGCCACGAGATCGGGCTGCACACCTTCAACCACCCCGACCTCTCCTACCAGACCAAGTCCCGGATCGACTGGGAGCTGACCCAGAACCAGCTCGCGCTCGCGGGCGCCGCCGGGATCCGCTCCTCGCTCTTCCGGCCCCCGTACTCCTCCTTCGCCGACGCCATGGACAACAAGTCGTGGCCGGTCACCCAGTACATCGGCTCCCGCGGCTACATCACCGTCCTCGACAGCCTCGACAGCGAGGACTGGAAGCGCCCCGGCGTCGACGCGATCATCAAGGGCGCCACGCCCGAGGGGCACCAGGGCTCCATCGTCCTGATGCACGACTCCGGCGGCGACCGCTCCCAGACCGTCGAGGCGCTCGGCCGCTACCTGCCCGAGATGCAGAAGCGCGGCTTCGCCTTCGCCAACCTCACCGAGGCGCTCGGCGCGCCCAGCGCCCATACCCCGGTCACCGGCGTCGAGCTGTGGAAGGGCAAGGCGTGGGTCGCCGCCGTGGCCCTCTCCGACAACCTCACCGCCGTCCTGGTCGCCGGGCTCGCCGTGATCGGCTTCCTGGTCATCTCGCGGTTCGGGCTGATGCTGCTGCTCTCCTTCGCGCACGCCCGCAAGGTGCGCCGCCGCGACTTCCACTGGGGCCCGGAGGTCACCGAACCGGTCACCGTCCTCGTCCCCGCGTACAACGAACGCGAGTGCATCGCCAATACGGTGAACTCCCTGATGGCGAGCGACCATCCGATCGAGGTGATCGTCGTCGACGACGGCTCGACCGACGGCACCGCCGACATCGTCGAGGCGCTCTGGCTCCCCAACGTCCATGTCGTACGCCAGCAGAACGGCGGCAAACCGGCCGCCCTCAACAACGGCATCGCGCACGCCAGTCACGACATCGTCGTGATGATGGACGGCGACACGGTCTTCGAACCGTCCACCGTACGGGAGCTGGTGCAGCCCTTCGGTGACGAGCGGGTCGGCGCCGTCGCGGGCAACGCCAAGGTCGGCAACCGCGACACCCTGATCGGGGCCTGGCAGCACATCGAGTACGTGATGGGCTTCAACCTCGACCGGCGGATGTACGACGTCCTCGGCTGCATGCCCACCATCCCCGGCGCGATCGGCGCCTTCCGCCGGCAGGCGCTGGACCGGGTGGGCGGTATGAGCGACGACACGCTCGCCGAGGACACCGACATCACCATGGCCATGCACCGGGACGGCTGGCGCGTCGTCTACGCCGAGCGCGCCCGAGCCTGGACCGAGGCCCCGGAGTCCGTCCAGCAGCTCTGGTCCCAGCGCTACCGCTGGAGCTACGGCACGATGCAGGCGATCTGGAAGCACCGCCGCGCCCTCGTCGAACGCGGCCCCTCCGGCCGTTTCGGCCGCGTCGGCCTGCCGCTGGTCTCCCTCTTCATGGTGCTGGCGCCGCTGCTGGCCCCGCTGATCGACGTCTTCCTCGTGTACGGCCTGGTCTTCGGCCCCACGCAGAAGACCATCGGCGCATGGCTGGGCGTCCTGCTCGTCCAGGCCGTCTGCGCCGCGTACGCCTTCCGGCTCGACGGGGAACGCATGACCCATCTCATCTCACTGCCCCTCCAGCAGATCCTGTACCGGCAGCTCATGTACGTGGTGCTGCTCCAGTCCTGGATCACCGCCCTCACCGGCGGCCGGCTGCGCTGGCAGAAGCTGCGCCGTACCGGCGTGGTGGAGGCGCCGGGCTCGATCCCGAGCCCGCGCGGCCAGGACGCGGCGCGGGACCCGGAGCGGAGGCCGGTCGCGTGAGCCACCACTTCGTGGACACGGGTACGGGAGGTACGGAGGCGACGCCCCCGTACGGCCACCCGACCCTGACACCGAACCCGACCCTGCCGAATCCGACCCTGCCGAACTCGAACCCGACCCTGATCCCCGCTCCGGCCCCCGCACCACCCGCCGAGGCGGCCGAACCGGCACCCCGCCCGCCCGGCCGGGACCGCTACCTCGACCTGCTGCGCGCGGTGGCGCTGGTCCGTGTCGTGGTCTTCCACATCTTCGGCTGGGCCTGGCTGACCATCCTCTTCCCGTCCATGGGCGTGATGTTCGCGCTGGCCGGGTCGCTGATGGCCAGGTCGCTCGCGAAGCGGCCCCCGTGGAGCGTGCTGCGGGGCAGGCTGCGCAGGCTGCTGCCGCCGATGTGGGCGCTGGCGCTGGTCATCGTGCCGGTGATGTTCCTGATGGGCTGGAAGCCGGTGCGGGAGGAGGGGCTGTGGGGCGTCGTCAAGCTGCTCAACTACCTCGTGCCGATCGGCGCCCCGCCGTACCCCTTCGAGAGCGGTGACGGCAGCGGCGTACTGGACACGACGTGGGCCCAGGACTCGGCGGGCCCGCTCTGGTACATCCGCGCCTACCTGTGGTTCGTGCTGCTCTCGCCGCTGCTGGTACGGGCGTTCCGCCGGGCGCCGTGGGTGACGCTGCTCTTCCCCGTCGCGCTGACGGCGGTCATCGGTACGGGACTGGTCGAGGTCCCCGGCGAGTTCGGGCTGGCCCTGACGGACTTCGCGGTGTACGGCGCCTGCTGGGTGCTCGGCTTCGCGCACAACGACGGCATGTTCCAGAAGGTGCCGCGCTATCTGACGGTCTCGCTGGCGGCCCTGACGATGGCGTTCGGCCTGTGGTGGGCCTCGGGCCATCTCACCGACGAGGGCTGGAACCTGGACGAGATCCCGCTCGCGCAGGCGACCTGGTCGCTGGGGTTCGTGATGATCCTGCTCCAGTACTCGCCGTCCTGGCGTGAACTGCCGGGCAAGCTCAAGCAGTTCGACTCGACGATCACCCTGGCCAACAACCGCGCCGTCACGATCTACCTCTGGCACAACCTGCTGATCATGATGACGTATCCGCTCATCGACCAGCTCTGGAACATCCCGGGGACCGAGTCCTTCGCCTCGGAGCTGGACTCCCTGTACAACGTGCTGCCCCTGGTCATGGTGTGGCCGATGATCGGGCTGATGATCCTGGCCGTCGGATGGGTCGAGGACCTGGCGGCGCGGCGCCGGCCGAGGCTGTGGCCGAACGGGGAGACACGGAGCGGGGGCGGGCGCCGGTCGTCCTCAGGAGGCGGCCACAAACGCTGACCCCGGCGGGCGGGCCCGGTGGTCGGCCCCCGGTGGGCGGGCTCGGCGGACGGCCCCGGCGGGCGGGCCTCAGACCGCGTGCGCCGAACTCTCCCGGACGACCAGCGAGGGCGGCAGCAGCACCTGCTCCGGCTCGCCCAGCGGCTCCTTGATCCGGGCGAGCAGCAGCCGGGTGCAGGCGTGGCCCACCTCGGGCAGCGGCTGGCGCAGGCTGGTCAGCCCCGGGGTGAGCAGCGCGGCGGCGGAGGAGTCGTCGAACCCGACGACGGCGACGTCCCGCCCCGGCGTACGGCCGCCCTCCAGCAGCGCGCGGTAGCAGCCGAGGGCGAGGGTGTCGCTGACCGCCACCACGGCGGTCGTACCGGCGGACAGGAGCGGGGCCACCGCGTCCCGCGCGGCGTCCACGTCGTTCTCCGCGTACAGCCGCAGCCCGCGCACGGAGAGCCCGTGGCGGCGCATCGCCTCCCGCCAGCCCCCGGCCCGGTCGTCGCCCACGCCGGAGCCCCTGGGCCAGCCGAGAAAGGCGATCCTGCGGTGGCCCAGCGCCACCAGGTGGTCGACGGCGGCCGAGGTGCCGTGGGCCCCGTCCACGTCCACCCAGTCCCCGGCGGGCCGCGCCGACCAGGGGCGGCCGAAGGCGACGAAGGGGATACCGCGCTTGCGCAGCCAGTCGGGGCGGCGGTCGCCCCGGAAGGTGTGGGTGAGGACGAAGCCGTCGACCGGCTGCTCCCGCAGCAGCCCGGCGTAGCAGTCGGGTTCGTACTCGGCCCCGGCGGGCGCGGTGAAGAGCAGCACCCGGTACCCGGCCTCGTTGGCCGACCGCGAGAGCGCGTGCAGGAAGTGGTCCATCACCGGCCCGGACCTCCCGTGGGTCATGGGGTGGACCCCGTAGCCGATCAGCTTGCTGGTACGCGTCCGCAGGGCGCGCGCGGCCTGGTGCGGCCGGTAGTCCAGCTCGGCTATCGCCCTGCGGACCCGCTCCAGGGTCGGCGGTGCGAGGAGTTCCGGGGCGTTGAGCGCGTTGGACACGGTCTGCGGCGACACCCCCGCCCGCTGGGCGACCAGTGCCAGGGTGGCCGGCCGGTCGGGGTGGCCGGTGGATCTTGTCGTGGTACGCGCCATGCGGTCTCCTCCGCGTCCGGGGGCGCGCCGGCTGTTCCAACGCGTGCTGTGCCACCCCGAGTTGGAACGATAATCCGCGCGCGGGAGACGCCGCCCCGGATTTGGCCCCCGTCCGGTCCGCGCGCCGCGGCCGGAACCCCGCTCACAGCGGCCCCCCGCCCCGGGTGAGAGCAAGGTTGCGCGGCGGTCATTTTGAGGCACGGGGGCGAAACGCGCCGTATCTACGGTCGGGGATCACCTACCGAACCCGTCCGTGGAGGCGTGATGACTGCCCCGATCACCACCGTCGCAGCACGTAAAGGGGGCCGCTGGATCGAGCACTGGGATCCGGAGGACGACTCCTTCTGGCGGGAGACGGGGGAGCGGGTCGCCCGGCGCAATCTGCTCTTCTCCGTCCTCTCCGAGCACATCGGCTTCTCCATATGGACCCTGTGGTCCGTGATGGTGCTCTTCATGGGGCCGGAGTACGGCGTCGACCCGGCCGGGAAGTTCTTCCTGATCGCGACCGCCACCCTGGTCGGCTCGATCGTGCGGGTCCCCTACACCTTCGCCGTCGCGCGTTTCGGCGGACGGAACTGGACGATCTTCAGCGCGCTGATGCTGCTCCTGCCGACCGTCGCCGCGTTCGCCGTCATGGAGCCCGGGACCTCGTACACCACCTTCATGGTGGTCTCGGCGCTCACCGGGGTCGGCGGCGGGAACTTCGCCTCCTCCATGACGAACATCAACTCCTTCTTCCCCCTGCGCAAGAAGGGCTGGGCCCTCGGCCTCAACGCGGGCGGCGGGAACATCGGCGTACCCGTCGTGCAGCTCGTGGGGCTGCTGGTGATCGGGGTCGCGGGCGCCGCGCACCCCCGGATCGTGCTCGGCGTCTACATCCCGCTGATCATCGGCGCGGCCCTCTGCGCCGCGCTGTTCATGGACAACCTCGCGCCCGTCACGAACGACACCGGCGCCGCCAGGGAAGCCGTACGCGACCGGCACACCTGGATCATGTCGTTCCTCTACATCGGGACGTTCGGGTCGTTCATCGGGTACAGCTTCGCGTTCGGGCTCGTCCTCCAGACCCAGTTCGGCCGCACCCCTCTCCAGGCCGCCTCGATCACCTTCATCGGGCCGCTCCTCGGCTCCCTGGTCCGGCCCGTCGGCGGCACGCTCGCCGACCGGTACGGCGGCGCCCGCATCACCCTGTGGAACTTCGCCGCCATGGCCGCGGCGACCGGTGTCGTGGTCTTCGCCTCCGTGATCGAGTCGTTGACCGTCTTCCTCGTCGGGTTCGTCGCGCTGTTCCTGCTCACCGGGCTCGGCAACGGCTCCACGTACAAGATGATCCCCGGCATCTTCCAGGCGAAGGCGCTGGACCAGGGCATGTCCGGCGAGGCCGCCGCCGCGTACGGCCGCCGGCTCTCCGGGGCGTCCATGGGACTGATAGGGGCCGTCGGCGCGCTCGGCGGGCTCGCGATCAACCTCGCCTTCCGGCAGTCCTTCCAGACGGCCGGGACCGGCACCTCGGCGTTCGTCGCCTTCCTGCTCTTCTACGCCTGCTGCTTCGCCCTCACCTGGGCGGTATACCTTCGAAGGGTGCCGACCGGCTCCGTACACGCTGAGAGCAAGCCCAAGCTCAGCTACGCCGAGGTCTAGACCGGAGCCGTACGTAACCTCGGTGAAATGGTGGCGTACCGGGCCCGTCACGCGCGGTTGACAGGCTCGGACGCCTTGACGAGTCCGAGCCGCGGGTGAGCGCGAGCGGGAGAGAGCGGGAGGCGACGTATGGACGATCAGCAGCACGGCCCGCTCGCGGGGTTCACCATCGGGGTCACCGCGGCCCGGCGCGCCGATGAGCTGGGGGCGCTGCTCCAGCGCCGCGGCGGCTCCGTCGTGCACGCGCCCGCCCTGCGCATCGTGCAGCTCGCCGACGACGCGGAGCTGCTCACGGCCACGAAGGAGCTGATCGACCGCGTGCCCGACGTGGTCGTCGCCACCACCGCGATCGGCTTCCGCGGCTGGGTCGGCGCGGCCGACGGCTGGGGACTCGGCGAGGACCTGCTCTCCTGCCTGCGCGGCGTCGAACTGCTGGCCCGCGGACCCAAGGTGAAGGGCGCCATCCGGGCCGCCGGGCTCACCGAGGCGTGGTCGCCCACCTCCGAATCCATGGCCGAGGTCCTGGACCGGCTCCTCGGCGAGGGCGTCGAGGGGCGCCGTATCGCCCTCCAGCTCCACGGCGAACCCCTGCCGGGCTTCGTGGAGGCGCTGCGGGCGGGCGGCGCCGACGTGGTGGTCGTCCCCGTCTACCGCTGGATGCCGCCGGAGGACCTCGCCCCGGTCGACCGGCTGATCGACGCGACCGTCGCCCGCTCCGTGGACGCCGTCACCTTCACCAGCGCGCCCGCCGCCGCCTCGCTGCTCTCCCGCGCCGAGGAACGCGGCCGGCTCACCGAGCTGCTCGACGCCCTCCACCACGACGTGCTGGCGGCGTGCGTCGGACCGGTCACCGCGCTGCCGCTCCAGGCGCGGGGGATCGACACCGTCCAGCCGGAGCGCTTCCGCCTCGGCCCGCTCGTCCAGGTGCTCTGTGCCGAGCTGCCGGGACGCGCCCGTACGCTGCCGGTCGCCGGTCACCGGATGGAGATCCGCGGCCACGCGGTCCTCGTCGACGGCGAGCTGCGGCCGGTGCCGCCCGCCGGCATGGCCCTGCTGAAGGCGCTGACCCGGCGGCCCGGCTGGGTGGTCCCGCGGGCGGAGCTGCTGCGCGCGCTGCCCGGCGCCGGCCGCGACGAGCACGCCGTCGAGACCGCGATGGCCCGCCTCAGGACCGCGCTGGGCGCCCCGAAACTGATCCACACCGTGGTCAAGCGCGGCTACCGGCTGGCGCTGGACCCGTCGGCCGACTCCAAGTACGCCGACGCCTGAGCCGCGCGGGAACGGCTCGGAGCGCGCGGCGAGCGGCTCCGAACGCGCGTGAACGGCTCGGAACGCGCCTGAACCGCCCGGGGGTTCGTACACGCGTCGGTACGGTACGGAGATGGCCCATGACTCCTCGATCCTCATCAGCCCCGCCACTCCGGGCGACGCCGAGCGCGTCGCGGAGGCGCTGCTGCGCAACCGTGACCACATGCGGCCCTGGGGGCCCATACGTCCCGCCGACTTCTTCACCGCGCAGGCCCAGGCCCACCGGCTCGCCGACCCGTCCGAACGGCTCTGGCACCTCAAGGACGGGGAGCGTGTCGTCGGCCAGGCGACCCTCTCCCACATCGCGCTCGGGCCCTTCCGCAGCGCGAACCTCGGCTACTGGGTCGACGCCGAGTACACCGGGCGCGGCCTGGCGACGCGCCTGGTCGAGCAGGTCTGCCGGGCGGCCAGGGAGGATCTGGGGCTGCACCGCGTCGAGGCGGGGACCGTTCTCGCCAACGCCGCGTCCCAGCGCGTACTGCGCAAATGCGGCTTCGAACTGATCGGCACCGCGCCCGACTACCTCCATGTCGACGGCGCATGGCGCGATCACCATCTCTTCCAGCGCATCCTGCACAACGGCCCGCCGAACACGGCCCCCTGACGCGGTATCGGACAGCGGCCGGTGGCGGGGGTTCCGGTCGCGCCGCCTTGCGGGCACTCTGGGGAGGACGGAACCCGGGGCGGCACCCACGGCGAGTCCGAGGCGGTGACAGGCGCATGGCGGCGGGCAGGACGGTGGGCACGGCGCGTACGGCGAACACGGCGAACACGACGGCGGGCGCGGGCGCGTACGGCTGGCGGTTCGACTCCGGGCGGGTCTGCCTGGACCTGATGGCCACCGCGGAACCGGCCGCGGGAGGACGGGGACGGCTCGACGGCGCCGTACCGCTCGGCCGGTGGCTGCTCGGCGCCGGACTGCTGCCGCCCGGCACCCCGCTCTCCGGCATCGACGCCTACTGGGTCCGCTCCTTCGCCGAACTCCGTGACGGTATAGGGCGGTTGGTACGCGCCGAGATCGACGGCCGGCAGGCGCCCGCCGCCCTGGAGCGGGTCAACGCGCTGGCGGCCGGGGCGCCGCCGGGGATCAGGGCCGTACGGAACGACGCGGGTGTCCTCGTACGGGCGCCGATCCCCGAGCCGGAGTGCGCCGCGCTGCTCGCCGCCGTCGCCAGGGACGCCGTGGAACTCCTCACCGACCAGGACGCGCGCGCCCGGCTGCGGCGGTGCGAGGGCGACCGGTGCCGGCGGGTCTACCTCGACACCTCGCGGGGGCGGCGCCGCCGTTGGTGCTCCAGCGAGGTCTGCGGGAACCGTGAACGGGTCGCCAGACACCGGCGCAGAGCGGCCTCCGTCACGCACCCCTGAGCGCACCCCTGAGCGCACCCCTGAGCGCACCCTGAACGCACCCCTGAACTCGCCGACGGCCGTGCGAACGGTCGTTCGGCATACTGCGGTTGGCCGGACAAGGGTGCCTCTCCGGCCGATTCCATAAGGTTCTTGCGCTATTTCAAGCCAACTCTGCGCGCCTTCTTTGCGAGTCACAGACATGTCCTCCATGAGTTCTGCACGAATCCCCGTGCGCGGCCCGGATCGGCGTGCAACCCGCCCAGGGGGCGTGGGAGCGCGCCCAAAAGATCTTGAAAGTTTTTTCGGAATGGTTGAGCACCGCTGGTCGGGCTTCCGTAGTGATGAGGGAGAAGCAGCCATGAAGGTCTCGACCGGGAGGTTTAGGTGCGCAAGGATGCGGCCGTGGCCGATGACCGCCCTCACCGGGCCCGACACCGGAGCGCGACACCGCGCACCAACACTCCCGCACCTGACGAGGAGTTGATGCGAGCCCTCTACCGGGAACATGCCGGACCGCTGCTCGCCTACGTCATGCGTCTCGTGGCGGGCGACCGCCAGCGAGCCGAGGACGTCGTGCAAGAGACGCTCATCCGTGCCTGGAAGAACGCCGGTCAGCTCAACAGGGCGACCGGCTCTGTCCGACCTTGGCTGGTGACGGTCGCCCGGCGCATCGTCATCGACGGACACCGCAGCCGGCAGGCCCGGCCGCAGGAAGTCGATCCGTCGCCGCTGGAGGTCATGCCCGCGGAGGACGAGATCGACAAGGCGTTGTGGCTTATGACGCTCTCAGATGCCCTTGAGGATTTGACCCCCGCCCACCGGGAAGTACTCGTGGAGACGTACTTCAAGGGGCGTACGGTCAATGAGGCGGCGGAGACGCTCGGCATACCCAGCGGGACGGTGCGTTCCCGTGTGTTCTACGCACTGCGTTCGATGAAGCTCGCGTTGGAGGAGAGGGGGGTCTCGGCATGACCACGCACGAGCAGTACGGACTGGGCGACGAAAGTACTGTGCATGAAACCGTCGGCGCGTATGTTCTCGGCATTCTGGACGATGTCGACGCCTCCATCTTCGAAGCGCATCTGGCCGGGTGCCGGATCTGCGCGGTCCATCTGGAGGAGTTCTCCGGGATGGAACCGATGCTGGCGATGCTGGCGGACAACCCGGACCCGTTCGGCTCCATGGGGCCACCGGGCTCGATGGCCTCGGTGTCCTCCATCAATCCGCAGGCTCCGCCCCCGGTCCCGCTCTCCCAGCTCCCGACCCCGTCCGTCTCCGTACGGCCCAGTCCCCAGCTTCTCGACAAGCTGGTCGACGAGGTCGCGGCGAAACGCGCCAAGCGCAAGCGCCGGGGGTTCTACCTCGTCGCCGCCGCAGCGGCGCTGATCGTCGGCGGTCCCGTCGCGGTCGGGGTGGCCACGCAGGGCAGCGGCGGCAATGAGACCAGCAACGTTGCCACACGCTCCACCGCCGCGCAGGACTTCGGCCACATCACCAACAAGGTCGGCGGCACGGACCCCGTCACGGGGGTCAGCGGGACCGTCGCCATGGAGGAGAAGCTCTACGGCACGTTGATGACCCTGGAGCTGAAGAACGTCAAGGGGCCGCTGACGTGCAGCCTGATCGCCGTCTCCAAGACGGGCGAGCAGGAGGTCGTGACGACCTGGTCCGTGCCCAAGTGGGGGTACGGCATCCCCGACAGCTCGAACAAGGACGCCAGGAAGCCGCTCTACATCCAGGGCAGTACGTCGATGACCGACAGCGAGTTCGATCACTTCGAGGTACGGACCGACGACGGCAAGCGACTGCTGGAGATCGACGCCTGACATACGTGCCCCCTTCGCGTACGGTTGACGGCTGCCCGACGCACGTCATGAAGGGGGCCTCGGTGGCCGCGCAGGATGCCGCTGTTGAATCCGCTGGACCCGCCGTCGATCCCGGACGCGACACGGGGCACGACTCCGTACGCGCCCGTGAGATCGGCGTCGAACAGCACCATCTCGACCAGGTGTACCGCCGCCTGGAGGAGAAGATCCACGAGGCGGAGTTCCTGATGAACGACGCCGCCAAACGGGGGCAGGTCGGTACGCCGGGAGCCCTCGCCGAGCGGGACGCCCAGGTCTTCCGGGCCGGGATCCACCTCAACCGGCTCAACAACGAGTTCGAGGACTTCCTCTTCGGCCGGATCGACCTCCTCCGGGGCAAGGACGGCCGGAAGGGCCCGGACGGCGCGTACACCTCGGTCGAGCCCGCCGACGACGCCGTCGGGCCCGACCGTACGGCCGCCATCGCCGAGACCCTGCACATCGGCCGGATCGGGGTGCTCGACTCCGACTACTCGCCGCTGGTCATCGACTGGCGCGCGCCCGCCGCCGCGCCGTTCTACCGCGCCACGCCCGTCGATCCCGGCCGGGTGGTACGGCGCCGCGTCATCCGCTCCAAGGGCCGCCAGGTCCTCGGGGTCGAGGACGACCTGATGCGCCCCGAGCTGACCGCCTCGCTCGGCGGCGACGCGCTGGCCGTGATCGGCGACGGCGCGCTGATGGCCGCCCTCGGGCAGGCCCGCAGCCACACCATGCGGGACATCGTCTCGTCCATCCAGGCCGAGCAGGACCTGGTGATCCGGGCGCCCGCCGCCTCCGTCACCGAGGTCTCCGGCGGCCCCGGCACCGGCAAGACCGCCGTGGCGCTGCACCGCGCCGCCTACCTGCTCTACCAGGACCGGCGGCGGTACGCGGGCGGCATCCTGATCGTCTCGCCGACGCCGCTGCTCGTCGCGTACACCGAGGGCGTGCTGCCGTCGCTGGGCGAGGAGGGACAGGTCGCGATCCGCGCGGTCGGCTCGCTGGTGGACGGCGCCGAGGCCACGGCGTACGACGAACCGGCCGTCGCCCGCGTCAAGGGCTCGGCCCGGATGCTGAAGGTGCTGCGCAAGGCCGCCAGAGGGGCGCTGGAAGCCGGGACGGGGCCCGCCCCGTCCCGCGGGGCCCGGACGGGCGGTCCGGTGGGCCAGCTCGCGTTCGGTGACCCCGAGTCCCCCGAGTCCCCCGAGGCCGCCGCCGACGAGGACGCCGACGACGCCGCCACGCCCGGCCCCGCGGTACGGACCGACCTGCTGCGGGTCGTCGCCTTCGGCCGCCGCCTGGAACTGGAGGACGACGAGCTGCGCCGCATCCGGCACTCCGTGCTCGGCGGCACCGCGCCCGTCAACCTGCTCAGACCCAGGGCCCGAAGACTCCTGCTGGACGCCCTCTGGTCGAAGTCCGGCTCCGCCGGCCGCCACACCGACCCCGAACTGGCGGCCGAACTGCGGTCGTCCTTCGACGAGGACATCACCTCGGAGGACAGCTTCCTCGCCTTCCTCGACGCCTGGTGGCCCGAGCTGACCCCGCGCGGGGTGCTCGCCTCGATGGCCGAGGAGCGCCGGCTCGGCCGCTGGTCCCGCCGCGTACTCAACCCGGGCGAGACCCGGCGCCTGGCCCGCTCCCTCAAGCGGCTGGGCCCGGACGGCACCGGACCGCTCTCCGTGCACGACGTGGCCCTCCTGGACGAGCTGGAGACCCTGCTCGGCGCCCCGCCCCGCAAGCGCAGGCGCCGCGATCTCGACCCGCTGGACCAGCTCACCGGTCTGGAGGAGCTGATGCCGCGGCGCGAGGAGTCGCAGTGGGAGCGCGCGGAACGGCTGGCGGCGGAGCGCACGGAGTACGCGCACGTCATCGTCGACGAGGCGCAGGACCTGACGCCCATGCAGTGGCGGATGGTCGGCCGCCGCGGCCGGCACGCCACCTGGACGGTCGTCGGCGACGCCGCGCAGTCGTCCTGGTCGGACCCGGACGAGGCGGCGGAGGCCAGGGACGAGGCGCTCGGCACCCGGCCGCGCCGCCGCTTCACCCTGACCGTCAACTACCGCAACCCGGCCGAGATCGCCGAGCTGGCGTCGAAGGTCCTGGCGCTGGCCATGCCCGGCATGGAGTCACCGCGCGCGGTGCGCTCCACGGGCGTACGGCCGCGCTTCGCGGTCGTGTCGGACGGGGACCTCGCCGGGGCCGTACGGGCGCAGGCCCAGGACCTGCTGGACCGGGTCGACGGCACGGTGGGGGTCGTCGTCGCGATGCACCGGCGCGAGCAGGCGGCGCGCTGGCTGGCCGGACTGGGGGACCGGGTGGTAGCGCTGGGCAGCCTGGAGGCCAAGGGGCTGGAGTACGACGCGACGGTCGTGGTCTCGCCCGCGGAGATCGCCGACGAGTCCCCGGCCGGCCTGAGGGTCCTGTACGTGGCGCTGACCCGGGCGACGCAGCAGCTCACGGTGGTCTCGGCGGCCCGCGACGAGCCGGACGCCGAGGGCGTCCCCGACCTGCTCAGGGAGTGACGCGGGCGGCCTCGGGGAGTGACGCGGGCAGCCGCCAGGGCCCGGCCGGGGATTGACCGTACGCATTGACTTCCGGTCAACTCGCGAGGAGGGAATCACTTACCGGGGTGGTTTGTTAGCCTGGGTGTGGCACCGGCCCGATCCAAGCCCCCGGGCCCAACCTTCGTCGCTACGAGCGACCACTTGCCGCGAGGCGAGCATGGCGGGTCGGTGTCATCTTTCACACTCACTTCAGCAGGCCCTCACCGGAGAACGGTGGGGGCCTGCTTTTGTTGAAGACACCACTGTTAAGGTCTTTCGCGCCGCCGTGCGACGGCCTCGGCCCCGCGATGTCCAGGGACGATGTCCCGAAAGGGCGAACGCGGGTTCCGTAGATAAAGGTCTTTACCCGTTACCTGCGGGTAGGTGCGACCATCTGAAGGTCGCGTAGGAACGTGAGTTCCCGCGGGGCGGCAATGCGGCTAGGGAAAGAAGAGGACTCGGTCATGGCAACGGCGCCCAGCGTCTCGTACTCGATGACGGTCAGGCTGGAGGTGCCCGCGAGCGGTACCGCGGTCTCCCAGCTCACCACGGCCGTGGAGTCCTCCGGTGGCTCGGTGACCGGCCTGGACGTGACCGCCTCCGGCCACGAGAAGCTGCGGATCGATGTCACCATCGCCGCGACTTCCACGAGCCACGCGGACCAGATCGTGGAGGAACTGCGGGAGATCGAGGGAGTCACCCTCGGCAAGGTCTCGGACCGTACGTTCCTGATGCACCTCGGCGGCAAGATCGAGATGCAGTCCAAGCACCCCATCCGCAACCGTGACGATCTCTCGATGATCTACACGCCGGGTGTGGCCCGGGTCTGCATGGCGATCGCGGAGAACCCCGAGGACGCCCGCAGGCTCACCATCAAGCGCAACACCGTCGCGGTCGTGACGGACGGCTCCGCGGTGCTCGGCCTCGGCAACATCGGCCCGATGGCCGCCATGCCGGTGATGGAGGGCAAGGCGGCCCTCTTCAAGCGCTTCGCCGACATCGACGCCTGGCCGATCTGCCTGGACACCCAGGACACCGACGAGATCGTCGCGATCGTCAAGGCGATCGCCCCCGGCTTCGCGGGCATCAACCTGGAGGACATCTCCGCGCCCCGCTGCTTCGAGATCGAGGCACGGCTGCGCGAGGCGCTCGACATCCCCGTCTTCCACGACGACCAGCACGGCACCGCCATCGTGGTCCTCGCGGCGCTGACCAACGCGCTGCGCGTGGTCGGCAAGTCCATCGGTGACGTACGGGTCGTCATGTCCGGCGCGGGCGCGGCCGGTACGGCCATCCTCAAGCTGCTGATCGCCGCCGGCGTCAAGCACGCGGTCGTCGCCGACATCCACGGTGTGGTCCACGCGGGCCGCGCGGACCTGGTCGAGGCGGCCCCCGAGTCGCCGCTGCGCTGGATCGCGGACAACACCAACCCCGAGGCCGTCACGGGCACCCTCAAGGAGGCCGTGGTCGGCGCGGACGTCTTCATCGGCGTCTCCGCCCCGAACGTCCTGGACGGCAAGGACGTCTCCGCCATGGCGGACGGCGCGGTCGTCTTCGCGCTGGCCAACCCGGACCCCGAGGTCGACCCGGCGATCGCCCGCGAGACCGCCGCCGTGGTGGCCACGGGCCGCTCGGACTTCCCCAACCAGATCAACAACGTGCTGGTCTTCCCCGGCGTCTTCCGCGGCCTCCTGGACGCCCAGTCCCGTACGGTCAACACGGAGATGATGCTCGCGGCGGCGACCGCCCTCGCGGACGTCGTCACCGAGGACGAGCTGAACCCGAACTACATCGTGCCGTCCGTCTTCAACGACAAGGTCGCCGGCGCGGTCGCGGGCGCGGTGCGTGACGCGGCGAAGGCCGCCGAGGGCGACGCGACGCCGTCGGTGTGACCATGCCCACCCCGGGCCGGTCACGGTAGCGGCCACTGCGGTACATCTCACGTCCGTCCGGTGCCCGGCGCGTCGCGATTCGCCGGGCCAGGCGGGCCCCTCTAGGGTGGCGGACCATGAGCCCCGCAGCTCCAGGGAGGTTTCAGGGCCTCCGGCGGGCTCATGGAGGGCTCATAGGGCCCCAAGGCTCCAAGGAGTCTCCACAGAGTCGACGGAACGTCACGACGACGAGGCAGTGGCGCTCTTCGTCCGGCTCCGGAGGGTGCCGGATTGGCTTTCCCGCCGCTGGTGGGGGCAGGATGCGTATTCGGGCGCGAGGGTCTGTCAGCAGACCCGGGTCCGGGGACTGTCCGAGGGCCCTGGCAGCATCGGCTTCGATCTCACGCCTCACAGGCAAGAAGAACACGGGAGTACAAACATGAACCGCAGTGAGCTGGTGGCCGCCCTGGCCGACCGCGCCGAGGTGACCCGCAAGGACGCCGACGCTGTGCTGGCCGCTCTCGCCGAGACGGTCGGCGAGGTCGTCGCCAAGGGCGACGAGAAGGTCACCATCCCCGGCTTCCTGACCTTCGAGCGCACCCACCGTGCCGCTCGCACCGCTCGTAACCCGCAGACCGGCGACCCGATCCAGATCCCGGCCGGCTACAGCGTGAAGGTCTCCGCGGGCTCCAAGCTCAAGGAAGCCGCCAAGGGCAAGTAAGCGCCAAGGGGTACGGGTAAACCGCACCCCGCACAGGCGACGCACGGAGGCGGCTCCCCGACCGGGGAGCCGCCTCCGCTGTGTTCTCCGTCTTTCAGCCTTGGCCGCGGGCTCTTCAGCCGTGGCCGCGGGCTGCCGTCCCGTCAGAGGGCCCTGGGCGGCCCCTCAGCCCCGAACGGCCCCGCAGACGCCTGTGGCCCCGCTCCGAGGAGACGGGGCCACAGCAGCGCGCGACAGGCGGTCAGACGAGCGCGCCCCCCGGCAGCTCGACCTTCGCGCCCAGCTCGACCAGCTTGTCCATGAAGTTCTCGTAGCCACGGTTGATCAGATCGATCCCGTGCACCCGGGACGTGCCCTGGGCCGCCAGAGCCGCGATCAGATACGAGAAGCCGCCCCGCAGGTCGGGGATGACCAGATCGGCGCCCTGGAGCCGCGTGGGGCCCGACACGACCGCGGAGTGCAGGAAGTTGCGCTGCCCGAAGCGGCAGTCCGAGCCGCCCAGGCACTCCCGGTAGAGCTGGATGTGCGCGCCCATCTGGTTGAGCGCCGAGGTGAACCCGAGCCGCGACTCGTACACCGTCTCGTGGACGATGGACAGCCCCGACGCCTGCGTCAGCGCCACCACCAGCGGCTGCTGCCAGTCGGTCTGGAAACCGGGGTGCACGTCCGTCTCCAGCGCGATCGCGTTGAGTGAGCCGCCCGGATGCCAGAAGCGGATGCCCTCGTCGTCGATCTCGAACGCGCCGCCGACCTTGCGGAAGGTGTTGAGGAACGTCATCATCGACCGCTGCTGCGCGCCGCGTACGTAGATGTTGCCCTCGGTGGCCAGCGCGGCCGACGCCCAGGACGCGGCCTCCAGCCGGTCCGGGAGCGCGCGGTGCGTGTAGCCGTCCAGCCGGTCGACACCGGTGATCCGGATCGTCCGGTCGGTGTCCATCGAGATCATCGCGCCCATCTTCTGGAGCACGCAGATCAGGTCCTCGATCTCCGGCTCCACCGCGGCGTTCGACAGCTCGGTGACGCCCTCGGCCAGCACGGCCGTCAGCAGCACCTGCTCCGTCGAGCCGACCGACGGGTACGGCAGCCGGATCTTCGTGCCGCGCAGTCGCTGCGGGGCCTCCAGATACTGCCCGTCCGCCCGCTTCTCGATCGTCGCGCCGAACTGGCGCAGCACGTCGAAGTGGAAGTCGATCGGCCGGCCGCCGATGTCACAGCCGCCGAGACCGGGGATGAACGCGTGGCCGAGCCGGTGCAGCAGCGGTCCGCAGAAGAGGATCGGGATACGGGACGAACCCGCGTGCGCGTCGATGTCGGCGACGTTGGCACTCTCGACATGCGTCGGGTCGAGGATCAGCTCACCCGGTTCGTCGCCGGGGCGCACGGTCACGCCGTGGAGCTGCAGCAGTCCCCGCACCACCCGCACATCGCGGATGTCGGGCACATTGCGCAGCCGGCTCGGGCCGCTGCCGAGGAGGGCGGCGACCATGGCCTTCGGCACCAGGTTCTTCGCGCCGCGGACCCGGATCTCGCCCTCCAGCGGGGTGCCGCCGTGGACAAGCATTACATCGTCAGTGCCGGTCATGAATCTCGCGTTCCGGAGTGGGCGGGCGGGTGGCCAAGGAAAAGGGTACGGCTCCTCACCCCCGGTGCCGTAAGGCCCGGGCGGCGTCGGATACGTAATGGACACGTACGGGAACGCCCTTGATACGTACGGTGGAACGTCCCTCGCGCAGGGTCACCGCCGCGGCTCCCGGCGCGCCGTGCGCTCCCGTTGCCGCCGTGCGCCCTGAGCTGCGCGCACGCCCACTGTGCCGGGCACGCCCCGCGGACGGCGAATATGCGGGATCATGTCTCGCATGACCGAGGTGTCCTCGCTCACAGGGCGGCTGCTTGTCGCGACACCCTCCCTGGCGGACCCGAATTTCGAGCGCGCGGTCGTCCTGCTGCTCGATCACGACGACGAGGGCTCGCTCGGCGTCGTCCTCAACAGGCCCACGCCCGTGGGCGTCGGGGACATCCTGGAGCCCTGGGGCGGGCTGGCGGGCGAGCCGGGCGTGGTCTTCCAGGGCGGCCCCGTCTCGCTGGACTCGGCGCTGGGGCTCGCCGTGATACCGGGCGACGAGGGGCCGTTGGGGTGGCGCAGGGTGCACGGGGCGATCGGCCTCGTCGATCTGGAGACCCCGCCGGAGCTGCTGGCGCGGGCGCTCGGCTCGCTGCGCATCTTCGCCGGGTACGCGGGCTGGGGCCCCGGCCAGCTCGAAGGGGAGCTGCGCGAAGGCGCGTGGTACGTGGTGGAGTCCGAGCCGGGCGACGTGTCGTCGCCGCGCCCGGAGAGCCTGTGGCGCGCCGTGCTGCGCAGACAGCGCAGCGAACTGGCGATGGTCGCGACGTACCCGGACGACCCCTCCCTCAATTGAGGAGGCGGTGAGGGAGCCGGCGCCAGCCCCGTCAATTGAAGGGGCTGAGCCGTGGCCTGAACTCGCCACTCAGAGGTCCGTGCCCGGCGTGTCGCCGCGACGGGCGCGTGTTCGGCTGCGGAGTGCACGGACCCGGCTACTCCGTGATGCCTCCGGCGTGGGTACCCTTGGTTCCCATGAGCACTCTTGAGCCCGATCGCGGGGCAGGTACAAGCACCCTCGTGGAGCCGACACCCCAGGTGTCGCACGGCGACGGCGACCACGAGCGCTTCGCCCACTACGTCCAGAAGGACAAGATCATGGCGAGTGCGCTCGACGGCACTCCCGTGGTCGCGTTGTGCGGAAAGGTCTGGGTGCCGGGGCGCGACCCCAAGAAGTACCCGGTCTGTCCCATGTGCAAGGAGATCTACGAGTCCATGGGCCCCGGCGGGGACAAGGACAAGGGGAAGAGCGGCAAGGACAGCGGCAAGAAGTAGCCGCCCGCCTGCCGTTCGTACGCCGTTCGTACGGCCCCCGGAGCACGTGCTCCGGGGGCCGTACGCGTTCCCGGGACCCACGGGCCGGGGCGGGGTGCGGGCACGGCACGGGCAGGGCACGGGCCGGGCGCGGCCCGCGGGTTCCGGAGGCGCGGGCGTGGCCGGTTCCGGTCGCCGGGACGGGGCGGCGGGATCCGGCCGGTCGGGCAGGTCGCCGGCCCCGGTCTGGGAGCCGCCGATCCCGGGTAGGCAAGCGGTCCCGGGCCGGTGCGTCCGGGACCCGGCGCCGGTCGCGGCACCGGCACCCCGAACCCGGCGCGGAGGAGCGACCCACCATGGACCTGATCCCCGACCCCCTGCGCTCCTGGCCGGCGCCGCGCACCGCGGACGCCTTCCCGCTCGACGCGGAGACCGCGGTCGCGGCGGGGCCCGGCACGGAGGGCGTCGCGCACTGGCTCCGTACCACCGTGGGCGCCGCCACCGGACTGCCCCTGCTCCCCGACGCGGGGACGGGCCCCGGCGACAACCTGATCGTCCTCGGCGTCAGCGCGGACATCGCGCGCGAACTGGGCCCCGAGGGCCACCGGATCACCGTGGACGCCGAGGCCGTCCGGATCGACGGCGGCAGCGCCGCCGGGGTCTTCCGGGCCGCCCAGACACTCCGTCAGCTCCTCGGCCCCGACGCCTTCCGCGCGGCGCCCCTGGGGTCCGGGCGCCACTGGTCCGTACCCATGACGGTCATCGAGGACGCGCCGCGCTTCGCGTGGCGGGGGCTGATGCTCGACGTGTCACGCCACTTCACCCCCAAGGACGACATCCTGAGGTGGCTGGATCTGCTCGCCGCCCACAAGCTGAACGTCTTCCACTTCCATCTCACCGACGACCAGGGCTGGCGCGTCGAGATCAAGAGCCGTCCGAGACTGACCGAGGTGGGCGCCTGGCGGGCCCGCACCAAATGGGGCCACCGCGCCTCGGAGCTGTGGGACGAGAAACCGCACGGCGGTTACTACACGCAGGACGACATCCGCGAAATCGTCGCGCACGCCGCCGCGCTCCATATCTCCGTCGTCCCCGAGGTCGAGATCCCGGGCCATTCGCAGGCCGCCATCGCCGCGTACCCGGAACTCGGCAACACCGATGTCATCGACACGACCTCCCTCACCGTCTGGGACACCTGGGGCGTCAACGACAACGTACTCGCCCCCACCGACAACACCCTCCGGTTCTACGAGGACGTCTTCACCGAGATACTCGACCTTTTCCCCGCCGACATCTCGCCGTTCATCCACGTCGGCGGTGACGAGTGCCCCAAGGACCAGTGGAAGCGCTCCCCGGCCGCCCAGGCCAGGATCCGCGAACTCGGCCTGGCCGGTGAGGACGAGCTCCAGTCCTGGTTCATCCGCCACTTCGACCGCTGGCTCACCGCGCGCGGGCGGCGCCTGATCGGCTGGGACGAGATCCTGGAGGGCGGCCTCGCGCCGGGCGCCGCCGTCTCGTCCTGGCGCGGCTACGCGGGCGGCATCGCCGCCGCACGGGCCGGCCACGACGTCGTCATGTGCCCGGAGCAGTACGTCTACCTGGACCACCGTCAGGCGCCCGGCGAGGACGAGCCGATGCCCATCGGCTACGTCCGCACCCTGGAGGACGTCTACCGCTTCGAGCCCCTGCCCCCGCAGCTCACCGAGGAGGAGGCCGCCCATGTCCTCGGCACCCAGGCCAATGTCTGGACCGAGGTGATGCAGGACCGCTCCCGCGTCGACTACCAGGTCTTCCCGCGCCTGGCCGCCTTCGCCGAGGTCGCCTGGTCGGCCCTGCCCGCCCCCGGGGAACGTGATTTCGCCGACTTCGAACAGCGCATGACGGAGCACTACCGGCGTCTTGACGCACTCGGGGTCGCCTACCGGCCGCCCGGCGGCCCGCTGCCCTGGCAGCGCCGCCCCGGTGTCGCGGGACGGCCGCTCGAAGGGCCGCCGCCGCGGATCTGAGCAGATCCGGGCCGGAGTCGGGGCGGATCCGCGTCGGATCCGGGACGGTTCCCGGCCGATCCGGGACGGATCCTAGCCACGGTAAGGCGCGCCGTACTCCCCGTCACCCCAGGCGGATAAGTCATACAACGACCGCCGAAGAGTGGCATTCAGTATGTGGCGGCGAAGAGGGGTGAAAGCGGACCTTCCCCCTGGTCGGGGACGGATGCGCCCTTCGTGGACCCTCGCGTCGCCCTGCCCGGAAGATGTGCCAGAGTTGCCACGTCCGGCCTGTGAGCACGTACGGTACGGCAACACAGGCGGGACACCGGGACACCGGAAAGGGGCAGTGGGGTTGACCACGCACGCACCGCAGACGGCGCAGTTCGTGACGCTGCCGGCCTCGCTCGACGAGGCCGTGGCGGCGCTCACCGAGATGCCTGCCGCCGTGCCCGTCGCAGGTGGCACCGACCTGATGGCGGCCGTCAACAAAGGCCAGTTGAGGCCCGCGGGACTGGTCGGCCTCGGCCGGATCAGTGAACTGCGCGGCTGGCACTACCAGGACGGCCACGCCCTGCTCGGCGCCGGCCTCACGCACGCGCGCATGGGCAGGCCCGACTTCGCCGCCCTGATCCCCGCGCTCGCCGCCTCGGCGCGCGCGGCCGGGCCGCCCCAGATCCGTAACGCCGGCACGCTCGGCGGCAACATCGCCACCGCCGCGCCGACCGGTGACGCCCTGCCCGTCCTCGCCGCGCTCGAAGCCGACCTGGTGGTCGCGGGACCCGGCGCCGCGCGCCGCGAGATCCCCGTCTCCCACCTCCTGGCGGGGCGCGAGATGCTCGCCCCCGCCGAACTCATCGGCTTCGTCCGCGTCCCGCTCCTGCACGCCCCGCAGGTCTTCCTCAAGGCGACGGGACGGACCGGCCCCGGCCGCGCCACCGCGTCCGTCGCCGTCGTCCTCGACCCGGCGCGGCGCGGCGTGCGCTGCGCGGTCGGCGCGATCGCCCCGATGCCGCTGCGCCCCCTCGAAGCGGAGCGCTGGATCGCCTCGCTGATCGACTGGGACGGCGCGCGGGGGCTCGCGCAGGAAGCGCTCGCCGCCTTCGGCGAGTACGTCGCCGCCGCGTGCATCCCGGACCCGCCGCCGCCCGCCGACGGCGGGGAGGCGCCCGCGCCGTCCGCCGCCGTACTGCACCTGCGGCGCACCGTCGCCGCGCTGGCCCGACGAGCACTGGGGAGGGCGCTGTCGTGACCACCAACGACCATTCCGGATCCGGCCAGGGCGCCGGGCCCGCCGAGCACCAGGGCGGCTGGCAGCCCGTCCCGCACGGCGGCGACTACGACGCCGAGGCGACCGCCTTCGTGCAACTGCCGCCCGAGGACTCCCTGGACGCGCCCCTGGCCGCGCCGGGGCACGGCTACGTACCGCCCAGCATCGAGCCACAGGCCCCCGGCGACCCGTCCAGGACCGATCAGGCCGGGCCCGGCGGCTGGGCCGCCCAGCCCGTCGCAGGGGCCCAGGACGCCGCGTACGGCCAGAGCGGCGACTACGGCCAGGGCGGGTACGGCCACGGCGGCTACGGGCCCGGCGGTTACGAGCCACAGGGCACGAGCCACTGGAACTTCAGCGACGTCGTCCAGGAAGCGGGCGCGCACTCCGCCGAAGCACCCGCCGACGCCCCCGCCGAACTCACCGGCCAGTGGACGATCCCGGTCGCCGGAGGCGACCTCCCGGACGAGTCGGGCGAGTTCAGCACCTCCGTACTGGCTTCCCAGTGGGCCGGCGAGGCCCCGCCCGCGACCCTGCCCGGCGGTGCCCCCGCGCCCTGGGCGCCGGAACCGGCCGAGGACCCCTCCGTACCCGAGCCCGCCCCGGAGACCGAGGCCGCGCCCGGCCCCGTACCGGAAGCGGCACCCGAGCCGGACCACGCGCCCGACGCCTCGCCCGACCACGACTTCGCCCCGCTCACCCACAGCAACGACAGCGCCGAACACCCCGCGGGCTCCTACGTCCTGCGCGTCAACGGCGCCGACCGCCCCGTCACCGACGCCTGGATCGGCGAGTCGCTGCTGTACGTGCTGCGCGAACGCCTCGGCCTCGCCGGCGCCAAGGACGGCTGCTCCCAGGGCGAGTGCGGCGCCTGCAACGTCCAGGTCGACGGCCGGCTCGTCGCCTCCTGCCTCGTCCCCGCGGCGACCGCCGCCGGATCCGAGGTCCGTACGGTCGAGGGCCTGGCCGTCGACGGCGAACCCTCCGACGTCCAGCGGGCCCTGGCGGCCTGCGGGGCCGTCCAGTGCGGCTTCTGCGTCCCCGGCATGGCCATGACCGTCCACGACCTCCTGGAGGGCAACCACGCCCCCACGGAGCTGGAGACCCGCCAGGCGCTCTGCGGCAACCTCTGCCGCTGCTCCGGCTACCGCGGCGTCCTCGACGCCGTCGGCGAGGTCGTCGCCGAACGCCAGGCGAGCGCGGAAGCCGCGGCCGCCGCCTCCGAGGAAGCGCGCATCCCGCACCAGGCACCCCCGGGGACCGGCGCCGCCGGTGACCCGCACACGAACCCGAACCCGCACCCGCACTCGCCCGACGGAGGCATGGCGTGAGCAACGACGCGGCCACCGGGACCGCGCTCGACGGTCCCCACCAGGAGCCGCCCGCGCACGGCCTCGGAGCCTCACTCGCGCCGGCCGAAGCGCGCGCGAAGACCGAGGGCACGTTCCCGTACGCCGCCGACCTGTGGGCCGAGGGCCTGCTGTGGGCGGCCATCCTGCGCTCGCCGCACCCGCACGCCCGCATCGTCTCCGTCGACACGGCCGCCGCCGCCGACATGCCCGGCGTACGCGCCGTCGTCACGCACACCGACATCCCCGGCGACTCCGCGTACGGCAGGAGCGTCGTCGACCGCCCCGTCTTCGCCTCCGACGTCGTACGCCACCACGGCGAGGCCATCGCCGCCGTCGCCGCCGACCACCCCGACACGGCCCGGCTCGCCGCCGCGGCCATCGCCGTCGAGTACGAGATCCTCGAACCGGTCACCGACCCCGAGAAGGCGTTCGCCGCCGAACCGCTCCACCCCGACGGCAACCTCATCCGCCACATCCCGCTGCGCTACGGCGACCCCGACCTCACCGGCGAGGTCATCGTCGAAGGGCTCTACCGCATCGGCCGCCAGGACCCCGCCCCCATCGGCGCCGAGGCCGGCCTCGCCGTACCGAGACCGGACGGCGGCGTCGAGATCTACACCGCCTCCACCGACCCCCACACCGACCGCGACCTGGCCGCCGCCTGCTTCGGCCTCGACCCCGAACAGGTCAAGGTCGTCGTCACCGGCGTCCCCGGCGCCACCGGCGACCGCGAGGACCCCGGCTTCCAGATCCCGCTGGGGCTCCTCGCCCTGCGCACCGGCTGCCCCGTCAAACTCGCCGCCACCCGCGAGGAGTCCTTCCTCGGCCACGCCCACCGCCACCCGACCCTGCTGCGCTACCGCCACCACGCGGACGCCGAGGGCCGCCTCGTCAAGGTCGAGGCCCAGATCCTGCTGGACGCGGGCGCGTACGCCGACGCCTCCTCCGAATCCCTCGCGGCGGCCGTCGCCTTCGCCTGCGGCCCGTACGTCGTCCCGCACGCCTTCATCGAAGGCTGGGCCGTACGCACCAACAACCCGCCCTCCGGCCACGTCCGCGGCGAAGGCGCCATGCAGGTCTGCGCCGCGTACGAGGGCCAGATGGACAAGCTCGCCGCCAAACTCGGCCTCGAACCGGCCGAACTGCGCCTGCGCAACGTCCTCGCCACCGGCGACATCCTCCCCACCGGCCAGACGGTCACCTGCCCGGCCCCGGTGGCCGAACTCCTCACCGCCGTACGGGACTACCCCCTGCCCCCCCTCCCCAAGGACACCCCGGAAGCCGCCTGGCTGCTCCCCGGCGGCCCCGAGGGCGCGGGCGAACCGGGCGCGGTACGGCGCGGCGTCGGCTACGCGCTGGGCATGGTCCACATGCTCGGCGCCGAGGGCGCGGACGAGGTCTCCACGGCGACCGTGAAGGTCCACGACGGCATCGCCACCGTCATCTGCGCCGCCGTCGAGACCGGACAGGGCTTCACCACCCTCGCCCGGCAGATCGTCCAGGAGACCCTGGGCATCGAGGAGGTCCAGGTCGCCCCGGTCGACACGGACCAGCCCCCGGCGGGCCCCGCGGCCCACGGCCGGCACACCTGGGTCTCGGGCGGCGCGGTCGAACGGGCCGCGAAGATGGTCCGTACGCAGCTCCTCCAGCCGCTGGCCCACAAGTTCGGGATGTCCACCGAACTGCTCCAGATCACCGACGGCAAGATCACCTCGTACGACGGCGTGCTCTCCACGACCGTCACGGAGGCGCTCGACGGCAAGGAACTCTGGGCCACGGCCCAGTGCCGCCCCCACCCCACGGAACCCCTGGACGACGCCGGCCAGGGCGACGCCTTCGTGGGCATGGCCTTCTGCGCGATCCGCGCGGTGGTGGACGTCGACATCGAACTCGGCTCGATCCGGGTCGTGGAGATGGCCGTGGCGCAGGACGTCGGCCGCGTCCTCAACCCGGCCCAGCTCGCCACCCGTATCGAGGCGGGCATCACCCAGGGCATCGGCACCGCCCTGACGGAGAACCTCCGCACGACCCGCGGCCTCATCCGCCGCCCCGACCTCACCGGCTACGCGCTCCCGACGTCCCTGGACGCCCCGGACATCCGCATCGTCCGGCTGGTCGAGGAACGCGACGTGGTAGCCCCCTTCGGCGCCAAACCGGCCAGCGCGGCCCCGGTCGTCACCTCCCCGGCCGCGGTGGCCGCAGCGGTAAGGGCCGCGACGGGCCGCCCGATCAGCCGCCTCCCGATCCGCCCCCAGGCGGCGGTGGCGGCGGCGCCGGGCGGATAGGAACCCGAGCCCGATCCTCGGCGGACGCGCCCGTCCCCTGCGCGGGGTCCCCGCGGGGCGTCGGCGTGATTCTCGTTGCGGTCGTGACCTTGAAGTGCGGGGTGTCGGCACCACTGGCTAAGCTCATGAGTCAGATGTTGGCAAAGGGGGGAGGCATCCGTGCTGATCACGGACGTCCTGAGCGGGGACAACGTCCTGAGTAGGGACAATGTCCTGAGCGGGGAGAATGTCCCGAGCGGGGACAACGGCGGGCGCGGGGGTTCGGGCCCGGGGGCCGGTGAACGCCGATGAGCGACGAAAGCATGCTGCGTTCGGTCCATCCGGCGATGGCCTCCATGCTCTACGACGCCGAGTCGATGATGGACTTCAAGAAGCGCGTCGACAAGCTGATCACCAACCTGAACGACTCACCGGCCGCCCCGGACAAGGTGGGCCAGGAGCCGGTGGGCCGAAGCCACTTCGGCGGTGACGGCGGCGCCTGGGCGGAAGCGAACGGCCTGTCGACCGCGTACACATCGGTCATCAAGCAACTCAAGGATCTCTCGCAACTCCTGGCGGACTCGCTGGAGGGCATGGGGATCGCGGTGGTGTCGTCCAAGCATGGCTACGAGGGCGAGGACGACGACATCCGGACGCGGATGCTCGCGATTCAGAAGAACATGAAGAAGCACTACAACCCGGAACTCGACCCGGCGGCGGACCAGAACAAGAGCCAGGGACAGAGCCAGGGGCAGGACCAGGGGCAGGACCAGAACAAGGAGCAGCCGGGCGACACCGCCGGCGTCGTAGCTCAATAACGGCCGGGGCTTCGGCGCCGGTCGAACGGGAACCACGGGGACTACGGGGAACAGGTAGGACATCGGGATGGCGGAGTACGGCGAAAGCAACGGGGGCGGCGGCTCGACGTCCTTCGAAGCCATGTCACACGAGCAGATGCTGGCATGGCTGGACAAGGCGAACAGCGCGACGGTACAGGCGGCGGCCGACCGGCTGTCGGCCGCGGCCGCCGAAATCCGCGACATCGCCCAGCAGTTCCAGTTCCGTCCACAGCGGGTGGAGTGGGAGGGGGAGGGCAAGGACGCCTTCGAGAGCTGGGGAGCGAGCCTGGCCAGCTCGACGTACCGGCTGGCCGAGTACAGCGACGAAGCCTCGAAGTGGCTTTCCCGCACGTCCGACGCGATCGCGGTCGCGCAGAGCTCCATCCCCCGCGACGTCACAGGCGCCAAGGCCAACCTGGCGGCGGCGAACGCCCACCGCAACGACCCGGACGCCGGGCTGGTGGCGGGCAAGTCGCTGGAGACGCTGGAGGCGGGAGCGGAGAAGAGCCGCCTGGAAGCCGCCGACGAGATGAGAAAGCTGTCGCAGTCGTACCAGCAGGCGCAGACGCAGATGACGAAGCTGGAGGTGCCTACTTTTCAGCCGCCGCCGGGGGCGTTTGTGCCGGACGCTGAAGGCCTCGATGACAGTGAACAGGGCATTGCGCGCAGCGGAGGTAGCGGTGCGATGCCCGGAGCCATTGGCGCTTCGTCGTTGGCGCACAGCGAGGGCGCAGTTGGGGCCGGGGGAGTCGCAGCGCAGTCCCGTGCGGCCATGACGTCTCCTCCGCTTGCGACGGTACCTGAGCGGGCCACCACCACCGAGATCGCTGGTGCGGAGACGCTGCCGACGACGCTGTCGCCTTCCTCTGCACCCTCGACCGTTCCCGTGACAGTCGGCCGCCCTGAGGGGGGTACCCCGGCACCGGGAATGCTGCCGCCCACACTTGTCGGAAGTCCTGTCCCTGTTCCCGGGCAGCCCGGCACGGGGAGACCCAGTGCCGGAGTACGTGCTCCACTGATGCCCGGGCAGAGCGGGCCTACTGGAGGACCGACCGCACGCGCGCCACAGGAGCGTGCCATTGTCGGTGGCCGACCCGTCCCGCCCAACTCGGGCCAGCCAACGGGAGGAATCCCCCGGGGCACGGTCATCGGTGGCGAGAGTGCGCACGGGCGCCCCCCGATGGCCAACGGTATGGGTGCTGGCATGGGCCGTCCGCAGCAGCCTGGTGCCACCCCCGGGCGCCCGTTCACTCCGGGAGGCTCCGGCCTTGTCCGCGGCGCGAACGGTGAAGGCAGACAAGGCGCTCAAGCAGCACGCGGTGGAGCCGTTGCGCCACATTCCAACGGCGCGGCACGTCGTCGTGACGACGCCCAGGGAAATCGTCCGGACTACCTCGTCGAAGACGAGGAGACCTGGCAGCAGGGTGGGCGACGTATTGTGCCTCCGGTTATCGACTGATGTCGCAGGGGAACGGTGTGGGAGAGCAGATGCGTATCAGTAGCCGTTCGGGGACCCGAGGCCGGATGGCGGTTGCTGCCGCTCTGGGGTTGCTCGTGCTGGGCGGAGCGGTATCGCCCGCATACGCGGATTCCATCCGCTCGCGGCAGTGGCATCTGGATGTCATGGGCGCCGAGAAGATCTGGGAGGTCAGTACCGGCAAGGGGGTCACGGTTGCAGTCATCGACTCGGGGGTTGACGACACGAATCCAGACCTTCTGGGCCAGGTCCTCAAGGGCAAGGACCTGGCCCCGAACAAGTCGGGTGATGAGCGTTCTGACCATAGCGGACATGGCACCAATATGGCTGGACTTATCGCCGGTACGGGGAAAAGTGGGGGCGGTGACGGCGCGTTCGGTTTGGCTCCGGGTGCAAAAATTCTGCCCATTCGTGTAAATAGCGGAGAGTCGGTCAACAACCTTCAATTCACCGATTCCGTGTCGGCGGCGATACGATTCGCGGCTGATTCTGGTGCTCGAATTATTAATATCTCCATGGGGGCGAGTATGAGTTCCCAGGAGATGACGGACTCGGTCAAATATGCTCTCGGAAAAGGGGCTTTGGTCTTTGCGGCCACCGGAAACGACGGTGATTCATCGTTGTCCTATCCGGCAGCCACGCCCGGTGTTGTGGGAGTTGGAGCTGTCGGTAAGGACCTCAAGAAGACTGAAGCGTCTCAGTGGGGCCCGCAGGTGGACTTTGCCGCGCCCGGCAAGGACATGGTGCACGCCTGTAAAAATTCAGACACTAAACTGTGCGTAACTAGCGGCACCAGCGATGCGACCGCCATTGCGTCAGCGGCCGCCGCGCTGATCTGGTCCAAGCGCCCTGAATGGAACAACAATCAGGTGCTTCGGGCCATGCTCAACACGGCCGGTGGTCCGACGAGCGGCAACAAGCGAAACGACTATGTCGGCTACGGAGCGATCCGCCCCCTTCGAGCGATCAACACTCCCGGTGACCTGGGCCCGGCGGACGAGTATCCGCTGCCGGATCTCGTAGCCGCCGAGTCTAAGTCGCCCTCTCCTTCGGCCGAAGCCTCCAAGGCCGCAGGCGGCGCCGCCGATGACAAGGAAGACGACAAGAAGCCCGTCGCCGCATCCGACGATGCCGGTAACACTGGTCTCTGGATCGGCCTGGGTGTCGGTGCTGCCGCGCTTCTGGGCGGTGCGGTCGCCATACCGGTCATCCGGTCCCGCCGTCGCGCAGCAGTGGCCTCGGCGGCGCCGGTGGCGCCCGCTCCTGCCTACGCGCCGTACCCGCCCGTCTACGCCCCGCCGCAGCCCGGTCAGGGGCAGGGCGATCCCCGTAACGCCCCTCCCGGGTCCGGTCATTGAGGGCGACGAGCTGAAGCCTCCGGCTTCGTCAGCGGGTTGGAGACGCGGACGGGGCCGGAGTGGTCGCGGACCAGAAGTCGGAGTGCACGGAGGGGTAGGGAACGTCCTCGCCTTCGAAGGGCGTTCCGTTGGCTGCTGTCTTGGGCGGAACGACATCCGATTTGATGAAGCACGGGGTCACGATGTCGAAGAAGAACTGACCCGTGGCGCCCACTGAGACGCTCATCCGGAAGTCCTCCGGGGTACTGGCGTCGATTGCAGGGAACTCCTGATCGCTGTCCACGTTGGTGATCATGTAGCCCTGCTTTCTCCAGTGGCGTTCCACAACGCCGAGCAGACTCCCGCGCCTGGCGTCCGACACGATGGTCATCACGGCAGCGCGCCGTGTCACCGAACCGGTTGTCCTGCCGTCGATGGTGTAGTCACCACACCCGCCGCCTGTCGACGCGTCATGCACCCAGTTCAGAGGAGGCTGAACCGATGAGATGCTGTTCAGTAGGATCGCGTCGGCTTTTTCGGCTGCCTCTTGCAGACTGATTTTGCTCACCACTGGTTTTTCCACTCCCTGTTCTCCCGAAGTTCCCGGGCCAGAGCATCCGGTCGCACCAGCCAGTACTGCTGCTGCCAAAACAATGTGCAGCACTTTCATCGGGGCTCCTGGGACGAGATCCTGTCGCCGTGGCCGGCTACGATCTTGGCAATGTTGCGGGCTGACGTTCTGTCCCGCTCAGGATTGAAGTAGTTCGAGTGCGCCGGCGTCGCTCCCTGCCCGTCGATGAACGGGCGTGCCCCGTCGTCCACCTTGAAGCGGGTCGCGCCGAAGTCCTTGTGCGCCGGATCCGTGCCGAACCAGATCTGGCTCTCGTCCTCCGACGAGCGGAGCCCTGCGACGCCGCCCACCACGCCGCCCGCCGCCGCACCGACCAGGCCGCCTGCTGGGCCTCCCATGCCGAGGCCCAGGACCAGTCCGACGGAGGCCCCGCCCGCTGCGCCGGCTCCTAGGGCGCTCGACTCGTCCTTGCTCGGCATTATGGTCACCGGGTCGTTGTCCGCGGCGCCCACATAGACGTGGTCCTTGCCGACGCCGAGGTCCTTGGCGGAGGCCGCGCCCGTGCCGGGGCTTCCTAGGATCACGATGTCGTCGGCGCCGGGGATTCCGCCGTGCCGCTGTGCCGCCTGCCCGACGGTGAAGGAGCCGTACGAGTGGCCGATGGCGGTGACATGAGGGTCGGCGTTCTGGTTCGTTGCCGAGATGCCGGCCATGAACTCGTTGTACGCGTAGGCACCGGCCTTGGCGTTGTGGTCGAACATCACGCCCGCGTTGTCGGCCAGTTTCTCGGCGGGGAGTTGGGGCGCGTCGTAGCCGAGCCAGACGATCGCCGCGCTGGACTTGTCATAGGCTCTCGCCCCTTTCGCCGTGTCGCGCGCCCGCTGTACGTCGTTCGTCGCGAAGCTCTCGTCCAGCGCCGTGCCCAGGCCGGGAACGTACGCCGAGACGTTCCTCGCCGTGTCCGGGTTGCCGAAGGACACGATCGCGCGGCCGTTTCCCTGGTCGCCGATGCCCAGCAGGTACATCGGGGGGACGCCTTCCGCGGGGTCCGCGCGTAACTGGCGGTCGAGTGACTTCAGTCCGGCCAGTCGGATCTGTGCCTGTTCGCCGGTCTGGCCCTCCAGCTTGCCGATCAGTAACCGCAGGTTGTCGCGGTTGGCCGTGTCCCGGGTTTCGGCGGGGATTCCGTCCAGGTTGCCGATCACGTCCGGGTAGACGGCCAGGTATTCCTCCCGCTGTTCCTGCGTGAGGTGGGCCCACCACGCCCGCCGTTCCGCGGGGGACTTGTCCTGGGGAATGTCGTTCTTCAGGTAGCCGACCGCCACGTCACGGATGGTCGCGGCGTCCGCGGCGGCGTCCGTCCAGGTACTCGTGTCGACCGTGAGGCCGGGGGGCGCCTTGAGTTTGGACAGGGCTTCCGTGAAGCGACTGTCGGTTTCTCTGGCCTCGTTGACCGCTTTGAGGATGCGGTCGGCGATGTCCTGGGCCGTGGCGTGGTGGGGGTTGGGCCGGGCCAGTGGGGGTGCTCCGGAGGCGGCGCCCAGTGGGGGGCCGTACGGGGTGCCTGCGGCGGAGCCTGTTGTGGTGCCGCCCGGGATCGGCGTGCCGTCGATGATGTTCTCGCCGGCGGGCGGATAACTCACGGAACCGTCCGGGTGCACGGTGAACCTGAGGTTGACGGCCTCCTCCAGGGCGGCGTTCAACCGCTTCTGCGAGCTGCTCAGTTCGAACGCGAGGCTGTTCAGCGTCGTACGGATCAGGCCGCATTCGGTGTGGAGATAGTCGAAGTTCCGTTCAAGTTGCTTCAGTCGTCCGAGCGCCGCGCTCGCCGCCTCGCCTCTCTGTGACGCCGCGAGCCTGTTCGTCATCTCGTTGCTCACTTGGTCACGTGCGGCATCGGCCCGGTTGCTCACCTCGCCCCAGCCCTCCGCCGCGTTCTGGAGCTCCGTGTACGTGAGGTCCCGTAACTGCTGCCACGTCAGCACAGCGGGCACTTCGCGGGTGCGATGCCGGTGGGTGACGTTTCCGTGCAGGCGCTGTCATGCCCAAGTGGGGCGAACGTGTGTCGTAATTCGTGCGAATACAGGCCAGGTGCCATGTGTGAGTCTCCCCGCGCCGCGTGCTGCTCGGATCAAGCTAGCGGACGGGATGTGCGACTGCACACGCGGAGAGTGTGCGGCCTTCCTGGGTGTTTACGGGGCTGCCGGGAGGCCGGGGAACGCGGTGGACGCCGCCCACGCGGTCAGTTCGCGCTGGGCCGCGGCGCGCAGTTCCGGGGTTGTGGGGCCTTCCGCCACCAGGGCGTAGTGCAGGGTGCCCGCGGTGTCCGACGCGGGTGGGGCCGTCAGGAGGAGGCGCTGGGCGTTGGTGGTGCCGGGTTCCGTGGCGGATGCCAGGGCGTGGTCGGCGGTCTGGCCCTGGGCGGTGTAGGCGGGCAGGCCGGTGGCCGTGCCCAGGTCGGAGACGACCGTGGTGGTGGCGGGGGTGAAGCCGTTCGGCAGGTGGAGCTGGGTCGGGGCGCGGGTGGCGCCCTCGGAGCGCCAGACCAGGATCCCGTACCGGCCGGTGCCCACCAGGCGGGCGGTGTTGGGCAGGGTGTCGGGGATCCGGTTCCAGGTCAGCGTCGTACCGCCGTCACGGGAGCGGTCCTCGTACGTGAACGCGACCGTACGGCCCGCCACCGCACCCGGGTAGAGCCGGTCCAGCAGCCGGGCGTCCTGGCGCAGTACGGCCCGGCCCGAGGCGTCGAGTCCGACGGCGGACATGTCCTCGTCGTTCCAGGCGTCGCCCTCGGTGAGGATCTTGTCGGGGTTGCCGTTCATCGCCTCGCGGTGGCGCCCGCTGTAGATGTCCCACTGCCACTGCGTGCCCGAGAGCACCGGCCCCGAGCGCGCGGCCCCCGTCCACCAGGTCGCCCCCGGCAGCCGGGAGTCGAGCGCCTGGTACAGCGCCTTGTTCACGGTGGGCGCCTTGTCGGCGGTCATGCCGTTCAGCGGGTGGCCGAACTCGCTGACGATGCCGCTGGTGCCCAGCGCCGCCGAGCGGTCCCGGACGGTCGAGAAGTCGGTGGCGTACTGGCCGTCGTTCGCCTTGCCCCACATGAAGACACCGGAGATGGCCTTCTGGTCGTAGAAGTGCGTGTTGAAGACGTAGCGCGGGCCGACGGCGCCCGCGTCGAGGAGGCCGCCCTCGTGCCGCGCGAAGTCCAGGTTGGCGTTCCAGAACATGTTGGGCTCCACGAAGACCGGCTTGTCACGCCAGCCCGCCGCGTCCATGCGGGAGCGGAACTTCTCGTAGAACGGCCAGAGCACGTCCCGTTCCCAGGCGCGGCTGTTCTGGCCGGCCGCGTACTCGCCCGCGAACGGTTCGTTGTAAGGGTCGAAGCCGACGATGCCCGCGAACTCGTCCGCGTCGAGGTTCTGCGCGAGGTACGCCATCGTCTTCTGCGCGGTGTCGAGGAACGCGGTCTGGACGGGGATGCCGAGGACGCGGTTGTTCCAGAAGTCCCGGGTCGCGCTCTTGACCGCCTGGTTCTGGGTGATGTTCTGGCCCCACAGGACGCAGATGCCGCAGGACTCGCGCGGGTACCCGCCCGCCTCGATGGCCCACCGGGGCGCGCCGTCGCCCGTGTACCAACTGTCCTTGTCGAAGAGGTACCGGGAGTGGAGATCCTGGTGGAAGTCGGGGAACACCCGCAGCCCGGCGTCGAGGAGCGCCCTGATCTGCTCGGTGGCGCCGCGCAGATACGCGGTGTCGATCCGGCCCGGCTCGGGTTCGGCGTAGGCCCAGGAGAGCAGGAACCGTACGGCGTTCCCTCCGGTCAGCGAGCGCAGGGCCACGGCGGATTCACGGGCGTCCGCGGCACTGGCGAAGGGCAGGCCGCCGTTCTCGTCCAGTTTGGTCTCACCGGAGACGTTGAATCCGCGCAGGACGACCTCACGGCCGTGCCCGTCGGCGAACCGGGCGCCGTCCACGGTGACCTCGGTCGCCGCCCGGTCGTCGAACCACAGCGCGGCCCGGGCGCTGTCCGCCGTCGCGGTCGTGGGGCCGCCGAGGGCGACCCCTGTCAGCAGGGCGAGTACGGCGCCGAGCAGGGCGCACCGGCGGGTCGTACGACGTGTGGTGCCCAGCGTGCTGCGCCGCGTGCTGCGCCGTGTGGTGCCCAGCGTGCTGCGCTGTGTGGTGCGACGTGTGGTGCGACGTGCCGTGCGCGGTCCCGCCCCGGTGGTCGTCATGGACACAACAGTGAGGCAGCTACTGACGGGTAGTCAAGAGTCCTGTCACGGCCGCCGGCGGCCTTCCGGGCGCGGGGCTGGATCCCGTCCTGGAAGGGCGTTCAACATATGCTGATCCGACCGGCGTTGCTCCTGCAACCATGCCGTACGCCAGCGAGGGAGACCGATGAGCCAGCCGCCGTACCCACCCGCTCCCGACGGTTCAGGGGCTCCTCAGGGCCAACCGGGCCAACCGGGCCAGCCGGGCCAGCCGGGGCCGTACTCGCTTCCCCCTCAGCCGCAGGCGCCCCCGCAGGGCGTCCCCGTCGAGGGCAACCCGTACGCGCAGCCGGCCCCGCCGCCCGCCTACGGCGGCTACCCAGGACCCCAGGGGCCTCAGGCGCCTCAGGGGTACCAGGGGGCCCCGCCGCCGTACATACCCCAGTCGCCCCAGCCACCCCTGTCGCCCCAGCCCCCGCAGCGCCCCGGGGGCCGTCGGAAGACCGCCCTGCTGGCCGGCGCCGTGGCGGCCGTCGTGCTGCTCGCCGGGGGCGGCGTCTGGCTGGCGACCAGCGGGGACGGGGGCGGGGGCGGCGGCAAGGATGTCGCCGCGAGTGCCGGGCCGTCCGACGACGTGTCGAGCGGAGCGACGGAGGAGCCGACCGGTGGGGCGTCGGAGACCTCCGGCTCCGAATCCTCCGAATCCTCCGACGTCGACGACCCCGACGACCCCGAGCCCTCGGACGCCGCGCCCACCGGTACCGGTATGGAGGGCATGTGGCGGTCCACCTCCGGCAGCGGGGTCCTGGGTGTCCTGAAGGGCGAGGACATCGAGACCATCCAGAAGGACAGCAAGATCACGATGGTGTACGTCAAGAGCGGCCTGGAGTGCAAAGGTCTGCGCACGGTGACGGAGCCGGGCAAGAAGTACCGCTTCGCGCTGATCTGCTCCCGTGACGACGTTCCGGTGGAGTCCGAGGACCGAGCCGGGTCCTTCACCTTCGGCGGGGGCACCCTCAGCGTGGAGTGGACCTCCGGTGGCACCGGCACCGAGACCTTCGACCGGTACGCGGACGCTCCCTAGCCTTCCCTGTACGTCAGGTCCCCTGTACGGCGGAACGGGCCGCCCCGGTCTTCCCGGGGCGGCCCGTACGCGTACGTGAACGTGAACCGAGGCCGTGGCGGGAATCGAACCCACGTAACTCGAGTTGCAGTCGAGCCCCTGAACCACTCGGGCACACGGCCGTGCACTTCGCTGTATCGCGTCGTACCTCTTCCTTCCTGTCCATGACCGTACGAGGGCGGACGGCCGGGCTCAAGGATTTCCGGTGGCGTGCAACGTGACTGCCACACTCCGTTCACGGACGCCCCGCGTCGGTCGCCGCGTCGATCGCCGAGTCGGTCGTACGACCAACGGCCCAGCGAAGACCCATCTCGTGACAGGGCCCAACCCTTGATACGCCCCTTACGCTGAAGCAATGACCGCACTGGAACCCGGCGACGCCGACGTCGCCCCCGCTGCCCCCTCCGGCATACCCGGTCCCAGCGCCGCGCCTCCGGCCGTCCCGGCCGCCGTCCCCGTGCCCGTCTCCGGGTGGCGCGGCGGTGTGCTCGGGCCGGAGCATCGGGCGCTCAGCATCGCCATCGTCTCCGTCGTGCTGCTGATCGCCTTCGAGGCGACCGCGGTCGGTACGGCGATGCCGGTCGCCGCGCGCGAACTGGACGGGGTGTCGCTGTACGCCTTCGCCTTCTCCGCGTACTTCACGACCAGCCTCTTCGCCATGGTGCTCTCGGGCCAGTGGTCCGACCGCGCCGGGCCGCTCGCGCCGCTCGTCACCGGCGTCAGCGCCTTCGCCGCCGGGCTGCTGCTCTCCGGCGCGGCCGGCTCCATGTGGCTGTTCGTCCTGGGCCGGGCCGTGCAGGGGCTCGGCGGCGGGCTGGTCATCGTCGCCCTGTACGTGGTCATCAGCCGCGCCTACTCGCAGCGGCTGCGGCCCGCGATGATGGCCGCGATCGCCGCGAGCTGGGTGATCCCGTCCGTCGTCGGGCCGCTCGCCGCCGGGACCGTCACCGAACACCTCGGCTGGCGCTGGGTCTTCGTCGGCATCCCCGTCCTCGTCGTACCGCCGCTGGTCTTCGCGGTGCCCGCGATCCGGCGGATGGCGTCCGGGCCCGCCGACCCGTCGGGGCCCGCGGCCGGTTTCGACCGGCGCAGGATCCGGCTCGCGCTCGGGATCTCGCTGGGCGCGGCGCTCCTCCAGTACGCCGGCCAGGACCTGCGCGTCCTCTCGCTCCTGCCGGCCGCGGCGGGGCTGGCGTTCCTCGTGCCGGCCGTCCTCGGACTGCTGCCGGGCGGGACCTGGCGGGCGGCGCGCGGGCTGCCGTCCGTGGTGCTGCTGCGCGGCGTCGCGTCCGGGGCGTTCATCGCGGCGGAGAGCTTCGTACCGCTCATGCTGGTCACGCAGCGCGGCCTGTCGCCGACGATGGCCGGGCTCTCGCTCGCGGTCGGCGGCGCGACCTGGGCGCTCGGCTCGTACGTACAGTCCCGGCCGCGCATGGAACCGTACCGGGGACGGCTCATGGCGGGCGGCATGGTGCTGGTGGCGCTGTCCATCGCGATCGCGCCGAGCGTGCTGATCGAGGCCGTGCCGGTCTGGATCGTGGCGGTCGCCTGGGCCTTCGGCTGTCTGGGCATGGGCGCGGTGATCGCCTCCACGAGCGTGCTGCTGCTCCAGCTCTCGGCGCCGGAGGAGGCGGGCGCGAACTCGGCGGCGCTCCAGATCTCCGACGGCCTGTCGAACGTCCTGCTGCTGGCGGCGGGCGGCGCGGCCTTCGCGGCGCTGGGCGGCGGCGCGGTGGGCGCGGCGGGCCACGCCGCGTCGGACCTGGCCGCCTCGGCGACGGTGTCGCACCCGGCGGCCTTCGCGGCGGTGTTCCTGCCGATGGCGGTGGTGGCGCTGGCGGGGGTGTGGGTGGCCACGCGGGTCCGCGTGCGATGACATGCAGGTGGTGGTCCGCGACGCCGGGCTCCTGGAGTCGGCCGTGCACCGCCCGTCGGCCGCGATGTTCGGTCAGGAGGCGTATCCGGATGTGATCGAGAAGGCCGCCGCACTGCTCCGGTCCCTGGCCATCAACCGTCCTCTGTTCGACGGCAACAAGCGGACGGCGTGGCTGTCCTGCGTCACGTTCCTGGCCCTGAACGAGGTGCATCTGCGTCCTGACATCGACGCGGCCGAGCGGCTGGTCATCGCCGTGGCCACAGGTCGGACGGACGGGATCAAGGCCATCGCGGACTGCCCGCGGGAGCTGGTCGTCCCGCCGGTGTGACAGGCGTCGCACTCGGTCCGGTCACCGCCTCGTTCGTACGAGGACCGGGTCACCCCGCCGGTAGGGTGGCCCGGTTGTCGTACGTAAGCCCCTGTGCCCACCGGCGTCCACGCGTCCGGCCGGGCCCCCGCGTGACCCCACGTAACCAGCGTGACCCCACGTAACCCACGTCCGAGCGTCCGAACCGGAGACCGTGACTACTACCGCCTCCTCCCACCACCTCTCGCCCGCCTTCCCCGGCCGCGCGCCCTGGGGCACCGCCAACAAGCTGCGTGCCTGGCAGGAAGGTGCCCTCGGCCGCTATCTAGAGGAGCAGCCCCGTGACTTCCTCGCCGTCGCGACCCCCGGCGCCGGCAAGACGACCTTCGCGCTGACGCTCGCCTCCTGGCTGCTGCACCACCATGTCGTGCAGCAGGTCACCGTCGTCGCGCCCACCGAGCACCTGAAGAAGCAGTGGGCCGAGGCCGCCGCGCGGGTGGGGATCAAGCTCGACCCCGAGTACAGCGCGGGACCGGTGAGCAAGGAGTACGACGGTGTCGCCATCACGTACGCGGGCGTCGGGGTCCGGCCGATGCTGCACCGCAACCGGTGCGAGCAGCGCAAGACCCTCGTCATCCTCGACGAGATCCACCACGCGGGCGACTCCAAGTCCTGGGGCGAGGCGTGCCTGGAGGCGTTCGAGCCCGCGACCCGGCGCCTCGCGCTGACGGGTACGCCGTTCAGGTCCGACACCAACCCGATCCCCTTCGTCGCGTACGAGGAGGGCAACGACGGCATCCGCCGCTCCGCCGCCGACTACACGTACGGATACGGGAACGCGCTCCGCGACGGCGTCGTCCGGCCGGTGATATTCCTCAGCTACAGCGGCAACATGCGCTGGCGCACCAAGGCCGGCGACGAGATCGCCGCACGCCTCGGCGAGCCCATGACCAAGGACGCGGTCTCCCAGGCGTGGCGCACCGCGCTCGACCCGCGCGGCGACTGGATGCCGAGCGTCCTGCGCGCCGCCGACCAGCGCCTCACCGAGGTGCGCAAGGGCATCCCGGACGCCGGCGGGCTGGTGATCGCGAGCGACCAGGACCAGGCGCGCGCCTACGCCAAGCTCATCCGCGAGATCACCGGGACGAAGGCGACGCTCGTCCTCTCCGACGACGTCGGCGCGTCGAAGCGGATCGACGACTTCTCGGAGAGCCAGGAGCGGTGGATGGTCGCCGTCCGCATGGTGTCGGAGGGCGTCGACGTGCCGCGCCTCGCCGTCGGCGTGTACGCGACGACCATCTCGACCCCGCTGTTCTTCGCGCAGGCCGTGGGCCGTTTCGTACGGTCCCGGCGGCGCGGCGAGACCGCGTCCGTCTTCCTGCCCACCATCCCCACCCTCCTCGGCATCGCCAACGAGATGGAGGTCGAGCGCGACCACGTCCTCGACAAGCCGAAGAAGGAGGGGGAGGAGGACCCCTACGCCGAGTCCGAGAAGGAGATGGCGGAGGCCGAGCGCGAGCAGGACGAGGACACCGGCGAGCAGGACATGCTGCCCTGGGAGGCGCTGGAGTCCGACGCCGTCTTCGACCGGGTGCTGTACGACGGCGCCGAGTTCGGCATGCAGGCGCACCCCGGCAGCGAGGAGGAGCAGGACTACCTCGGCATCCCGGGGCTCCTCGAACCCGACCAGGTGCAGTTGCTGCTCCAGAAGCGGCAGGCCCGGCAGATCGCGCACAGCCGCAAGAAGCCCGACACCGAGGCCGACCTGCTGGAGCTGCCGGCCGAGCGGCGCCCCGTCGTCTCCCACAAGGAGCTGCTGGAGCTGCGCAAGAAGCTCAACACCATGGTCGGCGCGTACGTCCACCAGAGCGGCAAGCCGCACGGGGTGATCCACACGGAGCTGCGCCGGGTGTGCGGCGGGCCGCCGAGCGCGGAGGCCACGGCGGGGCAGCTCAGGGAGCGCATCTCGAAGGTGGGGGAGTGGGCCACCCGGATGCGCTGAGCAGCGCGTCGCGGCGCTGAGCGCATCTCGAAGATGGCGTGGCGAGGTCCGCGAGAGGTGTGGACGTCGTAGAGGTATGCGCAGGACGGCGTAAGTGTTGTAACGGTTGATGAACAAGCGTGGCCGCTGCCCGGATCCGGGCAGCGGCCACGCCTGCTGTTCGGAGCCTCCGTACGCCCCTGTCCGCCCCCGTCCGTCACTCCACGGGTCGTGAGTCGGTACGTAACGTCACCATCAGGCCGGACATTTACCGTTAACGCGGATTGACTCGCCTCTCATGCCCGGATTCTGGACGAGGGCTTCCGCTGAGCGGTACCGATGGTTACTGTCCCCGCAATGTGAACGCTCCGTGGCAACTCCGCCGCGTAGCGCAGCCGGTGGTGCCATGGCCCGCCGGTGGCCTCTCCGTGCGGCGCCGGGACGGGACCCGGCGTGGCAGAAGCTCCAGGGCGGGGGGAGAGCGCCGTCGTCACTCCTCCCAAGGTCTCGGCCTCGCTCGACCACGGGAGACCCCATCCGGACTCGCTCCGAACTCACACCGAAGGAGAGGGCGTCGTGACCGCGGAGACCTCCCAGACGCTCGACCGGGGACTGCGCGTCCTCAAGCTGCTCGCCGACACCGACCACGGGCTGACCGTCACCGAGCTGTCCACCAGACTCGGGGTCAACCGGACCGTCGTCTACCGGTTGCTCGCCACCCTCGAACAGCACACGCTCGTACGCCGTGACCTCGGCGGCCGGGCCAGGGTGGGCCTCGGAGTGCTGCGCCTGGGCCGTCAGGTGCATCCGCTGGTACGGGAGGCCGCGCTGCCCGCGCTGCGGGCGCTCGCCGAGGACATCGGCGCGACCGCGCACCTGACGCTCGTGGACGGGGCGGAGGCGCTGGCCGTCGCCGTCGTGGAGCCGACCTGGACCGACTACCACGTCGCCTACCGGGCCGGATTCCGCCATCCGCTGGACCGGGGCGCGGCCGGCAAGGCGATCCTCGCCGCCCGGCAGGGCGCCCTCACCGAGCCGCGCTGCACCCTCACCAGCGGCGAGCTGGAGGCGGGCGCGAGCGGGGCCGCGGCGGCGCTGGTCGGGGTGACCGGGATCGAGGGGAGCGTGGGGGTGGTGATGCTCGCGGACGCCGTACCGGAACGGGTCGGTCCGCGCGTGGTCGACGCCGCCCGCGAGGTGGCGGACGCGCTGCGCTGAGGGACGGTCGCGCTGAGGGACGGTCGGCGCCGGACCGGCGGGGGTGGCCTGCGCCGGGGGACGCCCCGTGCAGGTCGGCGGGTGGTGGTGCCCCGCGCTGGCGGACGGGTGGTGGCGCGCGGCAGATACATTGACACCGTGTTCTCTCGCCTCCCGCGGTTCTCTCGCCTCTCGCGCCCCAGCGTCCTTATCGTCTGCGCCGTCCCGGTCGTCGCGCTCTTCGTCGTCGTCGGCGTCGCGCCCCTGCCGTACGCGGTGGCGCAGCCCGGGATGACCGCGGACGTCCTCGGCACGAACAAGGACCGGCCGGTCATCACCGTCAGCGGCGCGCCCACCCGCAAGACCGAGGGTCAGTTGCGGATGACGACGATCGAGGCGACGGGGCCGTCCACCGACGTCGACTTCGGCGATGTGGTCGAGGGCTGGTTCCGCGCGGACCGGGCCGTGCTGCCGCGCGAGGCGGTCTACCCGTCGGGCAAGACCGACCAGCAGGTCCAGAAGCACAACACCCAGGACATGATCGAGTCGCAGAACTCCGCGACGACGGCCGCCCTCGGCCTGCTCGGCAAGGACCCGGCGACGATCGACGTCAGCCTCCACCTCGCCGACGTGGGCGGCCCCAGCGCCGGGCTGCTCTTCGCGCTCGGCATCGTCGACAAGCTCGACGGCGACGGCGCGGGCGGCGATCTCACCGGCGGCCGCACCATCGCCGGTACGGGGACGATCACCGACGACGGCGAGGTCGGCCCGGTCGGCGGGGTGGCCCTGAAGACCCAGGCGGCGGGACGGGACGGGGCGACCGTCTTCCTCGTACCGAAGGCGGAGTGCGCGGACGCCCAGGCCGAACTGCCCAAGGGGATGCGGCTCGTGCCGGTCACGACGCTGAAGGGCGCGGTGTCGTCGCTCACGGCGCTGGAGCAGGGGCGGAAGGACCAGGTCCCGAGCTGCTGACCCCGGGGGCCTGCGCGTGTGTCCCCTGGTCGGGGGCGCGTTCCATGGACCGCCAGGCCGGGAAGACCAGCGGGCTCAGCGTCGCCAGCAGATAGACCCCGCCGACGGCCAGCAGCGCGCTGTCCAGCCCCGCGCGTTCGACCAGCAGGCCCGCGGCCAGCCCGCCGAGCGGCATCGTCAGCTCGACCCCCGCCGTGGTCACACTGGACACCCTGCTGCGCAGCGCGTCCGGCACCCGCTCGTAGATCACGGTGGTGAGGATCGGGTTGAGCACGCCCGCCGCGAAACCGCCCGCGGCCATCGTCACGGCCAGCGGCAGGGTCCCGTCCGTCAGCGCCGCCACCACGAACTTCGGTGCTCCACAGAGCAGAAACGCCCCGGCGAAGATGGCGCGTCGCGGGAATCGCTCCCCGTACACCCCGTACAGCAGTGCGCCCACCAGGGCGGCACCGCCGGACACGGCGATGAGCAGCCCGAGATCGGCCGAGCCGCCCAGCTCGTCGCGGGCATGGACCGGCAGCAGGACCGAACTCCAGCCCTGGTCCAGGCCGTTGGTGACCATCACCATCAGGGTGATGCCCAGCAGCAGTCGCGTACGGACCAGGAAGGCGTATCCCTCGCGGAGTTCGGTGCGGTACGTGGTGAGCGAGACCGGGGCGAGACGCTGCGGCTCCGCCGCGCGGACCCCGCGCAGCCCGGTGGCGATCAGTGCCGCGGACGCCGCGAAGGTCACGGCGTCCAGCAGCAGCACTGTCTCCGCGCCCACCACCGCGATCAGTACGCCGGCCAGCGCGGCGCCGATCATCCGCGCTCCCCGCGAGACCGCGTCGTACAGGCTCGCGGCGCGCGGCAGGGTCGTCCCGGCGCGCTCGGCGAGATCGGGCAGCAGGACGTAGCGAGCCGTGAGCCCGGGGGTGTGGACGAGGCCGCTGACGGCCATCAGGGCGCAGAGCATCCAGAACTCCAGCGCGCCCGCGTGGTCCAGCAGCGGGATCGCGGCCACGGCGAGGCCGCAGACCAGGTCGGAGGCGACGGAGATCCGCCGCCGCCCGATCCGGTCGATGACCGGGCCGCCGACGATCGCGGAGACGACGACCGGCAGCGTCGCGCAGAAGGCCACGATCCCGGCATCGGCCGCGCTGCCGGTCGTCTGGAGGACGAACCAGGGCACCCCGATCAGGGTCAGCGAACTCCCTGCTATGGAGATGGTGTTGGCGGCGAGGGTGGCGACGAAGGGCCACCGGTCGCGCGGGTTCTTGTCGAGGAGGCGCGCGTCCCGGATTTCCTTGGGCCCGCTCATGCGAGGTGCGTTCTCGTGCGCGCCACCGGGCGGTTGACGAGCCGCAGCCCCAACTCGACCAGCGACCAGCCCAGTCGGGTACGCAGGTCCGTACGGTCCCGGCGGGGCGCGACGCCTTCCCGGAACGCGGCGGCTTCCCTGAACTCGGCGGCCTCCCGGCGTAGTTCGGCGGAGCGCAGGGTGTGCAGTGTGAGATGGATGTCGGCGTGCATGGTGGTCCCCCCTGGAGTCTGCTTCAGTCCGTCGAGCCGCGGCGCGGAAAGGAGTGCAGGTGTACGCGGACCTGCGGGGCGTCCTCGGCGGCGGGCCCGATCCGGCGATAGCGTTCGGCGACCGCGTGCAGTTCCGCGTTCAACTCGGTGAGCTGCTGCGACGTCAGGCGCAGGGTGAAGTCGCTCATGTCGGCGGCCTGCGACCACTCCATTGGCCAGTCGCCCGCCGTGCCCAGCCAGGTGGTGAGTTCCTGGGTGTGGATGGTGGCCACCTCGTGCAGGAACAGGTTGACCGCGCCGCGCACCTCGGGATCGGTGTTCGCGTGCAGGTCTTCGCTGAACCGTGTCCCCTCCTGGGCGGCTTTCCACCACCGTTCGCGGCCCTTGCCCCGCGTCGGATCGTCCGCGACGAAGCCGTGCGCGGCGAGCTGGCGCAGGTGGTAGCTGGTGGCGCCGCTCGACTCGCCCAGCCGGGCGGCGAGTTGGGAGGCGGTGGCGGGGCCGTCGTGGCGGAGGACGCCCAGCAGCCGGATGCGCAGCGGATGGGCGAGACCGCGGAGCGACCGCGCGTCCAGAGTGCGCTCGCGGTGTTCCTGCGGCGGCTTCGGCTGTGCTTCTTCGTGCTTCGGCTCGTGCTCTTCGCGGTCTTCGTGGTCTTCGTGGTCTTCGTGCTCGGGCATGGTGTCAGCGTATGCATGCAAAGACTCCGTTGCAACATGTTCTTTGCAACGGAGTCTTTGCGGCTTGATTCCGCTTCCTCAGTCGTCCCGCGCCGCCTGCTCCACCAGCGGGATGATCCGCAGCGGCACCGGGTTCTCCATGACGATCGCCGTGGCCGCCCGTACGATCCCCTCGAAGCCGACGACCCGGTCGATCACCCGCTGGAGATCGGCGTTGGAGCGCGCGACCAGGCGGCAGAGCATGTCCCCCTCGCCGGTGGTGGTGTGCAGTTCCAGCACCTCGGGGACGCCCGCCAGGTGGGCCCGTACGTCCGTGCCCTGGCCCTGCTTGATCTCCAGCGTGGCGAAGGCCGTGACGGGATAGCCGAGCGCCGCCGGGTCGACCGCCGGGCCGAACCCCCGGATGACCCCGTTCGACTGGAGCCGGTCGAGCCGCGCCTGTACGGTCCCGCGCGCCACGCCGAGCCGGCGCGACGCCTCCAGCACGCCGATCCTGGGCTCCTGCGCGAGCAGCACGATCAGCCTGCCGTCGAGCCCGTCGATACCCATCGTCCGTCTCCCTCCTCCAGCATGGTCATCCTGTGCGGATCGTCCCGTCATTCTGGCCATCCGCTGTACAGAATGCCCAGTGAAAACGCGAACTGTTGCGCACCTTGTGGAACGGGGTGACGCTGGCCCCATGGCTGACACCTCGACGCACAGCACTCTCGGCACCCCCGGCACCACCCCCGACTCGGCGCCCGACACCGCGCGCGAGGCCGATCCCTTCCCGGTCAGGGGAATGGACGCGGTCGTCTTCGCCGTCGGCAACGCCAAGCAGGCAGCGCACTACTACTCCACGGCCTTCGGCATGAAGCTCGTCGCCTACGCGGGCCCGGAGAACGGCAGCCGCGAGACCGCGAGTTACGTCCTGACCAACGGTTCCGCCCGCTTCGTGTTCACGTCCGTCATCAAGCCGTCCACGGAGTGGGGCCGCTTCCTCGCCGCCCATGTCGCCGAGCACGGCGACGGGGTCGTGGACCTCGCCATCGAGGTCCCGGACGCGCGCGCCGCGTACGCCTACGCCACCGAGCACGGCGCCCACGGCCTCCAGGAGCCGTACGAGATCAAGGACGCGCACGGCACCGTCGTCCTGGCCGCGATCGCCACGTACGGCAAGACCCGCCACACCCTGGTCGACCGCTCCGGCTACGACGGTCCCTACCTGCCCGGCTTCGGCGCGGCCGATCCGATCGTCGCGCCGCCCGCCAAGCGCACCTTCCAGGCCGTCGACCACTGTGTGGGCAATGTCGAACTCGGCCGGATGAACGAGTGGGTGGGCTTCTACAACAAGGTCATGGGCTTCACGAACATGAAGGAGTTCGTGGGTGACGACATCGCCACCGAGTACTCGGCGCTGATGTCGAAGGTCGTCGCGGACGGCACCCTCAAGGTGAAGTTCCCGATCAACGAGCCCGCGATCGCCAAGAAGAAGTCGCAGATCGACGAGTACCTGGAGTTCTACGGCGGGGCCGGCGTCCAGCACATCGCGCTCGCGACCAACGACATCGTCGCCTCCGTACGGACCATGCGGGCCGCCGGGGTGCAGTTCCTGGACACCCCCGACTCGTACTACGACACCCTCGGCGAGTGGGCGGGGGAGACCCGGGTGCCCGTCGACACGCTGCGCGAGCTGAAGATCCTGGTCGACCGTGACGAGGACGGCTACCTGCTCCAGATCTTCACCAAGCCGGTCCAGGACCGGCCGACCGTCTTCTTCGAGATGATCGAGCGGCACGGCTCGATGGGCTTCGGGAAGGGCAACTTCAAGGCGCTCTTCGAGGCGATCGAGCGCGAGCAGGAGAAGCGTGGCAACCTCTGACGTCTGACGGGGGGAGAGGGCACCCGCGCCCGTTCTCGCCGTACGCGGGCGACGGGCCGTCGGCGCGCTCACCCGCGTACGGCGGCGCTCCGTGCCTCGGCGGCGAGGGCCCGGACCCGGTCCAGTGGCAGCGCGGCGGGATGGCGTACGGGCGTGCCCCCACCCCGGCAGGCGCCGCACTCCCCGTCGAGAAACGCCTCCGGCTGCCCCGGCGCCCGACAAGTCCCACACTCCACCATGGCCGGTGCCACCCGGTGCGACACCACTGGCATATCCGCCGGCTCGGGTGGCAGCTTGGCGGTGAGCCGGGACCGTACGAGCCCGGCGGGGTGATGTACGGGCGCGGGCAGCCCGTCCGTGAGGGCGCGCAGCACATCCTCCTCACCGGCCCCGCGTACGAACCACTCGGCGGCCAGCGCTTCCAGCGCCGCGCAGTCGGCGGCGGACAACGACAGCGCGGGACACCGCCGCCCGACGGCGGCGAGCACGAGATAGCCGCGTGACCGTCCTGCCCGCGTACCGGGCGCCGCGACCGTGGCAGGGCCGGGAGCCGAGCCCGCGAGCGGCGCCCGGTACGGTGCCGCGACGGTCGCCGCCACCGTTCCCGACGCACCCGCATCCGCACCCGCACCCGCACCCCAGGAGTCATCACTCCGGGCGGCGCGCGAGAACCACGTACGGGTGACCCACCGCCCACCGCCCGTCCCCACAAGGAACTCGCGCCGCCGGAGGAGATGCCCGGCCCGCTCAAGGAAGTTGAGGGCGGTGCGCAGGGCGCACTGCCCGTACTCCATCACCTTGGCCAGGGCCTTCACCGAAATATCAGCCCCATCGGGCAGCCGGTCGATGAACCCGGCGACGGCCGCCTCACGCCCCGGCAGGAGCGCGAAGTCGTCTGCGGAGGGGGCCGGTTGACCGGCGGCCGAACGCTTGCCGTACCCGGCACTGGCCATCGGATGGGAAGCGGTGTGCACGCGCGGCGGCGCAACACTAAACTGCGGAGCAGCCACAAGGATCGCCTCACGATCTAGCTGGTGAGGTCTCCGTCAGGTGCGCTAACACCGGGCGGAGGCCGTTTTCCGTTCAGGGGCACGCTAGACGGACCTCACCCTGCGTGGCAACTCGATCGCGAAAAGTCAACCTCCGAGGTAGGGAGGGTGGGTGGGAAACAAGAACCAACCACTCCTCACAAGCAGGGCTCGACCCCCGAAGCTCAAGCCCCCAGGTTTGCTACCGCGCTGCTGGCATGTGACCAAATCGCCAGTCATCCAGGCGTCTACGGATGCTGGAGACCATGGGAAGGGAATCTGCGTCTTCGGGCTTGAACCAACGAACGTCCGTGGATTCCTCCGAAGCGGCCAGTGTCCCGGATACCGGACGCCCCAGGAAGCAGACGGAGAATTCTTGCCTCACTTCACCGTCGTCATAGGAAAATACGTGATGGGGGTTGGTGTACGTGCCTACTATACCGATGACCTCAATATTGATTCCGGTTTCTTCGCGCGTCTCTCTGACTGCACAATCCGGCAAAGACTCTCCGATGTGCATGGCTCCTCCGGGGAGCGCCCACATGCCGTTGTCGACTCGCCGTTGGAGTAGCACGCGCCCTCCATCGTCGACGACAACGGCTGATGCGGCCGGGACCAGACTGTTGGCAGTCGGAGCATGCGGATCGTTCTCGTAGTCACGCCTGCCCATGATGAGCATCCCTCCATACCGCAGTGCCCCGGTTCCACAATTCATCAACGTGAGAGGCGAAGCGATCGAATATGCCGTCATCCTGGTAGCGGCGCAGATGCAGCGTAGGGGCGTCATGCCCCACGTTGTGAGTCAGCAAAGGCGTGACGATCATGTCGTCATCGAAGCGGAAGACGGACAAGTAGGCGTTACCTCTGCTGTATCTCGCATCAATGCCTTGCTGCCCCTTGATCTTCTCCAGCTCGGCAAGTGTGACACGGATGCGGGTGGACAGGGTGAGCTTCGCGCCTTCATCTACCTCGCGCAATCGCGTAAGTTCGCTTTCAGGGTCACCTAACAGGAAACGCACTCGGCACCCTTGGGCCGCCTTGCGCTTGAGTGAGGCGCCGAATTGTGCTTGTTCGAGCCACAGGAAGTAATTCGTGTAACCCGCGAAGGTCATTTCTCCCTCGGCGCCGGCGATCAGTGAGCGCCATAGCGACGCTGGGCAGCCGGACCGATACGGGTAGACGGAAACAATCTCACGGTCCGGACCGACCTTTATCGCCTTTGCGGCGGCTGCGGGCCAGAGCGCTGCCTCCTCCTCGCCGAGCGCCTCACAGACAGCCCACCTATGCCGGGCCCTGGGAATCCTTCCCGTCTCAGTGATCCATCGTCCAATGGTCTTGATGTCGACGCCGCACCTCTCGGCCAACTGTCGATCACTGATTTGAGCATGAAGCATGGCGCGGCGAAGCGCTTCGTTCACGGTCACCCCTTGGGACGTTAGGCACGTTTCAGACGGTAGCTCTGCTTCGTTCCTAACGTTCGTCGAACGGCGTAGAAACGCACCACCGGGGGCGGAAGTCTTGGTGGGCGGCCTGCTCGCCGCGTAGCCGGTCGGCCCAGGGCTACTTCGTTCGCTCCACTCCAACATCCACTCCGTTTCGAGGAGATCAAGTGACGACCGCTGTCGAACAGCCCACCGTGCCGTGGGGCGCCGGCCGCCTCGCGCCGTACCCGACCACCATCCAGCGCCCGCACGCCACGGTCTCCGTCGACCCGACCACCCAGCTCGGCGTCTTCAAGGACAGCGCCGGCCTGGTGGTCGAGATGGGCAAGCACGGCACCAGCAAGGGCACCGAAACCTCCACGACCACGAACTCGGACTCGAAGAACGACCAGGGGCACGACCAGGACTCCGAGCAGGACTGACGACATGACCGAGGGGAGGCCGGTCCTGGTGGCCACCGAGGCGGATGATCTGACCGCCGACATGGTGATCACCGAACTCAACCGGCGAAACGTGCCCGTGGTCCGGTTCAACCCTGTGGACATCGGCGCCGGTCTGACGGTCTCGGCTCGGTTCAGCACCCGCCCGGCCTCCATGGCGGGGAGGGTGCGCACCCCGTCGAGGACCGCCGACCTGACCCGCGTCCGAGCCGTGTACTGGCGCCGTCCCGAGTGGCCGGCCTTCTCGCACCTCGGACCGGATGACGCTCGGTTCGCGGCTGCGCAGGTCCGCTTCGGGCTCGGCGGTCTCCTCTACGCGATGGACTGTCCGTTGTGGGTGAACCATCCCCAGCGGATCGCCGCCGCCGACTACAAGCCCGCGCAGCTCGCTCTCGCCCAACGGCTCGGGCTCGGCGTCCCCGCGACCCTGGTCACCAACGACCCTGACGAAGCGCGCGAGTTCATTGCCAGCGTCCAGGGTGACGTGCTCTTCAAGACGTTGCGTTGGACTCCGTACACGCGAGACGGAGTGCAGGTCACCGGCTGGGCCGACCCCGTGTCCGCCGAGGAGATCGACGAGAGCGTGCGCGTCACCCCGCACCTGTTCCAGGTCTGCGTTGACAAAGTCGCCGATCTCCGCGTGCTTGTAGTCGGCCGGCATACGTTCGCCGTACGGATCGAGTCCGATCTGCTGGACTGGCGCAAGGACTACAGCGCGCTCACCTACAGCGTCGAGCACCTCCCCGACCCGGTGAACAAGGCGCTGCACCTCTACCTGGAGTTCCTCGGTCTGGTATCGGGGAGCTTCGATCTCGCGGTGGATCGGGAGGGCAACTACTGGTGGCTGGAGTTGAACCCGAACGGCCAGTGGGGGTGGCTGGAGAAGGAGACCGGCCTCCCGATGTCCTCCGCATTCGCCGACCTGCTCTCACAAGGAGAAACCTGATGGCCGACTCCGGCCCCGAGCGCCGCCGCCTCGCCGAACTGCTGGTCCGGAACGGCGTCCTCGCCTCGCCCTGGCTGCGTGCTGCCGTCGAAGCCGTACCGCGCGAGCTGTTCCTTCACCCTGGGGTGTTCCTCGACGAGGGGAGCGCCTGGAGGCCCGTCACGGCGATCGACACCGACGCGGCCGAGTGGCTCGGGATCGCGTACAGCTATGACACCCTCACGACCCAGCTCGACGGACACCTGACCGCCGACCAGGCCGACAAGCCGGTTGCTGGGGTGCCCACGTCCTCTTCAACCACGCCGGCCACCGTGATCAGCATGATCGAGAGCCTCGGCCTGGAGTCCGGCCACCGGGTGCTGGAGATCGGCACCGGCACCGGATACTCCTCCGCCCTCATGTGTCACTACCTCGGCGCGGACAACGTGGCCACGGTCGAGGTTGACCCGGAGGTGGCCGAGCGCGCGGACGCGGCGCTGGAAACGCTCGGATTCTCGGCGTGGACCGCCACCGGCGACGGCCTCCTGGGGCACCCGCGGCGCGCTCCGTACGACCGGGTGATCGCCACCTGCGCCGTCCGGCGCATCCCGCACACCTGGGTCCGCCAGACCAAGCCCGGCGGCGTCATCCTGAGCACCGTGGGCTCCTGGCCGTACGGGACCGCCCTGGCCAAGGTCGCCGTGGATGACAACGGCAACGCGGAAGGGCGGATCATCGGTCGCTCCTCGTTCATGCAGGCACGTTCCCAGGCTGTCGTGCCGGTAGCCGGCGACCTGTCGGCCCGCACCGCCTACGCGGACAGCGAGAGGGAAACGAAGGCGCCGCCGACCCTCCTGGACGACTGGATGCCGGCCTTTCTCGCCCAGCTCGCCGCGCCCGGCACACATCTCGTCCGTGCCGCCCGGAGCGACGGAACGCCCCTGCTCTACCTCTTCGACCCCGACCGGGAGTCCTTCGCCGAGTTCATCGCCCATGACGGCAGATGGACGGTTCGGCAGGGCGGCCCTGTGCCTCTGTGGGACCGGATCGAGGAGGCGCTCGTCGCCTGGGAGGCGGCAGGAAACCCCGGGATTGACTCCGTTCACCTCCGCATCACTCAGGCGTCCCACCACTATTGGATCGAAGGGGCGCCCGACCTGAGCTGGGAGCATCGCCTCGACTGAGCCGAGGGGGGCCTTCGTCGAGGCGCTACCCTCGCGGATGAGTAGCCGTCGAGTCATAGGGAAGCGCATCCAGTACCCCGACTCGAAGATCGAGACTCCGGCGCAGGAGCCGGGCCCGGCCCCCAGGCCCCTCGGCCCAGGCACCGGCCGACACCGAAGGCCCCACCTGTCCCGGGTGCCTGAGCGCCAAGGCGATGGAGCGGCGGGTACGGACGCGTCGGACCGCCGGATCAGTCGTGGGGGGTGTCGGCCGGATGTGTGGTCGGGACGGGGGCGGTCTGCCAGGAGCTGAGGATCCGCAGTGCCTGGTCCTCAGGGGTGCCGGGTTCGGCGGTGAGGACCATGAACATGACGTCGGGGTCGTTCGGACTGGTCCAGGTGTCGCAGTCGAGGGTGAGGGGGCCGACGAGGGGGTGCCGGAAGCGTTTGGCGCCGTAGGTGGTGTGAGAGACGATCCGTCCGTTCCACCACTCGCGGAATTCGGGGCTGCGTACCGACAGTTCGCCGACCAGTGCGGCCAGGCGCGGGTCGTCGGGGTTGCTGGCCGTCTCCATCCGCAGCAGTGCCGCGCTGAGCCGGCCCGTGTCCTCCCAGTCGGTGAAGAGGCTGCGCATGGCCGGGTCGAGGAACAGCAGTCTGGTGTAGTTGCGCTCGGACGGCGTCAGCTTGCCGAAGTCCTGGTAGAGGGCGGCTGCGGCGGTGTTCCAGGCGAGGATGTCGTTGTAGCGGCCCAGCACCATCGCCGGCAAGTGGCCGAGGGCGTCGAGCATCCACTGCACCGACGGCCGCACCCGGTACCCAGCGCGGCGGCGCGGGGCGGGGGTCTTGCCCGCCAGCTCGTACAGGTAAGCCTGCTGTGCCTCATCGAGCCGCAGCGCCCGTACCAGGGAGGCAAGGACGGTCGCGGAGGCCCGCACGCGCCCCTGCTCGATACGGGTGTAGTAATCGGTGCTCATCGTGGCAAGGCGGGCGACCTCGTCGCGGCGCAGCCCCGGGACACGCCGCAGGGTCCCGTCATCGGCGAGACCCACCTGCGCGGGCGTCAGCTCGGCCCGGCGAGCCTTGAGGAACGCACCGAACTCGGATCGGGATGAACGCGAATCGGACATGACACCACTATGGTTCCGCTGGGCCGCGGACTCGGGCCGTCAAGGGGGGAAAGAATCTTCCCCGGCACGCCCTTCCCCAGGCAGGAACCTTCCTCTCCCGCACACGGGGCACAGCGGGCACGGTGGGGTCATGCGCACCGATGTGACCTTCACCAGCGCCGGGATCACCCTCGCCGGCCACCTGTACACCCCCGACACCGCTGCCGACGGCCCGCTCGCCGCCGTGGTCGTCGCTCACCCCGGCGCCGGCGTCAAGGAGCAGACCGCCGGCGCCTACGCCCAGCGACTTGCCGACGCCGGATTCGTCGCGCTCGCCTACGACGCCGCCTACCAGGGCGAGAGCGGCGGCACCCCCCGCGGCACCGAGGACCCCGCCCAGCGTGTCGAGGACATCAAGAACGCCGTCTCCTACCTCACCACCCGCCCGGAGATCGACTCCGACCGGATCGGCGCCCTGGGCATCTGTGCCTCCGGCGGCTACGTCATTCCCGCCGCGGTCACCGACCACCGCATCCGCGCGGTCGCGACGGCCAGCGCCGTCGACCTCGGACTGTACTTCCGGGTCGGCCCCGACGGCACCCAGGACCCCGCCGTCCTCCAGGCGCTGCTCGACGCGGCGGCCGCGGCACGCACCACCGAGGCGGCCGGCGAGCCGCTCCCGACGATGTCCGTGCGCCCGACCGAGGAAGAGGCACGCGCCGGTGGCCGCTACTCCTACGAAGCCTGGGAGTACTACAGCACCGACCGCGGCCGGCACCCGCGCCAGGCCGACGAGTTCACCTTCTCCAGCGTCGACAGGATCGTGAACTTCGACGCCTTCCACCTCGTCGGCCTGCTCGCCCCGCGACCGCTCCTGATGGTCGCCGGCAACGAAGCGGCCACCGCCTGGATGTCCGAGGAAGCGGTCAAGAAGGCGAACGAGCCCAAGCGGCTGCACCGGATCGAAGGAGCCGGTCACGTCGACCTCTACGACCGCTACGTACCCCAGGTCACCGCCGAACTCCTCCCGTTCTTCACCCAGAACCTCGCGGCGCGGACCGCGCATGCGGCGGTCTGACACCCCCACCCCCCTCGGCGGAAGCGGTCGCGTGGCCGGGAGGTGCTTCGGGCGTGGACCACCCGGGCCCGGGACCGGTATGTCGCCCCGGACGGCGGCCAGATCCCGGCCTTGGACCTGGTCGCCGACGCGGACGGCGACGGTGTACGCGTACTGCCGTCAGCCGTGCGAGGTGACTACGCCCAGACCCAACGGATGGATACCCGGCCGTCGTTGATGTTCGCTATCTTGCGGAAAGCGGCGGGGCTGAGATCCAGGTCGTCCGTGGCGCAGCCCATGCACTTGTCGACGATCGTCACGTACACCACGCCGAGCGGGCCGCGGACTCTCAGTTGCTTGCCGCACGCGGCCGAGTTGTTGGGGTTGGGAGCGGTGCCGTACCACTGCTGCGAGACAGCCACTACGAGCTGGCTGTCGTTGTTCGTCCACCCGCAGGCGCCGAGTCCGGTGTTGTAGTACGTGCCGTCCCCGTAGTGGACGTACTGGACCGAGGCTCCGTCCGCGGCGGCGGGGCCGGCGGTGACACCGGTGGCTCCCACGGCCAGGACGGACGCGATGCCGGCCAGTACGGCGCGGCTGCGAACACTTCCCTTGATGACGTTCGTGAGGCGGGACACGTGATCAACCCCTTGAAGAACGGTGGTTCAAGGAATGCCGGGCAGGGCTGTCCGGCGACGGTCATGTTTGCCCACAGGTCTGCTCACGTCACAGGCGTTTCAAAGTCAATCTGTGCTCAGATATCGAGCCACTTCCAACCTGCGCTGTTGGCAGGTGGGTTGGACCGCTGTACGACGCGCAGAAGGTGCTTCTTCACCCATCGTCGGTCGCACGGTCCGGCCGCATCCCGCAGTGGGTGTGGGTGCGGCCGGGCGTACGTGAACCCCTCCCTCAGGAAGGCGACGGCGCGGCCACCGGCTTCGACGGCGCGGCCGGGCTCCCGCTCGGTGTTCCCGAAGGCGTGGCGCTCGTCGGAGGCTTCGTCGGCCGGACCATCTCCGCAGGCTGCGGCGTCGACCCCGCCCCCTCGACATCGCGCGGGCCGCCCTCCGCCGGCTCCCCGAGCGACTCCAGCGCGGTCAGCGCGCGCGGCGCCAGCAGGGGTGAGAAGTACGGGTTGATCCGCAGCGCGTCCCCGACATGGCGGCGGGCCGGGCCGTACATGTCCAGGGAGCGTTCGATCTCGCCCCGGTGGTACAGGAACAGCGCGCTCCGCCGGCCCTGCTCCGTCGCCTTCTTCGCGTACTTCAGCGCCTCCTTGCCGTGGCCCGCCCGGTACAGCGCCCAGCCGAGCGCGTCCGCGACCTCCATGCTCCTGTGGTGCCGCGCCCACTCGGAGCGCAGCCGCGCCACGGCCGCCGCCGGGTCGCCGTGGTCGGTCTCGAAGCGGGCGAGGACCAGCTCCTCGTTCACGCCGTGCCCCTGCGCCCGCGCCGCCCGCGCGCGCAGCGTCGCGTACTGGGTGCGGGCGTCGCCGTCCAGGCCGTTGGCGTCGTACAGCTCGCCCAGTTCCAGCGCGTACTCCGGGCGCGGCAGCTTCGCCAGCGCCGCCTGGTAGTCGCGGTACGCCTCGTCCGTCCTGCTCAGCGCGGCCAGTGCGCGCGCCCGGCCGGCCAGCGAGGCGGGGTGGTCGCGCACCGTCGCGAGCGCCGCGTCGTAGTGGCCCATCGCCTCGGTCGGCTCGCCGCGCTCCCAGGCCAGCTCGCCCAGCGTGTACAGCGCCTCCGCCTTCGCGGTGGGGGAGTCGGCGTGCGCCGTGGCCTCGTTGGCCTTCGCCTCCGCGTCCTCGCGCCAGCCCCGGTCGCGGTAGACGGACACCGCGCGCTCCAGTACGGCGGGGCTGCCGGGGCGCAGCTCCTTCAGCTTGTCGAGCGCCTTGCCCGCCGCCGGGTAGTCGCCCAGACCGGTGTACGCGTCGATCAGCACCGGATACGCCGTCCACGCCCCGGGCCGGCGGGCGCGGAGCGTCTCGCCCCACTTCTTGGCGGTGGTGAAGTCGTGGCGGGCGTTGGCGAGCGAGGCGAGCCCGGCCAGGGCGCGGGTGCGGGCGGGCGCGTTCAGCCCGCCCTGCTTGCCGTCGTCCCCGTCGTCCCCGCCGTCCGCACCGTCGCCGTCGCCGCCGTCCGTACCGTCGCCGTCCGGATCGTCGGCGGCGCGGGCCCCGTGGTCCTCGGGGCCGGCCGCTCCCACCGGCGGCCCTTTCAGCGAGCGCCGGAGCGCCTCGTCGGCCTTCGAGTAGTACGCCGAGTCCCCGCGCCGCTCGCCGCGTTCCACGTATGCCGCGCCCAGCACCGCCCATGCCGTGCTGTCCTCCGGATGCGTCCGCAGCCACTTCTCGCGGTCCAGGATGAGCGCGTCGAGATCCGGCAGCGACGCGGGCGCGCCCGCGCTCACCGCCGCGAGCGCCCGCTCCTCCGGGGTCGGTGCGCCCGCCCCTTCGCGGTCCGGTACGAACAGCAGGACGCCCCCGACCAGCGCGGCGCCGACCCCGGCTGCCAGCGCCGCCCTTCTGACCTGTCTGACCTGCTCCGTCTTCATGGCGTTCATGATGATTACTGTGCGTCAATATGAAGAGCACACACTGTCTTGAGTTGTGGATCGCCCACGGGTTCACACCGATGGCCCCGGGTGCGAGCCTGGGATCATGGACGATCTCCTCGTACGGCTCCGGACCGGCCTCCCCGCCGACGCCCTGATCACCGATCCCGACATCACGATCTCCTACGCCCACGACATGGCCAGCTTCTGCCCGGCCGGAACGCCCGCCGTCGTCGTGCTGCCGCGCACCGTCGAACAGGTCCAGCACGTCATGCGCACGGCCACCGCGCTCCGCGTCCCCGTCGTCCCGCAAGGAGCCCGTACGGGGCTGTCGGGCGCCGCCAATGCCTCGGACGGGTGCATCGTCCTCTCCCTGACCAAAATGGACCGGATCCTGGAGATCAACGCCGTCGACCGGATCGCCGTCGTCGAGCCCGGCGTCATCAACGCCACGCTCTCCCGCGCCGTCGCCGAGCTGGGCCTCGCCTACCCGCCCGACCCGTCGAGCTGGGAGATGTGCACCATCGGCGGGAACATCGGCACCGCGTCCGGCGGGCTGTGCTGCGTCAAGTACGGCGTGACCGCGGAGTACGTCCTCGGCCTCGACGTCGTCCTCGCCGACGGCCGGCTCCTCACCACGGGACGCCGCACCGCCAAGGGCGTCGCCGGGTACGACCTGACCCGTCTCTTCGTCGGCTCCGAGGGCAGCCTCGGCATCGTCGTCAAGGCCGTCCTCGCGCTCAAACCGGAGCCGCCCCAGCAGCTCGCCCTGGCCGCCGAGTTCGGCTCGGCCGCCGCCGCGTGCGACGCCGTCTGCCGGATCATGGAGAGCGGGCACACCCCGTCGCTGCTGGAGATCATGGACCGTACGACCGTCCGCGCCGTCAACGCGCTGGCCAACATGGGCCTCCCCGAGTCCACCGAGGCGCTGCTGCTCGCCGCCTTCGACACGCCGGACCCCGCCGCCGACCTCGCCGCGGTCGGCGAGCTGTGCGCGGCGGCCGGTGCCACGGAGGTGGTCCCCGCCGAGGACGCCGCCGAGTCGGAACTGCTGCTCCAGGCCCGCCGCCTCGCGCTCCCCGCGCTGGAGGCGGTCCGGTCGGCCACGATGATCGACGACGTGTGCGTACCGCGCTCGCGGCTCGCCGCGATGATCGACGGCACGGCCGCCGTCGCGGAGAAGTACGACCTGACCATCGGCGTCTGCGCGCACGCGGGCGACGGCAACACCCACCCCGTCGTCTGCTTCGACCAGGCCGACCCGGACGAGTCCCGGCGGGCCCGCGCGTCCTTCGACGAGATCATGGGGCTCGGCCTGGAGCTGGGCGGCACCATCACCGGTGAGCACGGCGTGGGCACCCTGAAGAAGGAGTGGCTGTCGCGAGAACTGGGACCGGTGGGGTTGGAGTTGCAGCGCGGTATCAAGCAGACTTTCGACCCGCTGGGCTTGCTCAACCCGGGCAAGCTCTTCTGAGGCCGAGGGTGCGGCGGTACGGGTGAGGTACGTGTGAGCAAGCTGACCGAGTACGACACGACCGCGGGCAGACGGGGCCTGGGCGACCGGCGCTCCGTGCACCGGGTCCACCGCGGGCTGCGCTGGATGGAGATCCTCCTCGTCCCGGCGGCCATGGCCGGCGTGATCGCCTACCTCACCCTCAAGTCCCCCTTCCTGTACGTGCCGGTGGTGGCCGGCCTCGTCTACGCGGGCTTCGCCGGCCTGCGCCGCATACCGCCCGCCGAGGGCGTGCGGATGGCCGTCGTGTACGAGGGCGGCGTGCTGCTGGGGCACCCGCGGTCCCAGCCGGTCACGTACGCCTGGCAGGAGATCGACTCCACCGGCCACGACCTGGGCGAGAGCGACATCGGCCTCGCCCCCGGCGGCTTCCGGACCACGGAACGGGCCCCCGTCACCGCGATCTGGCCGGCCGGCCGCGAGCAGCCGGTCGTCCTGGCCCATGTCGTACGGCAGAACAAGCTGGCCGAGGCGCTGGAGGCGGGCATCCGCCCCCGGCTGCTCGAACGGCTGCGCGCGACCCTGGACACGGAGGGCAGCGTCCGCCTCGGTGACCTGGAGGTCACCGACGAGGGCGTCACCCTGCACAGCGGCGGCGCCGCCGCGCCGACCGTGATCGAGTGGCCGGAGCTGGCGGAGACGACGACCTTCGGCCCGTCCCGGCTGCGGGTCCGCACGGGCACCGGGCGGTGCGACCTCCCCGTACGGAACGCGGCGACCGTCCGCGACTTCGTGGAGGAGACCCGCGAACTGAACGTCTGACCCGCGCCCTCCGGCGTCACGCCTCGCCGTCCACGGACTCGTCCGACGGCCACGGGTCCCGCAGCCACAGCTCGTCGGTCGCCACCGGAGTCAGCAGCGCGGCCAGCGCGTCGTCCAGACCGAGCCGCTCGGCCTCCGTCCCCGGCGGCACGATCCGCAGCGTCCGCTCCACCCACGCCGACAGCGCCCCCGACGGCCCTTCGAGCAGGGCGTCCCCGTCGGGTGAGGACAGCGCCACACACAGCACCTGCCGCCCGCAGACCTTGGTCGGCCAGATCCTGACATCCCCGTGCCCGCACGGCCTGAAGACCCCCTCCACCAGCAACTCCCGGGCGAAGGTCCAGTTCACGGGCGCGTCCGAGCCGACGTGGAAGGTGATGTGCACGGCATACGGATCGTCCGTACGGTACGTCAGCCGAGCCGGCACGGGGATGCTGCGCTCGGGCGACAGCACCAGATTCAGTTCCAGCTCGCGTTCGACCACAGAGTGCATGGCGGGCACTTCCTTTCCTGGCAGGGGGCCCAGCGGCGGGGCCTTACCAGGAGAGAGGCAGTACCTCGTGGTTCATGACGCGACTTTCGGCGATGACTTTGAGTGAGGGAACCTCTCACCCCCGTTCACCATAGGGTGGCCCGGTGTTCGATCACCTGGAGATACGTGTGCTGCCGCCGGGGCCCCGGTTCGCGGCCCACCTGCGATTCCGGGTCAACGGTGAGGACGTGGTGGCAGGCGCGGTCGGCGAAGGGGGCCGTGGGCCGTACGTGTCCGAGATGCTGCCCGTCGGCCGCCCCAGCCCCCTGCGCGCCGTCGGCGAGAGGCGCCGATTGGAGTTGGGGGAGCCCGAGTGCACCGGCGGCTGCTGCGGCTTTCTGTCCGTGGCCGTACAGCGGATCGGGGACATCGTGTGGTGGTCGGACTGGCAGGTGCCCCACCTGGAGGTGCCGCCGCCGGAATGTCACTTCGAAGCCTGCCAGTACGACGCCGAGGTGGCTCGCGCGGAAGAGGACCGACGGCGGCACGCGCCCTCGTAGCGCACGCACGTGCTCACGGCCGGCTGTCACCGGGCGGCAACCGGGGCGGGGCGTCAGCTTCTGGGGCGTTTGCCGGTCCGTCCGGGTGATGGGCTCTTGCGCGGGGTGCTTTCCCCTGCTTCCGGCCCGTGGGGACCCGTTTCGCATCGAACTCGTGTGCTGAATTGGTGCAGGTCCGCGAACAGATCCCACCCCGCAGCTTTACGCTTCGCAGCAGCGCCGCCGACCTGGCGGCCGAACGGGGTTCTTTCTGCCGGGCGCCATCTTCCGGGCCCCGAGTTCTTCGTTAATGTCTTCCTGGACAAGCGGGAGTACGAATCCGGTCGCCGTTCCGGCGCCGGGCGGCCCTTTCAGGTCAATCATGGTGTGAGCGAACGGAGTTGGGGTCAGTGGCTACTCCTCCTGGTGACGGTGGGAACGTACCCCGGGAAGGCTTCTACCCGGACCCTTCCATTCCTGGATATGTCCGGTACTGGAACGGTGCCGCCTGGGTGCCCGGCACCTCGCGGCCCGCGCCCCGGGAGGGCGAGGGCGCGCAGGCCGCGCTGCCCGCCGCCGCCACGCCGCCCGCGCTGCCCGCCGTGGACGAGACGGGGCCGGTCTTCCTCGACGAGGACCCGCCCGAGCGGCCCCGGCAGGAGCCCGCCTCCGCGTGGCAGGCCGACGCCTCCCGCCAGACCGGCTTCGGCGGCGAGCGTGACGCCCGGGTCTCCTGGGGCGGGACGGGGCCGACCGGCCCGACCAGCCCGACCGGCCAGGACCCCCGGGTCCCCGCGCCCGCGCCCGCCCCGGCCGGTGATCCGACCGGGGGCGCGCTGCCCGGCGTACGCTCCCTCGGCCCCGGGACCGGGGACGGCACCGGCGACGGGGACGACGCGCCGGTTCCCGACGGTACGGTCGCGATCCGCCCCCAGCGGCTCGGCGGCGCCGGACCGGGACGGGCCCCGGCGCCCCGCGAGGGCGGGAAGCCGCCCGCCGACTCCACCATGACCATCCGCGCCCTGCGCGCCGCCCGGCGCGCGAAGGACGAGGACGCCGCCTCGGAGCGCCCCGCCAGGGACGAGGGGACGATGGCGATCCGCGCGCTCGACGCCGGACCGAAGCCGCAGCTCCCCGCCCGTCAGCCGGCGCACCAGCAGCCACCGGCCCAGCCGTCCCCGCCGGTCCCGCACTCCTACGCGCCCCCGCCCCCGCCCGTACCCGAGCCCGACCCGGGGCCCATCAGCTCCGGCAGCGGCGGCGGCGCCACCTCCTGGGCCCAGCAGGTGCACCGGCTCGCCCAGCCGGACCAGGCCGACCAGCCCGTGGTGCCCTGGAAGCCGCCGGTCGAGGACCCGTTCCTCCAGGCCGCGCGCGCCCAGGCCGCCTCACGCCCCGCCGGTCTCGGCAAGCGCGTCGTGGCCCGGCTGATCGACACGCTGGTGCTGGGAGCCATCGTCGGCGCCATCGCCGTACCGCTCATCACCCGGGCCCTGGCTCATATCGACGACAAGGTCGAGGCGGCCAGGCAGACCGGACAGACCGTCACCGTCTGGCTGCTCGACGCCACCACGGCCGGCTACCTCGGCGGCGTCCTCGTCGCCCTGCTGGTCGTCGGCGTGGTCTACGAGGCCGTACCGACCGCCAAGTGGGGGCGCACGCTGGGCAAGAAGCTGTGCGGGCTCGACGTACGGGACATCGAGACCCACGAGGCCCCGGCCTTCGGTGCCGCGCTGCGCCGCTGGCTGGTCTACAGCGTGCTCGGGGTGCTCGTCGTGGGGCTCGGCAATGTGCTGTGGTGCCTGATCGACCGGCCGTGGCGGCAGTGCTGGCACGACAAGATCGCCCATACCTTCGTGGCGCGCTGACCTTCCGGCGACACCCCTGCTGACGGGGTGTGAGGCGGCGGCGGGGCGTTCCTCCGAACGGCGTCCCAGCCGTTGCGGGCCCTTCCTGCCCGGGGTGCACTGCCCCCATGAGCAATGATCAGCCGCCGCCCGGCCAGCCCCCCGAGGACGACCCCTTCCTCAAGAAGCCGCAGGGGCCCCAGGGCCAGGGACCTCAGGAGCCCCAGGGGCCCCAGGAGCCTCCGCCGCCCCAGGGGCCCGGGGGCTCAGGGGGCTCCGGGGGTTCCCCGTACGGCTCTCCCTACGGCGGCGAGCACGGCCCGCCCAAGGCGCCGCCCTACGACCCGAACGACCCGGGCGGCGGCGCGTACGGCGGCTCTCCCTACGGGCGGGACCCCTACGGGGGAGGGGGCGGCGGCCCTTACGGCGGTACGGATCCGCTCGCCGGGATGCCGCCGCTCGCGCCGTTCGCCACCCGGCTCGCGGCCCGGATCATCGACGCCCTGATCATCTTCATCCCGCTGGCGGTCATCTCGCTGCTCACCGGCGGCTGGCGCCACTCGTCGAACAACACCGGGAACTGGGACGAGGTCACCAACCAGGTGAACACCGGCACCCAGTGGGTCTGGTCGCTCATCTCGATCATCGCGTACGTCGGCTACGACACCCTGATGACGAAGAAGTACGGGCAGACCCTCGGCAAGCGCTGGCTGAAGCTGCGGGTGGCGATGCCTCAACGACGGATCCGTACCGGAGTCCAACGCGTCGCTGCTGCGCGCCCTGGTGCTCTGGGTGCCCGCGCTGCTCTGCTGCCTCTGTCTCTGGTGGCTCATCATCATCGTGACGATCCTGGCCAGCCGGCCGTACCGGCAGGGTCTGCACGACAAGGCGGCCAGGACCGTCGTGGTGACGGCGACTCAGTGAGCGGCGACGCGGTGGCGGGCGGCGACGCGGTGGCGGCGTCCTGAACCGCTAGCGGCGGGCCTCAGCGCCCACGCCCGAGCCCTGCGTACGCGGTGCCGCCACCGTGGCGCGCGCCGTGGTGTCCGCGCCGGTCCGGTGGCGGGGGGTGGCCGCCCGCGCCGCCCGGTCCTTGCGGGGCAACGGCACGGTCATGGCGACCAACAGCCCCAGACCGAGCGCGGCGACGCCGATCACCGCGACGCCGATGCCCGTACTCGTACCGGAGAGCAGGAGCATGGCGAGGGTGGAACAGACGATGGTGGCGGAGCCGTAGGCGAGCTGTGCGGCAGTCGGACGCGGCATGGCGGAATCCGTCCCTCGGGGGCGTCAATATCTGTGGGGTTATGGGGATTCGGTGGTTCTGGGGATGTTCGGTGCGTCTGGCGTGTCTGGTGCTGTCTCGTGCAGTGGGACAAGTGGGACCAGGCCGTGGCAAGGCGGTCGCACTGCCTACCGACTCTAAGACGGTGGATGCCCGAGCGGAACGGCCGGTAAGCGTGACCTGACCTCCGGGCCCGGTGCATGGGGGGCGCATCGAGTCACGCCCCCCTGTCAACAGGCCGAATATATGCATCGGTTGGCCGGTTCACTCCCTCCGTCCGGATAGTGAAACCGGAAGGCCGCATAATGCAATTGACGGGTTCAAGTCAAGGTCTGTCTTTTCTTTCTCAACTCGGGTCCAATGTCGTCACTTATGACGCGCAGACGCGCGCGGATCCTCCACTCCCGGTCCGCGGATCGCGTGCGCCGGGGAGGAACACCACCAAGTGATCAGAAACCGACGGGCGAGAAGAGTGTCCGCAGTGATCGTGGCGTTGGCCGCGACCGCCGCGACGGCTTCGGCCTTCACCACGGCTCAGGCCCAGGACCACCCCGCCTCCGCTTCCAGCGCCCCATCCGGCGCGGAGCGCCGTGACCCGGCGCCTCAGAAGGGGCAGGTCGACCACGACCTGGACGGCCCGTTCAGCAAGCAGCAGTCCAAGCAGCGCGAGGCCGCGCTCCAGCAGGTCATATCCGGCGACGCCAAGGTGGAGAAGCGCGGCGGCTCCCAGGTCGTCAAGCTCGACAACAAGAAGTACGTCGAGCTGGGCCGGGAGAAGACCGACAAGATCTTCACCATCCTCGTGGAGTTCGGCGACGACGTCGACAACACGACGACGTACGACCCGGACGGTCCCGACGGCCCCCTGCCGCCCGTCGTCAGGTACGGCGGCGACCCCGGCCCGCTGCACAACGAGATAGCCGAGCCCGACCGGAAGGTGGACAACTCCACCGCCTGGCAGGCCGACTACAGCCAGGAGCACTTCCAGGACCTGTACTTCGGCACCGGCAAGGACGCCAAGGGCCGGCAGAAGGACTCCCTGAAGACGTACTACGAGAAGACGTCCTCCGGGCGCTACTCGGTCGACGGCGAGGTCTCCGACTGGGTCAAGGTCCCGTGGAACGAGGCTCGTTACGGTTCCAACTACTGCGGCTCCACCAACTGCGCCAACGTCTGGGACCTGGTCCGCGACGGCCTCACCGCCTGGACCGCCGGCCAGAAGGCCCAGGGCAAGACCGACGCCGAGATCAAGGACCACCTCGCCCAGTACGACCAGTGGGACCGGTACGACTTCGACGGCGACGGCAACTTCAACGAGCCCGACGGCTACGTCGACCACTTCCAGATCGTCCACGCCGGTGAGGACGAGTCCGCGGGCGGCGGCGTCCAGGGCACGGACGCCCTGTGGGCGCACCGCTGGTACGCGTACGGCAGCAACGCCGGTTCCACGGGCCCCGCGGGCAACAAGGCCGGCGGCGCGCCGGTCGGCGACACCGGCATCTGGGTCGGCGACTACACGATGCAGCCGGAGAACGGCGGCCTCGGGGTCTTCGCCCACGAGTACGGCCACGACCTGGGCCTGCCCGACCTGTACGACACCGCGGGCGGCGAGAACTCCACCGCCTTCTGGACGCTGATGTCGTCCGGCTCGTGGCTGGGCACCGGCAAGAACGAGATCGGCGACCTGCCCGGCGACATGACCGCCTGGGACAAGCTCCAGCTCGGCTGGCTCAACTACGCCGAGGCCAAGGCGGCCACCAACTCGACCCACAAGCTGGGCGTCTCCGCGTACAACACGAAGAACCCGCAGGCGCTCGTCGTCGAACTCCCCAAGAAGGAGAAGACGACGACGGTCGTGAAGCCCGCGGAAGGCTCCAAGCAGTGGTGGAGCGACATGGGTGACGACCTCAAGAACACCCTCACCCGTTCGGTGGATCTGACCGGCAAGTCCGCCGCGTCGCTCGACCTGACCGGCTGGTGGGACATCGAGGCCGACTACGACTACCTCTACACCGAGGTCTCCACGGACGGCGGCGCCAACTGGACGCCGCTGGAGGGCACGGCCGACGGCAAGTCCCTGACGCGCGACGCCGCCGACAAGCCGGCGCTGACCGGTGTCTCGGGCACGAACAAGAAGCTCGTCTTCCCGCTGGACGCCTACGCGGGCCAGAAGTTCGACCTGCGCTTCCGCTACCAGACGGACGGCGGCGTGGCCGGCAAGGGCTTCACGGCCGACGCGATCACCGTCACCGCCGACGGCGCGCCGGTCTTCACCGACAACGCCGAGGGCGACGACGCGGGCTGGACCGCGAACGGCTTCTCGCGCATCGGCGAGTCCTTCACCCAGGACTACGAGCAGTACTACATCGCCGAGAACCGCCAGTACGTCTCGTACGACCGGACCCTCAAGGTCGGCCCGTACAACTTCGGCTTCACGGCGCCGAACGACGGCAAGGTCGAGCACTTCCCGTACCAGAACGGCCTGCTGATCTGGCTGTGGGACACCTCGCAGAAGGACAACAACACCAGCCAGCACCCGGGCGAGGGCCTGGTCCTGCCGATCGACGCCCACGCCAAGCCGCTGAAGTGGTCGGACGGCACGCTGATGCGCAACCGGATCCAGTCGTACGACTCCACCTTCAGTTGGTGGCCGACGACCGGTCTCTCGCTCCACCGCGCCGACAAGCTGACGCGGATCTCCCCGTCGCTGGGCGCCCCGGTCTTCGACGACCGCAAGGGCACCTACTGGAGCGAGGAGAACAAGGGCGGAAGCGTCAAGGTTCCTGACACCAACACCAAGATCAGCATCATCAGCCAGCCGCTGGACGGCTCGACGATGACGGTCAAGGTAGGTAAGTCCGGCAAGTAACCGGAAGTAACCGCAGGTCAAATGCGTGATCGGCCGTCGCCCCCTAGCGGGCGGCGGCCGTTCGTGTTTAGGTGCGTCCTACGGATCTCTTATTGACACGACGTCTCACGGGGGAGATGAAGACATGGCAAGTGGAGGCTTCAGCAAGCTCCCGAACGGCACCGTGGTGGTGGCACTGACCCTGCCGAGCCCGGCCGCCGAGGACGGCACCGTACGCGTCCTGGTGCACGCGGTGAACCGGGCCCGCGCCCTGACCAGGCTGCGGAACCTGGGGCTCCGGGCGGTCTACCTGCGCGGCAACGCGGAGCCGCCCACACCGGACGAGGTCACGGCCGTACTGCACCACCCGGACGGCCTGCTCTGGCGTACGACACCGGGCGCGCCGGGGACGGGGACGGCCGACCAGCTCTGGCAGCCGATCCGCGCGCTGCTGAGACCCGCGGTGATGGGGTACTGACACGCGAGGAACCCTCCGGCCCCACGGGAAGCCCCCGGCCCGCACGGAAAGCCCCTGGGAAGTCCCCGGGGAGCCCGGGGAAGCCCTCGGGAAGCCCCGCAGAGGCCCAGGAGGCCCCTGGAAGCCCTGCTCCCAGCCCTCCGGCCCGCCCGGCCCTCCCCGCCCGCCCGGCGCCCTCGCGGACGTCAGAGGACCGGCTTGCCCGTCAGCACCACGCCCGCGTCCCGCAGCTCCTCCAGGGCCCGCTCCGTGGTCCCCGCGGCCACGCCCGCCGTCAGGTCCAGCAGTACGTGCGTGACGAAGCCGGCGCGGACCGCGTCCAGCGCCGTCGCCCGTACGCAGTGGTCCGTGGCGATCCCGACCACGTCGACCGCGGTCACCTCGCGCTCCCGCAGCCAGTCCGCCAGCCCGACGCCGTTCTCGTCGGCGCCCTCGAAGCCGCTGTACGCCGCCGAGTACGCGCCCTTGTCGAAGACCGCGCCGATCCCGCCCGAGGCGACCGCCGGGGCGAAGTTCGGGTGGAAGCCCACGCCCTCCGTACCGGCCACGCAGTGCACCGGCCAGGTGGTGACGTAGTCCGGCTCGGCCGGGGCCACCGCGAAGTGGTCGCCCGGGTCGATGTGGTGATCACGGGTGGCGACCACGTGCCGGTACCCGGCGGTCGCCTGGCCTATCAGGTCGGTGATGGCGGCGGCGACATCGGCGCCCCCGGCCACGGCGAGGCTGCCGCCCTCGCAGAAGTCGTTCTGTACGTCGACGACGATCAGTGCGCGGTGCATGGCGGGGGTCCTTCAGTGGGGGAGCGGACAGGAGACGGAGCGGTAGGGAAAGCGGTGCGGAGGCCGGGGGAGGGCGGCTGAATGTGAGCGTAGAGACTCCGGCCGCCATAGGGGAGAGGTCGCACGCCAGTACGGGACATACGCATCACACTCACCCTCTTCCCCTGCTCGTCCGCACCCCGTTCACACGTACTCGGTCGGAATCACCGGCTCTCCCCGCGACAACTGCATCGCCGACATCGGCAGCCCCGCCCGCGCCGCCGCGTGCCGCTCCCGCGCCACGTCCAGCGACTCGCGCGCCACGATCTCGCCGCCCTTGATCAGCTCCACCAGGAGCTGCCGGTCCAGCAGCTCCGGCGGCACCGGGCCGGTGCCGAGCACCTCGGCCTCCGCGTACCCCTGCGCGTCGGGCCGGCGCGCCGCCCACTTGCGCCCGCCGACGGAGGTCTTCCCACCCAGCGACTTCTTCGCCACCGGCCGGAGCGGGGCCTTCGGGTCCGCCGAAGCGGCCCGCGCGACGATCTTGTAGACCATGGAGCAGGTGGGGTGCCCGCTGCCCGTGACGAGCTGGGTGCCGACGCCGTACGCGTCCACGGGCGCCGCCGCCAGCGAGGCGATCGCGTACTCGTCCAGGTCCGAGGTGACCACGATCTTGGTGTTGACCGCGCCCAGCTCGTCGAGCTGCTGCCGCACCCGGTGCGCGACCAGCAGCAGATCGCCCGAGTCGATCCGTACCGCGCCCAGCTCGGGCCCGGCGATCTCCACGGCGGTCCGTACGGCCTCGGCCACGTCGTACGTGTCGACCAGCAGCGTCGTGCCGCGGCCGAGCGAGTCGATCTGGGCGCGGAAGGCGTCGCGCTCGGTGTCGTGCAGCAGGGTGAAGGCGTGCGCGCTGGTGCCGACCGTGGGGATGCCGTACCGGAACCCGGCGGCCAGGTCGGAGGTGGCGTCGAAGCCGCCCACGTACGCGGCGCGCGCGGCGGCCACCGCGGCCAGCTCGTGCGTACGGCGCGCGCCCATCTCGATCAGCCGGCGCCCGCCCGCGGCCGTCGCCATCCGGGAGGCCGCCGCGGCGATCGCCGAGTCGTGGTTGAGGACCGAGAGGATCACGGTCTCCAGCAGGACGCACTCAGCGAAGGAGCCCTCGACCCGCAGCACCGGGGAGCCGGGGAAGTAGACCTCGCCCTCCGGGTAGCCCCAGATGTCGCCGCGGAAGCGGTACGAGGCGAGCCAGGAGAGCGTCGGCTCGTCGACGATCGCGTTCTCGCGCAGGAAGCGGAGCAGGTCGGGGTCGAAGCGGAAGTTCTCCACGGCGTCCAGGACACGTCCGGTGCCCGCCACCACCCCGTACCTGCGGCCCTCGGGCAGCCGCCGGGTGAAGACCTCGAAGACGGAGCGCCGGTCGGCCGTACCGGCCCGCAGTGCTGCCTGGAGCATCGTCAGCTCGTACTGATCGGTGAAGAGCGCGGTCGACGGAATGTCCACCGGCAGCCCAAGGTCCGCAGTGTTCATATGACGATGCTACCCCGCAATACTCGTCACTCTGACGATTTCTCGGTGGCCGTTTGTGCGACACCGCTCACGTGGTGGCAGCATGGGACGCGTGAGGCCGCGGCATGCCGGCGCCCCCTGCAGAGAAGAAGGTCGTCCCGAACCGTGAGTGTTGCTCCGACTGAGATCGAACGCCCCGAATCGGCCGAGGAGACCTTCGCGGTCCCTGAGCCGGACGTGCCGTGGGTGACGATCGTCCACAACGACCCGGTCAACCTCATGAGTTACGTGGCGTACGTCTTCCAGACCTATTTCGGCTATTCGAAGGACAAGGCGCACAAGCTGATGCTCGACGTCCACCACAAGGGCCGCGCGGTCGTCTCCAGCGGCAGCCGCGAGGAGATGGAGCGCGATGTGCAGGCCATGCACGGATTCGGGCTCTGGGCGACCCTCTCGCAGGACCGCACCTGATGGCCGGGCGCTTCGAGGCGATCCCGGGCGGCGGCGCGGCCGTCGCGCTCGACGAGGTCGAGATCTCGATCCTGCGGTCGCTGGCCGTGCAGTTGCTGGAGCTGATCGGCCCCGCCGACGAACCCGCGCAGGGCGAGGACCCGCTCGCCGCGCTCTTCGCCCCGGGCCCCAGCGAGCCGCCCGCCGACCCGGCGCTGGCCCGGCTCTTCCCGGACGCGTACGGCGACCCGGAGTCCTCCGGCGAGGACGGCGACGAACTGAAGGAGTACTCCTCGGAGTTCCGCCGGTTCACCGAGAACGACCTGCGCGACCGCAAGCGCGAGGACGGCGTGGCGCTCGTCCGCACGCTGGACGCGCTCACCGCCACGGGCGAGGGCGGCGCCGTACTGAAGCTGACGCCCGACGACTGCGCGCACTGGCTGGGCGCGCTCAACGATCTGCGGCTGACGATCGGTACGCGCCTGGAGGTCTCCGACGAGGACGAGGGCGGCGAGCTGTACCGGTTGCCGGACTCCGACCCGCGCAAGCCGATGGTGATGGCGTACCTCTGGCTCGGCGCGCTCCAGGAGACGCTCATCGAGACCCTGATGCCTTGACGTTCCGGTGACCCCGGCGGGTTCCCGGTGGGGGCCGGCCGGGGGTCCGGACGACCCGATTCCGGTGACGCCTCCGCGCCATGTCGGGGTCACCCGAACGCCGCACCCCGTGTCCCCTCCGTACGCTCAAATGACGCTCAAATTGACATAACGATCCCGTCACCACCACGGCCTTCTTTGCGGTTCGCGGTGCGATTCATCCCCTTTTTCCTGTGGGCTGAGCCACAATCGCGGGCGCCGGGAGCCCGTCCTCCCGTGATAGATCTGCCGGACCCCCCGGGGACGCCACCCCTGTCCCCGGGGGTGTCTCGACCGGCCGAACGCCGGTGGCACTCCATCCATATCCGGGGGGATCAGGAACTGGTCCGTGGCCGCGAGCGGTCCGCGGATCTGCATGGAGAAAGGGCGCATGACCATGACCTCTGCGCAGGTCGACAAGGAGTACGGCGGCGACGGGCCCGCCAGGGGTCCCGCCGGGAACGGCGCGGACGAAGAGGGGTACGAGCGCGGACTCGGCAGCCGCCAGGTCCAGATGATCGCCATCGGCGGAGCGATCGGCGTCGGCCTCTTCATGGGCGCCGGGGCGAACATCGCCAAGGCCGGTCCCAGCATCATCCTCATGTACGCCCTCGCCGGCGTCGTGATCTTCTTCATCATGCGGGCCCTGGGCGAGCTGCTCCTCTACCGGCCCGTCTCGGGCTCCTTCGCCGAGTACGCCCGTGAGTTCCTCGGCCCCTTCTTCGGCTTCGCCACCGGCTGGACGTACTGGCTGATGTGGGTCGTCACCGGCATGGCGGAACTCACCGCCGCCGCGATCTACATCCACTTCTGGTTCCCGCAGATCCCCCAGTGGGTCAGCGCGCTGGTCTTCCTGGTGGTCCTCTTCGGGGTGAACCTGATCTCGGTGAAGATCTTCGGCGAGGTCGAGTTCTGGTTCTCGATGATCAAGGTCACCGCCATCATCGGCATGATCGTCATCGGCCTGGGCGTCCTCACCCTCGGCTTCTCCGACGCCGGTGACACCGCCACCGCCAGCAACCTCTGGGCGCACCACGGCGTCTTCCCCAACGGCATCGGCTCCAGCCTGATGACCCTCCAGGGCGTCATGTTCGCCTACCTCGCCGTCGAACTCGTCGGCGTCACGGCGGGCGAGTCCGAGAACCCCGAGAAGACCCTCCCCAAGGCCATCAACACGCTGCCCTGGCGCATCATCGTCTTCTACGTCGGCGCGCTCCTCGTGATCCTCTCGGTCGTCAAGTGGACCGAGTTCTCGGAGGGCACCAGCCCCTTCGTCCACGCCTTCGAGACGATGGGCATCCCGCTCGCCGCGGGCATCGTCAACTTCGTCGTACTGACCGCCGCGCTCTCCTCCTGCAACTCCGGCATGTACTCCACCGGCCGGATGCTGCGCGACCTCGCGGCCAACAGCGAGGCGCCGGGCGCCTTCGGCCGGCTCAACTCCCGCAAGACCCCGGCCATCGGCATCAGCGTCTCCGTCGCCCTCATGGGCATCGGCGTGGTCCTCAACTACATCGTCCCCGAGAAGGCGTTCGGCTATGTGACCTCGGTCGCCACCGCCGCCGGCATCTGGACCTGGATGATGATCCTGATCAGCCACATCCGCTACCGGCGCGGGGTCGAGGCCGGCCGGCTGCCCGCCTCGTCCTTCCCGGCACCCGGCGGCTCACTCTTCAGTTGGGTCGCGGTCGCCTTCCTCGCCCTGGTCACCTGCCTGATCGCGTACGACACCGACGCGCGGATCTCCCTCTACGTGGGGGCGGTCTGGGCGGTGTTCCTCGCCATCGGCTGGCAGTACGTGAAGAACCGCGCCCCGCAGCGCGCGAAGACCTCCGGCACCCCGGACGAGCCGGAGTACGCCCCGGCCTCCGAGTGACCTCCCGCGCGTGACGTGACCTCCCGCGCGTGACGTGACCTCCCGCGCGTGACTTCGTCACGCACCCGGGTCGCGAGGCCCCCGGATCGCGGCAGACGCCCCTGATCCGGGGGCCTTCGTGGCGGTCCCTCTATATTTTCTTCATGCTGACCATCACCCAGGACCTGCACGACCGGATCGTGGCGCACGCGCGAGCCGACCACCCCGACGAGGCGTGCGGCGTCGTCGCGGGCCCCGAGGGCACCGGCCGGGCCGAGCGGTTCATCCCCATGCTGAACGCCGCCCGCTCGCCCACCTTCTACGAGTTCGACTCGGTCGACCTGCTCAAGCTCTACCGCGAGATGGACGACCGCGACGAGGAGCCGGTGATCATCTACCACTCCCACACCGCGACCGAGGCGTACCCGTCCCGTACGGACATCACCTACGCCAACGAACCCGGCGCCCACTACGTCCTGGTCTCCACCGCCGACAGCGACGGCGCGGGCCCCTTCCAGTTCCGCTCGTACCGCATCGTGGACGGCACGGTCGAGGAAGAGCCCGTAGAGATCGTCTGACCGCCCTGTCCAGCCCTCCGACCACCCCGCTTGTCCATCAGGTGGACGCCGAACGTCCACCCAGTGGGAACGCATGCCGGGACGCGGAACGGGAATCGATACGATGAGCGCATGGTTTCCACCGACGTGAGCGACAAGACGCCGAGCACCCCGCTGCTCGTGGCGCGGCTGCACGTCGATCTGTGCCGCCTCGCCAGTGCCATCTGTACCGGCCGCGCCGCCGGCTGAGCGACGGCCCGCCCGGAGCGCGGTCCTCCGTACCCGCACGCACGTCGCACGTACCCAGCACCACCCCCTCGCGCGGGGGCCCGAGCCGCGCGCCCGTCACGCAGTCTCCCGACAGGAGCCCATGTCATGGCCATCGAGGTCCGCATCCCGACCATCCTCCGCACCTACACCGACGGCGCCAAGGCGGTCGAGGGAACCGGCAACACGCTCTCCGAGCTCTTCGCCGACCTCGACACCCGCCACACCGGCATCCGGGAGCGGCTGATCGACCCCGCCAAGGACAACCAGCTCCGCCGCTTCGTCAACGTCTACCTCAACGACGAGGACGTCCGCTTCCTGGACGGCATCGCCACCAAACTCGCCGACGGCGACAGCGTCACCATCCTCCCGGCCGTGGCCGGCGGCGCGCCCGACGCGACGCACGCCGTCTGATGCGGTACGACTCCCCGCTCGCGGCGGTCGGCAACACCCCCCTGGTCCGGCTCCCCCGGCTGTCCCCCTCGGCGGACGTACGGATCTGGGCCAAGCTGGAGGACCGTAACCCGACCGGCTCCGTCAAGGACCGGCCCGCGCTCCACATGGTCGAGCAGGCGGAGAAGGACGGCCGGCTCACCCCCGGCTGCACCATCCTGGAGCCCACCAGCGGCAACACCGGCATCTCGCTCGCCATGGCGGCCAAGCTCAAGGGCTACCGCATCGTCTGCGTGATGCCGGAGAACACCTCGCAGGAACGGCGCGACCTGCTCGCCATGTGGGGGGCCCAGATCATCCCGTCCCCCGCCGCGGGCGGCTCCAACACCGCCGTACGGGTGGCGAAGGAACTGGCGGCGGAGAACCCCTCGTGGGTGATGCTCTACCAGTACGGCAACCCCGACAACGCGGGCGCCCACTACGCCACCACGGGCCCGGAGATCCTCGCCGACCTGCCCTCCGTCACCCACTTCGTGGCGGGCCTCGGCACCACGGGCACGCTCATGGGCGTCGGCCGCTACCTGCGCGAGCACGTCGAGGGCGTCCAGATCGTCGCCGCGGAGCCCCGCTACGACGACCTCGTCTACGGGCTGCGCAACCTCGACGAGGGCTTCGTCCCCGAGCTGTACGACGCCTCGGTCCTCACCACCCGCTTCTCCGTCGGCTCGGCCGACGCCGTCACCCGTACCCGCGAACTCCTCCAGCAGGAGGGCATCTTCGCGGGCGTCTCGACCGGAGCCGCGCTGCACGCGGCGATCGGTGTGGGCCGCAAGGCGGTCAAGGCGGGGGAGAGCGCCGACATCGTGTTCGTCGTGGCGGACGGCGGCTGGAAGTACCTGTCGACCGGCGTCTACACGGCGGCGACCACGGAAGAGGCGATCGAGGCGCTGCACGGCCAGCTCTGGGCGTAGCGTTCCGCTGCGGCCGGACGGGGGCAGTGCGGACGGGGCACAGGACGGGCGCGGGCCCCGTGGCGTGGAGCGGGGCCCGCGCCCGTACGGACCATCCGAACCAGTGACGTCCTGGGTGAGTTCCCCCACAACGGACCACTGTGGAGGAGCGACCAGCCGTTTCGCGCTTTACGCTCGACAAACCGCACGACCCCCGTCGCCCCGCCGTCCACGCCACGGAGGTTCCCGCTCCATGAAGCTCACCGTCGTCGGCTGTTCGGGCTCGTTCCCCGCCGCGGGATCGGCCTGCTCCAGTTACCTCGTAGAGGCCGACGGCTTCCGGCTGCTCCTCGACATGGGTAATGGCGCCCTTGGCGAGTTGCAGCGCCATATCGGTCTCTACGACCTCGACGCCATCTTCCTCAGCCATCTCCACGCCGACCACTGCATCGACATGTGCGCCTACTTCGTCGCGCGCTACTACCGCTTCGACGGCGGACGGTGCGACCCGATCCCCGTCTACGGCCCCGAGGGCACCGAACAGCGCCTCACCACGGCGTACGCGGACACCCCCACGGACAAGTCCATGAGCGAGGTCTTCGACTTCCACACCCTCAAGCCGGGCTCGGGCTCGTTCGACATCGGCCCGTTCTCCGTCCGTACGGAGAAGGTCGCGCACCCCGTCGACACCTTCGCGATCCGCGTCGAGCACGGCGGCAGGTCCCTCACGTACTCCGGCGACACCGGCGTCTGCGAACCCCTGGTCGAGCTGGCGGGCGGGACGGACCTCTTCCTCTGCGAGGCGGCCTTCACGTACGGCAAGGAGGACGTCGTGGGCCTGCACCTCAACGGCCGCGAGGCCGGCGCGCACGCCGCCCGCGCCCAGGCCCGCAGGCTCGTCCTCACCCATGTCCCGCCGTGGACCGACGGGGACCGCAACCTGGCCGACGCGCGTGACGTGTACGGGGGCCCGGCCGAGCTGGCCGTCCCCGGCGCGGTCTACGAGATCTGACGCGGCGTACGCGCGCGCCGAGGGCGCCGGGTACGACCGTGGGCCCGGCCGGTCCTGACATCGGCCGGGCCCACGGAACCCAGGGGGAGAGGCGCCTACTTCGCCTCGGCCTTGAGGAGTTCGGCGAGCTCCTCGTCCGACTCACGCCCCGGCGTCGGGATGTTGAACCGGACGATCGCGAAGCGGAAGATCGCGTAGTAGAGGGCCGCGAAACAGAGCCCGACCAGCGCGAGCCCCCACGGGTTGGTCGCGATGCCCAGGTTGAGGAAGTAGTCGACCGCGCCCGCCGAGAAGCCGAAGCCGTCCTTCATGCCGAGCGCCCAGGTCAGCGCCATGGACACCCCGGTCAGCACGGCGTGGACCGCGTACAGCACCGGCGCGATGAACATGAACGTGAACTCGATCGGCTCCGTGACACCCGTCACGAACGCGGTCAGCGCGAGCGAGAGCATCATGCCGCCGACGGCCTTGCGGCGCTCGGGGCGCGCGCAGTGCGTGATGGCCAGACAGGCCGCGGGCAGGGCGAACATCATGATCGGGAAGAAGCCGGTCATGAACTGCCCGGCGGTCGGGTCGCCCGCCAGGAAGCGGTTGATGTCGCCGCTCTTGCCGTCGAACGTACCGGCCTGGAACCACGGGAACGAGTTGAGGAGATGGTGCATGCCGACCGGGATCAGCGCACGGTTGGCGACACCGAAGATGCCCGCGCCGACCGCGCCCGAACCCACCAGCCACTCACCGAGGTTGTGCAGCCCGGCACCCAGAACCGGCCATATGTAGCCGAAGACGATGCCGATGCCGAGCCCGGCGAACGCGGAGAGGATCGGTACGAGACGACGGCCGCCGAAGAAGCCCGCCCAGTCCGGCAGCTTCGTCCGGTAGAACTTCTGGTACAGCAGGGCGACCACGACGCCCATCACCACACCGCCGAGGACCTTCGCGTCCACCGGCGCGTCCGTCATCACGATCTTGCCGTCCACCACCTGCGCCACCTTGGGCAGGTTCGAGTCGGTGAAGGTCGCCAGCACGTTCTTGAAGACCAGATAGCCGGTGACGGCGGCGAGCGCGGTCGAGCCGTCCGCCTTCTTCGCGAAGCCGATCGCGATACCCACGGCGAACAGCAGCGGCATGTTGTCCAGGATCGCGTTGCCGCCCGCGGCCATGAAGCCCGCGATCTTCGTGACGAACGCGGGGAACGAGTCACGGCCGAGCATGTCCGCGTTCCCGAGCCGTACGAGCAGCGCCCCGGCGGGCAGGACCGCGACGGGCAGCATCAGGCTGCGCCCGATACGCTGCATCACGGACATCAGGCCGCTGCCCTTTTTCGGCTTGTCCGCCGCGGGCTTGTTCTCCGCCGCGGGGGCGGCGCTGGCCGTGGACATCAACTTCCTCCAGGGGGAACGCGGCGCACGGCCGCGTGGTCTACACCACTCAATGGTTTAGACCAGTTGTACACGGTGAGGAACGGATAAGGAACCGCCGTAATTCGGCGAAAAATGTGACCTGGGTTACTTGGTGTTCTGGTCCTCGATCTCCGACTCCAGCTCCTCGGGCTCCCGCCCCGGAGTCGGAATGTCGAACACCGTGATCGCGACCCGGAAGACCACGTAGTAGACCACCGCGAAGCAGAGGCCGATCGGGATGATCAGCCAGGGCTTGGTGTCCAGATGCCAGTTCACCACGTAGTCGATCAGCCCGGCCGAGAAGCTGAACCCCGCGTGCACCCCCAGCGCCCAGGTGATCGCCATCGAAGCCCCCGTCAGCAGCGCGTGCGCCCCGTACAGCAGCGGCGCCGCGAACATGAACGAGAACTCCAGCGGCTCGGTCACCCCCGTCACGAACGAGGTGAGGGCCACGGAGAGCATCAGCCCCGCGATCCGCTTACGGTGCTCGGGGCGCGCGCAGTGCGTGATGGCCAGGGCCGCGGCCGGCAGCCCGAACATCATGATCGGGAAGAACCCCGACATGAACTGCCCCGCCGACGGATCCCCGGCGAAGAACCGGGTCAGATCGCCCTGGACCACCGTGCCGTCCGGCTTCGTGAACGAACCCGCCTGGAACCAGAAGAACGTGTTCAGGAACTGATGCATACCGATCGGGATGAGCAACCGGTTGGCCACACCGAAGATCCCGGCGCCCCAGGCGCCCAGCCCGATGAGCTGCTTCGCGAACGCCGTCAGCGCGTCACCCACCGGCTGCCACAGCAGCCCGAAGGCCACCCCGAGCACCACGCAGATGAACGCCATCAGGATCGGCACCAGGCGGCGCCCGTTGAAGAACCCCAGCCAGTCCACCAGCCGCGTCCGGTGGAACCGCTGCCAGACCACCGCCGTCAGCAGCCCGATCAGAATGCCCCCGAGCACCCCCGGGTTCTGCGGCACCCCGTCCGGCACCGTCTTCGTCACCGAGCCGCCGACCGGGAACGCGGTCAGCACATTGTGGTAGACGAGAAAACCGACCACCGCGGCGAGCGCCGTCGACCCGTCCGCCTTCTTCGCGAAGCCGATCGCCACCCCGATGCAGAAGAGCAGCGGCAGCCCGAACGCCGCGTCGAGGATCGCCGTACCGCCCTGGGTGAACACCTTCGCGGTCTTGTCCCAGAACGGGCCGTGCAGATACGCCGAGAAGAGGTTGCCCAGGCTGACCAGCAGACCGGCGGCGGGCAGCACGGCCACCGGGAGCTGCAGGCTCCGGCCGACCTTCTGGAGCCCCTGGAACATGCCGTTCCACCAGCGTCCCGGCCGCCGCGCCGACTGTCCCGGCACGGCGGCGCCGTCGGCGCTCATCGGCGTTCCCCCATTCCTCTCCCATCCCTCCATGACTGGTGTAGACCAGTTGAGTTAGGCTTCTCCCCGCCATCATTCGGTACGACGTGACGCCCCGCCCGCGAAGATGCGCCAACCGTGCGTTACGGTGACAAAACGGTCTGTGTTCGAACGTCAGGGAGAAAGACATGGCCACCAAGGCTGAAAAGATCGTCGCCGGGCTCGGCGGGCTCGACAACATCGAGGAGATCGAGGGCTGCATCACCCGCCTCCGCACCGAAGTCGTCAACCCCGACCTCGTCGACGAGATCGCGCTCAAGGCGGCCGGAGCCCACGGCGTCGTCAAGATGGGCACCGCGGTCCAGGTGGTCATCGGCACGGACGCCGACCCCATCGCGGCGGACATCGAAGACATGATGTAAAAGACGCGACGCGGAAAACGCGACGAGAAAGACGCGACGAGAAAGACGCAACGCGGAAAACGCGACGCGGAATCGCGACGCGGAGGAGCGGGGCCTGAATCCGACCACGGTCACCACCGCCGGATCAGGCCCCTTCCCACGTCCCGATAGGCTCATCACCATGTCTCGAATCGACGGCCGCACCCCCGAACAGCTCCGCCCCGTCACCATCGAACGCGGATGGAGCAAGCACGCCGAGGGCTCCGTCCTCATCTCCTTCGGTGACACCAGGGTCTTCTGCACCGCCTCCGTCAGCGAAGGCGTCCCCCGCTGGCGCAAGGGCAGCGGCGAAGGCTGGGTCACCGCCGAATACTCCATGCTGCCCCGCGCCACCAACTCCCGCGGCGACCGCGAATCCGTACGCGGCAAGATCGGCGGACGCACCCACGAGATCAGCCGCCTCATCGGCCGCTCCCTGCGCGCCGTCATCGACTACAAGGCGCTCGGCGAGAACACCATCGTCCTCGACTGCGACGTCCTCCAGGCCGACGGCGGCACCCGCACCGCCGCCATCACCGGCGCGTACGTCGCCCTCGCCGACGCCGTCACCTGGGCCCAGGGCAAGAAGATCGTCAAGGCCGGCCGGCGCCCGCTCACCGGCACCGTCGCCGCCGTCAGCGTCGGCATCGTCGACGGCGCGCCGCTCCTGGACCTCTGTTACGAGGAGGACGTCCGCGCCGACACCGACATGAACGTCGTCTGCACCGGCGACGGCCGCTTCGTCGAGGTCCAGGGCACGGCGGAGGCCGAACCCTTCGACCGCAAGGAACTGAACGCCCTCCTGGACCTCGCGACGGCCGGCTGCGTCGACCTCGCCGCACTCCAGAACGAGGCCCTCGCCCGCACGGCCTGACGCCCGCCACCGTACGGGCGCCCGTCCGGCGCGCCCGTACGGTACGGATACTGGTGGGCATGACCCGCCTGATCCTCGCCACCCGCAACGCCGGGAAAATCACCGAACTCAAGGCCATCCTCGCGGACGCCGGCCTGCCGCACGAACTGGTCGGGGCGGAGGCGTACCCCGACATCCCCGACGTCAAGGAAACCGGCGTCACCTTCGCCGAGAACGCCCTCCTCAAGGCCCACGCCCTCGCCTCCGCCACCGGCCTCCCGGCCGTGGCCGACGACTCCGGCCTCTGCGTCGACGTCCTGGGCGGCGCCCCCGGCATCTTCTCCGCCCGCTGGGCAGGAACCCACGGCGACGACAAGGCCAACCTGGACCTCCTCCTGGCCCAACTCGCCGACATCGCCCCGCCCCACCGCACCGCCCACTTCGCCTGCGCGGCAGCCCTGGCCCTCCCGGACGGCACGGAACGCGTCGTGGAAGGCCGCCTCCTGGGCACCCTCCGCCCCACCCCGGCCGGCACGGGCGGCTTCGGCTACGACCCGATCCTCCAGCCGGAGGGCGACACGAGGACCTGCGCGGAGCTGACGGCGGCGGAGAAGAACGCGATCAGCCACCGGGGCAAGGCATTCCGGGCGCTGGTCCCGGTGGTACGGGAGCTGCTGGGCTGAGAGACGCCGTCGGCCCCGTCCGGCATCGGACGGGGCCAACGATCACGGTGCGGCCGGTGGGATTCGAACCCACACGGGATTTCTCCCACTGGGACCTAAACCCAGCTTGGCTGCCAGTTACAACACGGCCGCGCGCTGCTCTTCATGCTATCGGGCCGATGTCCCTTCAGGTGAGCGGGAGCCGACCTGCCCGCCGAGCCCGTATCGCTTCCGGCGGCTACGGCACCACGTGTCCGTCAACGCGTGGCAGTTCGGGCACAGGTAACGCAGGTTCTCGGCGCGGTTGTCCAGCCAGTCGCCGCTGATGTGGTCGATCTGGAGGGTGATCGGCCGACCCAGCCATGCGCCGGTGTTCCCGCAGGACGCGCAGCGGTACGGGACACCGATCTCGTCCAGTGCCCGGTGCAGCCGGGGCCGGTTGGTGCGAGGGGAGCCTGGCGGCAGGACGACGAGCGTGTCGTCGGCCACGGGTCTCGGTGCGCGCGGTTGCGCCGTTCCCCAGCCGCGCCGCTTGAAGTGGCTGGTTTCGAGACCGAGTTGAGCCGCCTTCCGCCGAACGCGCCGGTGATTCGTGTCGTTCACCTGGAGTCCCAGGGAGCGCATGACATCCGCGTAGCTGGAGGCGTCGGATATCGCTGCGCGCAGCGCCGCCTCCGGGATCGCGAGGCGCGCGTGACGGAAATGAACGGTGCCGATGCCCCGCTCCTTGAGCATGCGGCCGAGCGCCGCGCGCGACCGGCCGTCGTCGGGTACGCCGAGAATGCGGGCCACGCCACGGACGCTGTCGGCGCGGGCGGCCGCGTCCGCCAGTTCGGCGGTGGTGAAAGGCAGTTCGGTCCGGGTGGGATTCATCCCCGGGAAGTGGCTGATGTCGATGCCCGCCGCTTTGATGCGGCGGGCGATGTGCGACAACGTTCCCGTGGCGGGTGGCGCGCCCAGTGCGATGACGACCTCGCGCAGGGTCGTGGACGTGGCGACAGCGGCGGCGATGACCTCGTCCGGGTACTTCCGCCAGGGGCTCCGTTGTTTGAAGTGGCTGGTGTCGATGCCGAGGTCGGCGACCTTCCGCTGAAGGGTGCGGCGCCGCCCGCCGCTGCTCCTGAGCCCGAGGCGCCGCATCAGATCGGCCCAGCTCCGCGCATCGGAGACGGCGGCGGTCAGACGGTCCCGGTCGTAGGGCTCGGGCACGGCTCCTCCTCAGCTCGACCGCGCGTTCGCGGCGTCGCACTGAGTAACGAACCGGATATCGGACGGTTACGCCGTCCGGCGCAGCCGTCCGATATCAGAGCGAAGCGGTGGAGGCGTCAGAACTTGGGTTCCGGGGTCTGGGACTGGACCAGTTCGACGGCTTCTTCGCGGGTCTCCACCGACGGGGGTGAGCCCGTCAGCGGCTGCTGGGCCGTTTCCTTCATGCAGGCCACCGCGATCACGCCGACCAGTGCCGCCGCCATCGCGTAGTACGCCGGCATCAGGTCGTCGCCCGTCAGGCTGATCAGGCCGGTGATGACCAGGGGGGTCGTGCCGCCGAAGAGGGAGGCGGAGAGGTTGTAGCCGACCGAGAGCGAGCCGTACCGGACGTTCGTGGGGAAGAGGGCCGGGAGCGCGGCCGACATGGTGCCCAGGAGGCAGACCAGGGAGAGGCCGAGCATCAGCATGCCTGCCACGATCGCGGGGATGCTGCCCTGTTTGATCAGCAGGAAGGCCGGCAGGGAGAGGAAGAAGAAGCCGAGCATGCCGGTCATCAGCAGCGGTTTACGGCCGTATCGGTCGCTGAGCTTGCCGATCTGGCTGATGACCAGCATCAGCGCGACCATCACGCCCAGCAGGATCAGCAGGCCGTGTGTCTCGCTGTAGCCGAGCTGGTCCGAGAGGTACGTCGGCATGTACGACAGCAGCATGTAGTCGGTGATGTTGTACGCGCCGACGAGGGCGATGCACAGGATCAGCGACGGCCAGTACTGGCGGAAGATCTTGGTGAGGTCGTCCTTCGTCGTGGCCTCGACCGTGTCCGCGGCCTCGGAGGCGTGCGCGCTCGCCGCCTCCAGCTTCTGGAAGGCGGGCGTCTCGTCGAGGCGCAGTCGCAGGTAGAGGCCGACGAGTCCGAGCGGGCCGCCGATGAGGAACGGTACGCGCCAGCCCCATGCCTCCATCGAGTCGGAGCCGAGGATCGCGGTGAGCGCGGTGACCAGGCCGGCGGCGCCGACGTATCCGGCGAGGGTGCCGAATTCGAGGAAGCTGCCGAAGTAGCCGCGGCGCTTGTCGGGGGCGTACTCGGCGATGAAGGTGGACGCGCCGCCGTACTCGCCGCCGGTGGAGAAGCCCTGGACCAGCCGGAAGAGGATCAGCAGCGCCGGGGCCCAGAGGCCGATCGTGTCGTACGAGGGGATCAGGCCGATGGCGAAGGTGCCGACGGCCATCAGCATCATGGTCAGCGCCAGGATCTTCTTGCGGCCGAGCCTGTCACCCAGTGGGCCGAAGAACATTCCCCCGAGTGGCCGGACGAGGAAGGCGACGGCGAAGGTCGCGAACGACGAGAGCAGCTCGATCGTGGGGTTCCCGGACGGGAAGAAGACATGGCCGATGGTGACGGCGAGGTAGCTGTAGATACCGAAGTCGAACCACTCCATGGCGTTACCCAGGGAGGCGGCCTTCACGGCACGCTTGACCGCTTGGTCGTCGGTGACGGTGATGTCGGACCGGCGCAGTTTGGGGTTCTTCCGCTGTTTGACAGCGCGGAAGAGAGCGGGGTGGCGTTTGACCGCTGCGGGGTCGGCCACCTCTTCGTGTTCCTGGCCGGCCATGGCGCGGTTCCTTTCCCTCGGAGTGATTCGGGGTGAAGCAGTCCAGGGGAACCTTCTGCACGGTGGCGCGGGATGCAAACCGAAGTCCCACGCAAGTGGGACTTCGGTCACAGTTCCGTCAGATGCCGAGATCCTTGATGATCTTCGCTACGTGGCCCGTGGCCCGCACGTTGTAGAACGCGTGCTCGACCTTGCCGTTCTCGTCGACGACGATCGTGGAGCGGATCACGCCGGTCACGGTCTTGCCGTACATCTTCTTCTCGCCGAAGGCGCCGTAGCGCTCCAGGACCTCCTTGGACGGGTCGCCGACCAGCGTGACCTTCAAGTTCTCCTGCTCGCGGAACTTCGCCAGCTTCTCCGGCTTGTCCGGGGACACGCCGATGACGTCGTACCCGGCCCCGGCGAGCAGGTCGAGGTTGTCGGTGAAGTCGCACGCCTGCTTGGTGCAGCCGGGGGTGAGCGCGGCGGGGTAGAAGTAGACGATGACCTTGCGGCCCTGGTGGTCGGCGAGCGAGACGTCCTTGCCGTCCGCGTCGGGCAGGGTGAAGGCGGGGGCGGTGTCGCCGGGGGTGAGTCGCTCGCTCATGGTTCTCCTCCGAGGTCGGGCGGGGTGCCGGTGGTACGCGCCTGAGCGTAATCGGGGGTGCCGTCGGGTGAGGTCGAGGTGGAGCTGACACACTGTCGCTCAAGGACTACCGGACACGACGACGGAGGCAGCGCGGTGTCGGATTCCAGGACCCCGGCGCAGATCGAGGCGGACATCGTCCGCAGGCGCGGGCAGCTCGCCGAGACGCTGGACGAGATCGGGGTGCGGGTGCACCCGAAGACGATCGTCGGCGACGCGAAGGCCAAGGTGGCCTCCACGGTGGATCAGACGGCCGGGCGGGCGTTCGTCGCCGTGAACAGGACGGTGGCGGGTGTGCGCGCGTCGTTCGTCGGTGAGGACGGCGGGCCCCGGCTGGAGCGGGTGGTGCCGGTGGCGCTGCTCGCGGTGGGTGTGGTCGGGCTGCTCGTGATGGCGGGCAGGCCGGCGAAGGCGGCGAAGGTGGGTAGGCGCCGGAAGAGGTGAGCGTTCCCGCGGCGGGCCCGTGTCACCCCTCTGGCGTACGGGAGCGCCGCGGGCAGGTAGGTTCTGGGGCGTGAGCGAGAACTCCCCCAGCCAACACGACAAACTGCCCATCCGGATGCTGCACGACCGCGTGCTGGTCAGGACCGACATTCCGGAGGGTGAGCGGCGTTCGTCCGGCGGCATCCTCATTCCGGCGACGGCGGAGGTCGGCCGGCGGCTGGCCTGGGCCGAGGTGGTGGCCGTGGGGCAGAACGTCCGTACGGTGACGCCGGGGGACCGGGTGCTGTACGACCCCGAGGACCGGGCCGAGGTCGAGGTGCGCGGGGTGGCGTACGTCCTGATGCGGGAGCGCGATCTGCACGCGGTCGCCGCCGACCGGTTCGAGGGTTCCCAGGACTCCACCGGGCTCTATCTGTAGCGACCGGATCGCAGGAGGCATCGGCGCTTCGGCGTTTGCTACGTTGGGTTGTAACCCGACGAGACGCGCCGTACCGGGGTAATCGAAAGACGACGCACCTGTTGTCCGTGCTTTCTGTGCCGGAGGTGCCGTCATGGCGTGGGTTCTGTTGGTCGTCGCGGGTCTGGTCGAGGTCGCCTGGTCGATCGGGATGAAGTACACCGAGGGGTTCACGCGGCTGTGGCCGAGCCTCTTCACGGGCGCCGGGATCGTGGTGAGCATGGTGTTGCTGGCGCAGGCCGCCAAGACGCTGCCGATCGGTACGGCGTACGGCGTGTGGGTCGGTATCGGCGCGGCCGGTGCGGCGGTGCTGGGCATGGTGGTGCTGGGGGAGCCGGCGTCCGCCGCCCGGATCTTCTTCGTCTCGCTGCTGGTGGTGGCCGTGGTGGGGTTGAAGGTCACGTCCGGCCACTGATGCCCGAACGAGACCCCTAGAGGTTGCCCGGGTCCTGCTGCGGGGTGGGTGGTGGGCCCTGTCCCGCCGTGCCGCCTGTGGTGGGCGTGCCGTCCGTGGCCCCGGTGTCTCCCGTACCGCCGGTGCCGTCGCCGCCCGCGCTGTCTCCCGCGCCGCCGGTGAACGGCCCCTCGTCGGCGGTGCCGCCGGTCGTCGCGCCGCCTCCCGTGGTCGTCGTACCGCCGCCGCTCCCGTCCGTGCCGCCCGGTGTCCGGCCCTGGCCGGGGGGTGGGCTCTGGCCTCCGCCGGTGGATCCTGTGGTGGTGGCGCCACCCGTTCGGCCCTGTGACTGACCCTGAGTCTGTCCCTGGTTCTGTCCCTGACTCTGCCCCTGGGTGCTGGGCCGTGGCGAGGCGCTGCCCGGTGTGCTGGGTTCCGGGGACTCCTGCTGGTCGGGGGAGGCCGTCTCGGTCGAGCCGGCCTCCACCTGGAGGTCGAAGTCCTGTACGGGGGTGGAGCGCAGGGCGTTCGCGGTGTACTCGCCCCAGATCTGGGCGGGCGCGCCCCCGCCGTTGATGCGGGCCAGCCCGAGGGCCCCGTACAGCGGCTCCTGCCGTGCGGTGCGCGGGTCGGCGCCCAGGACCGCGACGACCGTGGCCAGGTTCGGGGTGTATCCGGCGAACCAGGCGGCCCGGTCCTCCTCCGCCGTGCCGGTCTTGCCGGCGGCCGGGCGGCCGGCGGACTGGGCGGCGGTGCCGGTCCCGCCGTCGACGACGCCGCGCAGCATGGCGGTGGTGGTGTCGGCGGCCTCACGGCTGACGGCCCGGGTGGTGGCCCGCGCGGGCAGGGTGATGTCCGTGCCGTTCTTGGTGACCTTGGCGACGAGGGTGTACGGGGTGCGTTCGCCGTGGTGGGCGAGGGTCGCGTACGCCTGGGTCAGGTCGAGGACGCTCGCGGTGGCCGGGCCGAGGGCGATGGAGGGGGAGGCGGTGAGGTCGGGGGTGTCGGCGGGGATGCCGAGCGCGACGGCGGTGTTCCTGACGGTGGCGGGGCCGACGTCCTCGGCGAGTTGCGCGTACACGGCGTTGACGGACTTGTCGGTGGCGGTCCTGACGGTGATGGGGCCGTAGTCGACGTCGTCCTCGTTGTCCGGGGCGTAGCCGGTGGGCCCGCCGGGGCCTTCGACCATGCGTCCGGTGTCGCCGTCGTAGACGGTGTTGGGGGTGATGGGCCGGCCGTCCTGGGTCTCGGAGCCGTTCTGGACGGCGGCGGCGAAGACGAACGGTTTGAAGGTGGAGCCGACCTGGTAGTCGCGGCGGGTCGCGTTGTTGACGTACTGCTTCGTGTAGTCGATGCCGCCGTACATGGCGACCACATGGCCGGTCCCCGGGGCGATGGAGGCGCCGCCGACGCGGACGTTGCGGTCGGCCGCGCGGGAGCTGTCGAGCTGCGAGGTGACCTGGTTGTCGACGGCCTTGACCAGGGCGTTCTGCTTCTTGCGTTCCAGGGTGGTGGTGATCCGGTAGCCGCCGGTGGCCAGTGTGTTCGCGGCGATGATGTGGTGGCCGGTGAGGTAGTCGCCGACGGCCTGGACGAGGTAGCCGCGCTGTCCGGAGAGGCCGGTGGCGGCGGACCTGATGGGGCCCGGTGTGGGGAACTTCAGGGTGGCGCGGGTGCGGGCGTCGAGCCACTTCTCCTTGACCATGCCGTCGAGGACGTAGTTCCAGCGGGCCTCGGCGGCGGGCTTGTTCTCGGGGTGGAGGACGACGTCGAACTCGCTGGGCGCGTTGAGGAGCGATGCCAGATAGGCGCCCTCCGCCGTGGTGAGGCCCTCGACGTCCTTGCCGTAGTACGCCTGTGCGGCGGCCTGGATGCCGTACGCGTTCCGGCCGAAGAAGCTGGTGTTCAGATAGCCCTGGAGGATCTGCTCCTTGGTCTGCTCGCGGTTGAGTTTGATCGCGATGAAGAACTCCTTGGCCTTGCGGGCGATCGTCTGTTCCTGGCCGAGGTAGTAGTTCTTGACGTACTGCTGGGTGATGGTGGAACCGCCCTGGGTGCCCTTGCCGGTGGCGGTGTTCCAGGCGGCGCGGATCATGCCCTGCGGGTCGACGGCGGGTTCGTTGTAGAAGCCGCGGTCCTCGGCGGCGAGCACGGTCCGCTGTACGGTCCTGGGCACCTGGGCGAGTTGGACGTTCTCGCGGTTGATCTCGCCGTCGCGGGCGATCTCCGTGCCGTCCGCGTACAGGTACACGTTCGACTGGGCGGTGGCCGTGGCGTTGGCGGCCGGGATGTCGACGAGCTTGTAGCCGAGGGCGAAGCCGCCGATGACGAGGAGCGCGCAGAACAGGAGCGCGCCGAGCGTCATGCGCCAGGTCGGGAGGAGCCCGCGCGGGCCGGTACGGCGGCGCAGCTCGGCCTCTTTCCGGGCGCGCTTCCTCGCCTGCCTGCCGGCCCGCTTGTCCGCCTTCCTGTCCGCTTTCTTGCCGCCGGTGCCGCCGGTGCGGTCGGCGGGGCCCGGCGGGGTGGGTGCCGAGGTGTCTCGCGGGGCCCAGCCCTGCCGCTGCGGCTCGTCGTTCATGTGCGTGGAGACTCCTCGGCCGTGGCCGAAGGTTGACTCTCCGGCATAACGGTGTCGTATCAGGCCATTCGTAACGCAGGCATAAGAAACGCTGCGCAGTCCTATGAAACACGGCCAGAACGGTGGCACGGGGACGAGAGGGCGCCCGGGCGGGCCGGATTATTCGGTCGCGGCGGCCCGTCGGACAGGACTAGGGTCGTGCGCTTTGGTGCCTGCGGCCGTCGGCCCTGGCGCCCGCAGCCGTTGTCCGGCGTCCGGCAGGCGTCCCGTCGACGGACGACCGACGGACGACCGGCGTCCGACCGGCGTCCGACCGGCATTCGAAGAGAGAGGAAGGGGCCTTCGTGCGGCTCTACTCAGCGGTGGCCGCGGGAGGGTTCCGGCGTCACGCGACGTACCGGGTGGCCACCGTGGCCGGGACGTTCACCAACACCGTGTTCGGCTTCATCATCGCGTACACGTACACCGCGCTCTGGGACGAACGGCCGCAGCTCGGCGGTTACGACCTCTCCCAGGCCGTCACCTTCGTCTGGCTCGGCCAGGCGCTGCTGATGACCTGCGCCATGATGGGCGGCGGCTTCGAGGACGAGCTGATCGAGCGCATCCGTACCGGCGACATCGCCGTCGACCTCTACCGCCCCGCCGACCTCCAGCTCTGGTGGCTCGCCGGGGACCTGGGCCGCGCGCTCTTCCATCTGCTGGGGCGCGGCATCGTGCCGATGGCGATCGGCTCGCTCGCCTTCGACCTGGCGATGCCGGGTTCACCGCTGGTTTGGGCGGCCTTCCTGCTGTCCGTACTGCTCGGGGTGGTCGTCAGCTTCGCGCTCCGCTATCTCGTCGCGCTCTCCGCGTTCTGGCTGATGGACGGCGCGGGCGTGGCGCAGATCTCGTTCCTGGCGGGGACGTTCTTCTCCGGGCTGCTGCTGCCGCTCACCCTCTTCCCCGGGGCGCTGGGGGAGATCGCGCGGGCGCTGCCCTGGTCCTCGCTGCTCCAGATCCCGGCGGACGTCTTCCTCGGCCGGCGCACCGGGTGGGACCTGATGGAGGCGTACGCGTTCCAGGCGTGCTGGGCGGCGGGGCTGCTGGTGGCCGGGCGGCTGCTCCAGACCGTGGCGACGAGGAGGGTGGTGGTCCAGGGTGGCTGACGAGACGCTCGCGGAGGGATCCGTGGCGGAGGGAGGGGGACACGCGGAGCTGTGGATTCCGCGGACCTCGCGCGCGGCGGCCCTGCGGGACGGGCTGCGGGCGTACGGCCTGATCGTCGCCATGTGGATGCGTTCCACGATGGCGTACCGCGCGTCCTTCGCGATGACGGCGCTCGCCAACTTCGCGGTGACCGCCTTCGACTTCGTGGCGATCCTGCTGATGTTCACGCACGTGGACGCCCTGGGCGGCTACGCGCTGCCCGAAGTGGCCTTCCTGTACGGGACGTCCGCCACGGCCTTCGGCCTCGCCGATCTGCTCCTCGGCTCGATGGACCGGCTGGGCCGCCGGGTGCGCGACGGGACGCTCGACACGCTGCTGGTGCGGCCCGTCCCCGTACTGGCGCAGGTGGCGGCCGACCGGTTCGCGCTGCGCCGGCTCGGCCGGGTCCTCCAGGGGCTGCTGGTGCTGGGCTACGCGCTGCTCGCGCTGGACATCGACTGGACGGTCGTACGGGTGCTGATGATGCCGATGATGCTGATCAGCGGCGCGGCGATCTTCGCTTCGGTGTTCGTGGCGGGCGCGGCGTTCCAGTTCTGGGCGCTGGACGCCGCCGAGGTGCAGAGCTCGTTCACCTACGGCGGGACGACGCTGCTTCAGTATCCGCCGACGGTCTTCGCGAGGGACCTGGTGCGCGGGGTGACGTTCGTGGTGCCGCTGGCCTTCGTCAACTGGATCCCGGCGCTGTACGTGCTGGGCCGGGAGAGCCCGCTGGGGCTGCCGGACGCGGTGGCGTTCCTGCCGCCGGTGGTGGCGTGCGGGTGCTGCGCGCTGGCGGGGGTGGTGTGGCGGTTGGGGCTGCGGGCGTACCGCAGTACGGGGAGCTGAGGGTCGAACCGGTCGAACCGGGCCGGAAGAGAAGGAAGAGAAGGAAGAGGGCGCACGGATGACGACGGACCAAGGCGACGGCGACGGCGACAACGACGGCGACGGCGCCGACAACGACGACGACGCGTCGCGTTTCATCGAGCTGGACGGCGTGGAGAAGGTCTTCGACGTCCGCCGCAAAACGGGCCGGCTGCGCCGCGAGAAGTACCAGGTGCGGGCGGTCGACGGCATCAGCTTCCGGGTGTCGCGCGGCGAGATGGTCGGCTACATCGGCCCGAACGGCGCCGGGAAGTCCACCACCATCAAGATGCTCACGGGCATCCTCACCCCGAGCGGCGGCAGGCTGCGGGTCGCGGGCATCGACCCGTCGCGTGAGCGTACGCGGCTGGCGCACCGGATCGGGGTGGTCTTCGGGCAGCGCACCACGCTCTGGTGGGACCTGCCGCTGATCGACTCGTACCGGCTGATGCACCGGATGTACCGGGTCCCGGACGCGCGGTTCCGGACCAATCTGGAGCGGTGCGTGGAGCTGCTGGACCTGGGGGAGCTGCTGGACGTACCGGTACGGCAGCTCTCGCTCGGCCAGCGGATGCGCGGCGACATCGCGGCGGCGCTGCTGCACGACCCGGAGGTGCTCTACCTGGACGAGCCGACGATCGGGCTCGACGTGGTCTCGAAGGCGAAGGTGCGGCAGTTCCTGCGCGACCTGAACGCGGAGCGCGGGACGACGGTGCTGCTGACGACCCACGACCTGACCGACATCGAGCAGCTCTGCCGGCGCGTGATGGTCATCGACCACGGGCGGCTGCTGTACGACGGGGCGCTGGCCGGGCTGCACGAGGTGGGGGAGAGCGAGCGGACGCTCGTCGTCGACCTGGAGCGGGAGCTGCCGCCGATCGACGTGGTGGCGGCGGGCGCGCGGGTGGTGAAGGTGGAGGGGCCGCGGCAGTGGCTGGCGTTCCCGGCGACGGAGTCGGCGGCGCCGCTGGTGGCGCGGATCGCGGCGGAGTATCCCCTCGTGGACCTCTCGGTGCGGGAGCCGGACATCGAGTCGGTGATCGCCACGATGTACGCGGACCGAACGGCCGTGTGAACCGAACGCCTGTGTGACGTGGGCCTCAGGGGGTGGCTACTCTGCTCCCATGACGAGTGAACGGCCTGAGACGCGTGCCTCCGACGCCGAGCGCGAGCAGGTGGCGGAGCGGCTGCGGGAGGCGATGGCCGAGGGCCGGCTCACGATGGAGGAGTTCGACGAGCGCCTCGGCGTGGCCTACCAGGCGCGTACGCACGGCGAGTTGGTGCCGCTGGTACGGGACCTGCCCGCGCCCGGGACGACCACGGACGTGGCGCGCACCGCCGACCGGGAGACCGCCCCGGGCGTCTGGGCCGACCGCGTCGGCCGCGAGCCGGCCACGTCCAAGGGCGCGTTCGCGTTCTGGGGCGGCTTCGGCCGCAAGGGGACGTGGACGGTGGGCCGGAAGTTCACGGCGGTCGTCTTCCAGGCGGGCGGCGAGATCGATCTGCGCGAGGCGCGGTTCGCTGACCGCGACGTGGTGATCCGCTGCTTCACGATCATGGGCGGGGTCCATGTCACCGTCCCGCCGGAGCTGGACGTCGAGGTCAGGGGCTTCGGCCTGATGGGCGGCTTCGGCGAGGCGGGCCGCGACGAGGCGGCGGTGAGCCCCGGCTCACCGCGCGTGATCGTCACCGGGTTCGCGCTGATGGGCGGGGTCGGGGTGGAGCGGAAGGTCCGGGAGGCGGAGAAGCGCCGGCTCAAGGAGGAGCGCAAGCGCCAGCGTCTGGAGAAGAAGACGGACCGGCTGGAGAAGAAGCCGGACCGCGGGGAGCTGGAGTGAGGCGGGGCGCCCGTGAGGCGGGGTGCCCGTAGGCGTCCGTAGGCATCCGTAGGCGCCCGTGAGCCGGCGGAGGGGACGGTTCCGTACCGCTCCCTCCTGTTCGCCCTCTCCTGACGCTCCCTCCTGCTGCCTCCCCCCCCACGTGGCTTTCCTCTACAGCGCCGCGGGCGCCTTCGTCTCCAGCAGTTCCAGGTCGAGCGCGCGGCCCATCGCCCGGTACCCGGCGTCGCTGGGGTGCAGGCCGTCGCCCGCGTCGTACAGCGGCCTGATCCGGTGGGGGGCGTACGGGTCGCGCACCACCCGGTCGAAGTCCACGACGTCGTCGAAGACACCGCCCGCCCTGATCTCCGCGTTGACCCGTTCCCGTACGGACTCGTTCTCCGCGGTGTAGCCGCGGTGCCCGCCGAACGGCGTCAGCGTCGAGCCGATGACGCGCAGCCCGCGCGCGTGCGCCTGCCGGGTCAGCTCCCTGAGCCCGGCGGTGATCCTGCCCGGGTCGCGCTCCTGGCCGCGCAGGATGTCGTTGACGCCGAGGTCGATGACGACGGTCCGTACCCCCGCGCGGTCGAGGACGTCGCGCTGGAAGCGGGAGATGCCGCTCGCGCCCTTGCGGTCCTGTACGGAGTCCTGGAGGACCGTGTTGCCGCCGATGCCCTCGTTGAGCACGCCGATGTGCCGGCCGCTCAGCCGGTCGGCGAGGATGTCCGGCCAGCGGCTGTTCGCGTCGGTGCGGGAGCCCACGCCGTCGGTGATCGAGTCGCCGAAGGCGACCACCGCCCCGCGCGACTCGCGGTTCTGCACGTCGACGGCGGTCAGGTAGCGCCAGACCTTGCTCGGCTCGGTGTACGGGGCCCCGGAGGAGTCCTGAGTACGGTCGCCGTCGGCGAGGTACGAGGTCTGGAGCGCGGACGGGTGGTACGTGACGGGCCCGCCCGCGACCGGCGTGAAGAGCGTGACCAGCAGATCGCCGTCGTACGGGACGCGCAGCGCCACCGGATCGCTGATGATCTGCCCGCCGGCCGGTACGGTCACGGCCGCGCGCCCGTTGAAGGAGAGCTGCCGCAGCGTCCCGTCGACCGCGCGCGGGCCGCCCGCGCCGACCGCGACGGAGGCATGGCCGATCACGAGGGGGCGCGGGCTGTAGAGGTTGGAGAGGGTGACCCGGGCGCTGGTGCCGCCGATGCTGGTGTGCACGACGTTACGGATGGAACGCCCGGGGTGGCCGTGCGGCATCCCCGTCTCGACCCCGGCCGGAGCCGTGGCCCATGTTCCGGTCCAGGCGTCGGCGGAGGCGGGCGCCGCCCGGCCGGGCGGCGGGTTCTGGCCGCGCGCCCCTCCCGTACCCGTACCGCTCGTGGCGGCCGTGCCGTTCGCGCTGTCGGCACCGGCGCCGGTGTCCGAGCCGGTGGCCAGCAGGCCGAACCCGCCGAATATGGCGGCGCACACCAGCGCCACCACCCCTATGAGCCCCCCGAGCAGGGCAAATCCGCGATGTCTGTTCATGGCCCCGTATCCCCTCACCCCTGCGTACAGAACAATCATCCGGCATCGCGCCGGGAACTCGACGTGCGCCCCGGGAGTACGAGAGGAAGGGACAATGTGTACGAGTGGGTCAGTCGTGTGGCGTACGTGGACGGGTGGAGCGGATGGAACGTACGGATCCGGATAAATCGGCTCCGGGCAAGGAGCTGACGGCGGGGACCTCCGGGACCTCCGGGCCCTCCGGGGCGTCCGGGGCGTCCGGGGCGTCCGGGGCGTCCGGACCCTCCGGGGCGTCCGCCGGTGGGGCCTCCGGGGCCCCCAGAGCTCCCGGAGGGTCGGCGGGGCGCCGTTCGGGGCTGCCCGGGTTCTCCTACACGGCCGCCGACGAGGAGAAGCGGCGCGGCGTACGCCGTATGAAGACCACCGCCACCGGCCTGCTCGTCCTCGTCGCCCTGGTCTTCGTCCTCGCCACCTGGGCGAAGAACTCCGGCGCCGGCCCCTGGGCCGGTTACGTCGCCGCGGCGGCCGAGGCCGGCATGGTCGGCGCGCTGGCCGACTGGTTCGCGGTGACGGCGCTCTTCCGGCACCCCCTCGGTCTGCCCATCCCGCACACCGCGATCATCCCGAACAAGAAGGACCAGCTCGGCGCCTCGCTGGGCTCCTTCGTCGGGGAGAACTTCCTCTCCGCCGATGTCGTGAGGACCCGGCTGCGCGCCCTCGGCATCGGCGGCCGGCTCGGTACCTGGCTCGCCCAGCCCGACCACGCCGACCGGGTCACCGCCGAGCTGTCCACGGCGCTGCGCGGCGCCCTCACCGTGCTGCGGGACTCGGACGTCCAGGCCGTCGTCGGTGAGGCGATCACCCGCCGCGCGGACGCGGCGGAGATCGCGCCGGGCATCGGGAAGACGCTGGACAAGATCGTCGCGGACGGTGCCCACCACCGGGCCGTCGACCTGATCTGCGCGCGGGCGCACGACTGGCTGGCGGAGCACGGCGACTCGGTCATGGACGCGGTCCAGGGCGGGGCGCCGGGGTGGACGCCGCGGTTCGTGGACCGCAGGATCGGGGACCGCGTCTACAAGGAACTGGTGCGCTTCGTCACCGAGATGCGCGACATGCCGACGCATCCGGCGCGCGGCGCGATCGACCGCTTCCTGCGGGACTTCGCCGCCGACCTCCAGTCCGACACGGAGACCCGGGCGCGGGTCGAGCGGCTGAAGTCGGAACTGCTGGCGCGCCCGGAGGTGCAGGACATCATCGCCTCGGCCTGGTCCTCCGTACGCGGAATGATCATCTCGGCGGCCGAGGACGACCGCAGCGAGCTGCGCCTGCGCGCCCGTGCCTCGCTGCTCTCGCTGGGCGGCCGGCTGGTGACGGACGACCGGCTCCAGGGAAAGCTCGACGGGTGGATCGAGGACGCGGCGGCGTACGTCGTCTCCACCTACCGGGGCGAGATCACCTCGCTGATCTCGGACACCGTCGCGAGCTGGGACGCCGCCGACACGTCGAAGAAGATCGAGGCGAACATCGGCCGGGACCTTCAGTTCATCCGGATCAACGGCACGGTGGTCGGCGCGCTGGCCGGTCTGCTGATCTACACGGTGTCGCACGCGCTGGGCGCCTGAGGAAAAAGTGCTGGGCGCGTGTACCGGACCCTGTCGTCCGTTCACGCGCCCAGCCACCATGGGGGAGTTGCCGTTAAGTACGCGGCCCGGCCCCGGGGTGTTCAACGCGTCCGAAAAAACTTTTCTGCCGGGGCTGAGTCCGGGTCTGAGGCCGGGTCCGCATCCGTGTCCGGGTCCGCGTCCGGGTCACGCGCCGCCGCGCCGCGTGACCGCCCAGGACGTGGCCGCCACCGCGCCCGCCACCGTGAAGACCGCGGGCCAGGCCCCGACCTTCTTGGCCAGGGGGTGCGATCCGGCGAAGGCCGCGACGTACAGCGTGGTCAGCCCCACCGCGGCCGCCGTCCCGCCGGTACGGTGCCACTCGCGCGCGGCGACGGCCCCGGCGGCGGCGAGCGCGACCCCGCCGAGGGGGCGCTTCTTCGTCCACCGGGCGACCCCGTACCCGCCGACGAGCCCGCCCGCCGCCACGGCCGCCGCCGGGATCCTCGCTGTTGCCGCCGCCATGGCCGCCACCTTTCGTCGTCCTGTCCGGTCGAGGGTCGAGCGTAACGAGACGAGAAGGGGCGAGGGATCCGAGGCCAGATCCGGATCTCAGCTTTCGACGATCCGGCCGTCGCTCAGCTCCACCACCCGGTCCGCCAGATCGAGCAACTGCGGGTCGTGCGTCGCGACCAGGGCCGTCACGCCCTCGCTCCGTACGACCGTCCGCAGCAGCTCCATCACCATGAGCCCGGTGTGGGCGTCCAGTTGGGCGGTGGGTTCGTCCGCGATCAGCAGGGCCGGCCGGTTCGCGAGGGCGCGGGCGAGGGCCACGCGCTGCTGCTGGCCGCCGGAGAGTTCGCCGGGGCGCTGCGCCGCGTGGTCGGTGAGGCCGACGAGGGCCAGCAGCAGCGCCACCCGCTCCTCGCGCTCGCGCGGATCCGCCCCGCGCAGCCGCAGCGGGACCCCCACGTTCTCGGCCGCGGTGAGGAGCGGGATCAGACCGAAGGACTGGAAGACGAACCCGACCCGGTCGCGGCGGAGCTCCAGCAGCCCGTCCTCGCCGAGGTCCGAGAGGTCGGCGCCGTCGACGACGATCCGCCCCCGGTCCGGCGCGTCCAGGCCGCCGACCAGGTTGAGCAGCGTGGTCTTCCCGGCCCCGGAGCGCCCTTTGAGGGCGACCAGTTCACCCCGTGCGATGTCGAGCGAGGTGCCGCGCAGCGCGTGGACGGCGGTGGCGCCCGTGCCGTACGAGCGGTGCAGGTCCTCGGCGCTGACCATCGGACCGCCGGACCGCCGGCCGTCCGGCGGGCCGGTGCCCTCCGGGTGTGCGGCGGCCGGGTGCGTGGTGGCCGGGTGGGCGGTGGTCCCGTGCGTGCTGGTGTGTTCCGTCATGGGCGCATCCCCCGAACGTCGTCGCCTGTGATGGCCGGCCCGGCCACAGTATGTGCGGGCACAGGGTAGGAGATGAGCCCGTTCTGTGTTTGGCTGGGCATGGATCAACGGGGAGACCTGGAAGAGAGCCGTGGCGGTTCCGGCCGAACGGCGTGCGGGTTGTCGGGGGACGCGTGACGGGGTTCGTTCTTCTGCGTGCGGCGGGGCATCGGCTGCTGCTGGCCGCCGCGCTGCTCGCCGTGGTGCTGACCACCTGTGTCCTCGCCTCCCTCACCGCGTTCTCCGGCTCCGTCGGGGACACGGCGCTGCGCGAGACCCTGCGCGGCCGGGACGCCGCTGCCGCCGCGCTCGTCGTCGGCGCGGACGTTCCGGTGACGGGGCGGGACGCGGCGGAGCAGGCCGTGGTCCGGGGTGTGCGGGAGGCGTTCGACGGGCTGCCCGTGACCGTACGGAAGCTGGAGCGCTCGGGACCGTACGCGCTGCCCGCGTCGCTCGGGGCCGCCGCACCCCCGCTCGACGAGAACAAGCCGGACCTGACCCACTTCGCCGCCCTGGACCGCTCCCGGATCACCCTGGTGGCGGGCGAGTTGCCGGGACGGGCACCGGCGGGCGGCACCGGTGACCCCGACCCCGACCCCGACCCCGAATCCGACCCCGACCCCGACCCCGAATCTGAATCCGCGCCTGTACCCATACCGGTGGCCCTGCCCGAAGAGGCCGCCCGGCGGCTGGAGTTGGCGCCGGGCGCCCGGATCGTCCTCACCGACCGGCTGACCGACGACCGGTTGATCGTCCGGATCACCGGTGTGTACCGGGCCACCGACCCCACCGAGCCGTACTGGCGGCTGGACGCACTCGGCGGACGCGGTGTGCGCGAGGTCGACTTCACCACCTACGGCCCGCTTCTCACGGACACGTCCTTCCTCACCACCGGCCCCGGCCCCGTCACCTCACTCACCACCGGCTGGCTGGCCACCGCCGACTACCGGGGCGTCACCACCGACCGGATCGACGCCCTGCGCACCGCGTCCACCCGGGTCCCCGAGCGGCTGCGGGAGGAGCCGGCGCTCGGCGGGAACGCGACGGTGAGCACCGCGCTGCCGTCCCTGCTGGACCGGACCGAGCGGGCGCTGCTGGTGTCCCGGTCCACCCTGGTGATCGTCGCGCTGCAACTGCTGCTCCTGGCCGGGTACACCCTGCTGCTGGTGGCCCGGTCCCTCGCCACGGAACGGGCGGGCGAGACGGGCCTGTTGCGGGCGCGCGGCGCCTCGCGCGGCCGGCTCGCCGCCCTCGCCGCCACGGAAGCGGCGCTGCTCGCCCTCCCGGCGGCCCTCTGCGCCCCGCCGCTGGCGGCCCCGCTGACCGGACTGCTCGCGCGCCGGTCCGCGCCCGGCGCCGACGGCTCTGGCGCGAGCCTCGGTGACCTGCCGGACTGGCCGGTGTGGTCCGTCTCGGCGGCGGTCGCGCTCTGCTGCGCGGCCCTGGTCGTCCTGCCCGCCCTGGCCGGGGCGGCCGGCGCGGGCGAGTCGGCCGGGGCGCGCGGCCGGGCCGCCGCGCTGCCCGCCCCCGTACGCGCGGGCGCCGACCTCGGCCTGCTGCTCATCGCGGCCCTGGCCTACTGGCAGTTGGACCGCCAGACCGGCACGGGGGCGGGGACCGGCGCGCTCGGCAGCGACCGCGAAGGCCGCCTCGGTATCGACCCGCTGCTCGTCGCCGCGCCCGCGCTGGCGCTGCTCGCCGGTACGGTGCTGACGCTGCGGCTGCTGCCTCCCCTGGCGCTGCTCGCCGAGCGCCGCGCCGCGAGGAGCCGTGGCCTGCCCGGCGCGCTGGCCGCCCACCGCCTCGGCCGCCGGTCGCTGCGCGGCGCCGGGCCCGTCCTGCTGCTGGTCCTCGCCGTGGCGACCGGCCTCCTCGCCCTCGGCCAGAGCGCGTCGTGGGACCGGTCCCAGCACGACCAGGCGGACTTCGCCACGGGCGCCTCGGTACGGGTCCTGGACGGCAGGCCCGCCGACCCCGGTCAGGCCGGCCTCTACGCCGCGCAGCCGGGGGTACGGCAGGCCGCACCCGCCCACCGTACGGACGCGGGTCTGTCCGGCGGCCAGACGGCGACCGTACTCGCGCTGGACACCGCCCACGCCGAGGAGGGGATGCTGCTGCGCCCGGACCTCGCCGACGAGCCGGCGCGGAGCCTGCTGGACGGGGCGGCGAACGGTCCGGTGCAAGGGAACGCGTCGTCTCCGAAACCTCAGGCCCGTACCGGGATCGCGTTGCCCGACGACACCCGCCGGCTGACCCTCGACGTACGGATCGCGGCGGGGAAGGGCGCGTCGGGCGCCCCCGCCGCCACCCTCCTGGTGGTGGTCGAGGACCGCTACGGCATCCCGTACCGGCTCAGCGCCGGACAGGTGCCCGCCGACGGCCGGTTCCACCGCGCCTCCCTCGACCTGGACCTGACCGCGGCGGGCACCCGGAGCGCCCCCGCCGGGCCGCTCCGCGTGACCGGGCTGCGGCTCGGCGGGGCGGCCCCGGAGCGGGAGTCCCAGCAACACCGGCTGACCGTCGGGCGGTTGCTCGCCATGGGAGCAGGGGACGACGCGCGCCCGGTACCCGTCTCCGTACCGGACGAGGTGCGCTGGCGCGGCAGCGCCACGGTGACGGAGGGCTCCGCGGAGAGCGCGCCGAAAGCCCTGCAACCGACCGCGCCCGCCTCGGCCGCCTCGCCCGCCTCGGGGACGTCGGCGCCGCTGACCGTCTCGTACCCGACCGGGCAGGTGGAGCGTGACGTCGTCGGCTACTTCGCCGTCCGGCTCGATGTCGTGGGCGCCGCCGCCCCGGAGCGGATCGCGGCCGTCGCCACCGACGGCTTCCTGCGGGCCACCGGGGCCGGGCGCGGGGACAGCGTCGATCTGACGCTGGCGGGGGAGCAGGTGCGGGTGACCATCGTGAAGACGGTACGAGAGCTGCCGACGACCGGGACTACCGGGACGACCGAGGACGTGGAGGCGGTCGCGGACGTCAGTGGTGAAGCGGGCGGGGAAGCGGGCGCGAGCGCGGAGGGCGGCACAACGAGTACGTCACAGAACGCCGGTGCGCTCCTCGTCGACCTGCGGGCCGTCAACGCCGCCCTCACCGCCCGCACCGACCGCGCCCTCGCCCCCAACGAGTGGTGGCTGAGCACCGAACCCGGCGCCGCCGCGCAGGTCGCGTCCGCGCTGCGCGACCCGGCGGACGGGACCGGCCCCGGCCGGGTGCTCGTACGCGACGAGACGGCGGCCGGACTGCTCGGCGATCCGCTCGGCGACGGGCCGCGCGCCGCGCTGATCGCCGTCGCTCTGGTGGCCGCCGCGCTCGCCGCCGTGGGGTTCGCGGTCGCCGCCGCCGCGTCCCTGCGCGAACGGACCGCCGAACTCGCCGTGCTGCGCGCCCTCGGAGCGCCCCGCCGGAGCCTCGCCCGGCTGGTCGTGACGGAACAGGGGGTGCTGATCGGTATCGGCCTGGCCGTCGGCGCGGGGCTCGGGGCCCTGCTGACGCGGGCGCTCGTCCCGCTGACCGTGCTGACCTCGCGCGCCGACCGGCCCGTGCCCCAAGTCCTCGTGGAACTCCCGCTGCCCCAGGCGGCCCTGTTCCTCGCGGGGGTCGCGGCCGTGCCCCTGCTGATCACCGCGGCCCTGGCCGCCCGGCGCGGCACCGACCCCGCGGTCGCGCTCCGCCACCAGGGGGACCACTGACATGACCCGTAAGGACACACAGGCCACGACAGGCCCGACAGGGTCGGCCGGACCGGCAGGGTCGGCAGGACCGGTCGGAACCTCCGGAACCTCCGGAACCTCCGGAACCGCAGGGTCGGCCGGAACCGCGCGCCCCGTAGCGCCCTGGGTGCGGACCCGGCTGCGTACGGCCCCCGGGGCCGCCGCAGCCTTCGGCGTGCTCGTCCTGCTCACGGCCTTCCTCGCCGCCGCGTTCCCGAGGGCCGTCGACGCGTACGAGAGCGAGGGGCTGCGCCGCGAGATCGCCGCCGCGCCCGTGACCGACACCGTGCTGCGACTGACCGCTCCCCAGGCGGGCCTGGAGTTGCCGGAGGCCGCCCGGGTCGCGGCGATGCGCCCCGACGCGTTGGAAGCCGTCCACCGGGAGGTCGCGGCGAGGCTGCCGAGCCCGCTGCGGGCCGACCTCGCCCAGTCGGCGTACGGGGTACGGACCGGCGAGGCCCTGACCGGCACGGACCGCTGGCTGCCGCGCCCCGACGCGATCCCGCCCCGCTTCACCCTGGCCACACAGTCGGAGCTGGCCGCCCACGCCACCGTACGGAGCGGACGGCTGCCGACCGCGGGCGCGGACGGCGCGGACGCGCGTACGAAGAAGCTGGAGGCGGCCGTGACCACGGCGACCGCCCGTGACCTGCGGCTGCGCGTCGGCACCGTACTCAACCTCAGCGATTCCGTCGGGACGCCGGCGCTCACCGTAACGATCACGGGGGTGGTCGACCCCCGTAGCCCGAACGGCAGTTACTGGTCGGCCGAACCGCTCCTGCGCACCCCGGGGCTGACCGCCCTGCCGTCCAAGCCACCGCAGCTCCGCTGGGAGGCGGGGCTCCTGCTGGCGCCCGAGGCGGCGCCCGCCCTCCTCGGTACGCGGACGGACACGCAGAAGTACTGGCGCTTCGCCCCCGCCATCGGAGAGCTGACCGCGGCGGACGCCCCGGAACTCGCACGGCTCACCGCTTCCCTCGAAGACGGCCCCGGCCTGCTGCGGATGCGGGAGATCGCGGGCGGGAACACGGTCGTGGAGACCGGCCTCGGCGCGATCGCCGGTCACCATCTCGCGACCCGCGAGGCGATCTCGCGCATCGTCGTCGTCGCGGCCTTCGGGATGGGCGCCGTCGCCGTCGTCGTCCTCGCGATGGCCGGCGGTCTGCTCGCCGCGGGCCGCGCCGCCGAACTCGCCCTGCTGCGCTCGCGCGGCGGCTCCCTGCCCGGCATCGGCGGACGGCTGCTCGCCGAGACCGCGGTGATCGCGCTGCCCGCCGCCGGGGCCGCCCTGCTGCTGGCGGTGCTGGTGGTGGACGGCAACGGGAGCGATGTGCGCCTGGCGCCCGCCGTGTACGGCGCGTCCGCCGTGGCGCTGATCGCCTGCGTGACGCTGCCGCTCCGGGGCGTCCTGCCGCTGCGCAGGCCGCGCGCGTACGGGGACCGCGACGACCTCGCGGCGGCGCGGCCCAGCCGTCGCCGTACCGTCGCCGAACTGACCCTGCTGGTGCTGGCCGTGGCCTCGGTGGCGGCGCTGCGCCGCAGAGGCACATCGTCCGCCGTCTCCGGCTCTTCCGGCTCCTCCGGCTCTTCCGCGGGTGCGGGCGGTGTGGGCGACCTGCTGGTGAGCGCGGCCCCCGTCCTGGTGGCGCTGATCGCCGCGCTCGTCCTCGTACGGCTGTACCCGCTGCCCCTGCGCTACGCGGCCCGCCCGGCGGCGCGGCTGCGCGGGATCGTCGGTTTCCTGGCACTGGCGCGCGCGGGCCGGTCGTCGTCCACGGCGACGGCGGCGCCGCTGCTGGCGCTGCTCATCGCCCTGACGACGGCGGCGTTCGGCGGGTCCGTACTGGCGGGCATCACGGACGCGCGCGACCGGGCCGCGCTGCTGGCGGTCGGGGCGGACGCCCGGATCTCCACGCAGGGCGACGCCGTACCGCTGCCGGCGGGCGCGGAACGGGCGGTGCGGCAGGTGGACGGCGTACGGGACGTGACGCCGGTACGGATCGACACGGCGGCGGACCCGGCGTCGCCGGACGGGGCCCGGTCCCTGTCCGAGAAGCCGGTCACCCTGATCGGCGTGGAGCCCGACGCGTACAGCCGGCTGGCCCGGCAGCGGGGCCTCGGGGCGTTCCCGGCCGGGGAGTTGACGGCGCGCGGCGAGGGCGGGGCGCTGAACGCGGTGGCGTCGCCCGGCACCGCGGAACGGCTGGGCACCGGGCCGCGCCGGATCGTCTCGGCGGCGGGCGAGATCACCGTACGGATCACCCTGGTCCGGTCCCACACCCCGGCCGCTCCCCGCACCGAATTCCTGCTGGTGGACGCGGCGGCCCTGGCGGCGTCGGAACCGACGACGCTGCTGATCACGGGGGAGCGGCTGAACGGGAAAGAGCTGAGCGAGGCGAGCAGGGCCACCCAGACCACCCAAGCCACCCAGACCACCCAGACCACCCAAGCCACCCAGACCACCCAAGCCACCCAGGTGACCCTGCTGACCGAGGAACGGGCGGCGTTCACCCCGTCGCCGCTCCAGTCGGGCGCCGAGCGGATCTACGCCGTGGCCGTCCTGGCCGGCGCGGTCTACGCGGTCATCGCCCTCCTCCTCTCCCTCCTGCACTCGGCGCCCGAACGGACCGCCCTGCTGGCCCGGTTGCGCACCATGGGCCTCACCGGCCGCCAGGGCCGTCTGCTGCTGGGCCTGGAGTCCCTGCCGCAGGCGCTGCTCGCCGCCGGGGGCGGCATCCTCGCGGGCTGGGCCACGATCCGGCTGCTGGCCCCCGGCATCGACCTGGCCCAACTCGCCGTGGGCTCCGCGGCCCAGGCCGACGGCGTGTCACTGAGCACGGACGGCTGGTCGCTGCTGCTCCCGGCCGGCGCGGTACTCCTCCTCGCGGGGGTGGTGGCCACCGGGCAGGCATGGTGGGCGGGCAGACGCGGATCGATCACGGAGCTGAGAGCGGGAGACACACGATGAAGGAACCAGCCCTGCCCCCCACCCCCACCCCTACCCCCACCCCCACCCTCACTCCCACCCTGACCGACCTGGAACGGCAGGCGACGGCCCACCGCGACCGCCCCTCGTACGGGCACGACGCGCTGATCACCTGCGACCGGCTGGTCCGCGTCTTCACCACGGACGGCGTGGAGGTGCAGGCCCTCCAGGGGCTCGACCTCACCGTCCAGGAGGGCGAGCTGATGGCCCTGGTCGGCGCGTCCGGCAGCGGCAAGTCGACGCTGATGAACGTCCTCGCGGGCCTGGACGTCCCCACGGCCGGCGCGGCCAGGGTCGCGGGCCGCGACCTGCTCACGATGAACGCGAAGGTCCGGCTGAACTACCGCCGTGAGGTGGTCGGTTTCGTCTGGCAGCAGACGAGCCGCAACCTCCTCCCCTATCTGACGGCCGCCCAGAACATCGCCCTCCCCATGCAACTGAGGGGCCGCGCCGCCCCAAGCAAGGCGAATTCGTCGAGGGCGAAGACAGGGGCGAAGCCGAAGACGAGGGCGAAGGCCGAGCGGACCAGGGACCTGCTGGCGATGCTCGGCGTCACCGACTGCGCCGACCGCCGCCCGCACCAGCTCTCCGGCGGCCAGCAGCAGCGCGTCGCGATCGCCGTCGCCCTCGCCAACTCCCCCTCCGTACTCCTCGCCGACGAACCGACCGGCGAACTGGACTCGGTGACGGGCGAGGAGGTCTTCGCCGCGTTCCGCCGGGCCAACGAGGAGCTGGGGACGACGATCGTGATCGTCACGCACGACCAGGCGGTCGAGAACGAGGTCCGCCGTACGGTCGCGATCCGGGACGGCCGCACCTCGTCCGAGGTCCTGCGGCGTACGGAGATCGACGCGGAGGGCCAGGAGTCCGTGGTGGCCCGGGAGTTCGCGATGCTGGACCGGGCCGGGAGGCTCCAGTTGCCCACGGAGTACACGGCGGCGCTGGGCATGGAGCAGCGGGTGATGCTGGAGCTGGAACAGGACCACATCCAGGTATGGCCGGACGGTCCGCAGGGCTGATTGGCGTACAGTCGCCAATTCGATTACTCAGCGTGACAAGAGCGGTGCTGGTGGGCATGCCCACCCCATGACCCGTACCGCACGCACCGCACGTACCTCACCCGATCCGCTGTCCGTGGCGCAGGACGGCCTGCTGACCACGTCCCGGCTCGTCGCGCTGGGTCTGGCCGGCTCCACGATCAGCCGCCGCTGCGCGCCCGGCGGTCCCTGGCAGCGCGTCCTGCCCCGGGTGATCCTCCTCCAGACCGGAGCGCCGAGCCCCCGTCAACGACTGCGCGCGGCGTTGTTGTACGCGGGGGAGGGGGCGCTGCTGACCGGCGTGGTGGCCCTCACGCTGTACGAGGTCAGGGCGGCGGGCCCGCCCTCGCGCCCGGGGCCGGTCGATGTGCTGGTGCCGAAGGGGCGCGCCCCGGGCAGCCGTTCGTACGTCCGTATCCGCACGGCCCGGCGCCCCGCCCCCGCCCTGCCGGTGCGGCGCCTGCCCTGCGTGAAACTGCCCCGAGCGGTCTCCGACGCGGTGCCGTATCTGCCGGACGGACCGGCGGTCACGGCCCTGTTGGCCGAGGTGGTCCAGCGTGGCCGGTGCACCCTCCAGGAGCTGACGGCCGCGCTGCGCGACAGCCACCGCGCGAGCGACCCCCGGGTGGTGGCGGCGTTGGAGGGCCTGACGGCCGGAGTCCGCTCGGTGGAGGAGGCCGAGGCCCGCCGCCTCCTGCGCGAGGCGGGCATCCCCGACCCGCTCTGGAACGAGCCCCTCTACTACCCCGACGGCACTTTCCTGGCCTGTCCCGACGCCCACTGGCCGTACGCGGCCGTGGTCCTGGAGATCGATTCCCGCGCCTGGCACCTGAGCCCGGGGGACTGGGAGCGCACCATGACCCGTCGCAACCTCATGACCAGCCAGGGCCTGCTGGTCCTGTCCGTCTCGCCGCCCCAACTCCGCGCCGACCCGGCCGCTTTCCTGACCCTGCTCCGCACCACCCTGGCCCGAGCCGCCGACCTCCCCGCGCGTACGGTACGGCGCCCTCAGGCCATGGCCCGCCCCAGAGCGGCAGCCCTGGCCTCGGCAGCCCGCGCCCGCACCCGCTCAGGCGCCAACGCTCCGACCGGCCGCACCGACGCGACCTCCCCCCGGCAGACCCCGCACTCCCCGTCACGAAGGGCCTCCGGCCGCCCCGGCGCCCGACACGTGGCACACTCCCCCACGCCCACCACCGGATCCGACGGCAGCACGGCGATCACCTCGGGCGGCAACTTGGCCACAAGCCGAGACCGTACAAGCCCGGCCGGATGATGTACGGGCACGGGCAGCCCACCGGTGAGGGCCCGCAGCAGCTCCTCCTCACCGGCCCCGCGTACGAACCACTCGGCGGCCAGCGGCTCCAACTCCGCGCACTCGGCGGCGGACAACGACAGCACGGCACACCGGCGCCCGACGGAGGCGAGCACGGCATACCCCCGCGACCGCGCGGGCAGCCGAGCCGGCCGACGCACCACGGGCTCCGCGACCGATTCCGATGCCTCATCGGAACGTTGTGGCGTCCAGGACTCACTGTCCCGGGCGACCCGGGAGAACCACGTACGAGTGACCCACCGCCCCCCGGCAGGCCCGACCACCATCTCCCGCCGCCGGAGGAGATGCCCGGCCCGCTCAAGGAAGTTCAGGGCGGTACGTAAGGCGCACTGCCCGTACTCCATCACCTTGGCCAGGGCCTTCACCGAGATATCAGCCCCGTCGGGCAGCCGGTCGATGAACCCGGCGATGGCGGCCTCACGCCCCGGCAGCAGCGCGAAGTCATCGGAGGAGGGGCCCGGTTGCCCGGCAACCGAACGCTTGCCGTACCCGGCACTGGCCATCGGGTGGGAAGCGGTGTGCGAGCGGGTCGGCGCATCACTAAACTGCGCATCAGCCAAGGGGATCGCCTACTTCGATCTCGTCGGTCAGGCCTCCGTCCGGTGCTACCAACACCAGGCGGAGGCTGTTTACGTCCAGGGGGCACGCTAGACGCTGCTCACCCTGAGTGGCAACTCAATCGCAAGAAGTCAACACCCGGGGAAGGGCGGGTGGGTGGGGAACTAGAACCAACCCATCCTCACAAACAGAGCTCGACTCCCGAAGCTTGGGCCCCGGCCCCACCGGCGCCCCCAAACACCCAGCTAACCCCCGATGTACGGGCGCCCGATCAGACGAAGCTCAAGCCCCGAGCCGCCCGCCGACCCCGTGGTGCCGCAACGCGCCGACGAACAGATCCCACGCACCAAGTTGCACAGCGACGTGGGGGCCCTGCGGTACCTTCGAGTCGCGGATTCCCACCTTGGCTGCTCCAGCAGCGGCTACCTCTACGCACTCGCCACCAGCACCGTTGCTGTAGCTGCTCTTCCGCCACTGGTCTCGTATGAGGGGCGAGGTCATCGAGCGTGATCCTCCATGGCTGAGTGGATCAGCGAAGCTGATCGCTGCGGGCTCAGGGCGAGCGCTCTGAGGTGGTCGAACGCCTTGGTGTAGATGCTTACATCCGAGGGGAGTTCGAGATAGACCGAGTCTGTCAGCCCCTCCCGATACACCACGTCAGGATCCTCTTGCTCCGGGAAGCCGAGCACAGTGAAGGGGCCGGTGCTCGGATAGGCCCCCGCGTCGTAGGGCAGCACCTGCACCGTTACGTTCGGCAGCTTCACCACTTCCAGCATACGTTCGAGTTGGCGGGCCATTACCTGGTGGTTTCCGATGACTTGCATGACCACGCTCTGGTGCACAACAGCCCAGACATCAGGCGGATTCGCCTGGGTGAGAAGTTCTTGGCGTCGCATGCGGACGTCAACGAGGCGTGGGATCTCGCTGTGCGGGAGGTCGGGTGTGACGCGGCTCAGTTCAGAGGTGTACTCAGCCGTCTGCATGAGGCCAGGGACAAACTCGCCCTGGTAGGTGCGCAGACTGCTGGCAGCCTGTTCGAGTCCCACGTACACGGAGAACCATGAGGGAACGGCACTGCCGTGCGCGTGCCACCACCCCTTGGTCTTCGACTGCTTGGCAAGAGACTTCAGTAGCTCACGCAACTCGTCCGTCGTCCCGTAGAAGCGGCACAGCGCATCGATGTCGGACGGTTGCACCCGCCCCTGTCCTGTCTCCAGCCGGTTGACCTTGGAACCGCTCCAGTCGAGCTCCTTCCCGACTTGATTGCAGGTCAAGGCGTGCTCTTCACGCAACTTCTTGAGTTCGATCGCCAGCCGTCGACGCCGCGCAGTAGGTGATCCGGCCACTTCAACTCCTCGTGAGACAGGGGAGGTTCCATCCCATCTGAATGAGGGTGGCCCGCCAATCACTCGTTGGAGGGAATCCCCCCGTGCACATTGCATAACGGGACGTGCGAGTGCCATCCTCACACACAGCGCGTAACTGGGCGCACACAGACGGCGGAAGGTGAGGCTCATGTCCACTGACCATCACGACTGCATGCAGAGAAAGCCTTGGGAGGTCCCGTTCCTGGCTGAACCGAGCGAGGTCGCCGGCCTGCGTCGGGTGCTCCGCATGCACATGGGGTTCTGGGGATTGCCGGAGGTCATCGCCCCGGCTCAGATCTGTGTCAGTGAGATGGTCACCAACGTCATCAGGCACGTGGGCGAAGGGACGCCGACGACGCTCGCGGTTTCGATACAGGGCACCCATGTGCGCCTCGAACTCCGCGACCCGGACACTCGCGCTTTTCCCACTCTTCTCGCACCCGACGATGACGCCGAGTCGGGGCGCGGGATGTTGTTAGTGGACGAACTCGCGGACCGATGGGGAGTCGTGCTTCGCCCAGACGTAAAGATCGTCTGGTGCGAACTAGCTACCACGCTGACGTCACCGTCAGGCCACACAGGTGGCCCCCGAGTTACCCGAAGCGAGGCTCTCCTGATGTCTTGCGCGGCAAAACGACCCCTGGGCGCCGAGGCGAGCAGCCCGCTCTCGGTCGCCGTGGCGGAGGAGGGCGCGATCGACGTGATCATCGACCTCCTCCACTGGCTGCGAGCCCACGGCTGTGACCCGGACGAAGCCCTCGACCGCGCCCAGGCGCACTACGAAGCCGAGTTGGCAGATTTGTGTTGATGTTGACCGAAAAGGCTACGCGAGCCGGTCCCCCCAGCGCGCGCGATGCTTTCTAATGAATTCGACACCTATTTCGTGCCCTCTTACGCGCTTCAGTTCTGAAACGAACCTTTGCGTAAGGCTGTCGATCACCTCGAACGAGTCGGTGATGAGGAGAGCGCCCCGGTCGAACCTGGCATGGCAATTTGGGCAGAGGCATAGGACGTTCTCAGAAATGTCTTTCCCGAAGTGGGGCTTCCCCACTGCCTGGATATGTGCTGCTTCGCTATATGCCTCACCTGTGGGCGAGACGACGAGGCGGTTGGCGCAGATCTGGCACGTATTGTTATGGAGGCTCTTGATGTTGCGTGCCACACTAGAATCACGCACAAGTCGATTTTGTTGGATGTATCGACGTGCTTGCTCTTCGAAGCCAGTGTCTTCGTCTGCTGCGGGATCTACCGGCTGAGGTGGGATTTTCTCGTCTTGAGTGATCTTGAGGAGTCGAAACTGGCAGATGCTGAAACCTTCTTGACCGAAGGTCATCCAGTGGTCTGCCACGCGATAGAGCCCGCGGTAGCGATATCCGCCCATGGCTCGACGTCGTGTTTTTCCTCTGATGTCGAGACCTTCAATCACCCGAACGGGGAGACCGCGGGCCTGGGAGACGACCAGGGCGGCATTGCCGTCCTCGGTGATTGATTGGTCGGATACCATTCGGCCAGTTTCTCGATCGCGTCCCCCCTCGCCGGTGTATTTGATCTCGTCGCCTTCGTCGGCGTCGTCAATGTACCCACCGGATAGGACGATGGAGTCGGCACCTGTTTTCGCTGTTCCGGAGATTCCTCGGCCACTGAAGCGATGCAGCCCATGTTTGTGAAGATCTCTGTGGCCTTTGAACCAATCTCCTTCGGCAACACCATCTGGGGTACCAAACTCAGCTTGCTTCGACTCACTCGGCATAGGTCATGGTCTCACTATGTGGTTCCAGGGTTCCATGTTGTTTCTTGGTCGAGCGATTCGGGCAAAAAGGATGGCCCGGCCCTGTGGCCTTCAGGAAGCCACCCCGTGGCACTCCCGGTAAGCCTTCGTCGAGCCGCACCAGCAGGCCGCGTTGCGGGACGGGGGCCACGGGGTGGCTCGGCCTCGGGCTGCCAGGGTGGTGGCGTATTGGGGGAGCAGGACCGGGTGGGTGGGGGATGACTGTTCCGAGGCTGCGAAGGCTTCGTACGAGGGGACCGTGGCCGTGACGATGCCCAGGTTGGGGGTGCCCGCGGCGGCGAGGTCGCGGAGGGCGGATTCGATCTGGGCCAGGTGGGCTTCGTGCGAGGGGTACTCGGCGGTGAGCGAGGGGTACGCGGCCAGGAGTTCGGAGAGTTCCTGGGCCGGCCAGTGCAGGAGTGCCACCGGGAAGGGTCGGGACAGGGCGGTGCGGTAGGAGCCCAGTTCGGCGCGGAGGCGGGTGATCTCGGCCTGGAGTTCGTCCGGGTTGTCGGAGCCCAGGGCCCAGAGGCGCTTCGGGTCGTGGAGTTCGTCGAGGGGGACGGCGGCCGGGTTGACGCGGTCGGCCAGGGCGTCCCAGTCGTCGTGGTGCAGGCCCAGCAGGCGGCGGACGCGGTGGCGGCCGATCAGGAGGGACTGGGTGGGGTACGGGACTTCCTCGCCCGGGGAGAGGAGCAGTTCCAGGGCCGTGGTGAACGAGTCGTGGGCCGCTTCCAGCTCGTCGTGGGACTCCAGGGTCTCCGCCACGATCTCCCACGGCGCCGGGTCCAGCGGGGCCGCGGTGCGCAGGCCGTCGATGATCGCGCGGGCCTCCGCCTCGTGACCGTACTCCCAGAGGTTCGCGGCCTGGAGCGCCTTCACGAGGTGGGGGTGGTCGGGGGACGCCGCGAGGAGCGAGTCGTAGAGGCCGGTGGCACGGTCGCGGTCGCCGGCCAGTTCCAGGTGGGCCGCGGCGCGGAGGAGCAGAGGCTCGTGGTCCTCGGGGTACCGGGCAGCGGTGCGCAGCAGGCGCTCGGCTTCCGTGGTGTGGTCGGCAGGCAGCATGTCGGGGCGCATGGTCCACACCGTACTGCCGTACCGCGCAGGGGTGGAGGGGAAGGGGAAGAGGGAGGGGAGAAGGGGGAGGGAGAGGGGAGCGGGCGGGGGTGGGTGGGGCGTGGGGCGGGGCGGGCGTGAGGCGGGCGCGGGGCGGGCGCGGCAGGCCCCGGGCCCGTCCTGTGCTCCCCGGCCGGTCCTGCCACCGGGCCGGTCCTGTGCTCCCCCGGCCGGTCCTGCCACCGCGCCCGTCCCGTCCTCCCCGGCCGGTCCGGGGCAGCCGGGGCCGGCCGTCAGAGGCGGCAACTGATCTCCATGCCGTCCTCGGCGGGGAAGGGCACGCTCCGGTAGCCGTTCGCGGGGTCGTGTACGTAGGCGAGGTACGGGGCGAGGTCGGGCAGGTCGATGTCGTCGGCCACGACGAGTGTGCCGGGGCGCAGGTGCGGTTCGAGGAGGCGCGGGACCGGCAGGCACAGGTTCTTCCAGCCGTCCGGCAGGACGAAGTCCGTGGGGCCTGCCAGGTCGGTGAGGGTGGTGCGGGCGTCGCCCTCCAGCAGGGTGATCAGGTCGTCCAGGCCGGTCTCGACGAAGGTGCGACGAGCCGGTCGGACCCGCCTTCGCCGACGGGCTCGTCGACGCGTTCCTCCGCCGGCACGGGCTGACCCCGCCGGCCGCCCCCGTCGGCTGATCCCGCCCGGCTTTGTCGTTCTTCTGTACGATCCGGCGCCCGCCGCCCATCGTGTATAACGAAGGGGAAGTGATGGACGGAGCGAGCGACGGAGGAGGCAGGCATATGGTCCGCAGTGCGCTGCGCCTGTTGCGCCCGGCCCTTCTCCTGGTCTTCCTCCTCGCCGAGTTCCTGCTCCTCGACGCGAGCAGCCTCTCCGCCGCCGTCGCGCTCGCCGCGACCGCCACCGCCGCCGCGGGCTCCGCCCTCGTCGTCTGCGCCGTGATCACCGCGCGCTCGGTGCCCGCGCACCCTCCGCACCGGGTACGGACGGCCATCCGCGACCGCGAGCAGCGCACCGCCTTCCTGCCCCAGCGCGATCCCGACGCCTCGGGCCGCACCAGGCCCCGAGCCCCCGGCCGTTCTCTGCCGACGGCCTTCGCGTAGGGGCACACCCCGCCACCGTTCTCTCTCCGGGTACCCCGCGCCGGTCGTCACGCCCCGTTGCGCCGCCGCGCCTCGATATCTCGATGCCTTGATGCCGAGCCGAGCCGCAGCGTCTGCCATTCGTCCGGCACGCCGAGACCCCCGGAGGGCTCACCTTGTCCGCGTTCATGTCCGTATTCGCCCACCTCGTCGGGCAGCTCGCCGATCTGCTCCAGCCGCTGTTCCACGCGGGCGCCGCCGCCGCGGCGATCGTCCTGTTCACCGCGTGCGTACGGCTCGCGGTCCATCCCCTGTCGCGGGCCGCCGCCCGAGGGCAGAAGGCCCGTACGAAGCTGGCGCCGCAGATCGCCGAACTGCGCAAGAAGCACGGCAAGAACCCCGAGCGCATGCAGAAGGCGCTCATGGAACTGCACACCAAGGAGAAGGTCTCGCCGCTCTCCGGCTGCCTGCCGAGCCTGGCGCAGATGCCCGCGTTCTTCCTGATGTACCACCTCTTCTCCAGCCGGGAGATCGGCGGCGAGGCCAACGAACTCCTCGGCCACTCCCTCTTCGCCGCGCCCCTCGGTGACCGCTGGACGCACGCGCTCGCCGACGGTGGGGTCCTCGGCGGCGCCGGGCTCGTCTACCTGGGGCTCTTCGCGATCGTCGCCGGTGTCGCCACCTTCAACTACCGGCGTACGAAGATCCAGATGGCGAACGCGCCCGCGATGCCTGCGGGCCCGGACGGACAGCAGGTCCCCGGGGCCGGCGCGATGACCGCGATGACGAAGATGATGCCGCTGATGTCCTTCGCGACGCTCTTCACCGTCGCCGTCGTACCGCTGGCCGCCGCGCTGTACGTGGTGACCAGTACGACCTGGACGGCCGCCGAGCGGTACTTCCTCTACCGGGACGCGCCGGTCGCGGGCGCCCTCGCCCCCGGCACCGCGATGTAGGGGCCCCAAGGGTCGGGCCGGGGCGTCCACGGGGTGGTCGGGGTCTTGCCCCGGCTCCCGCGTAATGATCGGATGTCTCGCAGACCGGGCCGACCAGAAGGAGATCAGAGACCATGAAGCTGCTGCGTGTCGGTACGGCGGGGGCGGAGCGCCCGGCGCTGCTCGACCAGGACGGGGCGACCCTCCGGGACCTGTCCGGGCTGGTCACGGACGTCGACGGGGCGCTCCTCGCCGACGAAGCCGCGCTGGAAAGGATCCGGCGGGCCGCCGCATCCGGCGAGCTGCCCGTGCTCGACGGCGCCGGGACGCGCGTCGGGCCGCCGCTCGGGCGGATCGGCAAGATCGTGTGCATCGGGCTGAACTACCACGACCACGCCGCCGAGACCGGTGCCCAGATCCCCGCCGAACCGATCATCTTCTTCAAGGCGCCGGACACAGTGATCGGACCTGACGACACCGTTCTCGTTCCCCGGGGCAGCCTGAAGACCGACTGGGAGGTCGAACTCGCCGTCGTCATCGGCCGCACCGCGCGCTATCTGGACTCGGCGGAGGACGGGCTCGCGCACGTCGGCGGGTACGCCGTCGCGCACGACGTGTCCGAGCGCGCGTTCCAGATCGAGCGCGGCGGTACGTGGGACAAGGGCAAGAACTGCGAGACGTTCAACCCGCTCGGGCCCTGGCTGGTGACTGCCGACGAGGTGGGCGACCCGCAGGCGCTCGGCCTCAGGCTCTGGGTCAACGGGGAGCTGAAGCAGAACGGGACGACCGCCGAGCAGATCTTCGGCGTCGGGGAGGTCGTACGGTACGTCAGCCAGTTCATGACCCTCTACCCCGGCGACGTGATCAACACCGGGACCCCGGCGGGCGTGGCGATGGGCCGGCCGGAGCCCAAGCCGTATCTGCGGGCGGGGGACGTGGTGGAGCTGGAGATCGACGGGCTGGGGCGGCAGCGGCAGGAGCTGAAGGACGCCTGACGGGCGCGGTGGCCGGGGGACGGGTAGTACGGGTAGTACGGGTAGGGCGAGTGGGGGCGCGGGCGCGGGTGGGGCGGGTGCGGGTGCAGGTATGGCGGTACGCCGTCCTGGCCGCGTCCCGCAGTACGCCGTCCTACCCGCGTCCCCCTGTACGGTGCCCTACCCGTACCCCGCCTCAGCCGCGCAGCTTCTCCAGCGCCTCCACCACCAGCGCGTGGTCCTCGACCTGCGGCAGGCCCGAGACCGTCACCGTGCCGATGACGCCCGCGCCCTTCACCGCGATCGGGAACGAGCCGCCGTGTGCCGCGTACCGGTCCGGGTCCAGGCGCGAGGACTCCTCGAACGTGGTGCCCTTGGCGCGGAAGCGCGCGCCGACCAGGAGCGAGGCGGCTCCGTACCGCTCCACGACCCGGCGCTTGCGGTCGATCCACGCGTCGTTGTCCGCCGTCGAGCCCGGCAGCGCGCAGTGGAAGAGCTGCTGTGCGCCCCGGCGGATGTCGATCGCCACCGGCGCGCTCCGGGCGCGCGCCAGCTCGACCAGCAGCGTGCCGAGCGCCCAGGCATCGTGGTAGGTGAAGTGGGGGAGCGTCAGGCGGGCTTCCTGGGCCTCCAGTTCGGCGACCGTGGGCGCGGTGTTCGCGGGGGTGTTCATGAGTGGGGAGCCTCCAGGGTGATCGCGGTGCCCTCGTGCGCCGAACGCACCGCCGCCTCCAGGACATCGAGCGTCGCCGCCGCCTCGTACGCGGTCACCGGCGGCGGTGTGCCGTCGCGCAGCGCGGCGGCGATCGCCGCGTAGTACGCCGGGTAGTCGCCCGGTTCGGTCTCCACCGGGTGGCCGCCGCCGGTCAGCGGCGAGTCGCCCGCGCCGAGCCGGCCCCACAGCGACTCCGGCTCCAGGCCCCAGCCCGCCCGGCCGCAGCCCGGCCGCCGGCCGGCGCGCAGATCCGCCTCCTGGGGGTCGAGGCCGTACTTCACATAGCCCGCCTTCGAGCCCAGCACCCGGAAGCGCGGGCCGAGTTGGGCCGTGGTGGCGCTGGCGTACAGATGCGAGCGGACGCCGCTGGCGTGCGTGAGCGCGATGAACGTGTCGTCGTCGGTCTCGGCGCCCGGACGCCGTACGTCCGCCTCCGCGTAGACCCGTACCGCCGGACCGAAGAGCACCAGCGCCTGGTCGACCACATGGCTGCCCAGGTCGTACAGCAGTCCGCCGATCTCCTCCGGGGCGCCCGACTCGCGCCAGCCGCCCTTGAGCTGGGGCCGCCACCGCTCGAAGCGGGACTCGAAGCGCTGTACGTCGCCGAGCCGGCCGGTGCCGAGGAGGCGGGTGAGGGTGAGGAAGTCGTTGTCCCAGCGGCGGTTCTGGAAGACGGAGAGCAGCAGCCCGCGCTCCTCGGCCAGCGCCGCGAGTCCGCGCGCCTCGGCGGCGGTGCCCGCGAGCGGCTTGTCCACGACGACCGGCAGACCGGCCTTGAGCGCGGCCGTCGCGATCGGGACATGCGTCCGGTTGGGGGAGGCGATGACGATCAGGTCCAGCTCGTCCGCCCGCTGCCACAGCTCTTCCGGCGTCGCCGCGAACCGTACGTCCGGGAACTCGGCGCGCGCCTGGACCCGGCGCTCCTGGGCGGCGGTCACGACCGTGTCGAGGACGAGTCCTTCGGTGGCGGCGATCAGCGGGGCGTGGAAGACGGAGCCCGCGAGGCCGTAGCCCACGAGTCCGACGCGCGGAGGGGTGCCGGTACCAGTCATGCATCCACTTAAGCAACGGTGTTTCCAAAGTGCAAGACCGGTGGACAATGGCGGTGTGAGCAGAAGTACGGGGACCGGTGCGGGCAGGGGCAGGGAGACGAGGATGGACACGGGGACGAGGACGAGGGCGGGGATGAGGGCGGGGTGGGCATGAGCGCGAGGGCGGGCGCGGGCTCCGGTGGGGGCGCGGGCGGCTCCGGGGCGAATCTGCCGGTGCTGCGCGGGTACAACGCCGCGCTCGTGCTCGACCTGCTCCGTACGGCGGGCGCGGGCGGCATCAGCCGGCTGGAGCTGGCCGAGCGCACCGGGCTCACCCCGCAGGCGGTCAGCAAGATCACGGCCAGGCTCCGCAGGGAGGGCCTCGCGGCCGAGGCAGGGCGCCGCGCCTCCACGGGCGGCAAGCCCAGGACCGTACTGCGGCTGGTTCCGTCGGCCGCGTACGCCGTGGGGCTGCACCTCGACCGGGACGAGCTGACGGCGGTGCTGGTGGACCTGGCCGGCACGCCCATCGCGGTACGGAAGGTCCCGTTCGACCTGGGGGCGGGCGCGGAGCAGGTCGTCGCGACGGCGGCGGCACAGGTCGAAGCGGTACGCGACGACGCGGTACGGGCGGGTGCGGTACGGGCCGACACGATACGGGCGGACGCGTGCGTGGCCGGTGTGGGCGGATCCGGGGGTGACGGGTCCGGGGGTGACGGGGGTGACGGATGCGGGCGTGACGGTGAGCCGCTGGGGGTCGGGGTCGCGATGCCGGGGCCGCTCGACCACACGACCGGCGTGCCCGGCCGGGTCACCGGCTTCCCGGGGTGGGAGGGGTTCCCGCTGCGCGACGCCCTCGCCGCCCGGCTCCGGCTGCCCGTCGTCCTCGACAGGGACACCAACGCCGCCGCACTCGGACTCGCCCTGCGCGGTTCCGGGGGAGTCGGCGGCGCCGGGAACTCGTTCGCGTATCTCCACCTCGGTACGGGGCTGGGCTCCGGGCTCGTTCTCGACGGCGTACTGCACCGGGGCGCGCGCACCGGCGCGGGCGAGTTCGGGCACCAGGTCATCCAGCTCGACGGGCCGCTGTGCTGCTGCGGCAACCGCGGCTGCGTCGAGGCGCTCTGCCTGGCCGCCGTCGCGCGCGGCGACGTGGCGGAGGCGGCGCGGGTCCTCGGCGCGGGTGCGGCGAACCTGGTCGCGCTCCTCGACATCGACCGCGTCCTGCTCGGCGGCCGGACGATCGCCGCGCACGAGGAGCGTTTCGTACGGGGCGTACGCGCCGTCATCGCCGAGCGCGCCGGGGGCGTGGGGATCCCCGTGGAGCTCGCCGGGGGAGGCACGAACGCGGTCGCGGAGGGCGCGGCGCAGTTGGTGCTCGCGCCGGTGTTCGGCCGACGGCGCGGGGCCGGTACGGGGGTGACCGGTGGGGCTGAGGCGGCCGGGGCGGGCGCGCTGGGCCGATGAGGTGCACTTATGTGACTTTGTGACTTTCCCGGGGGTGTGGCGCACCGGACGGGACGCGGGCCCATGACAGCGTCGGGGCGCCCCGACCGCCTCGCTGGGCGGTCGAGGTGCCCCGACCGCCCAGCGACCAGCGAAGGCCGTGTCTGCCATGCGCCCCGTGCGACCGCTTCCTCTCCTCGCCGCCGGCCCGGTACGCGCCGGAGCCACCGCGGTCGCCGCGGTGGCCGCGATCGTCGCCCTCGTCACGCTCGCCCTGGCCCCGCCGGCCGCCCTGACCTCCGCCTCCCCGGCCGCCGCGGGACCGGGGCGGAGCTGCGGCAGGGTGGCCGACCCCGACTTCCCGATCAGGACCGAGCTGCGCGGCGGCCCCGGCGCGTACCGGGCCGGTGGCGCGGCCGGGGAGTGGTCGCTCGACCTGACCAACACCACCGGCGCGGAGTGCCGCCACCTCCACCCCGTGGTGATCCTCTACGACCGCGAGCGGGTGCTCGACGTCTCGCACGTGACGCTGGAGATGGCCGACGACCAGGGGCGCATGCGCGCCCTGCCGCTGGAGCGGACCGACCAGGACGAGATCGTCGCCGTACCGGACGACAGGTCGCCCGGCTTCACCGTGCCAGCGCACCGGACCGTCACCGTCCGCGCCCGGCTGGCCTTCGCGGCGACGGCCCGCCCGAACGAGATCTCGGCCACCGCCGCGACGGTGCAGCGCAGGGGGGACGGCGGCGACTGGGTCGGCGCGTCCAACACCTACCGCTTCGCCGTCGCCGCGCCCGGCGGCCGGGAGCGGGACACCGGTCGCTCCTCTGTCTCCGCCACTGCCACTGCCACTGCCTCCGCCACCGCGCCTGCCTCCTCCGCGCCGGTCGCCCCGGTCGCCGCGTCCCCCGGCCCATCGGCCGGCGCTTCGAACGGCGATCCCGAACTCGCCACCGCAGCAACCGCGGGAACCGCGGGAACCCGCGGCGACCTCCTCGGCCGGGTCGTCGCCGCCCTGGCCCTGCTCACCGCCGGCACCGTCCTCGTCCTCGGCGTCCGCCGTCTCCGCGACCACCGGCCCTGACCACGAGCGAACGCACCACGAGCGAACGCACCACGAGCGGACGCACCACGAGCGGACGCACCACCACCGGGCGCACCGCGACCGACCTGTGGAGGCCGAGCCCCGTGCCGTCCCTAGAGCGCCCTGGTTAGGCTGGGAGGCGAGTCGACGGCAGGTATCCGGCCATCCGGCCCACAGATATTCGGCCCCGCAGAGCGGAGAACAGTCCAGTGGCAGAGCGCAAGCCGATCGAGTCCTGGCTCACCGACATGGATGGCGTCCTCATCCACGAGGGCGTTCCGATCCCCGGCGCCGCCGAGTTCATCAAGCGGCTGCGGGAATCGGGCAAGCCGTTCCTCGTCCTCACCAACAACTCGATCTACACCCCGCGCGACCTCCAGGCCCGGCTCGCCCGGATGGGTCTCGACGTGCCCGTGGAGAACATCTGGACGTCGGCGCTCGCCACCGCCAAGTTCCTGGACGATCAGCGGCCCGGCGGTACGGCGTATGTCATCGGCGAGGCCGGACTGACCACCGCGCTGCACGACATCGGGTACATCCTCACCGACCACGAGCCGGACTACGTCGTCCTCGGCGAGACCCGTACGTACAGCTTCGAGGCCCTGACCAGGGCGATCCGGCTGATCAACGGCGGAGCGCGGTTCATCTGCACCAACCCCGACGAGACCGGCCCGTCGACCGAGGGCCCGCTGCCCGCCACCGGCGCCGTCGCCGCGCTGATCACCAAGGCCACCGGCAAGGACCCGTACTTCGCGGGCAAGCCGAACCCGCTGATGATGCGGACCGGGCTCAACGCCATCGGCGCGCACTCCGAGACCAGCGCGATGATCGGCGACCGGATGGACACCGACGTCCTGGCCGGTCTGGAGGCGGGGATGGAGACCTTCCTCGTACTGACCGGGGTCACCACTCCGGACGACGTCGACCGGTACCCCTTCCGCCCCTCGACGGTCGTTGACTCGATCGCCGATCTCGTCGACCGCGTCTGAGCACGTCAGAGCGGTGTACGGGGTGACGACGCGCCGTTGAGGATGCGAAAACCCCGCGCACGGGTGAGCCTGGCCAGTACCAGGAGGTTCACGATGCGTACTGCTCTGCTCGCTCTCCGTGCCACGGGTGTGGTCACCGTCCTGGTGACCACACCCGTCCTCGGCACCGCCACCACCGCCCAGGCCCATGACGCCGTCCGGGTCACCGTCATCCCGTCCACCGCCGCCCCCGGCGACCAGGTGGAGATCCGCGCCGAGGGATGCAGGAGCCGCGAGGCCGTGGCTGTGTCCCGGGTCTTCACCAACGACGCGAAGCTGATCCCCAGCGCCTTCGGCGAGGACTGGAACCGGGACCAGGCCGAGGCGGCCAGGAACCCGGAGAAGCCCGTGCCGCTCACCGGCCACGCACGGGTGAAGGCGTCCGTCACCGGGGGGCGGTACGAGATCGACATCAGGTGCGACGGCCACAGCCACGCCGGCTCGGGCAGCTTCGACGTCGTCGGCAAGAGCCGCCCCGACCCGGCCCGCCACGACCCGGCCCGCCACGACCCGGCCCGCCACGACCGAGGCGACGGCAACCGCGGGAACGGCGACCACCGGGACCATGAGCGCGGCGACGGCGACCGCAGGGACCACGAGCGCGGGGACCATGACCGCCGGGACGACGACCGTCGCGACAACGGGCGTGGGGACCACGACCGGCCCGGCCACCACCGCGAGCCCTGGTCCCCGGTCAGGGCCGGCGGCGGCGGTACGGCGCGACTCGCCGCGGAGGCCGCGCCCGCGAGCCCGGCGGCGGAGCACAAGTCCGCCGGAACGGCCGGCCCCGGCACCCCGCACGCGGTGATCGGTCTGATCCTGGCCGGGGTCGCGGCGGTCGCCGTGGCCTTCAGGAGCGTACGCAGGCAGCGTACGGCGGCAGGGCGGGACACGGACTGACATGTTCTCAGGGCACCGTTTCTCAGGGCGTGCGTCGGATCGACGCCTCATAGGGCACTGCTCCCATGGACCCTGTCCGCCAGGCCACTGTCCCGTGGACCACTGCTCCTGGGGGCGCCGTTCCCGCTGGCACCGCGGCGGCTACGGCTACGGATACGGGTACGGCTACGGGTCGGGCCGGATGCTGACCGGCGTGGCCTGGGCCGTACTGCTGCTGAGCCTGTGGATCTGGGGGCGGGACGGCCACGTACCCGGTACGGTCTCGGGCCCCACCACCGGCGACGTGGCCGCGGTCGGCCGCCCGCTGGGCGTGCCGCTGCCACCGTCCCGTACCCCGCTGGACTCCCCACCGGAGGCGGGCACTCCGCAGCGGATCGAGCTCCCCTCCCTCGGCATCGAGGCGCCCGTCGTGGCCCGCGGGCTCGACGCCGCCGGGGCGGTCGACCCGCCGCCGTACGCGACGCCGGGCACGGTCGGCTGGTACGGCGCCGGGGTCCGGCCGGGCGCGGAGGGCGCCGCGATCCTCGTCGGCCACGTCGACACCAAGACCGAACCGGCCGTCTTCTACGGACTCAGCTCCGCCAAGCCGGGCGAGAAGGTCCGCGTCGCCCGCGCCGACGGGAGGACCGCCGAGTTCACCATCGACGACGTACAGGTCGTCGACCGGGACCGGTTCGACGCGAAGAAGGTCTACGGCGCCCACGAGAAGTCCCGTGCCGAACTGCGCCTCATCACCTGCGGCGGCACCTTCGACCGCGCCGAACAGGCATATACGGCGAACGTGGTGGTCTCGGCCTATCTGACCAACGTGAGCTGACCAACGTGAGCTGACCGAGGTGAGCTGACCGACGTGAGCTGACCGTACGAGGGTGTGCGCCACCGGCGTAACGCGCCGGACGCCGGGACCGGTATGCCAGGATTGGCGGCCCCGGACGAGGAACCGGGGAGGGGGCCCGCGAAGCGGCGATCACAGGGGCAGCGCACCAAGGGGGAGTGGATGTACGGCAGTTATTCCCGTCGCGGACACAGCGGTACGGGAGGTGTCCGGACGGGCCCGGGACCCCGGACGGAACCGGGGGGCCGCAGGGGCGGGGCGGTCGCCGCGCTCGCCGTCGTGGGGGCGACGGCGCTGCTGCTGGCGGGCTGCACGTCCGGCGGCGGGGACGGAGACGGCGACGGCGACGGCGACAAGAAGGCGGCGCCGATCAGCCAGCGCCCCAAGGCGGAGGACCCGTACTGGGTCAACCCCGAGGGCGGCGCCGCCCGGCAGGCCGCCGCGTACACCGAGAAGGGCGACAGCGGGAACGCCGCGCTGATCCGGAAGATCGCGGAGCAGCCGGCCGCCGAGTGGATCCTCCCCGACAACGCGGAGGCGCAGACGAAGGGGTTCACGGAAGCGGCGGCGAAGGCCGACCGGGACGCCCTGCTCGTCCTCTACAACATCCCGCACCGCGACTGCGGCCAGTTCTCCAAGGGCGGCGCCTCCGACGGCGACTCCTACCGGGCCTGGGTCGACCAGGTCGCGCGGGGCATCGGGGACCGCAGGGCGACGGTGGTCCTGGAGCCCGACGCCGTACTGCACCTGGTGGACGGCTGTACGCCGGAGGAGTTCCACGAGGAGCGGTACCACCTCCTCAAGGGCGCGATCGAACGGCTCAAGCAACAGCCCGCCACCACGGTCTACCTGGACGCGGGCAACGCGGGCTGGCAGAGCCCCGACGCGCTCTTCGAACCGCTCCAGTGGGCGGGCATCGGCGCCGCCGACGGCTTCTCGGTCAACGTCTCCAACTTCTACCCGACCGACGCGAGCAAGGACTTCGGCAAGCGGCTCTCCGCGAAGGTCGGGAACAAGCCCTTCGTGATCGACACCAGCCGCAACGGGAACGGCCCGTACAAGGGCGGCGATCCCGGGGAGAACTGGTGCAACCCCCCGGGGCGCGCCCTCGGCGAGCGGCCGACGGTGCGGACCGGTGACCCGCTGGTCAAGGCGTACCTGTGGATCAAGCGCCCCGGCGAGTCGGACGGCGACTGCAAGGGCGGCCCCAAGGCGGGGGAGTGGTACGCGAAGTACGCCCTGGACCTGGCGCGCAACGCGAAGTAGACAGGTCGGGTACCGAAGGCCCTGCCCTCCTGGCCAGGGCCTTCGGCCTGCCGAGCCGCCGCCGAGCCCCTGCTGCCCCCGCCGCCCCTGCCGCCTCCTTCGCCCCGTACCCCTTACTGGAGATCCCTGTGGAGACCCCCGTGGACACCGCCATGGAGACCGACCTCGCCGCCCTCCTCGACCGGGCCCGCGGACTCCTGGACCGGCCCGGCCGCACCGTCCTCGGCATCACCGGCGCCCCGGCGGCCGGCAAGAGCACCCTGGCCGGACTGCTCGTCCGGGAACTGGGGCCGGGCGCCTGCCTGGTGCCGATGGACGGCTACCACCTGGCCGACTCCGTACTCCGCGCCCTCGGCCGCCGGGACCGCAAGGGTGCCCCCGACACCTTCGACGCCGCGGGGTACGTCGCCCTCCTGCGCCGCCTGCGGGACGCGGCCGGAGGGGAGACCGTCTACGCGCCCCGCTTCCACCGGGAGATCGAGGAGTCCATCGCCGGGGAGATCGTCATCGCCCCCGAGGCCCGGCTCGTCATCACCGAGGGCAACTACCTGCTGCTGCCGGACGGCCCCTGGGCCGGGGTACGGCCGCTGCTGGACGAGTCCTGGTACGTGGCGCCGGACGAGGCGCTCCGGCTGCGCCGACTGGTCGACCGGCACCGGGAGTTCGGCAAGTCCCCGGACGAGGCCCACGCGTGGGCGCACGGCACCGACCAGGACAACGCCGTGGTGATCGCGGGCACCCGGGGGCACGCCGATCTCGTCGTACGGCTGAGCGCCACGGGCGAGACGAGTGAGACGGGCGAGACGGGCGCCACGGGCTAGCCGGCGCGAAGCCGGTCGTGTCAGATCACCTGGACCACGTGTTTGCCCCGTACGCCGCCCGCTTCCAGCGCGCGGTGGGCGCCCGCGATGTCGGCGAGCGGGAACACCGTGTCCACGACCGGGCGGACCGCGCCGCTCTCCACCTGGCGGGTCAGCTCGGCGAAGAGCTCGTGCCGGGGGTTCCCGCTGAAGAACCGTACCCGCCGTGAACCGAACACCGTGGTCGCCAGGATGTACGAGAGCGAGGCGAGCGGATGATCGGCGTCGAAGCTGATCGACACCATGCGCCCGCCCGGCGCCAGGAGCCGGCGGTAGGCGCCGGTCCCGGTGCCGACGGTGTCGAGGACGACATCGAACGAGCCGAGGCCGGCCGGGCCCGTCGTCGCGTAGTCGAAGGCATCGTGGGCCCCGAGTTCCCGTACGAAGTCGAGGTTCTTCGCGCCGGCGAGCGCCGTGACACGCGCGCCGTACGCCCGGCCGAGCTGGACGGCGACCGTGCCGACGCCGCCGCTCGCGCCGCGCACCAGCAGTCTCTCGCCCGGCCGGAGGCGGGCCTTGTCGCGCAGAGCGGTGATCGCGGTCGTGCCCACGCCGGGCAGCGCCGCCGCCCGGACGGGATCGAGACCGGCCGGGGCGAGCGCCAGCCGATCGGGGGCGACCGTCACGTACTCGGCCGCGCTCCCGAGGGCCGTCCTCCCCGGCAACCCCCATACCCGGTCGCCCACGGACAGGCCGGACAGACCGGCTGCGCGGGAGTCCAGCGCGGCGACCTCCCCGGCGAAGTCCACGCCCATGCGCTTGGGGAACCGCCGGCCGGCCAGCAGTCGGGCCTTCCCCGACCGCAGGGCGAGCTCGCCTCCGTTCACGCTGCTGCCGTGGACGCGTACCAGCACCTCCCCCGGCTTGGCGACCGGAATCGGGCCCGTTCCCTCGTACAGCACTTCCGGCGGCCCGTACCGGTCGTACCGAGCCATGCGCATCTCGCTCAATGTCCTGCTGCCCATCAGTCCGTCGGTCCATCGACCACTAAGTGGTTGATGTCTTCCACTTGTGGACCCTAACGCGCTACCTGAACGAGGTCTTCCACTTGGCTTAAAGTGAGAGACATGCCAGCAGAGGACTCTCGGATACTGCGTGCCGACGCGCTGCACAATCGCGAACGCATTGTCGAGGCCGCCCGCGAGACCTTCGCGACGCTCGGGCTCGATGTGCCGATGTCCGTGATCGCCCGGCGCGCCGGCGTCGGGGCCGCGACGCTCTACCGCCGCTTTCCCACCAAGGAATCGCTGGTCACCGAGGTGTTCGCCGACCAGCTCGCGGCGTGTGTGGCGGTCGTCGACGACGCCGTCGCGGACCCGGATCCCTGGCGCGGGTTCTGCGCGGTCATCGAGAAGGTGTGCGCCATGCACGCCGTCGACAGGGGGTTCTCCGCGGCGTTCCTCTCGGCCTTCCCCGGCGCGGTCGCCTTCGACCGGGAACGGGCGCGCGCCGAGCGGGGATTCGGCGAGCTGATGCGGCGGGCCAAGGAGACGGGGCGGCTACGTGCCGACTTCGCCATGGAAGACCTCACGCTGCTGCTCATGGCCAACCGCGGGGTCGTCCCCCCGTCGAACCAGGTCGCGCCGGCCGCGTCCCGCCGGCTCGTGGCCTATCTGCTCCAGGCGTTCCGCGCCGAGGGCGCCGAGCCCCTGCCGCCGGCGCCCCCGCTCGGCCTTGACCAGGTACTCGACTCGCCCACGGCCCGACAATGATCAGCGGACGAGGAGTCAGGGAACGAGGGGAACGAGGGGAACGAAGGGAACGAAGGGAACGAGGGGAACGAAGGGAACGAGGAGCCGGCGGAACGAGGAGTCAGGGAATCTCCACCCACACCGCCTTCGACGGTGTGCCCTCCCCGTCCGTCACGAAGAGCATGTACCACCCCGACGGCACCAGCGCGCTGTTCTTCGGCACCGTGACCTCGACACCGTCCGCCGTCTTCTTGAAGTCCAGCGCCACCGTGCGCTGTTCGACGTCGGTGACATGGGTGACCGCGCTCGGCCGCATCAGCTTCGCCGTCGTGACCGCGCCCGGGTCCTTCACCTTGAAGACCGCGGAGCCGCCGCGCTTCACGGCCTTCGGCCCGTCCGTGACCTCCGGCGCCGTGTCCCGGTAGAGGTACGGCGGCGTGTAGATCTCGATGCGCTGCTCGAAGACGCCCGGCTTGGTGTTGGCCTTGTCCGCGTAGAGCGAGTCCGAGCCGAAGATCATGACGCGGCCGTCGGGCAGCAGCAGGGACCCGGAGTGGTAGTTGCGGCCCACCGCCGGGTCGGCCACCCGCGTGTACGCGTTCGACGCCGGGTCGAACATCCGCGCCTGGAGTACGTTCGAGCCGCCGCGTCCCCGGTAGTCCTCCGAGCCGCCCGTGACCAGCACGCTGTCGTCGGGCAGCAGGGACGCGCTCGGGTAGCGGGTACCCCGCTCCAGCGTCGGGCCGTCCTTGAAGCGCGGGTCGGCGTCCTTCAGGTCGACCAGCCGGGACTTGTCGCTGGACTTCTCGGACTCGCCGATCCCGCCGCCGCCGATCACCATGAACTTCTGGTCCTGGGCGGGCGGCAGCATCACCGTCGCGGAGGTCTCCATCTGGTCCGGGTCGCCCAGTCCGGGGACCTTGTCGAACTTGTTGGTCTCCAGGTCCCAGATCCCCGGGTCACGGCCGACATCGGCGGGCCCGTAACCGGAGTTGGAGCCGCTGTAGAAGAGCTTCCCGTCGTCCATCAGGAAGACCGCGGGGTACGTGGGGAACTTCCGGATGTCCCCGGTGTACTTCCAGGTCTTCTTCTTCGGGTCGTAGATCTCGTTCTTGCCGGGGACGAGCTGGCCGATCTCGTCGAGCCCCGAGAGCGCCAGGACCTTGCCGTCCTTGAGCGTGGTCAGCGTGGGGTACCAGCGGGCCTCGTTCATCGGGTCGACGCTGATGTACTTCTCCGCGACCGGGTCGAACTCGTACGCTTCCTTGATCCCCTGGAAGTCCTTCTTGTCGAGCGCCAGCTTCTGCCCGATGCCGTACACGTTGCGGGCGTCGGAGCCCTTCATGCCGTGCACCCGGTAGTTGTCCTCGGCGCCGGTCTCGTACTTCGCGCCGGACTGGCGCGCCTCGACGTAGACCCGGCCCAGCCCGGCGTCGTTGCGCAGGTACGCGCCGGTGGTCTTGTCGAAGACCTTCGTGGCCTTCTCCACCAGGATCGGGTCCTTGGAGACGAAGGTCTTGCCGTTCTCCTTGCCGGTGAACACCGTGCCCGCGGGCAGGGTGATCGGCTTGTCCGGATCCTCGTTGTGGACGACCATCAGGCCGCCCGCCTTGGTGACGTCGCCCTTGAGCTTCTCGTACCGCTTCGTGCCGCCGGCTATGAGCAGCTTCCCGTCGGGCAACTGGGAGTGCCCGGAGCAGAACAGGTCCTTGGGGGTGGGGATCTTCTTGTACGCGTCGGTCGCCGGGTCCCAGAGGATCGACTCGAACGTGCCCGCGTCGAAGTTCTTCTGGTTGTTCCCCGAGCCGGCGATCAGCAGCACCTTGCCGGTGTGCAGCAGCGAGGCGTGGATCGAGTTGATCCGGAACTTGGCCGGGACGTCCAGGAAGCCCCAATGGCCGTTCGCCGCCTTGTAGTCCGGGCGGTTGATCTTGTACTCGTGGTACTGCTCCGAGCCGAACCGGTAGAGCGCGGGTCCGTTGAAACCGGCGACCGCGACGACGACCGCGGCGCCGATCGCGATGCGCCTGGCCCGGTTCCTGCGGTGGTTCTGCCGGACGGGAATCGCGCTCATTTCTTACGTCCCCCAAGGGAAATCCGTGCGGTCGGTGCGGTGGGTTCGGCCGGTGCCGGTGCCGGTGCCGGTGCCTGGTCGGCGGAGTGCGGGAACTGCGGCAGCGGCGCCGTACGGTCAAGTGGCGGCGTACGGTCCAGCGCTGCCGTACGGTCCAGTGCTGCCGTACGGTCGAGCGGCGCCGTACGGTCCAGCGGCGGTACGGAAGCGCGGCCGCCGCGGTGCGCGCCGCGCCTGCGCTTCGCGCGCTTCTCCTGGCGCAGGGACCACCACCAGATGAAGATCGGCGCCGCCGTGATCAGCATCGCGAGCGTCGCCCACGTCAGCATCGCCGGATGGTCGTGCCCGAAGACGAACGAGGCGATCATCGAACCGCCGAAGACCAGGATGAAGAAGAAGTGCACCCGGAACGTGCCGAAGAGGGTGTCCGGGCTGGACGAGTCGCCCTTCGGTGTCACCACGAAGCTGCTCTTACGGCGCAGCACGGCGTCCATCAGCGAACGGGCGTACAGCGGCGCCGACATGGCCGACATCGCCATCCCCGCGAGCCCGCCGGACCCCTCCGGCTCGTGCGGCGAGACGTTGTGGCGGCGGTTCCAGATGTAGAGGCCGATCTGGAGGGCCGAGGCGTTCCCGTACAGCATCATCCAGATCGCCGGGTCGATCTGCACACCCGAGGCGCCCATGCCCAGGAAGAGCGCGCAACTCAGCGCCGCCAGGATCCAGTTGAGGGCCGACATCGGATAGAAGATGATCATCATCGTGTAGTTGAAGAGCTTGCCCGGGGGCAGCGAGGAGAAGCCCTTCCAGTACTGCTTGAGGATCGTCTCGTACGTACCGCGCGACCAGCGGAGCTGCTGCGTGAAGAAGTCCGTCCAGGCGGACGGTCCCTCGCCCACGGCCAGCACGTCGGGGGTGTAGACCGAGCGCCACTTGTTGCCGGACTCGGGGTTGCGGTGGCGGTGCATCTCGAAGCCGGTCGCCATGTCCTCCGTGATGGAGTCGTACAGCCCGCCGATCTGCTTGAGCGCCCTGATCCGGACCGCGTTGCTCGTACCGACGAACATGGGGGCGCCGTAGCGGTTGCCCGCGCGCTGGATCAGCGCGTGGAAGAGGAACTGCTGCGACTCGGCGGCCTTCGTGACGAACGAGTCGTAGTTCCCGTACACCTGCGGGCCGATGACGAAGCCGACGTCCGGGTCGCGGAAGTAACCGAGCATCCGCTCCAGGTAGTTGGGCATCGGTACGTGGTCGGTGTCGACGGAGGCGAAGTACTCGTAGTCGTCGCCGTGCGCGTCCAGCCAGGCGTTGTAGTTGCCGTGCTTCGTCTTGGCGCGGTGCGCGCCCTTGGGCTGGTTCCACTTCGCGATGCCCTTACGGGAGAAGTGGTGCACGCCCAGCCGGGCGCAGACCTCCTTGACCGCCGGGTCGTCGCCCTCGTCCAGCAACCAGACGTGCATCACGCCCCGGTGGCGGATGCGGACCGCGGCCTCCAGCGTCTTCGTCACCATCTCCAGGGGCTCCTTGCCCGGCACGAAGGAGGTGAGGAAGGCGACGCGCGTATCGCTCTCGGGCACGACGGGGACCGGGTCACGCGCCACCAGCGTCGCGTGCGCGTTCGAGATGACATTCATGGTGCGGAACAGCTCGATCAGACCGATCGAGACGAGCATCACGATGTCGAGGACGAGGAGCGTGTCGTTCTTGAGGTTGGGGTCGCGCTCGGTCCAGTGCTGCGGCTGCATCAGCCAGGCGAAGAGGCCGAGCGAGAGCAGCGGCGCCGCGCCGAGCAGCAGGGCGGCCCGGATGCGGTGCGTCTCCTGGGAGAGCAGCGAGCGGTACTGCACGGTGTACGGTTTGTCCGCGTCGGGCCTGGTCAGCGGCCCGGCGAGCCGGCTGTAGTGCTCGTAGTCGTACTTCGGCAGGACGTTCTTCGGCGGCCGGGGCCGCTGCTGTCCGGCCCTTCTGAGGTGCGAGGGTATGCGGAGCTGGGTGGTCCTGGACGCGTCGGTCTCCTGCCGGTCGCCGTCCGGCCCGTGTGGCGTCGACGTCATGAGTCATCCCCCCGCACGCACACGTACTGCGTGATGGATCGAGTTTTCGTCCGGATGTTCCGTCCGGAGTGGCCCCCTGGCCATCACTCCGGGCATGTGAATCGCGGCTTCTGTCTCCTTCTGACCGGAAATATGACCGGTCCGGTTGCGCGATGTCGCCGGCGACACCGTGCAAGCCGTGTCCGTACGGGCCCCCGCCCCGCCGCATCGCCATCACTGGAACAACTCGGCACGCCGCGTACAACTGTGCGGATCGCGTGTTCCTTTGATGGTGATGAGTTGAGGATAGGTTGTCCGACCATCGTCCGGATCGCAAGGGAGAGAAGAGCTGATTGCTGATCATCTGGGCGATTTGTGTGTTCGGTGTGACGGATGCGATGGCGAGCAGTCGCCAAGATTGGCGGGTTTCCGCGAGTCGTCGGCTGGAGCGGGAATGAGTGAAGCCCCCTCACGTGGCGTGAGGGGGCTTCACTGTGCGTGCGCCGCCAGGGACTCGAACCCCGGACCCGCTGATTAAGAGTCAGCTGCTCTAACCAACTGAGCTAGCGGCGCCTGCTGACCTGGAGAACTGTACCCGACAGGGAGGAGTGGCTCCGACCATTTGATGGCTGTTGCGGCCTGTCGGATTGTCTTTTCTTACCTTCGATCCGTCAAAATGCGATTTGTCCGGACAGTTGACTCGCCAGTGCCCGTGCCACCGGGCTGAAAGATCTTGAACGAAGAGTCTCTCGATGAGCTTGATGAGGATGAGTGTGGAGGGGATCGCATGACCGTCCCGGTCTTCGAGGAGTACGAGCCCGCTCTCGACTGTCCCTGCGCCGGGTGCGCCGAGCGGCGGCGTGATCTGGCCAAAGGACTGCCCGTACGGTCCGGCGGCCACCCGGCCGCGCATGGCGCCCGGCGGGCGCTGGTCCTGATGACCGCCGCCGGGGTCGCGCTCGGCACGGCGGGCGTGGAACCGGCGCGCGCCGCCGGCCCGGCCGCCCGGGCGGCCTTCGACCCCGACCCGGAGACACCGCAGGGCGGCAGCGGGCCCCTCCACGGACGGCCCCTGCCCGGCCCCGGCTCGGGCAAGCCCACGGCGGAGCCCCGTACGTCCACCCGCGCCGAGATCATCAACCGCGCCAAGCTGTGGGTGAACGCCAAGGTGCCGTACAGCATGGAGAAGTACTGGACGGACGGGTACCGCCAGGACTGCTCCGGCTATGTCTCGATGGCCTGGAACCTCGCGGCCAACGAATGGACCGGCAGCCTCGCGGAGTTCGGCGTACGGATCGAGCGCGAGGAGCTGCAACCCGGCGACATGCTGCTCTTCCACAACCCGGCCGACCCGAACAAGGGGTCGCACGTCACGCTCTTCGGCGGCTGGACCGACTACACGCACACCTACTACATGGCGTACGAGCAGACCAAACCGCACGCCCGCGTCCAGTCCACGCCCATGGCGTACTGGAACAACTCCAACCGCTACATCCCCTACCGCTACAAGGGCGTGATCGAGAGCGGCGACGGCAAGGGCCCGGAAGGGGGTACGGGGGGCACGGGCGGCGCGTCCGCCGCGTACCCCGGGGCGAGCGCCTTCGGCCCCCGCGCCAACAACAAGCACGTCACCCAGCTCGGCCGGATGCTCGTGAAACGCGGCGGCAAGCGCTTCTACGCCCAGGGGCCGGGGCCCCGGTGGGGCGAGGCGGACCGGCGGGCCACCCAGGCGTTCCAGCTCGCGCAGGGCTGGCGCGGCAAGGCGGCGGACGGGCTGCCGGGGCCGGGGACCTGGCGGTATCTGGTGAAGGGCCTCGGCAAGAACATCGCGCCCGCGCGGGGCGCGGGTAAGGGCGCCGGCGGGGATGTGGGCGGGGGCGGACAGGGCGTCGTCGGCCCCGCGGTCCCGCCGGTCGCCGCCGCGAAGCCGCCGGCGCCGCACACCACCGCGTTCCCCGGGAGCGCGTACTTCCGGCCCGGCGCGGCCAACCCGTACGTGCTCCGGCTCGGCGAGCAGCTCGTGAAGCGGGGCTTCGGCCGGCACTACACCACGGGCCCCGGGACGCGGTGGACGGAGGCCGACCGGCGCAATGTCGAGGCGTTCCAGCGGGCCCAGGGCTGGCGCGGCGCCGAGGCCGACGGCTACCCGGGCCCGGCGACCTGGCGGCGACTCTTCGCATGACGGACACGAGGATGACGGTGACGATGACGACCACCCCGCAACCGCAACCGAACGGCGACGAGGACGGCCTGCGAGGGCTGTTCACGGTACGTCCCGAGCCGGCGCCTACGCCCGACCCGCCTCCCGAGCTCGTGCCCGATCCGGCCCCGGTCGACGCGGCCGAGTCGGAGGCGCGCGAGAAGCCTGAGGTGCCTGATGCGCCTGAGGTACCCGAGGCGCCTGAGAAGCCCGAGGACGGTGTCGGCTTCGAGGACGTGGTAGCCGCCGGTCTCGCGGACGCCGTACCCCCGCCCCCGGAGGTCCCAGCGGCCCCGGAGGCCCCGGCGGACCTGAAGGCACCTGCGGATCCGACCGCCCCAGCGGACCCGGTCGCCTCAGTGGTCCCAGGGATCCCAGCAGTCGCAGCAGTCCCAGCGGCCCCGGCGACTCCAACACTCCCCGCGGCCCCCGTGCTCCCCGCGGCTCCACGGGACGAGCGTCCCGCGCTCGAACTGGGGCCCGGTGCCTTCGGCCGGGGCAACGGGGTCTCCGTACGGTCCGGGCGCCCCGGGTCCCCCGGTGACCGTCCCCGCTGGAGCCCGCTCATCGTCGGTGAGTCCACCCACGAGATCCCCGTCCACCTCCTCTTCCGCGACGAGGCCGAGGCGCCGGCGCCCGCCGGGGGACCGGTCAGGCCCACCGTCGTGGGGCGCCGGCTCGGGACCGGCGAGCAGCCCCGCATCCGTCCGGCGCCCGCGCCCGCGCCGGTGCCCGTCGTCCCCGCGCGTGCCGCGCCGTCCGGCGATCCGCATCTCACCGAGCGCCCCGGCCCCGCGCTGCCCGGCTGGGCCGCCGTGCTCGTCGGACTCGGCGCGCTGCTCGGGTGCGCGGCCGTGACCTGGTGGGCCGGGGCCCTGCCGGGCACGGTGACGAAGGCGCTGCGGCTGCCCTCGTACCCGTACGACGGCATCGGGATCGTGGAGTGGGCGCTGCTCGCGCTCGGTGTGACGGTCGCGCTCTTCGCCTTCGGCGGGCTGGGCCGCGGCCGGGCCGGCCAGGCGTGGGTGCTGACGCTCTTCGGTGACTACCGGGGGAGCGTGCGCCGTACGGGACTGCTCTGGGTGAGCCCGCTGCTGCTGCGCCGCCGGGTGGACGTACGGCTGCGGCACTGGCGCAGCGAGCCGATGCCCGCCGTCGACTCGAACGGTACGGCGCTGCGCGTCGTCGTCCTGGTCGTCTGGCGCGTGCGGGACACCGTACGGGCGGCCCTCGGCGTCGAGGACCACGAGGAGTATCTGCGGGAGCAGGTCGAGGCCGCGATGGCGCGGGTGCTCTCGCAGCTTCCCGCCGACGCGTTCCACGACGAGGCGCCGACCCTGCGCAACGCGGAGGCGGTCGGGAACGCGCTCACCCGGATGCTGTCGGCGGAGGGCCGGCCCGTCGGCGTCGAGGTCTTCTCGGCGCAGCCGACGCGGATCGAGTACGCGCCGGAGATCGCCGCGGCGATGCAGCGCAGCCGGATCGCGGCGATCGACGCCAGGCACCGGGACTCCGTACTGACGTCGGTGGTGGACGCGGTGGACGACACGGTGCACCGGCTGACGACGCGTGGCCTGGTCGAACTGGACGACTACGAGCGCAAGGCGCTGGTGAAGGACCTCACCGTCGCGTTCTACACGGGGCGGCAGGAGGCCGGGGCGCGGCTGTGAGTGCCCAGGAGGCCCGCCAAGTGGTCTGGACCGCATGGTGAGTTGTTATGGACACGACCACAATTCCTCCATACTCTGAGACTTGGTCCAGACCAACAGTCGTAATCTCTCTGCGCGCGCGTGCGGCACGGCTCACCGAACTCCCCCACGTTCTCTGGAGCGAAGCATGCGAAAGAAGATGGGCGCGGCCGTCGTCGGCCTCGCCGTCACCGCCGTCTCCCTGCTCGCCACCGGCAGCGCCAGCAGCCATGGCTACACCGACTCACCGATCAGCCGCCAGAAGCTCTGTGCCAACGGAACCGTCGCCAACTGCGGCAACATCCAGTGGGAACCGCAGAGTGTCGAGGGGCTCAAGGGCTTCCCGGCGGCCGGTCCCGCCGACGGAAAGATCTGCTCGGGCGGCAACGGCCAGTTCGCGCAGCTCGACGACCCGCGCGGCGGTACGTGGCCCACCACCAAGCTGTCGAGCGGCCAGAGCCACACCTTCCGCTGGCAGTTCACCGCCCGGCACGCCACGACCGACTTCCGCTACTACGTCACCAAGAACGGCTGGAACCCTTCGCAGCCGCTCACCCGTGCGGCACTGGACACCCAGCCGTTCCTGACGGTGCCGTACAACAACCAGCAGCCGCCCGCCACGCTCTCGCACACGGGCACGCTCCCGTCGAAGTCGGGGCGGCACATGATCCTGGCCGTCTGGACGGTCGCGGACACGGCGAACGCGTTCTACGCCTGCTCCGACGTCCAGTTCTGATCTGACGGGCAGTCAGTAGGTAAAGACCTTGGGAGTACGGCGTCTTCGGTCCGGTACCAAGCGGGGCGAGTGCGGACGGACCGTCAACAGGCGCCGCTCCCAAGGGGCGTGAGTGCGCCAAAGGGTGTTTGGCGATGGCTGGAATTGGGGCACCATTCCCGCATCGGTCATCGCGCGTAGACCCGTGCGACAGCCGCGGAGTTCACGCTGTGGGCGCTCCTTGTCACCCCGGTCAGGGAGCGTCTCCCCCCATATGCCCGGAGGTTTTCCGTCATGCGCAGACGTCTGGCACTTCCTCTCGCAGCAGCCGTACTCTCCCTCCCCACCGCCCTCCTGACGGCCACGCAGGCCGCTGCCGCGCCGGCCGACAAGCCGCAGGTGCTGAGCAGTTGGACCCAGGAGAGCGCCGCGAGCTACAACTCCTGGGTCGCGGCCCGTGGCAGCCAGGGCTCCTGGTCGTCCTACGCCTTCGACTGGTCCACGGACTACTGCTCGTCCTCGCCGGACAACCCGTTCGGCTTCCCCTTCCAGACCTCCTGTGCCCGGCATGACTTCGGCTACCGCAACTACAAGGCGGCCGGTCAGTTCGAAGCCAACAAGGCCCGGCTCGACTCCGCCTTCTACGCGGACCTGAAGCGGGTGTGCGCGGCCTACTCGGGCGCGCAGAAGACGTCCTGCGACGGGACGGCGTGGACGTACTACCACGCGGTGGACATCTTCGGCGTGGACGGACAGAAGGGCGGCACCGCGAAGAGCGCGGCCTGATCTTTGAGCGTCCGGCCTGAGCGCCTGATCGCGAGTTCCTGATCTCTGAGCGTCCGGCCCCCACGTCCGGACGCGAGGAAGGCCCCCCCCTCGCGCGAGGGGCCTTCCTGTGTCGGTGCGCCGCCAGGGACTCGAACCCCGGACCCGCTGATTAAGAGTCAGCTGCTCTAACCAACTGAGCTAGCGGCGCCTGCTGACTCGAAAATAATACCCGGTTCTCAGGAGTGCTCCGAACCAGCGCCCGTAGGGGCCCCGCCCCTAGATCGTCAGGGCCAGCGCCACCGGGGCCGCCCCGCGGTTCAGCGACTCCGCCGCCGCGCGCAGCCGGTGGGCGTGTTCGAGCGGGAGGGAGAGGGCGAGGCACCCGACCGCCGAGCCGGCCGTCAGCGGGACGGCCGCGCAGACCGTGCCGACCGCGTACTCCTGGAGGTCCAGTACGGGGACGGTGGACGGATGGCCGTCCAGCCGGGAGAGGAGCAGCCGCTCGCTGGTGATCGTGCGGGAGGTGAACCGGGCGATCTTGTGGCGGGCGAGATGTTCCTTGCGGCTGCCGTGGTCGAGCTGGGTCAGCAGGCACTTGCCGATCGCGCTCGCGTGAGCCGTGGTGCGGAAGTCCACGTACTCGTTGACGGCGGGCGTGAGCGGGCCTTCGGAGACCTGGGTGATCTTGATCTCGCCGTCGACGTAGCGGCTGACGTAGATGGCCGCGCCGATCGCGTCGCGCAGCTCGGCGAGGGTGTCCTGGAGCCGTGTTTCGAGGACCTGCGCCCGGTCCGCGCCGGAGCCGAGCAGGGTCAGTGAGTCGCCTATCACATAGGCACCGTCCGTCGCCTGCTCCACGTATCCCTCGCGGCGCAACATGGCGAGGAGCGGCGCGAGATGTCCGGCCGGCAGCCCGCTCTCGCTGGCGATACGGGCTGCGGTCACGCCGCCGCCGTGCCGGGAGACCGTCTCCAGCACACGCAGGACGTACCGCACCGAATGGAACGGCGCGGTCGGCTCCGGCTTCAGCACCACGGTCCCCCCTTGGCAGGTTGTTACCGCAAGCTCACCCCCACGATAACCGTCAAGGGTGCGGAAAAGGGCCGCTGTTGACCACCGGATTCGGCGCGGCCCAGGTCTCTGTACTGGGCCGCGCCACTCTGGCATATGCCAGGGGGATAGTTCTTCAACAGAGTGTGAGGTTGCTGTGCAGGTCAGGGCGCGCTCCGCGGACCGTCGGGTATGCGCCGGGCGTACGCCGGGCGCAGTGCGCCGGGTGCAAGGCGCTCAGAGCACCGCGCCGAGGAATTCCCGCGTACGTTCGTTCTCCGGGTCCGTGAAGATCTTCTCCGGCGGTCCCGACTCGATGACCTTCCCGGCGTCGAACATCATCACGTCGTCGGAGATGTCCCGGGCGAAGTTCATCTCGTGGGTCACGCAGAGCATCGTGATGTCCGTGGTGTGGGCGATGTCCCGGAGGACGTCCAGGACCCCGGCGACCAGTTCCGGGTCGAGCGCCGAGGTGACCTCGTCCAGCAGCAGGATCCGCGGCCGCATCGCCAGCGCGCGGGCGATGGCCACCCGCTGCTGCTGCCCGCCCGAGAGCTGGGTCGGCTTCGCCTCGCAGCGGTCGCCGAGCCCGACGAGGTCGAGCAGTTCCCGGCCGCGCTCCTCGGCCTCGTCCTTGCCGAGCCCGAGCACCCGGACGGGCGCCTCCGTGACATTGCGCAGGACGTTCATGTTGGGGAAGAGATTGAACTGCTGGAAGACCATTCCTATGTTCTTCCGCACCTCGCGCACATGCTTCTCGCTCGCGGGGAACAGCTTGTCGCCGTTGATGGTGATGGTGCCCTCGTCGGGCTTGACCAGCGTCATCAGCAGCCGCAGGATCGTCGTCTTGCCGGATCCGGACGGGCCGACCAGAGTGACGTGCTTTCCCGGCTGTACGGAGAAACAGAGGTCGTCCAGGACGGTGTTCGAGCCGAATCTCTTCGTGACGTTCTCGAAGCGGATCAGCTCGGTGTCCGTGGCGGTATCGGTGGTGTCAGTGCGGTCAGCGGACAAGACGACGCTCCAGGGCTCGCATGAGAAGAGAAGCCGGATAGGCGATGAGGATGAAGGCGACACCGACCACGGTCAGCGGCTCGGTGTACTGGAAGGTGGCCGCGCTCTCCAGCCGGGACTGCTGGAGCATTTCCAGCACACTGATCCCGGCGAGCAGCGGTGTGTCCTTCAGCATCGAGATGACGTAATTTCCCAGCGCCGGCACGATACGCCGGATCGCCTGCGGCAGGATCACCGCGATCCACGTCCGGCCGACGGGCAGGCTGAGCGCGGTGGCCGCCTCCCACTGGCCGGCGGGCACCGCGTCGATTCCGGCCCGGTAGACCTGTGCGGTGTACGTCGAATAGTGCAGCCCGATCGCGAGCGTGCCGGTGGTCAGCCCGGAGAACTGCACGCCCCACTCGGGCAGGACGAAGAAGAAGAAAAAGAGCTGCACGAGCAGCGGTGTGTTCCGGATGAATTCGGTGAAGACATGGACCGGCCACCGGATGAGACGCGTCGGCGCCCGGAATCCGATCGCCCAGACCAGACCGAGGGTGAAGGAGAGGAGCGAGCCCACGACGAGGACCTGGAGGGTGAGGAGCAGCCCGTCCCAGAAACGTGGCATGAAGTCCGCGACGGCGGACCAGTCCCAATTGTTCATCGGGTGCCTCCCGGTGTCCCCGGGGTGCCCGGTGTCATGGTGATGCCGATTCCGGCCTTCGTCTTCCGCTCAAGCGCCTTCATTCCGCGCGTCAGGACGAACGCGAGCACGAAATAGATGACCAGGGTGATCGAGTAGATCTGCGCGCTCTCCTGGGTGGCCAGCCGCACCAGATAGGCGGCGAACGACACATCGGCCACCCCGAGCAGCGAGACGAGCGCCGTGCCCTTCAGCAGTTCGACGAGGAGATTGCCGAACGGGGGGATCATCTCCGGTATCGCCTGCGGCAGCAGGATCAGCCGCATGCGCTGCCACGGCGTGAAGTTGAGGGCGATACCGGCCTCGCGCTGCGCGGGCACCACGGAGTTCAGCGCGCCCCGCACGACCTCGGCGCCGTACGCCCCGTACGACAGGCCCAGGGCCAGCACGGCGGCCCACATCGGGACGAGGGCCCAGCCGAACAGGCCGGGCATCACGAAGAAGAGCCAGAACATCAGCACCAGTGCCGAGGTGCCGCGGAAGATCTCCGTGTAGAAGCCCGCGAGGAATCGGACGGTACGCGAACGGTGCGTACGGGCCATTCCGACGTTGAATGCCACGAAGGTGGCCAGCGCCGCGCTGTACAGGGTGAGTTGAACGGTGATCCAGATACCGGGGAGCACCCAGTGGGTCCAGAGGCCGGCTGTCATGCGCACAGCTCCTCTGCCGTCATGGTGGTCATCTCCGACTCGGCGAAGCCGAACGGCTTGAGAATGCGGAACAGTTCGCCGCTCTTCTTCATCTTGTGGATCTCGACGTTGAAGGCGTCCCGCAGACCGGAATCGGTGGGCCGGAAGGCGAAACCGCCGCCGTCGACCTTCTTCTTGCCGTCCACGACCGGTGCGAACGGTTCGGTCGCCTCGGCCTTTCGGCTGTTCTTGACCACTTCGCGTCCGGTCAGCGCCGTACCGGCGAAGACGTCGACCCGTCCTGATTCGACGGCGTTCAGCCCCGCGACCGGGTCCTGGAGAATGACGATCTCCTTCTCGGGTATCCCGGCCGAAATCGCGTAGTCGATCTCCGCGTAGCCGGTCCCCGTGGCGAGTTTCGCCTTGGAGCGCACCACGTCCTGATAGGAGAGCAGCTTCTTCGGATTCCCCTTGCGTACGAGGAAGGAATCCAGCATCTGATACTCGGGATCGGCGAAGATGACCTGCTTGCACCGTTCCGCGTTGATGTACATCCCCGCCGAAACGACATCGAACTGCTGCGCGTTGAGGCCGGGTATCAGCGAGGAGAAGTCGGTCGCGACCGGCTGTACGGAACCGATGCCGAGCCGCTTGAAGATGACCTTCGCGAGTTCCACCGCCTCGCCGGTGAAATCACCCTGGTCGTTGATGTACCCGTACGGTGCCTCGCCCGCGATCCCGAGCCGCACCGTGCGCTGCGATTTCAGCCGGGCGAGGGTGTCCCCCGTCGGAACCCGGCTGCATCCGGCGGCGCCGAGCGCCCCCGCGGCGCCCAGCACGGCCGTACCCAGCAGCAAGGAACGTCTGCGTATGGACCGTTTTGGTGCTCTTTCCGAGGTGTTCTCAGGTGGTGAGGCCATGGGCGCGCGGCTACCCGACTCCATCAGGGTTATGCGCATCAATTTGAGCCGATCTTGCACATCCGGCGTGCCCTTGACTCGGGGGACCGGACGAGGACCATGAAGACATGACCGATCGATTTGTCACCGTGTCATTGGACAAGCGCGGCGTGCACTGCACCGCGAAACTGCTGGACGACCGCGCCCCGGTCACCTGCGCGGCGGTGTGGGAGGCACTGCCGCTGGGCTCGGACGTGTACCACGCGAAGTACGCGCGCAACGAGATCTACGCGCTGTTTCCGGCCTTCGCCGCCCAGGAGCCACCCCTCGAAAATCCGACAGTGACCCCGATCCCCGGGGATCTGTGCTACTTCACCTTCTCCGACACGGAGCTGGGCACGTCGTCGTACGGATACGACGAGAAGGCCACCGCGGGCCGCCGCACGGTCGTGGATCTCGCCCTCTTCTACGAGCGCAACAACCTGCTGATCAACGGCGACATGGGGTGGATCCCCGGCATCGTCTGGGGCACGGTGGTCGACGGCCTCGACCGGATGGCCGACGCCTGCCAGGACCTCTGGCGGGCGGGGGCCATCGGCGAGACGCTCAGCTTCCGGCGCGAGTAGGGGCGCCCGGGGCGGTGGGGCCCTGAGCGGTGGGGCCCTGCGCGTGGGGCGTCGGGGCCCCGCGCGCTCAGCCTCCGGCGCTCAGGCTCCGGCGGGCGGCTCAGGCTCCGGCGGGCGCCGGGATCCGGGCCGCCCCCGACTCGTACAGCGCGTGCGCCGCGCGCAGCACCAGCTCGTCCGCGTGGCGCGCCGCGACGATCTGCACCCCGATCGGCAGCCCGTCCGCGTCCACCCCGCACGGCACCGTGGCGGCGGGCTGCTGCGTCAGGTTGAACGGGTACGTGAACGGCGTCCACGCCGTCCAGCGCCGCTGCCCCGAGCCCCTCGGGGTCTCCACGCCCGCCTCGAACGCGGTGATCGGCAGCGTCGGGGTGACCAGCAGGTCGTACGAGGTGTGGAAGCGGCCCAGCCGCCGCCCCAGCTCCATCCGCGCGTCCACCGCCGCCAGATAGTCCAGCGCGCTCCGCCGCTCACCGGACGCGATGATCTCCCGCAGCCCCGGGTCGAGCCCCTTGCGCTGCTCCTTCCCGAACGGCGCCACCAGCCGCGCGGCCCCCGTGAACCACAGGGTGTGGAAAGCCTCCACCGGATCGCTGATGTCCGGATCGGCCTCCTCGATGTACGCGCCCAGCTCGGCGAGCCGGCTCACCGCCGCCCGTACCGCCGAGGCCACCGCCGGGCGCACCGCGACCTGCCCACCGAAGGACGGGGAGTACGCGATACGCAGCCCCTTCACGCCGTCCACGCCCGCCGTCAGCGCGTCGCGGGCGGCCGGGGTCGGGGCGAGCTGCGACCAGTCCCGCCAGTCGGCGCCGCTGATCACGTCCAGGAGGAGGGCGGCGTCCGCCGCGTCCCGGGTCATCGGCCCGGCGTGCGCCAGCGTGCCGAAGGGGCTCGACGGATAGAGCGGAATGCGCCCGTACGTCGGTTTGAGGCCGAAGATCCCGCAGAAGGACGCCGGGATCCGGACCGAGCCGCCGCCGTCCGTACCGACGGAGAGCGGCGCCGCGCCCAGCGCCACGGCCGCCGCGCTGCCCCCGCTGGACCCGCCGGAGGTGCGGGAGAGGTCGTACGGGTTACGGGTCACCCCGTTCAGCGGGGAGTCCGTGACGCCCTTCCACCCGAACTCGGGGGTGGTCGTCTTCCCGACGAGGACCGCGCCGTGCTCCCGCAGCCGCGCGACCGCCGGGGCGTCCTCGTCCCACGCGCCGCCCGGCCGTACGGCCCGGGAGCCGCGCAGGGTGGGCCCGCCGCGCTGGAGGAAGAGGTCCTTCACCGAGACCGGCACCCCGTCGAGCAGCCCCTGCGGCTCCTTCCTGCGCCAGCGCTCGGCGGAGGCCGCCGCCTGCGCGAGCGCCGCCTCGGAGTCCACCCGTACGAACGCGTTGACCAGCGGCTGCACCGTCTCGATCCGGTCCAGTACGGCACGGGTCGCGTCGACGGGGGAGAAGTCGCCCTTCGCGTAGCCCGCCAGCAGCGCGCGTGCGGTGAGGTCGGTGAGGAAGGTGTGATCCGTGGTCGTGCGACCAGCAGCCGTGTGATCCCTGGTGCCGCGGTTCGTCATGTGGCCTCCGATGCGATCAGTCATGCATGGGGACGTACCCACGTTCCTTGTCCACCACGTGGGGAAAAGGCTTTCCGCTCACCCACAGCTCGTACAGACCGACGAACTGCTCGCCCAGCCGGTCACGCCAGCCGACCGTGTCGCCGCTCATGTGCGGGGAGACGATCAGCCCGGGAACGTCCCACAGGGGGCTCCGCGGGTCCAGCGGCTCCTGCTCGAAGACGTCGAGCGCGGCGCCCGAGATCCACCGTTTGGAGACCGCGGCGACGAGATCGTCCTCGACGACGAGCTGCCCCCGGCCCACATTGATGAACCGCGCGGACGGCTGCATCAGGCCGAACAGCCGGGCGTCGAACATGCCGCGCGTCGCGTCCGTCAGCGGCGCCGCGCTGATCACCCAGTCCGCCCGGGTCACCAGCCGGTCGAGCTGGTCCGCGCCGTGCACGCCGGGGCGCGCCGTACGGCCGGTGACGGCCACCGTCACGCCCAGGGCCCGCAGCGTATGGGCCACGGCCCGGCCGATCGGGCCCGCGCCGACCACGACGGCCCTGCTCTCCGCGACGCGCAGCCCCTCGCGGTGCTGCCAGCGGCGCCGGCTCTGGAGCTCCAGCGTGCCGGGCAGATCCTTGGCCATGGCCAGGACGAGTCCCGCCACGTACTCGGCGATCGGCTCCTCGAAGATGCCGCGCGCGTTGGTGACGACGGTCTCCGAGGCGACCAGTTCGGGGAAGAGCAGCCGGTCCACGCCCGCGCTCGCGGTGTGCACCCAGCGGGGCCTGGGGCCCTTACCCGGCCAGGCGTCCCGTACCGCGTCCGAGGTGAAGTCCCAGACCAGCAGGGCGTCGGCCAGCGGGAGTTGCGCGGCGAGGCCGTCCGCGTCGACCGACGTGATTCTGGCGTGTCCGGTGAGCCGGCCGAGGCGCGGCGGCGGGTCCGCCGTCAGGACGAGGAGGGTGGGTGGGGGCATGGGGAGCAGCCCTTCTGCCGGGGCCGATACACCCGGCGGGTGCCGGGCGCGGGCCATGCGGAGTTTCCCGCGGGAAAATTCCGTGCAACGTCTGAGATGTGCCGATTGACCACGCTCGCATCTCGCTCCTACCGTCGTCAACAAGAGCTGAACCTTGTCAGCGCGGGCGTGAGCAAGGGGGCCGGCAATGGATGTCTCCTTTTTGGGCGGACCACAGCCACAGCGTGGTGTGGGAGTGGTCGCTCCGTTCGATTTCGCACTCGATCGCGAACTGTGGCGATGGGTGCCCGACAACATCTCGTTGCGTCTGACCAGAACGCCTTATGTGCCGGTCGAGGTCTCCCTCGACCTGGCCAGGCTGGTCAGTGAGCACGAGACTCTGGGGGAGGCGGTCCGGGCGCTGGGTGTCTCCGAGCCGGAGGTCGTCGCGTACGCCTGCACATCGGGCAGTTTCGTCGGCGGTCCGGCCGGGGAGCGGGCCATGTGCGAGGCGATGACCAGGGCAGGGGAGGTGCCGTCCCTCACCACCACCGGCGCCCTGGTCGAGGCGTTGGAGGAGCTCGGGGTGGGCAGGATCGCGCTGGTCACGCCCTATACGGAGTCCGTCACGCAGTCGCTGGAGGAGTATCTGGCGGAGGTGGGGGTAGCCGTTACGGGTCGCGCTTTTCTCGGGCTGACGCGGGACATCTGGAAGGTCCCGTACCGGTCGGTCATGGACATGGCGCGACAGGCAGTCGTCGGAGCGGCCGACGCGCTGTTCATCAGTTGCACGAATCTGCCGACGTACGACGTGATTCCGCAGTTGGAGGCCGAACTGGGTATGCCGGTGCTCTCCGCCAACCAGGTCACCATGTGGGCCGCGCTGCGCAGGCTCGGCGCCCACGCGGTCGGCCCGTACCAGGCGCTGCTGCTCGACCCGCCGCCGGTGCAGGCGGCACCGCCGATGACAACGATCGTGCCGATCGCACCGATCACGCCGATCTCGCCGATGACCTCGATTCCGCCGGTCCCACCGATACCGCCGGTCACGCCGATCTCTCCGGCCGTGCCGAACCGGTCGGTGGCGCCGATCCCGTCGCAGGTGTCGCCCTCGTCGCCCGTGGAGGGCCTGGAGGGCGTGCCGTCGGCGGAGTCCGTGCCTACGGTGGAATCGGTCGCTCCGGCGTCACCCGTCGCACCGGCCGGCCCCGGCGGGCCCGTCCCGCCGACCCTGCCGGACGATACGGAAGGATGGACATGACCACCGTCGGATTCCTCTACCCCGGCCACTCCGCCGAGGACGACTACCCGCGCATCGAGATGCTGCTCGGCGGCGACGTCAGACTGCCGGTCGTCCACACCGACATCGGGGAGGACGCCCACCGCGTCGACGCGCTGCTGGAGATGGGCGCGGGGGAGCGGCTGGCGGCCGGGGTGGAGGAACTGCGACTGGCCGGCGCCGAGTCCGTGGTCTGGGCCTGCACCAGCGGCAGCTTCGTCTACGGATGGGACGGCGCGCACGAACAGACGCGCGCGCTGGCTCTGGCGGCGGGGCTGCCCGCGTCGAGCACGTCGTTCGCGTTCGCCCACGCCGTACAGGCACTGGGCGCGGAACGGGTCGCCATCGCGGCGACCTACCCGGCGGACGTCACGGAGTACTTCGGGGTTTTCCTCAAGTCGGCGGGCATCGAGGTGGTGGCCGACCGGGCGAGCGGGATCATCACGGCCGCCGAGGTCGGCACGTGGGAGCGGGACCAGGTGCTGGAGCTGGCCCGCGCGGGCGACCACCCGGACGCGGAGGTCGTCCTCCTCCCGGACACGGCGCTGCACACGGCGGCGTATCTGCCGGAGCTGGAGGAGGCGCTCGGCAAACCGGTGCTCACGGCGAACCAGGTCTCGGTCTGGGAAGGGCTGCGGCTCGCGGAGCGCACGGCGTGGGCGCCGAAGCTGGGCACGCTCTTCGCGAGCCGGGGGTAGCCGCCGGACCGGCCGGTCCGCTGATCGGCGCCGGTCCGCGTATCGGCCCGGGAATAAACGGAGAGACCCTCCTGTTGGGTGCTGAGAAGTGACTTCACGTTGACGCACACGCAGGAGGGTCTGACCGGTGGACGAGGCGAGCCGAGGCGCTACGGAACGCGGCATGACGGAGACGGGCCCGGGGGCCGGTGAGGCGGTCCAGGGAGCCGCGGAACCGATCCGGGGGACCGTACGGGGAACCGCGCCCGTACCCCTGTCCGTACTGGACCTGGTCACCGTGGGCAGCGGCTCCACCGCCACCGACGCGCTCCGTACGAGCGTGACGCTGGCGCGGCTCGCCGAGCGCCGGGGCTACCACCGGCACTGGGTCGCGGAACACCACTCCATGCCGGGCGTCGCGTCCACCTCGCCCGCCGTGATCCTCGCGCATCTCGCCGCCCACACCGAGCGCATCAGGCTCGGTTCGGGCGGCGTCATGCTGCCCAACCACGCGCCGCTGGTGATCGCGGAGCAGTTCGGCACGCTGGAGGCGTTCGCCCCCGGCCGCGTCGACCTCGGCCTGGGGCGCGCGCCCGGCACCGACGGGGCGACGGCCGCCGCGCTGCGCCGCTCCGACCGGCTGAACGAGGGCGCGGACGACTTCCCGAAGCAGCTCGCCGAGCTGACCCGCTTCCTGGACGACGACTTTCCCGACGGCCACCCGTACTCCCGTATCCACGCCGTGCCGGGACCGGTCCAGGGCCCGGCGGCGCGCCCGCCGATCTGGCTGCTGGGCTCCTCCGGCTTCAGCGCCCGGCTGGCCGGGGTGCTGGGGCTGCCGTTCGCCTTCGCCCACCACTTCTCGGCGCAGAACACCGTCCCGGCGCTCGACCTCTACCGCGAGTCGTTCAAGCCGTCCGCCGTGCTCGACGCGCCGTACGCCCTGATCGGCGTCGCGGCCCTGGCGAGCGACGACGAGCGCGAGGCCCGCCGCCAGGTGCTGACCGGCGCGCTCTCGATGGTGCGGCTGCGGACGGGGCGGCCGGGGCTCGTCCCGACGCCGGAGGAGACCGAGGCGTACCGGTTCAGCCCGATGGAGGAGGAGTTCGTCAACGGCTGGCTCGGCAATATCGTGCACGGCACGAAGGACGCCGTGATCGACGGGCTGAACGACCTTCAGAAGCGCACGGGCGCCGACGAGTTGATGATCACGGCCAACGCGCACAGCGGCGAGGCGCGGCTGCGCAGCTACGAGCTGATCGCGGACGGGTACGGCCTGCCCGAGTCCGCCTGAGGCGCTGCCCGGGTCCCAGGGGGATCAACGGGCCCGGAGGCGGCACCTCGTCTCAGGGGTGTCACCTGGGGGGTGGTGAGCGGAACGTCGGGGTTGGATCAGGGGCTCCCCGGATCCGGCGGGACGTGCGGAGCCTCAGTCTGGAGACATGACCGAATCCTCCGCACGTCCCTTAGCCCCCGCGTCCCCGCCGGCTCCCGCTTCTCCCCTGGATCCTCCGGCTCCCCTGGCCTCGCGCCGGCTCTCCCGCCGGGTGCTCCTCGGCGGCGCGGCGAGCGCCGCGCTCGTCGCTGCGGTCCCCGCGCGGGCGTACGCGCGGTCTGCCGCTCCGTCGTACCCACCGCTCAACACCAAGGCCCTGCAAGCCGCCATCGACGACCTGGAGAACCCGAGGGCCACGGGCGCGCAGCTCCGCGTCGGCGGGGCGGGCGGGCGTTGGTACGGCACGTCGGGCGTCGCCGATCTGCGCAGCGGACGGGCGGCAAGAACCGGGGACCAGGTCCGGATCGGCAGTATCAGCAAGGCTTTCATCGCGACCGCCGTGCTCCAACTGGCGGGTGAGCGACGGCTGGTCCTGGAAGACCCCGTCCAGCGGTATCTGCCGGATCTGCTGCCCGCGGAGTATCCGGAGATCCGGCTCTCGCACCTGCTGAACCACACCAGTGGCCTGCCCGACGAGAGCGGCCCCGACATGCCGGACGTGAGCACCCCCGAGCTGATCCTCGCCCACCGGTACGACCGCTTGACGCCGTCGCGCCTGGTGGCCCGGGTCACCCGTACGAAGCGGATGAAGTTCGACCCGGGCACGAAGCAGGAGTACCGGGGGATCAGCTTCGTCCTGCTGGCGATGGTCGTCGAGCGGGTCACCGGCCGCTCGTACGGTGCGGAGATACGCCGCCGGATCGCCCGGCCACTGGGGCTGACCGGCACGTACGTACCGGCGAGCGACGATCCGTATCTGCACGGCCCTCACGTCCACGGCTATCAGTTGATGAGCGACGGCAGACTGGAGGACGCCACCGTCTTCAACCAGTCGGCCGCCTACGGCAGCGGGGAGATGGTCTCCACCACTCGTGATGTGGAGACGTTCCTGGCCGCCCTCTTCGCGGGCGAACTCCTGCCGCCGCACCTGCTGGAGCACATGTTCACGCTGCCGCCGCCGGAGGTACGGATGGTCGACGGCACCCCCGCCCGCTACTCGGCCGGGCTCCAGACGGTCACCGTCAACGGCGTCACGCTCTGGGGCAAGACCGGTGAGCGCTACGGATACCACTCGGGCGCGTTCGGAACCCTGGACCGGCGACTGCGGCTGGTCTGGTCCTACACGCCGGTACGGCGCGACGCGGAGCAGGGGCGGATGGCGGAGCGCATAGCCGCGGCCCTGACGAGCTGACGGGACGGGCCTTCACCGGGCCTTCGCGGGCCTTCGCGGACCCGAACGGCCCGTCACACGCCGTTCGGGCTCACCGCGGCGATCATCTCCGCGATGCGTTCCGGGGCCACGGGGCGGGAGAACAGCCACCCCTGTCCCGTGTCGCAGCCGATCCGCTGGAGCCGCGCCGCCTGCCCCGAGGTCTCCACGCACTCCGCCGTGACCGTCAGCCCCAGCCGGTGCGCGAGCTGGATCAGCGCCTCCACGATCGTCTCGTCCGCCGGGCTCGGGTGCACCCCCTCGTCGTACCGGAACCCCCGGACGAAGGAGCCGTCCAGCTTGAGGACCGAGACCGGCAGCCGGCTCAGATAGGCGAGGTTGGAGTAACCGGTGCCGAAGTCGTCGATCGCGATCCGTACGCCCATGTCGCTCAGCGCCTGGAGCGCCTGGAGGGGGCGGCCCGCCGAGCCCATCACCGCGGACTCCGTCAGCTCCAGTTGCAGCAGGTGCGGCGAGAGCCCGGTCTCCGCCAGGATCTCCGCCACGTCCCCGACCAGATCGGAGTCCCACACCTGACGCACCGCCACATTGACGCTGACGAACAGCGGCTGGGCGTGCGGGTGGTCGAGCTGCCAGCGCCGCGCCTGGCGGCAGGCCGTGCGGAGCACCCACCCGCCGAGCTGCACGATCGAGCCGTCCTCCTCGGCGATACCGATGAACCGATTCGGCGACAGGGTCCCGAACTGCGGGTGGTTCCAGCGGACCAGCGCCTCCACACCCCGGACGATCCCGTCGGCCATCCCGACCAGCGGCTGGTACTGGAGGACGAACTCCTCGCGCTCGACGGCCGGGCGCAGCGCCGAGGTGAGCGCCTGGCGGGTCATGCGGTGGGCGTTGCGCTCCGGGTCGAAGAGGGTCCAGCGGGCCTTGCCGTCGGCCTTCGCCCAGTACAGCGTGGTGTCGGCGGCCTGCATCAGACCGGTCGGGGTGGTGCCTTCCGCGGCGCGCTCCACGACCCCGATCGACGCCGACATCGAGAGCCGCTGCCCGGCGAGGTCGAAGGGGCGCTGGAGCGCGGCGAGCACGGAGCGGGCGAGATCGGCGAGCTGTTCCGTACCGGTGGAGTCCTCGACGAGGATCGCGAACTCGTCGCCGCCGAGCCGGGCCACGAGGTGGCCGCCGCTGCGCGTGTACCCGCCGTGGTCGGCGCACTCGGTGAGCCGACCCGCGACGGCGGCCAGCAGCCGGTCGCCGGTGCGGTGGCCCAGGGTGTCGTTGACGGCCTTGAAACCGTCGAGGTCGAGGTAGCAGAGACCGATCCGCCCTGTTCTGCCATCCCCCCTCCCGTTTCCGGTGCCCCGGTCGTGGCCGCGCGCGGGGTACGAGGCCGAGACGCCGTACGCGACGCCGGTGCCGTACGCCGACGCGCCCGTGGTGTAGGTCCTGCTGCCGTACGTCCCGCCCTCGAACGGCCCGTCGTGGAACGCCGACGCCTCCAGCGCCGAGGCGAGCCGTTCGAAGAAGAGCGTGCGGTTGGGCAGCCGGGTCACCGGGTCGTGCTGCTGGAGATGGCGCAGCCGCGCCTGGAGTTCGCGCCGGTCGCTGATGTCCGTGACCGACAGCAGCACGCGTTCGGTGTCCGGTACGGGCGCCACCGTGACCTCGGCCCACAGGGTCCGCCCGTCGGGGTGCTTGAGCCGCCGGGTGCAGCGGAAGCGGGCGCGCAGGCTGTCGAGGGCGTCGCGGTACGCGTGCCAGGTGCGGGTGTCCGAGGCCAGGTCGAGGAGGTCGGCGGCGGCCTGGTCGGCCAGCGCGTCGGCCCGGGTGCCGAGGAGCGCGCCGAGCGCGTCGTTGGCGTCGAGGACGGTGCCCTCGCGATCGAGCAGGGCCATGGCGAGCCGCGAGACATGGAACGCGGCGTTGTAGTCGCGCGCGTCACTCGTCCGCTGCGGCGCGCGGTGCTCGGTGCGGTCGGTCTGTTCGGCGGTGGTCCGGTCGTGCCGCTCGGTGTCGTCGTCGGGGACGGCCCGGCCCGCGGCCTGACGCTCCGTACGGTCCGCACGCTCCGTACGGTCCGCACGCTCCGTGTTCGGCGGATGCCCGCCGACCGCCGCCGCGACTGCCGCTGGACGCGGTCCTTCGGAGGTTCCGCTCACGGCTCGCTCCCGCGGTGCAGTCGTGTTGTACAGGGGGGTGGTGGAGACGGGTCAGCCAGAGAAAGTGTGCCGATCATAGAGGTAGGCCGGGTGGCCATTCCAGCTCCCCCGTACGGAAGAGGGCCCCGGAGGGGCGTACCCACGCCATCGAGCGATCGTTTCTGCACGGCTGTGGCACCGGGCCACCCGAAGGTGACCGGCTGTGACTTCGCCGCCGCGCCCGGGGTGTCGGGCCTCACTCACCCGCGTGGGGCAGCCCAACAGGGCGTACCCCGGCAAACCGGCACAAGGTGGTGGGTGACGTGCCCCCGCGCGTCTGCCGTACCGCCTGTCCCCCATTCCGTAGCCGGAGGTCGATGTGGAGCGTCCGCAGCCACCCGAGGCAGTGGAAAGGCCCCGGCTGCGCAGGGCCGCTGCGGCCTTCACCTCCCTCATGGCGGTCGCCGCCACCTCGCTGGTGGCCGGCCCCGCCGCGACCGCGACCGCACAGGGGCCCTGCGCCCTGCCCCGTACCGCCGCGCACCACTCCCTCGGCCTGGACACCTGGAACAACGCCTATCCGCGCCCAGCCCGCTCCCTCGACGCGGTCATGATCTTCCTCTCCTTCCCGGACTCCCGGCCGCTCGCCACCACGGAAGCCCTGGTGGCCGACCACTTCCCGGCCACCAGCCGCTTCTACGAGCGGGCCTCCTACGGCAGGTTCACCCTCCGCGCGCACCCGCAGCTCCGCTGGTTCGCGATGCCGCAGCCCTCCACCTCGTACGGGATACGGCGCGACTGGGAGCCGGCCCGGCGCACCGCCTATCTGCGGGACGCGCTGGCCGCCGCCGACCCGGAGATCGACTTCTCCCGCTACGACGTGGTCTATTTCGTCGCCGACCCGGACGCGCCCGGCGTCGACTCCGACGCCACGAAGGTGGTCAACTTCGACCGGCCGATGCGCGCCGACGGCACGGACATCAAGCGCGTCGTCACCGTCTTCGAACGCCATCCCCCCGACCGCAACGTGCTGGCCCACGAGACCGGACACGTCTTCGACCTGGCGGACCTCTACCACCGGCCGACGAACGACAAGGGCGACTGGGACACGTACGTCGGCGACTGGGACGTGATGGGCAGCCAGTTCGGTCTCGCGCCGGACTTCTTCGCCTGGCACAAGTGGAAGCTGGGCTGGCTGGACCGGCGGCAGGTGAGCTGTGTCTCACCCACGGGCACGACGCTGCTCACCCTCGATCCGGTCGCCGCCGAGCCGTCCTTCGGAGGCGGCGGAGGGGCGGGCACCCGGCTCGCGGTGGTGCGCACCGGCACGGACTCGGCCCTGGCGATCGAGGCGCGCGCCGCCACCGGCAACGATCTGCACACCTGTACGGAGGGGGTGCTGATCTACCGGGTACGGAGCGGGAAGGCGTCGGGCGGCGGCCCGGTCGAGGTGGTGGACACGCACCCGGACAGCGAGGCGTGCTGGGAGCGGTCGGTCTACCCGCCGCTGGCGGACGCGCCGCTGGAGGTCGGCGAGACGTTCACGGTGCCGGGGGAGCGGACCCAGGTGCAGGTGGCCGACCGTACGTCCTCGGGCGCCTTCACCGTCAAGATCACGCCGGGCGGTTGACGGCCCGGTGGCCTGTAGGCACGAAAAAGCCCCTCACCGGAGTGAGGGGCCTTTTCCGTCTGTGCGCCGCCAGGGACTCGAACCCCGGACCCGCTGATTAAGAGTCAGCTGCTCTAACCAACTGAGCTAGCGGCGCCTGCTGACGTCGTAGACCTTAACACCCGGATCGGCGCGAAGAAAAATCGATGATGCGCAGGCGTTCGGGGAGGTCAGCCCAGGCGGCCGAGGGCTGTGCGCGCCGCCGTACGGGCGGCCCGGACGCACGCCCACAGCAGCACGTCGGGCCCCGGCAGCCACGGATGCCGGGTGTCGGGCGCCACCAGCCAGCGCGGCCCGGACCGGGCGCCGGGGGTGAGGGCCGGTACGGTCACGGCGTCGCCCGCGCCGTGGCAGAGCAGCGGCGGCGGCGCGCTGTCCCGCCCGTCGGGCCCCCGGCGGCCCCACTCCTCCCAGGCGAGCAGCGACGGCAGCCGCTGGGCGGTGCCGGGTGCCGCGAACAGCAGGGTGCGGCCCCGGTGCGCGGCGACGGGCCCCGAGCCGGGGCCGTCGCACCACAGCCGGTTGAGCATGTGCCGCCCGAACATCGACGGCGCGCTCACCACGTCGAAGGCCGAGCCGCAGGGCAGCACGCCCGGAGCGGCCGGGCGGGCGGCCCAGAGGGACAGGGTGGACCGGGGGTAGGGGCCCGCGGAGGCGAGCCAGTCCGCGCCGGCCGGGGTCACCCGGGCGGTCTGGTGGCGGTCCTCGTCGTGGAGGAGGCCGAAGATGTCGGTGCGTCGCTCGTCGTCGCTGGAGCAGGGGCTCAGCGGGGATTCATCTCGTAGCCATGCACTCATGACAGTTAGATCTACCGGGAGTAACGATTCGGTTCCCCAGAGTTCACGGAAACCGGGACAGGGTGGCCCAGAGGGGCGTAACCTGCGCCCCGGCATATGCCATGGCCCCCGGTCACTGACCCGGCTGCGCGTCCCCGGCCAGCAGCTCTCTGCCGAACTCGACCATCTTCTTCGCGTAGTCCTCGGTCCACTCCGCGCGCCGCGCGATGTCCGCCGTCGTGAGCCGGTCGAAGCGGCGCGGATCGGCGAGCTGCGCGGCGGCGACCGCCTGGAACTCCACCGCCCGGTCCGTCGCGGCACGGAAGGCCAAGGTCAGCTCCGTCGACCGGGCGAGCAGCTCGGCGGGGTCCTCGATCGATTCGAGATCGAAGAAGTGCTCGGGGTCGGCGACCGCCTCGGAGGGCTCGAAGAGCAACGGCGCCGGCCGCAGCCGCCGCTCGCTCCGCTCGGGATCCGCCATGTGTCTCCTCCTGCTCGTGCGTGTACCAGGCCCTCGGGCCACGATCCATTGTCCCGCCCGCCGCAAGTGCGCCTCGGGGGAGTGGGTCCGGTGTCAGGGCCGCCACGGGACGCGATGGTTCGACCACTGCGCCCAGGTCGACTGCATGGCTTCCCAGCCGTCCGGGAACTTCACCGTCACCCCGAGCTGGACCGGTTCGGTGGACGGGTGTTCGTCCAGCAGTTCCGCGACGCCCGCCCGGCAGACCACGATGCACGCGTGCCGGTGGCGGGAGGCCAGCACACAGAGCCGGCCCGTCTCCAGGTGGAAGGCGGTGGCGTCCGGGCGGCCCGAGAGCGGGTGCAGGACGACCGTGACGTCGAACTCACGCCCCTGGAGCCGGTTCGCCGTGTCCACGGCGACGCCGCTCACCCCCAGCTCCGCCAGCACCGCCCGGATCGCCGCCGCCTGGTCGCGGTGGGCCGTGCCGACCGCGATCCGGTCCGCCGTCACGGGCACCGGAGCGGGGGCGCGCTCGCTGGTGGCCGCCGCCCCCCGGTCGAGCAGCCTGCGCACCACCAGCGCCACGGCCCGTACCGCCTCGGGGTCCGTACGGGGCGTGCGCCGCGCGGGCAGCTCCAGCAGCCCCCACCCCGACGCGGCGGCCTCGTCCAGCACCCGGTCGGGCCCCGACCCGTCGGACGGGACGCCGAACGCGAGGAGCCGGTCGCCGTGGTCCGTACCGCTGCGGAACGGGGTGTACGGATAGAACGCGTCCGAGACCAGCGGCGCCGCCGAAGCGGGCAGCCGCCAGGAGACCGGCAGCCGGTGCTGCGGCAGCTCGGGGTTGTGGGCGAGGAGCGTGGAGACGGCGCTCGCGGACGGGTCGTACGAGAGCCCCGCCCACTGGTCCGCGCCCACCACGCTGAACGGGTCGAGCTGGCCGGGGTCCCCGACGAACAGCGCGTGCTCGAAGAGCCCGGCGACGGCGAGCAGCGCGTCCGAACGCATCTGGTACGCCTCGTCGACGATGGCGTGCCGCCAGGGCTCGACGCCCTGGACGTGCGCCCACTTCGCGGCCGTCGAGATGACGATGTCCAGACCGGCCAGGTCGGCGGCCTTCGCGGACTTCCGTACGTTCGCCAGCTCGTCCAGCGTCTTGTCGTACGGGTCCGGGTCGTTGCTGTGCAGCCGGCCGACGGGCAGCTCGGGGTTCTTCTCGGCGAGCCGGACGACCAGATCGTCCACCTGCGCGTTCGTCTGCGCGACGACCATCAGCGGGCGCCCCGCCGCGGCCAGCTCCAGCGCGGCCCGCACCACGAGCGTCGACTTGCCCGCGCCGGGCGGGGAGTCGACGACGACACCGCGGTGCGCGCCGTGCAGCGTGTCGCGCAGGATCGCGTCGGTGGCCCGGGTCGCGGCGGCGCCCGGGTCCAAGGCGGAGGGCTGGTTCATCGGCGGGCTCCGGGGATCGGGTACGGGATCGGCGGCACGGGGCTCACAGGAAGTCCTCCTCGGTCACCGGATCCGGCACCGGCGCGGGCACCGTGCCGTCGAGGGTGGCCTCCGGGCCCGCCGGCGGGCCGCCGTGGGTCCACGGCGTGTGCTCCGGGTCCGGCAGCTTCGGGCCGCCGCGCTGGTCGTGCTCGAAGAGCGTCCAGGCGATCCGGTCGCCCTTGGCCGGTACGGAGCCCGGCGCGGGCTCCTTGCTCCGGCCCATGCGGTCGGTCAGCCGCACCACCAGCACGCCGCCGCCGTCCTCCGCCGGACCGTCCTCCTCCGCGTCGCCCTCCGCGTGCGGTGCGGACTCCTCGTGCGGTACGGACTCCTCGTACCGTACGAACTCCGCCGTCTGCGGCTTGCCGTCCAGCGAGCGGAACACCTTCACGCCCGCCCCGAGATGGGGGCGGTCGTCGGTGCGGACCGTGATCAGGGGGCGCGGGCTCGGCCGTTTGCTCTCGCTGTACGCCATCACCACCTCCGTCACCTCCCCGAGGAACGCCTCCCCGGCGAGCCGCCGCCCCGCCAGCACCAGCGGGTCGTCCAGGGCCTCCTGCGCCTCCAGTTGGCCCTGGGCCGTCTCCCGCGAGGCGAGCTTCTGGGCCGCCGTCACCGCGTCGTCCCTGCGGGGCTGCGGCGGCTCCCCGGCGCGCACCCGGTCGCGGTGGCCGGTGAAGGACCAGCGGTCCCGCGTCCAGCGGTCCCCGACGCGCTCGCCCTCCGGCAGCGTGCGCAGCAGGTCCAGGCCCTGCCAGACCGCGTCCCACGTGGGCCGCATGACGGACTCCAGCAGCTCACGGATCCGCCGCTCGGCCGCCGTCAGCCGGGCCAACTGCTCCTCCGCGCCAGGCCCGTCCTCCGCCGCCGCGAGCGCGCCGCGCGCCCGGTCGTACGCCTCGATCGCGGGCGCCAGCAGCTTGTTGTCGAACGCCGGGTCCGTCGCGGGACCGGCCGGCGGGCACACCAACTGCCCTTCCCCGTCCCGCGCCAGCTCCGCCCGGAGCGCCGCCTCCGCGCCCGGGACGCCGTCCGGCGGAGCCAGCCAGGCGAGCAGCGCGCCCAGGTGCTGGTCCTCCAGGTTGGACTGGCCCGTCGCCCAGTGGCGGCCCAGCAGATCGGTCGTCGCGAGCAGCAGCGAGGAGCCGGGAACGCGGGCGCGCTCGCCGTAGTGCGTCAGCCAGCGGCCGAGCAGCGGCACGCGCGGCGGCGCCGGGTACGGCGCGTCCGGATCGTCCTCCGCCGTCCGCCGGAACCGCATCGACCGGCCCAGCAGCCGGACGAAGTCGACACCGGGCCGGTTCGGCACGATCACCTGCGGTGCGTCCACGCACAGCTCGACCTCGACCTTGACCCGCTTCCCGGTCTCGGGATCGGTCTCGTTCCGCTCGGCGGCCTCGATCACATCGGCGTACCCGTCCAGGTACGGCAGGACGGTCTCGGCCAGCTCACCGAGGAACGCGAACCGCAGATCGCGGTCGCGCGGCTGCGCCACGGTCAGCAGCCGGGGCGCGTCCCGGTCCGTCCCGACGAGCGCGCCGAGCGGCGCGCCCGCCTCGCCCGCGGTGGTGAGCGGGACGAGCACGAGCGGCCGGTCGGAGATCCGGCGGTGCAGGACGGTCGTCAGCGGCTGGGCGCGTCCGCTCGCCGTGGCCTCCAGCCGGGCGAGCGTACTGATCAGCGACATGCGGCCTCCTCCACGACACCTTCCGCCACGACACCTTCCGCGGCGCTCAAGGAGGCGGCGCGGCGGCGCCCCTCCTCCAGGGCCTCCGCCCGCAGCGCCGCCGCCCGCCGGAGCGTCGCGACCGTCGGGTCCGCCGGGTCGCCCGCCTCCCCGCGCGCCGCGGCCAGCACCGCGGGGACCGTCGTCAGGCCGCCCAGTTCCCCCCGTACGCCCCGGCCCAGCGCCTCCACCGCGCCGTCCGTGCGCGCCGCCGAGCGGCAGTGGAAGGCCAGTTCACAGGCGGCCAGGCACTCGGGGGCGTACGCCGCGGAGACCGCTTCGACGGCGGTCGTCAGCTCCGCGCCCGAGCAGCGCTCCACGTCGAAGGTGGTGCCCTCGGGCAGCGCCTCGGCGATCTCCTCGATCCTGGTGAGCCGCGCGAGCTGCCGACGCGTCACCGAGAGCTGTTTGCGTACGTCGACGACTGACGCGGTCGGCAGGTTGGAGAAGTCCTTGGGGCAGACCAGCAGCACCCGGTGGCCCACCTCGGCGCCCGCGGTGACCGCGGCGACCCGCTCCAGCGCGAGCGCGTACACCGCCGCCTGCCGCGCCGCCGCGCCGACCTTGGCCGCGTCGGCCGAACCGTCGATCATCGGGAACGACTTGATCTCCACGACCGTCCACCGGCCGTCGGGCCGCACCACCACCGCGTCCGGCTCCAGATACGCCGGTGACCCCGCGACCTCCAGGGCCAGCAGCGGATGGTCCAGCAGCGCCCACGCCGCCGCCTCCGTCGCCTCCCGCAGCGCCAGCGCCGTACGGGCCACGCGCCCCTCGGGACCGGCCGCCGACAGGTCGGGTACGAGGACCTCGCCCGGCCCGGGTGGTGGCGCCGCGCCGCCGAGGCGCTCCGCGACCAGCCGCATCAGCTCCGTACCGCCGTCGGCCTTGACCTTGGCCTCGAAGGCGTTGCCGCGCATGAACGCGAACTGCGACTGACCGAACGGCGCGGGCGAGCCCAGCGCCGTCGCGAGCGCGGCCTTGTCGACGCCCGCGCCGTCGAGCAGCGCGCGGCGCCGGCAGCCGGGGTTGGCCGCGAGGGCGGCCAGCGCGCGGGCGTCGAGCGGCTGCGGCGCGACGGTGGGGCCGCGCAGCTCAGCGAGCCGTCGCCGGAGTGTCGTCTGCGGAGGAGGTGCTGGTGCTGCTGCGGGTCCGCTGCCCAGGGAATCGCTCACCCGCGGAAGTCTCGCATCCACCGCTGACAATCGGGGCCGAGCGGGCGGAACGGGCCGGTGACGACGCCTGCGACGAGGCGGATGTCTGCGAGGGGGCGGACCCCTGCGACGAGGCGGATGTCTGCGACGGGATGGGCGCCTGCGAGGGGGCGGGCGCCTGCGGCGGGTGGTGGGGTGCCTTCCCCGCCGCCGTCAGCCGGATCCGTACGCGCTCCACGGCGCGCGTCGCCGGCCGGGTCAGCAGCGCCCCCGCGCCCATCACCGCGGCGCCCGCGACCGCGTCGAGGAAGTAGTGGTTCGCCGTGCCCATCACCACCACGGTGATGACCAGCGGATAGGCGAGCCCCAGCCACCGCACCAGCGGGGTGCGCGCGTGCTTCCACAGCAGCACCCCGCACCACAGCGCCCACCCCACGTGGAGGCTGGGCATCGCCGCGTACTGGTTCGTCATCCCGCCGAGTCCGCGCGGCGCGCTGGCCTCCGTACCCCACCAGCCGTACGCGCTGTACTGCGCCATGGTGTCGACGAAGCCGTGCCCCGCGTCCAGCAGCCGGGGCGGGCAGGTGGGCATCAGCGTGAAGCCGACCAGTCCGAGGAGGGTGGAGACCATCAGCCAGGTGCGGGCGGCCCGGTAGCGCGCGGGGCGGCGGCGGAAGAGCCAGACGAGGACCGCCGGGGTCACGAGGTAGTGCAGCGAGGCGTACGCGAAGTCGGCGGGTATCCCGATCGCAGGGGTGCTGGTGAAGAGCCGGTTGAGGGGGTGCTCGGCGTTGAGGAGCAACGCCTTCTCCACCCGGAGGATCGCCAGCCCGTTGCCGACCGCCGTCGACACGTCGCCGCGCGCCAGCAGCCGGCCCGCCGAGTACGCGGCGTAGACCACCACGAGCAGCGCCAGTTCGGTCCACCAGCGGGGGCGCGGGCGCGAGCGGTGCGTCGCACCGGCGTCGGCACCGGCGTCGGCACGGTCGGCACGGGCGGCGCTGGCGCGGTACGGCATCCGGGCGGTCTCCATCATGTGTTCATGCGGCTTTCGGCCGACGTTCAACCGTACGGTGTACGCGATCGGCGCCTTCGGCCGGGTGTACCCGGGAATCCGTGTGCGACAGCATCACCTCCGACGGAGAGTGGGACGCTGATACGCGTGGCGAGGTTGCCCCCTGGAAGTCGCCGTTCGTTCAGGTGCGCGATGATGGAACGGCACCGACATGAACCTCAGGGAGCATTTCCATGGCACCGCGCATCCTGCTCGCCCGGCACGGCCAGACCGCCTGGTCGCTGTCCGGACAACACACGGGCCGGACCGACATCCCCCTGCTCGAAGAGGGGCGCCGGGGCGCCAAGCTGCTCGGCGAGCGGCTGCACCGCGAGCCCTGGTCGGGGCTGCCCGACGCGGAGATACGCACCAGCCCGCTGGCCCGCGCGAGCGAGACCTGCGAGCTGGCGGGGTTCGGGGAGCGCGCGGAACCCTGGGACGCGCTGATGGAGTTCGACTACGGCGCGTACGAGGGGATGACCCCGGCGCAGATCAAGGCGGACCGCCCGGAGTGGCTGATCTGGCGCGACGGTGTCCCGGACGGCGAGAGCCTGGCGCAGGTCGCCGCCCGCGCGGACGAGGTCGTCGCCTGGGCGCGCTCGGCCGACCGCGACGTCCTGGTCTTCGCGCACGGCCACATCCTGCGTGCCATAGGGGCGCGCTGGCTGGGCGAGGACATCGCGTTCGCGGCCCGCATCCGGCTCGACCCGACGTCGATCTCGGTGCTGAGCTGGGCGTACGACCTGCCGGCGATCCAGGTCTGGAACGACACGGGGCACCTCGTGGCGTGAACGGGGCCCGCACGCCCAGGACCCGCACGCCCAGGACCCGTTCGCCCAGGACCCGTACGGCCACCCCGCCGACTATCCGCGCGCGTTGACCGTCGCGTGGCGCTCCAGGAACGCGCCCACCTCGGGCATCCGCCGGTGCGGCAGCAGCACCCGCGCCGTCGCGGCGAGCTTCGTCAGGATGCGCGAGGACTGGACGTCGTCCAGCAGATCGAGCACCTGGTGCCCGGCCGCCGCCGCCTCGTCCGGCGCGCCCGCGCGGGCCAGGTCCGTGGCCAGCTCCGCGCGGTACAGGGCGAGGTTGCGGGCGAAGTGCGGCTGCTGGAGGACCGTCGCGCGGTAGGCGTGGCGCGCGGCCAGCGCCCAGTCGCCGAGCGCCGCGTGACACAGCGCCTCCTGCGCCTCCAGTTCCGGTTCGCCGAAGAACGACATCCACTCCGGGTCGGCGTCCGAGGGCCCGCGCTCGAAGTAGCCGTGGGCCTGGGACAGCGCCTGCTCGCACCCCGTACGGTCGCCGAGCCAGGCCCGGCCGCCCGCCTCCCGCAGCGCGAGCAGCGACAGCAGCCGCTGCGAGGAGAGCCGGCCCGCCGCCCGCCGGCCCGCCTGTGCGGCGCGTACGGCCTCCCGGTACTGGCCCGCGTCCCTGGCGAGGAACGACGTGTTGCAGAAGGCGTGCGCCTCCAGGGCGTGATCGCCCGCGATCCGCGCCGTGGCCAGCGCCTCCGCGTAGTGCGAGCGCGCCTCGTCGAAGCGGCCGGAGTCATGGGCGAGCCAGCCCACCGAGATCGACAGTTCACCCGCGCCCGAGTAGAGCCGGTCGGCGGTGGCGCGCCGGGTCGTCGTGCCCGCGTCGAGCAGCGTGTACGCGGCGCGCAGCGGCTGGGCGGCGCTCCGGTAGAGCCCGTCGGCGCCGTGCCGGTCGTCGAGCAGCCGGATCCGTCGTACGGCCTCCTCGACGGCGTGCACCTCGGCCTCGCCGACCCGCCGGGGGGCGGGCACGGAGGCGACGGCCGAACCGCCGAGCCCGAGGGAGGCGGCCATCACCGTGGCGGGGCCGCTCGTCATGAATGCGCGACGCAGCACGTCGCTCTCCTCGCTGGTGTCGCTGGGGTGGTTCGTCGGGGCCGTGGCCACGGGGGTCCAGGCCGGTGCGGGTTTCGGGGTGGGGGGAGGGGACGGGGTGGGGGAAGGGAGAGGGGAAGGGGGGGACGGGGGGCGGCGCTGGGCCGTGACCCGCGCCGCCCTGCCGCGTACCTCCTCGCGCGCCGAGAAGCCCAGGTCCCGCAGTGTCAGCCCGGGGAACATGTGCAGGAAGACCCGTTCGTACGCGTAGTTGGGACAGCGGATCTCGCCGGCCTCCACGCGTCCGATGTAGCGGGCGTCGCACGCGACGTGTTCACCGATCTCCCGCGCGGCCCTGCGCACGGCGGCGGCGAACTCCCCCGGCGAGCGCTGCCCGCGCAGTTGGCGGAAGACGGGGTTGGGAACTGCCCGGGACGACGTCATGGCCGAGCCTCTCCTGGTGCAGCCGATCTACAGCCGAATACAGCCGGTCTACAGCCGGTGTACAGCCGAATACGGCCGGTGTGCAGCCGAATGCGACCGTCCCCCGGCCGGTGTGCGGCCGGTGTCCCGGCAGGGCACGAACTTACCTTCCGTGACGGTGTCTATACGCAGGGTTTGCCTACAAATCGGATTTCTCGCCCACGATCCGCCATGAACTGCCATCCTTTGCGGCGGCGTTTCGCCGTAGCCGTTGACACCGCGTCGCGTTGAACCTGAAGGAGACGCTCAACGTGTCTGCGTTCGACGAGGAGGGCTTGCCTTGTTGGAGTGGGAGTGGGAGGTCCGTATGGAGACCAGTGGTGGCTCACGCACGACTGCTCAGCACGCACATCATCAGGAGTCCAGCGCACGCCCCGACGACGCCGGGGAACCGTGCGACCTGGTGACCGTCCCGGCGCGCCAGGGGCTGGAGGCGGTGGACATCCTGCGGCGCGGCGCGGCCCCGGCGGGCGCCGCCCCCCGGGTGGGGCCGGTGCTGCACGACGGTTCCTGCGACACGCTCGGCTTCCTCGTGCCGCCCGGCACGGCGGCGGGCTGGGACCTGCCGGGCAGCGCCTGTACGCAGACGTTCGGCCGGGGCCTGCGGATCCCCTCGGAGCCGCCGGTCACCGGATCGGGCTGGCTGCTGCCGCCCGACGTCACGGGTCCTGTCACGGATCCGGTGGTGCTGCGGGCGGCGCTGGGAGAGGCGGCGCGGCTGATCGAGGCCGCCGACCGGTGCTCCTGAGCAGGAACGCTCCTGAACGGGTGTTCCTGAAGGGGAGCTTCCACCCGGTACCGGCCTGGGTTTCCGCCCCGCACCCGCCTCCCCGATAATGGGGGCGTGGCACGCAGCAGGCGGGACCGGGCGGACGCCGTCGTCGAGAGCGTCGACGCCGGTGTCGCCGAGCTGACCCCCGACCGCGAGCGCGCCCGCGCCTGGACGCTGCTGATCGACGGCGCCCCGCAGTCCCATGTCGACCTCGACGACCCCGCGTACCTCTCCTTCGCGTACCAGCGCAGGCTCGGCCATGTCATCGACCTCGTGGCCCCCGCCCAACGGCCCCTGCACGTCGTGCATCTCGGCGGTGGCGCCTTCACGCTCGCCCGCTACACCGCAGCCACCCGCCCCCGCTCCACCCAGCAGATCGCGGAGGTCGACGCGGCCCTCGTCCGGTTCGTACGGACCCATCTGCCGCTGGACCCCACCGCCCGGATCCGCGTCCGCTCCGCCGACGCCCGCGCCGCGCTCGCCAAGGTGCCCGACGGCTGGGCGGATCTGGTGATCGCCGACGTGTTCGGCGGTACGCGCACCCCCGCCCATCTCACCAGCGCCGAGTTCCTGACCGACGTACGGCGGGCCCTCAAGCCGGACGGCTGGTACGCCGCGAACATCGCGGACGGCCCGCCGCTCACCCACCTCCGGGGCCAGATCGCCACCGCCGCGGGCGCGTTCGGGCATCTGGCGCTCGCCGCCGACCCGGCCGTGCTGCGCGGACGGCGCTTCGGCAACGCCGTCCTGGTCGCCGCCGACCGGGAGCTGCCCGTCGCGGAACTGACCCGCAGGGTCGCGAGCGATCCGCATCCGGGGCGCGTCGAACACGGGCGCGCGCTGGCAGACTTCAGCGGTGGGGCGGCCGTCGTGACGGACGCGGGCGCGAAGGCGTCACCGCTGCCCCCGGCCGGTACGTTCACGTCCTGAACGTCTGAACGCTCTGAAGCCGCCCTGGGGCGAGCCGGGTCGTCAGCGGTCGTCGAACTCCACCTTCGGTGGATGGTCGTGCCACGTGCAGAACACCGAGACCTCCCGGCCGTCCCGCGTGAACGTCACCCGGATCCAGTACTCCTCCGACCACGCCTGCACCTGCCAGCCCGCGTTCGGCGTCGCGGAGACCAACTCGGCCGAGGAGGGCCCCAGTTCGAGGACGACCCGGCCGCCGTCCACCGCATAGCTCTCCACCGTGCCCTCGGAGCCGGACCCGGACCCGGAGCCGGACCCGGATCCCGGGGACGCGGACGGCGCCGGGCTCGCGTCGGGCTCCGTACCGGCGGAGGCGTCCGGCGCGGCGGTACGGCCGCCCTCCGGAGTCCCCGGTGACAGGGACAGGGACGGGGACGGCGGCGAGGGCGTCGGCGGCTTCGCCGACGGGCTCCGGGGCCGCCGGGTCGAGGAGTCCAGCGGCGCGCGGGACGCGGCGGACACCTCCTGCGCGCCGTCCACCGGCAGCGGCAGCGCGCGCGGCGGGTCGTACGCCGTCCCGGCCATGACCGTGTGGACACCCCACCAGGTCAGCGTGGTCGCCGCGCCGGTGGCGAGCAGCCAGGCGATCGTGTGTACGAGTCCTCTGCGCATCGGGGCCATAGTGCACCACGTACGTCACCGCTGTCCCGCCGGTCGCCCCGGTCCGGCGCCCGGCCCCGTGGGCCCGCCTCCCCGCGTCTCCCCGATGGCGTACGGTGCCGCCCATGCCCAGTGTGCTCGTGGTCGAGGACGACCAGTTCGTACGCTCCGCCCTCATCAGGCACTTGACCGAGGCTTCCCACACCGTACGGAGCGTCGGCACGGCCCTGGAGGCGCTGCGTGAAGTGGCCCATTTCCGGTTCGACGTCGTCATCCTCGACCTCGGACTGCCCGACCTCGACGGCTCCGAGGCGCTGAAGATGCTGCGCGGCATCACCGACGTACCGGTGATCATCGCCACGGCCCGGGACGACGAGACCGAGATCGTCCGGCTGCTCAACGACGGCGCCGACGACTACCTCACCAAGCCGTTCTCCGTGGCCCATCTCTCGGCCAGGATCGCCGCCGTACTGCGCCGCTCCCGCGCCGCCGGGGGCGGGGCGCCGGCCCCGAACGTCCTGCGGGTCGGCGGGCTCGCCATCGATCCGCTGCGCCGCCAGGCCGAGTTGGACGGTACGCCGCTGGACCTCACCCGCCGCGAGTTCGACCTGCTGACCTTCCTCGCCGGGCGCCCCGGCGTCGTCGTACCGCGCAAGGAGCTGCTCGCCGAGGTGTGGCAGCAGTCGTACGGCGACGACCAGACCATCGACGTCCATCTGTCCTGGCTGCGCCGGAAGCTGGGCGAGACGGCGGCCAGGCCCCGCTATCTGCACACCCTGCGCGGCGTCGGCGTGAAGCTGGAGCCGCCGGTGGAGTTCGGCGGGGAGCCGCGCCTATGAGATGGGCCCTGGTCAGGGTGTCCCTGGCGGTCACCGTGATGGTCGTCGTCGCCTTCGCCGTACCGCTCGGTCTCGTCATCAAGGAGATGGCCAGGGACCGGGCCTTCACCAACGCCGAGCGGCAGGCCGCCGCCATCGGACCCACCCTCTCCATCACCACCGACCGCGCCGAGCTGGAGCGCGCCGTCGCCTCCACGCAGGCGGGCGCCGACGGGCGGATGGCCGTACACGTCCCGGCCGCCGGGGAGGACGACGCGGCGGTGGAGATCGGCACGCGCCGGGCCGACCGGGACGACCTGGCGACCGTACGGCGCACCCCGCGCGCCGCCACGGCCGAGGTGGCGGGCGGTTCCGTGCTGCTCCAGCCGACCGCCCTCGGCTCGGGCCGTATCGCGATCGTCGAGATCTACGTCCCCCAGGACGAGGTCACCAACGGGGTCACCACCGCCTGGCTGGTCCTCGCGGGCGTCGGCGTCGCCCTGATCGTCGGCTCGGTCGCCGTGGCGGACCGGCTCGGCGTACGGATGGTCGAGCCCGCGCGGCAGCTCGCGGGCGCAGCGGGCGCCCTCGGCGAGGGGAAGCTCGGGGCGCGCGTCCCCGAGGAGGGGCCGGCCGAACTCCACGCCGCCGCCGTCGCGTTCAACTCCATGGCCGACCAGGTCGTCCAGCTCCTCGCCAACGAGCGGGAGCTCGCCGCCGACCTCTCGCACCGGCTCCGTACCCCGCTCACCGTGCTCCGCCTCAACGCCGCCTCGCTCGGCGAGGGCCCGGCCGCCGACCAGACCCGGGCGGCGGTCGAGCAGTTGGAGCGCGAGGTCGACACGATCATCCGGACCGCCCGCGAGTCCAAGCCCCAGACGGTCGCGGCGGGGCCCGCCGGGGGGTGCGACGTCTCCGAAGTGGTCCGGGAGCGGATGGACTTCTGGTCCGCGCTGGCCGAGGACGAGGGCCGTACGGTACGGGTCGCGGGCATCGGCCGGCCGGTGCGCGCCCCGGTGGTACGGACCGAACTGGCCGCCGCCCTCGACGCGTTGCTCGGCAATGTCTTCCGGCACACCCCGGAGGGCACGGCCTTCTCGGTCGACGTGCACAACGGGGAGGACGCGGTGCTCGTCCTCGTCTCGGACGCGGGCGCCGGGATCACCGACCCGACGGCCGCGCTCGCCCGGGGCAACAGCGGGGGCCGCGAGGGCTCCACCGGCCTCGGGCTCGACATCGTGCGCCGGGTCGCGGAGTCGACGGGCGGCGACGTACGGATCGGCCGCTCCGTCCTCGGCGGTACGGAGATACGGATCTGGATCGGCCTCGACGGCTGGCGCTCCCCGGACGAACGGCGCGGCCACCGGCTGCGCGGCCGGGGGCGCGGAAGCGGGCGCGGGCGGGGGAGATGGCCGGGCAGGGCGGGCCGGGGAGCGCGTACGTCCGAATCCGCGGAGGCGTGAACCGGCGGCCGGGGCGGGCAGGTTCCCGTCCCCGGCCGCCGACTGCCGGTCGCCTCACCCAGCTCACTCAGCCGAGCGGCGGCTCCGGCAGCTCACCGGTGGCCGCGACCTTCGCGTACCACCGCGCGCTCGACTTCGGGGTACGGCGCTGCGTCTCGTAGTCCACGTGGACCGCGCCGAACCGCTTGCCGTACCCGTACGCCCACTCGAAGTTGTCCATCAGCGACCAGAGGAAGTAGCCGCGTACATCGGCCCCGTCCGAGAGCGCGCGGCGCACCGCCGACAGGTGGCCGTGCAGATAACGGATCCGGTCGGGGTCATGGACCGCGCCGTCGGCGGCCGGCTTGTCCTCGTACGCCGCGCCGTTCTCCGTGATCATCAGGGGCAGCCCCGGCGCCTCCCGCGAGTAGCGCATCAGCAGGTCGTACAGCCCGCTCGGATCCACCGTCCAGCCCATCTCGGTCAGTTCGCCGGCCGGCTGGTGGAAGGCGATGCCGTCCGCGCCCGGCCAGGGGGAGTGGTCACTCGCGCCATGGCCGTCGTGCCGGTCCGTGTCGGCCCCGGTGGCGGCCGAGACGACGGAGGGCTGGTAGTAGTTGATGCCCAGCGAGTCCAGCGGCTGACGGGCCACCGCCGCGTCGCCCGCGTGGACGAAGGACCAGTCGGTGAGCCGGACCGTATCGGCGAAGAGGTCGTCCGGGTACGCGCCCGAGAGCATCGGCCCGGTGAAGATGCGGTTGGCGAGGGCGTCGATCCGGCGCCGGGCGTTCAGGTCCTCGGGCGCCTGGGTACGGGCCCGTACACAGGACGGGTTGAGGCTCACCGAGACCTGCGCCCGCGCCGGGAGCACCGAGCGCAGCGCCTGCGTGGCAAGGCCGTGGCCCAGGTTGAGGTGGTGGGCGGCGCGCAGGGCGGCCACCGGGTCCGTACGGCCCGGGGCGTGCACCCCGGACGCGTACCCCAGGAACGCGCTGCACCAGGGCTCGTTGAGGGTCGTCCAGCGCTCCACACGGTCGCCGAGCGCCTCGCCGACGTACCGCGCGTACTCCGCGAACCGGTACGCCGTCTCGCGCTCCGGCCAGCCGCCCGCCGCCTCCAGCTCCTGCGGGAGGTCCCAGTGGTAGAGGGTGAGGACGGGCTCGATGCCGTGGGCGAGCAGGTCGTCGACGAGTTCGCGGTAGAAGTCCAGGCCGCGCTGGACGGCGGGACCGCGCCCGGTGGGCTGCACGCGCGGCCAGGAGACCGAGAAGCGGTACGCGTTCACGCCGAGGTCCGCCATCAGCCGGACGTCCTCGGCCCGGCGGTGGAAGTGGTCGACGGCGACGTCGCCGGTGTCGCCGTTGAACGTCTTGCCGGGCGTATGGCTGAAGACGTCCCAGATGGAGGGCGTACGGCCGTTCTCGTGGGGCGCGCCCTCGATCTGGTACGCGGCGGTGGCGGTGCCCCAGAGGAAGCCGGGCGGGAAGGTCTCGGACATGGTGCAGCTCCCAGTGACCGTAGGGATGGGGGGTGTGGGTGGGGGGTGAGATGCGGGGGAGACCCGCCGGACGGCGGCGCGGGGGTCGCGGGGCGCGAGGCGCGGGGCCGCGGGGGTCAGCCCTTGACCGCGCCCTGCATGATGCCGCCGACGATGTGCTTGCCGAACAGGACGAAGGCGACCAGCAGCGGCAGCGTGCCCAGCAGCGCGCCCGCCATGATCACCGACTGGTCGGGGATGTAGCCGCGGCCGAGCCCGGTCAGCGCCACCTGGACGGTGGGGCTGCCGTTCTGGGTCAGCGCGATGATCGGCCAGAAGAAGTCGTTCCAGGCCATCACGAACGTCAGCATCCCCAGAACGGCCATCGCGGGCCGCGCGGCGGGGAAGACGACATGCCAGACCACCCGCCAACTGGCCGCGCCGTCCACCCGGGCCGCCTCGATCAGCTCGGTGGGCAGCGCCCCGATCAGGTACTGGCGCATGAAGAACACGCCGAAGGCGCTGACCAGCGTGGGCAGGATGACGGACTGGAGCCGGTCGGTCCAGGACAGCTCGGCGATCAGCATGTACAGCGGGACGACGCTGAGCTGCGGCGGCACCATCATCGTGCCGATGACCAGCAGGAGCAGCAGGTTCTTGAACCGGAAGCGGAGTTTGGCGAAGGCGAATCCGGCGAGCGTGGAGAAGAGCACCGTACCGGCGGCGATCGAACCGGCGACGATCGTCGTGTTGAGCAGCGCCGTCCCCATGTTGGCGTCGGTCCAGGCGATCTCCAGGTTCTTGAACAGGTTCCCGCCGAACCAGAACGGCGGCGGGGTCTGCGCGAGCCGGGTGTTGTTACGGGACGCCGCGATCGCCGTCCACACCAGCGGGAAGAGCGAGCCGACGGTGAACACGATCAGTACGGCGTAGGTGATCCGGCCACCGTGGAGCTGCCGCCCGGCGCCGCGCCCGCCCGTGCTCCGGGCGCCCGCCGGCGACTTCCGCTCCGGCTCGGACGACCGCGGCTCCGACGACCGCGGCTCTGATGACTGTGACTGTGACGGTGTCGTCGTGGACATGTGTCTCCCTCACCCGGCCCTACGAGCTCTTGCGCAGACGACGGCTGATCAGCCAGTTCACCGCGCCGACGACCAGCAGGATCAGGAACATCGTCCAGGCGATCGCCGAGGCCCGGCCGAGGTGCAGATTCACCCAGCCCTGCTCGTACAGATAGAGCCCGAGCGTCTGGAACTGGTGGTTGGCCCCGCCGTTCGCGCCTCCGGCGCCGTTGAACAGCAGCGGCTCGCCGAAGAGCTGGGTCGCCCCTATCGTCGAGACCACCACCGTGAACAGAATGGTCGGCCGCAACGACGGCACGGTCACATGGACGAACTGCTGCCAGCGCGAGGCCCCGTCCAGCGCCGCCGACTCGTAGAGATCGTCGGGGATCGACTGCATCGCCGCCAGATAGATCAGCGCGTTGTAGCCCGTCCAGCGCCAGACGACGATCGTGGAGACCGCGAGCTGCGAGGTCCACGCGCCGTTCTGCCAGTCGACCGGATCGATCCCGGCCATCCCCAGCGCCCAGTTGATCATCCCGTAGTCGCGGCCGAAGAGCAGCACGAAGACGAGCGTCGCGGCGGCCACCGAGGTGGCGTACGGGGTGAGCACGGCGACCCGGAAGAACATCGAGCCGCGCAGCCGGTAGTTGAGCAGATGGGCGATGCCCAGCGCGATCAGGAGCTGCGGAACGGTCGACAGCACCCCGATGGAGAGCGTGTTCTTCAGAGCGTTCCAGAAGAATTCGTCGCTCAACAGCCGGGAGAAGTTCCGCAGCCCCACCCACTCCATGTCGCCGGGCGCGGTCAGCTCCACCCGGTGGAGCGAGGCCCAGCCGGTGTAGAGGAGCGGGAAGAGGCCGAAGGCCAGGAAGAAGACGAAGAAGGGCGCGACGAAGGCGTACGGGCTCCACCGCACGTCGCGGCGGTACCAGCGGCTGCGCCGCTCCGCGCGCTTCTCGTCGCGCTCGTCGCCGAGGTGGGTCCGCGCGCGCCGGGTGGAGGCCGTGGCGGTGCTCGGGGCCGGGGCCGCGCCCTCCTCCTCGGAGGGCGCGGCGGTGGGTGCGTCACTGGCCATCGGTCACTGGTCCAGCGCGTTGTCGATCGCCTTCACGGCCGCGTTCCAGCCGTCCTTCGACGAGGTCCCCTTCTGGTCGACCTGGAGCATGCCGACATCGGCCAGGTTCTGCGAGATGATGCCGTCCTTCGGGCCGAGGATCTGCACCGGTACGCCCTTGGCGGCCTGGACGAAGACCTCCCCGATCGGCGCGTTGCCGAAGTACGCGTGCTTCGCGCCGGAGACCGCGGGCAGCGCGTACGCCGCCTGCGAGCTGGGGAAGCTGCCGCGCTTCTCGAAGAGCGTGGCCTGCTGCTCGGGCGCGGTCAGCCAGGCGGCGAGCTTGGCGGCGGCCTCCTTGTTCTTGCCCGCCTCGGGCACGGTGAGGAACGAGCCGCCCCAGTTGCCGGGCTTGGGCGCGGCGGCCACGTCCCACTTGTCCTTGCCCGCGTCCCCGGCCTTGTCCTGGATGTAGCCGAGCATCCAGGGCGGGCAGGAGACCGTGGCGAAGGCGTTGTTGGAGAAGCCCTGGTCCCAGGAGGGCGTGAACTGCTGGAGCTTGGCGGTCAGACCGTTCCCGGCGAACGCGGCGGCGTCGTCCCAGGCGGCCCTCACCGCCGGGTTGGTCTTGTAGACGACCTTGCCGTCCGCGTCGTAGAAGCGCTCCGCCGAGCTGCCCATGACGGCGGCCAGCACACCGCTCGCCGAGTCCACGAAGGCCGTCCCCTTGGGCGCCTTGGCCTTGAAGGTCTTCCCGGCCTCCAGGTACTTCTTCCAGTCACCCGCCCACAGCGCGCCGACCTCCTTGCGGTCGGTGGGCAGCCCCGCTTGGGCGAAGAGGTCCTTGCGGTAGCAGATGGCCTCGGGGCCGATGTCCGTACCGAGCCCTATGGTCCTGCCGGTCTTGGCGGTGGCCTGCTCCCACTTCCACGGTACGAAGCTGTCCTTCTGGACGCCGGGAGCCTTGCCCAGGTCGACCAGTTTGTCGCTCTGGGTGGCGGTGACCTCGGCGATGTTGGCGACCTCGACGGCCTGGATGTCCGCGAGCCCGCTGCCGGAGCCCAGGTGGGTGAGGAGCTGCGGGTAGTAGTTCTCGTTGCGCTCGATGGAGGTCTGCTTGATGACGACATCGGGGTTGAGCTTCGTGTACTGGTCGTAGAGCCCGGCCTCCTTGAGGCCGAAGGCGCCGAAGACACCCACGGTGATCGTGGTCCTGCCCTTGGCGCCGTCGCCTCCGCCGGTGGCGCTGCCGGAGGGTTCGTCGTCGGCGGCGCAGCCGGCCAGGGCGCCTACGGCCAGGGCCGCCGCGGCCGCGAGGGCCGCCAGCCGACGGGACGAACGAGTACGTGTACGCATGACGTCCTCCTAGTGCCACCGACGTCGCCGGCCTCCGGCCAACCGCGTGCGTGCTGCGTGCTGTGTGCCGCTGTCCGCGGTGCGAGGGGGGATCCGGCGCGGTCGGGCCACGTGCGGGGCATGTATGGGTCAGGTACGGTGGGAGCGCTCCCACATGTGATGTGTTGAAGCGTCCCGGGTCGCCGTAGGGGTGTCAAGGGACAGGGCTGGACTCGGAACGGATTCCTGGGACGGGCCGCCGCGGCGGCACCCCCGGACGTACGGGATCGGCCGCGATCGGGCATGACAGGGCGTGATCGGGCGGGTTCGTGTTCGGTGACTGGCGGGAGGCACGGATGACGTCACGGATGTTCCGGCCGCGGGGCGGCAAGCTGCCCACGCTCGAAGAGGTGGCGGCGCGCGCCGGGGTCGGCCGGGGCACGGTCTCCCGGGTGATCAACGGTTCGCCCAAGGTGAGCGCCCAGACCAGGGCCGCCGTCGAGCGGGCGATCACGGAGCTGGGGTACGTACCCAACCGCGCGGCCCGCGCGCTCGCCGCCAACCGCGCCGACGCGATCGCCCTGGTCGTACCGGAACCGGAGGCGAGGTTCTTCGCCGAGCCGTACTTCTCGGGCATCGTCAGCGGGGTCGGCGAGGCCCTGTCGGAGACCGGGATGCAGCTCCTGCTCACCTTCGCGGGCGGCGCCAGGGAGCGCCGCCGCCTCGCCCAGTACCTGGCCGCGCACCGCGCCGACGGCGTCCTGCTGGTCTCGGTGCACGCCGACGACCCGCTGCCCGAGCTGCTGGCCCGGCTTCCCATCCCGACCGTCATCAGCGGCCGCAGGTCCGAGGCCGAGCCGCTGCCCTCGGTCGACTCCGACAACGCGGAGGGCGCCCGTACGGCCGTGACGCACCTGCTCGCCCGGGGCCGCCGCACCATCGCGACGATCACCGGACGGCTGGCGGTGTACGGCGCGGCCTGCCGCCTGGACGGCTACCGCCGGGCCCTGGCGGAGGCGGGCCACACGCCCGACGAGGGGCTGGTCGCGGTGGCCGACTTCACCGAGGAGGGCGGCCGGCGGGCGATGACCGAGCTGCTGGCCCGCCGCCCGGACCTGGACGCGGTCTTCGCGGCCTCGGACGTCATGGCGGCGGGCGCCCGCCAGGCCCTGCGCGCGGCGGGCCGCAGGACACCGGACGACGTGGCCCTGGTCGGCTTCGACGACTCGGCGATAGCGCGCCTGATGGACCCGCCGCTGACCAGCGTCCGCCAGCCGATCGAGGAGATGGGCCGGGCGATGGCGGGACTGGTCCTGGCGGAGATCGCGGCCCGGGGGAACGGCGCGGGGACACGCCTGGCGGGGGCGGGCCCGCGCCAGATCATCCTCCCGACGGAACTGGTCGTACGGGACTCGTCCTGACCGCCCCGCTGCCCGGGGCGGGGGCAGCGGGGGCAGCGAGACACTGACCGGCCGTCAGCTCCGGCGGCCGGCGCCGACGACGGCCGCCGGTGCCGACGACGGAGGGCGGGCGCCCTGTACGGGTCGCCCCACGAGCGAAGGCCGCCCAACGAAGATCGCCCCCGGTGCCTGACCTACAGGCTCCGGGGGCGATCTCTCAAGGGTGAGTAACGGGACTTGAACCCGCGACATCCTGGACCACAACCAGGTGCTCTACCAGCTGAGCTATACCCACCACGACCGGTCTTTTCTTTCCCTGACCGGCCGAGAAAAAGTGTACAGGGTCCGTGAGGGTGCTCGCACCCGCGTTGTCGTGGGTGCGGAACGGGGGCTATTCCGCGCGCAGGACGTGCTTCGCCGCGATCTGCTTCGCCTTGTCGGAGTCCGGCCCGGGCTGCGGTACGAAGACCGCCTCCCGGTAGTAGCGCAGCTCCGCGATGGACTCGCGGATGTCGGCCAGCGCGCGGTGGTTACCGCTCTTCTCCGGGCTGTTGAAATAGGCCCGCGGGTACCAGCGGCGGGCCAGTTCCTTGATCGAGGAGACATCGACGATGCGGTAGTGGAGGTAGCCCTCCAGGCTCGGCATGTCGCGGAACAGGAAGCCGCGGTCGGTGCCGACCGTGTTGCCGCACAGCGGCGCCTTCCTGGGCTCCTTCACGTGCTCGCGTACGTACGCCAGGACCTGCTCCTCGGCGGCGGCGAGCGTGGTGCCGCCCGCCAGCTCGTCGAGGAGCCCCGAGGTGGTGTGCATCTGCCGCACCACCTCGGGCATGGTCTCCAGCGCCGCGTCCGGCGGGCGGATCACGATGTCCACCCCTTCACCGAGCACGTTCAGCTCCGAGTCGGTGACCAGCGCGGCCACCTCGATGAGTGCGTCGTCCGCCAGCGAGAGCCCGGTCATCTCGCAGTCGATCCACACCATTCGATCGTTCATACGCCTTACCCTACGGGGCGCTCCGCTGGCCGGGCAGACTCGGACGGCCCGGCCCTGTCACGTACATGTCGGGACCGGCCTTGCCGTGGTCCGGCAGGGCCGCGGACGCCGCCGGGTGCCCCGGCGGGCTGGAGGCCGCCGCAGCCCGCCTGGAGTGCGCGGACGCCTGGGCGGGCACCATCGACTCCATGACCCCCGGTGGCATGGGATCGCCCTGCGGGCGCCTGGCCCGGTAGGCGGACCGGTACGCCGCGGGGGAGGAGCCGAGCTGCCGCCGGAAGTGCCCGCGCAGCGCCACCGGTGAGCGGAAGCCGCAGCGGCCGGCGACCTCGTCGACCGAGTAGTCGGAGGTCTCCAGGAGCCGCTGTGCCTGAAGCACCCGCTGGGTGATCAGCCACTGGAGCGGCGCGCTGCCGGTGAGCGAGCGGAACCGCCGGTCGAAGGTGCGGCGGCTCATGTACGCGCGCGCCGCGAGCGTCTCCACGTCGAACTGCTCGTGGAGATGTTCCAGCGCCCAGGCCACGACCTCGGCGAGCGGGTCGGAGCCGATCTCCTCCGGTAAAGACCTGTCCAGATAGCGCTCCTGACCGCCACTGCGGCGCGGCGGTACGACCAGCCGCCGGGCCAGGGCCCCCGCTGCCTCCGCGCCGTGGTCGGTCCTGACGATATGCAGGCACAGATCGATTCCGGCCGCTGTTCCGGCGGAGGTGAGCACGTCACCGTCGTCGACGAACAGCTCCCGTGGGTCCACATGGACGGACGGATACCGTTTGGCGAGCGTCGGGGCGTACATCCAGTGCGTGGTGGCCGGGCGGCCGTCCAGCAGTCCGGCCGCCGCGAGCACGAACGCGCCGGTGCACAGTCCGACGATTCTGGCGCCCTCCTCATGGGCACGGCGCAGCGCGTCCAGTGCCTCCGGTGGTGGCGGTGATGTGATCGACCGCCATGCCGGCACGACCACGGTGCCTGCCCTGCTGATCGCCTCCAGGCCGTACGGCGCGGTCAGTTCGAGCCCGCCGGTGGTGCGCAGCGGGCCGTCCTCCCCACCGCAGACGAGCAGGCGGTAGCGGGGAACCCCGGCGTCCTGGCGGTCGATTCCGAACACCGAGAGCGGAATGGAGCTCTCGAAGATGGGGCCGCCGCTGAAAAGCAGCACGGCGACGACTTCCCGGCGTCGACGCCCGGAAAGCTTCCGTACTGACTCCGGTACGGCAGTGGAGTCCTGGCTCATGGCGCTAAGCCCCCCTCGGTGTTCTCGTCTCCCCGTTCTTGTCGGGCCTTTCGCTCCTGCACGATTCCCCTCGGTTTTGCACGGGTCCCCAGCCGTCGATCCTCATGATCGAATCTACTGTGTTCCGTGGTGCCGGCGTGACAAGTTCTCCAACCGGCGCTATGTCGACAAGGCAACTTGGCGCGAAGCATTCGATCACGAAGCGTTCCACTCGCGAGCCGAGAGTGGAAGTGGGCCTCGCATGCATGGCCCATCCCCGTAGGGTGCGGAGGGCCGTAGCGGTCCTTTCTTCCCTGGTGGCAAGGGGGTTGGCAGGCCATTTCATCAAAGGTTGGGCCCAAGTGCGAAGTTGGCTGAAAAGTGATGGGTGCGTCTGTGCGATGCGCTCAATCCCCCGGCGCACCTCCCTCGTACGCGCGTGAGACCTCCCGCGCCCCCTGTCCATCTGGTTGAACCCTCCACGAGTGACGGCTTCCGGACGGTCCGTACGTTCCGTACATCCTTACGTACGGCGCCACCGTGTCCGACGGGGGTCGGCCCCCGGGCGGCGAGGCTCCGCGAGACCCCGTGACGGGCCCGTGGCGGGCCTGTCGGGGGTCCGTGGGACCGCTCCCAGTATTCCGCGCGGCGCGCCCCTCCAGGGGCCGGGAGGGGCCTGGAGGCGGGCCGCCGGCCCCGTTCGCCGCCCCCGCGCGCCCCGTGGCGCGTGGCGCCCCTGAGGGGCGGGCGCCGGATGGTGCGGATGCGAGGGGCCTCCGGGGGCGGCGGCGTGGCCGACGACTGACGGGACGCGGAACCCTCCGGTCACCCGTGGGGGTGATCCCGGATCTCCGCACGGCTACCGGGGCACCGCCTGGGAAGCCTGTAGGGGCCATCCGGCATTGCGATCCGGGACCGCCTCGTGCATGCTCCCTGGAACGCCGCGTGTGACGCGGCGGGCTCTGGGCATGAGAGGAGTGTCGCCGTACCCTTTGGGGTATGGGGTTGGGAAGATGATTCCCGGACACAGCTCCGTCCACCCCGCCACTCGTTGCTCCTTCTCAAGAGGACTTCTTTCGCCGAGACATCCATGGCCGGTCACGAAATCCCAGAACCCGCAGACCGCGAGCAGGTAGCCGACCCCCTGTCGGACCTCCAAGCGGCGGAACAGACACGCGCCTCCTGCGATCCGGCCTTCCGGCACGGAGTGGTGGTCGGCTTCGACGGCTCCATGTCCAGCGAGCGCGCGCTCGCCTACGCCATCGGCATGGCCCGGCGCCTCGGCTCCGGCCTGATCATCGTCCATGTCGCCAACCGGCTCCCGACCACGGTCTGGGCGGGGTGCGAACCCCCGGTCTTCGTGGACGTCCCCGACCACCGCACCGAAGTGCTCGGCCTGGAGTTGGCCTGCGCGGACTACCTCGCCGAGGTGCCGTGGATCCTGGTCGAACGAGGCGGCGACATCTGCCACGAACTCGAAGAGGTCGGGCAGGAGTACTCCGCCGACGCGATCGTCGTCGGCTCCACCCACGGCATCGTCGGGCGCATCTTCGGCTCGGTCGCCGGCCGGCTCGCCCGCCGCGCGCAGCGCCCCGTCGTCGTCATCCCGTAACGGCTCCCCGGCTCACGCCCCCCGGGGCTGATGCGCCGTCAACTCTCTTGCCCGCAGCGTGAATTTACTCACGCGTAGAGGTGCGGTGCGCACGGGTGAAGGGTACGTAACGGTCGCGGGGACTCCCTGCGCCCGTACCTCGTGAAGGGAGCCCGCCGTGGACGACGCCTCTGCGGGAAGCGCCAATTCCGCTTCATTTCTCGGCCATCTTGCTCCCGGGCCCGCCCCACTCGCCCGTGACGGCGCGCTGCCGGCCGGGGTGTGACGGCCACCGGCCAGGTCGGAGACCCGACCGTGGCAGCCGCGGGCCGGTGCCCGGGCAAGCACCGGCCCCTTCGGAGAGCGCCCTCGGTGTGACGGGTGGCACGCGCCGGGGGCGCTCTCACCGCGACCGGACGGCCAACGCCCGGCGGTGAACCGGACGGCCGCCGCCCGACCACGACAGGGCGGCTGCCGCCCGACCACGACAGGGCGGCTGCCGCCCGACCACGACAGGGCGGCTGCCGCCCGACCGCGAACGGACACGGCTGCCGCCCGGCCGTGAACGGCCTTTGCTCGACTACTCGACCGTGACCGACTTCGCGAGGTTACGGGGCTTGTCGATGTCCCGGCCCAGCGCCAGCGCCGTGTGGTACGCCAGCAACTGGAGCGGGATGCCCATCAGGATCGGGTCCAGCTCCGTCTCGTTCTTCGGCACGACGATGGTGTGGTCGGCCTTCTCCTGCTCCTGGTGCGCCACCGCCAGGATCGGGCCGCTGCGCGCCTTGATCTCCTCCAGCGCCGCCCGGTTCTTCTCCAGCAGCTCGTCGTCCGGGACGATCGCGACCGTCGGCAGCGCCGGCTCGATCAGCGCGAGCGGACCGTGCTTCAGCTCGGACGCCGGGTACGCCTCGGCGTGGATGTACGAGATCTCCTTCAGCTTCAGCGACGCCTCCAGCGCCACCGGGTAGCCCCGTACCCGCCCGATGAACATCATCGAGCTGGCCCCCGCGTACTCCGCCGCCAGCTTCTCGATCTCGTTCTCCGTCGCCAGGATCTCCGAGATCTGCTCGGGCAGCCTGCGCAGCCCCGCGATGATCCGCTTCCCGTCCGCCACGGACAGGTCGCGGATCCGGCCCAGGTGCAGCGCCAGCAGCGCGAACGAGACCACGGTGTTGGTGAAGCACTTGGTGGAGACCACACAGACCTCGGGGCCCGCGTGCACGTACACCCCGCCGTCCGTCTCCCGGGCGATCGCGGAACCCACCACATTGACCACGCCCAGCACCCGGGCGCCCTTGCGCTTCAGCTCCTGCACCGCCGCCAGCACGTCGTACGTCTCACCGGACTGCGAGACCGCCACGTAGAGCGTGTCCGGGTCCACGACCGGGTTGCGGTAGCGGAACTCGGAGGCCGGCTCGGCGTCGGCGGGGATCCGGGCCAGCTCCTCGATGAGCTGCGCCCCGATCAGACCCGCGTGGTACGAGGTGCCGCAGCCGAGGATCTTGATCCGGCGCACCCCGCGCGCCTCGCGGGCGTCCAGGTTCAGCCCGCCGAGGTGCACGGTGGAGAACCGGTCGTCGATCCGGCCGCGCAGCACGCGGTCCACGGCGTCGGCCTGCTCCGAGATCTCCTTGTGCATGTACGTGTCGTGGCCGCCCATGTCGTACGACTCGGCCTCCCACTCCACGGTGGTCGGCGTGGCCGAGGTGGACGAGCCCTCGGTGGTGTACGTACGGAAGTCGTCGGCCTTGAGGGTGGCCATCTCGCCGTCGTCCAGGGTCACGACCTGGCGGGTGTGCGAGACCAGCGCCGCCACGTCGGAGGCGACGAACATCTCCTTCTCGCCGATGCCCAGCACCACGGGCGAGCCGTTGCGGGCGACGACGATACGGTCCGGGAAGTCGGCGTGCATGACGGCGATGCCGTACGTGCCCTCGACGAGCTGGAGCGCCTGGCGGACCTTCTCCTCCAGGGTGTCCGCCTGGGAGCGGGCGACGAGGTGGGTGACCACCTCGGTGTCGGTCTCGGAGAGGAAGACGACACCGTCCGCCGCCAGCTTCACGCGCAGCTCGGAGGCGTTGTCGATGATGCCGTTGTGGACGAGGGCGACCTTGCCCTCGGCGTCCATGTGCGGATGCGCGTTCTCGTCGCTCGGGGCGCCGTGCGTGGCCCACCGGGTGTGCGCGATACCGCTGGTGCCGGCGAAGCGCTTGGGGACCCGGGCCTCCAGCTCACGGACGCGGCCCTTGGCCTTGACCATCTTCAGCGTGGCGGCCTTGCCCGCGGCCGGCTTGCCGGTGATGACGATGCCGGCGGAGTCGTACCCCCGGTACTCCAGTCGCTGCAGGCCCTCCAGCAACAGTGGTGCCACGTCACGCCTGCCGATGTATCCGACGATTCCGCACATACGGTTTCTGCCCCTCCTGAAGTTCCTACGGTGTGTGCCCGGACGCGGTCGTGGCCGGAGGTCGTAACCGGCGGTCGTAGCTGTACGAGGCCGTACCTGTCAGCCGTAGACGATGCGGCGCAGTTGCCGGAGCGACAGCTCCGGCGGCGCCACCGCGCGGTGCGGCAGTTCGGCGGCGATCCGTTCGAAGATCTCCGCGTTGGCGGCCCCGCCGGACTGCAGTTCCCGGTGGCGGCGCCGTACGAACTCCTCGGTCGTCTCGTCGAAGTACGCCAGGACGTCGAGCACCACCCGGGCGGCCTCACCGCGCTGGAGCGCGGTGCTGCGCACCAGATGGTCGATGAGGTCGTCGTACGACGGGCGGCGTTCGAGCACTCGTCGATATTGCGGGCGCGCGAGGGCGTTTGCAAGATTCCTGCCCGGAATCGGGCAGGATCCGCTGAAAGTGAGAGCTGAATGAGGGAAGGACTCAGAGAGTGGCCGGGTGAGCGGGGGCGCTCCGGCCGTCTCCTCAGAGGCGTCCGAGGACGGCCTTCTTGGCGGTGGCGAACTCCTCGGCGGTGAGTATCCCCGACTGATGCAGCTCGCCCAGCTCCCGCAGCCGGCGCAGCAGGGCGTCATGATCGTCGCCGCCGCCCCCGGCCGTGGTCCCGGTCACGGTCCCGGTCGCCTCGGCGGCTGTGACGGGGGCCTCCACCGGCCCGACGCCCGGAGCCTGCCCGCCCGGAGCCTCCCCGACCGGAGCCTCCCTGACCGGGGACGCCGCCGCCAGCGGGTGCGGCAGCCGGGCCACCACCGCGGCGCCCACCAGCGCCATCAGCGGGTCCTTCCGGAACCCGTACAGCTCCACCGCGTGCGGGTCGTACTTCGGCGGGGTCGACGACGCCGACGTGACACCCGTCACCACGAAGCGGAGATAGCCGTTCTCCAGACCGGCGCTCGCCAGCCACTCCACCGCCGCGACATCGTCGAGGGCGAGCGTCCGGGGCCCGCCGGAGGACTTGGACTCCTCGGTCTTCCAGTTCCACTCCAGCCGGATCCGCTCCCCGTCGAAGGAGACGGTCCCGTCGCCCGCGCCCACCGTGATCGGCAGGGCGGGGCCCGGCAGCAGATAGCGGTCGACGGGGCCGGGGTCCACCTGATCGAGCAGGAGCGCGTTGCGCACCTCGTCCACCAGGTACTCCGCCACGCCGAAACGGTCCTTCTCGACCGTGAGCCGGTACGGCTGGGAGGCGTCGTCCAGCTTGCCGCCGGTGATCCGCAGCAGCGGATCGGCGCCGTCCCGCAGGCGCAGCCGCAGCCGCCCGGACTTGCGCCCCGCCTCGAAGGAGATTCCCGCCAGCGCCTCCAGCGGCACGGCGATCTCGCCGAGTGTCCTGCGGAGCAGGCTCACCCCCTTGTCCTTGCCGGGCACGATGCGCACCGTGTCCCCGTCGAAGGTCCAGGTGCCGTCCTTCTGGGTGATTTCCGCCATGCGGAGGATTCTTCCATCAGGCGTGGGGTGCGGGCGAGACGGGAACGGGCGCCGGGGGCTCTGCCGAACCCCCGGCGCCCGCGCGCGTCAACCCCTGTGTCCCTCCGGCTATTTCGCGAACCGGGCCAGTGGGTTGGTCAGCGTGCCGATGAGCTGGAGCGCGCCCGCCGGGTCCGCGATGTCGACCATCTGCTCGTTGTTGCGGAGCTGGAGCCGGTTGAGGCAGGACAGCGCGAACTCCTCGTCGAACAGGTCGTACTGGCGGAATTTGTCGGCCAGTTGCGGCAGCGACTCCTGGTACCCCCGGACGCACTCCGCGACCGTACGCCAGAACGTGTCCTCGTCGGGCAGGGTGCCGTCCGAGACCAGGTCCGCGCTCAGGAAGCGGAGGAAGCAGTCGAAGACATCGGTGAAGATCGACAGGACCTTCATGTCCTCGGGCACGTCCGCCCGGATCCGTTCGACCGCCGGCGGCAGCACCGCGTCCGGGTCCATCACCGCGATCTCCTCGGCGATGTCCTTGAAGATCGCCCGCTGGACGACACCGTCCTCGATCACCAGGATGACGTTCTCGCCGTGCGGCATGAACACCAGGTCGTACGCGTAGAAGGAGTGCAGCACCGGCACCAGGTACGCGTCCAGGTAGCGGCGCAGCCAGTCGGCCGGCGCCAGCCCCGACGCGGCGATCAGCGCGCCCGCGAAGGACGAGCCCTCCCGGTCGGTGTGGAGGAGGGACGCCATCGTGGCGAGCCGCTCCCCGCCCCGGAGCGAGGGCACGGGGCTCTCGCGCCAGAGCGCGGCCAGCATTTTCAGATACGGGGAGCCCTTGGCGGTGGCGGCCTCGTACTGCCGGTGGTGGTACCCGATCGCCGCCCGCTCGCGGATGATCGAGAAGCGGGCCGCGCGCAGGGTGTCGTCACGCTCGATCAGACCGGCGAGCCAGTCGTTGATCGCGGGCGTGGCCTCCATGTACGCGGCGGAGAGGCCGCGCATGAAGCCCATGTTGAGGACGGACAGCGCGGTTTTGACGTAGTGCTTGGCAGGGTCGGTCGTGTTGAAGAAGGTACGGATCGACTGCTGGGCCAGGTAGTCGTCCTCGCCCTCCCCGAGACAGACCAGATGGCGCTGTGCCAGCTCGGCGGCGAAGGTGACGGAGAGTTTGTTCCACCACTGCCAGGGGTGCACGGGGATCAGGAAGTAGCCGTCCGGGTCGAGCCCCTGGGCGCGCAGGATCCCGTCGAACCGCTCCAGCGTCGCCGCGGACAGCTCCTCGCGCATCAGGGAGGAGTAGTCGAGCCCGGCGCCCGCGGTGAAGGTGGCCCGGTCGCGGCGCGCGGCGAGCCAGACGAGCCGGATCGGGCTCGCGGCCTCGGGGGCGTACGCGCGGTACTCGTCCACGCCGAAGCCGAGCCGGCCGTTGTTGGCGACGAAGCAGGGGTGACCCTCGGTCATCCCCGTCTCGATCTCCTGGAACCCGGCGCCGGCCAGCTCCGCCGAGGTCACCGGCTTCTTGGTGAGTTTGTACGCCGTGCCCGCGAGGGTGGAGGAGATCTCCTCCAGGTAGACGGGCAGGATCGCGGCGGAGAGCCCCAGCGTCTCGCGCAGCTCGATGAAGAAGTCGAGCGCGTCCAGGGGCAGTTCCGCGTCGCCGCGGTGGCGCTGTACGGAGTCGGCGGGTATCTGCCAGTGGTCGAGGGCGAACCGGCGCGCGGTGAAGCGGTACTCGGTCGCGTCGTCGTCGCTCCGCACCCGGTAGCGGTCCCCGCCGAGGGACTCGGGGGTCAGGATGCGCTCGTGGGAGAACTCCGCGAGGGCTTTGCGGATGAGCAGCCGGCCGGCCTGCTCCCAGAGCGCCGGGGTGAGATGGGCGACGCTGTCCGTGGTGTTCGGCGCGGTGTTCGCGGGTGTTTTCACCGGCGCGTTCGCGGGTGCTTTCGGGCTGCTCATCGGGTGACTCCTCGTGCTGCTTGAGCGGTCTGCTCGGCCGGGGTGGCCTGCTCGGCTGCTGCGTCCTGCTCGGCCGGTGCGGCGAGCGCGGCGTGGAACATCTCGCGCGTGCAGATGCTCAGATAGGCGTCCTTCTCCGGCTTCGAGAGTTTCCTCTCGATCCGGAAGCCGACCGCCTCGTTGAGGGCGTGGACGGCGGCGTTGCGTACGTCGGGCTCGACGACCACGCGCCGTACGGACGGGTCGTCGAAGAGCAGCGCCATCACCGTCGTGATCACGGCGCGCGTGAAGCCGTGCAGCCGCCGCGAGCCGTCGACCGGGGCGACCAGGAAGTGCATCCCGATGTCGCCGGTCTCGGCCTCGTACAGGCCCTTCAGCTCCACCTCGGCGGGGTTGTACCGCTCGATCAGGAAGGCGGGGACGCCGTTGTGCAGCCCGATGAACGCGTCGTGGTTCGTGGCGGCGGCGATGCCCAGGTACTCCCGCTCGACATCCGGCAGCGTGGCGCCCTGCATCAGCCAGAAGGCCGCTTTGGGGTGGGTGACCCAGCCGTGCAGCAGCTCGATGTCGGCGAACGGGTCGACGGCGCGTACCTCGAAGAGGCCCAGCCGTTCGTCCGTACGGGAGAACAGGATCTCCGGCCCGGGGGTGCGCTCGGTCATCGAAGGGTGCCTTCCGGTGCGGCGAACTCCTGGAACGCGATGGCCTTCTCGACCGGGTAGTACTCCCGCCCCAGCAGCTCACCGATGATGTACGCGTTGCGGTACGGGCCCATGCCCAGGTCGGGCGAGGTGATGCTGTGCGTGTGCACGGCGGCGTTCTGGAGGAAGATCCCGCGCCCGGTCGTGTCGATGCTGTAGTTGCGGGCGACGTCGTACCGGCCGTGCCCGTCCAGCCTGATCCGGCCGGCGACCGGCTCCAGGAAGGCGGGGGCGACGTACCTGTAGCCGGTGGCGAGGACCAGCCCCTGCGTGGCGAGGGAGAAGTCCTGCTCCTGCTCCTCCTGGCGCAGTCCGAGCGTGTACGTCCCGTGTGCGTACGACGCCGAGGTCAGCGCGGTGTTGGCCATCAGCCGGGTCCGGACCGGGCCCTTGAGGTTCTTCTGGTAGAGCAGGTCGAAGATCTCGTTGATGAGATCCGAGTCGATGCCCTTGAACAGCCCCTTCTGCCCCGACTCCAGCCGGTAGCGGGTGGCCTCCGGCAGCGCGTGGAAGTAGTCGATGTACTCCGGGGAGGTCATCTCCAGCGTCAGTTTGGTGTATTCGAGCGGGAAGAAGCGCGGCGAGCGGGTGACCCAGTTGAGCTGGTAGCCGTGCGCGTCGATGTCGGAGAGCAGGTCGTAGTAGATCTCCGCGGCGCTCTGCCCGCTGCCGACGAGGGTGATGGACTCCTTCTTCTGGAGCTCCGCCTTCCCCTGCAGATAGCGGGAGTTGTGCAGGAAGTCACCGCCGAGCCCCTGGCAGGACTCCGGGACGTACGGCGGAGTCCCGGTGCCGAGCACCAGGCGCCAGGCGCGGTACGTCTCGTCCGCGGTGCGGACCACGTACAGCTCGCTCTCCTCCTCGTACGAGACGGAGGTCACCGTACGGTTGAAGCGCACGCTGGAGAGTTTGGCGGCGGCCCAGCGGCAGTAGTCGTTGTACTCGGTCCGCAGCGGATAGAAGTTCTCACGGATGTAGAACGAGTACAGCCGCCCGGACTCCTTCAGGTAGTTGAGGAAGGAGTACGGCGAGGTCGGGTCGGCCAGGGTGACCAGGTCCGACAGGAACGGCGTCTGGAGGTGGGCGCCTTCGAGGAACATCCCCGAGTGCCACTCGAAGTCGGGTTTCGACTCCAGGAAGACTCCGTCGAGTTCGTCGATCGGCTCGGTCAGGCAGGCGAGTCCCAGGTTGAAGGGGCCGAGCCCGATGCCGACGAAGTCGTACGGCGCGCTGCGCTCAGGAAGCGTGGACAAGGTTCTCTCCCAGGTACTGCTCGGCGTGGCCGGAGATCAGATCGAGGACGGCGGCGATGTCGCGCACGGTGGTCTCGGGGTTGAGCAGGGTGAACTTCAGGTACTGACGCCCGCCCACGGTCGTCCCCGCGACCACGGCCTCGCCGGAGGCGAACAGTGCTTTACGGGCGTGGAGGTTGGCGCGGTCGATCTCGGTGGGGCTGGTGATGTGCTCGGGGATGTAGCGGAAGACGAGGGTGGAGAGCTGGGGCTCCACGACGACGTCGTAGCGCGGGTCGGCGGCGAGGAGCTGCCACCCCTCGGCGGCCAGGTCGCAGACCTCGTCGAAGAGCTCCCCGATGCCGTCGGCGCCCATGACGCGCAGGGTCATCCACAGTTTGAGGGCGTCGAAGCGGCGCGTGGTCTGGAGGGACTTGTCGACCTGGTTGGGGATGCGCTCCTCGACGGTCCTGCGCGGGTTCAGATAGTCCGCGTGGTACGTGGCATGCCGCAGGGTGGCCCCGTCCCGTACCAGCACGGCCGACGAACTCACCGGCTGGAAGAAGGACTTGTGGTAGTCGACGGTGACGGAGTCGGCGTGCTCGATGCCGTCCAGGAGCGGACGGCGGGTGAGGGAGGCCAGCAGCCCGCAGCCGTACGCCGCGTCGACGTGCATCCAGGTGTCGTACTGCTCGCAGAGCGCCGCGATCTCCGGCAGCGGGTCGATGGAGCCGAAGTCGGTGGTGCCCGCGGTCGCGACGACGGCCATCGGGGTCAGCCCCTCGGCGCGGCAGCGCTCCAGCTCGGCGGCGAGGGCCACGGTCTGCATGCGCTTGTCGCGGTCGCAGGGGATGGAGACCACGGCGTTCGGGCCGAGCCCGAGCAGGGTGGCCGACTTCTGCACGCTGAAGTGGCTGCACTCGGAGGCGAAGACGCGCAGTTTCGTCAGCTCGTCGGCTTTGGCCTCCTCGCGGGCGAAGAGCAGCGCCTGGAGGTTGGACTGGGTGCCGCCGCTGGTGAAGACGCCGTCGGCGGAGGCGCCGAGCCCGATGCGCCGCGTGGTCCAGTCGATGAGCCGGCGCTCGATCAGGGTGCCGCCGGCGCTCTGGTCCCAGGTGTCCAGGGAGGAGTTGACGGCGGAGAGCACGGCCTCGCCGAGGACGGCGGGTATGACGACCGGGCAGTTGAGGTGCGCGAGGTACCGCGGGTGGTGGAAGTAGACCGCGTCCCGCAGATAGACGCTCTCCAGCTCGTCGAGCGCGGCCGAGGCATCTCCGAGCGGCTGGTCCAGGTCGACCGCGGAGACCACCGGGGCCAGTGCGTCGGGGGTGATGCCGCTGAACGGCTTTTTCGTTGTGGCGAGTCGGTTCGCCACCCGCTCGACTCCTTCGGTCACGGAGCGCCGATAGCGGTCCGCCGTCGCGCCATTGAGCAGGTGCGCACGCATGCTGGGGTCCTCCCGGATGTGGGGGTGCGGGGTGGGGTGCGGGGTGAAGTACGGGTACGGGGTGGGGCCGATGAGGCTTAGTTAGGTTAGCCTAACCTAACTTCATCTTTCAATCCCGCATCGGAGTCGCCCCGTCACACAGATGGCAGGGCGGAGGGCGTACCTGTGGCGCTGAAGGCCGCGTACGGGGTTACGCGGCCCGCGCCGCCTCCTCGGTCCTCTCCCGGACCGTTTCCCCGACGGTTTCCCTGACGGTCTCTCCGGCGGCCTCTTCGGTGGCCTTCCTGGCCGACTCGGTCGCCGCCTCGCGCAGTTGCTCCTCGCTCAGCCCGAGCCGCCAGTAGCCGACGAAGGTCACCCGGCGCCGGTCGACACCCCGCTCGTGCACGAGATGGCGGCGCAGCGCCTTGACCGTGCCCGACTCCCCGGCGATCCACGCGTACGGGGCGCTCCCGTGCTGCTCGAAGGCGCGTACGGCCTCCAGCGCGGACGGCGCGCCCTCGTCCCGCACCAGCCAGGTGATCCTGGCGTCGGCGGCGGTGGTCAGCGGCTGCCGGTCGGCGGCGTGCGGCACGTCGATCCAGACGTCCGCCCGCAGGCCCGCGGGCAGCCACTCCAGGATCGCCGAAGCGGCGGGCAGCGCCGTCTCGTCGGCCCAGATCAGTACGGAGTCGGTGTCGGCCGGCGGCCGGAACCGTACCGCCGTGTTGTCCGCCACGGCCGGCCCCAGCACCAGCACTTGGTCACCGGGCGACGCCCGGCCCGCCCAGCGGCACGCGGGGCCGCCGTCCGGGTGGAGCGCGAAGTCGATGTCCACCTCGTCCGGGTCGCGGCGCTGCTCCCGCAGGGTGTACGAGCGCATCACGGCCCGTACGTCGTCGGGCAGCGCCCGCCAGGCGCTCCACCAGCCCTCGCCCTCCTCGACCGGCACCACGGGCGCGACCTGGCCCGGGTGCGGGAGGAAGAGCGACAGGCTCTGGTCGCGGCCCCCGGCGGCGAAGTCGACGAGACCGTCGCCGCCTCGGCCCCCGAAGGTGACGCGGACCAGGGACGGGCCGAGGCGCCGCGTCCGTACGACCTGGAGGGAGAAGAAACGGAACGGGGCTGTCTCAGCCGTCTTCATGGGGTCAGCCGACCTTCTTCGCGGTTTCGGTTGCCTCGGCCGGACCGGAGTCTGTGGGCATGACGGTGTCCATCCCTGGGTGGTGGGTACGGCCTGTCACGGCCGGGTTGCTCATTCGAAGGTAGGTTAGCCTAACCTCACCGAGTATCCCAGGGTGCGTCCGGCACCCGGACGCGGAAAAGCAGGGGGCCGGTCGGCCGGCCCCCGCCTGTATCAGTCCGGCAGGCCCAGTTCGCGCGCGATGAGCATCCGCTGGACCTCGCTCGTCCCCTCGCCGATCTCCAGGATCTTGGAGTCGCGCCACATCCGGGCCACCGGATACTCGTTCATGAAGCCGTAACCGCCGTGGATCTGGGTGGCGTCACGGGCGTTGTCCACGGCGACCGTCGACGAGTACAGCTTCGCGATCGCCGCCTCCTTCTTGAACGGCTCCCCGTGCGTCAGCCGCGAGGCCGCGTCCCGCCAGCCGATGCGCGCCATGTGCGCCCGCGTCTCCATGTCCGCGATCTTGAACTGGATCGCCTGGTTGGCGCCGATCGGCCGGCCGAAGGCGTGCCGCTCCCGGGCGTACCTCACCGACTCGTCCACACACCCCTGGGCGAGCCCCGTCGCCAGCGCGGAGATCGCGATCCTGCCCTCGTCCAGGATCCGCAGGAACTGGGCGTATCCACGGCCCTCCTCGCCGAGCAGGTTCGCCAGCGGGACCCGTACGTCGGAGAAGGACAGCTCGCGGGTGTCCGAGGCGTTCCACCCGACCTTGGAGTACGGGGCGGCGACCGTGAAGCCGGGGGTACCGGACGGGACGATGATCGCGGAGATCTCCGGACGCCCGTCCGCCTTGCGGCCGGTGACGGCGGTGACGGTCACCAGGCCCGTGATGTCCGTCCCCGAGTTGGTGATGAAGCACTTGGTGCCGTTGATCACCCAGGTGTCGCCGTCGCGCACGGCCGTGGTGCGCGTACCTCCCGCGTCGGAACCGCAGTCGGGCTCGGTCAGCCCGAACGCGCCCAGCAGCTCGCCCGAGCAGAGCCGGGGCAGCCACGCGAGCTTCTGCTCCTCCGTGCCGAACCGGTACACGGGCATGGCGCCCAGCGAGACCCCGGCCTCCAGGGTGATCGCCACGGACGAGTCGACGCGCGCCAGCTCCTCCAGGGCGATCCCGAGCGCGAGATAGTCGCCGCCCATGCCGCCGTACTCCTCCGGGAACGGCAGCCCGAACAGCCCCATCCGCCCCATCTCGCGGACGATCTCGTACGGGAACTCGTGCCGCTCGTAGAAGTCGCCGATCTTGGGCGCGACCACCTCGCGGGCGAACTCCTCGACGGTGCTGCGCAGTTGTTCGTGCTCGACGGAGAGGCGGTGGTCCAGGGACATCGGGTCACTCCTTGGGAGGCTGGGCCATGGGGGGCTGGGACGCGGGCCGGGACGCGGGGGCCTGGGCCGGGGCGGACGCCGTCCGGCCCGACAGCGCGCGGACGGTACGGGAGGGGCTGGGGCGGCCCAGCTCCCCGGCCAGCCAGATGCTGGTGTCCGCGAGCCGGCCGAGATCGACGCCGGTCTCCACCCCGAGGCCGTCGAGCATCCACACGAGATCCTCGGTGGCGAGATTCCCGGTGGCGCTCTTCGCGAAGGGGCAGCCGCCCAGCCCGCCCGCCGACGCGTCCACCGTCGTCACGCCGTGCTGGAGCGCGGCCAGGGTGTTGGCGAGCGCCTGGCCGTAGGTGTCGTGGAAGTGCACGCCGAGGGCGCTGGTCGCCACGCCCTCCTCGTTCAACTCGGCCAGCAGCGCCTGGACATGGCCGGGGGTGGCGACCCCGATGGTGTCGCCGAGGCTCAGCTCGTCGCACCCCAGGTCCATGAGCGCCTTGGCGACGGTGACGACCTGATGGACCGGGACGGGGCCCTCCCACGGATCGCCGAAGCACATGGAGAGGTAGCCGCGGACGTGCATCCGCTCGTCCCGGGCGCGGGCGACGACCGGCGCGAACATGGCGAGCGATTCGTCCACGGTCCGGTTGAGGTTGGCCCGGGCGAAGGACTCGGTGGCGCTGGCGAACACGGCGACCCGGCGGGCCCCGAGCGCCAGCGCGCGGTCCAGGCCGCGCCCGTTCGGCACGAGGACCGGCAGCGCCACCTCGCCCTGGAGATCCGCCACCAGGGGGAAGAGCGCCTCGGCGTCGGCCAGTTGGGGGACCCACTTGGGGTGGACGAAGCTGGTGGCCTCGACGGTGGTCAGCCCGGCGTGCGCGAGCCGGTGGATGAACTCGGCCTTCACCTCGGTCGGTACGACGGCCTTCTCGTTCTGGAGCCCGTCCCGCGCCCCCACCTCGTGGATACGGACCCGGGGCGGCAGCCCCTGCGCGGGAACGGCCATGGGCAGTCCGTCCGTCATGACTCCTCCTGTGTGCCGGACTGTGTGCCGGACGGCGCGGGTACGGCGGGTGCGGCAGGTGTGAGGGGTACGGCGGGTGCGGGGGTGGCGTCGCCCGGCTCGGGGGCCGGCTCCCGGGGCGGCCGTGTCGCGGGCGGTTCGGCCGGGGTGACCACGGCCAGCACCTGGTCCATGGCGACGGTGGAGCCGGGCGTGACATCCAGCTCGGCGACCGTGCCGTCGTGCGGGGCGGAGATGACGTGCTCCATCTTCATCGCCTCCACGACCAGCAGACTCTGCCCCGCCACGACCGCGTCCCCGACGCCCACCTTCACGACGGTGACCGTCCCCGGCATCGGCGCGGTCAGCGCGTCCACGCCGGCGCCCGCCCCGGCGCCGCGCAGCGCCGCCTCCACCGGGTCGAAGTCCTGTACGTGCCAGCTCTCGCCGTCCCTGCCGAGCCACCGCCCCGCCCGGTGGAAGGTGTGCGTCACGCCGTCCAGGGTGACGGTGACGAGACCGGGCTCCACCCGGAACCCGTCCGAGGGCGCGATCTCCTGAGTGACGGGTTCCAGTCCCGCGATACGCAGCGCGTGCCGTACAGGGGCGGGCGCGCCGCCCAGCCGCCAGCCGCTCGGCACGGAGAAGGGATCCACCCACCCCGGGGCGGCTCCCGATCCCGCCGCCGCCCCCGGCTCCAGCTCCGCCTGGCGGACGGCCGCCGCCGCCGCGTACACCTCCGGCGGGACCCCGTCGGGCACCAGGCCGGCCATCTCGCGTTCCACCAGCCCCGTGTCCAGCTCGCCCGCGACCACCGACGGATGGGCCAGCAGCCGGCGCAGGAACCCGGCGTTCGTCGGGACGCCGAGCGTGACCGTGTCCGCGAGGGCCGCCCGCAGGGTGCGCAGCGCGGTGGCGCGGTCCGGGCCGTGGGCGACGACCTTCGACAGCATCGGGTCGTACGTACTGCCGACCTCCGTGCCGACCGCCAGGCCGGAGTCCGTCCGTACGCCGCCGCCCTGCGGCTCGCGCAGCGCCAGCACCGTGCCCCCGGAGGGCAGGAAGCCCCGGCTGCCCTCCTTCACGGAGACCGTCTCCGCGTAGATCCGGGCCTCCACCGCGTGTCCGGTGAAGGTGATGTCGTCCTGGGTGAGGGGAAGTTCCTCCCCGGCGGCCACCCGGAGCTGCCACTCCACCAGGTCGAGGCCGGTGATCAGCTCCGTGACCGGATGCTCGACCTGGAGGCGGGTGTTCATCTCCATGAAGAAGTACGACGAGGGGTCGTCGCCCGGGACGATGAACTCCACCGTCCCCGCCCCCGCGTAGCCGCACGAGCGCGCCGCCCGCACCGCCGCCTCGCCCATCGCCGCCCGCGTCGCCCCGTCCAGCAGGACGGACGGCGCCTCCTCCACGACCTTCTGGTGGCGCCGCTGGAGCGAGCACTCGCGCTCGCCCAGATGGACCACGTTCCCGTACGTGTCGCCGAGGACCTGGATCTCGATATGGCGCGGCCGGTCCACCCACCGCTCCAGCAGCAGCGTGTCGTCCCCGAAGGAGGAGCGCGCCTCGCGCCGCGCCGCCGCGATCTCCTCGGCGAGCACCGCCTCCGCGCGCACCAGCCGCATGCCCTTGCCGCCGCCGCCCGCCGACGGCTTCAGCAGCACCGGCATCCCGATCCGGGCCGCCGCCTCGGTCAGTTGGGCGTCCGTCAGCCCGCTGCCCGAGGAGCCCGGCACCACCGGGACGCCCGCCGCCCGTACGGTCTCCTTCGCACGGATCTTGTCGCCCATCAGCTCGATCGCGGCGGCGGGCGGCCCGATGAAGACCAGCCCCGCGTCCGCGCAGGCCCGCGCGAACGCCGCGTTCTCCGAGAGGAAGCCGTACCCCGGGTGGACCGCCTCCGCGCCCGTACGCGCCGCCGCTTCGAGCAGCCGGTCGGCGCGGAGATAGCTCTCCGACGCCGCCGCCGGGCCGATCCGTACCGCCGTGTCCGCCTCGCGCACATGGCGCGCGTCCGCGTCCGCGTCGCTGAAGACCGCGACCGAGCGCACGCCGAGGGCGCGCAGCGTACGGATCACGCGGACCGCGATCTCGCCGCGATTGGCCACCAGGACCGTGTCGAACATTCCCGCTCCCACCCTCACCATCGCCCTCTCACATCCGGAAGACGCCGAAGCCCGCTTCGCCCAGCGGGGCGTTGGCACACGCGGTCAGGGCGAGACCCACGACCTGACGGGTCTCCAGCGGGTCGATCACGCCGTCGTCCCAGAGGCGCGCCGTCGCGTAGTAGGCGTTGCCCTGGGTCTCGTACTGCGCGCGGATCGGGTCCTTGAACGCCTCCTCGTCCTCGGCACCCCACTCCTCGCCGCGCGCCTCGATCTGGTCCCGCTTCACCGTGGCGAGGACGGAGGCTGCCTGCTCGCCGCCCATCACGGAGATCTTGGCGTTGGGCCACATCCACAGGAAGCGGGGGGAGTAGGCCCGGCCGCACATCGAGTAGTTGCCCGCCCCGTACGACCCGCCGACCACGACCGTCAGCTTCGGCACCCGCGCGCAGGCCACCGCCGTCACCATCTTCGCGCCGTGCTTGGCGATGCCGCCCGCCTCGTAGTCCCGGCCGACCATGAAGCCCGAGATGTTCTGGAGGAAGAGCAGCGGGATGCCGCGCTGGTCGCACAGCTCGATGAAGTGCGCGCCCTTCTGGGCGGACTCGGAGAACAGGATGCCGTTGTTGGCGACGATCCCGACCGGGTGGCCGTGGATGTGCGCGAACCCCGTCACCAGCGTCGTACCGAACTCGGCCTTGAACTCGGCGAACCGCGAGCCGTCCACCACCCGCGCGATCACCTCCCGCACGTCGTAGGGCGTACGGGAATCCACCGGCACCGCGCCGTACAGCCCGGCAGGGTCCACCGCGGGCTCCTCGACCGGCTCGACGGACCAGGGGAGCGCCCCGCGCGCGGGCAGCGTCGAGACGATGGTGCGGACGATCCGCAGCGCGTGCGCGTCGTCCTCCGCGAGATGGTCCGTCACCCCGGACGTACGGGAGTGGACCTCGCCGCCGCCCAGCTCCTCGGCCGTGACCACCTCGCCCGTCGCCGCCTTCACCAGCGGCGGGCCGCCCAGGAAGATCGTGCCCTGCCCGCGCACGATCACCGCCTCGTCGCTCATCGCCGGGACGTACGCCCCGCCCGCCGTGCAGGAGCCGAGGACGGCGGCGATCTGCGGGATGCCGGCCCCGGACATCCTGGCCTGGTTGTAGAAGATCCGGCCGAAGTGCTCCCGGTCCGGGAAGACCTCGTCCTGGAGCGGGAGGAAGGCGCCGCCCGAGTCGACGAGATAGAGGCACGGCAGCCGGTTCTCCAGGGCCACCTCCTGGGCGCGCAGATGCTTCTTCACCGTCATGGGGTAGTACGTGCCGCCCTTGACCGTCGCGTCATTGGCGACGATCACCACCTCACGGCCGCTGACCCGGCCGATCCCGGCGATCACCCCGGCGGCCGGGGCGGCCCCTCCGTACATCCCCTCGGCCGCGAGCGGCGCCAGCTCCAGGAAGGGCGAGCCGGGGTCGAGGAGTGCGTCCACCCGGTCGCGCGGCAGCAGCTTCCCGCGCGCGGTGTGCCGGGCGCGGGCCTTCTCGCCGCCGCCCAGCCGCGCCGCGCCGAGCCGGGCGCGCAGCGCGTCGGCCAGCGCGCCGTGGGCCACCTCGTTGGCCTTCCAGACCGCGGACGCCGGGTCGGCGGAGCTGGTCAGCACGGGGGCCCGCTGCACCGCCGGCCGCACGGCCTCCCGTACCGCCGTGGCACCCGCAGTCTCCCCGCTCACCTGCCCGTTCACCTGCCTGGTCGGCTGCTGCATCGCTGGTAGCTCCCTTGCTCCGGCCTTGCTCCGGCCCGGGTGTGTCCCACCCGCAAGGGTTTCTGCCCAGACGTTAGTGAGCGTTAACCTCACTCGTTCAGGTTAACGATCGCTAACGACCCTGTCTAGAATGATTTCCCATGAGCACCCGGACCGCCGCCCCGACCCGCCGCGAACAGATCCTCAAGCAGGCCGCGCGCCTCTTCGCCGAGCGTGGCTTCCACGGCGTGGGCGTCGACGAGATAGGGGCGGCGGTCGGTATCAGCGGGCCGGGCCTGTACCGCCATTTCGCGGGCAAGGACGCGATGCTCGCCGAGCTGCTGGTCGGCATCAGCGGCCGGCTGCTGGACGGCGGCAGGCTACGGGTCCGCGAGGCGAACGGGGCGGTAGGGGCCGACGGGGCTACGGAGGCGGACGGGCTCACGGGGCAGGGCGTGGGCGGCAGGACCAGGGACCCGGCCGCGCTGCTGTCCTCGCTGATCGACGGGCACATCGACTTCGCGCTGGACGACCGTCCGCTGATCACCCTCCACGACCGCGAGCTGGACCGGCTCAGGGACAGCGACCGCAAGCTGGTGCGTCAGCTCCAGCGGCAGTACGTGGAGCTGTGGGTCACGGTCGTACGGGAGCTGTACCCGCGCGTCCCGGAGGCGCAGGCGCGCGGCGCCGTGCACGCCGTCTTCGGGCTGCTCAACTCGACGCCGCACCTCGGCTCGTACGGCGGCAGCCTGCCGGGCCGCGCCAAGACGGAGGCGCTGCTGCGCCGGCTGGCCCACGGCGCCTTCGCCGCGCTGGGCGACGAGGGCGACGCGGGCGGCGAAGGCGACGCGGGCGCCGGGGACCCGGTGCTGCGGTTCAGGCGGTCCTGAGCCCCGACAACTCCCTGGCCAGGGTCTCCACGGGCTGGAAGGTCATCCCGAGCAGCGCGACATGCTTCCAGTGCAGCGAGCCGTCCGGCGCGACGAGGAACACCGACCGGCGCACCCCGATGCCGGGCGCGGCCACCCCGAACGCCTTCGCGACCGACCGGTCGGTGTCGGCGAGCAGCGGAATCCGCAGGTCGTGCTTGCGCGCGAAGGTCTCATGGCTGTCGACGTCCTGCGGGCTGATGCCCCAGACCTCGGCCCCCAGCTCCGTGAACGTCTCCAGGCCGCTGGAGTACGAGCAGAGCTGCTTGGTGCAGACGGTGGTGTCGTCCCCGGGGTAGAAGGCGATGACCAGCGGGTGCCCCTGCCGTTCTTCGAGCCGGTACTCCCGTCGTACGAAGGTGTCGCCGTCGAACACACCGCCCGGCAGGGCGAACGGCTCCAGCGGACGGCCGAGATCGGGTGAAGCTGCCACAGGACACTCCCGGTTGAGGTGGGACGGACGTCGGACGTACCGACGTACGCACAGTGGACCACTGCCCGCGAGCCGCACGGCACCGGGGTCCCGCCGGACCGCCCCCCGGGGAAGTTCGTCCCGGGGGGCGGGACACCCGGCGCGCCGCGCGGGCCTGACGGCACAATGGGCACATGCCGATACCGAGCCGCCCCGCCCTCGTCGACCATCTCGTCCGTACGCGCATCGCGGGCAACGTCGCCACGCCCCGCGACAACAACCTCCGCCACTACCGCAAGCTCGCCAACGGCGACCGCCACTACTGGCTGGGCCTGGAGCTGGGCGACCGCTGGACCGACGAGCAGGACGTGCTCGCCGTGATGGCCGAACGCTGCGGTGTGAGCGACGACCCGGAGCACCGCGTCGGCCAGGACACCATCGACCCCGAGCTGACCGTGGACGGCCTGGAGCGGATGGCCGCGCGGCTGCGCAAGGCCGCCGACGCCCAGGAGCGCGTCCTCTTCGCGACCGGCCACCCGGGCGGGCTGCTGGACGTGCACCGGCAGACCGCCGACGCCCTGCGGGCCGCGGGCTGCGAGATCGTGACGATCCCCGCCGGGCTCACGGCGGACGAGGGCATGGTCTTCCAGTTCGCCGACGTCGCGGTGCTGGAGCGCGGCGCGACGCTGTGGCACACGCACTCGCCGGAGCCGATGCGGGCGATCCTGGACGGTCTGGAGCGCGACGGCAGACCGCAGCCGGACCTGGTGGTCGCGGACCACGGCTGGGCCGGGTGCGCGGGGCAGCGCGGCCTCGATTCGATGGGGTACGCGGACTGCAACGACCCCGCGCTCTTCCTCGGCGAGGCGGAGGGCACGCTCAGCGTGACGATCCCGCTGGACGACCACGTCACCGACCCGCGCTTCTACGACCCGATGACCGCGTACCTGCGCAACGCGGCGGGGCTGCTCTGACGGCGCCGCCGCCCCCGGAGCGGGACGGCCGGCTCAGTCGCGCGGTACCCGGATCACGCCCTCCTGGATCACCGAGATCGCCAGCCTGCCGTCCCGGGTGAAGATCCGCGCCTGCCCCAGCCCGCGCCCGCCCGACGACGACGGGGACTGCTGGTCGTACAGCAGCCACTCGTCCGCCCGGAACGGCCGGTGGAACCACATCGCGTGGTCCAGGCTCGCCCCCACCACGTCACCGACCGTCCAGCCGCCCCGCCCGTGGGCCAGCAGCACCGAGTCGAGCAGCGTCATGTCGGAGACGTAGGTCGCCAGACAGACGTGCAGCAGGGGATCGTCGGCCAGTTTTCCCGCCGTACGGAACCACACCTGGGAGCGCGGCTCGCGCGGCTCCCCCACACCGGCGTACGGCGGCGCGTCCACATAGCGCAGATCGACCGCCGCGCGCGCCTCCAGCAGCCGGTCCACCACCCCCGGGTCGACGAACCGGTCGGCGTACCGGGGCAGCAGCTCAGCCCCGGTCGGCAGCGTCTCCGGATCCGGCGCCTCCGGCATCTCCGTCTGGTGCTCCAGGCCCTCCTCGTACATCTGGAAGGAGGCGGAGAGATGGAAGATCGGCCGGCCGTGCTGGACGGCGACGACCCGCCGCGTGGTGAAGGAGCGCCCGTCCCTGATCCGGTCGACGGTGTAGACGATCGGAGCGCCGGGGTCGCCCGGCCGCAGGAAGTACGCGTGCAGGGAGTGGGCCGTACGGTCGGCGGGGACCGTACGGCCCGCGGCCACCAGCGCCTGGGCGGCGACCTGCCCGCCGAAGACGCGCGGGACGACCGCGGACGCGGAGGAACTCCGCCCGCGGAAGATGTCCCGCTCGATCCGCTCCAGGTCGAGCAGACCGAGCAGGGTGCCGAGGGCGTCGGCGGTGTCCGGGGCGTCGTTCATCGGTGCGGCTTACAGCCCCATCGACTTGGCGATGATCATCTTCATGACCTCGCTGGTGCCGCCGTAGATCCGGTTGACGCGGTTGTCCGCGTACAGGCGGGCGATCGGGTACTCGTTCATGTAGCCGTAGCCGCCGTGGAGCTGGAGGCACTTGTCGATCACGCGGTGCGCGACCTCGGTGGTGAAGAGCTTCGCCGAGGCGGCCTCGGCGGCGGACAGCTCGCCCAGGTCGTGCGCCTCCAGCGCGCGGTCCACGACGGCCTCCGCCGCGTCCACCTCCGCCTTGCAGGCGGCCAGTTCGAACTTGGTGTTCTGGAAGGACGCGACGCTCTTGCCGAAGACCGTACGGTCCTGCACGTACGCCTGCGCGAACCGGATCGCGGCGGCGGCCTGCGCGTACGCCCCGACCGCGATGCCGAGCCGCTCCTGCGGCAGGTTCTGGCCGAGGTAGGAGAAGCCCTTGTTCTCCTCGCCGAGCAGATCCCCGACCGGCACCTTCACGTCGGTGAAGGACAGCTCGGCGGTGTCGGAGGTCCTCAGGCCCAGCTTGTCGAGCTTGCGGCCGACCGCGTACCCCTCCGCCTTCGTGTCCACGACCAGCAGCGAGATCCCGTACCGCCGGTCCTCGGGCGTCGGCGCGGCGGTCCGGGCGCAGACGATGACGCGGTCCGCGTGGACGCCGCCGGTGATGAAGGTCTTCGCGCCGTTCAGGACGTAGTGCGTGCCGTCCTCGGAGAGCTTGGCGGTGGTCTTCATCCCGGCCAGGTCGGAGCCGGTGCCCGGCTCGGTCATGGCGATCGCGTACATCGTCCGGCCGCTGACGAAGTCGGGCAGCCAGCGCTTCTTCTGCTCGTCGGTGGCGTACGCCTTCAGATACGGCAGACAGAGCGCGACGTGCACGCCCGACCCTCCGAAGGAGACACCGGCGCGGGCGCACTCCTCGGTGATCACGGACTGGAACTTGAAGGACTCCTCGCCCGCGCCGCCGTACTCCTCGGGCACCTCGATCCCGAAGATGCCCAGCTCACCAAGGGTGTAGTAGAAGTCGCGGGGCGCCTGCCCCGCCGCGTACCACTCGTCGTACACGGGGACGACCTCGGCCTCGATGAAGGCGCGTATGGTCTCCCGGAACGCCTCGTGGTCCTCGTTGTAAACGGTACGGCGCACGGGAAAACCTCCTGCGGTTCACGACTGGCCGGAGCATTCGATTAAGCGCTTGCTCAGCCCAAGTTACCCGGCGGTTCGTTCGGGTGTCCAGAGGCGGAGGCGGCGTGGACCGGTCACGCGGTGGCGCGCATATGATCCCGTGCCCACTCCTCGAAAGAGGTGAGCGGGATACCGAGGGCCCGCGCGCACGCGGGGCGGGCCGGCTGGCCCGCCACGTTCATGAACGCGTGCGCGGCGCCCATCGCCGGCATCCCGGCGGCGGTCGCCTCCTCCTCGGTCATGTCGGGCGCGGCCAGCTCCGTACCCAGGACGCGGGAGAGGGCCGCCGCGACCTCCGTCATCGTCAGACGGTCGCTCGCCAACTCCAGCTCGACCCTGTCGAACCGCTCCGGCGCGGCGATGGCGGCGGCGGCCGTGGCGCCGATGTCGCCGACCGCGACGAGGGACAGGTGGGTCCCGGGCTTCACGACGCTCACCAGGCCGCCCGCGATCCCACGCGGGAACAGGAAGGCCATGGCGGGCAGGAAGTTGTCCATGAAGAAGCCCGGCTTGATGAGCGTCCAGTGTGCGAACCCCGCCTCGCGCACCCGGTCCTGGATCCCCGCCTTGGTCGCGTAGTACGGCTCCAGCGGTGCCCAGCGGCCCTCGGCCCATCCGGGAGCCTCGGTGTGCTGCCCGGCGCCGGAGGTGGTGGTCTGCACGAACTGCGGTACGCCGACCGCCTTGGCGGCCTCGATCAGGTTGACGGCCTGGGCCAGCTCGCCCGCGTAGTCGATACCGTCCCCGGTCATCGCCGGCATCTGTACGGAGAAGACGGCGCGGGCCCCTTCGGCGGCCCTGGCGAGGGAGTCACGGTCACCGAGGTCGCCGGTGACCAGCTCGGCCCCGAGCGCTTCGGCGCCCTTCGCCCGCTCGCTCGCCGGATCGCGGACCAGCGCCCGGACGGTGACGCCCGCCGCGAGCAGGGCACGGGCGGTGGCGCCACCCTGCCGACCGGTGGCGCCGGTGACCAGGACGGGCGCGGGATCGGTGGGTACGGCATCTGCGGGCATGGCGGCTCCTCGGGCAGTGCGCGACGCGAAACGGCGGGGCCCGCCGTTTCTTGTGTCGGTAAGATACGGAGGGCCCCGCCACTTAGCAACTCCCCTCAGCGAATTCGGAGATGACGCCATGCCCGTCCAGCGCGCGGACGCCCGGCGCAACTACGCGCGCATCCTCGCCGTGGCCGAGGCGGAGGTCGCCGAGCGCGGCGCCGACGCCTCCCTGGAGCGGATCGCGCGCGTCGCGGGGGTCGGCTCCGCCACCGTGCGCCGGCACTTCCCCAGCCGCCGCGCACTTCTGGACGCGGTCTTCCACGAGCAGGTCGACGCCCTGTGCACCCGCGCCCACGAACTCGCCGACGCCCCCGACCCCCGGGCCGCGCTGCTGGAGTGGCTGGGCGCCCTCACCGCGTACGCCGCGTCCGCCAGGGGCCTGGCCACCGCACTGGCCCCCGACACCCCCCTCACCTCCGACGCGGCACACGCCGGCGCCTGCGCGGCGAAGTTCACCGAAGCGCTCACCCCCCTGCTGCGCCGCGCCGCACAGGACGGCGCGGCAGCACCGGACCTGACCGTCACCGACCTGCTCACCCTGGTCGCGGGCATCGCCTGGGCCACGGAGCACCACCACGACGCGGCTGCGGAGGCGGACCGGCTGCTCGGCGTGATGGTGGCGGGGGTCAGCCCGGGGAGGTGAGGTGAGGTGGGGTGAGGGGGAGGCTGTTGGACGTCGGCCTAGAGGGACGCCGCGTCCTTGATGGCGGCGACGAAGGACGACCAGCCGGCCCGGGGGAAGAGGAGGCTGGGGGCGTGGGGAGTCTTGGAGTCGCGGACGGGGACGCCGGTGGGGTGGTTGTCGAGTACTTCTAGGCAACTGCCTGCTTCGACGCCGCTGTAGGACGACTTGCGCCAGTCGCGCAGTATGGGAGCGTCCGAGACGGTGTGGTCATTCATGCTGTTCGTGATCCTTCGCTGTGGCCTTCAGCAAGGCAAGTGATTCCTTCAGCGGTAGCGCGTCGCCCAGGGTGAGACTGTAGACGCCTTGGAGTCGTTGGACCACGGCAGGAGAGTCATGCAGCTTGCCGACGCCCACGCCTTCGCTATAGGCGACTGGGGGCTGGTCCTCGAACCACATCAACGTCAACATGCCCTGCATCAGGTGGTAGGCGCCCAGCCCGGACGGCAGCACGTGTACGCGGATCCGCTTGCTCTCCGCAAGGCTGACGATGTGTGCGATCTGCTCCGCCATGACCATCGGCTCGCCAACCGGTCGCCTTACTGATCATTTCAGAATGAGGTTCGGAGTTTTCGCGAGCAGATGATGCTGCAGGCGAGTTGGAGTGGTCCGAGGTGGAGGTCGGCTCGTATCTCGTAGCGGATCCGCAGGCGTTTGAACTGGTGGAGGCAGGCGAAGGTGCGCTCGATGACCCACCTGGTCCTGCCGAGGCCGGAGCCGTGGGCTGTGCCCTTGCGGGCGGTCTTTGGCGTGATGCCACGGGCGCGGAGAAGGCGTCGGTACTTGTCGTAGTCGTAGCCGCGGTCGGCGAACAGCCGCCGTGGTCGGTGACGGGGCCGGCCCACCAGACCGCGGATTCGGGGGATCGTGTCCAGCAGGGGCAAGAACTGGGTGACATCGTGACGGTTTCCGCTGGTCAATGACACCGCACGAGGTGCTCCGTGGCGGTCGGTGATCAGGTGGTGCTTGCTGCCCGGACGTGCGCAGTCGACCGGCGAAGGTCCGGCGTGAGCCCCCCTTTGAGGGCTCTGACGTGCGAACCGTCGATCGCGGCGTCGTCCATGTCCAACAGACCTGCCCTGCGGAGCTCCGAGAGGAGGACTTCGTGCAGGCGGGGCCGTACGCCGGCCCCGGTCCAGTCCCGCAGGCGCCGCCAACACGTCACCCCACTACAGCCGATCATCTCGGTCGGCACGTCCGCCCAGGTCACCCCCGTGCGCAGGGCATAGACGATCCCGCGCAGAGCCGCACGGTCATCCGCCGGCAGTTGGCCCGGACACCGCCGACGCCTCGGCGGTCGAGCAGGAAGCAGCGGGGCGACACGCTCCCACAGATCATCAGGCACAAGATCATCCGACAACTCGCAGAACTCTGCCGCCCGCCAACCCAACTGCCAAGACCCTGAGCCGAACTCATTCTGAAATGATCAGTTAGTACAGCCAGGAGATCGGTACCAACTGCGTCGAGGTCGCCCACCTCGCCCCCACCGGCCATGTAGGCATCCGCGACTCCAAGCGCAAGGCCGGCCCCGCGCTCGTCGTCCCCGCTGCCGCCTGGGCGGAGTTCGTCGCGGGTACGCGGGTCGGGCCTCTGGCAGCGGTAACGCTGCCCCTGCCAGAGGCCCGGTTCGGGACGTCAGCGAGCGGCGCGAGCCCGTGAGGATGCCAGCGGGAGCGCCAGGGCGAACAGGGCGGTCGCCGCCAGCCATGCGGCCATGCTGCTGGACGGGTAGAGGGCGACCGCCCACCACGTGTGCGTCGTGTGGCCGTCCGGGTTGTAGGCGCGGCCGAGGATGAGGTTGATGATCAGGAACATCAGCCCTGCCGCTGCCGCTGTGGCCTCGTTGGCGATGCGGCGCGTGAGAAGCGCGAGGGCCAGCAGCAGCGTGACGTTGCGGGCGACGTCCATTCCCACTACCGGTCCGGCCGCGTGTGCGAGGACCACGGCGAGGACCACCGCCCCCTGATCGAACCGGTGGACGTGCAGGACCGCCGTGGTCTCCGCCTCGTGCAGGTGTCGATCCAGGCAGTACATGACGGCGACGACGATCAGGACCGGTGTGAAGTAGGCGAGTTGGGCGCCGCCCATGCCGCCGGCAAGGCTCGGGACGGGGACCTCGCTCGCCCCGACTGTCCAGCACACCGCCACGAGCAGGACGAGTGCTGCCGGGACGGCCCACCATCGGCGTACGACAAGCGCGTAGCGATTCATGAGACGGCCTTGTTGCAGCGCTCTTGGCTCACGGCCGCCTTGGTGAACCAGTCGGCCTGCTCCCCGGCAGGAAGCCCGCGAATCTTCTGGAGTGCCGCCCATTCCGTATCCGGCATTCCCGCTCGTACGGCCTGTTCGTCCACTCCGGCCACCAGGGCGGCCCAGGCTGCGGGAGGGGAACCCGGCTGTCGGCAGTCGTCGACACCGGTGAGTGCGGCTGTCCCGGTCACCGCCGATTCCGCGAGGTCGGCGGCGAAGTCGGCGGCGTGCTGGGCAGGGTCCTGGCCGCTGCGGAGTGGAGGCAGCGACCAGTGCAACGGCCAGGTGCCCGGCTTGAGCGGAACCTTCGCCGACGTGATGCGCAGCTCGTCGGGGGCGGCTATGCCCGCAGCCTTCAGTCTTTTGACCGGGGCGAGGGCGTCTCGCCACAACTGTTCGGCATAAGGCTCGTACTCCGGCGGTACGCACACCGTGGGCTCCTGCCCGGTACAGGTCAGGGCGACGTCACGTACCTCTGTCGGGTGTGGGAAACCCCAGTCGGCCACCAGCGTGCGCCCGGTGGCGAAGGTGGCCGCTGCCACGGCGAAGGCAAGAACCACCGCCCAGGCGCGTCGGCGCATCCGGGCCAGAATCCAGAACGCGAGGGCCAGCCCGGTGACCACGCCCCACGGCACCAGGTACACCGCCGGGGTGCGTACGTCGGTGACGGACGAGAGGCCGTCGATGAAGCCGCCCAGGTGACGCAGCCAACTGTTCGTGGGCATCGCGTGCGGCATGGACAGCCACGCCCAGCAGGCGATTCCGGCAATGGGGGCCGCGATGCTCCTGGGCATGACGCTCCCGAGGCACCAGCCGATGACCAGCCAGCCGAGAGGAAGCACGATCAGGTGCGCCACACCGAGCCACCCGGCGCCCCCGGGCAACACGCCCACGGCCTGGTAGGCCATGACGAGGGCCCCCAGGGCAAGGACTGCTTGCAGGATCAGGACCGGGGAGGCGGCCTGCACGAGCCGGCGCAGGGCGCGGCGTCGGCTGGTGGTGGTCAAGGCGCCGAGCAGACGGTGGCGGCCGGCTTCCCATGCCGCGGCTCCGGCTACCGCCGGGGCGATGACCGCGAGGGCGTAGGCGGCCAGTTCACCTGACTGCACTCCGTACTTCGACGGTGCGGTGTGGGTGGCGTCGTTGACGTACAGCCCGGCGTACACCAGGACGGGCAGCACCAGCCAGGGGGCGGCCGAGGCGCGGAGATTGGCCCAGGTGATCATTCGGCCGCCTCCAGGAGCGACGCGTAGGCGCTCTCCAGGCGTCGGCCCGGCGCGCAGCCCGGGGTGGCGTGGCCGTCGAACTCCGCGACTGTTCCTCTGAACCGGGGTTTCCCCGATTCGAGGACCACGACCTCGTCGAAGGAATCGTCCAGGTCGCCGATGTCGTGCGTGGAGACGATCACATGGACCTTGCCGCGCAGCGAGACCAACAGGTCCAGGAAGCGGCGTCGTTGATGGGGGTCGAGCCCGACGGTCGGCTCGTCGAGAAGCAGTACTTCGGCATCGTGTACGAGCGCCTGCGCGATGGCGATCCGCTGCTGCTGGCCACCGGACAAGGTCTTGATCTTGTTGTTGATCTTTTCGGTGAGGCCGACCCGTTCGATCGCCTCCGGTGCCGCTCGCCAGGCGTCACGCTCCCGCATGCCCTTGAGCCAGCCCACGTACGCCACATGCTCCCTGCATGTGAGCCCCGGCAGGAACCCGGGCCGCTGCGGAAGCCAGGAAACCTTGGTCCGGTAGGCCCGCGCCTGTTTGCGGTTGGCCGGATCGAGGTCCCCGTATCGGACGCCTCCCGCATGCGAGAGGGAGGCGCTGGCACCGACGGAGAGCAGGGTGCTCTTGCCCGCGCCGTTGGGGCCGAGAAGGACGGTGTGGCCGGACGAGAACGCGAGGTCGAGCCGGTCGAGAACCGGGCGTGATCTGCGGCCGTAGCGGAAGGTGCAGGACTGGTAGTGCAGCGGCACGGGGGCTACCTCATGGATGGAAAAGGGAGCCTCCCGAGGGTGTTCACGCGATGTGTGCACCCCCGGGAGGGGAAGTGTTTAGTACGTTACGGTCAACGAATTGACCCAGACGCGCAGGCCCGAGGCGCCGTAGTTGACGGCGAAGTAGTAGTCACCTGAACCGTGGTCGGACCAATCACCCGACGAGGTGGCCGAACTGCTGTTAAAGCAGTTCGTGAAAGCGGCCGTAGTGTAGGACGGGTCCGGCCCAACCGTGTCCTTCCGGAGGGTGACGTTAACCACGCTGTTGCTACCACTATCCGTGCAGCCGGTGAACTTGATGTTGGTGGAACCGCCGGAGTCGTACCAGCGACGGGATTCGAAGCCTGGGGCGGCGCCCGCCAGCGAGCTGGACCAGCTCGCTGCCTGGGCGGGCGTAACGAGAACGCCGAGCGCAACGGCGGCACCGAGTGTGACGGTGGCTATGCGGCGGCCGGGCTCACGCAGGGCAGTCAGACGCGTGGATCTCATGTGTCTTCCCCTTGGGTTGGCTTAATTCCGGACAGCCGAAATTGTATAGAGATGGCAAAGCGGCGATCAATAGGAAGCGTTATTTTCGGCCGATCATTGGATGTATCATCACCATGATCGTTAGTGGTAAAATGTTTTTTCGGATCTGGAACGAGTTATTCCGCCTGCCTCTGTGTTCCCTTCGCGTTTTCTCAGAAAGTGGAATATGGAAATCACGCCAGTCGATGGGCTCGATCCCAAAGACCTCCCTCGCCGAGGACAGCGGTCCTTTGAGTGTCTTGGGCGTGGAGTGACGGTGTGAGTAAGCCGCAGCTTACTGATCATTTCAGAATGAGTTCGGCTCAGGGTCTTGGCAGTTGGGTTGGCGGGCGGCAGAGTTCTGCGAGTTGTCGGATGATCTTGTGCCTGATGATCTGTGGGAGTGTGTCGCCCCGTTGCTTCCTGCTCGACCGCCGAGGCGTCGGCGGTGTCCGGGCCGGCTGCCGGCGGATGACCGTGCGGCTCTGCGCGGGATCGTCTATGTCCTGCGCACGGGGGTGACCTGGGCGGACGTGCCGACCGAGATGATCGGCTGTAGTGGGGTGACGTGTTGGCGGCGCCTGCGGGACTGGACCGAGGCCGGCGTACGGCCCCGCCTGCACGAAGTGCCAGTTCGGTCAGCCAGGCTTCTAGGCCGTCGTGGAGGATCTTGGTTGCGGTGTGGGTCTCCTCGGTGCGTACGAGGACGCCGCCCTTGACCTTGGTGAAGTTCCATACGTGGACGCCGTCGATGTGCAGTCCCTCGGCGATCGCCGGGCCGGTCCAGCGGATGCAGGAATTGCGCTTGAGCTGCTGGACGGTCGAGGTGACCTCCAGGCTGGTGGCGGTGGTCGCGGGGTTGGGTGGCAGTGGAGTCGTCCACCTGAACGCCGAACCCTTCCGGAAGGGGCCGTGGTCGAGGCGTTCCACCGTCTCGACCGGGGTCTGCCAGGTGGGCCAGCGCTTCACGTCGGTCTGCAGCTTCCAGATGGTGCTCAGCGGTGCGTGGATCACGGTCTCGGTCCTGGAGCGGACGAGGGCCTTGTCGTCGACGCCTTCTCCGCGACAGGTGAGGGGCCTGTCGGGGTGCGGGGTGGCTCCGGCGGGCGCGGCGGCGGTGCCGAGGAGGCCGGCGACGACGAGCGGGAGGGTGAAGAGGGCGGCGCGGGTGCTGAGGGTGGGGGACATGGTGTTCCCCTCGTCCGGTGGTGTGCGCGGCTGCGCGGTCACGCCGCGCACTCCGCACCGAGATATAAGCTCATGCGTTGGTTAGAGGTTATAGCGCAATGGGGTGGAGGAGCAACAGGGCGGTGGATCCCGGCCCGTTGGCCGATGACGCGTGCGGGGTGCTCGGGGCGTTCGGGGTGCTCGGGCGTTCGGGACGCGAGAAGCGGCCTGCTCCCCCCTGACGTCAGGGGGGAGCAGGCCGCTAGGTCGTTGCCGTGCGTTGTGGGAGGTGCCGGGGCTCAGACGGGAGTGACCGAGCTGCACTTCTTGAACGGGAGCCAGGGGCGGTTGCCGTCCTCGCGCGGCGCGCCCGCGTAGGTCGGGTCGCCGATCAGCTTCTGCTCCTCGTGCTCGTGGCTGGTCTCCAGGCCGAAGAGCTTGAAGCCCGTGCTCAGCTTGTGGAGGGACGTACCCAGGCTGAGGGCGAACCCGGCCTTCCACCAGTCGATGTTGACCTTGTAGTCGAGGCTGCTGAGCTTGGCCTTGTCGTGCAGGAGCTTCTCGAACGGGGTCGCGTCGGGAGCCAGCGGCTCGGACGCGGAGTGCGGCGAGGGGATGCCCGCGTTGTGGATCTGCTTGATGCCGCTGTCCTCGCCGTCCTCCCCGTTGCGCAGGTAGTTCTCGACGGCCTCGCTGTCCTTGGGGTCCTTGAGGTCCAGCTCCGCCACCTCGGTGTGCACCTCGGTGTCGGTCTTTCCGCCGCCGCCCTCGACATGCAGGTTGAACGGTCCGGCGGGCACCGATCCCCGTATGTCGACGCCCGGGTTGCCGCTCATGCCGCGCTCGGCCGTGGAGATCCGGAGCCGGGTCGGGCGGTGCTCCTTGCCCTCCTTCTCCTCCTTGTCGTAATCCTCGGCGTTGTACGTCACGTAGAACTGCTGCATATGGCTGCCTTCACCCTGGTAGCCGTTGCCGACCCGGCCGTTGATCTCCATGGTGTAGACGAAGGTGATCTCCCCGTTGCCGCGCATGACGAGGGTGTCGTTCATCCAGGTGCCCTGGGCGCCCTTGCCCGTGACCTGGCCGACGCTCTTGTTCTCCTTGCCCGTTCTGAGGCTCTTGCCGAACTTGACGTCGCCGGACTTCTCGCTGGTGGTCTTGGTGATGTCGAGGTCGGGCTGCCGGTCCGGCTTCAGCTCCGGCAGCTTGTCCTTGTTCGAGTGGTTGCAGACCATGCCGAGCTCGGTGCCGTACGCCCGGGGCGGACCGCTGTTGCACTTCGCGGCACCCTTCAGGTACTCCGCGAACTGCTTGGCGTCGTTGTAGTTGCTCTCCAGGTCCTTCTGCGGGTCGTCGCTCTGATGGCCGTCGAACAGCCAACGCCCGCCGCCACCGCCGCCCTTGGTGTAGCTGCCGCTCAGCGAGGCGCTGCCGCCCCACTTCTTGAGCCCGGGGAAGTCGATGCCGCCCTCCACCCCGCCCTGCACCGTGCCCGTGGAATCGAGGGTGACCGTGCCGTCGGACCACTGCGTGACCTTCAGTTCACTGCTGGAACTGATCTTGATGAAGAGGATGCGCATGACGGTCTTCTGTTTGTCGGTCTCCGACGCCAGGATGCACTTGTCGGGCTCGAACGCCACATCCTCGGACTTCGGTTTGTCGTCCCCGGGCCCCGGACCCGGCAGCGTCGTGACCCCGTCCTCCCCGGAACCGTCACCGGATCCGTCCGGGTCCGGCAGCGCACTGTCCCCACCGTTGTCGGAACCCGGGCCCGACGCGCAGGAACCGCTGCTGACCAACAGGCATATCGCCCGGTGAAGTCCGCCGGTCACCTGCGTCCCGACCGGTGTGAGCGTCATGGCCAGCACCAGGCTCACCACGATGCCGAGCAGCCCGAGGTATTCCACGGATGTCTGCCCACGGGCCCGGGAGAATGAGGGGGGTCTCAAACCGTTCCTCCGCATGTCTTCGCCTCTCATCCCCCCTGACAGGTGGGGACTTGAACGAACGCTACGGAGCGCGGAACGGCGACGGCGTGGGCCCCGGGACCCACGCCGGACCCCAATTCCCCTGGCTTTCCAGGCCCCTTGGGCCCTGCGGTGTCGGAGGGCGAAAGCGCAGGTGAAGCGGGTGCTGCCGCACGGTGAACACTGGTGGGGCGTGGTCGCCGCGCCGGGTCAGCCGGGCGGGGCGGTCTGAGGCGGTTCCCGTAGTGCGAACCACAGCTCCATCCGTACGTCGGGGTCGTCCAGGTCCCTGTCCAGCAGGGCCGCGCAGCGGGTGATGCGCTGGCGGACCGTGTTGCGGTGGACCGTCAGCGCCACCGCCGTACGGTCCCAGCTTCCGTGCAGGGAGAGCCAGGCGCGCAGCGTCTCGGTCAGGGCCGGAGCGCCCGGTGCTGCCGTGAGCGGGGCCAGGAGCGCGCGGGCGTGAGCCGCGGCCTCCTCCGGGGGGATCAGGGCGGCGAGTCCGGCCGCCGGGCCGGCCGGGTCGTGGCGTACGAGCGGGGTACGGGTGGCCTCCGCGCGGCCCAGTGCGCGCAGCGCGCGGGTGTCGGCGGCGGCCAGGCCCTCCGGGGGGACCGGGGCGCTGACGCCGAGGGTCCAGCCGGGCTGGGCCGTGACCTCGCGGTCGGTGAGGACGCGGACCGTGGTGCCGTCCGTGTCGGCCAGCGCGCTGCCCAGGGCCGCCGCCAGCGCGCCCGCAGCGAAGGGGGTGGCCCCGCCGCGCCCCTGGACCACCCGCCAGGGCCCGGGGCCGAGGAGCGGCGCCGTCTCGGCGGGGGTGGCGCCGAGCAGCAGCCGTACCAGCGCGGCCGAGCGGCCCGCCTCCGCCGCGCCCTGGTGGGGCGCGGTCAGGAGGGAGAGCAGGACGACGGCGACGCCCGCGACGGTGTGGTCGCCGGGTTCCCGCCGCTCGGCCGCCACGCCGAGGACCAGGCCCTGGCCGCCGCCGAGCGCGTACGCCGCGAGATGGGCGCCCTGGGTCGTGTCCGTGGCCGAGGAGGGCGCGGCGCCGTGCGACGCCGGGTTGACCACCCTGGCCAGGCGCGCGAGCGCCGTACGGGCGCCCGGGGACGGGGTGCGGCCCGTGGAGTGCAGCTCCGCGCCGTCCGGGGCGAACAGGACCGCGCGGCCCCCGAGCCCCACCGCGAGCTGATGCAGTACGGCGGGCACCGGGTCCTGTCTGGCCGCCGCGGCGGCCAGGCCCTGCTGGGCCCGGGTCACCCGGCGCAGCTCGCGGTGGCGTGCCTCCGCCATCAGCCGCCACACCGCGCGTGCCACCGCCGTGAACCGGGTATGGGGCGGCACCTCCAGCAGCGGCAGTCCGTGCCGGTCGCAGGCGTCGACCAGCGCGGGCGGCACCGTGTCGTACACCGGTGTCACCCCGAAGCCCAGCGCCGCCGCGCCCGCCTCGACCACGCGCCCCACGTACTCCTGCGCGTACGCGTCGGTGAGCTGGACGCCCGCGGTCAGCAGCAGCTCGCCGCCGAGCAGATACGGGTACGGGTCCGCCATCTCGGAGGTGTGCACCCAGTGCACCACCTGGGAACCGTCGTCCGGCGGCCCCGCGATCCGGCGCAGGCCCAGCGTCCGGTCCGCCAGCAGATCGGCGAGCGGGACCGGGGGAGTGGGCGGGGAGGAGGAGGGAGCGGCGGTGGTGTCCGGCATGGATGATCCATCCATCATCGGCGGAAAGATTGGATGAAACGTACACTTCAGCGCCGCTTACCGGCCACCTACCGTCATGACCCACACGCTCGGCCCCTATGAGCACGCCTCTCGGTACGCGTGCCTCTGAGAGGGACACGAGCATCCCCAGGCGTGAGACGAGACGGAGGAAGCCCATGGCTGTCGACTACGCGGTGATCGTCGTCTATCTGGCCGGCATGCTCGCCATGGGCTGGTGGGGCATGCGCCGCGCCAAGTCCAAGAGCGAGTTCCTGGTGGCGGGCCGCAGGCTCGGCCCCTGGATGTACTCCGGCACCATGGCCGCCATCGTCCTGGGCGGCGCCTCGACCATCGGCGGCGTCGGCCTCGGCTACCGCCACGGCCTCTCCGGCGCCTGGATGGTCTTCGCCATCGGCCTCGGGCTGCTCGCCCTCTCCGTCTTCTTCTCCGCGCGGATCGCCCGGCTGAAGGTCTACACCGTCTCCGAGATGCTCGACCTGCGGTACGGCGGCCGGGCGGGGCTCATCTCCGGCATCGTGATGTGGGCGTACACCCTGATGCTCGCCGTCACCTCGACCATCGCGTACGCCACCATCTTCGACGTCCTCTTCGACCTGAACCGCACCGTCGCGATCATCCTGGGCGGCGCCATCGTCGTCGCGTACTCGACGCTCGGCGGCATGTGGTCCATCACGCTCACCGACATGGTGCAGTTCGTCGTCAAGACCATAGGGGTGCTGCTGCTCCTGCTGCCCATAGCGGTCGTCAAGGCGGGCGGCTTCGGCGAGATGAGGGACCGGCTGCCCTCCGCGTACTTCTCGCCGTTCGGCATCGGCGCCGAGACGATCTTCACGTACGTCCTGATCTACACCTTCGGCATGCTCATCGGACAGGACATCTGGCAGCGGGTGTTCACCGCGCGCGGCGACAAGGTCGCACGCTGGGGCGGCACCGTCGCCGGTACGTACTGTCTGCTGTACGCCCTGGCCGGCGCGGTCATCGGAACGGCCGCCAAGGTGCTCTACCCGAACCTGGCCAGCGCGGACGACGCGTTCGCGACCATCGTCAAGGACGAACTGCCCATGGGCGTCCGCGGACTGGTGCTGGCCGCCGCCCTCGCCGCCGTGATGTCGACCTCCTCCGGCGCGCTGATCGCCTGCGCGACCGTGGCCAACAACGACATCTGGGCGCGGCTGCGCGGAGCCGTCGGACGGGGCGGCGAGAACCGCGGCGACGTCGACGAGGTGCGGGGCAACCGGCTGTTCATCCTGGTCATGGGCGTCGGCGTGATCGCCGTCGCCATCGCGCTGAACAATGTCGTCGAGGCCCTGACCGTCGCGTACAACCTGCTCGTCGGCGGACTGCTCGTACCGATCCTCGGCGGACTGCTGTGGCGGCGCGGCACGGTGTACGGCGCGCTGGCCGCCGTGGTCGTCGGCGGGGTCACGGTCGTGGGGCTCATGGCGGCGTACGGAATCCTCGCCAACCAGCCCATCTACTACGGCCTGCTCGCCTCGCTGGCCGCGTACGTGATCGTCAGCCTGGCGACGCGGCCGACGGACGAGGCGGTCCTCGCGGCATGGCGCGCCCGGCTCGCGGGGGAGGCGCCGGAGGAGGCCGGGGAGCCCGCTGTCAGTGGGCTGGTCCATTCTTGAGACAGAACGCTTGAGGCGGAGCACTTGAGACAGAACGCTTGAGGAAGGGCACTCGGGACAGTGCCCCGCAGAACGGTCATAGCGTGTGCGCGGTGCGGAGCCGCACGGAGCGACAGCGCGACACAGCGATACAGCGACACCCGGAGAGGCCCGACGATGAGCAGCAACGGACACCACGGACACCGCAACAGCCCGCGCGGGCCCGTCGACTCGTCCCGTGTCCCGAGGTACGCGGGACCGGCCACGTTCGCCCGGCTGCCCCGGCTGGACGAGGTCGGTACGGCCGATGTCGCCGTCGTCGGCGTCCCCTTCGACACCGGGGTCTCCTACCGGCCCGGCGCCCGCTTCGGCGGCAACGCGATACGCGAGGCGTCACGGCTGCTGCGCCCGTACAACCCGGCGCAGGACGCCTCGCCGTTCGCGCTCGCGCAGGTCGCGGACGCCGGGGACATCGCGGCGAACCCGTTCGACATCAACGAGGCGGTCGACACGATCGAGGCGGCGGCCGACGACCTGCTCGGGACCGGCGCGCGGCTGATGACCCTCGGCGGCGACCACACGATCGCGCTCCCGCTGCTCCGCTCGGTCGCCAAGCGGCACGGACCGGTCGCGCTGCTCCACTTCGACGCCCATCTCGACACCTGGGACACCTACTTCGGCGCCGAGTACACGCACGGCACCCCGTTCCGCCGGGCCGTCGAGGAGGGCATCCTCGACACGGAGGCGCTCTCCCACGTCGGCACGCGCGGCCCGCTGTACGGCAAGCGGGACCTGGACGAGGACGCCAGGATGGGGTTCGGGATCGTCACGTCCGCCGATGTGATGCGCCGGGGCGTGGACGAGATCGCCGACCAGCTCCGGCAGCGCATCGGGGACCGGCCGCTGTACATCTCCGTCGACATCGACGTCCTGGACCCGGCGCACGCGCCGGGGACCGGCACACCCGAGGCGGGCGGGCTGACCTCGCGGGAACTCCTGGAGATCATCCGGGGGCTGGCCTCCTGCCGGCTCGTCTCCGCGGACGTGGTGGAGGTCGCGCCCGCCTACGACCACGCCGAGATCACCTCGGTCGCCGCCTCCCACACGGCGTACGAACTGACGACGATCATGTCCCGGCAGATCGCCGTAGCCGGTGGTGGGGCCGGAGAGGGTGCTGAGGGAGAAGAGGGCGCCGGGGCCCGAGAGGGTGCTGAGGCCGGAGAGGGCGCTGACGCCGCCGAGCGCTTCACCGCGGAGGTGCGCTGATGCACGATCACGACCACGAACCCGTACGCCTCACCCCCGGACAGACCGCCGCGGCGCTCACCCCGCCGCCCGGACGGCGCGGCGGCGACCTCGTCGTCGAGACGCTGTACGGGCTCGGCGCCACGACCGTCTTCGGCCTGCCGGGGCAGCACGCGCTCGGCATGTTCGACGCGCTGCGCCGCTCCTCGCTCCAGTACATCGGGCTGCGCGTGGAGAACAACGCGGGGTTCGCCGCCGACGCGTACGGCCGGGTCACCGGCGAGGTCGCCCCGCTGCTGCTCTCCACCGGCCCCGGCGCCCTGACCTCGCTCGCCGCGCTCCAGGAGGCGGCGGCGGCCTCGGCGCCCGTACTGGCGATCTCCAGCCAGATCCCGGCGGCGGGCCTGGGCGGCGGGCGCCACGGGTATCTGCACGAGCTGCGCGACCAGCAGGCGTCCTTCCGCGACATCGTGAAGTCCGTGCACCCCGTCCGTACGCCCTCGCAGATCCCGTCCGCGATCGCCGCCGCCTGGGAGTCCGCGCTCACCGCCCCGCACGGCCCGGTCTGGGTGGAGATCCCGCAGGACGTGCTGCTCGCCGAGGTGACGGTGCCGGTCGTCACGGCGATGGACGCCACCCCGCGCGAGCTGCACCCGCGCCCCGAGCTGACCGCCGTCGCGGCACACACGCTGTCGCACGCGGCACGGCCGGTGATCATCGCGGGCGGCGGGGTGATCCGGGCGGACGCCTCCGGCAAGCTGCGCGCCCTCGCCGAGAAGCTGGACGCGCCGGTCGTCACGACCGCAGGGGGCAAGGGCGCCTTCCCCTGGGAGCACCCGCTGTCCCTCCAGTCCTGGATGGAGGACCGCCACACCACGGACTTCCTGGAGGACGCGGACGTGGTGCTGGTGGTCGGCTCCGGGCTGGGCGAGCTGTCCTCGAACTACCACACGTTCCGCCCGCGCGGCCGGGTGATCCAGATCGAGGCGGACCTCGGCAAGCTGGAGTCCAACCACCCGGCGCTCGGTATCCACGCCGACGCCAGGAACGCGCTGTCCGCGCTGCTGGAATCGGTGAGCCCCCGCACGGACCCGGCCGCCGCCGCGTCCGTCGCCACCGTCCTGGAGAAGGTACGGGACCGGATCGCGGCCCAGGACCTCACGCTGGAGCGGCGGGTGCTGGCCGCCGTCCGCGAGGCCCTGCCCGCCGCGTCCCCCAGCTTCTGGGACATGACGATCCTCGCCTACTGGGCCTGGTCCGCCTGGCCGGGCCCGATGCACTCGGGCCAGGGCGCGGGCGGCCTCGGCTACGGCTTCCCCGCCGCGCTCGGCGCCGCGGCGGCCGACCGTACGAAACCGGTCCTGGCGGTGTCGGGCGACGGCGGCGCGATGTACTCCATCGCGGAGCTGGCCACCGCCCGCCAGTACGACCTGCCGGTCACCTGGCTGATCGTGGACGACGGTGGTTACGGCATCCTGCGCGAGTACATGACGGACGCCTTCGGCGAGCCGACGGGGACGGAGCTGTCCCGGCCGGACTTCGTCGCCCTCGCGGAGTCCTTCGGCGTCCCCGCGCTCCGTACGACACCGGAGTCCCTGCGCGAGGACCTGGCGAAGGCGCTCGCCGAGCCCGGCCCGTCCGTCGTCGTACTCCCCGCCCTGCTGCGGATGTTCGCCCCGACGCACCTGGACGCGCCATGAGGTCCGGTACGGACGCGATGAGGCTTAGTACGGAAGCGTGACGTAGCTCCGTACAACCGTTCCCCGATGCCTGTGTGTCATACGGGTGGGTGCGCCGCGGGGGTGCACCCACCGATACCAGGGGCGGGAAGCCGACATGACATATCAGCAGATACCGGCGCACATAGCGAGTCCCTCCCGGCGGGCCCGGGGCGCGCTCTCCGTGGCGCTCGCCGCGGGCGTGCTCGTCCCGGTCGCGGCCGTCGCGGGAGCCGCGCCCGCCGCTGCCGCCGCACCGGGTGCCGCGGCAGGTGCCGCGCCGGCCGCCGCCGCACCCGCCGTCGTCTGCGCCTCGGGCAAGGCGGGGCTCGCCGCCCAGCTCACCAAGGACATCACCGCGGCGCTCAAGAACAGAAAGTCCACGACCGCCGTCGCCGTCCTGGACCGTACGACCAGGACGACCTGCACCCTGCGGGCGACACAGAAGTTCGACTCCGCCAGTGTGGTCAAGGTGACCGTCCTCGCCACCCTGCTCTGGGACGCGAAGAAGACGAACCGCTATCTGACGCAGCGTGAGGTCGACCTCTCCACCGCCATGATCACCAAGTCGGACAACGCGGCGACCACCACCCTGTGGAAGCAGCTCGGCCTGACGAAGATCAAGGGCTTCATCAAGGCCGCGGGCATGACCCAGACGGTCCCCGGCACCGGCGGCTACTGGGGCCTCACCCAGATCACCGCCCAGGACGAGCAGAAGCTGCTGGCGCTGACCACCGCGAAGAACACCGTGCTCAGCGACAACGCGCGCGCCTTCCTCCTGGAGCGGATGCGCAAGGTCGTCCCGTCGCAGCGCTGGGGCGTGCCCGCCGGAGCCCCGGCGACCGCCACCGTCCAGCTCAAGAACGGCTGGCTCTCCCGCTCCACCCACGGCTGGCGCGTGCACAGCGTCGGCGCGTTCACCGGGAAGGGGCACGACTACATGATCAGCGTGCTCACCCACGACAACAAGACGATGAACGACGGCGTCAACACCATCCAGGCCGTGGCGAAGGCCGTCCACAAGGACCTCAACCCGGCGACGAAGATGGCCGGGGCCGCCGTCCACTCCGTACCCGAGACGCCGTACGAGGCCGTCCCGGCGACGCCGGAGAAGGCCGCGAGGGACGCTGTCCCGGCCACGCGCTGAGCCCTTCCCCCTGGTACGCGCTGAGCCCTCCCCCTGTTAATCGAACGAACGCACGGGTCCCCGGTCCTAGGTCCGGGGACCCGTCTTTGTTGCGGAGGGATGAAATCCGCTGCCGCCCGCGTTGGTGCCTTCCGGCAGATCAGGACGATCGGCCGGATCAGGGCGATCATCGGATCAGCGACGATCATCGGATCAGCACGGTGAGCACGATCAGGAGGCACGTGGTGGCGGAGGCGTCGGCAGAGCAGGGCTGGGCACGGCGGCTGTCCGGGTACGCGTGGCGGTACCGGCGCAACGTGGTGCTCGCGCTCGGATCGTCGCTCGCCGGCATGGCGGTGATGGCCCTCGTCCCGCTGATCACCAAGGTTGTCATCGACGATGTGATCGGGGCGGGACACCGCTCGCTCCTCGTCTGGACGGGGCTGCTCATCGCGGCCGCGCTCGTCGTCTACGTGGCGACCTACATCCGCCGCTACTACGGCGGACGCCTCGCGCTCGACGTCCAGCACGATCTCCGTACGGACATGTACGCCACGATCGCCCGGCTCGACGGACGCCGTCAGGACACCCTCTCCACCGGGCAGGTCATCGGCCGCGCCACCAGCGACCTCCAGCTCATCCAAGGGCTGCTCTTCATGCTGCCGATGACCATCGGCAACGTCCTGCTCTTCCTGATGTCCCTGGTGATCATGGCGTGGCTGTCGCCGCCGCTGACCCTGATAGCCCTGGCCGTCGCGCCCGCCCTCTGGTACATCGCCCGCCGCAGCCGTACCAAACTGCACCCCGCCACCTGGTACGCGCAGGCGCAGGCCGGAGCTGTCGCCGGGGTCGTGGACGGCGCGGTCTCCGGGGTCCGGGTCGTCAAGGGCTTCGGCCAGGAGGACCAGGAGACGGGGAAGCTCCGCGAGGCCGGGCGGAAACTCTTCGCGGGCCGGCTGCGGACCATACGGTTCAACTCCCGCTACACCCCCGCCCTCCAGGCGGTCCCCGCGCTCGGCCAGGTCGCGATGCTCGCGCTCGGCGGCTGGCTGGCCACCCGGGGGCAGATCACCCTCGGCACCTTCGTCGCCTTCTCCACCTATCTGGCCCAGCTCGTCGGCCCCGTCAGGATGCTCGCCATGGTCCTGACCGTCGGCCAGCAGGCCCGCGCCGGCGTCGAACGCGTACTGGAGCTGATCGACACCGAGCCCACCCTCCAGGACGGCACGAAGCGGCTCCCGGCCGACGCGGAGGCGTCCGTCGAGTTCGACGACGTGTCCTTCGCGTACCAGGACGGCCGCCCCGTCCTCGACGGCTTCTCGCTGGAGCTGGCCCCCGGCGAGACCGTCGCCGTCGTCGGCGCCTCCGGCAGCGGCAAGTCCACCCTCTCGCTCCTGCTGCCCCGCTTCTACGACGTGACCCACGGCGCCGTCCTCGTCGGCGGCCACGACGTCCGCGAACTCACCCTCGACTCGCTGCGCTCCGCGATCGGCCTCGTACCGGAGGACAGCTTCCTCTTCTCCGACACCGTCCGCGCCAACATCGCGTACGGCAAACCCGACGCCACCGACGAGGAGATCGTCCGGGCCACCCGCGCCGCCCAGGCCCACGGATTCATCAGCGAACTGCCCGGCGGCTACGACACCACGGTGGGCGAACAGGGCCTCACCCTCTCCGGCGGCCAGCGGCAGCGGATCGCCCTCGCCCGCGCGATCCTCACCGACCCCCGGCTGCTCGTCCTGGACGACGCCACCTCCGCCGTCGACTCCCGCGTGGAACACGAGATCCACGAGGCGCTGCGCGCGGTGATGGCCGGGCGCACGACCCTGCTCATCGCCCACCGCCGCTCCACCCTCGGCCTGGCCGACCGTATCGCCGTACTGGACGACGGACGGCTCTCCGACGTCGGCACCCACGAGGAGCTCCAGCGGCGCTCCGCGCTCTACCGGCGGCTGCTGACCGAGCCCGACGAACTGAGCGGCACCTCGCCGGGGGGCGCGCGCGGTGCGGTCGACGCGGCGCGGTCGCGTACGGAGGACGGCTGTCCGGCGACGGACGGCCGCCCGGCGGACGACCTCGCCCTCCAGCAGGTCCAGCAGGAGATCGACGCCGAGTTCGACGCGGAGCGCGGTGTCACCCCCGCCCTCTGGGTACGGGACGACACCGTCGCCGGTGACGCGGCGGCCCCCGGCGCCACCCCCGAACTGCTCGCCCAGGTCGAGGCGCTGCCCCCGGCCACCGACGTCCCCGAGGTCGACGAGGCGCGCGCCGTCGCCGCCGAGGAGTCGTACGGACTGCGCAGGCTGCTGCGCGGCTTCTGGCCGGCGCTGCTGATCAGCCTGGCGCTCGTCGCCGTGGACGCCGGGATGGGGCTGCTGCTGCCGGTCCTCATCCGGCACGGCATCGACCAGGGCGTCGAACAGCTCGCGCTCGGCGCGGTCTGGGTGGCCGCCTCGCTCGGCCTGCTGACCGTCCTGCTCCAGTGGGCGGCGCAGATCGGCGAGACCCGCAAGACCGGCCGCACCGGCGAAAGGATTCTCTACTCCCTGCGCCTGAAGATCTTCGCGCAGCTCCAGCGGCTCGGACTCGACTACTACGAGCGCGAGCTGACCGGCCGCATCATGACCCGGATGACCACGGACGTCGACGCCCTGTCGACATTCCTGCAGACCGGGCTGGTCACCGCGTTCGTCTCCGTCGTCACCTTCGCCGGCATCCTCGTCGTCCTGCTGGTGATCGACCTGGAGCTGGCGCTCGTCGTCTTCGCGACGCTGCCCGTGCTGATCGTCGGTACCGTCTTCTTCCGCCGCAAGAGCGTCCAGGCGTACGAGCTGGCGCGCGAGCGCATCAGCGTCGTCAACGCCGACCTCCAGGAGTCCGTGTCCGGGCTGCGGATCGTCCAGGCGTTCCGGCGCGAGGGCGACAGCCGCGAGCGCTTCGCCGCCCGCAGCGACCACTACCGCGCGGCGCGGGTGCGCGGCCAGTGGCTGATATCGGTCTACTTCCCCTTCGTCCAGCTCCTGTCGTCGGTCGCAGCGGCGGCCGTGCTGATCGTGGGCGCGGGACGGGTGGAGGCCGGGACGCTGACGACCGGCGCGCTGGTCGCGTACCTCCTCTACATCGACCTGTTCTTCGCCCCCGTGCAGCAGCTCTCGCAGGTCTTCGACGGCTACCAGCAGGCGACCGTCTCGCTCGGCCGGATCCAGGAACTGCTGCGGGAGCCGACCTCGACGGCAGCGCCGAGGAAGGCTCTCGACGTGCTGTCGCTGCGTGGTGAGATCGCCTTCGAGGACGTCGACTTCGCGTACGGAGGGACGGACGCCGGCGTGGACGGCGGAGTGGACGGGGGCTCGGACGGCGGAGTGGACGGGGGCTCGGACGGCGGTTCGGACGGCAGCGTAAACGGCGGTTCGGACGGCGGCGTGGTCGGCGGTTCGGACGGCGGTTCGGGTGTCGAGGGGGAGACCGCGCTCAAGGGCGTGAACCTGCGCATTCCGGCCGGGCAGACCGTCGCCTTCGTCGGCGAGACGGGCGCGGGCAAGTCGACGCTCGTCAAGCTGGTCGCGCGGTTCTACGACCCGACCGGCGGCCGGGTCACGGCGGACGGTACGGACCTGCGCGACCTGGACCTGACGGCGTACCGCCGCCGGCTCGGCGTCGTGCCGCAGGAGGCGTACCTCTTCGCCGGTACGGTCAGGGACGCCATCGCGTACGGGCGCCCCGAGGCTACCGACGCGGAGGTGGAGGCCGCGGCGCGCGCGGTCGGCGCCCACGAGATGATCGCCACGCTGGACGGCGGCTACCTCCACGAGGTCGCCGAGCGCGGCCGTAACCTCTCGGCGGGGCAGCGCCAGCTCATCGCGCTCGCCCGCGCCGAACTGGTCGACCCGGACGTCCTGCTGCTGGACGAGGCGACCGCCGCACTGGACCTCGCCAGCGAGGCGCTGGTCAACCAGGCGACCGACCGGCTCGCGGGCCGCCGTACCACGCTGGTCGTCGCGCACCGGCTGACCACCGCGGCGCGCGCGGACCGCGTGGTCGTGATGGACCACGGGCGGGTCGCTGAGGACGGCACCCACGAGGAACTGCTCGCGCTGGACGGCCGGTACACGCGGCTGTGGCGGAGCTTCATCGGGGAGGAAGAGCCCGCGGTCGTCTCATGAGCCGGGCGGGGTCCGCTCCGTAACCCTGGTCGCTCCGCAACCATCAGGACCGCCGCAGGCGTCGTACACACGTCCACATACATACTCCTGGAGGGCGCGTGTTCGGATTCGACGGCGGCGGGGCGCACAGGGTCCTGCTGCACTGTCTGGCGACCCTGACCGCCACCGGCGCCCTCGTGGTGGGTGCCCCGGGGGCGCCGGGCGCCGAGGCGGCGTCCGTCTGCTCGGGGCGGCCGGAGAAGACCGTGTCCTTCGCCACCGGTGAACTGCGCGTCTACAAGGCGCGCGGCTACGCCTGCGCCATCACCGTCGCCAAGAAGCCGGGCAAGAAGCGCGCCATGTCGGTCAGTCTCCAGCCGCGCGGCGGAAACCCGGTGGTGGACAAGGGGAGTTACACGCGCCAGGCGGGCCCGGTCACGGTGCACGCGCTGAACCGCTGCGTACGGGCCTCCGGCGTGGTCTCCGGGAAGAAGGGCTCCACGGGCTGGATCCTCTGCTGACCGGGGGTGCGGGGCCGGCCGGGTCGGGTGCGGGGCCGGCCGGTGTGGGGCCGGCGGGTCGGGTGCGGGTCTGGCGGGTCGGGTGCGGATCCGGCTAAATTCACGGCGTCTGTCATGAACACAGGGAGCGTGAATGCGCAAGGCGCTGAGATGGGTGTTGTCGCTCGTACTGGTCATAGGCACCGTGACCACGGCAAGCGCGGCCACGGTGGGAGCGGCCACCGCCGCGGACAACGGCACGGTCGCCGACACCGCCGATAATGCCGACACCGCCAACATCAAGGACCGAATCCTCGCCATCCCGGGGATGAGTCTGATCCAGGAGAAGCCGTACGAGGGGTACCGCTACTTCGTTCTCAACTACACCCAGCCGGTCGATCACCGGAACCCGTCCAAGGGCACCTTCCAGCAGCGCCTCACGCTGCTGCACAAGGACACCAGCCGCCCCACGGTCTTCTACACCAGCGGCTACAACGTCTCCACCAACCCGAGCCGCAGCGAGCCGACCCGGATCGTCGACGGCAACCAGGTCTCGCTGGAGTACCGGTTCTTCACCCCGTCCCGGCCGCAGCCGGCCGACTGGTCGAAGCTGACGATCTGGCAGGCGGCCAGTGACCAGCACCGGATCTTCACCGCGCTGAAGAAGATCTACGCCAAGAAGTGGCTGGCCACGGGCGGTTCCAAGGGCGGCATGACCGCCACGTACTTCGAGCGCTTCTACCCGCGCGACATGGACGGCGTCGTCGCGTACGTCGCGCCCAACGACGTGGTGAACAAGGAGGACTCGGCGTACGACCGGTTCTTCGAGCGCGTCGGCACCAAGGAGTGCCGCGACCGCCTCAACGCCGTGCAGCGCGAGGCGCTCGTCCGGCGCGCGCCCCTGGAGAAGCGGTACCAGGAGTGGGCGCAGGCCGAGGGCGCGACCTTCACGACGGTCGGCTCGCTCGACAAGGCGTACGAAGCCGTGGTCCTCGACTTCGTCTGGGCCTTCTGGCAGTACAGCGCGGAGTCCGACTGCGCGTACATCCCGGAGGCCACCGCCTCCGACCAGGAGATCTACGACGTCATCGACTCGATCTCCGGGTTCTCCTTCTACACGGACCAGGGCCTTGAGCCGTACACGCCGTACTACTACCAGGCGGGCACCGAGCTGGGCTCGCCCACCATCAAGCTGCCGCACCTGGGCAAGCTGAGCCGGTACGGGTACCAGGCGCCGCGGAACTTCGTACCGCGCGCCATACCGATGAGGTTCAACCCGCTGGCGATGCCCGCCGTCGACAGTTGGGTCCGCCACCACGCACAGCAGATGCTGTTCGTGTACGGACAGAACGACCCGTGGGGTGCCGAGCCCTTCCGCCTCGGGAAGGGCGCGCGCGACAGCTACGTGTACGTCGCGCCGGGCGCCAACCACGGCGCCAACGTCGCCGGTCTCGTGCCCGACCAGCAGACGAAGGCCACGGCCAGGATCCTGGAGTGGGCGGGCGTCGCCCCCGCCGCGGTCCAGGCGGACGCGGCGAAGGCGAAGCCGCTGGCGCCGTTCAACAGCAAGCTCGACCAGCAGAAGGTGCAGCGGGAGCACGCGCTGCGCCCGTAACTCCTGAAAGTGGGGCGGGGAGTCGCCGACCGGTGACTCCCCACCCCACTTTTCCGTAGCTCCGTAGCTCCGTAGCTCCGTAGCTCAGTAGTTCCGTAGGTCAGTAGCTCAGGCCGTGGCCGACCGGGTACAGCACGCGGTCCGGATCGTCCGCGCGCTGTACGGGAACGGGCAGCAGCCCCCTGGGCCGGACCCGCCCCGCGATCACCCGGGCCGCGGCGCGCAGCTCGACATCCGTCCAGGAGTACGTGGCGAGGGAGGCGGCGACGCCGGACAGCCGCGCGATGTCGTACGGGTTGCGGATCGCGACGGTCACGACCGGCACCCCGGTCGCGGCCAGCGCGCTGACCAGCGTGCGCTGCGAGCTGGTGGCCGAGACGTTGTACGTGGCGACGACCACCGCGTCCTTGCCCCGCGTGGCCGTCACCGCCTCCTCGATCCTGGCGGCGGTCGGCGCCGTACCCGTGGACAGGGCGGTGGCGCTGAACCCGAGCTCGTTCAGGGCGGTGGCGAGGACGCTGGTCGGCGGCCCGGTCGTCCCGGAGGGCGAGGCCGGATCGGCGCCGACGACCAGCAGGTTCCGCTCCCGGCGGCGGCTCAGCGGGAGCAGCCCGCGCGCGTTGGCCAGCAGGGTGGTCGTCGAGTCGGCGATCCGGTCGGCGGCGGCGAGATGGGCGCGGGTGCCGACCGTACGGTCCACATCGCGGCCGGTGACATACGGATCGCGGAACAGCCCGAGCCGCTCCTTGAGTTCGAGGATCCGCAGAACCGATTCCTCGATGCGCCGTACGGTCAGCTCGCCGTCCTTGACCGCCGTCAGGACCGCGTTCCAGGCGAGCTTGAGGTCCGGCGGGTTGAGCAACTGGTCCACGCCCGCCTTGAGCGCGAGGACCGGGACGCGGGCGTCGCCGTACTTCTGCCGGACGCCCTCCATGCCGAGCGCGTCCGTGACCACCACGCCCCGGTAGCCGAGTTGTTCGCGCAGGACGCCGGTGACGATGGGGTGCGAGAGGGTCGCCGGGTCCCCGCTCGGGTCCAGGGCCGGGACGACGATGTGCGCGGTCATGATCGAGGTGACACCCGCGGCGATCGCCGCGCGGAAGGGCGGAGCGTCCAGTTCCGTCCACTGTTCGCGCGTGTGGTGGATCGTGGGGAGCGAGGTGTGGCTGTCGTCGGTCGTGTCTCCGTGCCCGGGGAAGTGCTTGGCCGCGGTGGCGATCCCGGCGCTCTGATACCCCGTCACCTGGGCGGCGACCATCCCGGCCACGGCCCCCGGATCGGCACCGAAGGACCGCACGCCGATGACCGGGTTGGCCGGATTGACGTTGACGTCCGCGTCCGGCGCGTAGTTCTGGTTGATGCCCATCGCGGCCAGCTCCGCCCCGGCGATCCGGGCGGCCTCACGGGCACCCGGGTGCGAACGGGACGCGCCGAGCGCCATCGCCCCCGGCAGCAGCGTGGCGGGCTTGCCGACCCGGGCGACGATGCCGTGCTCCTGGTCGGTGGCGACCAGGAGGGGCAGGGGGGTGCGCTGGGCCAGCCCGGCCCGCTGGATGCCGTTGGAGAGCCCGGCGATCTGGTGCGGATCGCGGGTGTTGTGCGCCCAGGCGAAGTAGATGATCCCGCCGACGTGGTACGTGGAGATCAGCTCGGCGGCGTCGCGGACGCCGATCTCGGCCAGGTTGGCGTTGACGTCGGCCTGATCGGGGTCGGTGGCGGAGTGCCCGTACACCCGCATGACGAAAAGCTGGCCGACCTTCTCCTCCAGGCTCATCCGGGCGACGAGACGGCGGAGCCGGTCGCGGAGGGCGACGGGGGTCCGGGCGGAGACGGGGGAAGCGGCGGCGGTCGAGGTGGTAACGGCAGCCGCCGCTACGGCGGTTGCGGTGAGGAGAGCGCGTCTGGAGATGGTCCGGTCGTGCACGGGTGCTCCTTCCGGCCGTGTGCTGCGAGGGAAGTGAAGGAAACTTCCAGGGGTTCACGGTTATCCGGAAAGTAACTGCCGGTCAAGAGATCTGCCACCCAAGGCGGTCGGCCGCGTCGGCCGGGGGTGGGGTGGTGGCCGTGGTGGCGGCTGTGGTCGTGGCTCCGGTCGTGACTGTGGCTGTGGCTGTGGCGACCTTCGGCCAGTGGTGGCGCAAGGTGTCCACCGCCGCCGTGACGGCCGGGCGCCGGGCCGCGCCGGTGCGCCACAGGGCGTACAGCCGGCGTATCGGCGCCGGTTCCAGGGCGACCGCCCGTACCTCCCCGGGCAGCGGTCCGCGCCCCAGCCGGGGGATCATGGCGATGCCGAGGCCCGCCGCCACCAGCGCGACCTGGGTGTGGTTCTCCTCCGCCTGGTGCGCGAGATCCGGCTCGCAGCCGGCCGCGCGCAACGTACGGACCAGCCAGTCGTGGCAGACGGTGCCCGGCGGCTGGCAGATCCAGCGCTCACCCGCCAGGTCCTCCCTGCGGACGGAGGAGCGGGCCGCCAGCGGGTGCGAGACATGGACGAGCACGTCGCACAGGTCGTCCCCGATGACCGCCTGCTCCACGCCCTCGGGGGCGGGCAGCGGGGCGATGTCCCAGTCGTGGGCGACGGCGAGGTCGAGGGCGCCGCGGGCGACCAGATCGATGGACAGATGCGGGTCGATCTCGCGCAGCCGGACATCGAGGGCGGGGTGGAGTGCGGCCAGCTCCGCCAGTACGCCGGGGAGCAGCCCGCGCGCCGAGGACGCGAACGCGCCGACGACGAGCTGCCCGGTCGGCTGCCCCCTGCGCTCCTCCAGCGTGGTCTCGGCACGCTCGACGAGGGCGAGCAATTCCTCGGCGGTGGAGGCGAGATGCCGGGCCTCGTCCGTGAGCGCGACCCCGCGCCCGCGCCGCTCCAGCAGGGTCGTACGGGTCTCCCGCTCCAACTTGGTGATCTGCTGCGACACGGCCGAGGGCGTGTAGCCGAGGGCGGCGGCGGCCGCCGCCACGGAGCCGTGCACGGAGACGGCGTGCAGCGCGCGCAGCCGGGCCAGATCGAGCATGGTCGCCCCCTTGGAAAGCGGATTCGCAGAATCACGGACCTGACGGACCTGACGGACCTGACGGAACTCACGGAACTGACGGAACACAGAGTCATGGAATCGTAAGCAACGCTCAATTCAACCATGAAGAAATGTTCGCTGGTGCTACATGGTCAGGGTCGGTGATCCTCTCCGCATGCGTACTGCACACAAAGCCCTCGCCGTCCTGGTGGCCGCCGTCTGGGGGGTCAACTTCGTCGTCATCGAGGTCGGCCTCGGCCACTTCCCGCCGCTGCTCTTCTCCGCCCTGCGCTTCCTGGTCGCCGCGCTGCCCGCCGTCTTCTTCGTGGGCCGGCCGAAGGTCGCGTGGAAGTGGGTGATCGGGGTCGGTCTGGCGCTGGGCGTGGCCAAGTTCGGGCTGCTCTTCGTGGGGATGGACCGGGGCATGCCGGCCGGCCTCTCGTCCCTCGTCGTCCAGATCCAGGCGGTCTTCACCCTGCTGTTCGCCGCGGTGGCCCTCGGTGAGCGGCCGGGGCGGGTGCGGCTGCTGGGGATGGGGATCGCGCTCGCCGGGATCGCGGTCGCGGCGGCCGATGAGGGAACCTCGGGGCCGGTGCTCGCCTTCGTGCTGGTCATCGCCGCCGCGGCCTGCTGGGGCGTCTCCAACGTGCTCACGCGCAAGGCGTCCCCGCCGGATGCCCTGAACTTCATGGTGTGGGTGTCCGTCGTCCCCGTACTGCCGCTGCTCGGGCTCTCCCTGCTCTTCGAGGGCCCGGACGCGGACCTGGCCGCGCTGCGCGCGCTGGACTGGTCCGGCGCCGGCACCGTCCTCTACGTGGCCTGGGTGACGACCGTCTTCGGCTTCGGCGCCTGGGGCTGTCTGCTGCGCCGCTACCCGGCCTCGTCCGTCGCTCCTTTCTCGCTGCTCGTACCCGTCTTCGGGATGTCCTCGGCGGCCGTACTGCTCCACGAGTCCGTCAGCCCGTTGCGCTGGTGCGCGGCGGCCCTGCTGGTCGGGGGAGTGGCGCTGGCGTCGCTGTCGCGGGGCGGCTCCGGGAGCCGGACGGGGCAGGCCGACGACCAGGGCGCCCCGGAGAGCTCTCCGGTCAGCCCTCCGGTCAGTCCTCCTGTCAGCCCTCCAGTCACCGCGCCGCCCCTGCCGACTCCGGTCCGACGGATGGCCGCCGAGCCCGGGAGCGGCGCCCCGCCGGAGACGTCGACCACGCCCCGCCGGAGACGCTGACCAGGTGAACGGGGCGGGACTCCCGCTCCCTCAGCGGTGCTCGCGTATCAGCCCCTCCAGATACGCCCGCCCCGGCGCCAGCAGCTCGGGGAGGTCCGCCGCCTGCGGGTACCAGCGCTTCTCGTACTCCCAGCAGACCCAGGCGTCGTCATCCAGCAGGGCCAGGCATTCGCCCAGCGGCAGCACCCCCGCCCCCAGGGGCAGCGGTGTGGTGTCCTCGGCCGAGGCGATGTCCTTCACCTGGACGTAGCCCAGGTGCGGGGCGAGGATGCCGTGGGTGGTGATCGGGGACTCACCGCCCAGCCAGGTGTGCATCACGTCCCAGAGGGCCCCCACCTGCTGATGTCCGACCGGGCCCAGCACGCGGGCCGCGTCCTTGCCCGTGCGGTGCGAGTCATGGGTCTCCAGCAGGATGCGTACGCCGTAGTCCGTGGCCGTCTCCGCGGCGGCGGCCAGCCGCCGCGCCGCGAGCGTGTCCGCCTCGTCGGCCGGCTGGTCGCCGCCGCCGGGGAAGACGCGGATGAACGGAGCGCCGAGATCCCGCGCCAGGGAGAGCAGTTCCTCCAGCTCCTGGCGCAACTGGTCCTCGTCCACATCCGCCTTGGCCACCCGGGCGTACCCGGCCAGCCCCACTATCTCGATGCCGGCCCGTTCGAACTCCTCGACCACCAGGGCGCGGTCGCGGCGGCCCATGCCCCGGTGCACCGGCTCCTCCGGGTGCGTGCGCAGCTCGACCCCCTGGTAGCCGGCCGCGGAGGCGAGGGCGACGACCTCGGGGATGGGCAGGCCGGGGACTCCGAGGGTGGAGAAAGCGAACTTCACTGTGGTGTTCCTTTCTGGCGTGCGGCGGCCTCTTCCTTGAGAAGAAGCCGCCAGTCCTGGCCTATCAGGTCCGCCCCGTACGAGTGGTGCGGTTGCTCGGCCACGAGGGTGAATCCGGCACGCTGATAGAGAACGCGGGCGGCGGAGAGTGTGTCATTGGTCCAGAGCGTCAACTCCTCATACCCCGCCTCGCGGGCGAAATCCACCACCGCGCCGATCAGGCGTTCACCCACGCCGTGGCCCCGGGCCTCGGGCTCGACCAGGAGAAGACGGAGTCTGGCGGTCACCGGCCCGTCGTCGTCGCCCCGTACGCCCGGCTCGTCGTCCCTCACGCACATGATCGAGCCCACCGGTATGCCGTCCATCTCGGCGATCCACACCCGCTCCAGCCGGGGGTCGTGGTCCTGGGCGTAGTCCGCGACGATCCGGGCGACGAGCCCTTCGAACTCCGTGTTGAACCCGTACTCCGCCGCGTACACCGCGGCGTGGCGCTGCACGATCCAGCCCAGCTCGCCCGGTGCCGGCTCGCGCAGGACGGGTGCGCCCCGCCCGCCGCGGGCCGCGGACCCGTCCGTACCGAGGATGTCCCGCACCGTCCGCAACGCGTCCGCGAGTTCGGGACGGCGCTCCGGCTCGACCCGGTCGAGCAGCGAGACCACGGCCTCCCGCGACCGCTCGTCCAGCAGCGTCGCCGCCTCGCGCCCCCGCGAGGTGAGGGTGATCCGCTGCCGCCGCGCGTCCTGCTCGGAGGGCGCGCGGCCGACCAGGCCGTCCCGCTCGAACTTGGTCAGCAGACGGCTCAGATATCCGGCGTCGAGCGACAACTCCGCGCGCAGATCGGCCGCGTCGGTCCGCGGCGCGTGGGCCAGCTCGTACAGCACCCGCGACTCGGTGAGGGTGTACGGCGTGTAGAGATGCTTGCCGTAGTCCAGCGCGCCGATCAGATTCGTGTAAAAGCGGTTGAACGCACGCATTTCCTGCACGGCCATGATCCACCTCCGGACGCTCGCCAGAATCTACCTTTGACTGAGTCAACGGTATGCGGGGTCGCGGATGCCCGGCAAGGCCCCTCGGTACTTTGGCGTCCACTCGCCAACCAGCCCCGATCGGGCGGGGTCATCGACCCCGCCCGCCCCGCGACTCCGAGCCCGCCCCGCCCCGTCCCGTCCTCGCGAGTCCGGCACCCGCCTCCCGCCGACGCCCCTCAGTCCGACCGCGGCGGCGCCGTGGACGCCCGCGCCATCAGCTCGGCCGCGATCGTCGCGATCCCGCCCGGCGGCGGCGTCTCCGTGCCCATCGCCAGCCGGCCCGCCCGCGCCCCCGCCTCGTGCAGCGGCAGCCGTACGGTCGTCAGCGCCGGGGTCGCGTCCACCGAGAACGGCAGGTCGTCGAAGCCCGCCACCGAGATGTCCTCCGGGATCCGCAGCCCCCGCTCGCGCACCGCCGCGCAGGCGCCCAGCGCCACCGTGTCGTTCGCCGCGACCACCGCCGTCAGATCCGGCGCCCGCCGCAGCAGCTCCAGCGTCGCCTCGTACCCCGACCTGCGGGTGTACGGGCCGTGCACCGTCAGCGGATCCTGCCGGTCACCCCCGCCGTCGCCGGCCCCCGCGGCCTCCAGCGCCGCCCGGTGCCCCTCCAGCCGGTGCCTGGTCGTCGTCCGTTCCACCGGTCCCGCGACATAGCCGATCCTGCGGTGTCCGAGCGCCAGCAGATGTTCTGTCAGCCGCCGTCCGCCGCCCCGGTTGTCGAAGGCCAGCGAGGCGACGGCCGAGTCGCTGCCCGGCAGGGGCGGCCGTCCGCACAGCACCACCCGGGTCCCCGCGTCCGCGAGTTTCGCCAGCTTGGTGGCCATCGCCGCGATGTGTTCGGGATCTTCGAGCGCTCCGCCGGTGAGGACGACCGCCGCGGCGCGCTGGCGCTGGAGCAGGGTCAGATACGTCAGTTCGCGCTCGGGGGATCCGCCGGTGTTGCAGACGACGGCCAGCTTCTCGCCGCCCGCGCGCCCGGTCCCCTCCTGTCCGCCGATCTCGGTCTGCGCCGCCCCCGCCATGATCCCGAAGAACGGGTCCGCGATGTCGTTGACGAGGATGCCCACCAGGTCGGAGGTGGCGGCGGCGAGCGAACTGGCGGGGCCGTTCAGCACGTAGTCCAGGTCGTCCACCGCCCGCAGCACCCGCTCCCTGGTGGCGGCGGCGACCGGGTAGTTGCCGTTCAGCACGCGCGAGACGGTGGCGGGTGACACCCGGGCGCGGGCCGCCACATCCGCCAGGGTGACTGTCATCGCTTTCCTCCGAGGGGTACGGGTGAGTTCGGGCGGTGATCGGGCCGGGCTCTTGTCCGGACCGCTGTCGCAGGCTAGCTTCTTACCTCATAGAAAGCGCTTGCTACGGCCATACGGCCATATCGCTCGCCACGGCTGCCACGGCCCTATGGAGGAACTTCGTGACACGCAGGACAGTGCGGATCGCCATGAACGGCGTCACCGGGCGGATGGGGTACCGACAGCACCTGCTGCGCTCCATCCTCGCCATCCGCGAACAGGGCGGACTCGACCTCGGGGGCGGCGAGACGCTCTGGCCCGAGCCCGTCCTCATCGGCCGCAGGGAACACGCCCTCAAGGAGATCGCCGAACAGCACGGCCTCACGGAGTGGTCGACCGATCTCGACGCCGTCCTGGCGGACGAGACGATCGACATCTACTTCGACGCCCAGGTCACCTCCGCCCGCGTGGAGGCCATCAAGAAGGCGATCGACGCGGGCAAGCACATCTACACCGAGAAGCCGACCGCCACGGATCTCGAAGGCGCCCTGGAACTGGCCAGGCTCGCCCGCACCGCCGGGATCAAGCACGGCGTCGTCCAGGACAAGATCTTCCTGCCGGGGCTGCTCAAGCTGAAGCGCCTCATCGACGGCGGCTTCTTCGGCGAGATCCTCTCCATCAGGGGAGAGTTCGGCTACTGGGTCTTCGAAGGCGACTGGCAGGACGCGCAGCGCCCCTCCTGGAACTACCGTGCCGAGGACGGCGGCGGTATCACCGTCGACATGTTCCCCCACTGGGAGTACGTCCTGCACGAGCTGTTCGGGCGCGTCGCCAGCGTCCAGGCGCACATCACCACCCACATCCCGCAGCGCTGGGACGAGCACGGCAAGCCGTACGCCGCGACCGCCGACGACGCGGCGTACGGCATCTTCGAACTGGACAGCGGCGCCGTCGCCCAGATCAACTCCTCCTGGGCCGTCCGCGTCAACCGCGACGAACTCGTCGAGTTCCAGGTCGACGGTACCCACGGCTCGGCCGTCGCCGGGCTGCGCCGCTGCCGGGTCCAGCACCGCAGCGCCACGCCCAAGCCGGTCTGGAACCCGGACCTCCCCGCCACCGAGTCCTTCCGCGACCAGTGGCAGGAGGTGCCCGACAACGCCGAGTTCGACAACGGGTTCAAGGCGCAGTGGGAGCTGTTCCTGCGCCATGTCGTCCTCGACGAGCCCTACCAGTGGGACCTTCTCGCGGGCGCGCGCGGTGTGCAGCTCGCCGAGCTGGGGCTCCGCTCCTCGGCCGAGGGCCGCCGCTTCGACGTACCGGAGCTGACGCTGTGACCACTCTCCGGCTTCCTTCCCCCGGCGGTGGATCGCGCGCCTATACGCCCCGCTCCGAACCGGCCGCCTTCGTAGTGGCCGGCAGCGAGGGCGGGGCCGCCCTCGCCTCCCGCAGGGTCTTCTCCGCCGCCCATGTCGTCGCCGACCCGTACGCCGACATCAGCCCCGACGAGCCCGCAGCCGTCGACTGGGACGCCACGCTCGCCTTCCGCCGCCACCTCTGGTCGCACGGACTCGGGGTCGCCGAGGCCATGGACACCGCACAGCGCGGCATGGGCCTGGACTGGGCGGGCGCGTCCGAGCTGATCCGCCGCTCCGCCGCCGAGGCGAAGTCGGCCGGCGGCATGATCGCCTGCGGCGTGGGCACCGACCAGCTCGCACCGGGGCCCCATTCCCTGGACGAGGTCCGTGCCGCGTACGAGGAGCAGTTGACGCTCGTCGAGGAGACCGGCTCGCAGGCCATCCTGATGGCGTCCCGCGCCCTCGCCGCCGCCGCGACCACCCCCGACGACTACCTGGACCTCTACGCCCACCTGCTGCGCCAGGCGTCGGAACCGGTCGTACTGCACTGGCTCGGGCCGATGTTCGACCCCGCGCTGGACGGGTACTGGGGCAGCGCCGATCTCGACGCGGCCACCGAGACCTTCCTCCAGGTCATCTCCGAACACCCCGACAAGGTCGACGGCATCAAGATCTCCCTGCTGGACGCCCAGCGGGAGATCGAGCTGCGCCGCCGACTGCCGAAGGGCGTGCGCTGCTACACGGGCGACGACTTCAACTACCCCGAGCTGATCGCGGGCGACGAGCAGGGTTTCAGCCACGCTCTGCTCGGCATCTTCGATCCGCTGGGGCCGCTCGCCGCGGCGGCCGTACGGGTTCTGGACACCGGCGACACGAAGGGCTTCCGGGAGCTCCTCGACCCCACCGTCGAGCTGTCCCGCCACCTTTTCCGGACACCGACCCGCTTCTACAAGACCGGCGTGGTCTTCCTCGCCTGGCTGGCCGGCCACCAGGACCACTTCACGATGGTCGGCGGCCTCCAGTCGGCCCGTTCGCTGCCGCACCTCGCGCGGGCGTACGAACTGGCCGACGGGATCGGGCTCTTCCCCGATCCCGCGCTCGCCGCTTCCAGGATGAGATCCCTGCTCGACGTGGGCGGAGTGGAACAGTGAGCGGACCGGTGGGCGGACAGATGGACGGAACGGCGACGGAGCCGCAGGGCGACCTGACGCGCTTCAGCATCAACCAGATGACGGTCAAGCAGCTCGCCCTGCCCGAGCTGACCGAAGCCTGCGTACGCCTCGGGGTGCCGGGCGTCGGACTGTGGCGCGAGCCCGTCCAGGCGTACGGGGTCGAGGCCGCGGCCAAGCTCGTACGGGACGCCGGGCTCGCGGTCACCACGCTCTGCCGGGGCGGCTTCCTCACCGCGGTCGACCCGGCACGGCGTGCCGAGGCGCTGGCCGACAACCGCGCCGCCATCGACGAGGCGGCGACGCTGGGCACGGACACCCTGGTGCTGGTCTCCGGCGGCCTCCCCGAGGGCGGCAAGGACCTCCACGCGGCGCGTGAACGCATCGCGGACGCCCTGGGCGAGCTCGCGCCGTACGGGGCGGAGCGCGGCGTCAGGCTGGCGATCGAGCCGCTGCACCCGATGTTCGCGTCCGACCGCTGTGTCGTCTCCACCCTCGACCAGGCGCTCGACCTGGCGGAACGGTTCCCCGCCGACCAGGTCGGGGTGGCCGTGGACACGTACCACATCTGGTGGGACGACCGGGCCCCCGCGGCGGTCGCCCGCGCGGCCGAGCGGATCTTCACCTTCCAGCTCGCCGACTGGACGACACCGCTCCCGGCCGGCGTGCTGAACGGGCGCGGCCAGCTCGGCGACGGCGCGGTCGACCTGCGGGCCTGGCGCGAACGGGTCGACGCGGCGGGCTACTCGGGCCCGATCGAGGTGGAGCTGTTCAACGACGACCTCTGGCAGCGGGACGGCGTCGAACTCCTCACGGAGACCGCGGAACGGTACGTGCGGCACGCGCTGGAGAAAAAATAACTCTGCGGAACCGTGCAACCCTTCCGGGGTGACGTGAGTCGTATACGTCAACAGGGCTTTCGGGGGGTTGATCCGGGGGGATTGAAAGCCTTGTCGGAGGGGGAGCGCGTGGGGCCCGGTCCGTCGGACCGGGCCCCCTTGTAGTGCTCGTGCGGTGCTCGGGAACCGTGCGCGGGGGGACGCGCCGGCGGGTTCGCTTCGGCGTGCGCCACGGCGTCGGTTGTCCACAGGGCGGCCACGCTGTCGGAGCCTGGCGGTAGCGTCGGATCATGTCCCAACCCGCAGTGCTCGAAGCCGTGCTCGAACGGATCACGTACGCGAACGAGGAGAACGGCTACACGGTCGCCCGCGTCGACACCGGCCGCGGCGGCGATCTCCTCACCGTGGTCGGTTCGCTGCTCGGCGCCCAGCCCGGCGAGTCACTGCGGATGGAGGGCCGCTGGGCCTCGCACCCCCAGTACGGCAAGCAGTTCATGTGCGAGAACTACACGACGATCCTGCCTGCCACGATCCAGGGCATCCGCCGCTATCTCGGCTCCGGCCTCATCAAGGGGATCGGCCCCGTGTTCGCCGACCGGATCGTCGAGCACTTCGGGCTGGAGACGCTGGACATCATCGAGACGGAGCCCAAGCGGCTCGTGGAGGTCCCGGGCCTCGGCCCCAAGCGGACGAAGTCGATCGCGGCGGCCTGGGAGGAGCAGAAGGCCATCAAGGAGGTCATGGTCTTCCTCCAGGGGGTGGGCGTCTCGACCTCCATCGCCGTCCGCATCTACAAGAAGTACGCGGACGCGTCGATCTCGGTCGTCAGGAACGAGCCGTACCGCCTGGCGGCCGACGTGTGGGGGATCGGTTTCCTCACCGCCGACCGGATCGCCCAGGCCGTCGGGATCCCGCACGACAGCCCCGAGCGCGTCAAGGCGGGCATCCAGTACGCGCTGTCGCAATCCACCGACCAGGGGCACTGCTTCCTCCCCGAGGACCAGCTCATCTCCGACGCGGTGAAGCTGCTGACGGTCGACACGGGCCTGGTCATCGAATGCCTCGCCGAGCTGGCGGCCGAGGACGAGGGGGTCGTACGGGAGCGGGTGCCGGGGCCGGAGGGCGGGGAGGAGCAGATCAACGCGGTCTATCTGGTGCCCTTCCACCGGGCGGAGCTGTCCCTGTCCGCCCAGTTGCTGCGGCTCCTGAGGACGGACAAGGACCGGATGCCGGCCTTCCGGGACGTGGCGTGGGACAAGGCGCTGACCTGGCTGGCCGGGCGTACGGGAGCGGAGCTGGCGCCCGAGCAGCAGCAGGCGGTGCGGCTCGCGCTCACGGAGAAGGTCGCGGTCCTGACCGGCGGTCCCGGCTGCGGCAAGTCGTTCACGGTCCGCTCGATCGTGGAGCTGGCGCGGGCGAAGAAGGCCAAGGTGGTGCTGGCCGCGCCCACCGGGCGGGCGGCCAAGCGGCTGGCCGAGCTGACCGGGGCCGAGGCGTCCACGGTCCACCGGCTGCTGGAGCTGCGGCCGGGCGGGGACGCGGCGTACGACAGGGACCGGCCGCTGGACGCCGATCTGGTGGTGGTCGACGAGGCGTCGATGCTGGACCTGCTGCTCGCCAACAAGCTGGTCAAGGCGGTGGCGCCGGGGGCGCATCTGCTGCTGGTCGGGGACGTGGACCAGTTGCCGTCGGTCGGCGCGGGCGAGGTCCTGCGCGATCTGCTCGCCGAGAGCGGCCCCGTACCGAGCGTCAGGCTCACCCGGATCTTCCGGCAGGCCCAGCAGTCGGGGGTCGTCACCAACGCCCACCGGATCAACTCGGGGGTGCACCCCCTCACGGAGGGGCTGTCCGACTTCTTCCTCTTCGTGGAGGAGGAGACGGAGGACGCGGGGCGGGTGACGGTCGATGTGGCGGCGCGCCGGATTCCCGCGAAGTTCGGGCTCGATCCGCGGCGCGACATCCAGGTCCTGGCACCGATGCACCGCGGTCCGGCCGGCGCGGGCGCGCTGAACGGACTGCTCCAGCAGGCCATCACCCCCGGCAGGCCCGACCTGCCGGAGAAGCGGCTGGGCGGCCGGGTCTTCCGCGTCGGTGACAAGGTCACCCAGATCCGCAACAACTACGAGAAGGGCGAGAACGGGGTCTTCAACGGCACGGTCGGCGTGGTCACCTCGCTCAACCAGGAGGAACAGCGGCTGACGGTGCTGACGGACGAGGACGAGGAGGTGCCGTACGACTTCGACGAGCTGGACGAGCTGGCCCACGCGTACGCGGTGACGATCCACCGCTCCCAGGGCAGCGAGTATCCGGCCGTGGTCATTCCGGTCACCACGGGTGCCTGGATGATGCTGCAGCGCAACCTCCTGTACACGGCGGTGACCCGGGCCAAGAAGCTGGTCGTCCTGGTCGGCTCGCGCAAGGCCATAGGCCAGGCGGTACGTACGGTCTCCGCGGGCAGGCGCTTCACCGCCCTCGGCCACCGGCTGACGGTACGGGGCTGAGCGTGCGGCGGACGCGGGCGTCACGGACTTTCGAAACCGGGGCCAAGGGGGCAGGATGAGTAGGTTGGCGGCACTGAGTGCCGCCAATAGGCCCAATGGTCGACCCCGAGTGCACTCTCCTGAGCCAAATGGGGGATGGTAGAGACAGTCAGGGCACCTCGAAGAAGAGGCACTACGTCGGTGAGGGATGACGTGAGCGAGAAACGCGACAACGCGGTAGTACTGCGGTACGGCGACGGCGAGTACACCTACCCGGTGATCGACAGCACCGTCGGTGATACGGGCTTCGACATCGGGAAGCTTCGGTCCCAGACCGGTCTGGTGACCCTGGACAGCGGCTACGGCAACACCGCCGCCTACAAGTCCGCGATCACCTATCTCGACGGTGAACAGGGCATTCTGCGGTATCGGGGTTACCCGATCGAGCAGTTGGCGGAGCGCTCCAGCTTTGTCGAGGTGGCGTATCTGCTGATCAACGGCGAGCTGCCGACGGTCGACGAGCTGGCCTCGTTCAAGAACGAGATCACCCAGCACACGCTGCTGCACGAGGACGTCAAGCGGTTCTACGACGGTTTCCCGCGTGACGCCCACCCGATGGCGATGCTGTCCTCCGTGGTCAGCGCGCTGTCGACGTTCTACCAGGACAGTCACAACCCGTTCGACGAGAAGCAGCGCCATCTCTCCACGATCCGCCTGCTCGCCAAGCTGCCGACCATCGCGGCGTACGCGTACAAGAAGTCGATCGGGCACCCGTTCGTCTACCCGCGCAACGACCTCGGGTACGTCGAGAACTTCCTGCGGATGACCTTCTCGGTCCCGGCGCAGGAGTACGAGCCCGACCCCGTCGTGGTCGCCGCGCTCGACAAGCTGCTCATCCTGCACGCGGACCACGAGCAGAACTGTTCGACCTCCACCGTGCGACTGGTCGGCTCCTCGCAGGCGAACATGTTCGCCTCGATCTCCGCCGGCATCAGCGCCCTCTGGGGCCCGCTGCACGGTGGCGCCAACCAGTCGGTGCTGGAGATGCTCGAAGGCATCCAGGCGTCCGGCGGCGATGTCGACACCTTCATCCGCAAGGTGAAGAACAAGGAAGACGGCGTGAAGCTCATGGGCTTCGGGCACCGCGTCTACAAGAACTTCGACCCCCGGGCGAAGATCATCAAGGCGGCGGCGCACGATGTCCTCTCGGCGCTCGGCAAGTCCGACGAGCTGCTGGACATCGCGCTCAAGCTGGAGGAGCACGCGCTGGCCGACGAGTACTTCGTCGAGCGCAAGCTTTACCCGAACGTGGACTTCTACACGGGTCTGATCTACCGGGCCATGGGCTTCCCGACCGAGATGTTCACCGTGCTCTTCGCGCTCGGCCGGCTTCCCGGCTGGATCGCCCAGTGGCACGAGATGATCAAGGAGCCCGGTTCGCGCATCGGCCGTCCGCGGCAGATCTACACCGGAGAGGTCCTGCGCGACTTCGTCCCGGTCGAAGGCCGCTGACACCGGATCTCCCGCACACGCCGCGCGCCTGCCGCGCGGCGTCGGCGCCGTACCACGCCGGACAGAGCGAAAAGCGCCCCGCCGCCGATCCCCCCACGGGTCGGCGAACGGGGCGCTTTCCATATCCCCGGTGCGGATTCCCCCCACGGGATCCGGGCCGGGCGTCTGACGTAACCATCAGTGGCTACTCGGGCGGTCGGACCGGGGTACGTACGGGAGGGCCGCTCAAAGCTCCCCGGTGCACGTGCCCCGGCCAATCGCTTGCACGAGACGTCCCCCAAGACATCCCATGCGATCCCATCGAACGTCCCCCAAGACGTTCTTCTGGCATCGTCCTCTTAGACTCGCGAGCAGGCCCGATGGTTACCCCATAATCTATGTGATCTAGATCTCTTTGTGAAGGTCCTGTGGTTCCTGTGAAGGACCTTGGGTGCAAAGAGCTCGCGACCACATAAATGGAGGGTACGCCCAGGTCGGGTTCGGTGTGCGGCCGGATCAGACCTGACCGGTCAGTTCGTAACCCGCCTCGTCGACGGCGGCGCGTACGGCGGCCTCGTCCAGGGGGGCCAGTGACACCACGGCGACCTGTCCCGTGGCGGCCGTGGCCTGCGCCGAGACGACGCCCTCGATCCCGGAGATCTCGCCGGCGACGGCGCCTTCGCAGTGTCCGCAGGTCATGCCGGTGACCTGGTAGACGGTGGTGACCTGGCTCTTCGTCTCGGCGGTCATGACGTTCTCCTCTTCGAGGGCTCGGGTGTGGCGGTCCATGGCGGGCCGGGGGTGCGTGGGTGGCACGGCTCCCTGGCTCGTCCCTGAACTGTACCCCTAGGGGGTATGAAAGCGAACCCTTGGCGAGGTCGGGCCGGTCAGTCGGCCGATGCCGGCACGGCCGTGCGGCAGGGAAGCTCGCTGTCCTCGATGAGCGGTCGCAGATAGCGGAAGAGGACCCTCTTCAGCTCGGTCGTGTACGCGTCCCGTTCATCGGGCTCGGCGGCCAGGATCAGGGCCAGGCCCGCCTTGAACACGGTGAAGAGCATCTCCGCGATCCGGGCGGTGTCGGCCTTCGGTGTGCCGGGGAGGTAGTCGCCGAGGATGTCCTCGACGCGGGCGAGCATCGAGGAGTGCAGCGCGTCGTGCTCCCGGGTGACCTGGCCGGGGACGTCGGAGCCGTGCATCAGGACCGCGAAGGCCGGGTTCTCGCGGTTGAACTGGATCAGCGGGTCGATCACCGCGTCCATCAGCCGGTCGAGCGGCAGGCCGAGGTGGTCCGGCATCAGCGCCTGGCCGTAGGTCTCGCGCCAGCGCGCCAGGAGCTGGTCGCCCAGCTCGACGGCGATGGCCTCCTTGTTCGGGAAGAACTGGTAGAGCGTGCCGGGCGACACGCCCGCCTCCCGGGCGATGGAGTTGGTGCTCGCCGCGGTGTAGCCGGTGGCGCAGAAGACGCGGGCCGCCGCGTCGAGAAGCTGGGCGACGCGGCGCTCCCCGCGGGCCTGGCGGCGGCGCGGTCTGTCCGGCCCGGGGTTCGGGACCGGGGTCGGCTCCGGCATGGCAATCCACAGCCTTCCTGGATCGTTTGACAAATACGAGTGGTGACTCGCATTCTTGGTCAATGCGAGCGATGACTCGTGTTTGCCAATTCTATGGCAACGGCTGACTCGTGCCACGGGTCACGGTGAAGGGGACACCGCACCATGTCCGAAGTCAACACTGACCCGCGTCCGGGCGGCTGGACCCGGTTCGTCACCGCGCGACCACGGCTCTCGCTGCTGGTCGCGCTGGTGATCACCGCCCTGGCCGTGTTCGCCGGCAGCGGGGTCGCCGACCGGTTGGGCAACGGGGGCTGGGAGGACCCGAACGCGGAGTCGACGTACGCGACCAAGGCGCTGGAGCGGGAGTTCCCCGCCTCCCAGCCCAATTTCCTGCTCCTGGTCGACAGCGGGAGCCGCAGCGTGGACGACCCCGCCGTCGTCGCGGAGGGCAAGCGGCTCACCGACCGCCTGGAAGCCGAGAAGGGAATCGTCGGGGTCGGCTCCTACTGGCGGACCGGATCGCCCACACTGCGCGCCGAGGACAGCCGGGAAGGGCTGATCGCGGCGAGGATCGAGGGCGACGAGACGGCCGCCTTCAAGACCCTGGACCGGATCGCACCGGAGTTCCGCGGTGAGCAGGGGGCGCTGAAGGTCTCCATCGGCGGGCCCGTCGCCGTGCGGAGCGAGATGCAGAGCACCATCCAGGAGGACCTGCTGCGGGCCGAGCTGATCGCCCTGCCGGTGACGCTCGTCCTGCTGGTCATGGTCTTCGGCAGCGCGGTCGCCGCCCTGCTGCCGCTGGGCCTGGGCATCGTCGCCATCCTGGGGACGAACGCGGTGCTGCGCGGCCTCACCGAACTCACCGACGTCTCGGTCTTCGCCCAGAACCTCACCACCGCGCTCGGGCTCGGACTGGCCATCGACTACGCCCTGTTCATCGTCCGCAGATTCCGCGAGGAGCTGGCGGACGGCGCCGAGGTACGGGACGCCGTGGGCACCACGCTGCGCACCGCCGGACGTACGGTGCTGTTCTCGGCGCTGACCGTGGCCGTGTCCCTGGCCGCCATGATGGTCTTCCCCCAGTACTTCCTGCGCTCCTTCGCCTACGCGGGCATCGCGGTCGTCCTGCTGGCCGCCGCTGCCGCCCTCATCCTGCTGCCCGCCGCCCTGATGCTGCTGGGCCACCGGGTCAACGCGCTCGACCTGCGGAAGGCGCTGCGCCGCGGACGCGCGGAGAAGCCGGAGAAGAAGGGCGAGGAGCCGGGGGCCGGCTGGGGGCGGACCGCCGCGCTGGTGATGCGGCGGGCCCCGTTCTTCGCCGTCGCCACGGCCGCGGGGCTGCTCCTGCTCGGAGCGCCCTTCCTGGGAGTCAAGCTCGGCACCGCCGACCACCGTCAGTTGCCGCCGGGCGCCGACTCCCGTGTGGTCCAGGAAGAGATACAGAACGGCTTCCCCGGCAGCCCCGGCGGTGGCCTGGAAGTACTGACGGAGGGCGCCGCCACCCCCGCCGAGTACGCGGACTACCGCACCCGGATCGCGGCGCTGCCCGGCGTGACACGGGTCGACGGACCGGTCCCGTCCCCCTCAGGCGACCACGCGTACTTCGCCGTGACGCCCAAGGGCGAAGCGGTGGGGGAGGTGGCCCAGCGCCTGGTGAAGGACATCCGTGCCGAGCCGGCCGCGTTCGACACCTCGGTGACCGGTACCGCCGCCGTCCTGGTCGACTCCAAGGCCGCCATAGCCGACGGGCTGCCCTGGGCCCTGGCCGTCATCGTGCTGGTGACCCTGCTCCTGGTCTTCCTGCTCACCGGCAGTGTGCTGATACCGATCCAGGCGGTCGTGCTCAACGCCCTCAGCCTCACGGCGATGTTCGGGGCCACGGTCTGGATCTTCCAGGACGGTCATCTGTCAGGACCGCTCGGCTTCACCGCCACCGGGGACATCGAGACGAGCCTGCCCGTCCTGATGTTCTGTGTCGCCTTCGGGCTCTCCATGGACTACGGAGTCTTCCTGCTCTCCCGGATCAAGGAGGAGTACGACCGCAGCGGGGACCACGAGCACGCGGTGGCGTTCGGCCTGCGCCGCACCGGAGGACTGATCACCGCCGCCGCCGTGATCCTCGCGGTGGTCATGGTGGCGATAGGCACCTCGCGGGTCACCAACACCAAGATGCTGGGCCTCGGTCTCGCGCTCGCCGTACTGATGGACGCGATGGTGGTGCGCAGCCTGCTGGTGCCCGCGGTGATGAAGCTGACGGGGAAGGCCACCTGGTGGGCCCCGGGACCGCTGCGCCGCTTCCACGACCGGTTCGGGCTGAGCGAGGGGGAGTCGCGGCCGGCCGCTGTCGACGGACCGGCGGAGCCGCCCGTCCGTGACCGGGACACGGCGGGCGTCTGAGGAGGCGGGGCGCCGCTCCCGGTTCCGGCCGGGAGCGGCACCCGGGCACGGCCGTCGGACCGCCAAGCGATCGCGTCGGCCCGTCGAGCAGTCGCGTCAAGCGGTTGCGTCTGGCCCATGGGCAGTCGGACCGTCAAGCGGTCGTGTCGGACCGTCGGGTCGTGCGGGTGGGTCGGGTCAGGCGCCGCAGCTCCTGAGGAACCGGCGCGTGCGCGTGGCGATCGGCAGCGGTTTGTCGGGCGGGCACGGATACATGTCCTGCTCGACGATGGCGAAGAGCTCGACGTCCAGCCGCTGGGCCGCCGCCAGCACCGGCTCCAGCGCGGGCACCCCGGCCGGCGGCTCACACATCACGCCGCGCCCGACGGCCGGTCCGAACGGCACCTCGTTCGCGACGACATCCGCGAGGATCTCCGGATCCACCTGCTTGAGATGGAGGTAGCCGATCCGCTCGCCGTACGTCTCGATCAGCTTGACGCTGTCGCCGCCGCAGTACGCGTAGTGCCCGGTGTCCAGACAGAGCGAGACCAGAGCGGGGTCGGTCGCGTCGAGGAAACGGCTCACGTTCTCCTCGCTGTCGATGTGTGTGTCGGCGTGCGGGTGGACGACGATCTTCAGGCCGTAGCGGTCCTGGACCTCGCGGCCGAGCCGCTCGGTCTGGGCCGTCAGATCGCGCCACTGCTGCGGCGTGAGGGTCCGGTCCTCCAGTACCTCACCGGTCTTGTCGTCCCGCCAGAACGACGGGATGACCACGAGATGGTCCGCGCCCATCGCCTGGGTGAGCGCGGCGATGTCGGCGACATGCGCCCAGGTCTTCTCCCAGACCGCCGGGCCGTGGTGCAGCCCGGTGAAGACGGTCCCGGCCGAGACCTTCAGCCCGCGCCGCGCGGTCTCCTCGCTCAGCCGGTCGGGATCGGACGGGAGGTATCCGTACGGGCCCAGCTCGATCCACTCGTAGCCGGCCTCGGCCACCTCATCGAGAAAACGCCGCCAGGGCACCTGCTGCGGGTCGTCGGGAAACCACACCCCCCAGGAGTCGGGGGCGGACCCGACTCGGATGCGGCTCAACGTGGGTACGGAGGAGGTCATACCGGTCAGCTTTCAGCCCGTACGGAAAGAGTGTCAAGCCCTTGGTCCGAATGTAAAGACAAAACGTTGACAGGGTCCCGGAGGACCGTTAGACCTTGGTGTGACCGCCTCCGGCGCGGACGCCCGCCTCGCTTTGGCAGGAGCGAGGCGCGGGCGAAAGCTCCCCGCCCGTCACGGCCCCGTGCCGGAGGTTCCGGTCGCCTCGCCGGGCCGTGCCCTGTATGACTTCACTGTGACCGATGCCCGACCACCGCTGCACGGAGCCTGGGAGGACGCCCGATGAGCAGCCGTACGACCGGCCGTACCAGCGGTCGCGCCCGCAGCCGCACGAGCACCGCCGCCCGGACCCGCAGACGCACCGTCGCCCAGGCGCTGATCGGCTTCCTGGCCCGGCAGTACACCGAGCGGGACGGTCAGCGGCGACGTCTGATCGGCGCCACGTGGGGCATCTTCGGGCACGGCAACGTGGCGGGGATCGGACAGGCCCTCGTCGAGTCCTCCGAGGACATGAGGTACTTGCAGGGGCGCAACGAACAGTCCATGGTCCACGCGGCCGTGGGGTACGCGCGCCAGAGCGACCGCCTCTCCGCCCAGGCCGTGACCACCTCCATCGGCCCCGGCGCCACCAACCTCGTCACCGGCGCGGCGCTCGCCACCGTCAACCGCCTCCCCGTGCTGCTGCTCCCCGGCGACACCTTCGCCACCCGCCCCGCCGACCCCGTCCTCCAGCAGCTCGAAGTCCCCTCCGCCGGGGACGTCTCCGTCAACGACGCGCTGCGTCCCGTCTCCGTCTACTTCGACCGGATCACCCGCCCCGAAGCGCTCGTCCCGGCCGCCCTCGCCGCGATGCGGGTGCTCACCGACCCGGCCGGGACCGGCGCCGTCACCCTCGCGCTGCCCCAGGACGTACAGGCGGAGGCGTACGACTGGCCGGAGGAGTTCTTCGCCGAGCGCGTCTGGCGGGTCCGCCGTCAGGGGCCCGACCCCGACGAACTCGCCGACGCGGTACGGCTCGTACGGGAATCCCGCCGCCCCCTGCTCGTCGCGGGTGGCGGCGTCCACCACAGCGCGGCCGAAGAGGCGCTGGAGGAGTTCGCCGACGCGACCGGCATCCCCGTCGCCTCCACCCAGGCCGGCAAGGGCTCCCTCCGCCACGACCACCCCTGCGATGTCGGCGGAATCGGCCACACGGGCACCGCCACCGCCGACGAACTGGCGGCGGCGGCCGATCTGGTGATCGGTGTCGGCACCCGCTGGACCGACTTCTCCACCGCCTCAGCCACCCTCTTCCAGAACCCCGACGTCCGCTTCCTCAACCTCAACGTCACCGGCTTCGACGCCCACAAGCTCGCCGCCCACCCGCTGGTCGCCGACGCCCGTACCGCCGTGCGGCAGCTCACCGTGGAACTGGCCGGCCACCGGGTCGAACCCGCCTACGCCACCGAGTACAGCGGGGCCAAGAAGCGCTGGGAGCGGCGCGTCGAGGCCGCGTTCACCACCGCGGAGGACGGCGCGCGCCCCACCCAGGCCCAGGTCCTCGGGGTCCTCGACTCCCTCGTCACGGACGAGGACATCGTCATCAACGCGGCGGGTTCGCTCCCCGGCGACCTCCACAAGCTGTGGCGGGCCCGCTCCCGCGACCAGTACCACGTCGAATACGGCTACTCCTGCATGGGATACGAGATCCCCGCGGCCATCGGCGTCCAACTCGCCGCGCCAGGACGGCCGGTCTGGGCGATGGTCGGCGACGGCACCTATCTGATGAGCCCCACCGAAATGGTCACGGCGGTCCAGGAAGGGCTGCCCATCAAGGTCGTGATCCTCCAGAACCACGGCTACGCCTCCATCGGCGGCCTCTCCGAGACGGTCGGCGCGGAGCGCTTCGGCACCGCCTACCGTTTCCGGGCCGCCGACGCCACGTACACCGGCGCCCCGCTGCCCCTGGACCTCGCGGCCAACGCGGCCTCCCTCGGTATGCGGCTGATCCGCGCCGGGACCGTGGGTGACCTGCGCGAGGCCCTGGCCGAGGCGCGCGCCGCCGACGGCCCCACCTGTGTCCACGTGGAGACCGAAACGGCGGACACCGCGGCGGGTGTGCCCCCGGCCCAGGCGTGGTGGGATGTTCCGGTGGCCGAGACCGCGACCCGTATCGCCGCGGTCGAGGCCCGTGAGGAGTACGACCGCCGCGCAGCGACCCGCCGCCGCCATCTGTGAAGGAGCGGAACACATGAAGACCGTCAGCCATTGGATCGGTGGCAAGAGCGTCGAGGGCGCGTCCGGCAACTGGGGCCCGGTCACGGACCCGGCGACCGGCGCCGTCACCACACAGGTCGCCCTCGCCTCCGCCGAGGAGGTCGACACCGCGGTCGCCGCCGCCAAGGCCGCGTACACCACCTGGGGAACCTCCTCCCTCGCCCAGCGCACGTCGATCCTCTTCCGCTACCGCGCGCTCCTCGACGCCCGCCGCGACGACATCGCCGCGCTGATCACCGCCGAGCACGGCAAGGTGCACTCGGACGCGCTCGGCGAGGTGGCGCGCGGGCTGGAGATCGTCGAGCTGGCCTGCGGGATCACCACCCAGCTCAAGGGCGAACTCTCCACCCAGGTCTCCAGCCGGGTCGACGTCGCCGCCATCCGCCAGCCGCTCGGCGTCGTCGCGGGCATCACCCCCTTCAACTTCCCGGCGATGGTGCCGATGTGGATGTTCCCGCTCGCGATCGCCTGCGGGAACACCTTCGTCCTCAAGCCCAGCGAGAAGGACCCCTCGGCCGCCGTGCTCCTGGCGGAGCTGGCGGCGGAGGCGGGGCTGCCCGACGGCGTGCTGAACGTCGTGCACGGCGACAAGGTCGCGGTGGACTCCCTGCTCGCGCACCCGGACGTCGCGGCGGTCTCCTTCGTCGGTTCCACCCCGATCGCCCGCTACATCCACACCACGGCCTCCGCCAACGGCAAGCGCGTCCAGGCGCTCGGCGGCGCCAAGAACCACATGCTGGTCCTGCCCGACGCCGATCTGGACGCCGCCGCGGACGCGGCCGTCTCCGCGGCGTACGGCTCGGCCGGTGAGCGCTGCATGGCGATCTCGGCGGTCGTCGCGGTCGGCGCGATCGGCGACGAACTGGTCGCCAAGATCCGCGAGCGCGCCGAGAAGATCGTCATCGGCCCCGGCACCGACCCGGCCTCCGAGATGGGCCCCCTCATCACCAAGGCCCACCGCGACAAGGTCGCGAGCTATGTGACGGGAGCCGCGGCCCAGGGCGCCGATGTCGTCCTGGACGGCACGGGACACACGGTGGACGGGTACGAGGACGGGCACTGGATCGGCCTGTCCCTGCTGGACAAGGTCTCCACCGACGCGGACGCCTACCGCGACGAGATCTTCGGCCCGGTCCTCGTCGTGCTCCGTACGGAGACGTACGAGGAGGGCGTCGCCCTGATCAACAGCTCGCCGTTCGGCAACGGCACGGCCATCTTCACCCGCGACGGCGGCGCCGCCCGCCGCTTCCAGTTGGAGATCGAGGCCGGCATGGTCGGGGTGAACGTGCCGATCCCGGTGCCCGTCGGGTACCACTCCTTCGGGGGCTGGAAGGACTCGCTCTTCGGCGACCACCACATCTACGGCAACGACGGCGTGCACTTCTACACGCGCGGCAAGGTGGTCACGACACGCTGGCCCGACCCGGCCGACGCCCCGACCGGCGTGGACCTGGGCTTCCCCCGTAACCACTGATCCGTAACCGTCGATCGGTACGACTGATCCGTAACCACTGATCCGTAACCGCTGATCCGTAACCGCTGATCCACGCCCACTTATCGCCCACTTATCCGTGGCGGCGGGCCGTAACTCGTCGGCGCGCGGCTTCGTTGGATGACTGCGGCCCGTACGGCGTTCCTCGCCGTACGGGCCGCAGTCGCTTTTCCACGGTTCGCGGAGCAGGAGGACACACCCATGTGTGGCATCACCGGCTGGGTCTCCTTCGACCGCGATCCGGGTGGCGCGTCCGACACCCTGGACGCGATGACGGAGACGATGTCCTGCCGGGGCCCCGACGACCGCGGCACCTGGATCGAAGGACCCGCCGCCCTCGGCCACCGCCGGCTCGCCGTCATCGACCTGCCCGGCGGGCGCCAGCCGATGACGCTGACGACACCGCGGGGCACGATCGCCCTCGTCTACTCCGGCGAGACGTACAACTACACCGAGCTGCGCGCGGAACTGACCGGCCGCGGCCACCGGTTCACCACCGACTCCGACACCGAGGTCGTGCTGCACGGCTATCTGGAGTGGGGCGAGGCGGTGGCCGAACGCCTCAACGGCATGTACGCCTTCGCCCTCTGGGACGGCCGGCGGCGCAGGCTCGTGATGATCCGTGACCGTATGGGCATCAAGCCCTTCTACTACGCCCCCACCCCCGACGGCGTGCTGTTCGGCTCCGAGCCCAAGGCGATCCTCGCCCATCCGCTCACCCGCCCCCGTGTCGGTCTCGACGGACTGCGCGAACTCTTCGCCTTCGTCAAGACACCTGGTCACGCCGTGTGGGACGGGATGTACGAGGTGGCGCCCGGCACCGTGGTGACCGTGGACGCGAGCGGGCTGCGCCGCCATGTCTACTGGTCCCTGGAGACCCGTCCCCACACCGATGACCGCGACACGTCGGTGGCGCGCGTACGGACGCTCCTCGACGACATCGTGCGCCGCCAGCTCGTCGCCGACGTACCGCGCTGCACCCTCCTGTCCGGCGGACTCGACTCCTCCGCCATGACGGCGATCGCCGCGCGTCAGCTCGGCGAGACCGGGGAGGTCGTCCGCAGCTTCTCCGTCGACTTCACGGGCCGTACGGAGAACTTCGTGGCCGACGCGTTCCGCACCACGCCCGACACGCCGTTCGTCCACGATGTCGTACGCGAGGCGCGCACGGAGCACCAGGACATCGTCCTCGACTCGCTCGCCCTGGCCGACCCGGCGGTACGGGCCCGGATGATCAGGGCCAGGGACCTGCCCATGGGCTTCGGCGACATGGACTCCTCCCTCTACCTCCTCTTCCAGGCGATCCGGGAGCGCTCGACGGTCGCGCTCTCCGGCGAGTCGGCAGACGAGGTCTTCGGCGGCTACCCCCAGTTCTTCGACGAGGAGGCCAGGAAGGCCGAGACGTTCCCGTGGCTGGTGCGCTTCGGCGAACACTTCGGGGAGGACACCGGCGTGCTGCGCCCGGAGGTCAACGCGGCGCTCGGGCTGCCGTCGTTCACCCGGGACAGTTACGCCACGGCCGTGGCCGGCATCGAACGCGCCGACGGCGAGAGCGACTTCGACCACCGGATGCGGAAGATCTGCCATCTGCATCTGACGCGCTTCGTGCAGATGCTGCTGGACCGCAAGGACCGCGCGAGCATGGCGGTCGGCCTGGAGGTCAGGGTGCCGTTCTGCGACCACCGGCTCGTCGAGTACGTGTACAACGCGCCCTGGTCGCTGAAGTCCTTCGACGGGCGGGAGAAGAGCCTGCTGCGGGAGGCGACCGCCGACGTACTGCCGAGGTCGGTGTACGACCGGGAGAAGAGCCCGTACCCCAGCACCCAGGACCCCCGGTACGGGGTGGCCCTCCAGGAGCAGGCCAAGGATCTGCTGGCCGATCCGTCGCACCGGGTCTTCGACCTGGTGGACAGGGAGCGGGTACGGCGCACCGCGGAGCGGGAGACGCCGCAGGTCACCACGGCGAGTCGGCGGGGTCTGGAACGGACGCTGGATCTGGCGGTGTGGCTGGACCTCTACAACCCGGAGGTCACACTCTCCTGATATGGCTGAATGAAAAGGATAATAACGATAGAAAGGGTGATATACAGGCTAATCCAGAGAGCTCAGGACCTCACATGCCCCGATACTTCGCCGACTCCCCGGAGTCGCTCGTCCCCGACGCGCTCAAGGGGTTCGCCGCCGCCCACGCCGACCTGGTCGAGCACCACCCCGAGCACGGCTACTTCCGCACCCGCCGCACCGCCACCCCGACCCCCACGACGGCCATCCCGGCCGCCGCGGGCCGCCGCGTCGGCCTGGTCTCCGGCGGCGGCTCCGGCCACGAACCGCTGCACGCCGGGTTCCTCGGCGCCGGTCTGCTCGACGCCGTATGCCCGGGACAGATCTTCGCCTCCCCGCACAACCGGCAGATCTTCGAGGCCAGCCGCGCCGTCGCGGGCAGCGACGGCGTTCTGCACATCGTCAAGAACTACACGGGCGACCGGATCAACTTCGGGATCGCCGCCGAACGCCTCGCCCACGAGAACATCCGCTGCGCCCGTGTCCTCGTGGACGACGACCTCGCGACCGACTCCGCGGACATCGCCGTCGGACGCCGCGGCACCGGCGCCACCCTGATCGTCGAGAAGATCCTCGGCGCCGCCGCCGACGAGAGCCGCGGACTCGACGAACTGGCCGCCCTGGGCGCCGATCTGTCCGGACGTACGCGCAGCCTCGCCGTCGCCACCGCCGCGCACACCGCACCGGGCACCGGCGCCCCCGCCTTCGAACTGCCCCGGGACGTCCTGGAGTTCGGCGTCGGCATCCACGGCGAACGGGCCGGCGGAACCACCCCGCACCCGCCGCTCACCGAACTCGTCGCCACCATGACCGACCGGCTGCTGGCCGCGCTGCCCCACGGAACGCCCGGCCGCCGCCGCGTACTGGCCCTGGTCAACGGACTCGGCGGGGTCACCTCGCTGGAGCTGTACGGCATCCGGCACGCGCTCGGCGTGGCGCTGAGGAACCGGGGGGTCACCCTGGACCGCTCACTGACCGGCACATTCGTCAGCGCGCTCGACATGCGCGGCTTCTCGCTCTCCCTGCTCGCGACCGACGACGAGACGCTACGGCTCTGGGACGCCCCGGCCAGAACCGCGTCCTGGCCGCGCTGACCGCTCCGTACCGTCCTACCTCCCCGTGTCTTTCCATTCGCTGACCAGAAGCAGGAGCCTTCTCCGCGATGTCATCCCAGAACCTGACCCCCGCCGCAGTCCCCTCCGCCCCGACCCCGAAAGGGCTCACCTACGAGGACACCATCGGCTGGCTCCACCGCTTCGGCGCCGCCGCCCGGGCCGTCGAGGGCGAGCTGACGGAACTGGACCAGCGGGCCGGGGACGGCGACTTCGGCGCCAACCTCGTCTCCGGCATGGACGGCGTACGCGACGCGCTCGCCGCGCCGACGAGCGGGCCACGCACCCCGGCGGCGCCGCTCGCCACCGCCGCACGGGTCTTCCTCGACCACGTCGGCGGTACGAGCGGCCCGCTGTTCGGCCTGCTCTTCCAGGAACTGGCCGCCGCGGTGGCCGCCGCCGACGGGGCCCCCGGCACCGCCGAACTCGCGGCGGGTACGGCGGCGGGAGCGGCGGCCGTCCAGCGCGTGGGCGAGGCGGAGGTGGGGGACAAGACGATGGTCGACGCGCTGGTCCCCGCGGCCGAGGCGCTCACCCGGGCGCTGCTGGCGGACCCCACGGGCGGCGATCCGGTACGCGCGCTCCACCACGCGGCGGTGGCCGCGCACCACGGCGCCCGCGCGACCAGCGGCCTGCGCGCCCGCCGCGGACGCGCCAGCTACACGGGCGACCACTCCCGCGGCGTCCCGGACCCGGGAGCCCTGGCCGTCGCCCTGCTCTTCGCCTCGGCATCGAGCCGGCTGACCGCACTGGACCAGCTCCCCGACGCCTGAGCCGACGCCTGAGCAGACGGGCCGCCGGCGGGCCGCCGACAGATCGCCGGCGGCGTCGCCGACGGGCCCTCCCGTTCCGATCCGCCCCCGTTCGCGACGGTGTGCGGTACCGCGTCCGCTGTACGGCGGGGCCGCCGCGTACTACCCGAGGAGGTCCCGGGTTCCGACCGGTGTCAGCGTGGACGGCCCCAGGAGCCGTTTAGGGTTCAAGGATGGAGACCCGAACCCCCCGCCGGTCCCGGCTGCGTGCCCGCTGGCTCGCGGGCCTGGCCGCCGCCGCCGTGCTCGTCGGAGCCGGTACCTGGACCGCCGTCGCCTCGGACGACACCCCGGCCGTGCACCGCGAGGACCAGGTGCTGGACATGCCGGGCGCCCGGATCGACACCTCGTACTTCACCGCCGGCAGCGGGCGCAGACCGGCCGTGCTCGTCGGGCACGGCTTCGGCGGCAGCAAGAACGACGTACGCGCCCAGGCCGAGAAGCTCGCCCGCGACGGCTACGCGGTGCTGACCTGGTCGGCCCGCGGCTTCGGGAAGTCCACCGGTGACATCGGGCTCAACGACCCCGACCACGAGGTCAAGGACGTCTCCCGGATGATCGACTGGCTCGCCGGGCGCCCCGAGGTCGAACTCGACGCGAAGGGCGACCCCCGGGTCGGCGTGACCGGGGCCTCGTACGGCGGGGCCATCTCGCTGCTCGCCGCCGGGTACGACAAGCGTGTCGACGCGATCGCCCCGCAGATCACCTACTGGAACCTCGCCGACGCCCTCTTCCCCGACGGCGTCTTCAAGAAGCTCTGGGCCGGGATCTTCATCTCCAACGGCGGCGGCTGCTCCAGCTTCCAGAAGGAGCTGTGCGAGATGTACGAGCGGGTCGCCGTCGCCGGGAAACCGGACGACGCCGCCCGCGAACTGCTGGCGAAGCGCAGCCCCTCCGCCGTCGGGGACCGGATCGACGTACCCGCGCTGATCGTGCAAGGCCAGACCGACTCCCTCTTCCCGCTCGGCCACGCCGACGCCATGGCGAAGCGGATCAGCGCGAACGGCGCGCCCGTCGACGTCGACTGGATGGCCGGCGGACACGACGGCGGCAACCCGGAGGCCGAGCGGGTCCAGGGCCGCGTCTCCGCCTGGTTCGACCGCTATCTCAAGGACGACAAGGGAGCGGACACCGGGCCCGCCTTCCGCGTCAGCCGGACCGGCGGCGTGGACTCCGCCAACGGTCAGGTCAGCCTGCGCGGCGCGACCGGCGACCGCTACCCGGGCCTGTCCAACGACACCACGTCCGTCCCGCTGACCGGTGGCGCGCAGACCTTCGCCAACCCGGCCGGCGGCAGCCCGCCCGCCATCTCCGCCGTGCCGGGACTGGGCGCCGGTCTCTCCCAGCTCTCCTCGTTCGGCGTCGGACTCGCCCTCGACTTCCCCGGCCAGCACGCCCGCTTCGACTCGGCGCCGCTCGACCGCTCGCTGCGGATCACCGGCGCGCCGACCGTCAAGGCCACCGTCACCTCCTCCAGCGGCGACGCGGTCCTCTTCGCCAAGGTGTACGACGTGGGCCCCGACGGCACCAGCCAGGTGCTGCCCTCGCAACTCGTCGCGCCCGTACGGGTCGAGGACGCCGCCAAGGGCCGGACGGTGGAGCTGAAGCTGCCCGCCGTGGACCATCAGATCGTCCCCGGACACCGGCTGCGGGTCGTGGTCGCCGCCACCGACCTCGGCTATGCCTCACCCGTCGCCCCGGCCACGTACAAGGTCGCCGTGGACGGCCCGCTGACCGTGCCGACCGCGCCCGGCCTCACCGCGGGGTCCACCGCCCTGCCGTGGTGGACCTGGGGGCTCCCGGCCATCGGCGTACTGATCGCGGGCGCGCTGCTGCTCACGGCACGCCGCCGCACCAGCGCGCCGGAGCCGGACCCCGCGCTCGCCGAGGTGCCGCTCCAGATCACCGACCTGTCGAAGCGGTACTCCAAGTCCAGTGACCGTTACGCGGTCCGTGATCTCTCCTTCGGGGTCGAGAAGGGCCAGGTCCTCGGTCTGCTCGGGCCGAACGGCGCCGGAAAGACCACCACGCTGCGCATGCTGATGGGGCTGATCTCGCCGGACGCCGGGGAGATCCGGGTCTTCGGGCACGCGATCCGGCCGGGCGCCCCGGTGCTCTCCCGGGTCGGCGCGTTCGTCGAGGGCGCGGGCTTCCTGCCGCACCTGTCGGGGCGGGAGAACCTGGAGCTGTACTGGCGGGCCACCGGCCGCCCCGCCGAGGACTCCCACATGGAGGAGGCCCTGGAGATCGCCGGGCTCGGGGACGCGCTCGCCCGTGCCGTACGCACCTACTCGCAGGGCATGCGGCAGCGCCTCGCCATCGCCCAGGCGATGCTCGGTATGCCGGATCTGCTGATCCTGGACGAGCCGACCAACGGGCTCGACCCGCCCCAGATCCGCGAGATGCGCGATGTGATGATCCGGTACGCGGCCGGTGGCAGGACCGTCATCGTCTCCAGCCATCTCCTCTCCGAGGTCGAACAGTCCTGCACCCATCTCGTGGTCATGCACCGGGGGCAGCTCGTCCAGGCCGGGGCCGTCGCCGAGATCACCGGAGCGGGGGACGACCTGCTCGTCACCACCTCCGAGCCGGTCCCGGAACCGGTCGTCGACAAGATCGCCGCGCTGGCGGGCGTCGGCTCCGCCGTCCGCACGGACGACGGGCTGCTCGTACGGCTCGACGGCGCGTCCACGCAGACGCTGATCACCGAGCTGGTCCGGCTGGACGTCCCGCTGACGGGCGTCGGGCCGCACCGCCGCCTGGAGGACGCGTTCCTCACCCTGATCTCAGGAGGCTCCGCATGAGCGCGCTGATCGAAACGGCCCCCGGCTACCGGGCCGGGCGCACCCTGCCCCTGCGGGTCGAGGCGCTGCGGCAGCTCAAGCGCCGGCGCACGCTGGCCATGGGGCTCATCCTGGGGCTCCTTCCCTTCGTGCTGATCGTGGCCTTCGCGGTCGGGGGGACTCCGGACGGCGGGCGGGACGGCCGGGTGACCCTGATGGACACCGCGACCGCCTCCGGCGCCAACTTCGCGGCGACCTGTCTCTTCGTCTCGGCGGGTTTTCTGCTGGTCGTGCCGGTCGCGCTGTTCCACGGGGACACCGTGGCGTCCGAGGCGAGCTGGTCGTCGCTGCGCTATCTGCTCGCGGCGCCCGTGCCACGGTCGCGCCTGCTGTGGAGCAAGCTGACCGTGGCGCTCGGGATGAGCGCCGCGGCGATGCTGCTGCTGCCGCTGGTCGCCCTGGCGGCGGGTACGGCGGCGTACGGCTGGGGCCCGCTCCAACTGCCGACGGGCGGCTCCCTGTCGACGACCGAGATGCTGCCGAGGCTGGCCGTGGTCATCGGGTTCATCTTCGTCTCCCAACTGGTCACGGCGGGGCTCGCCTTCTGGCTGTCGACCAAGACCGACGCCCCGCTGGGCGCGGTCGGGGGCGCGGTCGGTCTGACGATCGTCGGCAATGTGCTGGATGCCGTGACCGCGCTCGGGTCCTGGCGGGAGTTCCTGCCGGCGCACTGGCAGTTCGCGTGGGCGGACGCGATCCAGCCGCAGTTGGAGTGGGGCGGTATGGCGAAGGGCGCGGCGGTCTCGTTCACGTATGCCGTGGTGCTGTTCGCGCTGGCCTTCCGGACCTTCTCCCGTAAGGACATCGTGTCGTAGAGGTCGTAGAGGTCGTAGAGGCGTAGCTGTCGTAGCGTCCGCCGTTCAGATCCACCCCCTTCGAGCCGCTTCCGCGCCCGCCCGGAAGCGGCTCGTCGTGCCGAGGGCGGCGAGCAGGTCGCCCACCCGGCGGCTGTACGTCCGGCTCGACATGCCGAGGCGCGTCGCCGCCGTCTCGTCCGTCATCCCGGCGACCAGCGCCTCCAGCACCGGGCGTAACGACCCCGGCAGGCCCCCGGGGGTGGGGAGCGCCTCCGTCGGCAGCTCCTCGCCCGTCTCCCACCAGATCTCGTGCGTACGGACCAGGGCCTGGACGACCACCGGATCCCGGATCAGCAGCAGCCCGTGGTAGTGGAGTTGGAGATCGAGGGGGACCGCCGCGACCCTGCGGTCCACCAGGATCATCGTGAACGGGATGGAGTCCGTCTGTCTCGCCTCGCCGGGAAGCTGGTGGAGCAGGGGATACGGCAGCCCCACCAGCCCGTGCCGGGGAACGATCCGGCGGACCCCGACCGGCGGGCGGCGGCCCCGGCCTCTGCGGCCGGGGGTGCCCTCCGGCCAGCTCCGGTCACCCGCCGCGTGGAGGCAGGCGCCCGCGAATTCGAGGAAGTCCTCCGGGACGCACTGGCCCAGACAGCTCCCGGGGTCGTCGAAGATGAGCAGCTCACGACGGGCCGAGCGGACCAGGGCGGTGAGAGCGGCCGTCACCTCCCGCACGCCACGGATCGGCCGGCCGGGCGGGTGTGGTGCGTCGTCCGATTCCTCCGGCATCGCACCCACCGACAGCGTCGACCTGTTGAGCACGGAACCAGAAACATCCGACACGGCTGACCACCCCCGCCATCCCCTCGGAGCCGTACGCCACTCCATGTACGCACATCATTGCGCACCGTGACAAGTGCAGTTCAGAGAGTGGCGAATCCATGCCAGAGGTTCAAAAGGCATCGACTTTTTGCCCAGTCGGTGATCGGGCCGTGCCGGTCAGCCGAACTTCGCCACGTAACGGCGCTGCCAGGGTGTCTCGACCGCGTGCCGGGAGTAGTGCTGCCGTACGTACGCGACCGCCTCGCCCGGCGGTACCCCGTCGAGCACGGCGAGACAGGCGAGCGCCGTGCCCGTCCGTCCTCTGCCGCCGCCGCAGGCGATCTCCACGCGCTCGGCGCCGGACCGGTCCAGCGCCTCCCTGAGCGCTTCCGCCGCGGCCTCACGGTCGGTCGGCAGCCGGAAGTCCGGCCAGCGCAGCCAGCGGTTCTCCCAGACCACACTGGGCGGTCTGCGCCCCAGCAGATAGAGCGCGAAGGTCGGGGGCGGGCCCTCCGGCATCGGATGGCGCAGCCCCCGGCCGCGGATGAGCCGTCCCGAGGGAAGACGCAGGATTCCGGAGGCTGTTGACTCCCAGGGTTTGTACGGTGTCGTGGTCACGCGGGTCAGGGTAGCCCCGTAACACCGCATGGTGAGGGCCCCGGACGGGGGCGCCGTCCGGGGCCTCGGCGGGTCCGCCGGCCGCGGTTACTTCGGCATCAGCACGGTGTCGATGAGGTACACCGTGGCGTTCGCCGTCCTGATGTTCCCGCAGACGATCTTCGCCGTGCCGTTGACCTTGAAGTTCCTGCCGGAGCCCGAGGTCGTGAGCGGGGCGCCCTCCAGCGTCCGGAACGTTCCGTGCGGAAGCTGACGGGGGGTGATCCTGCGGTTCACCACGTGGTACTTGAGGACCTTTTCGAGCTGCGCCCGGTCGTTGAGCAGCCGGTCCCGCTGCGGCTTGGGGATCTTGGCGAACGCCTCGTTCGTCGGCGCGAACAGGGTGAGCCGGGCGCCGTTGTTCAGCGTTCTCACCAGACCGGCCTTCCGCGCCGCGCTGACCAGCACGGACAGATCCGGGTTGTGCGACGCGGCGATGGCCAGCCGCTCCCTCGCCATGGCCCGGAGGCTGCCCTCGCCCCGCCTCGGCAGCGAGGAGCACGCCGGCCCGAAGGGTCGGACCACGCCGGGCGCCGTCCTCGGCCGGCTCGGCGACGGCGACGTGGAGGCGGAGGGGGAGGTGGACGTGCTCGGGGAGGCGGAGGTGGAGGGGGATGTGCTCGGGGAGGCCGAAGGCGAGGCCGACGTCGGTGGTGAGGTGGACGGTGACGTGGACTCGGCGGCCGATGTCGAGGTGTCCGGCGACGGGGTGACGGCGAGGGCCTGGGGCGCCTGCAGTCCCAGGGTGACGGGGAGGGCCGCCGCGAGTGCTGCGGCCACCACCGTGGCGCGTCTGCGGGTGCGCTTCATGTTCGATTTCTCTTCCTGTGGGAGGAGTCCTCGGCTCATGGGTGACCGGTCGTGGGTGACCGGGCTAAAGCGTAGCCATGACCTGCCGCGTTCGGCATCTTGAGCCGTTCGGACCCCTTCCGGGGGCGGTACGGCTCCGGTCACTCCCGCGCCGGGTACGGCTCAGGTCACTCAGCGCGGTGCGTCCAGCGCCCCGCCAGCAGCGTCCCGTGCACCGGCATCCGGCGCAGCGTCGCGTCGTCCGCTGTCAGCGGGTCGGCGTCCACGATCACCAGGTCCGCCACGTCACCGACCCGCACCGAGCGCCGTCCGCGCGCCGAGGCGGCCAGCGCCTGCGCCACCGTGAGCCGCTGCTCCGGGTGCCAGGCGGGGCGCGGATCGTCCGTACGGGACACCGCGTTGGCGAGGGACAGCCAGGGGTCGAGCGTGGCGACGGGCGCGTCCGAGCCCAGTTCCAGCCGGGCGCCCGCCGCCAGCAGGTCCGCGTAGGCGAAGGCCCGGTGCGTACGGCCGTGCCAGTGCCGGTCGGCGATGTCCCGGTCGTCCACGGCGTGCGTGGGCTGCACGCTCACGGTGACGTCGAGGGCGGCGAAGCGCGGCAGGTCCTCCGGCCGCAGCAACTGGCCGTGTTCGATACGGCCCCGGCAGCGGACGGCCTCGAACGCGTCGAGCGCCCGTTCGTTGGCGTGGTCCCCGATGGCGTGGACCGCCGGCTCGATGCCGTGCGCCGCCGCCCGGCGCATCAGGCCCGTCAGCTCCTCGGGGGTCATCTCGGCGAGCCCGTGCGTGTCCGGCAGCCCGGCGGCGTCGGGGTACGGGTCGTGGCAGAGCGCCGTCCGCGTGTTGAGCGAACCGTCGGTGATCAGCTTCAGCGGCCCGGTCTCCAGCAGCCCGCCGGGTACGTCCGGGGGCGCCGTGCCCGTACGCAGCCCCCGGCCGACGGCCGCGTCCAGGTACGGCGGGTAGACGGCGGCGGACACCCGTACCGGCAGGGGGCCGGGGGCCTCGGCGGTACGGCGGGTCCAGTCGGTGATGTTGTCCGCGTGCTCGAAGTCCAGGATGCCGGTGACCCCGAGCCGGGCCGCAGCCGCGCAGGCGTCCCGTACCCACGCGTCGGCGGTTTCGGTGGAGACGGAGGCCAGTTGGGCGGTGGCGTGGAAGCACGCGCGTTCGCGCAGCAGCCCGGTCGAGTGGTCGCCGAGGCCCAGCAGCGCCAGCGCGGGCGAGTTGGCCCAGCCCGAGTGGAGGTCGGCGCTGACGAGAAGGGCGGGGCGGTCGGGGATCAGCGCGTCCAGCAGGTCCTTGTGGGGCGCGTCCGGCCACAGACCGTCCCGGAAGCCGTACCCCGCCAGCGTCTCGCCGGGCGGCATGGCGGCGGCGCGCTCGCGGGCGGCCGCCGCCACGGCGCGGGCCGAGCCGAGGCCCGTCAGGTCGAGCCGGCGGCGGGCGACGGCCCAGCGCACGATGTGGACGTGGCTGTCCCACAGGCCGGGCAGGAGCGTCCGTCCTTCGAGGTCGACGGACGGGACGCCGTCCGTGCCGCCCGGGGACGGATGGATCTCCGTGACGCGCCCGCCCTCGATCCGTACGTCGCTCAAGGGGCCGCCCGCGCCGAGCCGGACGCGGCGCAGCGTGAGCGGCGCTGCGGGTGACACGGGTGCTGTTGCGGTCATGAATGCCTCCTGACGGCGCGCATGGCGCGGGCGGGTTCGGGGTGGTTCCAGGGTTCGAGGTGGTTCCGGGGTTCGGGGCCGTCCGCCGTCAGCACCGGGAGGTGCGGGACGACCGGACCGCTTCCTTCGTCAGCGGGTTCTCGGGTCCAGGGCGTCGCGGACGGTGTCCCCGAAGGCGATCAGGGCGTACACCGTGAAGGACAGGAACAGCCCGGGGAAGATCAGCAGATGCGGGTGTGCGGCGAAGGAGTTCTGGGCACTGGCGAGCTGAAGTCCCCAGGAGAGGGCGGGCGCCTGGATCCCCACGCCGAGGAAGGTCAGCCCCGCCTCCGCGACGACGACCCCGCCGACGGTGATCGACGCCGGGACCAGGACGGGCGTGAGGACATGGGGCAGTACGTGCCGGCGCACGATGTGCCATTCGCCCGCGCCCATGGAGCGGGCCGTGGTCACGTGGTCGGCCTCCCGCGCCGAGCGCACCGAGGCCCGGACGACGCGGGCCATCGGCGGCCAGCCGAAGAGGGCGAGGACCGCGGCGACGGTGGTGACGTTCCGGGTGGTCACGGTGTCGAGGACGATGATCGCGCCCAGCAGGAACGGGAAGCCGAGGAAGACGTCAGTGAGCCGGGCGATCACGCTGTCCACGATCCGGCCCGACATCCCGGCGAGGCGGCCGAGCACCAGGGCCACGGCGAGGCCGCACCCGGTGGCGAGCACCCCGAGCCCCACACCGGCGACGGCCTCGATCGCCCACGCGGTGAGCGCGAGCCGGGCGGTGACGGGCCAGCGCTCGGCCATCTGCTGGGAGACGGACCGGCCGGTGAAATCGGTGCCCAGGTCGCCCTGGAAGAGCCCGGCGAGGTAGTGGCCGTACGGGCTCACTGCGGCTCCTCGGCCGAGTTCCGCTCCGTCCCGGTTCGCTCCGTCCGGTTGGCGTGGTCGGCGGCGGCCAGCAGCGCCGCGTACTGGATCCCGGCGAGGGCCGCGATCGGGATCGGGTCGCCGAAGGCCGGCACGGCCTCGTCCTCCCAGCCGCTGTAGGCGCGCTCCAGCTCCTGGTGGCAGCGGCGGACCGTGGGGGTGGCGGTGCCCGCCGTCACCTCGGCGCCGAGGGCGCGCAGCAGCATCCCGCCGAAGCGGATGCGGAAGCTGTGCACGGAGTGCCGGCAGGCGTACCGCTCGGCCACGGTCGCCGACCGCTCCTCCAGCCCGTCGGCGCGGGTGCTCTCCATGTCGGCCAGCGTGGTCAGCGACGGCACGAAGTTCTTCACCGCCCGCAGGAAGGGCGTCGCGATGGTCAGTTCCGGTCCGGCGGTCGCCAGGACGCGGCCCAGCAGCTCGCCGGTGGAGCGGAGCCCGTCCGCCCGCTCCCGTACGACGTCGGCGTAGCTCTCGGGCACGGGGGTGTCGTCGTCCGCGTCCGGGTGGGCCCAGTGCGGGACCTCGGGGGCGAAGTAGAAGGTGCCGTACGGCTCGGTGTAGGCGGCGCTGGAGGCGCCCGCGATCTCGGCGGCGGCGTCGATGCCGAGACCGTCGAGGTAGTCGTAGGCGTCACGCATGTCGATGACGCCGTACACGGAGGGGGCGTACCGGGGGGAGTGCGCGGACTCGGGCTCACCGGTGGCGAGCGGGATGCCGACGGCCGGGGGGACGGCCTCCAGCAGGCCGTACAGCTCGGGCGCGGGACGGTTGACGTAGTAGTAGGCGCCGCCCGACTCGCAGTTGTGCAGGGTGGTGAGGAAGCGGGGCTCGGTGGCGTCCAGCAGCCGCATCAGGGCGAGGGTTTCGGGCAGTACGCGGTCGAAGTAGGCGTCGCGGTAGGCGAACGGGAAGGTCCACTCGACCTGTTCGTCGCCGGCGGGCCGGTAGAAGTGGCGCCCGTACAGCCGCTTGTCGGTGGGGGCGGCGAACCAGCCCTCGTTGAGCCGGGCGCCGTCCGGGTCGACGCACGGCACGATGTGCCACGCCCCGCCGAAGCGCGCGCGCAGCGCGTCGTCCTCGCAGAGCGTGGTCGCGAGGTGGAGGGCGGTGACGGCGCCGACCGGCTCGTTGGGGTGCACCCCGCCGACGACGACGAACTGCGGTACGGAGCCGTCCGGGGCACTGGGGGCCTCGGGGGCCTCGGGGGCGTCGGAGGCGTCGTCCCCGGCGGGCTCCGAGGCATCGGGGGCGCGGACCGTGAAGCAGAGCAGCGGCTCGCCCAGCCGGGAGGTCCCGATCCGGCGCTCCGTGATCCGGTCCGGGTGCAGCGCGGCCAGCGCCCGGAAGGACGCCAGGAGTTCGTCCACGCCCGGGTAGGTGTCCGTCGCGGGTACGGTCGTGGCGCGCCGGATCCACTCCCCGGCGTCGCGGGCGGCGACCCGGGGGCCATGAGGGGGCGTGGCCGAGGCCGAGGCCGAGGCCGACGGGGTGGACGGCCGCGATGTCGCTGTAGCCATGGGGGTGGGGTTCTCCAGAGGTGAGGGGTGCGGTGCGGGTGCGCGGGGTGGTGCCGGTCAGCCGGTGACGCGGATCCGGTCGAGTTCGAGGTCGGCGGGGCCGACGGTCACGCCGGACACCCGCTCGGTGGCGGCGTACACGTACGTCCCGTAGAAGAGCGGTACGACGGGGAAGTCCTCCAGGACGCGTTCCTGCGCCTCGTTGTAGAGCCGTTCGGCGGTGGCGGGGTCGCGGCTGCTGTCCGCGCGGTTCAGCAGGGCGTCGACCTCGGGCTCGCTGTAGTGGGCGCACATGCAGCCGCCCGCCTCGGTGAAGATGCCCCGCAGGGTGTTCTGCATGCTCGGGTAGAGGGCGCCCCAGTGGCCGTAGGACGGGCCGGTGAGCTTCTTCCCGATGGACTTCTCGCTGAACTCGGACCAGTCGGCGGTGGGTTGCGCGGTCACATCGGCGAGGCCGAGGTTCTGCCGTATCTGGTTGGCGAGCGCCTTGTACAGCTCGTCGAGGCCGAGACCACCCGGATAGGTGAGCACCATCGGGCCCGACCAGCCGCCCGCCTTCCTCAGCAGCGCCTTGGCCCCTTCCGGGTCGTAGCCGCAGGCGTCGCAGACACCCGTCTTCGCGCAGACCTCGGAGGGCGGGGTGAGCGAGGTCGCGGGCGTGTAGAGGCCGCCGTACCTCGTCTTGTTGACGGTGGAGCGGTTGATGGACATCGAGAGCGCCCGGCGCAGATCGGGGCTCCGGAAGCGCGGGTCGTGGAGCGGCAGGTTCAGGAACTCCAGCGACGGCGCCTCGTACGTGTGCACCCGCCCGGGGAAGTCCGTCCTGGCCTGGGCGTACTTGCTGACGGGGACGCCGGTGACGTCGAGTGTGCCCGCCTGCGCGTCCGTGTAGGCGGTCTGGAGATCGGTGTAACTCCGGAAGGTGATGGACGGGGAGGCGGGTTTGGGACCCTTGTAGCCGGCGTAGGCGGTGACGGTGGCGCCCCGGTTCGGCTCCCACGTACCGGACATCTTGAAGGGCCCGTTACCGATGGGGCGCCGGTCGAAGGCGGCGAGATCCTTGTAGGCGGCCTTGGGCAGCGGGTAGAAGCCGACCTGGTTCGGGGTGAGCTGCAACGGGAACTGGCTGTCGGGGGCGGTGAGCGTCACCTCCAGGGTGGTGTCGTCCACGGCCTTCACCCCGGAGAGCTTCTTCGTGGCGGGTTCGCCCTTCGCGGGGTTGAGCGCGGCATACCCCGCGACGCCGGCGAACTGGCCGTTGGCCGCCCAGGCGATGGGGCCGTACGCGGTGGCGTTCCACGCGCCGGCGTAGCTCCGGGCGGTGACCGGCCCCCCGTTGTGGAAGGTCCAGCCGGAGCGGAGCTTGACGGTCCAGTGGCGCGCGTCGGAGGACGTGACCGACTCCGCCTGTACGTAACTGAGCTTCCCCTCGGTGTCGACCTTGACCAGCGGCGCGAAGAGGGCCCGCACCTGGTACGCCGCGACGGCGCTCGCGGGAACGGTCTTCGACATGGATGATCTGCGCAAGACAACTCCATGGGAGACGGGAGGCACGGGGGGTGTACCGGGGATACTCGCCGCGAGCGAGATAGCGTGTCAACGCAAAGGTGCGAAAGTTTTAGACTGAGATGAATCTTTAACTTGGAGGACTTCGATGCCGGCCGACACGTCCGTACACCAGGACGGCTGGGACCGCGAGGCGTTCGTCGAGGAGATGGGGCTGCTCTGGGAGGCGGCGGGCAGCGGCCGGATGGACGGGCGGATCATCGCGTATCTGCTGATCACGGACGTCCCCTACGTGTCGTCGGGGAAGCTGGCCGAGGCGCTGAAGGTCAGCGCGGGCTCCATCTCCCTGGCGACGCGCCGGCTGGTCGAGGCGGGCTTCGTCAAACGGCACGCCGTCGCCGGTGAGCGCAGCCGCTACTTCCGGGTGGACGACGACGTGTGGGGCAGCTTCCTCGCGGGCGAGCGGCGCTATCTCGACCGGCAGTACCAGCTCGCCGAGCAGGCGATGGAGCTGCTGGGCCCGGAGGAGGAGGCGCCCCGGCGGCGGCTGCGGAACATGCGCGACTACATGCGCTGGGTGGGCGGCGACCAGAAGGGCATGCTGACCCGCTGGCGGGAGTACCAGCGGCGGTCCCGCGTGGACGACGGCACGGATGGCGGTACGGGTGGCGGTGCGGGTGGCGTTACGAGGGAAGGCGTGGCCGGGGGCGTTCACGCGCCCGCCGACCGCCAACCGGAGGAGGCGCCGGAGCAGCGGCGTCCGTCGATGAAGCTGAGCCCGGTGCTGGCCCGGCAGCTCGTCCCGGACGCGCTGTGGACGTACGCCGAACCCCTGCTGCTCGCCGAGAGCTCGGCCACGGGCCCGGCGGCGGAGCGGCGTGAACGCGCCGCCTTCACCGCCGTCGTCTACGTCCTGACCTCCGGATGCGGCTGGCAGCAGCTCCCCGCCCAGTTCGGCACCTCGTCCGCGACCGCGCACCGCCGCTTCACCGCGTGGACCAGGGTGGAGCTCTGGCAGCGCTGGCTCACCGCCGTGAGCGGGGCCGCCGACGCGCTCGACGGATCGGTGGCCGCCTGGTGCGCGGAGATCGTCAGGGCGGCCGAGGACCGCCGGTCGGCGGGCGGCTGACGGAGCGGGGGAGGTTTCACCGGGTTTCCCCAAGGTTTCTCCGAAGGAGAAACGGCTGAACGCCAGGACCGCTCCGTACGTATCCATGGGGAAGGTGTGATCTGACGTTCGACGGTTGTTGCGCGACGGCACGAAGGAAAGGTGGGGTCACGCATGCAGGTGCTGCTCGTCGAGGACGATGTCTCGATCGCCGAACCGCTGGTGGACGGGTTGGCGCGGTACGGAATTACGGTGCAGTGGGTCTGCACCGGCGACGCGGCTCTGGACGCCCCGCGCGGTGACATGGTCCTGCTCGATCTGGGGCTGCCCGACATGGACGGCATCGACGTGTGCCGCGAGTTGAGGCAGGACTCCGACGTGCCGATCATCATGCTCACGGCGCGCGGAACGGAGGCGGACCGAGTGGTCGGGCTCGAACTCGGCGCCGACGACTACCTGGCGAAGCCCTTCAGCCTGCGCGAGCTGGTGGCCCGGATCAGGGCGGTGACCCGGCGCTCGCGGATGACGGCGCCCGCGCGCCACGCCGTCCCCGCCGGGCAGAGCGCCGGGCACGGCGCCGGGTATGGATCCGCGCACGGCGCGGGGCATGGATCCGCGCACGGCACCTCGTACGGCGCCGCGCACAGCACCGCACGCCATGCCACCGTTCCCGTCGGTACCGCCGCAGCCCCCGCCGCCCGGCCCGCGCTCGTCACCGCGATGCCGGAGGCGCCAGGGGCCCGCAGGGCGGCCGACGCCTCGCCGCAGATCATCGGCGACATCCGGATCGACCGGCGGACCCGCCAGGTCCATGTGGCGGGCCGGCCCGTCACGCTCGCGCCCAAGGAGTTCGACGTGCTCGCGCTCCTCGCCGAGGACCCGGGCGCCGTGTGCTCACGGCAGCACATCCTCGGCACCGTGTGGGACCCGAACTTCTTCGGCCCGACCAAGACGCTGGACGTGCACATCGCGGCGCTGCGCCGCAAGCTCGGGGACCCCCGCCGCATCGAGACACTGCGCTGCGTGGGGTTCCGGCTCACGGTCTCGTCCGGGTACGAGGCACGGGCGGACAAGGTGTCCTGAGCGCCCGCCGGTCGCGCGCCCGGTGGTCCAGCGCCCGCCGGTTCACCGCCCGCGTCCTCAGCGGCTCGCGGTACGGCACTCCTCCAGCATGTGGAGCAGGCCCCGTACCTCCGCCAGCTCCACCGGGTCGAGATCGGCCAGGACGGTCTCCTCGCCCGCCGTCGCGGCGCGGGCCACCGTCCGGCCGCCGGGCCCGTGCACGGCCGTACCGCCGCCGCACGGGCGGTGCGGCGGGCCGCCCACCGGATTGCTGAACACCGCGTACACGGTGTTCTCCAGCGCGCGGGCGGCGAGGTAGACGGCCGCCCGGTACTCGTTGCCCGCCGCGAACGCGCTGGGGCAGAGATAGACATGGGCCCCCGCGAGCGCCGCCGCGCGCCCGTGCTCGGGGAAGGACATGTCGTAACAGACCCCGAGCCCCAGCCGCCAGCCGTCGACGGTGAGGTCCGCGCCCCGGTTCCCGGGCGCCCCGGCGGAGAAGAGCGCGCGCTCGTCGGCGTGCCAGAGGTGCTGTTTGTCGTACGCCACGGTCGGCGGGCCCGAAGGGCCGCACACCACCAGCGAGTTGGTCAGGGCGCCGTCGGCGCCGAGCACGGCCGCGCCGGTCAGTACGGTCACGTCGTGGGCGGCGGCGGCCTCGGCGAGCGGGTCGAGCCGGGGATCGGTGACGGTACGGCCGGAGTCCGCGCGCACCGCGTACTGGCCGGGCGCGGCGGCGAGCGCGGGCAGGTCGTACGCGCAGAGGTGCAGCTCGGGCAGGACCACCACCCCGGCCCCCTCACCGGCGGCGCGCACCGTCAGGGCGGCGGCGTGGCGCGCGTTGGCGGCCACGTCCCCGGAGACCGACCCGGTCTGTACGGCGGCCAGCCGGAGCGGCGCGGAGGGCAGGGGCAGGGCGAGGGGCGGCAGGGGCTCGCTCATACGGGGGCTCCCGGGGGTCTGGGGGCGCCGGGCGCGGCCGGCACTCCGGTGATGTCGGTGTGTCCGGCCTTGGCGCCGTCCCGTTCGACCAGCACACGGCAGCCGTGCAGCCGCTCGGCCGGCAGTCGGTGCGACACGGGCACCGGCAGATCGACGAGGAAGTCGCCGTACGCGGCCGGGGGATGCTCGCCGAGCGGTACGGTCCCGCCGTCGGCGGTCAGCAGGGTCACCCGCCACCGGGCGTCGTCGGCGGCGCCCCGGCCCGTGGCGACCGGTCCGGTGGCGGCGATGCGCAGGAGCCCGTCGGGCAGCAACTGCGCGGCGGCGACGATCGCCGTCCGCCGTACGGGGTCGCCGAGCGCGTGCATCGGCCCGTGCTTGACCAGCGGCCGGACCGTGCCGAGCGGCGCGGACGCCCCGGCCGGCGCGTTCCCGGGCAGGTGCGCGGCCACGACCTCGCCCGCGTACATCGTGTGCACGGGAAAGCGGACGGTCTCGCGGAGCACGCACTCGACCGCGACCACGCCCCCGGTGACCCACGGCGTACCGGTCGCCGTCGGCTCGCCGAACGTGATCAGCTCGCTGCCGGTCTTGTCGATGTCGGCGACGGAGAAACTTCCGGCGAAGTCCGCCAACTCCGCCTGGTCCTCAGCGCAGAGCGTCAGCGAGAACTCACCGGCGGCGGCGATCAGCGCCCCGGAGGCCGAGCGGGGGCCGAGGACGACGGCCGCGTACAGGGGCGCCTTGTTGACGAAGTAGGACCACTCCGCCGACATCACGTTGGTGGCGGAGCCGTGCCGTACGGAGACCAGGCCCACGGTGCTCGTCAGTTTCTTCCACAACTGGTCGGGAATGGCAGGCGTCATGGGGTTACGGGAGTCCTCACGTCGATACGGTGCTGGTTATGGCGACGGGTACGCCGGGCAGGGGACGCGCGATCACGGGCGGGTGCCGGTGGCGAGCCGGAATCCGACGGGGTAGAGCGGGCTGGGGAACGCGCCGTGCCGGCGCCGGGTGCGCGCGAGATCGCCGAAGCGGGAGAAGCTGCCGCCCCGGGCGACCCGGTACGGAACGCGAGCCCCGTCCGTACGGGACGCACCGTCCGCACCGGCGGGACGGTCCAGGCCGGGGGAACCGTCCGTACCGGCGGAGAGGTCGTCCGTGACGAACGAGCCGCCCCAGTAGGGCCGGTAGTCGTCCGCGACGAACTCCTCGACGTTGCCGCCCATGTCGGACACGCCGAACGGCGACCGGCCGGCCGGGAACGCGCCCACCGGAGTCGTGGTGTGCACCCCGGTCTCCCGCGTGTTGGCGGCGTCCGCGTCGAACCGGTCGCCCCACGGGAACGCGAACCCCAGCGGCCCCTTCGCCGCGTACTCCCACTCGGCCTCGCCGGGCAGCCGCCACGGATGCCCCGTGCGCTCCGACAGCCAGGCCGCGTACGCGTCGGCGTCCTCGGGGCGTACCCCGGCGACGGGGTGGTTGGCGCGGTCGTACGGATAGGCACCCAGGTACCAGGTGGTCGGCCGGGCCGTGTGGCGAGTGTCCGCCAGGAAGTGCCGGTATTCCGCGTTGGTGACGGGGTAGGTACTGATCCAGTAGTCGGCCAGCGCGACCTGCTCCACCGGTGTCTCCTTCTCGATCCACGCCCTCTCGACGCCCACATGCGCCCACGCGTCGACCACCGCCGCGACGTCCCGTGGCGGCAGACCGATGTGTACGGCGCCGCCCGCCACGGCACGGGTGGCGGGCGCCGCGCCCGTACGGATGCGGGGGTCGCCGAGGAGCGCGAGCAGCCCGCCGGCGGCGAGGCGTACGGCGAGGGGCTCGGCCGGGTCCTCGACGGCGGCGGCCAGTTCGGCGGGGGTGAGCGCGCGCAGCCGCTCGGCGGAGTCCCGGTCGGGGTGGAGCAGGGCCGGGTCGGCGAGTTCGGCGTGGGCGGCGAAGTGCGGGGCGGGAGGTGTGGCGGGAGGAGAGGGAGATGCGGCGGGAGGAGTCGGAGGTGTGGTCGTTTCCGGTGGAGTCATGCCCGTGTCCCGTTCCGTGCGTCGCTGGTCTCCGCCTCGTCCGCGCGGGGGCCGAGCGCCAGCGTGTGCCCGGTGGTGCGCGCCTTGGCCGTGAGATAGGCGGCGTTGTCGTCGGTGAGATGGAGCCGGGTCGGCACCGCGGCCGTGACGTCGATGCCGTGGTCGCGCAACTGCCGTACCTTGTCCGGATTGTTGGTGAGCAGCCGGATCCGGCGCAGCCCGAGGGCGCGCAGCATGGCGGCGGCCACCCCGTAGTCGCGCTCGTCCGCGCCACGGCCGAGGAGCCGGTTGGCCTCGAAGGTGTCCGTGCGCGCGTTCTGGAGCAGATAGGCGTCCAGCTTGTTGTAGAGGCCGATACCGCGCCCTTCCTGGCGCAGGTAGAGCACGGCCCCGCCGTGTTCGGCGAGCGCCCCCAGCGCCTCGTCGAGCTGGGGGCCGCAGTCGCAGCGCGTGGAGCCGAGGAGATCACCGGTGAGGCACTCGCTGTGCAGCCGCACCAGCGGGACGGTCCCGTCCCGGGGCGGTACGAAGCAGGCGACGTGCTCCCCGGCGTCCGGCAGGCCGTGGAAGGTGACGAGTTCGGCGCGCAGCCCGCGGGCCCGGCCGAGGGTGATCGCGACGCGCGCCCGTACCGTCGCCCCGTCCGACCCGGCGTCGGCCCGGGGTGCGGCGCTCGCCGTACTCAACTCGCCACCCGCCCGTATCCGAGGGCGTCGGCGTTCTCAGTGTTCCCGGCAGTCCCGGCGTTCTCGGTGTTCTCGGTGTTCTCGGCGTTCTCGGCGTTCTCGTCGATCCTGGCGATCCCGGCGGTCCCGACACCGTCGGCCCGTTCGATCAGTTCGTCGACCTGCCACGACCGCAACTCGCCCACCGGAACGTCCGGTTGCTCCCGCCCCACGAGTGACAGCCGCCCGTCCCAGCCCGCGACCACCATCCGCCGCTCGTCCCACGCGGTCATGCAGGAGAGCCCTTGACGGAACGCGCTGACGAGCCGGCCCGAGGCGAGCGTGCCCACGCTGTCCTGCCAGTCGACCTCCCAGGCGTAGAGGCCGAAGTCGTACGAACCGGCGAGGACGACCGGCGCGTCCGGATCGCCGAGCAGGCCGACGCACTTGACGGACTCGTCGGGGCCGAGCAGGGTCTGCACGTTCGCCGCCCGCCGCCCGCCCATGGCCCGGCCCGCGTCCGGGCCCGCGTCCGGGCCCGCGTCGCGTGGCGCCAGCAGGCCGACCTTCACCGTGTGGTCCCGCGACGCGGAGGCGACCACCCGGTCGCCCAGCCCGGCCACCGCGTTGACCAGGTTCCCGTGCTGCCAGAGCGTGGCACGGTCGTGCAGCGGCCCCGCCGCGACCGTACGGTCCGTGGCGGCCGACAGGAAACCGCCGTCGAACGGGGACAGCGACTTCACCGACCCCGCGTGCGGGGCGCCCCGGTCCACCTCGTCGAGGGTCACCGGGTCGAGGGCGATCAGCTCGCCGTTGTACGTACCGGCGACGAGCAGGTCCCCGGCCAGGCAGAGCGAGGGCACGGGCGCGCCGAGCGGGGCGCTGACGGTCATGTCCTCGCCGTCGTGGCGTACGACATGGCCCGCGTACGTACCGGCGTAGAAGGTGCCGTCGGGGCCGGTGGCGAGCGACAGCACCGGGCTCGCGGACACCGGCAGGACCCGCACCTCGGAGGGGGACTCGTCCTCCACGTCCAGGACGAGGACGCTCCCCGAGTCGCATCCCACGAGAAGCCGGTCACCGACGCTCCGGTCCCGGGTGCCCCGGTCGCCGAGGACCGCGAGCGCGTTCGCGCCGTGGCCGGGCCGCCGGGGGGCGGAGAGTTCCGCCCCGGTCGCGAAGTCCAGCAGGTGCGGCGCGTTCCAGAAGCTGCCCGCGGCGACCAGTCCCCGCGCCGCCGCCACCGACCGTGGCCAGAGCCGCGCGTCGTGCAACTGGCGGACCGGCTCGCCGCTGATGTCGATCCAGTGCAGGGAACCGTCGTACGCGCCCACGACGATCGAGCAGTCGTCGTCCGCCCAGGCGACCGAGCGTGCCGCGGAGGTGGAGACGGTGATCGTCCGCAGACACTCCAGCTCCGGCGTCAGCAGATTGACGACCCCGTCGTCGCGCGCGACGGCCAGCAGCTTCCCGGAGTGCGACCACGCGCACCCCTCGACGGACGACGCGTAGTGCCGCAGCTCCGCGGTGGCCGGGCGGCCGGGGTCGCCGACCGCGACCATGCCGTCCTCGCCCACGGTGGCCACCAGCCCCTCGCAGCTCACCGAGACCATCATGCAGTGGGCCGCGTGGGAGCCGATCTCCGCGAGGAGGGCGCCGGTCGGCGTGTCCCACATGGTGGCGCGGCCGTCCTCGGAGACACAGATGAGGCGTCGGCCGTCCGGCATCCAGGCCACGGAGTTGATGTCGTCGGTGTGCCGGGCGAGGACCGTGACGAGCCGGTGCCGCCCGTGCTCGGGGATCCGCCACACCCCGACGGTCTTGTCCGCGGACGCAGTGGCCAGCAGGGTGGGCGCGGTCGGGCTCCACGCGGCGGCGTTCACGAGACGGCGGTGGCGCAGCCGCGTCAGCGGGACGGGACGGGCCGGCTCGCTGGTGTCCCACACCAGCACGGTTCCGTCGTACGAGCAGCTCGCGAGGCGTTTGCCGTCCGGCCGGAAGGCGACATGGGTGATCGGGGCGGCGTGGCCCAGCGGGTCGGGCTTCAGATCTATCGTGCGCATGGTGCTTCCCTCTCCGGGCGGTCGGTCGCTGGGGGCATCGGGCGTACGGTCACCCGCGCGGTCGGTCGCGCGGTCGGTCGGCGGTGCCTCACCGGTCGTGGATCCGCAGGTCGAGGACGGCGGGGCGCCGGGGCAGCCAGTGGTCGCGCACCTTGACGAGCCGGAGCTTCTTCGGGCGCCGGTCGATCCGGTAGAGCGACAGCAGCCCCGTACGGCAGCCGACGAGGAGGTACGGGGTGCCGTCGGCGCCGTGCAGCAGCGACAGCGCCTTGGGGTAGTCGGGCAGGTCCTCGAAGAGCCCGAGGAACGCGCCGGTGGTGTAGTCGTAGGCGGCGAGCTGCATCCCGTACGAGCTGGCGATCACCAGGCCGTCCCCGACGACGGCGTTCTCGACGGTGTTGGAGAGCAGCTTGAGCCAGCGGGCCACGACGCCCTCGCCGACGACGAGTTCCTTCACCCCGCCGTCGCCGGTGAGATAGGCCCGGCCGCTCTGGATCCAGAGCCGCTTGGGGTACTCGCCCTGGTCGAACCGCCACCGTACGGACGCGTCCGCCCGGTCGAGTACGACGATCACCCCGTTCCTGGTGACCAGGAGGCGGTCGCCGTCCGGCAGATAGACCGCGGCCCAGACCGGCAGCCCGTCCACGGCGAAGGTGTCGAGCACGCGCCCGTCGGCGGTGTCCAGCTCGACGGCGCCCGCGTTGGTGGCGACCAGGGCCCGCGCGCCGTCCGGACCGACAGCGACCGTGTGGGGAAGGGCGGGCAGCTCCACGCTCCACCGCAGCACGGGACCCGGTCCGTCGCCGTCGCCCTCGCCGTCCGTGCCGTCGCGGTCGGTACGGAAAACACGGTGGTCGCGGGTGATACCGAGCCACCCGGACCTCCCCGCGGACCGTACCGGGGCCACCCGGCGGGTGAACCCGAAACCGGTGGTGTGCTCCGCCTCCACCCGCGTCATCGGCCCGCCCGCCGAGTCCCGTACGCGGACGACGGTGACGCCGGTGTCCGTGGCGCAGTACAGGGTGCCGGGGTCCTCGGGCGACGGCTGGATGTCCCACACGGCCTGCCGGGGGAAGCCCATGGCCCGTACGAAGGTTCCGTCGGCGTCGAGCTGGACGATCTCGCCGTCCTGGCAGAGCACGTACACCTGGCCGTCGTCCGCGGAGACGGTCAGATCGGAGAGCTGGTGCGAGAACCCGGTCACGGTGCGGGTGACGCGCAGGGCGCGCTCCGTGTTGTCGAAGATGTGGAGCTCACCGTCGAAGCCGCCCGCGTACGCCCGGAGATGGTCGGGGGAGAAGGTGACGAACTCGACGTCGTCGCGGGCGAAGAGGCACTCGTCCTCCTTCTCGCCCGACGCGCTGACGACCACGACCCCGTTGGCGATGTCGGCGTTCTCGCCCGCGCCGAAGTCCTGGGTGGCCCAGAACCGGTCGTGACGGGCGTCGTACCGCACCCGGTGGATGTTGCCGTCGTCCAGCTTCACCCGGTCGGGGAAGTCGGCGTCGCCGTCGAACGACCCGAACCGGAGGTTCCCCTTCTTGTCGGAGACGGCGTGCCGGGTGGGATGTTCGGTGCAGGCCCACTCCATCGGGCTCGTACCGCAGATGTTGGGGCGGATCTCCAGCACCTGGAACGTGTGCAGATCCACCACGAGCATCTGCCGGTGGTAGCCGCTGGAGACGAAGACCTTGCCCTTCCAGATGCCGATGCCCCGTGAACTTACGGGGGACGGACGCTCGTTGGGGATGAGCAGGGACGGGTCGCAGACGCTCGCGGGGTCGAGCCGGTCCACCAGTTCCAGTGTGTCGAGCGGCCAGCGGAACAGCGCGCCCATCCGGTCCTTGCCGATCACCCAGCCGTCGGCGACGGCCAGCCCGTAGAGCGGCCTGCCCTGCGGGACGAAGGGGGACGACCTGACGACCCGCAACTGCGCGTCGAGCAGATGGACCCGCCCGTGGGTGTCGGAGGCGAGAAGGCCCTCGCCGTCCACGTGCACGATTCTGACGATGCGGTCTGCCGGCTTCACGATGACGGTTCCCTGGAGTCGGGGCTGACGGTCGGTGGTGTGAGGTGAGGGGGGGAGGGCGAGGGTGAGGGCCGGCGCGGACCCGGCCGGCGGACGGTGGGGGAGCGCTGCCGACCGGGGGTGGTACGCCGCTTGCCTGCCTTCGGGCCTACGCGGCGGGCCTACGTGTCGGCCCTATGTGTCGGGCCACGCGTCGGGCCTACGCGTCAGGCCCACGTGTCGGGCCTACTTGTTGGGCTCTACGCCCTCACGGCCGCCGTCGTCGTCCTCATCGTCATCGTCGTCGGCGTCATCGATGTCGTCGTCATCGTCGTCCGTGCACGTGTCGTCGTCGAAGGTGCTGCCACCGGCGATGGCGGGATCGGCGGCGGTCTCCTGGACCACCCGGGTCAGGGCGTCCACCGAAGCCCCCCGCGTACTGCTCCCGTTGACGAAGACGACCTTCCAGACGGCGCGCCCGGCCTCCTCCTCCAGTCCGACCCCGGTCACACGCCCGCCCCCCACCTCCCGCAGCACCAGGTCAGCCGCCTGGGCGGCGTTCTTCACCTGAGGGGACGAGACCTGCCCGGTGTCCTGGGACCCGCTCGACAGGGTCTGGCTCTCACCGCTCTGCGCGGCACTTCCGGAACCACCGCCTCCGGCCACCTCCTCTCCCGCGACGGCCAGCCCCGTACCACCGATCGCCAGACCACCGAGGGCCACCACAGCAACCAAGGATTTCCGCATTGCCTGTACCTCCTGCATATCGGGTGCTCCCGACCGGTATAGAAGCCGCGAGAACCCCGTGACCAGGGCGTTGTCCGAGTCTTGTCCGCCTCCTGTCGGATTCCTGCCCGAGCCTTCACCTAGCGCCGACAGGCCCTGGCGCGGACAGGCCCTAGGGTCGTCTTCCGTCACTCGTCCCTGAAGGAGGCCCATGGGAGCCAGGAAGCCGTTCCTGTACGTCGTCGTCTGCGCGGCCGGGATCGCGTCGGAGGCGGGTACGCTCATCGGCGCCGCGCAGGAGGAGGGGTACGACGTCGGGGTGGTGGCGACCCCGCAGGCGCTCGGGTTCCTGGACCGGGGCGCGGTCGAGGCCGCGACCGGGTTTCCGATCCGGTCGGCCTGGCGTCTGCCCGGGGAGCCCCGGCCGCTGCCGCCGCCGGACGCGATCGCCGTGGCGCCGGCGACCTTCAACACCGTCAACAAGTGGGCCGCCGGCATCTCCGACACGCTGGCCGTGGGCATCCTCTGCGAGGCGTACGGCTTCGGCATCCCGACGGCCGTCCTGCCCTATCTGAACACGGCGCAGGCCGCGCATCCCGCGTACCGGCGCAGCCTCGACCGGTTGCGGGAGATGGGGGTGCTGATCAGCGGCTACCGGCCCCATCCGCCGGAACAGGCCGGGCAGGCCGGGCAGGCCGAAGAAGCAGGGCCAGCGGACACGTTCCGCTGGGAGGAGGCGCTGGAACTGCTCGCCCCCGTGGTCAAGGGGCGCTGACGGGGCGGGTCGCCCTCAGGTGGTCCCCGAGCGTACGGACCACCGCGGCGGCCATGACGGCCTGGCCGCGGCCGTTCTGGACGAGGCCGTCCTCGCTCCACATCTCTTCGCGCGCGGCCGGATGCCGGGCGGCCAGGTCCACGTACAGCGCGCCGTGGCGCAGGGCCAGGGTCGCGCACGCGTCCGACTGTGCGCGCTGACGGGTCCGCAGCACCTTCTCGCCGAGCAGCCGCGCTCCGGGCGACCGCGTCAGGTCGAAGGGCGTCACCAGCACCACGTCGTAGCCGTGTTCGCGCAGCGGAGCGACGACGCGGACCACCTCCGTCCGGAGCGCGTTCGCGTCGAACGCCGGGTGCAGCACATCGTGTCCGGCCAACTGGACCACCGCCAGATCGCCGCCGAACGCGAGCGCCCGGGGGAGCTGCCGGGAGCGGACCGCGGCGACGCTCTGCTCCCGTCCGCCGAGCAGGCTGAGGCAGGCGAGCCGGGGCTCCACCACGCGCAGGGCGTCAGCGACCCGGTCGTACCAGGGCGCGCGGTCGTAGCCGTCGACCCGTTCCACGCGCCGGGGCGCCCTGCCGTCGCCGAGCACCACGAGCCGGCGCCAGGGCAACCCGCTCAGCAGCCGGGCGGCCTCGCCGTCCCGCAGGCAGCCGGGGTCGTCCGCCTCGCGGGCGGCGGTTAAGGACAGGTTCACCACGGGGTCTCTTCGCACGGGTCTCTCCTCTTCACAGGTCCACAGGTCCACAAGTCCGCAGGTCACAGGTCCACGGATGCGTACGGGGCGCGGCCGGGACGCACCCCTCCCGGGACGCGTCGCCATCTCAGGGCCGTCTCAGCGAAATATCAGGCCGGTCCAGCAGAATCATCAGCACGGCGGGACGGTCCCAGACCCCCTCCCACCGTGAGGAGAGGTACCCGAAGCGGCCCAACGGGGTTCCGAGGCAACTCGGATCGGGTGAAAGCCTTCGCAGGTTCGAATCCTGCCCTCTCCGCACCACGCGCCCCCGGCGGCTCCTGTGAGGTGGAGCCGCCGGGGGCGCGGTCCTGCCGGTGAAAAGCACCGGCGACGACGCGCGTGACCGACAACGCGCCTGGTGTCAGGCTTTCTTGCGCAGGACCAGGACCGCCGCCACCACCAGCAGCGCGAACGCGGCGATGTCGATACGCGCCACGCGCATGTTCGCGTCGTTGAGCCCCGACGTCGTGTACGCGAGCAGCAGGAACGTCCCCATGCTGACCGCGCCGGCGGTGAGCGCGGGCACCCGGAGCGACCGGATGAACGCCGCGCAGAGCAGCCCGATTCCGACGAGCCCCAGCAGCACGGCGCGGTGCCGCAGCAGCACCGTCAGATCGGCGGAGTCGGCGCCGGCGATCGACACCCCGTACGCCGTCGTGATCTGCGACGGCGCGACCGCGACGAAGCCGGGCACGAGGTTGATCGCACCGACGACGACGAAGAGTGCGGTGGTGAGTCGGTCGGTCCACATGATGTCTTGTCCGTTCATGGATGTATGGATAGGGAAGGGATGGGGGACCGCTTCACGGGGTACGCCGGGCCGCCCGGTCCAGGCTGTTGAGATAGGCCCGCAGGAGCCCCCTGGCCGGGCGGGCCGTGAGCGGGACCCGGGGAGCCTGGTCGCGGTGCCACGGGTAGCTGACCGGTCCGTGGGCCGCCGAGGGGTCCTCGACGAGGGAGTGCGCGACATGCGCCCCGTGGGCCACCGACATGGCCAGGCCGTGGCCGCAGCAGCCGCCGATGTACCAGATGTCCGGGTGGCCGCCCACATGCCCGACCACCGGAAGGTCGTCCAGGGTCATGCCGATCTGCCCCGACCAGCGGTGACTGACCGGGACATCGGCGAGGCTGGGGTGCAGCAGGCGCAGCCGCTCCTCCAGCCAGCTCCAGGTGGCGGTGCGCAGCGCCGCGGCCCGGTCGGGGCTCAGCCCCGGCAGGTGGACGGCCCTGCCACCGCCCACCACCAGGCGCCCGTCGTGGCTGAGGCGGAAGTACGGGGCCAGGGACATGGCGTTCACGACGGCGGTGCCGGTGGCGCCGCCCAGCGCCGCGCGGGCCTCGGCGCCGAGCGGGTCGGTGGCGACGGCGTGCACCTGAAGGGGGAGGACCGTGCCGACGGGCAGGCCGAGCGACCCGGCCGCCGCGTTGACGGCCAGGACCGTCTTGCGGGCCCGCAACGTACCGCTCGGGAAGAGCAGTTCGGTGGGGGCGGCCCCGCTGCCGGGACGCAGACCGCGCAGCGGGCTGTCGTCGTGGAAGCGGACGCCCTTCGCGGCGCAGGCCGCCGCCAGCGCGCCGCTCAGCGCGGCGGGGTTCAGGGTGGCGGCGGAGCGGTAGAGCAGCCCCGCGTGGTACGGGACGTCGACGCGCTCGCGGATGGCGGCGGCCGACAGTACGGGGACGTCCAGGCCCAGCGCCCGGTACGTCTCGGCCTGCCGCGCGAGGGAGGCCAGCCCGTCAGCGCCGCGGGTCGCCACGATCTGCTCCCCGGCGCGCAGCCCGCACGGCGCGCCCAACTCCTCGGTGAGCGCGACGACCCGCTCCACCGCGGCGACGGAGGCCAGATACATGCGCCGTGCCGTGGAGGGGCCGAAGGTGCGGGCGGCCCGGTCGATGGCCGGACCGACCCGGGGGCCGAGGAGGCCGGTGCCCCGGCCGCTGGCGCCGGCCGCCGGATGGCGGGCGTCCACGACGACGATGTCCAGCGAGGGATCGCGTTCGATCAGGTGGTAGGCGGTGGACAGGCCGGCCAGACCGGCCCCGACCACCGCGACGTCGGCGGTGAGCCCGCCGGAGATCCGCGGGGCGGGGGCGGCCGTGGTGGCTCTGCCGGGGGCGTCCCCCGGGGAGTCACCGGGCGCCCAGCACGGCTCCCCCCTGACCGAGTCCCGCTCCGAATCTCGATCCGAGGCCCGATCCGAGTCCCGTTCCGAGGCCGCCGCCGAGACCTCACGGGCCGTCATCGCGCCGCCCCGTCCTTCAGGGTGTGGAATCCGCGGTCGTGCCAGATCAGGGGCCGCCCCTCGGCCATGTGCAGGGCGGCGACCCGCCCGACGACCAGACAGTGGTCGCCGTACGCGCGTACCTCCTCCGTCACACAGATCGACCAGGCGAAGGTGTCCGCGAGCACGGGGACGCCCAGCACCTCCTCGTACGACTCGGTGGCGAAGCGCTCGGCGGGGGTGGCGGTGGAGAACAGCCGCGCCCGGCTTCCCTGGTCCTCGTTCAGCAGGTGCACCGCGAAGGAGGAACCCGGCGTCATCGCGGCGAGCGTACGCGAGGAGTGGGACAGGCAGACGAGCAGCAGCGGCGGGTCGGCCGAGAGCGAGGTGACGGTCGAGACGGTCGTCCCCACCGGACCGTCGTCCGAGGGCGCCGTGACCACGGCTATGCCGGAGGCGAGGCTGGCGTAGAAGTCCAGGCAGAGTTCGGCGCCGGGAACGGACGGTCGGTCCACCTCCGGCATCTGGTCCACCTTCGGCATCCGGTCGACTTCCGGCCCGCCGGTACGCGCACCGGTGATGACGTGGGGCATGGTGGGGCTCCTTCCTGTCCGGGTGTCTGGTTTCTCTCGTGAGGGACGGGATCTACCGCCCGGACTCCAGGGCGTCGCGCAGTGCGACGAGAGTCGTGCGCATGGTCGCCCGGTTGCGGGCCCTGCGGCGTACGACGCCGGTCACCAGCGGGGTGACGGCGGTGAGTGCCATGCCGAACGGGCCGGCCCGGCGGTCCCGCCACTCCTCCGTGACCTCGCATCCCTCGGGCAGCGGCGAGAAGCGGTACGACCAGCCGGCCACCTGGATACCGAGGAAGCTCACATGGAACGTGAAGGCGCGGCCCGGATCGGCCTCGACCACCCGGCACAGCGTGGGCCACGGCAGCCAGCGGGCGCGGTTGCGTCCGATGAACCGCATGCCCGTTCTGGCCGGGCCGCCCCGTCCGATGATCCACGCCCCGCGGCACTCGGGGCTCCACTCGCCCATCCGTGCCACATCGCTGACCGCCGTGTAGGCGGTCTCCGGGGAGACCCGGATGACGATGGTCTCGGATATCCGTGAGGGGGTGTCGGGTTCCCCCGGCACTGCGGCGGTCCGGTCGGTGTGGTCGGTCACTTGGGGGCCGTCCTTTGCATGCTGTCCGTACGTTCGGGGTGTACGGGTCCGGTTGAGTCGGCCAGGGCGCCGGGTCCGGCCCGGCCGCCGGCCGGCACCCGTTTGCGGCCCGGCATCCACCAGTTCACCCGGCTCATCAGACGCATGGACGCCGGGACGATCAGGAGCCGGATGACGGTCGCGTCGAGCGCGATCGCGAGGGCCATGCCGAGGCCCAGTTGCTGGATGGGCAGGATGCCGGCGAACGCGAAGGCCGCGAACACCGCGACCATGAGGACGGCGGCGCCGGAGATCAGCGGCATCGTGGCGGACATGCCGCGCGCCACGCTGCCGATGTCGTCCCCGGTGGCGACGTAGTCCTCGCGGACCCGGCTGAGCAGGAAGACCTCGTAGTCCGTGCTGAGGCTGAAGAGCAGGGTGACCAGCAGGACGGGGACGAAGTTGGTGAGGTGGCCGTCCACGTCGAAGCCGAACAGCGCGCTGCCCAGGCCGTCCTGGAAGATCAGCACCAGCACACCGTAGGTGGCGCCCACGGAGAGCAGGTTCATCGCGATGGCCTTGAGCGGCAGGAACACCGAGCGGAAGGTGAAGAGCAGCAGCAGGTAGATGACGGCGAGCATGGTCGCGATGACCGGGACGAGTCCGTCCTCGATCACCTTGTTCGCGTCGACGCCCTCCGCGGTCTCCCCGCCGACGTCGACCGTCCACCCCGCGCCGCCGGCCACGAAGCCCGCGGCCTCGGCGCGTACGGCGACGAGCAGGTCCTGCGCCGCGTCGGAGGAGGCGGTGTCGTCCCCCACGACCTCGATGAGCGCGGTCCTGCCATCGCCGGAGACGAAGTAGTCGACGGTGGCGCGCGCGTCCCCGGGCAGCCGGTCCTTCGCGTCCAGGGCAGCGAACGGCCGGTCCCGGCCGGCCTGGCGGAGCGTGCCGACCGCCGAGTCGGTCCGTACCACCCCGGGCAGGGCGGTGATCGCGTCGTGGAAGCGCAGCAGACGGTCGGTGTCCGCGTCGGGCCGCTCCTGGAGCGGTACGCGGGACGAGACGACCACCTGGAGGGGCGCGGCGCCGCCCACCCCGAACTCGTCCCTGATCGTGTCGTACCCCTGGCGTACCGCCGCGTCCGTGGGCACGACCCGGGCGTCCGGGGTGAAGGTCTCCAGGCGCAGGGCGGGCAGGGCGAGCGCGGCCAGCGCGGCGACGCCGACCACCAGGAACAGCGCCGGGCGGCGCATGACCGCGTGGGTCATGGCGACCCAACGGCCCCCGCCCTCCCCGGAGTCTCCGGTACGGCGGCCGAGGCGGCCCCACTCGATCCGGCCGCCCAGCAGATGCAGCAGCACGGGCAGGAGCAGCACACTGGTCAGCACGGAGAAGGCGACCACGACCACGGCACCCAGGGCCATCGACTGGATGACGCCCAGATCCACCAGGAAGAGCGTGGACATGGCGGCCACGATGGTGAATCCGGAGGCCACCACGGTCTCGCCGGAGGTGCGCAGCGTACGGGCGAGCGCGCGCTCGGTGTCCTTCCGGGAGACCGGCCCTTCCCCGGCGCGCAGTTCGCTCTTGAACCGCATGATCATGAAGAGCGAGTAGTCGACGCCCACGCCGAGACCGAGCATGGTGGCCGCGTTCTGCACGAACACCGACAGCTCGGTCCGCCGGGCGACCAGGGCGAGCACCGCCAGGGCGAAGACCACCGAGGTGACGCCGACCAGCAGGGCGGCGAGCGCGGCGGCCACACTGCGGAAGAGCAGCAGGAGGACCAGCAGGATCAGCGGCAGGGTGATCAGTTCGGCGATGAGCAGCCCGCGTTCGCTGAGATGGTTCACCTCGCCCCACAGCGCGGCCTGGCTCACCAGGGAGACCTGGAGGCCCCGCGGCTCGTAACTCCGGCTGAGCCCGTCCTGGATGTCGGGCAGCAGCCGGCGCGCGGTGCCGTCGTCCAACTCGGAACCGACCCGGACCAGGGCGGTACGGCCGTCCTCGCCGAGGAAGGCGGAGCGCGCCCGCTCACCGGCGAGGGTGGTGTAGCCGTACGCGCCCGTGGTCCTGAGTCCTTCGTCACGGAGCACGGCCTCGGCCGCTTCCCGTACCCGGGTGTCGAAGGCGGGATCGCCGGCCCGGTGCCGGGTGTCCTTGACCACCAGGGTCAGTGAGGTCGCGCCGCGCCCCTCGAAGCCGTCCGTGAGCCGCTCGGCGGCGACGGCGGAGCCGGAGCCCGGTACGTACCATCCGCCGCCGCTGAGCAGACCCGGCAGCGGGGCCGCCTGCCAGCCGGCGACGCCGAGCAGCAGCAGCCACAGGACGGCGAGCGGCCACCGGTGACGGCCGGTCAGACGGGACAGGCCGGTCGGTAACCGGGACTCGCCGCGGCCCGCGGGCCGCGACGAACGCACCGGCCCGCTCGAAGGGGCGCGACGTTCACTCATGCGCGGATCGCGATTCCGTGTTCGCGGTCGTCGGTCAGGATCTCCATCAGCGCGCGGTTGCTCGTGGTGAGCCGCTGGATCTTGCGCGTCGCCTTGTTGAGGATCTCCAGCTCACACCGGCCGATCTTGGTGTTCAGGCAGTGCTTGATGCCGCCCGGCGGGTTGTAGTAGTTGAGGCCGACGAAGTCCTCGGGGGCGGCGGTGAAGCGGCCCCGGACGGCGACGGTCTCGTCGGAGCTGGCGAAGTCCCAGTAGAAGTACCCGAAGTCGGCCTTGGCCTTGAGCGCCTGGCGGGGGGCGGACAGGTTGTACTCGCGGTCGTCGTGGCGGAGCACCAGGAAGGTGATCTTCGGTGTCTTGACCGGGCCGACCAGCCGCGTCGTACCGGTGACGATCTCCAGGAAGCTGTCCGGGTGGTCGTCGAACCCGGCCACCTGGCCGAAGGCGTAGTGATCGGTGTGCCGGCTGCCCCAGTTGTGGTTCTGGCTGCCGGTCCAGCCGTCGACGTCGATGGTCTCGCCGTCGACCGTGAGCTTGCCGCTGTAGCTGGCCAGCGGGATCCCGACCAGGCTCTTGGCCTTGGGGAATCCGGTGGTGTACATGGACGGCGGCAGCAGGAGCAGCGGCGGCTCCGAGCCCTCGTACGTCAGGTCCCAGCCGATGCGGCCGTTGGTGCCTACGGCCTCGCCCTTCAGGCTGCCCGGCTCCAGGACGCGGTCGTTCACGCGCGCGCCGAAGGAGTCGGTGCTGAAGTGGCAGTCGGAGATCGGGTACTCCTCCTTGGCCACGACATGACGGCCGGTCGTGCCGTCGAAGTAGATGGCCCACAGTTCGCCGATGGCGGCGTCGGGCATGCCGGCCGGACTGAAGATCGTGTACCGAATCCAGAAGGCTTTGGGCTCTGTCGGGTGGTTGCCCCGCTGGTAGAAGCTCTCGTAGTGGCCGGCTTCCTGGCCCGGACGGTACTGAGTCCAGTTCAGGCGCTCCGCGTCCGCTGTGCTGGGGTCGTAGTTCATCGGGTCCGTCTTCCCATCCGATACCGGTACTGGTTCTGCTGTTACGTCCTACGGGGCGCCGGGTGCTCCCGCCGCTCCCGTACGCGCGTGCGCGGTCATGTCCATTCCGTAGCGGGGCCGCAGCGTGATCGACGCCTGGTTGACGACCCGGTGCGCGGGCACGTGCCGGAACTCGTACCGCCGTACCAGGGCGGCGAGCAGGAGATGTGCCTCCATCAGCGCGAAGTGCTTGCCGATGCACAGGTGGGGACCGGCGCCGAACGGCATGTGCGCGAAGCGGTGGCGGCCCTTCTTGCCCTCGGCGGAGAAGCGGTCGGGGTCGAAGCGCTCCGGATCGTCCCAGTGCCGCTCGTGGCGGTGGATGTTGTAGAGGTTCACCAGCAGCCTCGACCCGGCCGGCACGGTGTGGCCCCCGAGCACGGTGTCCTTGAGCACCAGCCGGGGCACGATCGGCGCCGACGGGTAGAGCCGCAGCGCCTCCTCGAAGACCTGGAGGGCGTACGGCATGGCCGCCAGGTCCTCCATGGTGGGCATCCGGTCGCCGAGGACCTCGTCCACCTCCTCCTGCACCCGGCGCAGCGCGGCGCGGTTGCCGGAGAGCAGGTAGAAGGCCCAGGTGAGGGTGATGGCGGTGGTCTCGTGCCCGGCGCCGAAGGTGGTGATGACCTCGTCCCGCACCTGACGGTCGCTCATGCCCTCGCCGGTGTCGGCGTCCCGTACGTCGAGCATCATGTCGAGCAGGTCGGGCGGGCCGTCCCCGCGGGAGACACCGTCGGCGGCGGCCTTGCGGCGCTCCTCGATGATCCCGTACGTCATGTCGTCGATCCCCTTCATGACCGCCTGGAAACGGCGGTTGCGGGGGGTCGGCCAGTCCGTCGGCGGACTGAACGGGTTCTGGAGGCGGTCGAAGGCGTAGTTGATGGCGACGTCGACGGCCTCCGGGCTGATGCCGTCCCTCGTCTGCTCGACATCGGTGGAGAACATGCACCGGCTGACGATGTCGAGGGTGACCCGCATCATCTCCGCGTGGACGTCCACCACATCGCCGCTCCGGTACGAAGCGGCCATGTGGGCGACCTGGTTCTCCGTCGACTCCGACATCGACTCGAACATGCGGGCGATGGCCTGCTTGGTGTAGATCGGCTGCATCATGCGCCGGTTGCGCATCCAGCTCTCGTGGTCGTCGCTGGTGAGCAGGCCCTCACCTAGGATCAGCCGGAGCGGGTTGTCCGGGCCGAGCTTGCCGTACGTCGCGCTGTCGGTCAGCACCTCGCCGGCCAGCTCCGGGCTGGAGACGCCGTGCACGACGACGGGACCGAGCCGGTAGCGGACCAGATCCCCGTGGTCGCGCCAGCCCTGGTGCATGGCGTCCAGGATGTCCTTGCGGAAGTCCAGGACGCTGCCCAGCACGGGCAGGCTGCGCGCCTCCGGCGCGGCGGGGGCCACTCCGGTGCGGACAGGAGCGGCGGTGTCGTGGGTTGCCGTCATGGCGGGCTCCCTCCCCTTCACTTCCGGGCCAGGGCGCAGACCCAGCCGAACGAGCGGAGCGGCTCCGCGACGAACCGGGCGTCCTGGAAACCGGCCTTGCCCAGCATCTCCACCAGATCGGCCCCCGAGAGGATCCGCAGACCCTCCCGCTCGGAGCGCTCGGTGAACCGCTTCCCGAGAAGACGCTGCTTCGTCGTGGGGGTGTCGGACGCCTCCCGGCTCATCTCCAGGGTGATCGCCACCTGCCCGCCGGGCTTGAGGACCCGGTACGCCTCGCTGAGCCCGCGCATCGGGTCGGGCCAGAAGTAGAACGTCTCGATGGCGCTCACCTGGTCGAAGGACTCGTCCCCGTAGGGCAGTTCGCCCGCGTCGCCCTGCTTGAACTCCACCCGCCCCGCGGCCACACCGTCGACATTGCGCCGTACGGACTGACGGACCATCTCCTCGGAGTAGTCCACTCCGGCGACGAAGCCCTGAGTCGCCTTCTCCGACAGCAGCTTGGCGGCCATACCGCCGCCGCAGCCGATGTCCAGGACACGCTGCGAGCGCCGTACCTCCATGTGTTCGATCGCCCACACGGTGAGCGTACGGTGCTGCTTCGCCATCACGTGGCCGATCAGCCGACCGGCGCGCCCGTTCGGCTGCTTGAAGTTGTTCTCCACCAACTCCAGCGGGCCCTTGAGCAGTTTGTCGATCATCCGGACTTCCCTTCGCGGTTCGCAACGTCTCGGGTGGTGCCACAGAACGGGCCCACTACCCCGGAGGGCGGGCCCGGCAACTTCCGGGAATGGGTGTACGGGCCAACGCGCGCGCACGGTGCGCGGCGCCGTTGCCCCGGCTGTCTGGCTGCCCTGGGCGAGCTCCCCGCACGGGCGGGGGCTGCGTCGCTCCACGGCGTCGGATGGTCGGCGGAGAGGGCAGGATTCGAACCTGCGGGGGCTTGCGCCCGATCCGGGTTGCCCCGGAACCCCGTTGGACCACTTCGGGTACCTCTCCCTGCCTCGGGGGCGGATCGATCACCGCTCCCGCTGCACCGCCGATGCTGCCGCAGCGTTCTGAGATCACGCTGAGATCTTCCTGAGACCGGCCGCCGGGTGGAGTGGATCCGATCCCGGCCGGGCAGCAAGGAAGGGTCCGGAGGGAGGACAACGACATCGAGACCAGCACCAGGACCAGCACCAGGACCAGCACTGGGACCAGCACCAGCACCGGGAACGACATCCACGACCCGACCGCACGGCGACCGTCCCCCGTCGGCGAGGCCGCCGACCCGCACTGCCTGCGGCCCGGCGAGGCACGGAGCCTCCTCGCCGGAGCGCCGTGGCGCCGTCTGGTGGTGCTGGGGGACCTCGCGGTCGAACGGGCCGCGGAGCCGGTCGAGGGATACGGTCCCGGGCCCTGGTACGACCGGGTCGCGACCGCCCTGGACGAGGCCGCCCAGGACGTCGCGTACCTCAACCTCCTCGGCCGGCGGGAGCCACGCGTCGCGCAGGTGCGCTCCGGGCAGCTCCCGGCCGCCCTCGCCTTCCGGGGCGATCTCGCGCTGGTGTGCTGCGGTACCGCGTACACACCGGACGAGACCTTCGGCAGATACGGGCTGACGGCGGAGCTGGTACGGATCGTCACACCGCTGCGCGACGCAGGGCACGATGTCGTGCTGCTCGGCTCCCATCCGCTGGCCGCCTGGCCCGGACTGCCGGACGGCCGCCGCGAACGGGTGGCCGAACAGCAGAACCGGGTCTCCGAGCAGGCCAGGGCGGTCGCCCTGCGGCACGGCACGTTGTACGTCGAACCCCCGCCCCGCCGCCCCGGCACCGAGGCGGCGGCCGTGTGGAGCCGCGACCGGCCCCGGCCCAACAGCCGGGGCCACGCGGCCCTGGCCGCCGCCGTGGTGCGCGCCCTCGGCACGCGGCCGGGGGCCGCGGCCGGGCGCGAACCGGTCAGGCCGCCGTGAAGAGCAGTACGGCATTCTGACCGCCGAATCCGAACGAGTTGCTGACGGCCACCTCGGCGCGCAGATCACGCCCGGCCTTGAACACCATGTCGATCTCCAGCTCCGGATCCAGGCTCTCCAGATTGGCGGTCGGCGGGATGTGGCCCTCCTCCAGCGTGAGCGCCGTCGCCACCGCCTCGATGGCCCCCGCGGCGGCCAGCGAGTGGCCCACCACCCCCTTGACGGAGGTGACGGCGGGCCGTTCCCCGAGCACCCGGCGGATCGTCCGGGCCTCGGTGGCGTCGTTCAGCAGCGTCGCGGTGCCGTGCGCGTTGACGTGGTCCACCTCGTCGGGGCCGACACCGGCGTCGCGCAGTGCGGCGCGCAGGGCGAGTTCGGCGCCCCGGCCGTTCGGGTCGGGGGCGGTCGCGTGGTACGCGTCGGCGGAGGCGCCGTAACCGCTCACCATGGCCCGGATCCTGGCGCCCCGCGCCCGCGCGTCCTCGGCCCGTTCCAGGACGAGGACGGCGGCGCCCTCGGCGGCCACGAAGCCGCTCCGGTCGGCGTCGAAGGGCCGGGAGGTGGTGGACAGGTCGTCGCGGCGGTCGGCCAGGGCGCGCATCTGGCTGAACCCCGAGATCAGCGAGGGGACCAGCGGTGCCTCGGTGCCCCCGGTGATCACCACGTCGCAGACGCCGCTGCGCAGCAGTTCACGCGCCATGCCCACCGCCGTGGTGCCCGAGGCGCAGGCCGTCGCCGTCACCAGGCTGGGGCCCAGGGCGCCGAACATCATGGACACGTATCCGGCGCACATGTTGGGCGACAGCATGGGGACGAGCAGCGGGGAGACCTTGCGGGGCCCCTTCTCCAGCAGCACGCTGTGCTGCTTCTCCCAGGTCGCTGCGCCGCCGATACCGTTGCCGAGGATCACCCCGACCCGGGTGGCGTCCCAGGAGTCCCGGTCCAGGCCGGAGTTGGCGACGGCCTCGTGGGCGGCGACCATCGCGAGCTGGCTGCTGCGGTCCAGCCGCCACACTTGCTTGCGCTCGATCAGCTCGCTGGGGTCGAAGTCGGTCACGGCGCAGCCGAAGTCGGCGGGCAGTCCGGCCGGCATGGGCAGGTCGGAGGCCGCCGTACCGGCGCCGGCGCGGATCCGCTCCCAGCTCCGCTCCACCCCGACGCCGGCGGCGGTGACCATGCCGATGCCGGTGATCGCCGCGTCGAACGGGGCAGGGTCGGTCGTCGGTCGGCGGCTCATCAGACGGTGGCCAGTTTGCCGGAGATGATCTCTGCGGCCTGTCCGACGGTCGAGTCGGGGCCCAGCTCGCTGTCGTCGATCGGTACGTCGAACTCCTCCTGCGCGGCGACGGAGAGCTCCACGAGGGCGAGGGAGTCGAGTTCGAGGCCGCTGAGGGTGCTGGTCGGCGCGATGGAGTCGGCGTCCAGGCCGAAGGTGCTGGTGAGCAGTTCCACCAGGCGCTTGTAGACGTCTTCCATGAGAGGTTCCTTCCGTCAGGCGGTCGTCGGTGTGTGCCGGCGTGCCGGCGCGGTGCCGGTGGGCCCGTCAGCTTCCCTGCGGCTGCCCGGCGGCGGCGGTCACTCCGCCGGCCGGTTCGGGGTGCGTGGCGGGCGTGGCGGCGAACTGGTCGGTGAAACGGGAGTACGCGGGATGGGCCACCGGTTCGAAGTCCAGCGCGAACGGCTTCAGGAAGTTGCCGAACAGCGCGCGGTCCCCGAACAGATGGATCGGGATGACCAGCAGCGCCCACTCGGGGCCCCACAGCCAGATCCACGCGAGCACCACGAGCGTCTGGGTGGCCAGGCTGTGCATCACGTTGTACGCGACGTAGTAACCCCGGTGGATCCGCTTCGTCTTCGAGCGGTGGTACGCGATGGCCCCGGGGATGTAGCCGATGAGGTCGATGTAGACGAACAGCGCGATCGCCGGGATCCACCTGACCTCGCCGATGTTCGCGAAGAAGAAGGCCACGGCGATGACCAGACCGAGCCCGTACTCCAGCCGGATCAGCCGGTACGTGGTCTGCGTCTCGAAGAGGTTCTTCCCGTCCATCAGCGCGCCCCGGACACGGCGGTGGCCGGCGCCCCCGTCACCTCGGCGACGGCGCGGGCGACCGCCTCGTCGCCGACCACGGAGGCGTTGCCGCCGAAGATGCTGATGACGACCCGGGCGATGGTCTCCTTGAAGACCCGCTCCGCGACCGGGTCCAGGATGCCCGCGAGGCTGGGGATGCCGAAGTCGAACTCGGCGCTGAAGTCGACCAGGCAGTCCTGGCCGTCCGCGGTGAGCCGCCACACGCCGGCGAACTCGGCGAAGTCACCGTCGATCTGCTCGAAGGTGATGGTCAGGTTCTCCCGGTCGAACAGGTCGGTCTCGCTCCAGCTCAGGATGCCGTTGCGGAAGTAGACGTCCCAGTCGCTGACCTCTTCCGTCCCGTTCACCTGGCGGGACGTCACGGAGCGGATGACCTCGGACAGTTCGGCGTACCGGTTGAAGGCGCCGACCCGCTCGTACGCCGCCGCCGCGTCGACGTCATGGACACGGATGATCACTTGAACGCTACGCATGGATGTTGCCGCCTTCTGCTGTGGGTGCGTACCGGGCGCCCTGCGCGCGGCACGCGCGGTCGACCGCCTCGTAGAAGAAGTCCAGGTCGGCCCTGGTCAGCACCGCGGGAGGGGTGAAGCGCAGGACGAGGTGCGAGTTGAGCGAGTGGTTGGCGATGACGCCGTTCATGATCAGCTCGATGAGCAGATCGCCCGCCGGGCCCGGATCGGTGAACTCGATCCCGAGCAGCAGCCCCTGGCCCCGCACCTCACGCACGGCGGCGCCGTAGTGCGACCTGACGATACGGTCCAGCTCCGGCAGGATCTCGGCGCCCAGATCGCGGGAGCGGGCCACGAGGTCGTCCTCGTGCATCGCCGCGAGCGATCCGCGTACGGCGGCCATCGCCAGCGGGGCGCCGGAGAACGTGGACGTGTGCAGATACGGGTCCCGGTCGAAGGCGCCGAACGCCTCCCGGGTGGCGACGACGGCCGACACCGGGACGACGCCCCCGCTGAGCCCCTTGCCGACGAGCAGGATGTCGGGGGAGATGCCCTCACGGTCCGCGCCCCACCAGGTGCCCAGCCGGCCCAGACCGGTCTGGATCTCGTCCAGGACGAGGTAGGCCCCGTACCGGTCGCACAGGTCGCGCACCGCGCGCAGATAGCCCTGCGGCGGGATCACCACACCGGCCTCGCCCTGCACCGGCTCGATGAAGACGCACGCCTCGCCGGGGGCCGCCGCCAGCAGCGGTTCGAGGGCGGCGGCGTCGCCGAACGGGACATGGCTGGTCTCGGGAAGCAGCGGCCGGAACGGGTCCTGGAAGACGCTCTTGCCGGTGAGGCTGAGCGCGCCCATGGTCTTGCCGTGGTAGCCGTTCTCCGTGGCGATCAGCCGGTGGCGGCCCCGGGTGCGGGCCAGCTTGATCGCCGTCTCGACGGCCTCCGCGCCCGAGCCGGCGAAGTGCACCCGCTCCAGACCGGCCGGCGCGACCGCCACCAGGGCGTCGGCGGCCAGGGCGACCTGGGGTTCGAGGAAGAGGCGGGTGGCCACGGGGTGGGTGGCCAACTGCTCGGCGACATGGCGGATGACGGTGGGGTGCCGGGCGCCGGACAGGAAGACGCCGTAACCACCGCAGTTCAGGAAGGTCCTGCCCTCCGAGGTGGTGACCCAGGCGCCCTGAGAGGCCACCTCGATGTGTCCGCCGAACAGTTCGCCGAGCGTCGCCCGGCCCTTGCTCAGACGGGCCCGGTAGAGCTTCCCCAGCTCCTCACGTCCGAGGACGGACGGGGTGGCGGGGGAGGCCGGGGGCAGGGTCGACGGAAGCGTGGGTGTCGTTGTCATGGATCTCCCTCATCAGGTCAGACGCAGCGGGTCGCCCGCGACGTGGTCCAGGTACGGGGCGGTGAAGCTCGCCCGCGACGGCGGGTGGAAGGACAGACCGTGGGCGGCGCCGGCCAGGTAGGCCACGTCGGAGGAGGAGATGAAGGCGCTGCCGCCGAGCAGTTCGACGGCCTGGTTCAGCGCGTCGCCCAGCGCGTCCTGGGCGGCGTAGCGGGCGACGAGCGTGCTGGCCAGCTCCGTGTTGCCGGTCTCGCCGTCCCTGATCATGCGGGCGGTGCCCTCCAGCAGCAGGGCGGCCGTCTCCAGCCGGGTGAGCACCCGGGCGCGGTCGGAGTCGCTGCCCCGCTTGCCGTCGACGACCCGCTCGACCAGTCCGCTGACCATGCCGAGGTAACAGGCGGAGATGAGCAGTTCGAACCAGATCAGCCCGACGGTCTGGAGGTCGTCCAGGTTCCCGGCGTCGCCCGGCTCGGTGTGCATCATGAGCTGCTCGTCGACGAAGACGTCCGTGAGACGCACCTCGTCGCTCTCGGCGCCCGCGAGGGTACGGCTTCCCCAGAACGGGTGGACGCTGATGCCCTCGGTCTGCCGGGGGATCAGCAGCACCGACATCCGCGGCTCGCCGCTGTCGGTCGGCAGCGCCACGCTCGCGGTGAGCAGGTCCATCGAGTGCGACAGGCTGCACGGCTTCTTGGCGCCGTTGATCACATAGCCGCCGTCGGCCTTCGTCGCCGTCATCATCGGCGAGAGGATGCCCCGGCCCGGCCTGCCCTCGGCGAAGCCCGAGGCGACCAGCAGCCGCTGCTCGGCGATGCCTTCGAGCAGCGCCCACTCCATGCCGCTGCTCTGGATGGACTCGGCCAGGGTGAACAGGGTCGCCACCGAGAAGTGGTGCATCGTGGTGGCGATCGCCAGGGACGGCGCCTTCGAGGCCAGGGCCCGGGTGACGGCGAGGGCCTGGAGCGGGTCGGCGCCCGCACCGCCGTACGTCTTGGGGATCAGGAGGCCGGGGCCGCCGGCCTTGCGGAAGTGGTCGAGGGCGGGGTTCTTCGGCGCTTCGAGCTCTTCCAGCGAGGTGCCGGAGAGCTGATCGAGCAGGCCGGGCAGGAATGATTCGCACGTCTCGCGTGCGGCTTCCAACGAGCGCATGGATCCTCCTCAGTTCTGTTCGGGACGGCTTGTGGGCGCGCGGACGGCCGCGTACGGGGGCTCCCGTACCGCGGCGGCCCGCCAACGGGATGCGGGTCAGTGCTCGGCGGCAGCGGCGGCCTGAAGGGCCTTCCAGGCGCCGAACACCGCTTCGGAGGGGCGCGTGCCGGTGGAGACGCTCACGCCCTGGATGTGGGAGGTCCGCAGGATCGGGTAGTTGGCCTCGCCGAACACACCCCCGGTGAGTCCGGTCCCGCCGTGGGTCGGCAGGTAGGGCAGGAACCCGATGTGGGAGTCGTTCACCTTGAGCAGCCCGCCCTGGGTGATCCGGGTGACGATCCGGTCGACCACCTCGGGGTCCCGGGCCCACGCCGAGTTCCGCAGCCCGTAGGCGTTGCTGTTGACGAAGTCGATGAACCGCTCCAGCAGCACCTCGTCGGGTGCGGGCTCGGCCACGATCACCGGGAGCAGCGGGAAGAACGTCTCCTCGCGGACGGCCTGGATCTCCCGGGCCTCCGCCAGTCCTTGGACCTTCACGACCGTGGGTTCGAGGAAGATGCCGGCCGTGTCGCGGCTGCCGTCCTCCTGCATCGCGTGCCCGCCGCACACCAGCTCGGCGCCGTGGTCGAGGGCGTCGCGCAGGCACGAGAAGAACTTCTCGTTACGCAGCACCGGGGTGAGCAGGACACCCTCCTGCGACGACCGTCCCGGCCTGATCCGCCCGGCCTTCTCGGCCAGCAGGGCGATCAGGTGGTCGGCGATCTCCGGGTGCGCCACCACCTGGTTGGGGATCATGCAGAGCTGGCCGGAGCCGTAGAAGCTCTCCGTGATGGCCTCGGCCGCCAGGTCCAGATCGGCGTCCTTCCACACCAGCACGATGTCGTTGCCGGCCAGTTCGAGGATCGGCTTCTTGCCCGCCGCGATGCACCGCTCCTGGAAGCGCATGCCGTTCTCGCTGCTGCCGAAGTACATGATGTCGTCGACGAGCGGGCTCTCCAGCCAGGCGTCCAGCATCGGGGCCGGGTCGCCGCACACCACACCGAGGGTGCCGGGAGGGGCGCCCAGTTCCGCCAGGACCGGGGCCACGACCTCCTGCAGCACGTACATCGCCCCGAGCGGGGCGCTGCGGGGCGCCCGTACGACGAGGGCGTTGCCGGCCATGATCGCGGTCACGCCGAGCAGCGCGCTGGACAGCGGGGCGTTCTGCGGCGGGTTGAGGCAGACCACCCCGTCGGGGCGGCGGCGTACGGAGATCGTCCGCTCCCCGTGCCGGTACTCCTGGAGCATCTGGCTCCGGTAGAAGCCCAGCGACTCGGGGCCGAAGACCTCCAGGGCCCCGGACACCTGCCAGCGGGCCAGGGCGAGCGGGTGCCCTTCGCGTACGAGCACCTCGGTGATCTGATCGGCCTGCTCGACGAGCCTGCGGTACAGCAGGGCGCCGAACCGTTCGATCCGGATCTCCGGGGGGAACGCGGACCAGGGCCCGGCCGCCGCTGCAGCCGCCTCGACCGCGAGGTCCGTGGTCTGGCGGTCGGCCCGCGCCACCCGGGCGACGATGGTGGCCGGCAGGTTCTCGGCGGACATGCGCCCGCTCTCCAGCTTCCGCTTCAGGGTGAGCGTGGAAAACGCGTCGTCGAGCAGGGCGTCCGAGTCGACCACGTATACCCAGGACCCGCTCGGAACGTTCTTTCCGTCAATGAGGGAAAGGTAGGTGGGGACTTCCGGGCGAGGTGCTCCGGAATCTTCTTTTCCTGACACCGAAGGCGTCGCGATTTCGCTGCTCACGCAGCCCCTCCGCTCTCCATTTCCCATCCGCTGACGGGAAAGTTCGCAGTTCCAAGTGGTGGTTACGACCATCACATGCCCCCCTGAAAATCCCCGGAGACGGCGCTGAGACGCCGCTGAGACCGCGCTGAGACGGGCGTTTCAGGGAAATGGAAGAGAGATGCCGGACAGTCTGCTGGGCACGGCACAGGGCACTCGGGCCCGCAACTCGACGCATCAGGCAACGGGAGTGAGATGACGACGCGCAGCGGAGAGGTATCCGACCAAGAAGTGCTCGACGTTCTGGAAAGGCTCCGCAAGGACGGCGATAACCCCAGCGCCTTCCTCGCGCTCAACTCCGGTAACGCGTACTTCACCGACCCGTCGCTGGACGGCGTCGTCGCCTATCGCGAGGCGGGCTCGTACCTGATCCAGTTCGGCGGTGTCCACGCCCCGCCGGAGCAGCGGGAGGCGCTGCTGAAGGCGTTCCTCGACCATGCGCGCCGGCGGCGCCGCAAGGCCGTGGCCGTACAGCTCCTCACCTCGGACGTCGACCTTTATGTCCGCTGTGGTTTCACGGTCAACCAGGTCGGTTCGTCGTATTCGGTGCACCTGCCGGAATTCGCCCTGCGCGGCACCCGTTTCATGAAACTCCGTAACAAGATCTCGCGGGCCCGGCGCAGCGGTCTCGAGGTGACGGAGGTCTCCCACGAGGAGTGCGCGGCGGAGATCGCCGGCATCGACGGGGCCTGGCTGCGGAGCAAGGGCCGTCACGTCAAGGAGATCGAGTTCCTGGTGGGCGAGTTGGGCGGGCCCGTGCAGCACGCGCGCCGGCTGATGCTGGGCCGGCTCGACGGCGTGCCCATCGCGTACATCTCGTACTCGCCCGCGTACGGCTCACGCCCCGGGTGGCTGCACGACCTCAGCCGCCGGCTCCCGGACGCGCCGCCCGGTGTGATGGAGGCCATCAACCTCACCGCGCTGGAGATGTTCCGTCAGGAGGAGGCGGAGTGGCTGCACTTCGGCTTCACCCCGTTCACCGGGCTCTCCGAGGAGCACGATCCGGCGGGGGCGAGCAAGGCCACCCGCAAGATCATGCGGCTGCTGGCCGACCACGGGGACAAGGTCTATCCCGCGGCCAGCCAGCTCGCCTACAAGGAGAAGTGGGGCCCCCAGCTCGTGTCCCCCGAGTACCTGGCCTTCCACGGGCGGGCGAGGCTGGGGGCCATCTGGCAGATCCTGCGGGTCACGAAATCGGTGTGACCCTTTCCCCGGACGTCGACCTCGTCAGGTGGGGCGCCTGACGGAGGATGTCCTGGAACGTGTCGCGCAGCCCGTGTCCGGGCTGCAGCCCCAAATGCTGCGACAGGTACTCGCGGGTGCGGTGGTACGTGTTGAGCGCGTCGGCCTGTCGGCCCGAGAGGTAGAGCGCGGTGATGAGCTGCTCGCAGAACCGTTCGTGCAGCGGGTACCTGGCGTGGAGCTGTTCCAGCCCGGGGATGACCGCCCTGGGGTGGTCCAGCCGGAGACGGATGTCGAAGAGCCTTTCGTACGCTCCCAGTCGGACCTCCTCCAGTTGGGTGTACGCCACTTGACAGATCATTCCGTGCCCGGCGTCTATCAGGGCCGGGCCGCGCCACAGGGACACCGCCTCGTTCAGCAGGTCGACGGCTTCCCTGGGGTTGTCCGCGCTCGCCGCGTCGGCGCGGGCCACCAGGTGGAGCAGCCGCGACGCGTCGACGTCCTCTTCGGCCAGCTCCAGGACGTATCCGGTCGGCGAGGTCTGGATGACATTGCGCAGTGCGGCCTTTCCTCCGTGTGCGACCAGAACCCGTCTGAGCCGGGCGATATGGCCGTGCAATGAATTTTCGGCGCTGTTCGGGGGCTCTTCGCCCCATAGTTCGTCGATGAGTTCACTCCGCGAAACGGAGCGGCCCACCGACAAGGAGAGGGCCGCCATGATCGAGCGTAACTTCTCTCCGGGTATCCGGACCTGTACCCCGTCATCTATTACTTCCATCGGTCCGAGAAGATTGATCTGCAATTGTCGCCCGTTGCCTTCCTGATGCGACCGAAGAGTGGGCACACGGAACGCCTCCCCTCCGGGTCAGCCCCCCATGTGCTGGTGCCACCGCCACAGCGGGCGGCGGCACGCACGAACACCACTGCCGGCCCGGATTCACGATGAGATCACTCCGGTACTCAGCGATAATGCAGCCCTACTCGTAGGTAAGGCGTCCCAGCGCGAAAGCTTCGATCCCTGGGCTGCGAACTTGGCTCATTCTCGACGTTCTATGCGGGACATCACGCCACCACAGGGCGAGAGTCCGCCACGTTGCGCAAATGTTCTGCCGCAACGCCCGAATAGGCGCTGAACGTCCGCCCGGACAGCGCCGATGACCGAATCCCTTGCCTCGTGGCGTGGCCGACTCCGAACGGGCGCCGCCCCGACGGCCGATCGCCCGCGCGAAAGGGCAGCTCTCGGAGGGTGTGTCCGGCACCGGGCGATACGGGGTGAGGTGGGACCGGCCGGCCCGTCCCGGCGCGAAGACGGTCCGGGGCTGACCGAAATGGCCCGTGTTCGTTGATCTGGGTTTATGCGAATCCCGGTGGATGCACATGACGAGCGTGTCGGCCTGGACAGGCCGTCGTTTTCCAGTCGCGGCCGGCAGGCCGTCGGAGAGACGGTAGCGGAGCATATGGGTGAACAATCCAGGAATTTCGGTGGATCCGGTCCGGCGGCGCGGGCGACGCGGGGGAACAACGCCTCTCGCGCCCGTTTCCCGTTCGTTCGCTGCCCGTTCCTCGTGGCAACCGCCGTTTCCGAAGACAAATTCCCCGGGCGCGGGGCGGGGTGGCGCGAGGCAGGTCCGCGCGGGGCCGGTGGCCCTGGCCGGCCCTGGTGGGCCCGGCCTTCCTGGGCCGGGGCGGGGGCGGCGTCGGAGGAGGCGGCGGGGGCGACGAGTGCCGGGCGGACGCAGGCGCGGGCGCGCATGTGAGGGAACCCTCCCCGTGGTTCGGATCCGCGGCATCGGATTCCCGCGGGTCATCGGTCATTGGCTAGGACCGGGATCCGGAGGGAAAGGTTCCCTCGTTTTCCGCATGATTTTCCGGATGATTCGGGACATCCGGAAAAGCTCATGAGTTGCCTTCGGGAAAGGAAAATGGCGGCAAAGGCTGGGGAGCGCCCCAGCCCCAACCCCAGGCCGCGGACCGGCTCGTCATACGGCGGTGATGGCGGGGCGTGGGGGAGTCGGGAGCCGGGGCGTCGTCGGCGGTGACCGTGCCCGGCGCGTACCGCCCCCCAGGGCGCGGCCCCGCGCGTACCGTCCGACCGTCCGTGTAAGCCCCGGGCGGGGCGGTCGACCTTACGCCGTCACTACAGCGCCCTCGGTAGGCTGCGGCGACCTGCGCAAAGGCCCTCCCGGTCGGGAGGGCCGTGCACCGCGCGTAGAAGAGCGCCCCCGGCAGGACTCGAACCTGCGGCCAAGTGCTTAGAAGGCACCTGCTCTATCCACTGAGCTACGGGGGCCGAAAGTGGCCTCGGTGACCTGGAGCCCCGTGTGGGGGGTTCCGTGACCTTGCCGGGACAAGGATAGGGCTCCGATCACCCTGACCCGGTTGCTTCACGTGCGTGGCACGTTGTGGAGGTTCAGTGAAGCGAACCGATAATCGCAGGCAGGTGCGATTCGTGCATCGCTTTTGGGCTCCGGCGCCCCGGGTGTTGTGCACTCGTTATGCCTGCGCCCCACTCGTCCCGTCTGTCCCGAAGCGTAATCGGCGCGCAGAGATGTCCATACGCTTCAAAAAGGCTCCAAAATTGGGCATTCTTCGCATGTGGTGACCTTGGACGTACGGCCCCAGTTGATCGACGCACTTTCCGCACTGCGCGACCGTGTCGCCGCCGTGCGTCTTCCACTGCCCCTCACCGGGGCACCACGCGCCCGGCAGACCCGGGCCGAACTGCTCGCGCAGCTCGACGACTATCTGCTGCCGCGGCTCCGGGACCCCGAGGCGCCCCTCCTCGTGGTCGTCGGCGGATCCACCGGGGCCGGAAAGTCCACGCTGGTCAACTCCCTTGTGGGGCGGCGGGTCAGCGAAGCGGGGGTGCTGCGCCCCACCACACGTACCCCCGTACTCGTCTGTCATCCCGAGGACCACCACTGGTTCGCCGGTATGCGGGTGCTCCCGCACCTCACCCGTGTCTGGCTGCCCCAGCAGGAGGAGGACCCCGGAACCGGCACGGGCGCCGACGGCGCGCCCGGCGCGCAGCAGAACGCGCTGCGCATCGACACCGCCGTCGCGCTGCCCCGGGGGCTCGCCCTGCTCGACGCGCCCGACATCGACTCGCTCGTGGTGGAGAACCGGCTGCTCGCGGCGGAGTTGATCTGCGCCGCCGACGTGTGGGTGATGGTGACCACCGCCTCGCGGTACGCGGACGCCGTGCCGTGGCATCTGCTGCGTACCGCGAAGGAGTACGACGCGTCCCTGGTCACCGTCCTGGACCGGGTGCCCCACCAGGTGCTCGACGAGGTGTCCCGGCAGTACGGGGCCCTCCTCAAGCGCGCCGGGCTCGGCGACGTACCGCGGTTCACCATCCCCGAACTGCCCGAGTCGGCCGGCGCCGGCCGCGGGCTGCTGCCCACCACCGCCGTCGCGCCGCTGCTCGCCTGGCTGGCCCACCGGGTGCAGGACCCGGCCGCCCGCCAGCAGGCCCTCGTCCGTACGGCGGCCGGGGTGATCGACTCGCTCAACGCGCGCATGCCGGAGCTGGCGGGGGCGGTCGCCGCGCAGTACGCCGCCTCCGTACGGCTGACGGGCGCCGTGGAGGAGGCGTACGCGGCCGAGGGGGAGCGGGTACGGCGCCAGCTCCAGCGCGGCGCCGTCCTCGCCGGGGACGCGCGGACCCGGTGGCGCGGCCATCCGAGGGACAGCTCCTCGCGGGAACTGCTCGACTCGCTCGTCGAGAGCCTCGGCGCGCTCCTCCAGTGCGCCGTCGCCGCCGCCGACGAGCGCGTGGAGACCGCCTGGCGCCGCGAACCGGCGGCCGGGGCGCTGCCGGTGCCGGGACCGGACGGGGAGGCCGTGGAGCGCGTCGGGATGGCCGTACGCCGCTGGCGCCGCGTCCTGGAGGAACTGGCCGAGGAGGAGGTACGGCGGCACGAGCGCGGCGCCGCGCCCGACGCCGAGACGGTGGCCGCCCTCCTCGCTGCGGCCCTGCTCGGCGGCCGGCGGGCCCGGCTCGCCGGGGAACGGCTCGCCGAACGCATCGGGGCGCAGGGGGCGCTGCGGCTGCGCGACCGGGGGGGCGAACTGGTGACGACGTACATCGACCGCGTACTGCACGGGGAGCGCGACCGGCGGCTGGCGCCCCTCGACGCACTTGAGGTGAGCCCGGAGCCGCAGGCCGAGTTGATCGCCGCACTGTCCGTACTCCAGAGGGAAAGGTGATCCACGTGACCGACGCGAAGGACGCGACGGACGGGAAAGACGCGAAGGACGCGAAGGACGCGAAGACCGAGGCCGCCCCGGAGGCCCTCGCGGCCGGGACGAAGCCCGCCGGAGCCGCCGGAGCCGCCGGGGCCACCGGGGCCGCCGGGGCCCCTGCCGACTCCGCCGGAGCCTGGGACGACGGCCTGATCGCCCGCCGCGCCGCCGGGAAGGGCGCCACGGAGGGCCTGGACGCCCTGGACGGACTGGACGGCCTGGCGGAGCTGCCCGGGGCCTCCCCGGGCGACAGCGAGGCGCACACGCCCATCGGCGGGGCCTACGGCGGCCCGCTGCGGGTCCGCCTCGACGCGCTGGGCGAGCTGGTCGGGCTGTCCAGGACCCGCGTCGAGGGCGCCGTCCTCGCCGAGGCCGGCCGCGTCCTGGACGAGGCGGCGGCGCGGCAGCGGCTCTCCTCGCGCCACACCGTCGTCGCCATCGCGGGCGCCACGGGCAGCGGCAAGTCGACGCTGTTCAACGCGCTCGCCGAAGTGCCGATCTCCGAGACGGGACTGCGCAGGCCCACCACCTCCGCCCCCATCGCCTGCACCTGGTCCGACGGCGCGGCCGGGCTGCTCGACCGGCTCGCCATCCCCGGACGGCTGCGCCGCAGGCCCCTCGCGGGCGGCGACGGCGACGAGGAACTCCACGGCCTCGTCCTCGTCGACCTCCCCGACCACGACTCGGCCGTCGTACGCCACCGCGACCAGGTGGACCGGGTGCTCGCCCTCGTCGACGCCGTCATCTGGGTCGTGGACCCCGAGAAGTACGCGGACGCCGCGCTCCACGAGCGCTATCTGCGCCCCCTCGCCGGGCACGCCGAGATCACCTTCGTCGTCCTCAACCAGATCGACCGGCTCCCCGGCGACGCCGCCGACCAGGTACTCGACGATCTGCGCCGCCTCCTGGACGAGGACGGCATGGCCCTCGGCGAACACGGCGAACCCGGCGCCACCGTCCTCGCGGTCTCCGCGCTGACGGGACAGGGCGTGGGCGAACTGCGCGACCTGCTCGGACGGTTCGTACAGGAGCGCGGCGCCGCGGCGCTGCGGCTGACCGCCGACGTGGACGCCGCGGCCGTGAAGCTGCGCTCCGCGTACGTCGCCGAGGGGCGCGCCGGGCTCGGTGAGCGCTCCCGCGAGCAGTTCACCGACCGGCTCGCCTGGGCCGTCGGCGCCGTGGCCGCGGGCCAGACGGCGGAGCGCGAGTGGCACAGGAACGCCGGGCGCGCGTGCGGCACACCGTGGCTGCGCCTGTGGCGGTGGTACGAGAAGACCCGCACCCCGGGCGGTGGCGGGACCCCGGCGGCCCCGGCCGTCGTGGAGGACGAGCTGACGGCGCGCCAGCGCGTCGAACAGGCCGTACGCACGGTCGTGGAGGAGGCGTCCGCCGGGCTGCCCGAGCCGTGGGCGCACTCCGTGCGCGAGGCGGCCGTACGGGGCGCGGAGGGGCTGCCCGAGGAACTGGACGAGCTGGCCGTGACGGCGGGGCCGCCCCCGGGCCGCCCGCCGCGCCCGGCCTGGTGGCCCGTGGCCGTACTGGCCCAGGCGTCCATGACCCTGCTCCAGATCTTCGGCGCGCTCTGGCTGGTGGGCCAGATCATCGGCGTGCTGGAACCGGGGCTGCTGCCGCCCGTGCTGGTGATGCTCGCGGGGATCGTGGGCGGCCCGTTCGTCGAGTGGGCGTGCGGCGCGGCGGCGCGGGGGCCCGCGCGGCGGTACGGGCAGGACGCCGAGCGGCGGCTGCGCGAGGCGGCGGCCGGGTGCGGACGGGCGAAGGTGCTCGACCCGATCTCGGCGGAGCTGATGCGCTACCGGGAGGTGCGGGAGCAGTACGTCACGGTCTCCCGGGCGGGCGGCTGAGGGCTCCGCGCGGTCACGGAGCGGTGACCGGCCCTCACCGGATCGGGTGACGGAGTTTTCCACAACTGACAGGTAATACACAGGCGTCAGCACATTCTTTCCGTCCGGGCCAGCATGGGATCAGTCGAAATACGGCCGGACGGGAGGCGGATTATGAACGACACGGTGGTAACGCTGGTGGGGAATGTCGCCACGCGGGTGGAATTCAGGGAGTCGGAGACGGGCGGGGCGGCGCGGTTCCGATTCGCGGCGACCGCGCGCCGCTGGGACCGGGCGCGCGGCGCCTGGACGGACGGGCCCACGAGTTTCTACACGGTGTGGGCGCGCCGGGCTCTGGGAGCCAATCTGGCGGCCTCGGTCTCGGTGGGTGAGCCGTTGGTGGTGCACGGCAGGCTGCGGGTGCGGGAGGACGAGCGGGAGGGGCAGTGGCGCACGTCCGTGGAGATCGACGCGGTGGCGGTGGGGCACGACCTGACGCGGGGGACCTCCGCGTTCAGGCGCCTGACCAGGACGGCCCCGTCCCTGACCGTGGGTCACGGTGGCGCTGCGGAGCGGAAGGAGACGGCCCCGGAGGCGCCGGGGAAGGGGGAGGACCTGTGGCACGGACCGCCGTCCGCGGCCCCGGCCGGCCCGGTCGCCGCCCCGACTCCCGCTTCCTGAGAGGCGGTTGTGGAGATTCGTCGATACTCTCGGTCACCTTCCATGTGTGTATCGGCCACTGGATAACGATTCCGATGCGGAACGGTTGTCCCGGTGGCCGGGCGGCCTTCCGCGGTTCTTGTCGTCCATAGGATTCGCGAGTACTCACTGGGCACTTGAGTCTGCAGGCGAGGCAACCCCCCACGCGTTCCACGCGAAAGAACCTCGCCCGAAGGGGAATTCTGTGTTTTCTGCGATATCTGAGTCATCCGCGCGGCGGCGGGGCGCGGCCCGTCTCGCCGCCGCGGTTCTCGCTTCGGGTCTGGTCGCGCTGACCTCGCTGACCGGTGCCGGTACCGCCGTGGCCGACGACGGCTCCCAGCACCAGGGGGGCGCCGCCGCGACCCTCGACGGCCTGAAGACCTACGGCGAGGCCGTGCTCCACGCGGACGGCAAGGACCAGCGGTTGCCCGCCGGGCTGTTCGAGATGACCGTCGACGGCGGCGGCAAGCTCAAGACGTACTGCATCGACATACACAACCCCACACAGGACCAGGCGAAGTACCGCGAGACCCCCTGGGACGAGACCTCGCTCGGCGCCAACAAGGACGCGGGCCGGATCCGCTGGATCCTGGAGCACTCGTACCCGCAGATCGACGACCTCGCGGCGCTCGCCGAGACCGCGGGCACCGGACCGCTGACCGAGAAGACCGCCGCCGCCGGCACCCAGGTCGCGATCTGGCGGTACTCGGACGGTGCCGACGTCGACGCGAGCGACCCCGCCGCCGAGAAGCTCGCCGACTGGCTGGAGAAGAGCGCCCGGGACAGCGCCGAGCCCAAGGCGTCGCTCACCCTGGAGCCCGGCGTGGTCTCCGGCAGGGCCGGGGAGCGGCTCGGCCCCGTGACCGTACGCACGGACGCCGCCGGGGTCACGGTGACACCGCCCGCCGACGCCGCCGCCAGCGGCATCCGGATCACCGACCGGGCCGGGGCGCCCGTCACCACCGCGGCCGACGGCACCGAGCTGTACTTCGACGTCCCCGAGGACGCCGCCGACGGCACCGCCTCCCTGGGCGTGCAGGCCACCACCTCCGTGCCCGTCGGCCGCGCCTTCGCCGGGGTGACCAGGAGCCAGACCCAGATCCTCGCCGGGTCCAGCGACTCCACGGTCTCCGCGACGGCGACCGCCAACTGGGCCACGGGGGGCCCGATACCCGCGGTCACCGCGCGCAAGAACTGCGCCGAGAGCGGCGTCGACGTCACCGCCGTCAACGCGGGCGACGAGCCGTTCGTCTTCGAGATCGCCGGCGAGGAACACTCCGTCACGCCCGGCGGGACCACCACGGTCGTCGTCCCGGTCGGCGAGGACGAGACGTACGGCATCACCGTCACCGGATCCGGCGGGTTCTCGAAGACCTTCGACGGCGTCCTGGACTGCGTGACCACCGGCGACTCGGAGATCGTCACCCAGCGGGCCTCCGGGCAGCCCCTCCCGGCCTCGGCGGGCGGCTCCTCGACGGACACCATGGGAACGGCGGGCGTCACCGGCTCCACCACCGCCACGGGCGACCTCGCCGAGACCGGCTCCTCGGCCGCCACCCCGGTCATCGCGGGCGTCGCCATCGCCCTCGTCCTCGTCGGCGGCGGAGCCGTCTACTTCCTCCGCAAGAAGAACGACCCCTCCGCCGGAGAGTGAACACCGGCGGGCACTGAGTGACCCGCCGCAGGTGGTGGCCCCCAGGACGCGCGGACGTCGTGGGGGCCACCCCTCCGGGACCCCGGAAACCCCGCCGGAGGAGCTGTCCGGGGAGCGGTACTGGTTTCCTTCGGGGGATGGACGTCAGGCAAGATGGGGTGTATCTGCCCTCACGCGGCGGAGCCGCACATTGGCCCTTCTCGATTGCCGGACGGTTTCTCTTGGCTGAGTACATCTACACGATGCGCAAGACGCGTAAGGCGCACGGCGACAAGGTCATCCTCGATGATGTGACGCAGAGCTTCTTGCCGGGCGCGAAGATCGGTGTGGTGGGACCCAACGGCGCCGGCAAGTCCACCATCCTGAAGATCATGGCCGGTCTGGAGCAGCCGTCCAACGGCGACGCGTTCCTGTCCCCGGGGTACACCGTCGGCATGCTCCTCCAGGAGCCGGAGCTCGACGAGTCGAAGACCGTGCTGCAGAACGTCCAGGACGGCGCCGCCGAGATCATGGGCAAGCTCCGCCGCTTCAACGAAGTGGCCGAGCTGATGGCGACCGACTACTCGGACGCGCTGATGGAGGAGATGGGCAAGCTCCAGGAGGACCTCGACCACGCCAACGCGTGGGACCTGGACACCCAGCTCGAACAGGCCATGGACGCGCTCGGCTGCCCGCCCGGCGACTGGCCCGTCACCAACCTCTCCGGTGGTGAGCGCCGTCGCGTCGCGCTCTGCAAGCTGCTGCTCGAAGCCCCCGACCTGCTGCTCCTCGACGAGCCCACCAACCACCTGGACGCCGAGTCCGTGCAGTGGCTGGAGCAGCACCTCGCCAAGTACCCCGGCACCATCGTCGCCGTCACCCACGACCGGTACTTCCTGGACAATGTCGCCGGGTGGATCTGCGAGGTCGACCGCGGCCGTCTCCACGGCTACGAGGGCAACTACTCCAAGTACCTGGAGACCAAGCAGACCCGTCTCAAGGTCGAGGGCCAGAAGGACGCCAAGCGGGCGAAGCGGCTCAAGGAAGAGCTGGAGTGGGTCCGCTCCAACGCGAAGGGGCGGCAGGCCAAGTCCAAGTCCAGGCTGGCCCGTTACGAGGAGATGGCCGCCGAGGCGGACAAGATGCGGAAGCTGGACTTCGAGGAGATCCAGATTCCGCCGGGCCCGCGGCTCGGCAGTGTCGTGGTCGAGGTCGAGAACCTCTCCAAGGCGTTCGGCGACAAGGTCCTCATCGACGACCTGTCCTTCACGCTCCCGCGCAACGGCATCGTCGGGGTCATCGGCCCGAACGGCGCCGGCAAGACCACGCTGTTCAAGATGATCCAGGGCTTCGAGGAGCCGGACTCCGGCACCATCAAGGTCGGCGACACCGTCAAGATCAGCTACGTCGACCAGGGCCGCGGCAACATCGACCCGAAGAAGACGCTGTGGGCGGTCGTCTCGGACGAGCTGGACTACATCAACGTCGGCCATGTCGAGATGCCCTCGCGCGCCTACGTCTCGGCCTTCGGCTTCAAGGGCCCGGACCAGCAGAAGCCCGCCGGGGTGCTCTCCGGCGGTGAGCGCAACCGCCTCAACCTGGCGCTCACCCTCAAGCAGGGCGGCAACCTGCTCCTCCTCGACGAGCCGACGAACGACCTCGACGTCGAGACCCTGTCCTCGCTGGAGAACGCGCTGCTGGAGTTCCCGGGCGCGGCCGTGGTCGTCTCCCACGACCGGTGGTTCCTGGACCGCGTCGCCACGCACATCCTGGCGTACGAGGGCGACTCCAAGTGGTTCTGGTTCGAGGGCAACTTCGAGTCGTACGAGAAGAACAAGGTCGAGCGGCTCGGCGCCGACGCCGCCCGCCCGCACCGCGCCACCTACAAGAAGCTCACGCGGGGCTGAGATGGCCCGTCATACCTACAGTTGTCCCCTGCGCTGGTCGGACATGGATGCCTTCGGGCACGTCAACAACGCGGTCTTCATCAGCTACCTCGAAGAGGCCCGCGTCGACTTCATGTTCCGGCTCGCGCCGGGGAACGGCTCACCGTCCTTCTCCGGCGGATCCGTGGTCGCCCGGCACGAGATCGACTACAAGCTCCCGCTGGTCCACCGGCACCAGCCGGTGACCATCGAGTCCTGGGTGACGAAGATCAACGCGGCGTCGCTGACGATCGCGTACGAGATCAAGGACGGTGACCAGGTGTACGTACGGGCCGCGACGGTCGTCGTGCCCTACGACCTGGAAGCGGGCAGACCCCGGCGGATCACCGCCGAGGAGAAGTCGTACCTCCTGCAGTACCTGGACGACGAGGACGCGCTCGCGGCATGACCCTGTCCGTCAGAACCCTGGAATTCGCCGACGCGCGGGAGGCCGCCGACCTCGGCGCCTTCCTCGCCCGGCTGATCCACTACGACCGCGCCGCCGCCGTCCGGCTCCAGGCCGGCGGCGGGGGCGCGGGCGGCGGCGCGCTCGCCGTCTTCGGCCGCCCCGCGTCCTTCGAGGTGCTGGCCATCCGTACGGCCCGGCTCGGCGCCCCGTACCCGCCACGGGCGGCGGCCCCGCTGGACGTCACCGTCTCCGCCGGGGAACTCCTCGACTCCATCGACGCGCCGTCCGCTGCGGCCGTCCCCGACTCCGGCGACTCCTTTGTTGAGGACAGCGCGCGTACGGCGGTCGTGCCGACGGCCGTCACCGGCCCGCCGTGGGCCGGGGTGCTGCCGCCGCGCGGCGGCTGGCGCCAGGTCCCCGGGCTCCCCGGCGCGGAGGCCATAGGGCGCGCGCTGGCCGGGGCGGTCGCGGAGTTCCGTGCCAGGGACGAGCAGTTGGCGCCCGGCGACCGGACGCGCGCCGCGCGCGACCGGATCGGCCGCGAGATCTGGTCCCGCACCCTCGGCGACACCCATCTGCCGCTGCGGGCCGTGCACGCCGCGCAGTCGCTGGGCTTCCTGCGCCCGGTCCGCGCGCTGGTGCCCGCGGGCGCCGCCCCCGAGGAGCCTCCGGCGCTGCTGGAGTCCGGGAGCTGGCTCCGGCTCCGTACGGCGTACGGCTCGATCGCGGTGCGCCGAGCCGGACTCGGCGGCCTGACGGTCACCCCGGCCTGACGTCACCCCGGCCTGAGCGGCCCGCGGAGCAGGACGGCCCGCGTACGGGGCGGACGGCTCGTGTGACGGGATCCTCAGCCGGCGGTGTTCACCATCGAGGCGGCGGCGTACGTCAGGTACTCCCAGAGCTGCCGTTCGTGCGCCTCCGACAGCCCCAGCTCGTCCAGCGCCACCCGCATGTGCCGCAGCCAGGCGTCGTGCGCCGCGCTGTCCACCGCGAACGGGGCGTGCCGCATCCGCAGCCGGGGGTGACCGCGCTGGTCGCTGTAGGTGCGCGGGCCGCCCCAGTACTGCATGAGGAAGAGCGTGAAGCGCTCCTCGGCCGGACCCAGATCCTCCTCCGGGTACATCGGCCGCAGCAGCGGGTCCTCGGCGACCCCCTGGTAGAAGCGGTGGACCAGGCGCCGGAAGGTCTCCTCGCCGCCGACCTGCTCGTAGAAGGTCTGCTCCTGAAGCGTGTCGCGCGGAATATCGTTCACCCGTCCATCGTCTCAGACGCGGCGACCGAGGACCGTGGCCCTAGGTCCTGTCCGGCACCCGGTCCGACCACACCGGCCGGCACACCCCACCCGGCCCGCGGGTCCGCTCGCTTCCCGGGCGCCCAGCCAGGACAGTGGAGAGATGGGCGCACACCCGGTCGACCCGTACCGTCCCGACGACGCGACCGCCGCCGAGGCGCGCGCCGGGCTGGTCCGGGAGATCGCGGTGACCGGGGCGCTGGACGATCCCGCCTGGCGGGCGGCGTTCGAGGAGGTGCCGCGCCATCTCTTCGTCCCGTACTACTTCACCAGCAGGCCCGGCGGCTGGGACCGGCTCTGGTGCGGCGATCCCGACCCCGGGCGCCGCCGGCGCTGGCTGCGGGGCGCGTACGCGGACGCCCCGCTCGCCACCCGTGTGCGCGACGGCGAGCTGATCTCGTCCAGCAGCCAGCCCTCCCTGATGGCCCGCATGCTGGTGGAGCTCGACGTACGGGACGGGCACCGGGTCCTGGAGATCGGCGCGGGCAGCGGCTACAACGCGGCGCTGCTCGCCCACCGGCTCGGCGACGCGAACGTGACCACCGTCGATCTGGAACCGGAGATCACCGAGTCGGCCCGTACGCATCTCGCCGCGGCCGGCTACCGGCCCGCCGTCGTCACCACCGACGGGGCGCGGGGCTGCCCCGAGCGCGCGCCGTTCGACCGGATCATCGCGACCTGCACCCTGCCGTCGGTGCCCCGGGCCTGGATGGCGCAGTCGAGTCCAGGGGCGCGGATCCTGGCCCCGCTCGCCACCGGGCTGATCGCGCTGCGGGTCACCGACGCGCCGCACGGGCGGTACGCGGAGGGGCGCTTCCTGCACACGGCCGCGTACTTCGTACCGCTGCGGGGCGTCCCGGCCGGCCGGGCGGGACCGTACCGCCCCCTCGGCGGGCTGCCGCGGCGCGCGAGCGAGAACGAGCTGTTCCGCTTCCTGCTGACCCTGACCTCGGGACGGCTCGACCCGCGCGAGGCGCTCTCGCTCTGGGAACGCGAGGGGCGCCCGGCGCGGGAGCGGTACGGCGTCACCGTCACCGGGGACGGTCAGTGGGCCTGGCTGGACGACCCGGCGGGACCGTACGCCTGGCCGCTCGGCCAGGACGACGGTCCCGTGCCCGGGTCCGGCCGGGTCAGTCGCGGCGGATCGTGATCGTCGTCCAGGCACCGACGTGCACCCGGTCGCCGTCCTTGAGCGGGACGGGGACGAAGGGCTGTATCGGGTCCTCGGCGCCGTTCAGCGTCGTGCCGTTCGTCGAGTTCTGGTCGACGACCGCCCAGCTTCCGTCCGGCTGGTGGACCAGGACCGCGTGCTGGTGCGAGACCCCCGGGTCCTCCGGCGGCACGGACAGATCGATGTCGGGGGACTCGCCGGTGGAGTGCCGGCGGCGGCCGATCGCGATCTGGTTGCCGGTCAGCGACAGACGCTGCTCGGGGGAGTACGCCGGCAGATTCAGCCCGGTGGCCTCGGGGCCGCTGCGCTGCATCATCGCCATGAAGTAGTCACGGTCGGGACCGACGACCGCCGTCCAGCTCGCCGCGGGCTGGTACTGCTGCGGCGGCTCGTGCCGCTGGGACTCCTGCGGGCCCTGCGGCGCGTGCGACTGAGGGGTCGAGGACGAGGGCGGCGGCAGCATCCAGTCGTCCTCGCCGCTCTGCTGCGGCTGCGACGGGGCAGGGGCCGGGGGAGCGGAGGACTGCTGGAAGACCGGCGATACCGGCAGACGCGGCGCCGGCGGCGGCCCGTCCTGCTGGTACGGCGACGGCGGGGGCGGCCCATCCTGCTGGTACGCCGACGGCGGCCCCTGCTGGTACGGCGGCGGGGGCGGCGGGCCCTGCTGCTGGTAGTCCGGACGCGCGTAGTCCGGCTCGGAACGCGCGTAGTCCGGCGCGGGCGGCGGCGCGGGCGCACCGGCCTGCTGCGCCGACCGGTCGGGCGACAGGGGCTCGGCGGGCCGGTTGAGCTGGGAGGGGCGCGAACTCTGGTACTCGAACGGCTCGTGCTGCCGGGTGGGCTGCTGCGCCTGGAAACCGGGCGGCAGATTCAGCCCGGGCACCGGACCGCCGGGACCGCCAGGACCGCCAGGACCGCCGGGGCTGTTCGGGCCCTGGTACGGGGCCAGCGGGGTGTACGACGTCGCCGTGTTCGTCAGGAAGTTCCAGCGGCACTCCTCGCAGAACGGGGCCATCGGCTCCCGAGGCGTGCGGCACTGCGGGCAGAGCTCCGCCTGCGCGGTGGCGTCGGGTCCGGGCGGGTAGCCGTAGCCGGGCGCGGGGGGCGGCGGGGGAGGCGGCGGCGGAACGGCGCCCGCCGGGGCGCCGGGGCCGGCCATGCGATGGCCGCAGACCTCGCACCAGTCCTCGGAACCCGACTGGTGTCCGTTCGGGCAGGTCGGCATGTCGGCGCTTCCTCCTCTCGTCCGGCCCGCAGGCCGCTTTCTCATCGGGCCCGCAGGCCACTCTCGGATCCGGCCACCGGGCCGTTGCACGGCTGTAGGACGGTGTACTTCTTGGCTATTTCTTGACGCGAACGGTCTTGGTGGAGCGCGTTTCGAGGGTCATCTCGTCCGCATCCGCGACTTTCGCCTTCAGTCGCACAGTACCTGTCGCCGCATCGACCACGTCCACCACCTTCGAAAGCAATTTCGCCGTATCGGCGTTTCCGGAGGACGCGGCGAGCTGGACGGCCCGTCCCAGCTTGGCGGTGGCGCCGTCGAAATCACCCGACTTGCGGGCATCCAGCCCCTGTTGGATGACCTGGGCCAGCTCGGCCTGGCCGGTGTAGTGGGCGACCTGGGGGTTGATGGAGGTGGAGGCCGCCATGTCGTCCGTCCACACCGCCCGTACCAGCCCTTGGGACAGCACCTCCGGGGCGCCGCCCCCCGGCGCGGGCAGTATCAGCGAGACCCGCGCGGCCAGCATCTCCTGGCCGATGCCCGCCTCCGGGACCCGTACGCACACGTGGTAGTCGCGGGACTCGTCGCCCCACGACCCGGTCGGATAGTCCCCGGCCCGCGGCCCCGACTCCGTACGCCGGCTGGTCAGTTCCTCGACCGTCGGCGCCACCTGCTTGACGAAGACGATCTCCACGCCGACGGGGGTCCACAGCCGCAGGGCGACATCCGCGACCTCCTTGCCCATCGCGTTCTCCATCATCCGCGTGAAGTCCGCGGCCAGCCCCGCCGGATCCGCGACGATGTCGGCCGTCCCGAGCAGCGCGGAGGCGATCGCGGTGACCTCCTTCACCTCCCAGTCCGTACCGACACCCCGGGCGTCGCAGGTGAAGCGGCCCGCACAGCTTTCGAGCGCGGCCCGCAGATCCTCCGGCGCCTCGTGCTCGTTACGGCCGTCGGTGAGCAGGATGCCGTGCCGGATCGGGACGTCGGCCGAGGCCAGCAGCCGGTCGGCGAGGCGCAGCCAGGTGCCGATCGCCGTACCGCCGCCCGCGCCGAGTCTGCGCAGCGCCTCCTTGGCCGCCGCGCGGGTGCGCGCGTCGGCGACCGCCAGCCGCCCGTCGCCGGGGTAGACCTCCTTCGCCACATGCGTACCGGCGACGATCGCGAAGGCGACACCGTCGCGCAGCGTCTCGATCGCGGCGGCCGTGGCGTCGCGCGCGTTGCGCATCTTCGTGGGCGGGTAGTCCATCGAGCCCGAGCAGTCGACCATGATCACCACGGCCGCGTTCGGGCTGTGCCCGGGGAGGGCGGAGGGCGTCGGCGAGGCTCCGGCGAGCGGCACGCCACCGGTGGTCCCGCCGCCCGTCGACGTGACCGTCACGATCGCGTTGACCTCGCGCCCGCCCTCCGGCAGGTAGGCGTTCTGGTACACGTCGACGGAGAACTGCGGCACGTTCGACTTGGAGAAGTTCGCCATCTGTATCGGCTCCTTGACGCTCCGCACGACGGAGACCCGTGGGAGAAGTCGGTGAGATAGATCGGTGGAACAGGTCGTGGAACAGATCGGGGGAGAAGTCGGTGGGAGACGTCGGGGAAGGGCGCGGCGACGGCGCGGGGCAGCGCGGGGCCCGCGCCGCACTCAGGCGGATCCTGCCCCTTGCGCCGGTACGGCGAACGGCAGCACGGCCACTGTTACGTTGTCGTGGCCCCCGCCGTCGAGCGCGTGCCCGACCAGGACCTGGGCCGCGTGCAGCGGGCGCAGCGCCGCGTCGGCGGGCAGCGCCCTGGCCATCTCGTCGGCGCCCTCCGCGTAGTTCCACAGCCCGTCCGTGCAGACCACCACCACACCGGGGCGGTCCGGCTTGAACGACGCGGTGTGCGGCTCCAGTTCGTACGCGTCCGCGCCGAGCCAGCCGGTGATCGCGTGGGCGCGCTCGTCCGCGTACGCCTCCGCCTCGCTCATCAGGCCCGCCGCGACCATCTGCGCGGCCCACGAGTCGTCCTCGGTGAGCCGGGCGGGCGGGCCGCCGCGGTCGTCGGGGACCCAGTACGCCCTGCTGTCGCCGATCCAGCCGATGACCAGCAGCCCGTTCGCGACGACCGCGCCGACGATCGTGCAGGCCGGCGCGTTCTGGTGGTGGTGCTCGTGGGCCGGGGCGACCGACGTGGCCAGCGCGTTGACGGCCTCGGCGGCGGCGAGGATCGCGTCGTGCATCGCCTGCTGCGGATGCGTACCCCGCTCCAGGGCGCCGAGCAGCGACTCGTTGGCGGACGCCGACGCCGCGGCCGACGCCTCGTCCGGGCGGGTCGCCGACGACACCCCGTCGCAGACGACCGCCACCACGGCGGGCGAACCGTCCGGCAGGGCGGCGGACGACACGGCGAACGCGTCCTCGTTACGGTGATGGCGCAGCCCGCGGTCGCTGACCGCGGCCACCGAGCACAGCTCCTGCTCCATGTGGTCGCGCTCGCGCGGCTGGGCGTGGCCGCAGTTCTCGCAGTAGCCGTCCGTGTCGACGCGGCCCGCGCGGCAGGCCACACAGATCTTCGCCCCGGCCGGTGGCGCCGGGGCACCGGCGGCGGACGTCCGCGGATCGGCCGACGGGACCGGTGGCGCGGGCGGTGACGGAGGCGAGGACGGGACGGGGGGTACGGCGGACGCCCGGGCGGGCGCGGGCAGTTCGAAGTCGCCCGGGTGCTCGGGCAGCCGCGACCCCGTGGAGTCGAGACCCGGCACCTCCTCCGGCAGATGGGCCGGTACGGGGGTGCCCGAACTGTCCACGCCGGTGGCCGGGGGCCACTCCACCCCGGCCGCCGGAGCGCCCGGAGAGCCTGGAGTGCCGGCGGCACCGGGAGGCGCGGGAGCGACCGGAGTGCGCGGCTCCGCCTGTCCCGCCCCGTGCATGACCAGCGTGGGGTGATCGTCCGGGTGCTGCTTCACGGCCGACAGGTCGTAGCCGCACCCGCCGCAGAACAGGTCGCCGGACTCCAGCGGCTCCTCGCAGCTCGGGCAGGTCGGCTGGTCGGCCGACCGGTGCATCTGGGACATCAATCACACCCACGTCCGGGGGCGGAAACGGTTGGCCCGCTCCACCAGTTCGATCCTCTCCTCGCCGCGCTGAGCGAGCCGGGCGAGTACCCGGTACGAGCGTTCCAGTCCAAGACGCAGACCACGCTCGTCCAGTTCGCTGCCGAGCAGCACGCTCTGGACGGGACGGGCCCCCGGACTACCGGAGAGTACCCAGTCCAGAGCGGTGCCCAGTACCTCCGTCGACAACTGCTCCCGCCGTACGGCGTCCAGATCGAACTGCTGGAGCGCGGAGACCTGCTGCGCCGCGGCCGTCAGATCGTCGATCAGCGCCGGCTCCGCGACGAAGCCCTGCCGCCGGCCCTGGCTCTGCCCTCGCATCCGACCCGCGCCGAGGGCGGCGGCCGGGGCGGGCGCCGGGACACCGCGCTGCCGCAGCCGCGCCCGTACGGCCGCGACCCGCGCGGCCGTGTAGTGGATCGACGACTCGGGCACCGACTCCAGGGTCCGTACGGCGCCGGTCCTGTCCCCGGCGGCGAGCTGCACCCGGGCCAGCCCGAACGCGGAGCTGACATAGCTCGGGTCCGTCGTCCACACCAGGCGGTAGTACTCCGCCGCGTTGTCCAGTTGACCGAGCACCTCGGCGCAGACGCCGAGCGCCAGCTTCGGGGCGGGCTCGCCGGGGAACGCGTCGTAGATGGCGTCGAAGGAGAGCGCCGCGATCTCGTGGTCACCGGTGGCCAGCGAGGCGATCCCCCGGTACCAGACGACCCGCCAGTCGTCGGGGCGGCGCTCCTCCAGCACGTTCAGCGCATCGAGCGCGGTGGCCGGTTCGCCCATCTCCAGCCGGGCGCGCAGCTCGCGCAGCCCGCGCTCCACGGAGTCGGTGGGCGCCGAGGCCAGCGCCGTGATCAGCTCGGCGGGGGCGGAGGCCATCAGTCCGGCGAGGAACCCCGCGTTCGGATCGTTCGGGTCGACACGCGGTACGGGCAGGGCCAGCGCGGTCGCCGCCGCGTCGAGCGGCGCGAGCCGGGGCGCCCCCGGCGTCCCGTTCACGGGCGTGCCGAAGGCGGGTTCCGCGCCGGGCGCGGCTTCGGAGCGCGGCGACGGGAGAGCGCCCGCCGGGGGGTGCGCCGGTGGCGCGGGCAGGACCGCCGGATCGAGGCCGGCGTACCCGGCGGCGCCGGGTCTGGCGCCCGGCGCGGGCAGCGCGGGCGCGGCGGGCGGGGACAGCGCGGCGGCGGGCGCCCCTTCCGCGGGTCCGGTGCGCGTCCCGGCCGCCGCTCCGGCGCGCCGGCCGAACAGGCCGCCCTGCGGCTGCGCCCGTACCCCCAGCCGTGAGACGTCCTCCGTCAGCTCCGCGAACAGATCCGTGTCCGTGACCCGCAGTTCGGGGCCGAACAGCGTGGACAGCGCGGGGCGCGGACGGCCTGTCTGGAGTGCGACAACCTCCCGCAGCACGCCCGTGAGCTGCTCCGCCATCTCCTGCGCCGAGGAGAACCGCCGGGCCGGATCGGGGTCCGTCGCCCGGACCAGCAGCCGGTAGAACGACTCGTACGTACGGAAGACGTCGATGTTGTCCGGGTCCGGGAGCGAGTCCACGAACACGTTGGTGTAGCCCTGGAAGTCGAACGTCAGCACCGCCAGGGTGCGGGCCACCGTGTACAGGTCGGAGGCGACCGACGGGCCGACGTCGGCCACCTCGGGGGCCTGGTAGCCCACCGTGCCGTAGATCGCCGACTCGTCGTCGTCCATCCTGCGGACGGCGCCCATGTCGATCAGCTTGAGCTGGTCCTCGGTCTGGATCGCGTTGTCGACCTTGAAGTCGCAGTACAGCAGGTTCCTGCTGTGGAGATGGCCCAGCGCCTCCAGCGCCTCGATGCCGTACGCGCACGCCTGCTCGACCGGCAGCGGATCCCGCTTGCCGGCGCCCGTACGCCGCTCGTTGGCGATCTCCTTGAGCGACTTGCCGCCCACGTACTCCATGACTATGTAGCCGTCCATGGAGCCCGTGCGCTGGTCCAGGTGTTCCACGAAGTTGTAGATGCGGACGATGTTGGAGTGCTCGATCTCGGCGAGGAAGCGGCGCTCGGAGATCGCCGCCGCCATGGCGTCCTGGTCGCCCGTGTCCAGCAGGCCCTTGAGGACCACCCAGCGGTCCGACACGGCGCGGTCGACGGCCAGATAGACCCAGCCGAGACCGCCGTGCGCCAGACACCCCACGACCTCGTACTGCCCGTGCACCACATTGCCCTCGTGGAGCTTGGGCACGAACGAGTACGGGTGCCCGCACTTCGTGCAGAACCCCTCCGTACGGCCGGGCCGGTCGCCCCGCGCCCGGCCCACCGGCGCCCCGCAGTCCGAGCGCGAGCAGTACCGCTTGCGCTCCGGCACCTCCGGGCGCTCCATGACCGCGGAGCGCGGATCGGGGCGCGGCACGTCCGGTACGGAGACCAGGCCCGCGCCCAGCCGGTTGCGCCCCGAGGAACTGGCGGACGAGCCGGAGCTGCGCACCGAGACCGACCGGGACGACACCCGGCCCGACAGGGAGCGCGAGAGCCGCCCGGAGACGGACCGCCTGGAGGTCGAGGAGCGCGAGGACGCCCGGGAGGACTGGCGCCCCGACGAACGCGAGGAGTCCCCGCTGCCCGAGCCCTTCCCGCTGCCGCCCCCGGAACCGCTGCCGCCCCGGCCGCCGCCCGTGATGCCCGTCGGCGGCGAGGCGAGCGACCCGTTGGGGGAGACGACGGGGGCCAGACCGCAGGTGTCGCAGTACAGCTCACCGCCGCCCATGTCCTCGTACGAGCCCTCGCAACCGGGGCGCTGGCACGCCGTGTTCCCGCTCATCCGTCCCCCCGCTCTCCCGCTGTCGTTCCGCTGTCCGTGGTGAAGCCGTGCGCCCTCACGCCCCACCTCCGCGGTCGGCCGGGCCCGGCGGGCCCGGGACCAGGACGTCCGCCGCGGCCCGCTGGTAGCGCAGCACGGCCTGTTCGGCGACGCGCAGATCGCAGGGCGCGCTCCACAGCATCCGGCGCGCCGCGTCGTACCGCTCGATCAGGAGCGGGTCCTCCGCCATGCCGTGCCGGGCGACCTTCGCCTTGTACGCGTCCAGCCGGCCGCGCAGCTCGGCGCGGACCGCGAGCGGCGCCGTGACCGCGGTCAGCGACTCGCGGGCCCGCAGCAGTTCGTCCTCCGCGTCGCGCTCCAGCGACTCCAGCAGCGGCGAGAGCCGGTGCCACTGGGCGTGCCTGCGGTACTCCGCTGCGGCCGACAGCCGTTCGTGGAGCGCGGTCGGCGGGCCGCTGACCGCGGGCACCTCGGACGCGGCGATCTTCGCCAGCACCTCACCACGGGCCGCGCGCGCCTCGGTGAGCGTACGGTCGGCCCGCGACAGCACGTCACGCAGCCGCATCAGCCGCTCCTCCGAGTCCTGGCGCACCCGCAGGACCGCCTCGATCTCACTCCGTACGTCCTCCAGCGCGCGGGCCGCCCGGTCGTAGCGCTCGGTGTCGGGCCTGCCGCCGCCCGGGGCCGAACTGCCGGACGCGGGCCGCCAGAAGGCCAGCGGATCGGAGATCACCTGGGCGCGCAGCGTGGACAGCTCGTGGGTGATCGACTCCAGGTCGTCGCCCGCCGGGTGCTCCCCGGGACGTACGCCGACGGAGTACGCCAGCGAGCGGGTGCGCTGCAACTCCGCGGAGAGCAGGTCGATCCGGGCGGGCAGCGCCGACCAGACGGAGTCCGCGGCCACGACCATGTCCAGCGAACTCGCGTACAACTCGTTCATCCGCGCCACCAGTTCGGCGAGCGTGAAGTGCTCGGAGAGCTTGGCGGGGCCGGTGAGCGCGGGCAGCGGCTGGGCGGGGCCCGCGACGGTGACACCACGGCCGCGCAGCGTCTCCGTCAGCTCCACCAGGTCGTCGCGGTTGGGCCAGCGCCGCCGGGCGCGCGCCTCGCGGGCGCCGGTCAGTGCGCCGGAGTAGCTGTCGAAGTACGACCAGAGCAGCGTGATCGCGCCTTCGGCGGTGGCCCAGCGGTCCTTCGTGACCCCGGTCAGCTCGGCCCCTTCGAGGAGGCGGCGTCCCGCGTGGTCCTGGAGGGCGAGGAGCGAGGACTCGATGGCCTCGTGCTCCGCTTCGAGGCGCGCCAGGGCACGGTCCACCTCGTCCCGGTCCATCACCGGTCCCGGTGGCCTTCCCGTCGCGTCGGGAAAGGAGCCCGTGCCGCCCATCGATCACCTCTCCGCTCCGCTGTGCGATGCCGTCCGGTGGTGCCCGCCACCGTCAGCCGTTCCTGACCGTCAGCCGTTCTTGTACTTGGCCTCCGGCGGCGCGGTGATGCCCGGCAGCGCCGCCTTCAGCCACTTGTCGTACGCGGTCATCCAGGGGCTGTTCGCCCCACCGGCGCGATACCCGTCCAGCACCTTGTTCACCCGGGCCACCAGATCTTCGTTGCCCAGCTTGGCCGCCACGCCGTAGTACTCCGGGGCGAGCGGCTTCCCGACCAGCTCGACCGCCGGGTCCTGGGCGGCCTGACCGGCCGCCAGTGCGTTGTCCGTCACCACCGCGTCGACCTCGCCGAGCTGGAGCCTGACCAGGCAGTCGAGCTGGTTGGGCACCGTCAACCGGTCCTCGTCCAGGGCCGTTCCGTCGTGGGCGTCCCTGAATATCGCGCCGTAGGACTTCTGTTCCAGCGCCTTGTACGCCGTGGACCCGTCGGCCGTGCAGACCCGCTTGCCCGCCAGCGACCCGTTGAACCCGGTGATCGCCGAGCCCTTGGGGGCGAGCACCTGCTGCCCCGTCTGGAAGTAGGCCGTGGAGAACGCGACCTGCTTGATCCGGTCACAGGTGATCGTCATCGTCCTGACGACCAGGTCGACCGTGCCGTTGTCCAGCGCGGCGACCCGCTGATTGGTGGGGATGGCGCGGAAGATGACGTCCTTCTCGCTGCCGACGATGTCCTTGGCTATGGCACGGGCGAGATCGATGTCGAAGCCCTGCGGCTCCTTGGTGTCCGGGTTGAGATAACCCCACTGGTAGCTGTTCTGGTCCACCCCGATGACCAGCTTCTTGTTCTCGCGCTCCTTGATCTTCCGGATGGACGGGCCGTCGTCGCCCGAGGCCGGAACGCTGCGCTCCGGCTCCTGGCACTCCGCGGCCGTCGTCGCCGGCACGGCCGTGGCCGTCCGCTGCGGGGCGTCCTCCGGGCGCTCCGCCACGGAGTGGGACAGCGGAAGCAGGGTGAGCGACGCCGTCAGCACACAGGCGCCCGCCATCGCCGAGACGCCACCCCAGCCGCGCAGCCCGCCGAACGGCCCGGGACCACGCGTCCCCCGGAACCGGCGGAGCCCGTCCCTGGAAGTCATCCCTCCCCCTCTCACCGGTACTCCGAAAGCCTGCGGCCCACACCCAGGATCGCGCCCACCGCCGCCACCAGGGCCAGCACCCCCGCGCCGACCGCCAGCCCGCTCAGCGCGCCCCGGCCGTCCGACGCGGACCGCTTGAACTCCTTCTGCTCCTGTTCGACGGCCGCACCCAGCGCCTTGTCGACCCGGTCGAACGACTGGCCCGTCGAACCGCCGGTGCCGATGACCTTGCTCACCGCCGTGCCGTAATCACCCGATCGGTCGGTCTCGCTGACCGACCGGTGACGTTCGCGCCACTGGGCGACCGCCGAGATCGCCTCGTCCACGGGTCTGCCGCCCGCGCTGTTGTCGGCGAGCTTCTTGGCCTCGCCGAGAGCGGTACTGAGCTTGTCCATGCCCGTCGCGAAATCCGTCTCGTACTTGTCGTGCTTGCCGTCGGCCGTGAGGACCGCGCCCCGGGCGACCAGGGTCAGGTTCTCGTTCGCGCGCGCCTTGAGGGAGTTGATCCTCGCGTCGTTGAGGACCTTCAGGGACTCCTGGCCCTGCTTCTGGGCGCTGTCCAGCTCGGAACGCGCGACGGTCTGGCCGACGGCCAGCCACAGCAGCAGGACCGTGGCCCCGGCGGTCGCCGCGAGCAGCCCGTGGTTGAAGACCCGGTTCGTCCGACGGTAGTTGCGCCGCTGCGCCCAGACGAGCACACCGAGCGCCACGACCCCGATCGCCAGCGAGACGAACGGCCAGAGCCGCGCGGCGTCGTTGTCCCGCGCGAGCCGGTCCGTCTCCGCCGCGTACAGCTTCTCGGCGGCGGGCAGCAGCTCCTTGGTCATCTGCTCGTTCGCGTACCGCAGATAGGCGCCGCCCAGGGGCAGTCCCTGCCGGTTGTTGGCGCGGGCCCGCTCCACCAGCCCGGTGTAGCGCGGCAGTCCCTCGTTGAGCGTTCTTATCTGCCGGCCGGACTCGCTGTCGCTGTCCGTGTGCGTCGCCGCCCTGATCAGCAGCCCGGACGCCGTCGCGATGTCCTCCCGGTACCGCTTCTGCACCGTCGCCGGCTCCTGGGCGCCCGCCAGGAAACCGCTGGCCGCCGCCGTGTCGGCGTCGGCCAGCGAGCGGTAGATGTTCGCCGCGTCCGCGCTCAGCGGCTGACTGCGGCTCACCACGTCACCGGCGGCGGAGTGCCGGTCGGCGACCTCCCACGCCGTCACCGCCCCGAACGCCACCACCAGCAGCGCCAGAGCCGCGCCGATGATCCTCAGCCGTCCGGGCTCCGTCGTCGCCGCGGCGCGCAGCCGGTCCGTCGTCTCCCACCACGCCGCCCGCCGCGCGGGTGGCTCCGGCTCGCCCGGCGGCGCGGGCGGCAGCGCCGGCGCATGCTGCGGAACCGACGGTGGCGCTGTGCGCACATTCGGCGGGTATGTCACGTGACCTCCCCCTCGGTCATGGACGACGGCGGCCCACCCCCTGCGGGCCGGGGGACAGCTCTCGGCCAGCAGTATGGCCGCAGGTACCGACAACTGCGCAAGAGCTGACTGGATCTTGACGCATGACGCGCCCGCCGCAGCCGCCCGCTCTCCCCACCATGAATACGCCGGAACCCGGAGATCGGTTCCCCTTCACGGCAGTTCGTACGCGTTCGGATGACTCCCGGCCGAGCTACCCCACTTCTCCCCCCGGTACCCCTCGTTCCCCCGCGAGGCACCCCTTCGGCCGCCCTCGGCAGCGGCCCTCAGCAGCGGCCGGGACGGCTCACTTGGCCAGGTTGGCCGGCGGTACGAGCGGCGAAGCCGCCAGGGACTGCGGGGACGTCGGGCTCGCCAGGGCCGAAGGGGCCGCGACACCCGCCGCCGGATCCGGCGCGGACTCCTGCTCCAGCGCGGCCGGGACCCCGCCGACGATCCGGATGCCCGCCTCGTCGAAGGCCAGCTTGATCCGCCAGCGCAACTCGCGCTCCACCCCGATCGCCTGGCCCGGCATGGTCTTCGCCGAGACCCGTACCGTCACCGAGTCCAGCAGCACCGAGTCCAGGCCCAGCACCTCCACCGGGCCCCACAGCCGCTCGTTCCACGGATCGTCCTTGGCGAGCTTCTCGGCCACCTGGTGGATCACCGTACGGACCCGCTCCAGGTCCTCCGATGGCCTGACCATCACATCGACGGCGGCCGTCGCCCAGCCCTGGCTGAGGTTGCCGATCCGCTTGACCTCACCGTTGCGCACGTACCAGATCTCACCGTTGTCGCCGCGCAGCTTCGTGACGCGCAGCCCGACCTCGATCACCTCACCGGAGGCCACCCCGGCGTCGATCGTGTCCCCGACGCCGTACTGGTCCTCCAGGATCATGAAGACGCCGGACAGGAAGTCGGTCACCAGGTTGCGCGCGCCGAAACCGAGCGCCACCCCGGCGACCCCGGCGGACGCCAGCAGCGGAGCCAGATTGATGCTCAGCGCGCCGAGCATCATCAGCGCGGCCGTGCCCAGGATCAGGAACGAGGTGACCGACCGCAGCACCGACCCGATGGCCTCCGAGCGCTGCCTGCGCCGCTCGGCGTTGACCAGCAGCCCACCCAGGGCGGTGCCCTCGACGGTCTGGACACTGCGGTTCATCCGGTCTATCAGCTTGGTCAGTGCCCGGCGGATCACATGGCGCAGCACGAGCGCGATCACCAGGATCAGCGTCATGCGCAGGCCGATGCTCAGCCACGTGGCCCAGTTCTCCTCGACCCAGCTCGCCGCGTCGGTCGCCCGGTCCGCCGCCTCGTCGAGAGTGACGGGGTCGGACGAGGAACCGGCTGCCAGCGGGGCGGACCAGGACACGACAGAAAACCTCCAGATACGGCCGGACGGACGCGCGGCGGCCGCGGCGGATGTACGGCGGGACCAACCACACTAACGGGGCAACGTGGCCCGTCCGGCGCTCCGCGCCACGGAGAGACACTCCTCACGTGGGCCCTGTAGTGCGGCTGTACGGCCCTTGTGAGGCCCGGGGCGACCGGTGCCGCCTCTTGGTGGCGGAAAACACTCCGAGCCCGTTACCTGGACGTGGTGGCGTTTCGACCAGGCATGAGGGGAGACTGAGAGCAGATCGTCCCGGCGCGAGCCACGTGCCGCCGGCGTACAAGGAGGCATCCGTGCCGCATGTCCTGGTCCTCAACGCGTCGTACGAGCCGCTCGGCGTCGTACCGCTCCGCCGCGCGCTCGTCCTCGTTCTGGAGAACAAGGCCCTCTGCCTAGAGGAATCCGGCGCCTATATGCACAGCGAGACCCGCGTCATCCCCGCGCCCAGCGTCGTACGGCTCAAGCGCTTCGTGCGGGTCCCCTACCGGGGGCCCGTCCCGCTGACCCGCCGGGCCCTCTTCGCCCGCGACGGCGGACGCTGCATGTACTGCGGTGGCGTCGCAACCAGCGTCGACCACGTCATCCCCCGCAGCCGCGGCGGACAACACGTGTGGGACAACGTGGTGGCCGCCTGCCGCCGCTGCAACCACGTCAAGGCAGACCGCCACCTGCGAGAACTCGGCTGGCGCCTCAACCACCAGCCCGCCCCGCCCTCGGGCCTCGCCTGGCGCATCATCGGCACCGGCCACCGCGACCCGCGCTGGATGCCGTACCTGCAACCGTACGGAGCGGAGGACGCGGTAGCCCGCATTGATGCTGTTCTTTAAGGGGCTCGGTTCGCCTCCGGGGCGCTCTATGCCGCTGTCGACGGTCGACCGTGCTCGGCTCACTCGCCGCCAGGGTCGGGAGAGCCCCGGGGCCGGTGAGGGGTTTCCCGGTGCCGGAATCTTCGGCCCGGCCTTTAAGGAAGCACCTCGAAGACCTCCACTGCGAACAGTGAGTAGCCGAATCGCGTGCCGCGGGCCTCGCCCTGGACGCGGAGGTAGCGGGTGTCCTCGGCGTCCAGGCCGATCGCTTCCCGGCCGCCTCTGCCGTCCTTCACGGTTGCGGCTGTGCGCCACGTATGCCCGTCCTGGGAGACCTGGACGCGGTACCTGCTCGCGTACGCGTCCTGCCAGTGCAGGACCACGCGGCCGACCCGGGCCGGGCGGGCCAGGTGCAGTTGGAGCCAGGCGTCGTCGCGCACGGGGGAGGACCAGCGGGTGGTCGGGTCGCCGTCCACCGCGCCTGATGCGGGGAAGTCGGGGGTCTCGTCGCCGGAGGACGACGCGGTGGCCGTGCGGGCGAGGTCCGGGCCGCCGGTGGCGGGGGAGGCACGTACGGTCAGCGTGCGTTCCTCGCCCGCGAAGGAGAGCGGCACCTCGTAGCTGCCCGCGGGGGTGTCCGCCGGGACGCTGACCTCGACGGGGACGTGCGTACGGGAGCCGCGCGGCACCGTCGTCTCCTTCGGCACCTTGACCCGGATGCCGGACGGTGCCTTCGCCTTCAGCGCGCTCTTCACGGCGCCGGGCCGCAGCGCCGTCAGCCGGGCCTCCACCCGTTCGGGGCGTCCGCCGATCTGTGCGTCCGTCTCGTTCCGTGCCAGGACCAGGCCGGCCTTCGGTTCGTCCGTGAACCAGGGGGCGAACGCGACCGCAGACGGTGGCCTCCCCGCGGTGGGGCCGCCCGGCCAGACGATCCGTACCGCGTCGACCTTGAGCCCCTTCAGCGCCTTGCCGCCGTTCTCGGTCCAGCCGCTCGGCGAGAGCGGGCCCAGCGCCCGCCAGCCCTGGCCCGGCACATGCGCCTCGACGGTCGCGCCCGCGCCGGTGCCCGGGGCCGTCATCGTGTGCAGTGTCTCGACGGGCCGGGGCCGCCCCACGCTGGCGGTGTACGTTCGCCGGCCGCCCTCTGCGGTGTCCTCGGTGACCGACCGGTCCTTGGCGCGGTCCGCGCCCGTCCAGGCCGACGACTCGTTCACCGCCCGGTCCAGGAAGGCGCCCAGCACGCCCGGGCCGACGGTGGCCTTGCTTGCCTTCGCCGCCGTGCGCAGCGGCGCCAGCTTCGCCGAGGTCCGCCAGGCGCCCGCCCCGTCGCCGCGGTCCTGGGCGGACAGCAGGTCCACGGCCAGTTCGCCCGCCTCGCCGTACCGCGCGAGCTGGTCGAGCCAGGGCCGTACCTCGTCCGCGAGCAGGCCCCCGGCCGTGTCCGAAAGCCGCTCGGGGGCCTCGCGCATCGCGGTGAACGCGGCCCGCAGCGCGCTCGCCGCCTTCTTGCGGGCCGTGGCGTCCGTGGTCGTACGGGAGTGCCGGAACGCGGTCAGCAGCGGTTGCAGGTACGCGGACTCCGACGGACTGAGGAGGGACGAGGCGCCGTTGCCCGCCAGCACGCCCAGCGCCTCACGGGCCCGGCCGTCGCCGTCGGCGAGGTCGTCCACGGCGGCCCGCCAGGACTCCTGGGGCCGGTAGCCGCGCGGGTTCCACGCGTAGTCGGCGGCCGTGAACAGCGGGATGCGGGAGGCGGACGCCTGTTCCATCGCGTTGGCGAGCAGCTCGGCCGAGCCGGTGGCGACCGCCGGTTCCCGGCCGGTGTAGGGGCCGAGGAAGAGCCGGCCCTGGGCGTAGTCGTTGACCGGATAGTTGTCCAGGGTGACCATCGGGTGCTTGAAGGCGGCCCGCGCGGCCTTCAGCTCGCGGCCGGTGATCGTGCGCGGCACGACCCCGACGCCCGTCCACGCCACCTGCACGCGCGGGTCGAGCGCTGTGGCGAGCGCCGTGCGGTACTCCGTGGTGCCGTCCTGGTAGTACTCGGTCGGCATCACCGTGAGCCGTTCGGCGTCCGGGTGCCGCTGCGCCAGCCGGGTGGCCACCGCACCGGCCACCCGCGCCTGCGCCGTGGCCGCCGCCTCGGGGCCCGAACCGAACGCCTGTGCGTCCGCGCGGCAGTTCCACTCGCTGTAGCTGACGTCCTGGAACTGGAGCTGGAAGGCGCGCACCCCCAGCGCCCACATCGCGTCGATCTTGCGGTTCAGCGCCTTGAGGTCCCGCTCCGAGGTCATGCACAGGGACTGGCCGGGGGAGACGGCCCAGGCGAGCGTCACATGGTTGCGCCGGGCGCGCTCGGCCAGTTCGCGGAAGTGGGCCCGCTGCGCGGCGGGGTACGGATCGCGCCAGCGCGCCTGGCGGAACGGGTCGTCGCCGGGCGCGTACAGGTAGCGGTTCTGCTTGGTGCGCCCCATGAAGTCGAGCTGTGCGAGCCGCTGGGCGTGGCTCCAGGGGCGCCCGTAGAACCCCTCGGCCGTGCCGCGTACCGCCGTGCCCGGCCAGTCGCGTACGACCACCCCGGGGACGGCGGGCCGCTCGTCGCCGCGCCCCGTGGGCCGGGGGGTGACGAGCCGGCGCAGGGTCTGGGCGGCGTGGAAGAGGCCGTCCTCGCCGATGCCGTCCAGGGCGACGGTGCCACGGCCCTTGACGGTGCCCGCCGCCAGTCGGTAGCCGCCGGACGGGATGTCGGCCTGCTCGGGGGCGCGCAGGGCGTCGAGCGCGGCGCGGGCGCCGGCGCCGCCCGCCAGGACCACCGGGCCCTTCCCGGTGGCGTCACGGGCCGTACCGGACTCCGGCACGCTGTGTACGGTGCGGACCCCGGCGGAGCGCAGCAGCGCCACCAGCTCCCGTACCGCGTACGGGTCGGCTCCCGGGCCCGTGACGACGGTGGCCTCGTCCCCGAGGGTGACGGCCCTCCCTGCGGCCCGGATCGTCTGCGGCCGGGGCCAGACGGCGGGAAGCGCGTCCCGGCCCGCCCGCCCGGGTGCGTCCTGGCCCGCCCGCGAGGGTGCGGAGGCCGCGGGGGGCGCCGGGTCCCGTGGGGCGGCCGGTGCACTCGGCGCGGTGCCGAGGAGGCCGCCGATCACGGCGACGGCCATGACGGTCGCGGTCCTCCTGTGCCCGAAGTGCATGCCTGGTTCCCCTCCTGCCGCGCCCCGGTACCGCCGGTGCCACTGCCCGGCCGGGTCGAGGTTCTGCCGTAAGTCCGCCAACGCCGTTCCGTCACCGTCCTGTAGGAGTCCGCCGGGCAGACCGCGTCATACCCCGGCCCCAGGCGGCAACGAGCCCACCACCCCCGTGGTGAAGGTGTCAACGCGCGCGGCCGTTGTGTCGCATTTGCCCGTTGTGGTAATCATGTCCACGCAGCACGCGGTCATGATCGGACTCGGCAGGGAATACGGCCGGTCCGGTCACCGAGTTCGGGGAACAGATCGTGACTCAACACACGTTTACGGGGGGTGGACGTCTGCGGCCTCGTCCGCTGGGTAGGGCTGCAATGTCCTGTTCCCCATCATCGGGAGGCGCCGTCATGGCCGCATCCGCACAGCTCCTGCTCTCCGCCCTCTCCAAACAGACCGAGCCCGCGCCACTGACCAGCGAGCCTCCGCTCGCCGCCGTCGTCGCGGGCCCCCTCACCAGCGAGCCCCCGCTCGCCGACGCCGCCCCTCTCACCAGCGAACCGCCCCTCGCCGACACCGCCCCCCTGACCAGCGAACCGACCGCGCCCGGCACCGCCGGCGGTACGGAGTCCCCAGGGGTATGACCTTCTGAACAAGGAGTCCGTATGGGCTTGGCCAGGCTCGCCGAGCTGCACGGTGTCGCCACCGGGTACGCACCCTCACCGGGCACCGACGTCCCGGTACCCGACGCCACGGTCGTCTCCGTGCTCGCCGCGCTGGGCGTCGACGCGTCCACGCCCGCGGCGGTGAGCGCCGCCCTGAGCAGCGCCGAGTCCGCCGCCGGGAGCCGTCTGCTGCCGCCGACGCTGGTGCTCTGGAGCCCGCCCGACGGAGCCGGACCCGTCACCACGGAGGGCCCCGGCGCCGCAGAGGGCGTGGACCGGCCGCTGCCGGCCGCCCTGACGGCGCTCCCGGCGGGCTCGACGCTCCGCGTGGAGGTCGAGTACTGGCAGAGCGCGCGCGGCGAGACGGTCGAGCTGCCCTGCGTCGCTCCCGTACTCGCCACGACCCGCGTGTCCGCCACGCCCTCCGCGTGGGCCCGGCTGCCGCTCGGCGTCCACCGGCTCTCCGCCGAGGCCCCCGACGGCCGTACGGAACAGGCCGTGCTCGTCGTCGCGCCCGACCGGGTGCCGGGGCCCCCTGCCCGTACGCACGGCTTCCTGGTGCAGCTCTACTCGCTCCTGTCCACCCGCTCCTGGGGCATGGGCGACCTCGGTGACCTCGCCGAACTGGCCACCTGGTCCGGCCGGTCCCTCGGCGCCGGCTTCGTCCAGATCAACCCGCTGCACGCCGCCGTACCCGGTGCCCCGACCGACCCCTCCCCGTACCGCCCCTCCTCACGGCGCTTCCCCGACCCGGTCCATCTGCGGATCGAGGCCGTGCCGGAGTACGCGTACGTGCACGGCCCGGACCGCGAGCGGCTGGACGCGCTGGTGGAGAAGGCTGCCGCGCTGCGCGAGGCCGTCCTCGGCAAGGGCGACAAGGGCGAGGGCGCCGGTACGCAGAGCGGCGGGTACGGCGAGCTGATCGACCGCGACGCCGTGTGGGAGCTGAAGCGCGCCGCCCTGGAGATCCTGGACCGCGTCCCGCTCGGCCCCGGCCGCCACGCCGACTACTGCGACTTCCTGGCCGCCCAGGGCCCCGCCCTGGAGGACCACGCCACCTGGTGCGCCCTCGCCGAGGTGCACGGCCCCCGGTGGCGCGCATGGCCCGAGGGGCTGCGCGACCCGCGCTCCGCCGAGACCTCCGCCGCGCGGGCCCGGCTGCTCGACCGCATCGACTTCCACAGCCGCCTCGCCTGGCTCACGGACGGACAGCTCGCCGACGCCTCACAGGCCGCCCGCGAGGCCGGGATGGCCGTCGGGATCGTCCACGACCTCGCCGTCGGGGTGCACCCGGACGGCGCCGACGCCTGGGCACAGCGGGACGCCTTCGCCGACGGCATCTCCGTCGGCGCCCCGCCGGACGCCTTCAACGCGCTCGGCCAGGACTGGGGGCTGCCCCCGTGGCGCCCGGACGTACTGGCCGCGTCCGGCTACGCCCCGTACCGGGGACTGCTCCAGGGCCTGCTGAGGCACGCCGGGGCGCTGCGGATCGACCATGTCATGGGGCTGTTCCGGCTCTGGTGGGTGCCTCAGGGGCAGCCGCCCACGCACGGCACGTACGTGCGCTACGACGCGGAGGCGATGCTCGCCGTCCTCGCCCTGGAGGCGCACCGGACGGGCGCCGTGGTCATAGGGGAGGACCTGGGCACGGTCGAACCCGGCGTACGCGAGGCGCTGGAGCGGCGCGGTGTGCTCGGCACGTCGGTGCTCTGGTTCGAGCGCGACTGGGACGGTACGGGGCGCCCGCTGCCGCCCGAGAGCTGGCGCGAGGGGTGCGTGGCCACCGCCACCACCCACGACCTGCCGTCCACGGCCGCCCGGCTCACCGGCGAGCACGTGGAGCTGCGCCACCGCCTCGGCCTGCTCACCCGCCCGCTGGAGCAGGAGCAGTCCGAGGAGCACGCGGAGGTCGCCGAGTGGCTCGGCTTCCTCGCCCGGCTCGGGCTGCTGCCCGGTGGCGACGGCGACGAGGAGGAGAACATCCGCGCCTTCTACCGCTTCCTGATGCGCACCCCGGCGCGGATGGTCGGGGTCTGGCTGCCGGACGCGGTGGGCGACCGCCGCCCGCAGAACCTGCCGGGCACCTGGGACCAGTACCCCAACTGGCGGCTGCCCGTGGCGGACGCGCGGGGCCGCCCGATGACGCTGGAGGAGCTCACCGCGTCGCCGCGCCTGCACCGGCTGGCGGAAGTGCTGCGGGGCGCCTGATCCCCGTGCACGGCTCCCGTACGGCGTCCCCGTGGCTCCCGTACGGGACCCCGCGCGCGCGGCGCCCGGGGGCGTTCGCTACGTTTGCACCGTGGACAAGAAGAACACACTGCGCGCCGGCGCCCTGGCAGCCGGTACGACGCTGATGATGCTGCTCATGACGTCCCCGGCCCTCGCGCTGACCCGGGATGACGGCGACGACCCCGGCCCGGGCCTGAGCGTGGTCGACACCGTCGGCCTGTTCGTGGTCGCGCCGCTGGTGATCTTCGGCGTGATCACCGGCCTGGTGATGGTGCTCGACAAGTCCCGCAAGCAGCACGTCTGACGCTTCCGCCTCCGAAGGCGCCGCCCGGCACCGTGACCCGGTGCCGGGCGGCGCCTTCGCGCGTTCCTGAACCTACGCGGGGAGCCGCCAGACCTGGTTCTCGCTCGCGAGGCAGTCGAAGAGGATGAGCGGCGTGCCGTTCTCCGTGTTCCCGTCGGTGAGGTCCAGGCACCGGCCCGACCCCACGTTCTTGAGCGTCCCGTCGCCCTGGCTCTCCCACTGCTGCGCCGCGCTCCCGTTGCAGTCCCACAGCCGTATGGGCGTGTTGTTCGCCGTGCCGCTCCACTCCACGTCCATGCACTTGCCCAGCGCCTGGAGCCGGCCCCCGTCGAGCACCTTCCAGTGCTGGGCGTCGGTGTTGTTGCAGGTCCACAGTTGCAGGACGGCGCCGTTCTCCGTGTCGGAGTTGGCGACATGGAGACACTTGGCCGCCATCCCGGTCACCGCGCCCTCCGGCTCCGCGGGTTTCGCGGGCTCCTCCGGCGCCAGTTCCACGGGGGACTGGCTCGTCCCGGACGTGGGACCGGCCAGGTCGCCGGAGTCGGTCTCGCCCCAGCCGGGCTGGACCACGAGCAGGACCGCCCCGACGAGCGCGACGAGCGCGGCGACACTCGCCGACACCAGGGCGGCCCGCCGCCCGGCGCTCCCCGCGGCGGGCGGCGCGGGGACGGGCCGCGCCGGTGCCAGCAGCGTCCGGGGAGCGGCGGCGACCGTCGGGGCCTCGTGCGGAGGGTGCGGCGGCGTGTCCGGGGAGCGCGGCGCCTCCGCCCGGCCCGGCGCGCCGTCCAGGACCGTCGCGGTGGCGCTCTGCGCGTCGGCGACGAGCCGCCGGTAGACCGGGTCGTCGGTGAGCGCGGACCGTACGTCGCACCACCGGATGATCTCCGCCGGGTCCGGCCGCCGCTCGGGCTTCACGTCGACGCACGCGGTGATCAGCTCGGCGACCACCGGATCGACGCCGTCGACGTCGACCTCCCCGTGGAGGGTGCGGTACACCACCCCGGCCGCGTTCGGCCCGAAGGGGGCGCGCCCGGTCGCCACGTACGCCAGGGTGGCCCCGAGCGCGAACACGTCCGCCGCCGGGCCGACCTGGTTCTCGGCGAGGACCTCGGGCGCGGTGTAGCCGAGGCTGCCCACCGTCTGCCCGAGCTGGGTCAGCGCGGTCTGGTCCGCCGTACGGGCGATACCGAAGTCGATCAGCCGGGGCCCGTCGGCCGACAGGATGATGTTCTGCGGCTTCAGATCACGGTGGCTCACCCCGCGCGCGTGCACATCGGCCAGCCCTTCGGCGAGAGCGGCGAACAACAGCAGACAGAACCGCCCCGGCAGCCCGCCCGGCTGCTGCGACTGCACGGCCGCTCCGAGCGTGGGCCCCGGCACGTACTCCGTCGCCAGCCAGTAGGGGCGCGCGTCGACCTCACAGTCGACCAGCGCCGCCGTGTACGCGCTGCGCACCCGCCCCACGGTCTCCACCTCCCGGCGGAACCGGGCCAGTACGTCGGCGGACTCGGCGAAGTCGTCCCTGACCACCTTCAGCGCGAGCAGTCGGCCCCCTGGCGAACGTCCGAGGTAGACCTGCCCCATGCCCCCGGCGCCGATACGCCCGAGGATCGTGTGGGGGCCGAGCTGGGTGGGGTCAGTGGTACGCAGCTTTTTCACGGCGGGATCATCTCGCATACCCGGCGCGGGTGTTGAACTGGGTCGGTGGGAAATCGCCGGTCCGCCCCTGAAGGGGCGGTGGGCCGCTCGGCGTGGGTGGGCGGGTCAGATGACCTGCGGGACGGCCCCGGAGATCTCGTCGTCCCAGTTGGTGACGATGGGCTTGTCGACCTTGGCGGGCTCGGGGAGCTTGAGCTGAGCGGGGTTCTCGTCCTCCTCGGAGGTGGCGATGATGACGTTCTCGAACTCCACACCGGAGTCGTCGTTGGTGGTCTTGGGGCTGATGCCGGTGTAGGCGACGGCGGAGCCGGTGAGCTTGATCGGGTCTTCGCCGCCCTGTCCGACGGGGGAGGCGACGCCGCTGGCGTCGGAGCCGAAGGACACGCTGGGGGTGTTGGGGTCGAGGTAGCAGGTGATGCCGGACTTGGCCGAGACGGTGACGAGGTAGTAGCCGCCGGCCTGGGTCTCCGAGGTGACCTTGAAGTTCAGGTCGTTGGTGCCGCAGGACTGCCCGTAGCCGCTCTTCCCGCCGTCGTCGGTGCCGGCCTCCTTGCCGGAGGAGCCGGAGGAGCCGGAGTCCTTGGAGCCCGAGCCGGTGCCCGAGTCCGAGCCGGCGTCGGAGTCGCTGGAGCCGCCCGTGGCGGAGCTGTCGCTGCCGCCGGAGCCGGCGGACTCGGTGGATGCGGAGGTCGTGGTGGCCGCGGCGCCGTCCTCCTCGGGGCCGCACGCGGTGGTCGTGGCGGCGAGGGCCGTTACGGCGGCGGCGGCGAGGACGAGGCGGGTGGAACGGACGGCGAGACGCGAACGCATCTTGATCTCCAGCGACTGTCGGTTGCGGTGTTTCCTGCTGACACCGATGACACTAGGGCCGGGTCGATCCTGAAATGATCTCGCGTATGTCTGGGTTCTGTCTCAGCGAATCGGTTCCATCAAAACGCTTCGGATCGCACCAACCCCAGCTCAGGGGGGTGCCCGGCACCGCCCGGCCCACCGGGCCGCGGCATGAAGCACCACGGGCACTGTGGTCCTGATCTGCGTTCCCGGACCGCACAGGGGCGGGACAACGGGTACACAGCCCCCGCCTGACACCACATCCACCGGACACGCCTGCCAGTCCCAACCGTAGATCGGGGCGCTCTTGGGGTCGGCCATGTCGGCTACATGTCCACGGGCTTGATCCGCTCCAAGGGCACGTCCCACTCGACGCCGCCGCCCTCGGGGCGCATGAACGCCTGACGGCTGACAACCTTGTTGCCGTTTTTGGTGCGCTCCTCCAGGACGCCGACCAGGTGGCCGGTGCGCTCTGAGATGGTGTCTCGCACCAACGTGCCTGCTGGGTAGGGCAGGCTGCCGTGGCCGAGTGTCGTGGCCGGCTTCTCAAAGGCGGTCACTCGCGGCCTCCGCGCTGGAGTGGTGCGGCCAGGCGGGCGGCCACGTCGGCGCGCACGTGTCCCCGTCAACGAGCCGCAGCGCAGACGACGCGGAATCGACGCTCAGGGAAGGGAGAACGATCCCGACTTCGACGGGCGCTGCTCTCAGGGACGCCATCGCCGAGAAGGGGGCGATGTTCCGCTGCTCTTTGGTTGCCATGAACAGGACGCTAGGAGTGGGCGGTTGGTCCGCGATATGGTGTTTCCTCGAATTTGCTCGTCGTCCGATTCGGATTGCTGATGTTTTCTCCTAGGCTCTGCCCCACCCCATAGAGGAGAGCCGGGAGCCCGGCCATGCTGTTGGATCAAGACCCCTTGGAAGGGAGAGCGTCCATGGCTCGGCAGTTGCGTTTTACCGGCACTGACAGCAAGGTCGACGGGTGCCCCGCTCTGCACACGGACGACGGCACCGGAGAAGTCATCGTTCAGGGCACGCCCGTGACCGACCCCGGAGACCTCGCACAACTCCAGCACTTCGGGCCGGGCGAGGCGGCGGTGGCCGTGCCGCGCGAACTGCTCGTGAACTGGGGACCGAAGGAGATGGAGCGGGTGCCGGAGCTCGTGGACCGGGACACCTTTCGGCGTCTCTTCGAGACCTTCAAGCACACCGCCTGGCGTCTGGAGACGCGGCGCGGTTACGCGTCGGACCGACAGGACCCCGACTTTCAGCAGTTCCTGGCCACGGGCTCGTCGCCCTGCGACCCTGACGAGCCTTGGTTCGTCAACATCCGTGCCCAGACGGACGTGGGTAAGACGGTCGGCCGCGTCCGCATCGCCGACAACCCGCCCACCACAGAACAACGGTTCCTGCTCGACTACGCCCGGCACAACGCGGCCGTGGGCGAGGACATCCGCTACCTCTGGCGTGAGGACGCCGACGGGGCCACTCTGCCCGCCGAGGACTTCTGGATCTTCGACTCGCGGGTGGTGGCTCTGCTGCACTTCGACGACGAAGACAACCTGCTCGACATCGAGCTGATCACCGAACCGGCCGAGGTCGTGCGGTACGCCATCGTTCGCGACGCGGCCATGCACCACGCCGTCCCGTACGACCAGTTCGCGGTGCAGGTGGCCGGGACCGAACAACGCGCGTGACCAGTGGGCACCGACTATCAGCAGGCACGGGCGGCGTTGGGGGCGCGGCTGCGCGAACTGCGTTTCTCGTGCCCTGATGGTCGGCTTACCGGTCAGCAGCTCGCCCAGCGGCTGGGCTGGCAAGGCTCCAAGGTCAGCAAGCTGGAGAACGGCAGGCAGACGGCCACCCCCGAAGACCTGAGGGCGTGGGCCGACGCGACCGAGCAGCCCGGCGTGTATCCCGAGCTTGCCGCCCGGCTGGCCGGGTTCGAGTCGCACATCAGGTCATGGCGCAGGGCTCTGGCGAACGGCTTCAAGCCGCTGCACGAGGGGCTGAGCGCGGAGATCGAGCGCACCTCGGAAATGTGGGTCTGGGAAGAGTCGGTGATCGCTGGACCGCTACAGACCCCCGAGTACGCCCGCCACGTGATCCAGCGCTACTCGGAGTTGTTCGGCGGGGTCGGCGATGTCGAAGACGCCGTACGGTCTCGGGTGCAGCGGCAGGAGTGGCTGTACCGGCCCGGTCGAAAGCTGCACGTGCTGATGTGGGAGGCCGCGCTGCGCTCGCTGATCTGCCCTCCCTCTGTGCTGGCCGCCCAACTCGACCGTCTCACCGGAATGATCGGTATGGACACGGTCGAGCTGGGCGTCATCCCCTTCACGGCGTCCGTGAAGATCGTGCCTGCCAACGGCTTCTGGGTCCTTGACGACCGCCTCGTCGTCGCCGAGGACTGGCACGCCGAGATGTGGTTGGACGACTCCGACAACGTCACGCTGTACAGGAAGGTCTGGAAGACCCTCCGCGAGTCGGCGGTGTACGGGGTCGACGCCCACAACGTCATCAACGCGGCCAGGCGTGGGCTGAATCCGCGTTGATGCCGCCTCCCACTCACGCCTCACGCGTTGTGTTGCTCAGGGCTGCTGCTTCGTATTCCGGTCCGGGCGGGGGCGCGGTGAACGGGCGGGGCAGAGCAGGTGCCCGAACTCCCCAGCCTTGATGGTCAGAATGAGCACGCCGAGCCCTTCGGGGCCTGTGGCCACGATGGTTTCCGGGCTGTCGCTCTCGCGTATCAGGATCTTTTCAGCACCGCCGGAAATCTCTATGCACTCGCCGGCTCCCTGGGAGAACGATGATTTCTGCCAAGTGGCCTCGTCGGTCACGATGATTGCCCCTCATCCTTCCTTGAGGATGCGGTCAATCATGGTCTTCGACTCATCGGTTTCGAGTGAGAGATCCTTGAACGCATCAAACAGGGATCGATACTTTTCGAGCTGATCTTCCTCGTCCATGAACACCAGGCCGAGAACATTTTCAATGATGACGGTGTCCAGTTGAGGCACAGTCCCGCCTGCATAGAACATCTGCGGCACGAATCCGATGAAGGATTCAGCGGCGAACGGGATGACGCGGATGGACACGCCCGGCCGGTCGGCCGATTCGAGCAGGAAGGTCAACTGCCTGCGGGTGATGGCGCGGCTGCCGTAGTTGATCCGGAGCGCGGCCTCATGAATGAGCGCTTCGTAGGGCATCGGGTGCTCGCGGTCGAAGACTTCGCGCCGGGCCAGGCGGTGCTGCACCCGTGCGCTCAGCTCGTCATCCGAAGCGTTGGGATTCGCTGTGGAGAAGACCGCGTGCGCGTACTCCTCGGTCTGGAAAATCCCCGGGACGATGAGCGCTTGGGCGGTGCGCAGAGAAGTGGCGTGATGTTCGATCTCCGCCAGCTCCAACAGTGCCGGAGGAAGCACGCCGTTGAATGTGTCCCACCATCCGTCGCCGCGTTCTCGCGCCATGGCGACGAGCGCGTCGACGAGGTTCTTGTCGGTCGCGCCATAGTGCGTAGCGAGGAACTGAACCCGTTCGGGCTTGATTCCCCAGCGGCCGGCCTCGACATGGCTGATCAGGGAACGTTCACCGCCGAGGTGCGAGGCCGCTTTCGCACCGGACATGGGCACGGCTTCCCGTAGCTTGCGCAGCTCGGCGCCCAGTCGTGCTTGACGTGAGGTCGGCCGTCGTGCGGACGCCATCACGCTCCTCTCCCTTGCCCTGATGCTCGGCAACCACTGTGCCATAGCGGGACCACTCGATCGAGTCTGATGCGGTTTCTCACTGTTGAGAATCCGACGTGGTGTTCCCTAGGGTCCACTCAACGCCATGAGGTGGAGTCGGCAGTCGGTCAAACAGGGCTGCCCTCACGCCTGTTGCGTATCACCGGGAGTGTGCGAACAGGGGAGTAAGTCATGGTCCACAAGGTGCCGCCCGAGGTGGGTTCGTCGGTCCTCGACATGACAACGGGCAGGCTGGCCGAGTTCCGTGGCGGGACGGCAGATCGCTGGCGTCTGCGTCCGGTGCTCGGCGGAGCCGAATGGGAGGTGAAGCCCGAGGATGTATGGCCGACGGAGTCGGCCCGGCTTCCACTGGACAGGTCCGCCCCTCTTCCGGCCCCCGAGCCGGTCACCGGTTGCGACGAATGTGCCGACTGGTGGTGGGCGGAGCGACTGGCCACGGATGCGGATGAGTTGAGCGAGGCCGTTGACTGCCGGGTCTTCTTCCGGCGGCACCTGGCCGTACGGCACGGCGGCCGGCGGAGCGTGCGGGGTGTGACGGGCGGGAAAGGGGGACACGCAGGGGGCATGTTCGGGACATAAAGCGTGATTTGTGGCGCATGCAAGCAGTCACGCTTCAATTGGCCCGCACGCGCCGTAAATCATGCAGTCCCGGACGTGCCCCCGGAGGGGCGCCCGGTGACTACCCGCAGGTGGCCACCGGGCTCAGCTCACGACCACAAGCCCCCGGCCGCCACGCGGCCCCCGCACCCGGTGGCCACCCGCAGCAGGGTGACCACCGGGCTCGGCTCACGGCCACAAGCCCCCGACGCCGGTCGGCTACGCCCCCGCCGCCTCGTCCGCCGCCTGGGCCCGCAGCGCGCGTTCCACGCCCGAGCGGGACTCCGAGATCAGCCGGCGCAGCGCCGCGTTCGGGCCCGCCGAGGCGAGCCAGGCGTCCGTCGCGTCCAGGGTCTCTTGCGAGACCTGGATCGCCGGGTAGAGGCCGATCGCGACCTGCTGCGCCATCTCGTGCGAGCGCGACTCCCAGACGCCCGTGACCGCCGCGAAGTACTTGTCCGCGTACGGCGCCAGCAGTTCGCGCTGGTCGGTCTGGACGAAGCCGCCGATCACCGCCTCCTGGAGGGAGTTCGGCAGCTTGTCGCTCTCCACCACCGAGGCCCACGCCTCCGCCTTGGCCTCGGCCAGCGGGCGGGCCGAGCGGGCGGCGGCCGCGTGGCGTTCACCGGCCGCCGTGCGGTCGCGCTCGTACTCCGCCGCGATCTCCTCCTCGTCGTGGAGTCCGACCGCCGCCAGCCGCTGGACGAACGCCCAGCGCAGCTCGGTGTCGACGGCCAGGCCCTCGACCGACTCCGTACCGTCCAGCAGGCCCTGCAACAGGTCGAGCTGGTGCGGTGTACGGGCGGTCGCCGCGAACGCCCGTGCCCACGCGAGCTGGTGGTCGCTGCCCGGCTCCGCCGCCCGCAGGTGGGCGAGCGTCGCCTCCGTCCACTGGGCCAGCCCCGCCTCGCGCCACGCGGGCGCCGCGTACAGATCCAGGGCCAGCTTCACCTGGCGGTGCAGCGACTGGACGACGCCGATGTCCGACTCCTTCGCGATGCCGGAGAGCACCAGCGCCAGGTAGTCGCGGGTCGCCAGTTCGCCGTCGCGCGTCATGTCCCACGCCGACGCCCAGCACAGCGCGCGCGGCAGCGACTGCGTGAAGTCCCCGAGGTGCTCGGTGACCACGCGCAGCGACTCCTCGTCGAGCCGGACCTTGGCGTACGACAGGTCGTCGTCGTTGAGCAGGATCACGGCCGGGCGCGGGGTGTCCGCCGGGAACGGCACCTCCGTACGCTCCCCGTCGACGTCCAGCTCGATCCGGCTCGTACGGACCAGCTTGCCGTCCCCGTCCAGGTCGTAGCAGCCGACGGCGATCCGGTGCGGGCGCAACGTCGGCTCGCCCTTGGCGCCGGCCGGGAGCGCCGGGGCCTCCTGCCGTACCGCCAGCGAGAGCACGTTACCCGCCTCGTCCAGCTCGATCTCCGGGCGCAGGATGTTGATGCCCGCCGTCTCCAGCCACGCCTTCGACCAGGTCTTCAGATCACGCCCGGAGGTCTCCTCCAGCGCGCCCAGCAGGTCGGAGAGGCGCGTGTTGCCGAAGGCGTGCGCCTTGAAGTACGCCTGCACGCCCTTGAAGAACTCGTCCTGGCCGACGTACGCGACGAGCTGCTTCAGCACGGAGGCGCCCTTGGCGTACGTGATCCCGTCGAAGTTGACGAGCACGTCGTCCAGGTCGCGGATCTCCGCCATGATCGGGTGCGTGGAGGGAAGCTGGTCCTGCCGGTACGCCCAGGTCTTCATGGAGTTGGCGAACGTCGTCCACGACTGCGGCCACCGCGAGTCCGGCGCGTACGCCAGGCAGGCGATCGACGTGTACGTGGCGAACGACTCGTTCAGCCACAGGTCGTTCCACCACTCCATGGTGACCAGGTCGCCGAACCACATGTGCGCCAGCTCGTGCAGGATCGTCTCGGCCCGCGTCTCGTACGCCGCGTCCGTCACCTTCGAGCGGAAGACGTACTGGTCGCGGATGGTCACCGCGCCCGCGTTCTCCATCGCGCCCGCGTTGAACTCCGGCACGAAGAGCTGGTCGTACTTGGCGAAGGGGTACGCGTAGTCGAACTTCTCCTGGAACCAGGTGAAGCCCTGCCGCGTGACCTCGAAGATCGCGTCGGAGTCCAGGTACTCGGCGAGCGAGGGCCGGCAGTAGATGCCCAGCGGCACGGACTGCCCGTCCTTCTCGTACGAGCTGTGCACCGAGTGGTACGGACCGGCGATCAGCGCGGTGATGTACGTCGAGATGCGCGGCGTCGGCTCGAAGACCCAGAGGTGGTCCTTGGGCTCCGGCGTCGGCGAGTTGGAGACGACGGTCCAGCCCTCGGGCGCCCTCACGGTGAACTGGAAGGTCGCCTTCAGGTCCGGCTGCTCGAAGGACGCGAAGACGCGGCGCGCGTCCGGCACCTCGAACTGCGTGTAGAGGTACGCCTGCTCGTCGACCGGGTCGACGAAGCGGTGCAGCCCCTCGCCCGTGTTGGTGTACGCGCACTCCGCGACGACCGTCAGCTCGTTCGGCCCCTCGTGGAGCTCCTTGAGCGCGATCCGCGAGTCCGCGAAGACGGCGGCCGTGTCCAGCGCGGTGCCGTTCAGCACGACCTCGTGCACGGTGGGCGCCACCAGATCGATGAAGGTCTCCGCCCCGGCCTCCGCGCTGCGGAACCGCACGGTGGTCACGGACCGGAAGGTGCCGCCCTCCTGTGCGCCGCTGAGATCGAGGTCGATCCCGTACGAGTCAACGCTGAGGAGGCGCGCGCGCTGCTGTGCCTCTTCGCGGGTCAGATTTGTGCCAGGCACCCGGTTCATCTCCTCGGTATGTGACGTGTGGAGTCATCCTTCCACGGCCGGTACGGGAGATGCGGTGGCACAAGGACCGCCCGCTCGGCGGCCGGGACGCCGTGCCCGGGAGGTCAGGGGGTGCGCGGGTGTTGATCCGGGGCCACGTCAGGCGAACGCTTGTCCTATGCGTCGGAGGGAACGGGCCGCGGGACAGCCCCCGGAGAAGAGCGCGTTACCCCTGTCCGTCCTCGCCGTCGCCGCCGCCACCTGCTGTGTCGTCACCACGGAGATGCTGCCCGTCGGGCTGCTCACCCCCCTCGGACGGGGACTGGGGGCGTCCGACGGTACGGCCGGGCTCGCCGTCACCCTGCCCGGACTCGTCGCGGCGCTCGCCGCGCCCCTGCTGCCGGTCGCCGCGCGCCGTGCCGACCGGCGGACCGTGCTCCGTACGCTGCTGCTCCTGCTCGCCGCCGCCAATGTGCTCTCCGCGCTCGCGCCCGCCTTCGGGGTGCTGCTGGCCGCGCGCGCCCTGGTCGGGGTCTGTGTCGGGGGCGTCTGGGCGATCGCGGCCGGGCTCGCCGGGCGGCTCGTCGGCGGCGCCGCCGTGGGGCGGGCCACCGCCGTGATCTTCAGCGGGACCGCGGTGGCGTCCGTGCTCGGGGTACCGGCCGGGACGCTGATGGGGGGTCTCGTCGGATGGCGCTGGGCGTTCGGCGCGATGGCGGTGCTCGCCGTCGGGGCCGCCGTGCTGCTCGCCGTGCTGCCGCCGCTGCCCGCGCGGGAGGCGGTCCGGCTCGGCGAGGTCGCCGTGCTGTTCCGGGTCCCGGGCGTACGGGCCGTCCTGGTGGTGGCCGGGCTGCTGGTCACCGGGCACTTCGCCGCGTACACCTATGTGCGCCCGGCCCTGGAACGAGTGGCGGGGATCGGCCCGGGGCCGGTCAGCGGGCTGCTGCTGGGGTACGGGGCCGCCGCACTCGCCGGTACCTTCCTGGCGGGCGGGCTCGCCGCCCGCGCCCCGCGCCGGGCGCTGCTGGGCCTCGCGGCGCTGCTGGCCGCGACGGTCCTGCTGACCGTCCCCGCCGGTGGCTCGCCGGTCGCCGCCGTGGCGCTGCTGCTGGTGTGGGGCGTGGCGTACGGCGGGGTGCCGGTCAGCGCCCAGAGCTGGCTGATGACGGTGGTCCCGGACCGCCGGGAGGCCGGCTCCGCGCTCTTCACCGGGGTGTTCAACGCGGCCATCGCGCTCGGCGCGCTCCTCGGCGGCCGGGCCGTGGACCGCCACGAGGTCGCCGGGGCGTTCGGGCTCGGCGGCGCGCTGGCCGCGCTCGCCCTCGCGCTGGGGGCGGGGATGACGGCGGGGCGGGTGCCCCGTACCACCGGCCGGTGAGACCGGGTGGTACGGGGCACCCGCCCCGCCGCGGTGAGCGTCCTCGTGGGTCGCCCTACGCCGTCAGCTCGGCCGCCACCAGCTCCGCGATCTGGACCGCGTTCAGCGCGGCGCCCTTGCGCAGGTTGTCGCCGGAGAGGAACAGCGCCAGACCGTTCTCCGCCGTCTCGTCCTGACGGATACGGCCGACGTACGACACGTCCTTGCCGGCCGCCTGGAGCGGCGTCGGGATCTCGGACAGCTCCACGCCCGGCGCGTCCTTCAGCAGCTCGTAGGCGCGCTCCACGCTCAGCGGACGGGTGAAGCGGGCGTTGACCTGGAGCGAGTGCCCGGAGAAGACCGGTACGCGGACGCAGGTCCCGGAGACCTTCAGCTCCGGGATCTCCAGGATCTTGCGGGACTCGTTGCGGAGCTTCTGCTCCTCGTCGGTCTCGAAGGAGCCGTCGTCCACGATGCCGCCCGCGAGCGGTACCACGTTGAAGGCGATGGGGCGCTGGTAGACGGCGGGCTCGGGGAAGTCCACGGCCCCGCCGTCGTGCGTCAGCTTGTCGGCCTCGGCGACGACCTTCTGCGCCTGGCCGTGCAGCTCGGCCACGCCGGCCAGCCCCGAGCCGGACACGGCCTGGTACGTCGTGGCGACCAGCGCGGTCAGCCCGGCCTCGTCGTGCAGCGGGCGCAGCACGGGCATGGCGGCCATCGTGGTGCAGTTCGGGTTGGCGATGATGCCCTTGGGGCGGTTCGCGATCGCGTGCGGGTTGACCTCGGAGACGACCAGCGGGACCTCGGGGTCGCGGCGCCAGGCGGAGGAGTTGTCGATCACGACGGCGCCCTGTCCGGCGACCTTCTCGGCGAGCGCCTTCGAGGTGGCGCCGCCCGCGGAGAAGAGCACGATGTCGAGCCCCGCGTAGTCGGCCGTGGCCGCGTCCTCGACCGTGATCGGGGTGGACCCGAACGTGATGGTGGAGCCCGCGGACCGGGCGGACGCGAACAGCCGCAGCTCGGTGACCGGGAAGTTCCGTTCGGCCAGGATGCTCCGCATGACCGTGCCGACCTGACCGGTGGCTCCGACGATTCCGACCTTCACTGGGGCTCCTTCACTCGCGACTGTCCCGGGAACGCGTTCTCTCATGATGCGTATGTCCCCGGTCGGTTTGTCCAATCCATTGTCCGAGGAGCGGGACGGGACAAGCGGGACATTGGGCCGGACACAGGCCGGACACAGGGCTGGATACGGGGAAGGGCGGGCACCCGTTCGGACGCCCGCCCTCCCTCGCTGTCACGCAGGGTTACGGAGTGACACTCTCGATGATCACGCTGCCGGTGCCCGCGGCCGTACCGCGTGCGTTCAGCAGCTTGACCTCGCCGAAGAACTGCCGGCCCGCGGGGGCCGCGCTGTTCACCAGGACGTTCGCCGAGACCTCCGCCGACGCGCCGGTGGCGAGCTTCACCGGCTTCGAGGAGTCGGCCGTGACCGAGCCCAGGGACGACGAGTAGTACACGTCACGGTAGTCGTACGCCGTGGACCCGGCCGGGACCGAGTAGGCGTCCACCACGATCGTGTACGTACCGGCGGCCGGGCCGGCCAGGCTCACGGACTCCTCCGAGCCCGCCGACGTGGACGCGCCGAGCTGCGTGCCGTCCTTGTAGACCAGGAGGTCCAGGTCGGCGCCGTTGTCCGAGGTGCCGCCGATGGCCACGTCGAGCCGCTCGACGCCCGCGCCGAGGGTGACGGTCGTCGTCTGCTGGTCGCCGTCCGAGATCGTCGGACGGGTGACCTTCGCCGAGCCCAGCGAGCCGCCGCCGAGCGTGCCGTCGATCGCGGCGAAGCCGTTGGTGGCCTTCCAGGTGACCGGCGTCGCGGTGCCGATCTTCGCGGCGGGGATCGAGGTGACCGCCGGGTCGAAGGAGGCGCCCAACAGCGTCACGTCCAGGGTGTACGGGTTGTCCAGCAGCGGCGACGTACGGCGCGACTCGATCTCGATCTCCCAGACGCCGGGCGCCGGGTCCGCGTACGAACGCACGTCGGGGCGGCAGGTGTTGGCCGGGTTCGGGTAGTTCGGGTAGCAGTAGATCGTCGAGCTGTTCTCCATCGCCACGCCGTACGGGTGCAGCGAGATGAAGCGGGTCTGACTGTCCTTGGCGAGCCCGCCGAGCGCCACCTCCAGCGTCTTGGCGCCCTCCGGCACGGTGACGAAGTAGGAGGTGGAGCTGTTGCGCTGCACCGAGTCCTTCGCCGTGACGGTGTACGCGGGCTTCGAGGCGCCCGTCAGGTCCTTGGCGACGACCACGGTGGCGAGGATCTGCTTGTCCACACCCTCCGTGCGGCGGTCGTCGACCTCCAGGATCGCGCTGTGCACCCCGGCGGTACGGGGCTTGGCCTGCACGGTGACGGTCACCGGCTGGTTCAGCGGCAGCCTGATCCGGTCACTGCCGAGCAGCCGGAACGTACCGTCGTCGTACTTCCACTTCAGCCGGTGCTCCAGCGCGCCCTTGCCCCCCGTGGTCCGGGTGATCGTGACGTCGTACGTCCGGCTCTTGCCGGCCTTCAGCCCGCCCTCGCGGTCGTACACGCCGGTGCCGAAGCCCGGGGTCTTCAGGAACTCGTCGAGCGCGGTGTCGACCGGCGCCTTCACGCCGTACTCGTGAGCCGCGACCGCGTGCTTGCCGGAGGCGCGCTCGATCGACTTCCACGCGTCCACGACATCGATCAGACCGGCGCCCTGCTCGTGCGCCTGGAGACCGGAGATCTTCGACGCGGTGCTGGTGAGCGCGGTGCGCAGCTTCGCCGGGGACAGTTCGATCCTCTTCTGCTTCGCGGCGGAGATCAGCAGCGCGCTCGCGCCCGCGGCCTGCGGGGAGGCCATCGAGGTGCCCTGGAGCATCGAGTAGCCGGGCGGCAGCGCGTACCCGGCCTCGGCGACCGGGCCGCCGGGCGCCCAGGTCTGGGTGGAGTTGATGGCGGCGCCGGGCGCGGTGAGGGTCGGCGTGAAGCCGCCGTCCTCGCGCGGGCCCCGGGCGGAGAAGGGCAGCAGCCCGTACTTCTTCGACACGCCGGAGCCGTAGTTGGCGGCCCAGGTGTCCTTGGAGATCGACGCGGCGACCGAGATGACCTTGTCGGCCAGGGCCGGGTCGCTGATGGTGTTGGTACCGGGGCCGTCGTTGCCCGCCGAGATGACGAGCTGGACGCCGTACGTGTCGATGAGCCGGTTGTACAGCTCCGTGCGGGCGTTGTTGCCGTCGTTGAGCGGCGGCAGACCGCCGATCGACATGTTGACGATGTCCACGCCACGGTTGACGACGAGGTCGATCATGCCCTCGGTCAGCGCGACGCTGGTGCAGCCGCCGCTCCAGGTGCAGGCGCGCGAGGAGACCAGCTTGGCGCCGGGCGCCGCGCCGTTCATCGCGCCGCCGAAGAGGCCGTTGGCCGCGGTGATGCCCGCGACATGGCTGCCGTGCGAGCCCTCGATGACACCGATGCTGACGTAGTCGGAGGTCGCGCCCGCCGCGTTGTACACGACGTCCTTGCGGATCTCGACGGTGAACGGGATGCGCTCGGCCACCGCGGTGGCCGGGTCGTCCTTGCCGAAGTAGCCGATCTGGAAACCGTCCTTGTACGGCTTCATCGCGGCGTCGTTCGTGAAGTCGCCGTCGTTGTCCAGGTCGACGCGTACGGTGCCCTTCGCCGGGTCGTACAGCACGCCCCACACGTCGGTGGTGTCGCCGTCGCGGTTGAGGTCACCGGCCATGTCGCCGCCGAGGGTGGCCCGTTCGGCGAAGGTGGTGAACGTGTACGCGCCCGCCGGTGCCTTCCACGTACGGCCGGCCGCCGTGAACGACGGGCCGCTGACCGCCCCGTTCATCCGCAGCCAGGTGCCGTCGCCGTCGGAGACCGGGTCCGTGGCGGTCACCCAGTCGACGACCTTGCGCTCACCGGTGGTGGTCTTCCGGAGCGCCGGGTGGCCCAGGTCGATACCGGTGTCCAGGATGCCGATGGTGACGCCGCGCCCGTCGGCCTTGGGGTGCTTCTTGACGAAGTCGACCGCGCCGGTCTCGAAGGACGGGTTGTACGGGTTCTTCGCCGGCGTCTTCCGGTCCGGCGCCGGGTACTTCTTCACGGCCTGACGCTTCGACGCGTCCTTCGTGGACGTGGTGTCCGCCGCCGGCCTCGGATCGTCCAGCTCGATCTCCTGCTGGAGGTCGATGCCGTGGACCGACGAGAGCTTCTGGGCCGCCTTGATCGCCGCGTCCGCCCTGGCGGTGGGCAGCGTCGCGCGGACGTAGCCGAGCTTGTCGTACGTCTTGCCGACCACGGCGCCCTCGACGGCGTCCAGTTGGCCGGCGACCTGCCCGGTCGCGCCGGGAGCCGTGGCGATCATCACGGTGACGCTCTTCTCGCCCTCGGCCTTCGCCTTGGCGAGCAGATCGGCGTCGGCCGCCCCCAACTTGTCGGAGCCGGCGGACGACTTCACGGGCGCGGGGACGGCCGGGTCGTCGGCGCCCGTCGCGGAGAACGCGGGCGCCGCACCCGCGGCCACCAGCGCGGCCACCAGGCCGGCCGCCGCCGTGACCCGGGCCATGCGTCTCGGCCCGGATATGGAGCTGTCGGATTCGGAGGTCATCAGCATCCTTGATCGATGAAAGAGGCGGTCCGGATTGCGGTACCGGATGACCGCTCAGCTTTTCGTACAAGTGGGGGTTTTGTGGAGGGCTGTCAGGGGCGCGTTCCAGTCATGGCGGAGATCCGCCACCGCGTCACATGCGCCACCGGGAAGGCGCCCAGGGGGACGGCGCGAGAGGAACGGGCCGTACGTTCTAGGCTCACGGGATGAACCAGGAGCTACGAGTGGCCGCTTACGCCGTGTGCGTCCACGACGGACAGATCCTCCTCGCGCGCTGGGTGGCGAAGGACGGCACCAAACGGTGGACGCTCCCCGGCGGCGGCATGGACCACGGGGAGGACCCCGTCGACACCGCCGTCCGCGAGGTCGAGGAGGAGACCGGCCACACCAGCGAGATGACCGCGCTCCTCGGGGTGGACTCGATCCGCCGCCGCTACCCGCGCACACTCGGCGCGTTCGCCGACTTCCAGGGGCTGCGCATCATCTACGAGGGCCGGATCACCGGGGGCGAACTGCGCCCCGAGGAGAGCGGTTCCACCGATCTGGCCGCCTGGCACGCCCTGGACGCGCTCGCGGAACTCGACCGCGTCGAACTCGTCGACGTGGGCGTACGGCTGTGGCACGAGCGCCCGGCCCTGGGCCGGGTCACCGGTCCTGAGCACGGCCCGGTGGACAGCGGTACGCCGGAAAACGGCTGAAACAGGTCAATCCTCGGTGATCGGTCAACGTGTCCGCGGTGACCGGAGTCCTTCCCCCCGACCCGCACGCCGATCACGAGGAGTTCCCATGGGGACACGTACGGTCCGTACCGCCTGCGCGACGACTCTGGTGGCCGCCGCCCTCGCGGGCACCGCGCTGGTGAGCCCCGCAGCGGCCACGACAGGACCACGGGGCGCCGGCCCCGGGCACGGCGCCACCCAGCGCGCCGTCGAGGCCGTCGTCGGGGAGGGCGTCCCCGGGGTGGTGGCCCAGGCCCGCGACCGGCGCGGCACCTGGAACGGCGTCGCGGGCACCGGCGACCTGGCCACCGGCCAGGAACGCCAGGCGCGGGACCGCTTCCGCGTCGGGTCCATCACCAAGACGTTCGTCGCCACGGTCCTCCTCCAGCTCCAGGGAGAGGGCCGGATCGATCTGGACGACACCGTCGAATCCCGGCTGCCCGGCGTCGTCCGGGGCAACGGCAACGACGGACGCGCCCTCACCGTCCGCCAGCTCCTCAACCACACCAGCGGCCTCTTCAACTACACCGCGGACCGGGACTTCGGCGACCAGGTGTTCAGCGAGAAGTTCCTGGAGAACCGCTACAACACCTGGACGGCACGCCAGTTGGTCGACATAGCCCTGGCGCACCGGCCCGACTTCGCCCCCGGCACCGACTGGAAGTACTCCAACACCAACTACGTCCTCGCCGGGATGATCGTGGAGAAGGTGACGGGGCGCCCGTACGGCGACGAGATCGAGCGGCGCGTCCTGCGCCCGCTGGGGCTGCGCGCCACCAGCGTGCCCGGCACCGAGGCCCGGCTGCCCCGGCCCTCCGGTCGCGCCTACTCCGTCCTCACCGTCGACCCGGCGCCGAAGATCGAGGACGTCACCGAGCTCAACCCCTCGATCGCGGGCGCGGCCGGCGAGATGATCTCGACCACGGGCGATCTCAACACCTTCTACACCGCGCTGTTCAAGGGGAGACTGCTGCCCGCCCGCCAGCTCGTCGAGATGCGGGACACCGTGTCGACGGTGGACGGAAAGCCGAACGCGTCGGGGCCGGGGTACGGCCTCGGCCTGATGCGGCAGCCGCTCTCCTGCGGCAAGGAGGTCTGGGGCCACGGCGGCGGAATCCACGGCTCGCAGTCCAGCGCGCTCACGACCGGGGACGGCACGCACGCGCTCGCCCTCAACCTCAACGGTGACTGGGCGGGTGACGCCGACCAGGTCAACGAGGCGGAGTTCTGCGGCTGACCCCAGGGCCACGCCGGGCGGTCCGGCATCGGTTCGGGGCGGTCCGGGGCGGGGCGGGGGAGGCGGTGCGACGCGGCCCCCGCCCCGGCGGCGTTCATCTCGGCAGGACGACCACCCGCGCCGCCGGATCCCGGTCGTCCGCCGCCATCAGCGCCGTACGGACCACCGTCGCCTGCTGCTCCAGCGACTCCCGCAGCTTCCTCGGCGTGAGATGGACGACGGTGATGCCCAGCAGCTCCAGGTGCTCGCGTTTGCGGACCGTCGCCGACCACTGCTCGTCGTCCGAGAGATCGGGCCCGGCGTCCGCGCGCCCGCCGGGCCGTGGCGCCCGCGTGTCCAGCTCGATCGCGACCGCGCGCTCCGGCCAGTAGGCGTCGACCCCGCCGAGGTGCGGACCGCCGGGCAGCCGCAGATCGACGTTCCACACCGGCTCCGGCAGCCCGTACGAGCGCACCAGTTCGTACAGCCGCCCCTCGGCCAGCGACCGCCCCTCCGCGAGCAGGGTGTCCACGGCGTCCACCACGTGCTGCCGGGAGAGCAGCCCGGACTGGCTCAACTCCCTGACGACCGTGGCCGGGTCGCAGTGCCCGCTCCGTACCGCCTCCGTCAGCACCTCCACCACGGAGGGCGCGTCCGAGAGATGCGCGACCGCGTCGGCCACCGCGCGCGCCACGGGCGCCACCGGCCGGCCGTCGATCAGCTCGGGCAGCGGCAGCACATGGGCGCGGATCAGCCGCGCGTACCCCGTGGAGCGCAGCCGCCGGGTGCGCGGTACGAGCACGTCGATCCGCTCCAGCGCGAGCAGCGGGGGAGCGGACGAGAACCCGTACAGCGACAGCGCCGCGAGCCCCGTGACCATCACCGTGCTGTACGGGACCGCGACGGGTGCCGGGGGCGGGCTGTCAGGACCCGGCTGTACGGGCAAACCCCCGCTGCCCGTGGCGGTCGGCCGGCCCGCGTACAGCAGCACCGCCTGGAGCCGCTCCTCCGCGGTGGGCGGACCGGAGTGCAACAGGACGACCCCCGGCAGCAGTTGCTGCCAGGGGCCGCCGGCCCGGCACCGCGCGGTGACCCGCCCGGCCGGTACGCCGTACTCACGGAGCTGCGCCGAGGAGAGGACGCGGGTGCGCACATCGGCGGAGAGCTGGCTGAGAGGGAAGGGGCGGGGGGAGACCGGGGTGTTGTTGTTCATGCCGGGTGTCTCCCCCCGCGAGGAGGGGGGACTAACCGCCGTGACGAATCTGTCGGCAAAACCGGACAACCTCGTACTAAAGTAAGGGTGTTCGACTGCCGATCAGACAGACCGCCTTTCCATACCGGACCCCGTGGTTCCGCCGGTGTCCCGGGCCGTGGCCGCCCCCTCGCTCAGCGCGCCGCCGCCGCGTCGCACTCCTGTCCGCGCAGCGATCGCGCCAAGTCGTCCGCCGACTCCAGGACCAGCCGGCGCAGCGCGGGCGCCGCGTTCCGGTGCGCCGCGAGCCAGGAGTCCGTCGCCTCCAGCGTCGTACGGTCGTCCTGGAGCCCCGGGAACAGCCCCCGCACCACGTACATGCCGATCTGGATGGAGCGCTCCGTCCACACCCGCTCGATCGCCTCGAAGTACTTGTCCGCGTACGGCGCCAGCAGCTCGCGCTGACCGGGCCGGGCGAAGCCCGCGATCGTGGCCTCCACCAGCGCGTTCGACAGCGAGTCCGACTCGACGACCTGCGCCCACGCCTGCGCCTTGACGGCGGCGGAGGGCCGGGCCGCCAGACAGCGCACCTGGTGGCGCTTGCCCGACGCCGTGTCGTCCCGCGCCAGTTCGGCGTCGATGACCGACTCGTCGGCCTGCCCGTGCGCCGCCAGCGGCTCCAGGAAGGCCCAGCGCAGCTCCTGGTCGACGCTGAGCCCGTCGATCTTCGCCGTGCCGTCCAGCAGGCCCCGCAGAAGCTGGAGGTCCGCCTCCGTCTCGGCGACCGCGGCGAAGAAGCGCGCCCAGGTGAGCTGGTGCTGGCTGCCCGGCTCGGCCGTCCGCAGCTCGCGCAGCGCGCCCTGCGCCAGCAGCAGCGCGCCCTCCGCGCGCCAGGCGGGCGCCGCGTAGTGGGTGAGCGCGGAGCGCGCCCACGCGTGCAGCATCTGGAGCACCCCGATGTCCGACTCGCGGCCCGCGTGCCGGAAGACCAGCCCGATGAAGTCCCGGGCGGGCATGAGCGCGTCCCGCGTGAGGTTCCACAGCGCCGACCAGCACAGGGCGCGCGCCAGCGGGTCCGTGAGGTCCCCGAGGTGGTCGCGCAGGGTGTCCAGCGACCCCGCGTCGAAGCGGATCTTGCAGTACGTCAGGTCGTCGTCGTTGACGAGGACCAGCTCGGGCCGCTCGGCGCCGGCGAGCTGCTTGACGACCGTACGCGGCCCGTCCACGTCCGTCTCGGCGCGCGCGTACCGCACGAGGTCGCCGGAGGGCGAGCGCCGGTACAGCCCGACGGCCACCCGGTGCGGCCGGAGTTCGGGGTGGGAGGGGGCGGCGTCCTGCACCACGGCCAGCTCCGTGATCCGGCCCTCGGCGTCACAGGTGAGCTGCGGCGTCAGGGCGTTGACCCCGGCCGTCTCCAGCCACGCCCGCGACCAGCCCGCCAGCTCCCGCCCGGACGTCTCCTCCAGGACGGCGAGGAGATCGCGCAGTTGGGTGTTGCCGTACGCGTGCCGCTTGAAGTAGCGCCGGGCGCCCTCCAGGAACGCGTCGCGGCCCACGTACGCGACGAGCTGCTTCAGCACGGACGCGCCCTTCGCGTACGTGATCCCGTCGAAGTTCAGCTTCGCGTCCTCCAGGTCACGGATGTCGGCCGTGACGGGATGCGTGGAGGGGAGCTGGTCGGCGCGGTAGGCCCAGGACTTGCGGTTGTTGGCGAAGGTGATCCAGCCGTTGCTGAAGCGGGTCGCCTCCACGAGCGAGAAGGAGCCCATGAAGTCCGCGAAGGACTCCTTCAGCCACAGGTCGTCCCACCACGTCATCGTGACGAGGTCGCCGAACCACATGTGCGCCATCTCGTGCAGGATCACGTTGGCGCGGCGCTCGTACGACGCGGAGGTCACCCGGCCGCGGAAGATGTACTCCTCGCGGAAGGTCACCAGCCCCGGGTTCTCCATCGCGCCGAGGTTGTACTCGGGCACGAACGCCTGGTCGTACTTCCCGAAGGGGTACGGGTAGTCGAAGTGGTCGTGGAAGAAGTCCAGCCCCTGCTTGGTGACGAGGAAGACGTCCTCCGTGTCGAAGTACCGGGCGAGCCCCTTGCGGCAGAGCGCGGCCAGCGGGATCTCCAGCACCGTGCCGTCCTCGAACGTGCGCCGGTAGGAGTCGGTCACCTCGTGGTACGGGCCGGCCAGGACGGCCGTGATGTACGTCGAGATCGGCTTCGTCTCCGCGAACCGCCACGTACCGTCGGTCAGGACGCCCTCACCGTTGCTCCGAACGGTCCAACCCTCGGGCGCGGTCACCTCGAAGCGGTACGGCGCCTTCAGGTCGGGCTGCTCGAAGTTGGCGAAAACTCGACGGGCGTCGGCGGGCTCGTACTGCGTGTAGAGGTAGACCTCGCCGTCCTCCGGGTCGACGAAGCGGTGCATCCCCTCACCCGTACGGCTGTACGCGCACTGCGCGTCCACCGTCAGCTCGTTCTCCGCGAGCAGGTCCTCCAGGGCGATCCGCGAGCCGTCGAAGACGGCCGCCGGATCCAGGTCGAGGCCGTTGAGGATCACCGAGGTCACGCTCGGCGCGATCAGATCGGCGAAGGTCGCCGCGCCGGGCTCGGCGCAGCGGAACCGGATCGTGGTCACGGAGCGGAAGGTCCGCGGCGCGTCCCCGTCCGCCTCACCGACCGCCGAACGCAGGTCGAGGGCCACCTCGTACCCGTCTACGGACAGCAGGTCGGCCCGCTCACGGGCCTCGTCGCGGGACAGGTTCTCACCGGGCACGGTCTCTCCTCTGTGGCTCGCTTCGTCGCGGGTCTCGCTCTCCGAAACAGCAACGATCCTCGCACGTGCCACTGACAGCGGAAACGCCGCAAGCCGGGAACGCGGGAATGCCTCCGCCCGATCTCCGCGTTGCCGCCTATGAGGTGCGTCCATCCGCCATGAGGAGAGAAATGTCCGAGAAGACGCCTGTTGACTTCTGGTTCGACCCGCTGTGCCCCTGGGCCTGGATGACCTCCCGCTGGGTCCTCGAAGTGGAGAAGGTCCGCGACATCGAGGTCCGCTGGCATGTGATGAGCCTGGCGGTCCTCAACGAGGACAAGGACATCCCGCAGGAGTACCGCGACATGCTCGACAAGGCGTGGGGCCCGGTCCGGGTGGTCATCGCCGCGCAGCAGAAGCACGGCGACGAGGTCGTCGGCAAGCTGTACACCGCCATCGGCACCCGCTTCCACAACCGCGCCGAGGAGCGTACGAACGAGACGGTCGCCGCCGCGCTGGCGGAGGTCGGGCTGCCCGCCGACCTGATCCAGTACGCCGACTCCGACGCGTACGACACCGAGCTGCGCGCCTCCCACCAGGAGGGCATCGACAAGGTCGGCCAGGAGGTCGGTACCCCGGTCATCGCGGTCCCCGGCGCAGACGGCGAGCAGATCGCCTTCTTCGGCCCGGTGGTCACGCCCGCGCCCAAGGGCGAGGACGCCGCGAAGCTCTGGGACGGCACCCTGCTGGTCGCGTCGATCCCGGGCTTCTACGAGATCAAGCGCACCCGCACGGCGGCCCCCAGCTTCGAGTAGCCGCGTCCGTACCAGCGGCAAGAAGAGTGGGAAGGCCCCCGCGAGTCTGGTCCTCGCGGGGGCCTTCCGTCATTCCGTCCGCACGTGAAGGGTGAGAAGACGATCACGGGCAGGACGTGGGGGGCGCCCGGTCAGGGCGCGAGCAGGAGGCTGTGGGCGCGCTCCTTGGCGGACGCGTAACGCTTGGCGACGTCCTGCCAGTTCACGACCTCCCACATGGCCTCGATGAAGTCGACCTTCTGGTTCTTGTACTGGAGGTAGAAGGCGTGCTCCCAGGCGTCGAAGACCAGGATCGGCACGGATCCCTGGCCGACGTTGCCCTGGTGGTCGTAGATCTGCTCCACGATCAGCCGTGCGCTGACCGGCTCGTACGCCAGCACGCCCCACCCCGAGCCCTGGGTGGTGGCGGCGGCCTTGGTGAGCTGCGCCTTGAAGCCCGCGAAGGAGCCGAAGGACGCGGTGAGGGCGTCGGCCAGCTCGCCGACCCCGTCGGCGGCGAGCGGTTCGCCGCCGCCGTCGCCCGTCATGTTGTGCCAGTAGATGGAGTGGAGGATGTGGCCGGAGAGATGGAACGCGAGGTTCTTCTCCAGCCCGTTGATCGCTCCCCACGCCTCCTTGTCGCGCGCTTCCTCAAGCTGTTCGAGGGTGTCGTTGGCGCCTTTGACGTAGGCCGCGTGGTGCTTGTCGTGGTGCAGCTCGACGATCTGCGGATCGATGACCGGTTCGAGTGCCGCGTAGTCGTACGGCAGTTCGGGAAGCGTGTACACGGCCATGGCGGGACCCTCCGGCTGTCTTATTGCACATTCTATGCAACTGCACGCTAGCAGCAAGAGGGCGCGGGTGGGCGGGCGACACCGCCGACCGGCGCGGGCGACACCGCCGGCGGTTCCGCGTGACACCCGTGTGACACCTTCGACAACGCGCTGACCTCCGCTTTGTGGATGGCTGACGGTGATCCGCCGGGGACCTGTGGGTTACGGTCGGGCTGTCCCCAGGCGCCCACCGCGGCGCCCCCACGCCCGATCGCGGAGTCCTCATGAGCACTGCTGCCGCAGCCCCCCGTACCGGAGCGGTTCTCGCCGACCTCCTCCCCGCCAGCCGCACCCGGGACATCGCCCTGGTCCTCGGCGGCGCCGCGCTGACCGGCCTCGCGGCCCAGATAGCCGTGCCCGTTCCCGGCTCCCCGGTCCCCGTCACCGGCCAGACCTTCGCCGCGCTGCTCGTCGGCACCGCGCTCGGCGCCCGCCGCGGCTTCCTCTCCCTCGCCGTCTACACCCTGGTCGGGATGGCCGGGATGCCGTGGTTCTCGGCGGGCTCCTCGGGCCCCGGCGGCGCGTCCTTCGGCTACGTCCTGGGCATGCTGCTCGCCGCCACGGTGGTGGGCGCGCTGGCCCGCCGCGGCGGCGACCGCTCCGTACTGCGCACCGCCGGGACGATGGTGATCGGCTCCGCCGTGATCTACGCGGTCGGCGTCCCCTACCTCGCCCTCTCCACCGGGATGTCGCTGAGCGCCGCCGTGGCGGCGGGACTGGTGCCCTTCCTGCTCGGCGACGCGCTCAAGGCGGCCCTGGCGATGGGCGCGCTGCCCGCCGCCTGGAAGCTCCTCGGCAACAAGGGCTGACGGCAACAAGGGCTGACGGCACCAAGGGGTGACGGCACCGCACGCCGGACATGAGTGAGGCGCTTCCCACCGCACATCTGCGGTGGGAAGCGCCTCACTCATGTTCCCGGCGCCGGACCGGACTTCAGCTCTTGACGGCCGGACTCTCGGCCGGGGCCGTCTCGTCCGCCGCGTCCTCCCCGCCGAGCCGCCGCTTGCGTACGTCGCGCACCAGCGCGATGCCCACCACGAGCGCCGCCACCAGCAGCGACAGCAGCACCTGCTCCCGCGCCGCGTCGTCGGTGAGCATGTAGACCAGCACGAACGAGATCATCGCGATCGTCGCCCAGGTCAGATACGGGAAGAGCCACATCCGTACGACCAGCTTCTCCGGCGTCTCCCGCAGGATGATCCCGCGCATCCGCAACTGGGTGAAACAGATCACCAGCCAGACGAAGAGGGCCACCGCGCCCGACGAGTTCAGCAGGAACGCGAAGACCGTGTCCGGCCACTGGTAGTTGAAGAAGACCGCGACGAAGCCGAAGGCCACGGACGACAGGATCGCCGCCTGCGGCACGCCCCGCGCGGTCACCCGCGCGAACGACGCGGGCGCGTCCCCGCGCCGGCCGAGCGAGAAGGCCATCCGGGACGCCGTGTACAGGCCGGAGTTCAGACAGGAGAGCACGGCCGTCAGCACGATGACGTTCATGACCTGCCCGGCGTGCGGGATCCCGATCGAGTTCAGCGCCGCGACGTACGAGCCGTCCTTGGTGATCGACTTGTCGTTCCAGGGCAGCAGCGTCAGTACGACGAAGACCGAGCCCAGGTAGAAGACGGCGATCCGCCAGATCACGCTGTTGGTGGCCTTGGCGACCGCGCGCTGCGGGTTCGAGGACTCACCGGCGGCCAGCGTGACGATCTCGCTGCCCATGAAGGAGAACACGACCATCAGCACCCCGGTGAGGATCGCGCCGGGCCCCTTGGGGAAGAACCCGCCCGCGTCCGTGAGGTGCCCGAAGCCGGCGCCGGGGTTGTCCGAGCCCGGCAGCAGCCCGAAGACGGCCAGCAGGCCGACGACGACGAACCCGGTGATCGCCACCACCTTGATTCCGGCGAACCAGAACTCGAATTCACCGAAGGAGGAGACCGACACCAGGTTCGTCCCGGTCAGCACGAGCATCACGATCAGCGCCCACGCCCACTGCGGAACGGCCGGGATCCAGCCCTCCAGGATCTGGGCGCCCGCCGTCGCCTCGACCGCCAGCACCACCACCCAGAAGAACCAGTACAGCCACCCGATCGAGAAGCCCGCCCAGTGGCCCAGGGCACGGTCCGCGTAGGCGGAGAAGGAGCCCGAGCTGGGCCGCGCCGCGGCCATCTCGCCGAGCATCCGCATGACGAGCACGACCATCGCGCCGACCAGGGCGTACGAGAGCAGAATGGCCGGTCCCGCGGCGGCGATGCCTGAGGCGGAGCCGACGAACAGACCGGCGCCGATGACGCCGCCGATTGCGATCATGGACAGGTGGCGGTTCTTGAGGCCGGCTTGCAGGCCGTCGGAGGAGTTCGGATTCCCAGGCTCGCTGGGCTTTCCGCCTTCCTTAGTGGGGGACGGCAGGGAGGTCATGCGAGAATCCTTACGTCTGCTTGTCGCTCGAATGACGAGTTCCCGCATTCAAGCGTTCGCCCGGCCGTCGATGGAAGTGGCAATTCCGTATCTTTACCGGGGAGCCGTGCTCCGTAATGGAGCGTTGATCTGGAACACCGCTACCCATCCGTGACCCGCCCATGCGCGGCTCCTGCCACGCGTGCCACACTTCGCTCCATGCGCGTGTACCTCGGTTCCGACCATGCCGGCTTCGAACTCAAGAACCACCTGGTGGAATGGCTGACCGCCCAGGGTCACGACCCGGTGGACTGCGGCCCCCACGTCTACGACGCCCAGGACGACTACCCGCCGTTCTGCCTGCGCGCCGCGGAGCGCACGGCCGCGGACGGCGACAGCCTCGGCATCGTGATCGGCGGCTCGGGCAACGGCGAGCAGATCGCCGCGAACAAGGTCAAGGGTGTACGGGCCGTCCTCGCCTGGAGCGAGCAGACGGCCGCGCTCGGCCGTGAGCACAACGATGCCAACGTCATCTCCGTCGGCGGCCGGATGCACACCCAGGACGAGGTGACCAGGTTCATCGAGGTCTTCCTCGCCACCCCGTACTCCGGCGCGGAGCGCCACGCGCGCCGGATCGCGATGCTCACGGAGTACGAGACCACCCACGAACTGCCGCCGATCCCGGCGCACCACCCGCAGCAGGACAGCTAGTAGCAGCCGTGCCGCCGGAACCCGGTTCCGGCGGCACCGTCATGTCCGCGCGCCGCAGTCGCGCCGTCACGAGGAGACACCGTGCCCGAGGGGCATACGATCCACCGCCTGGCCGAGGACCATCTCGCCCGTTTCGGCGGCCGGCCGGTACGGGTCTCCAGCCCGCAGGGCAAGTTCTCCGACAGCGCGGCCCTCCTCGACGGACAGGTGATGGCCGGCGTCGACGCGCACGGCAAACACCTCTTCCTCGGCTTCGGCGGGACCGGCGACACCGAGGCGACCGGCTGGGTCCATGTCCACCTCGGCCTCTTCGGCAAACTCGGCTTCGGTACGGCGCCGGCCCCGCCGCCCACCGACACCGTCCGCCTGCGGCTGGAGGGCGGCGGCCACTACGCGGATCTGCGCGGCCCCACCACCTGCGCGCTGATCACCGCCCCCGAGAAGCAGGCCGTGCACGACCGGCTGGGCCCCGACCCGCTGCGCGTGCGCGACGCCGCCACCGGTGACGCCGCCACCGGCGCCGAGGCCGCCGCCACCGGCGCCGACGGCGAGAAGGCGTGGGCCCGGATCTCCCGCTCCCGTGCGACCGTCGCCGCCCTGCTCATGGACCAGAAGATCGTCGCGGGCGTCGGCAACGTCTACCGCGCCGAGGTCCTCTTCCGCCACGGCATCGACCCGTACCGGGCCGGCAAGGACCTCACCCGCCGCGAGTGGGACGCGATCTGGGCGGACCTCGTCGCCCTGATGCGCGAGGGCGTACGGCACAACCGCATCGACACCGTCCGCCCCGAGCACACCCCCGAGGCCATGGGCCGTCCGCCGCGCGTCGACGACCACGGCGGCGAGGTCTACGTCTACCGCCGCGCGCGGATGCCCTGCCTGCTCTGCGGCACCGAGATCCGCACCGCGACGCTGGCCGCCCGCAACCTCTTCTGGTGCCCCGGCTGCCAGCGGAGGTAGCCCCCGGTCAGAACCCGTGCGGCAGCCACGGCGCGATGTCCGAGCCGAACGCGACCGACGCCGCGTCCAGCGCGCCCGCGCGCACCTCCCGCACCCGCCCCGCGCGCGCCAGCGCGTCCAGCGACGTACCGCCCAGATAGACCGCGCTCAGCTCGTTCACCGACATCACCAGATCGGGCGCGTCGGCGGTCCGCGCGCAGGACGCGCCCTTCGGGTCACCGCTGAGCCGCCAGCGCCCCTCGTTCCAGGGGCAGAAGGCGTCCGTCACCTCCAGCACCACATCCACCGGCGTCCGGTACGTACGCGCCTCCAGCGCCGGAGCCACCTCCACCGGCCGCAGATACAGGTCGTCCCGCACCCGCAGCTCGCACCGCCGGGGGTCGGAGACCAGATACCGGAACGGGTCGTCCACCGGCCGGCTGCGCACCCGTATCGACGACGTCAGGTCGATCCCGGCGAGGAAGCGCCACAGCGTGGCGTACGCCACCGGGTCGGCCGCGTGCAGATCCGCCAGCTCGACGGTGCCCTTCGGGCCCGCCATGTCCCACTCCGGACGGTTGTGGAAGAGCGTGAACCCCACCACCTCGCCGTCCCGCTCCGCCAGCACGCACTGGAGCCCGGAGCGCCCGTCCCGCGACACCCCCGTACCGACCACGGGCAGCCGCTCCCAGCCGGGCCTGCGGGCCGGCATCCCGGGGCGCTTCGCCACATCCGCCGCGTACAGCGCCTCGCACGCCTCCCGTACGGCCGGGTCATCCGCCTTCACCCGACGCAGACGTATGTCGTCCCCGGTCCCGTCGCCGGTCCCGTCGCCGTTCCCGGGTATGCGGATCCGGACCCGGGAGGTGTCGATCTCCGCCGAGAGCGCGTGGCTCGCGACGCCGTAGCCGTACCGACCGTAGATCGCCGGCTCCGACGCCGTCAGCACGGCGAGCGGTTCGCCCCAGGACCTGACATCGTCGAGCTGCCGCCGCATCATCGACGTGAGCACCCCGCGCCGCCGGTGCGTCGCCGCCACGCTCACCATCGTCACGCCCGCCGTGGGCACCTGCGCGCCGCCGGGCACCGAGAGCCGGAAGCTGTACGCCCCGGTCGTCCCCACGCACTCGTCCCCGTCCCAGACCGCGATCGAACGGTCGATCTCGGTCAGGTCGCGCAGGAGGTCGGTGTTCCCCACGTTCCCCTCGACCCCTCCGAAGGCCAACTCCAACGCCTCGTGCCAGGAGTCGTATTCGGACCGGCGCAGCACCCTCAGATCCAGTGTCATATGCCATCAGTACCAGCCGTACGGTGGCGAGGCGACCCGATTTCGAACGCAATGTCATGGGGGTACCTCTGCACGGCGGCCGGGCGGCTCGGTAGGGTCCACCACAATGGCCGGTGTCGCGAGAGCGGACGCGTACGCGGCCCGGATGCGCAGGACGCTGCACCGGGTCCGGATCAGTGTGCGCAAATCCGGGGTCGACTATTTCCGGGGCGACGGCTCCGACTGGATCGCCCTCGTCGGGCTCCTGCTGACCGTGCCGGCCATCGCCCTCACCACGATGGCGATACCCGTCTGGTGCGCGCCCGCCGCGCTCGTCCTGCCGATCGTGGCTGGCGGCCTGCTGCTGCGTCCGGCGAGCCTGCTCAGCCTGTACGCGGCGGCCGCCGCCGCGCTGATCGTCGAGTCGATGGTCCTCGGCCCGTACCCGGACGGACCGGCCACGGTCACCCCCGGCACGGTCCTGGTGGTGGCGGCCTGCGGACTCTTCGGACTGCTGATCGCCCAGTTCAGGGCGCGGGTCGGGGTGCCCTGGCGGCGCGGCGGGACCATGCTCTTCGACCTGCGCGAACGCATCCGCGTCCAGAGCGCGCTGCCCTGGCTGCCGACGGGGTGGCACCACGAGATGGCGCTCCGCCCGGCGGGCGGCCAGTCCTTCTCCGGCGACTTCGTGGTGGCCGCGCGTACCAACGGCGGACGCACCCTGGAGGTCGTCCTCACGGACGTCTCCGGCAAGGGCATGGACGCGGGCTCGCGCGCCCTGCTGCTCTCCGGTGCCTTCGGCGGCCTTCTCGGCTCGCTCCCGCCGGGGGACTTCCTCCCCGCCGCCAACGGCTATCTGCTCCGCCAGGACTGGGACGAGGGGTTCGCGACCTCGATCCATCTCGTCCTCGATCTCGAGTCCGGTGACTACGAACTGCTCTCGGCGGGCCATCTCCCCGCGCTCCAGCTCCACGCGGGCAGCGGGCGCTGGGAGGAGAAGTCGGGTGAGGGCCCGCTGCTCGGTGTGTACGACGGGGCCCAGTTCGACCCGGCCAAGGGCTCCCTGCGCCCCGGTGACGTCCTGATGCTCTTCACGGACGGCCTGGTGGAGGCGCCGGGCCGCGATCTGGGCGAGGGCATGGACCGGCTCACCGGCGAGGCCGACCGCTATGTCGTCCCGGGCTTCGAGGGTGCGGCCTGGCATCTCATCGAGGCGGTGGCGAAGGACGTGAACGACGACCGCGCACTGCTCCTGATCTGCCGAGAGGCCGGACAGGCTCCGTCGAGCCCGCCCGGCCTCCTGGGCCTGACCTGATGCGGTGTGGACATTCGGGTAGGGATATCCGGTAATACGGTCATGCGCTAATGGCGCGGGCATCGTCGATCAGCTCGTCACGGTTGCCTCCGCGCCTCTGTCGTCCCGCTTGTCGAGGCCGTCCCCCTCGTCCCGCGCGGGGGAGGGGCCATCGGCCTCCGGGGTCTTCCCGGGCCCGTCACCGCCCCCCTCGCCACGTCCGCCCGGCAGGATCCGGGCGAGCCAGTGCGAGCGCCCCGCGGCCAGCGGGCCGAGGACGGCGAGGAGCAGGACGTACCCCGCGATGAAGGGCGCGAGCCGGCTGTCGAGGCCCGCTCCCGCCGCCATCGTGGCGAGGATCAGCGCGAACTCACCGCGGGCGAGCAGGGTCGTGGAGATGTTGGCGGCCGGTCCCGCGCCGAAGCCGAAGATCTTCGCGGCGGTCACCCCCGCGGCGACGTTCATCACCAGCGTCACGACGACGGCGGCGAGGACGGGCCACAGGACGGTCGCCAGATCACCGGGGTTGATCGACAGACCGAAGGCGAAGAAGAAGATCGCGCCGAACGCGTCCCTCAACGGGTGGACGAGCTGGCGGATCCGGTCGCCCGACGTGGTGGCGCCCAGCATCAGACCGACCATGAAGGCGCCGATGGCGTCCGCGACCCCGAACCACTCGGAGACACCGGCCACCAGGACCGCCGCACCGAGGAAGGAGATGACGAGCAGTTCGTCGTCCCTGGTGCCCACGAGCCGGCCGACGACCTTCGTCCCGAACCGGGCGGCCAGGGCGAGCAGCAGCAGGAAGCCGAACGCCTTCCCGCCGTCCATGACCGCCGCCCCGGCGCTGTCGGCGCCCGAGAGGATCGGCTGGAGTGCGGCGAGGTAGAGGGCGAGGAAGATGTCCTCGACCACGATGATGCCGAGGATGGGCTTCGTCTCGGGGTTGCCGATACGTCCCATGTCGACCAGGACCTTGGTGACGATGGCGGAGGACGAGATCCCGAGCACACCGGCGAGGACCAGCGCCTCGGACGTGCCCCAGCCCAGCGCGAAGCCGAAGCCGAGCCCGGCGCCCACGTTCAGCAGCAGATAGGCGCCGCCGGCGAGGGCCATCTTCCGGCCACCCGCCTTGAGGTCGTCGAGGTGGAATTCCAGACCGAGATAGAAGAGGAGCAGGACAAGACCGAGGGCGGAGAGCATCTCCAGCTCGTGCGGGTCCTTGACCAGCACGATGCCGGGCGTGTGCGGGCCGAGAAGGATTCCGGCCAGGATGAACAGGGGGATCGTGGGCAGACCGATGCGGCCGCCCAGCCGGGCGAGAACGGCGGCGGCCAGGAAGGCGCCGCCCATGGCTATGAGGGTCTCTGCGTGTCCGATGGGATCGCTCCTCCGTCGGTCAAGGGCGTGTCAAGGAATCGTCAGTAATTAGTTTACCAAACGATTTACCGAGTAACGGGAGGCGTCCGCCTGCGCGGGAACGGCGGGAACCTCCCCGCCGGACGGTTCGTTGTGCGCCGAAACCGTCAACAACCGGGATCTATCGACCAATTGGCCAGAAGTGATGGAGCGCCGATCCACACCCGCGAGAAGGTTGATGGCACGATGGTCCGAGCAGGATGTACGGGGTACGTGGTGTCGTACGCGACCCCGTAGGGGCTGGGCTAGGCGGACCGACCGAGGGTGTGATCAGTTGTGGCCATCTCACTGTCTGTGGTGCTTCTGTTGGCGATCATCCTTGTGGTGTTCATCCGCGGTGGCTCGATCAAGGCGGGTCCGGCGATCGTCGCGATCCTCTTCGGCTTCTTCCTCGCGTCCACCAACATGGCGCCGTCGGTCAACCGGTTCCTCAACTCGATAGCCGACACGATCAATCAGATCAGTTTCTGACCGGGCGGCTTCCGGTCCGGTGGCGGCTCTCCGGTCGTACGGTCCCGGAAACGCCGCCGGCCCGACCGGTGACGTAGCGCACCTGATCGGGCCGGGGCCTGTGGAGCGGGCGACGGGAATCGAACCCGCGTAGCTAGTTTGGAAGACTAGGGCTCTACCATTGAGCTACGCCCGCACAGCACGCGCCGCGGGTCGGACGACCCGGGCACGGACAACATCGTAGCGGGTCCCGGGCGTTCGCCGCACACCCGTAAAGCGCCGGTCAAGGATGACGGCGGAGCCCCCGCGGGGATGTACCCTACGTGTCGCACCGACGGGGTGTGGCGCAGCTTGGTAGCGCGTCCGCTTTGGGAGCGGAAGGTCGTCGGTTCGAATCCGGCCACCCCGACCATCGTTCAAGATCACATCGCCCGGTCACATTGTGGGGCTGTTCCCGCTTGCGGTTACTATGCAAGCTGCGTGCCCGTGTGTCTGCAGAGTCTCTGAAGAACCGGGCCGAATCCGCTGGGCCGCGCCGCACGTGCGGCGGACCCGGCAGAACCCCAGAATCAGCCACCAAGGAGACCGAACCGTGAAGAGCGCCGTGGAGACCCTGAACCCGACTCGGGTTCGGCTCACTGTCGAGGTGCCCTTCGAGGAGCTCAAGGACAGCCTCGACGCGGCGTACAAGAAGATCAACCAGCAGGTCACGGTGAAGGGCTTCCGCAAGGGCAAGATCCCGGCCCGGATCATCGACCAGCGGTTCGGGCGTGGTGCTGTGCTGGAGGAGGCCGTCAACGACGCCCTCCCGAAGTTCTACACCGACGCGGTCAACGAGGGTGAGCTCAACGTCCTCGGTCAGCCCGATGTCGACATCACGGAGCTGAAGGACGGCGAACTGCTCTCCTTCACCGCCGAGGTGGACATCCGCCCGGTCATCGAGATCCCGGACTACTCCGGTATCGCGGTCACGGTCGACGCCGTCGAGGTCAGCGACGAGGACATCGAGAAGTCGGTCGAGCAGCTCCGCGACCGCTTCGCTTCCACCAACCCGGTCGAGCGCGCCGCCGTCGAGGGTGACGTCGTGACGATCGACCTGGAGGCCAAGGTCGACGGCGAGGTTCTGCCCGACGGAGTGGCGAGCGGTGTGCAGTACACCATCGGCTCCGGAGAGCTCCTCGACGGCATCGACGAGGCCGTGACCGGCCTGGAGGCCGGTGGCGAGGCCACCTTCACCTCCGAGCTGAAGGGCGGCACCGCCGAGGGCCAGGCCGCCGAGGTCTCCGTCAAGGTGACCCAGGTCGCCGCCCGTGAGCTTCCCGAGCTGGACGACGAGTTCGCGCAGATGGCGAGCGAGTTCGACACCCTTGAGGAGCTGAAGGCCGACAGCCGCAAGCGCCTGGAGAGCACCAAGCAGTACGACCAGGCCACCCAGGCCCAGGAGCGCGTCCTCGACGAGCTGCTGAAGCTCGCCGAGGTGCCGATCCCGGAGAAGCTGCTCGCGGAGGAGATCAACACCCGCAAGCACAACCTGGAGCACCACCAGCTCGGCCAGATGGGCCTCGACCTCGCGAAGTACCTGGAGATCCAGGGCAAGACCGAGGAGGAGTTCGACGCCGAGACCAAGGAGCAGGCGGTCAAGGGCATCAAGACCCAGTTCATCCTCGACGAGCTGGTCAACAAGGAGAAGCTGAACGTCAACCAGGAGGAGCTCACCGAGCACCTCATGCGGCGCGCGCAGTCCTCCGGCATGTCCCCCGACCAGTTCGCCCAGGCGGTCGTCGAAGGCGGCCAGGTGCCGATGCTCGTCGGCGAGGTCGCCCGCGGCAAGGCGCTCGCGGTGGTCGTCGAGGCCGCCACGGTCACCGACACCAACGGCAACCCGGTCGACCTGGAGGACGAGGAGGAGGCGGCCGAGGCCGTCACCGCCGAGGCCGCCGAGTCGGACGAGGCCCCCGCCGACGCCGCCCCCGCCGCGGACGCCGACGAGAAGGCCGACAAGGCCGGCGCCTGAGCGGTCACGCTCTGACCGACGGAACCGACGGAACGGGCCCCGGACGCGACACGCGCCCGGGGCCCGTCCTGTCCGCCTCCGTCCCCGCCCGCCGGGTGCCCCGCTTCCGTACAGGCCGCTCCCCGGCCGTACACGCCCCCGTGGGGTCCCGCACACCCCGGGCGGCGCCACAGGGGCCACGGGGGCGCCCAGGCCCGTACAGGGCCCTGTGGCGGCCCCTCGGAACCTCAACTACCTTGCGCTCCCAGCGAACAGCAACGGAAGCGGGATGGCCCTCGCCGACCAGCGCGTTAGGGTCCATGAATACGAGGGCAGGGGAGTCTCCCGTCCCCGGTACGAAGACGCTGAGACGGCCGCAGCCGTCAGAGACGAGCAGGTGTATACGTGACGAATCTGATGCCTTACGCCGCCGGTGAGCCGTCCCTCGGTGGTGGCCTCGGCGACCAGGTCTACAGCCGGCTGCTCGGAGAGCGGATCATCTTCCTCGGCCAGCAGGTCGACGACGACATCGCGAACAAGATCACGGCCCAGATGCTGCTCCTTGCCGCCGAACCCGACAAGGACATCTTCCTTTACATCAACAGCCCCGGTGGCTCCGTGACGGCCGGCATGGCCGTGTACGACACGATGCAGTACATCCCCAACGACGTGGTCACCATCGGTATGGGCATGGCCGCCTCCATGGGGCAGTTCCTGCTCACCGGCGGCACCGCGGGCAAGCGCTTCGCGCTCCCCAACACCGACATCCTGATGCACCAGGGCTCCGCCGGCATCGGCGGCACGGCCTCGGACATCAAGATCCAGGCGGAGTACCTGCTCCGTACGAAGAAGCGGATGGCCGAGATCACCGCCTTCCACTCCGGGCAGACCGAAGAGACGATCATCCGCGACGGCGACCGCGACCGCTGGTTCACCGTCCAGGAGGCCAAGGACTACGGCCTGATCGACGAGATCATCACCGCGGCCTCGGGCGTTCCGGGCGGCGGCGGCACCGGGGCCTGAGGCAACGCGCCTTGACGCCCCTCCCGACCCCGGCCCAGCCCACCGAACGCCACAGGATGGTGAACACCCACATGAACAACTTCCCCGCGAGCGGCCTCTACAACGGCCCGCAGGTGGACAACCGCTACGTCGTCCCGCGCTTCGTGGAGCGCACCTCGCAGGGCGTGCGCGAGTACGACCCGTACGCGAAGCTCTTCGAGGAGCGCGTCATCTTCCTCGGCGTGCAGATCGACGACGCCTCCGCCAACGACGTCATGGCGCAGCTCCTGTGCCTGGAGTCGATGGACCCGGACCGCGACATCTCGATCTACATCAACAGCCCCGGCGGCTCGATGACGGCCCTGACGGCCATCTACGACACGATGCAGTTCGTGAAGCCGGACATCCAGACGGTCTGCATGGGCCAGGCCGCCTCGGCCGCCGCCGTGCTGCTCGCCGCCGGCACCCCGGGCAAGCGCCTCGCCCTGCCGAACGCGCGCGTGCTGATCCACCAGCCGTCCAGCCAGACCGGCCGGGAGCAGCTCTCCGACCTGGAGATCGCCGCCAACGAGATCCTCCGGATGCGCGCCCAGCTCGAAGAGATGCTGGCCAAGCACTCGACGACGCCGATCGAGAAGGTCCGCGACGACATCGAGCGCGACAAGATCCTGACGGCCGACGACGCGCTCGCGTACGGTCTGGTCGACCAGATCGTGTCGACCCGCAAGACCACGGCCGCAGCGGCCGCCTGACACACCCGGCGACCTTGGCGCGGTCGTACCGGCCGCGGGCCACTGCCCGCGACCATGTGAACCGCGCCCGGGCCTGTTCCGAACTCGGAACAGGCCCTAAGGGGGCCCGAACTGGGGCCCGGGCAAGGTACCGTCGGATATGAGGCACAGGAGCCGCTGAACCAAGCTGCTCCCAGGCGAAGGGGAAGCAACCTCGTGGCACGCATCGGTGATGGTGGCGACCTGCTCAAGTGCTCGTTCTGCGGGAAGAGCCAGAAGCAGGTGAAGAAGCTCATCGCGGGTCCCGGTGTGTACATCTGCGACGAGTGCATCGACCTCTGCAACGAGATCATCGAGGAAGAGCTCGCGGAGACCTCCGAGGTCCGCTGGGAGGAACTGCCCAAGCCACGCGAGATCTACGAGTTCCTTGAGGGGTACGTCGTCGGGCAGGAGCCCGCGAAGAAGGCCCTCTCGGTGGCGGTCTACAACCACTACAAGCGGGTCCAGGCCGGCGAGAACGGTGGCGGGTCGGGCCGCGACGACGCGATCGAGCTGGCGAAGTCCAACATTCTGCTGCTGGGCCCGACGGGCTCCGGCAAGACGCTCCTCGCGCAGACGCTGGCCCGCATGCTGAACGTCCCGTTCGCCATCGCCGACGCGACGGCGCTGACGGAGGCCGGCTATGTCGGCGAGGACGTCGAGAACATCCTGCTCAAGCTGATCCAGGCGGCGGACTACGACGTCAAGAAGGCCGAGACCGGGATCATCTACATCGACGAGATCGACAAGGTCGCCCGTAAGAGCGAGAACCCGTCGATCACCCGCGATGTCTCCGGCGAGGGCGTCCAGCAGGCCCTGCTGAAGATCCTGGAGGGCACGACCGCCTCCGTTCCGCCGCAGGGCGGCCGGAAACACCCGCACCAGGAATTCATCCAGATCGACACGACGAACGTGCTCTTCATCGTGGGCGGCGCCTTCGCCGGCCTGGAGAAGATCATCGAGTCGCGCGCGGGCGCCAAGGGCATCGGCTTCGGCGCGACGATCCGTTCGAAGCGCGAGATCGAGGAGAGCGACCAGTTCCAGGAGGTCATGCCGGAGGACCTGGTGAAGTTCGGGATGATCCCGGAGTTCATCGGCCGCCTCCCGGTCCTCACCTCGGTCCACAACCTGGACCGCGCCGCACTCCTCCAGATCCTGGTCGAGCCGCGCAACGCGCTGATCAAGCAGTACCAGCGGCTCTTCGAACTCGACGGCGTGGAGCTGGACTTCGACCGCCCGGCCCTGGAGGCCATCGCCGACCAGGCGATCCTGCGCGGCACCGGCGCGCGCGGGCTGCGCGCCATCCTGGAGGAGGTCCTCCAGTCGGTGATGTACGAGGTCCCGTCCCGCAAGGACGTGGCCCGCGTGGTGATCACGGAGGACGTGGTCCACTCCCACGTCAACCCGACACTGGTCCCGCGCGAGCCGAGGATCGTGAAGAACGACGGGCGCCACGAGAAGTCCGCGTAGCGGTCGTACAGCGGCGGAACGAAGGAGCGCCCGGCCAGTCCCGACTGGCCGGGCGCTCTTTTCGCGAGGAGTATTAGTCACTGCTAATATTTCTTGAGTGGATGGTCCGTACGAGTTGAGGTTTTTCGCCGACGTACTGGAGTGGATCCAGGTTCTGGCGAAGGAGGATCCCGGCAGTCATGATCACGTGATCGCAGCCCTTGAGCGATTACAGGAGTGCGGTCCGGCCCTGCGCCGTCCGACGGTGGGGGCCGTTGAGGGCAGCCGGTACCGCAACATGCGCGAGCTCCGGCCACGGAGTGGCGATTCCGTCAGCATCCGGATGCTGTTCGTCTTCGATCCTGTACGGCGCGCGGTGTTCCTGGTCGCGGGCAACAAGGCCGGCGGGCGCCAGTGGGCGGCCTGGTATCCAAAGGCGATCAAGGAGGCCGATACCAAGTACGCCGCGTATCTCGAAGCTCTGAAGGAGGAGAACACGACATGAAGCTCGGCAATATGGCCGACCTGACCGGTGACATCTCGCCGGAGAAGCGCGCCCGGATCGACGAGATCAAGCGTGAGATGGTCGATGCGGAGCGAGGCCATGAACTCGCTGCCCTACGCAAGACCCAGGGCATGACGCAGGTCCAGGTCGCTCGGCTGATGGGTGTGACACAGGGCCGAATCAGTCAGATCGAGCGTGGAGGCGTGCGCCTGGACACATCGACGCTGGCGGCCTATCTCCAGGCGATCGGCGGCGAGCTGACCATACTGGCCACGGTCGGGAACGTCTCGGTACGGCTCTGAGGTCGGTTCAGGCAGATCGGCATGTCTCACTCCTTGGGGCGGCTGGTCTCGTGCGAGCCGAGAATCGTGAAGAGCGACGGCCGCCACATGGAGTTTGCGTAGCGATGCGACCATGAGGAGAAGCTTGGTCCGGTACATCGGTATCGGACCAGGCCCCATTCCCTTTGGCTGCCGGCCGCATGCGATGTCAGCCCTTTTAGTACTCGAACGGTGCGTTGAAGCCAGTGCCGTCGATGTTGCAGTCGAATAGGTGGAGGCAGGCGGATCGCCTTGCTGAACGGCACGATCAGGCGCGACGCGTACCCCCTTACGGTCGGTGCGATGCTGTCGGGCCCGAACGCACGCCCGATGAAGGGGAACACGTAGGGGGCCAGGACTGAGTTGATGTGATGGTCCTCAGGAGGTGAGGACGGAACGATCCCAGGTCAGGTCCATGACGTCGAGGGAGTACGCCTTATGACAGTGCCCCGGGGCAATCCGATCTGTAGTGGATGAGGGAGCAAGGATCGGTCGTGAGAGTAAGGACGGGGTGGGCAGCCGATGCTGCGGTCAACCTGGACTTGTGGTTTGTGGCGGCGCTTTTTGTCCGAGATTGCCAGTCATTGATGCAAATTTCTTGATCAAAAATTTTATCCTTCGCGATAGTCGCGAATGAGGCAGTGGTGGCTCAAACGAGTTAACGCTCTGTTGTTGGGCATGAATGTCTGGTCTAATTGGCGTCGTAGAGAGGGATTGCCTCACGGGAATGAAAGGGGAATGGTTTAATGTCTAAGGTGCGGGGTATGGTTGCGGCTGCGTGTTTGGCTGCGGCGCTTGGTGCTGGGTCGTTGGTATTGGCTTCGCCGGCGAGCGCCTCGCCGGTAAGTGTTTCTTCGGTAGGTCCTGCTCTGGACATCGACTGCGAAAACTACCTGGCGAGAGCTGGATATGTCGTGGGCCCGAAGGCGAAGGCGGCGTGTGATTGGGCAGCGTGGATCAATCCGATAGGATCAAACTTCCCCAACCTTCTTTGTGTGAGCGGGCTTGAGGAAATCGGGGTAAGAAGTTCACATGCGAATGGGGCCTGCGCATTGGCGTAGTAGCGGCTTTGAAAAGTCTGTCAAAGAAACGCTCCGTCGTTGCTGCTGTGGTCGCTGTCGGTGATTTTTAGAGGGCGACGATGTGGTTGTAATGCCGTGTTTCGATGTCATCTGATTCTCTGGCAGGACTCGGCTAGTGTAGGGGTGCTCGGTAGAGATGACGCTCGGGCGCCCCTACGTCTTTCGGGGGAATGACTCAGTAGAGGTATCTGGTTCAAACGGCACGAGTGAAGAAGAGCTCAGGGTGTAGCAGTGATCCCTGACTTCTTGCTCCTGCGGGCTCGGCCAGACGCTCCGGATCAATCTCTAGGTGTACGCGGCGCGGGCCGTGTTGCATAAATGCGGCAAACTTAATCATAAATCGATAATGAAACGCTGATGTGGTGGGCCGTGTGCTTCCAGAAGCGGGCGACCTACTGTTTCGCGCGACTGTTGGTCATCGCGATGGTGCCGAAGAGCTGGCTGAGGCGGTCCAAGGTGGCGAGATTGCGAAGGTGGAGCACGGTGGACAGGACCCGATCGGCTGGGGTGAGCTTGGATTGGCGCCTGTGCTGCGAGGGACCACGTGCTCGCGGCCGCGACGTGCGCGGGGCAATTGCTTGCGTTGAACCTCCAACGCTGGAGTCCGCGCGTTGATGAGCTCGCTGAGCTGTTGGCAGGTCATACCGGTTAGTTCAGGGTCCTGCAATGCGATGTCGGACATGCTGGCGTGGCCGATGCGCCGACTGTGCTCCCACAGCATGAGGTGATGCGGCCTGTTCGCCAGGGGCTGGTCTGAGTGTGTTGTTGGTCGCCGTCGTGGCTAGTGGAGAGTGTGGTTCCAGTCGACTGACCTGGATGCTGGTGGGCAGAGATTAGTGTCGTTCGGCGCGCACGGTCAGGCTGGGTCTGGTTGTGGTTGCGGCAATGGTCTTGACGATTGCTTTGTGGCTGGCCAGGGCCCTTCTATGCCAGTTCATGGTGATGTGGGAGAACAGCCGGTGTTCGATTCGGTTCAAGTTTGCTGTTCCAGGAGCCAGGAGCCAGGAGCCAGGAGCCAGGAGCCAGGAGCCAGGAGCCAGGTGGCAGACGGCGATATCCGGTCCGGCCCTGGCGGCGAAGTGGGCGAGTTCGGTCTTCCAGGTGCGGGTGCGACACTCGTTGGAGCCGTATGCCTTCGCGGTGATCAGTATTCGGCCGGCCGTTGGACAGGCGGTCTGCCTGGATACGTTCCACGAGCGGCGGTCGGACACGATGGCGAACGCGGCATTGTCGTGGTCGGTGCCCACGTTGACCCAGTCGGCGTTCGCGACGTCGTCGTAGATGCTGTAAGGCACCGCCCTGTGCAGCTCCCGGTCCGGGAAGCCGTGAGTGCCAACCCACGCAGGTTCGGCTCTCGGCTCCCCTTCATGGCCGTTGTTCTTGAACGGGCCGACCAGTTTCCTTTTCGTGGTCACCCTGATCACCGGAGCCCCACCGTCCCCGGATTGCGGGCCCGCTCGTTGCGGTAGTGGAACTGTGCGTCTCGGTGTGGCTCTGCCGGGTCAAGATCGGCGAGCTTGCGGGTGGATTTTAGTCGTCCAGCGCAGCGACGACAGGGGACCTTAGCGTTGGGCTCGACCAGAGTGAGGAGAGCGTCCAACGGTGGGTTCAGGGCGACGATGCGTTTGCGGGCACCACCGGGCCAGCGGATGCGTCTCAACGACACCTGGCCGGAGCCGAGTTCCCCCATTCTGACAGACATAGTGGCCTCACGACACCGGCGGCGCGGGCGACCGCTCTGATTCCGCCGTGGCCCAGCGGCCGGGCCTCCGCCCCTATTCAGCAGACGACGCTGCCGCTCGTCGGGGTACGGCAGAATCACCGTGAACTTGGCTGTCAGGACTCGGACGGCCCCGGGGCAGCTTGACCATGGCGGGTGAAAGGCGGATGCCGACCCATGGCGCTCCTCGTCACGCCCGACCAGTGGGGCGACGCGCAGATGATCGAGGTCCTCGAACGTGTCCGCGTTCCCCGGCCGAGGGGCCGTCGCCCTTGCGCGCGGCCGGACCACCTAGGCAGCGACAAGGCATACAGCTCCCGCCGCTACCTGCGAAGAAGCCAGATTGGGCACACCATCCCCGAACCGAAGGACCAACCGCACACGTCGCGGCAACAAGGGCGGCCAGTCCGCCAGCTTCGACAGCATCTCGAAGAGGTGCAGGGAGGCAAGAACAAGCCAAGAATCTAACTTACTGTTGACATGCTATTGCGCTAGGTGATCAACTCTGGCTGGTTCAGTCGCCGTTTGTCGCGGCGTTGGTTGATTTCAAAGAGGGGGTTTTGGGTTATGTCGAAAATTCGACGAATGGCAGCGGTAGTATGTGTAACGGCAGCGGCGGGTGTTATTCCTGTCGTCACGGCTGCGCCGGCGCAAGCCGATCAGTATTCCTGTATGCAGTACCTGCGTGACGTTGGCTACACGGTCGGGTCCGGTGTGTCAAATGGCTGTTACTTGGGAGAAGATTGGACTACGTGGACTTTCTGTTCCCCCACTTTGACTGCCATAGGGGTTTCTTTTCGGCACGCAAGTCAGGCTTGTGATCTGGCGCGTTCCTGAACTCCTATGGGGTGGTTGGTGGAAACGCTCTGTACTGCGATATGCGGTCGTCAGATGCCGTATTGGGAATCGCGGTAGACCGTCAACCGGCCGCTCAGGAGTTTCAGATGATAACCAAGTTCCAGGATATCGAAAATTCCTGGGATGGGTTTTTCCCACTTTGGTGTCGGGATTAGTCTTGGCTAACTCTGATTCTTCACCGTTGTGAGAGATTGATCGACTCAGATCTCTTCGGCAGGGTTGAGGTCGGGGCTTAGGGCGACAGGTAGTGGTCAGCCGCTTCCGGGCTTCGGTGAACTCGCTCAGGACTGCGATCTCGTCGGCATTATGGTTGTCCCAGACGGGCACGATTCGGCTGCCGAGTTGTTGGCGGGCGGCGATCGGCAGGTCCCGGTAGTCGCTTCAGGAGAAACTCTTGAGTCCATCGTGCTGGCCGTCGCCCTGACGCGATCGATATCCGTCTCCGCGACCGGTCGCATACCCGCACGACTGGGCCGCGGCCTCGTCGTGACCAGGTTTTCGCTTGCGGCGGCATCATGGAGGATCCGGCTTTGTCCTCGGAGAGGGGCCAGGCCCCACAGGCCACCCCGAATCGTCAGTGCAGAGCCACACCTTCTTGATCCGCCCGGCCGCCGCGTCGTCGTCCCGTGCCACGGCCCGACGGGCAAGTGCCTCGCAGGTCCAGCCGTTATGCACCAGAAGTTTCCGCATGACGTGGATCGTATAAGTCAGGTGGAAGAGCTGAGCTATCACCGACTTGCCCCGGTCAAGCGTCCATCGTCGGTCTTTCCGGCGATGGACGCTTGACACTCTGGCCAGCTCCGCCTCCAGTAGCGTGAACTGCTTCTGGCTCAGCCTGAGCAGCGACGTCAGACCTTATGATCGCAGAGCTCGCGGACTGCCTCGTTCTACGTCTGCCGCCGTCGCTGCACCGACCGGATGCTCACCCGCAGGTCCATGGCGATCACCGTACTCGCCTCCCCCTGGGTGAACTACTCCGCCGCCTGGAGCTGTAGCCTCTCGCGAAACTGCTGGCGACCCAGCAGTCAGCCTGCCTTCTTGTGGATACTGCATACCCCTGGTAATACCGCAGCGGCGATTAACAGTCAGCCCCACAGGTTCAACCTCGGTAGCTGTCAACAGACAAGGAATCCCCACCGGTTTGACTTTGCTAGGCACTCCTACGAGGCTTGCGTGGGGTTACTTGATCTCTGTGCGGACATCGTTACGCAGCTTGGCAGCCTGCGTGGCGGCGTCCTCCAGGGACATGCTCTTGCCGGTGAGGACGGCGGCTGCGTCTGTCGAGATCACGTACGACACGGTGCTGTGGTCACCCCAGATGCAGACTGGCACGGTGAATTCGCCGGGTCCGGTGCTGGAGCTTGAGCCCAATTTGTACTTGATCTCCTGGCACTTCATGACGCCGTTCTCGAAACCGGCGGGCGTGAACTCCTGTGGATCACCCGCGAGCTCGACGGACTCGCCGCTGCCATCGCTGTTTTCCTTCGATTTTTTCTGCGACTCGGCCCACATAGCATCAACGACCTTCTCCGGGTCGTCGATCTCGCCGTAGACGCCGTGGAATTGAAGCTGCTTCACTGCGGCGCCTTCGCCAGCCTTATAGTCGGCGGTGACATTCTTAGGGTTCGTGACACCCCACTTTTCGGCTTCCGCGACGTCGCTGTTGGCCAGGCTGCCACCGCTCGATCCGCTGCCCTTGGATTTCTCGAACTCGCCGCCCAGCACCGTCGCCGGTGTCGTCAGCTCGTACTTCTTGCCGTCGTCCGCGACCGAGCCGCCGCCCCCGCCGCCGCCCGACGTGAAGAAGTACACCCCGCCGGCTATCACCGCGAGCGCCACCACGGACACCCCGATGATCAGTCCGGTCTTCTTCTTCGGGGCACCCGGCGGAGGCGGGTAGGCGCCGCCGCCGTACGCGGGCTGCTGGCCGTAGGGCGGGGTGGGCTGCTGGCCGTACGGGCCCGGCTGGGGCTGCTGGCCGTAGGGGCCCTGCTGCGGGTAGCCGTACCCGGGGGGCTGCTGCGGCGGGACGCCCTGCGGGGGGCCCGGCGGGTAACCGTAGCCGGGCTGCGGCGGTCCCTGCGGCGGCTGCTGGCCGTACGGGCCCGGCTGACCGTACGGTCCGGGCTGCTGCGGCTGCCCGCCGTACGGGCCCGGCTGGTTGTAGCTCATGTGCGCTGTCCCTCGATTCTTATGTTTTCCGAACATCCTGACGGGGGATCCGCGGCGGCGGGGCATCGGGGGTGGCACTGTTACGCAACATCTCGTTTCTGCACAGGGCTGTGACACCTCTAAACTGAGCCCCGTGACCGAGAATCCACAGCAGCAGCCAGCCAGCAACCCCGAACTGCCGACCCAGTACGTGCCGGCCGAGGTAGAGGGGAAGCTGTACGAGCGCTGGGTGGACCGCGGTTACTTCGAAGCGGACGCGAAGAGCGAGAAGCCCCCCTTCACCGTCGTCATCCCCCCGCCGAACGTCACCGGCAGCCTGCACCTGGGCCACGCCTTCGAGCACACGCTCATCGACGCCGTCACGCGCCGCAAGCGCATGCAGGGGTACGAGACGCTCTGGCAGCCCGGCATGGACCACGCGGGCATCGCCACGCAGAACGTCGTCGAGCGCGAGCTGGCCAAGGACGGCAAGTCCCGGCACGACCTGGGGCGCGAGGCGTTCGTCGAGCGCGTCTGGCAGTGGAAGGCCGAGTCCGGCGGGCAGATCTCCGGGCAGATGCGCCGCCTCGGCGACGGTGTCGACTGGTCCCGTGAGCGCTTCACCATGGACGAAGGGCTCTCCCAGGCCGTCCAGACCATCTTCAAGAAGCTCTACGACGACGAGCTGATCTACCGCGCCGAGCGCATCATCAACTGGTGCCCGCGCTGTCTGACCGCGATCTCCGACATCGAGGTCGAGTACCAGGACGACGAAGGCGAACTGGTCTCGCTCAAGTACGGGGACGGGGACGACTCCGTCGTCGTCGCGACGACCCGCGCCGAGACGATGCTCGGGGACACGGCCGTCGCCGTCCACCCGGACGACGCGCGGTACGCGCACCTCGTCGGCCGGCGGATCAGGCTGCCGCTCACCGACCGTACGATCCCGGTCGTCGCTGACGAGCACGTCGACCCGGAGTTCGGCACGGGCGCCGTCAAGGTGACCCCGGCGCACGACCCGAACGACTTCGAGATCGGCCGCCGCCACGACCTGCCCAACATCACGGTCATGGACGAGCGCGCCGTCATCACCGTCCCCGGCCCCTTCGAGGGCCTGGACCGGATGGAGGCGCGCAGCGCCATCGTCGCCGCGCTGCGGGCCGAGGGCCGGATCGTCGCCGAGAAGCGCCCGTACACCCACTCCGTCGGGCACTGCTCGCGCTGCAAGACGACCGTCGAGCCCCGGCTGTCCATGCAGTGGTGGGTCAAGGTCGGTCCGCTGGCGCAGGCCGCCGGTGACGCCGTCCGCGACGGGAAGGTCGCGATCCACCCGAAGGAGATGGAGCCGCGCTACTTCGCGTGGGTCGACAACCTCCGCGACTGGTGCATCTCGCGCCAGCTCTGGTGGGGCCACCGCATCCCCGTCTGGTACGGGCCGAACGGCGAGACGATCTGTGTCGGTCCCGACGACGAGGCGCCGACCGGCGAGGGCTGGACGCAGGACACCGACGTCCTGGACACGTGGTTCTCGTCCGGGCTGTGGCCGTTCTCCACGCTGGGCTGGCCCGAACAGACCGAGAGCCTGGAGAAGTTCTATCCGAACTCGGTCCTGATCACCGGGTACGACATCCTGTTCTTCTGGGTCGCCCGGATGATGATGTTCGGCCTGTACGCGATGGACGGCACCCCGCCGTTCCACACCATCGCGCTACACGGCATGGTCCGTGACCAGTTCGGCAAGAAGATGTCGAAGTCCTTCGGGAACGCGGTCAATCCGCTGGACTGGATGGACAAGTACGGTTCCGACGCGGTCCGTTTCACGCTCGCGCGCGGCGCCAACCCGGGCGTCGACGTCCCGATCGGCGAGGACTGGGTCCAGGGCTCCCGCAACTTCGCCAACAAGGTCTGGAACGCGACCCGCTTCGCGATGATGAACGGCGCGACCGTCGAGGGCCCGCTGCCCGACGCGGCCGACATGTCCGCCACCGACCGGTGGATCCTCTCGCGGCTCGGCGCCGTGGTCGCCGAGGTCGACGCGTACTACGAGGACTACCAGTTCGCGAAGCTCTCCGACTCCCTCTTCCACTTCGCGTGGGACGAGGTCTTCGACTGGTACGTCGAGCTGTCCAAGACGACGTTCTTCGAGGGCGGCGAGCCCGCGAAGGTCTCCGGACGCGTCCTCGGCGAGGTCCTGGACACCACCCTGCGTCTCCTGCACCCGATCGTCCCCTTCGTCACCGAGACGCTGTGGACCACGCTCACCGGCAAGGAGTCCGTCGTCGTCGCCGAGTGGCCGGCCGACAGCGGGTTCCGGGACGCGGCGGCCGAGCGTGAGATCGAGCACCTCCAGCAGGTGATCACCGAGGTCCGCAGGTTCCGTGCCGACCAGGGCCTCCAGCCCGGCCAGAAGGTCCCGGCCCGGCTCGACCTGTCGGGCACCTCGCTCGCCGCGCACGAGGCGGCCATCCGCCAGCTCCTGCGGCTCCAGCCGGAGGGCGAGGGCTTCCACGCCACCGCCACCCTGCCGGTCGCCGGGGCCACCGTCGCGCTGGACCTGTCCGGCACGATCGACGTCGAGGCGGAGCGCAAGCGCCTGACGAAGGACCTCGGCGCGGCGGAGAAGGAGAAGGCGCAGGCGATCGCGAAGCTCGGCAACGAGGCGTTCCTCGCCAAGGCGCCGGACAACGTGGTCGACAAGATCCGCGGCCGGCTCGCCAAGGCGGAGGCGGACATCGAGCGCCTCACCGCGCAGGTGGCCGGACTGCCGCAGGGCTGACGCCCTCGCTCGTACGTTCCCGGCAGCAGCCCATGGATCCCCCCGACCGGCACCGGTCGGGGGGGATCGATGCTTTCCGGACGGCGCACGGACGGCGTACGGAGGGGGTACGGCGGAGGTACGGAGGCATTCGCGCCCTCGGGGGGGGGCGCGCCGGAGCCGGTGTCGGTGGTCCTCCGTAGACTGGTCCCGTGAGCGAGCACCGTCCTTCCGACCAGCCCGGCGAGCCCGGCGATTTCGACGAGTTCGATGAATTCGACGAGATCACCGCAGCCGCGACCGACCGAGACCCCGACCTCGCGGTGATCGAGGCCGGCAGCCGTACGCTGCGCGCCCAGGCCGGGCCGGCGCAGGACGACGGTGTGCCGGCCCGCCCCGAGGATCCCGAGGTGGACAAGGCCCTGCGCGCCGTCGAGCAGGAGCTCGCGGGACGCTGGGGCGAGACCAAGCTGGACCCGTCCCGCGTCAGGATCGAGGCGCTGCTGAACGTGCTGGGCGACCCCCAGCGCGCCTACCCGACGATCCACATCACCGGCACCAACGGCAAGACGTCCACGGCCCGGATGATCGAGGCCCTGCTCGGCGCGTTCGACCTGCGCACCGGCCGCTACACCAGCCCGCACATCCAGTCGATCACCGAGCGGATCAGTCTGGACGGGGCCCCGATCTCCGCCGAGCGGTTCATCGAGACGTACGAGGACATCAAGGCGTACGTCGAGATGGTCGACGGCATGCAGGAGTACCGGCTCTCGTTCTTCGAGGTGCTGACGGCCATGGCGTACGCGGCGTTCGCGGACGCCCCGGTGGACGTCGGCGTCGTCGAGGTCGGCATGGGCGGCACCTGGGACGCGACCAACGTCATCGACGCGTCGGTCGCCGTCGTCACCCCCATCGACCTGGACCACACGGACCGGCTCGGTTCCACACCCGGCGAGATCGCCGCGGAGAAGGCCGGGATCATCAAGGACGGCGCGACGGTCGTCCTGGCGCAGCAGCCGGTGGACGCGGCCCAGGTGATGCTGAAGAAGGCCGTCGACGTCGACGCGACGGTGGCCCGCTCGGGCATGGAGTTCGGCGTGGTCGCCCGCGAGATCGCGGTCGGCGGCCAGTTGCTGACGCTGCGCGGCCTCGGCGGGGAGTACGAGCAGGTCTTCCTCCCGCTGTACGGGGCGCACCAGGCGCACAACGCGGCGGTGGCGCTGGCGGCGGTGGAGGCGTTCTTCGGGATCGGCGCCCAGCACGCGCGGCGGCTCGACATGGACACGGTCCGCAAGGCGTTCGCCTCGGTGTCCTCGCCGGGCCGGCTCGAAGTCGTACGGCGCTCGCCGACGGTGGTGCTGGACGCGGCGCACAACCCGGCGGGCGCGCGCGCCGCGGCCGAGGGCGTCACGGAGTCGTTCGGCTTCAGCCGGCTGATCGGGGTCGTGGGGTCGAGCGAGGGCAAGGACGTCCGCGGGGTCCTGGAGGCGCTGGAGCCGATCTGTACGGAGATCGTGGTCACGCGGAATTCCAGCCATCGTGCGATGGACGTGGACGAGCTGGCGGGCGTCGCCGTCGAGGTCTTCGGTGACGACCGCGTCCAGGTCGAGCCACGGCTGGACGACGCGCTGGAGGCGGCGATCACGCTCGCGGAGGAGGAGTCCGAGTTCGCCGGTGCCGGGGTGCTGGTGACCGGATCCGTGATCACGGTCGGCGAGGCCCGGCTGCTGCTGAAGAGGGGCTGAATTCCGTGCGAACGCTCTGCGCGTCGACCTTGATCGGTGAATTCTTCGTGATCGGTTTCGCCGGTCTGGTCGCCATGAAATCGGACGACCTGTCGGTGGGGACGGTCTGGACGGTCTGCGGTGTCGCCATGCTGTTCTCCGTGCTGCTGTGCGGGATGATCACCCGCCCCGGCGGGGTCCAGCTCGGCTGGGCGCTCCAGGTCGGCCTGGTCGCGAGCGGTTTCGTGGTCCCGGCGATGTTCGTGCTGGGGGTGCTGTTCGGGGCGCTGTGGTGGGCGTCGGTGCACTACGGCCGGGTGATCGACGAGGCGAAGGCGCGCTGGGCCGCACAGGCATCGGCAGAGGCTGACGCTGCGTAACCGGTGATGCGGGGTGCACTGTAGCCTCTGTGGTCCCGGAGCAAGCCTCCGTGGCCCGGACCAAGCCTCCGAGGCCCGGATTCCGGCATCCCGCATTCCCCACAGTAAGGAGCCCGTACCGTGAGCCAGCGCACGCTCGTCCTGCTCAAGCCCGACGCCGTACGCCGTCACCTCGTCGGCGAGATCATCGGCCGGATCGAGCGCAAGGCGGACTGGACCCTGATCGCGCTGGAGCTGCGCACGCTCGACCAGGACACGCTGGAGCAGCACTACGGCGAGCACCAGGGCAAGCCCTTCTACGAGCCGCTGGTCGCGTTCATGGCGTCGGGCCCCGTCGTCGCGCTCGTCGTCGAGGGCGAGCGGGTCATCGAGGGCGTCCGCGCGCTGGCCGGCCCCACTGACCCGATCGCCGCAGCGCCCGGGTCCATCCGGGGGGACTTCGGGACCATCGTCCGGGAGAACCTGATCCACGCCTCGGACTCCGAGGAGTCCGCCATTCGGGAACTGAAGATCTTTTTCCCGGGACTTTCCTGACCACATGTCAGCCAAACGGAGCTGACCGCCTGGGGCGACCGAAGGAATTCGGTCGCCTTTGGGTATATCCAGGCCACTTCCGGGAACGCATCGGTCCGACACTTCGTCACCGTTACAGAGGTGGGCCAGCGAGCCGCCGTCGCTCCGACGGCACTACGATGGAAGCCTCCACGCCACAGCACCCACCTCGCCATCCTGATAAGCCGTCAACGCTTGGGAAGGCCAGACGCATCCTCATGGGGAACCACATGTCGTTCATCGGCCGTGACATGGCTGTCGACCTCGGGACCGCCAACACGCTGGTGTACGTCAGGGGCCGCGGGATCGTACTCAACGAGCCGTCCGTGGTCGCCATCAACACCAACACAGGCGGCATTCTCGCGGTCGGCTCAGAAGCCAAGAAAATGATCGGCCGGACACCGGGCAACATCGTTGCCGTCCGGCCGCTGAAGGACGGCGTGATCGCCGACTTCGAGATCACCGAGCGCATGCTGCGCTACTTCATCCTCAAGATCCACAAGCGCCGCTACCTCGCCCGTCCGCGCGTCGTCGTCTGTGTGCCCTCCGGCATCACCGGGGTCGAGCGCCGCGCCGTGATCGAGGCGTCCACCCAGGCCGGCGCGCGCCAGGTGCACATCATCGAGGAGCCGATGGCCGCGGCCATCGGCTCGGGACTCCCCGTCCACGAGGCCACCGGCAACATGGTCGTCGACATCGGTGGCGGCACCACCGAGGTCGCCGTCATCTCGCTCGGCGGCATCGTGACGGCACAGTCCATCCGCGTGGCCGGCGACGAGCTGGACAACGCGATCATCCAGCACATCAAGAAGGAGTACTCGCTCCTCCTCGGTGAGCGGACCGCGGAAAGCATCAAGATCACCATCGGTTCCGCGTACGACCTCGACAAGGACGAGCACACCGAGATCCGCGGCCGTGACCTGGTCTCCGGCCTGCCGAAGACCGTCGTCATCTCCGCCGCCGAGGTCCGCAAGGCCATCGAGGAGCCGGTCAACGCGATCGTCGACGCCGTGAAGACGACGCTCGACAAGTGCCCGCCCGAGCTGTCCGGCGACGTGATGGACCGCGGGATCGTGCTCACCGGCGGCGGCGCCCTGCTGCGCGGTCTCGACGAGCGGCTGCGCCGGGAGACCGGCATGCCGATCCATATCGCGGAGGATCCGCTGGACTCCGTCGCGCTGGGATCCGGCAAGTGCGTCGAGGAGTTCGAAGCACTCCAGCAGGTGCTGGACGCACAGCCTCGTCGGTGACGGAACCATCAAAGATCCGCCGAACGGGTGCCTGACTTCCCGTCCGGCGGATCGTTGAATTACAGGCACCACCCATTCCTACGAGGAAGGCACGGCCGCCGCACGTGAGGGACACACGAGAGAGCCGTCTGCTCTTGGTGCTGCTGATCGCCATCGCGTTCGCACTGATCACGGTGGACATCCGCGGCGGTGAGGATTCCCCCGTGGACGGCGCGCGCCAGGCCGCCGCCACGGTCTTCGGCCCGGTGGAGAACGGTGTCGCGGCGGCGGTGAACCCGGTCGGCAACGCCATAGGGGCCGTACGGGACTCCGGCTCGCGGCACACCCGCATCGCCGCCCTGGAGCGGGAGAACGCCGAACTCAAGCAGCGCCTCGGCAGCGACGCCCGCAACCGCAGCCAGGTCCGCGAGCTGGACAAGATGCTCCAGCGGGCCGGCGCCGGCCAGTACGGCATCAAGGGCGCCCAGGTCATCGCCATAGGAGCGGCCCAGGGCTTCTCCTGGACGGTCACCATCGACATGGGCCGCGACGACGGCATCGCACGCGACATGACCGTACTCAACGGGGACGGACTGGTCGGCCGGGTCACCACCGTCGGCCCGAACACCGCGACCGTGCTGCTCGCCAACGACCCCGGCTTCACCGTCGGCACCCGGATGGAGGGTTCCGACGAACTCGGCTTCGCCACCGGCCAGGGCGACCGGCCGCTCTCCGTACAGCTCCTCAACGGCAAGGCGAAGATCCGCAACGGCGACCGGCTGGTCACCTTCGGGTCGAGCAAGGACAAGCCGTTCGTGCCCGGCGTGCCGGTCGGCGAGGTCGTCCGCGTGGACCCGTCCGGCGGCGACCTCACCCGTACGCTCTCGGTGCGGCCGTTCGTCGGCTTCACCAAGCTGGACATCGTCGGGGTCGTCGTCGAGGCGCCCCGCGAGGACCCGAGGGACACGGTGCTGCCGCCCAAGGCCAAGCCCGTCCCGACGCCCACCGTCACCGTGACGGTCACCCCGTCGCCGGACGCCAACGCCGACCTGAACGCCGACGCCGAGGGCAACCTCGACGTCAACGGGAACACCGCCCCCGTCACCGGCACGGACCCGAACGCGAACCCGAACGCCGACCCCGACGCCGCCGCGAACGCCGATCCCGGCGACGCGGGCAACGGCAATGGCCAAGCGGCAGACGACCAGGAGTAGGGCTGAACCCCATGCGCTTCAACCGGATTCTGCTCTCCACCACCCTGGTCGTGGTCGCCCTCGTCGTCCAGGTGTCCGTCCTCGCCCGGCTCCAGCTCCCCGGCGCCGTACCCGACCTGATGCTCCTCGTCGTCCTCGCCCTGGCCTTCGTGTACGGGCATGTCGGCGGCGCCCTCATCGGCTTCGGCGCCGGGCTGCTCTCCGACCTCGCGCCGCCCGCCGACCACGCCGCCGGACGGTACGCCCTGGTCCTCTGCGTCATCGGTTACGTGGCCGGGCTGGTACGGCCCGAGAAGGGCCAGCTCCGCTCGGCACTCGCCCCGATGACCGCGGTCGTCGCCGCGGCGATCTGCTCGACCCTGCTGTACGCGGGCGTCGGCGCCCTCGTCGGCGACACCGCCGCCCGCCATGTCGGCCTCGGCGGGCTGATCCTCACCGCGGCGGTCTACGACCTGCTGCTCGCCCCGTTCGTCGTCCCGCTCGTCATGGCCCTGGCCAGACGCGCCGACAACGACCCCCTCGCCGAGTCCCGGGACAGCTCCGCGGGCGACATGGCCTCCGGCTGGGCCGGCTCCGGTACGGGGCTGCGGATCGGCGGCCAGCGCGGCGGACTGCGGGTCAGAGCGGCCCGTAATCGCGCGGCGCGGGCCGGACGGATCAAGGGGGTCAAGCGCCTGTGACCGCACCGTCCGCCGCGAACCCGTCCCCGGTGACCGCACCGCCCGCCCGTACCACTGGTACCGCCCGTACCACTCGTACCGCCCGTGACACCCGTACCGTCCGTAGCGCCCGTGGGGGGTCGCAGTGAGCAACATCCCGGAGACCGGACGGACACCCCGGGTCCAGATCCGGCTCGTCGTCATCCAGGTCCTCGTCTTCTCCCTCCTCCTCACCCTCGGCGGCCGGCTCTGGTACCTCCAGGTCCGCAACGGCCAGGAGTACACGGACGAGGCCAAGAACAACCACGTCCAGCAGGTCATCCAGCCCGCCGTCCGCGGCTCGATCCTCGACACGCGCGGGGTCCCGCTCGCCGACAACGAGACCCGTCTCGTCGTCTCCGCCAGCCGCACCGAGCTGATGAAGATGGACGACAACGGCAAGGCCGTCCTGACCAACCTCGCCGACGTCCTCGGCATGAAGCCGCAGGACGTCATCTCCAAGGTCCGGCTCTGCGACGCGAAGACCCCCCAGCCCTGCTGGAACGGTTCGCCCTACCAGCCGATCCCCGTCACCGACGAGGCCACCACCCAGCAGGCCCTCCAGATCCGCGAGCGCGCCGAGGACTTCCCTGGCATCACCGCGGAACCCACCGCCGTACGCCGCTACGCCGCGCCGGGGCTCGCCAACACCGCCCAGGTCCTCGGCTACCTCTCGCCCGTCACCGACGAAGAGATCACCAAGGCGCAGGACACCGACTCGCCGTACCTCCGCTCCGACCAGGTCGGCCGCTCAGGGCTGGAGCGCACGTACGACAAGCAGCTCCGCGGCAAGGCCGGCGTCACCCGGTACGAGGTCGACAACCTCGGCCGGGTCATCGGCCAGGCCCAGAGCGACCAGGCCGAGCCCGGCGCCAATGTCGTCACCTCGATAGACGCCCGGGTCCAGGCCGTCGCCGAGTACGAGCTGAACGAGGCGATGAAGGCCGCCCGCAAGGAGATGGACCGCAACACCAACGAGAACTACAAGGCGGACTCCGGCGCCGTCGTCGTCATGGAGGCGAAGACCGGCCGCGTCGTCGCGATGGCCTCCCAGCCGACGTACGACCCCAACTCCTGGGTCGGCGGCATCTCCGCGAAGGACTACGCGAAGCTCACCGGCAAGAAGTCCAACTTCCCGCTGCTGAACCGCGCCATCCAGGGCCAGGCGGCCCCCGGCTCGATCTTCAAGGTCATCTCGTCGACGGCCGCCGTCAACGCGGGCTACCCCTTCGACGGCAACTACCCCTGCCCCAGCTCGTACAACGTCGGCAGCCAGGTGTTCAAGAACTTCGAGTCCAAGGGGTACGGCTCGATCACCATCGGCAAGGCGCTGGAGGTCTCCTGCGACACCGTGTACTACGGTCTCGCCCACAAGGAGTGGCAGAAGGACGGCGGCACCAAGCCGAAGAAGAGCGCCAACGACTGGTTCTACAAGACCGCCCACCAGTTCGGCCTCGGCAAGGAGACCGGCATCGACCTCCCCAACGAGGTCACCGGACGCGTCCCGGACCGCCAGTGGAAGCAGAAGTTCTGGGAGGCCAACAAGGCCGGCTGGTGCAAGCAGGGCAAGAAGGGCGGCACCTACGTCCAGCAGCTCGCCTACGAAGGCTGCCTCGAAGGCAACCTGATGCGCGCCGGTGACTCCGTCAACTACTCGATCGGCCAGGGCGACACCCTCGTCACCCCGATCCAGATGGCCACGATCTACTCGGCCATCTCCAACGGCGGCACCCTCTACAACCCCACCGTCGGCAAGGCGGTCATCAGCCCCGACGGCAAGCACGTCGAGGAGATCGCGCCGAAGTCGCACGGCAAGCTGCCGATGAACAAGCAGACGCGCGACGAGATCGACGAGGCCCTCGCCGGTGTCGCCACCCGCGGCTCCGCCGCCTGGCGGTTCGGCGGCTGGCCGCAGGACAAGATCCCGATGCACGCCAAGACGGGTACGGCCGAGGTCTACGGCAAGCAGACGACCTCGTGGTTCGCCTCGTACACCAAGGACTACACGATCGTGATGACGATCTCCCAGGGTGGTACGGGCTCCGGGGCCTCCGGACCGGCCGTCCGCAAGATATACGAGGCGATGTACGGGCTGAACGCGAAGGGCGACCAGAACCTCAAGAAGGCGCTCATGCCCACCCCGCGCACCGCGCTGCCCACGATCCAGCCGGACGGCTCGATCGACGCGCCGAAGGTCAGGCCGTACGAGCCGGAGGAGGAACCGCCGGCCGATGAGCAGGTACTGGCGGGTCCGCCCGCCGCACCGGGCCGGAGGGACTGAGCCATGGCCGGTACAAGCGGCTTCTCCGTCTCCGGCTACGGTCCGGAGCGCGGGACCTGGGCCAGACTCTCGGCCCGTGACTCGATGGTGCGCCGGCTCGACTGGCCGCTGCTCTTCTCCGCGCTCGCCCTGTCGGTCCTCGGCTCCCTGCTCGTCTGGTCGGCGACCCGCAACCGCACCCACCTCAACCAGGGCGACCCCTACTACTTCCTCTTCCGTCACCTCCTCAACACCGGCATCGGGTTCGCCCTGATGATCGGCACGATCTGGCTCGGGCACCGCACCCTGCGCGGCGCGGTCCCCGTGCTGTACGGGTTCTCCGTCCTGCTGGTCGTGCTGGTCCTCACCCCGCTGGGCGCGACCATCAACGGCGCCCACTCCTGGATCGTGATCGGCGGCGGCTTCACCCTCCAGCCCTCCGAGTTCGTGAAGATCACGATCATCCTGGGCATGGCGATGATGCTCGCGGCACGGGTGGACGCGGGGGACCAGCTCCATCCCGACCACCGCACCGTCGCGAAGTCCCTCGGCCTCGCGGTGCTGCCGATGGTCATCGTCATGATGATGCCGGACCTCGGCTCGGTGATGGTCATGGCGGTCATCGTGCTCGGCGTGCTGCTCGCCTCCGGCGCCTCCAACCGCTGGATCCTCGGCCTGGTCGGCGCGGGCGTGGCCGGCGCCGTCGCGGTCGCCGCGCTCGGGGTGCTGGACGAGTACCAGATCAACCGCTTCGCCGCCTTCGCCAACCCGGAGCTCGACCCGGCGGGCGTCGGCTACAACACCAACCAGGCGCGCATCGCCATCGGCTCCGGCGGACTGACCGGCACCGGGCTCTTCCACGGCTCGCAGACCACCGGCCAGTTCGTGCCCGAGCAGCAGACCGACTTCGTCTTCACGGTCGCCGGTGAGGAGCTGGGCTTCCTCGGCGCCGGGCTGATCCTCGTCCTGCTCGGGGTGATCCTCTGGCGCGCCTGCCGGATCGCCCGCGAGACGACCGAGCTGTACGGCACGATCGTGGCCGCCGGGATCATCGCCTGGTTCGCGTTCCAGTCGTTCGAGAACATCGGGATGACGCTCGGCATCATGCCGGTGGCCGGGCTGCCGCTGCCCTTCGTGTCGTACGGGGGAACCTCCATGTTCGCCGTCTGGATAGCGGTAGGGCTGCTCCAGTCGATCCGGGTCCAGCGGCCGATAACGGCCTGACCCGCGCGGATCGGCCAGGTCGTAGGGGTGCCGCGAGGCACCCCTTACGGCTAAATTCGGTACATGGCGGACAGCAAGCGTGAGATCGAACGGAAGTACGAACTCCCCGAGCGCCCGGACACCGACGAGACGCCCGGACTGCCGGACCTCACCGGGGTCGGGAACGTCGCCGCCGTCCGGGCGCGGGGCGTCCAGGAGCTGGACGCCGTCTACTACGACACCCCCGCCCTGCGGCTGCACGCCGACACGCTCACCCTGCGCCGCAGGACGGGCGGCGAGGACGCGGGCTGGCACCTGAAGTTCCCCGTCGCCACCGGCATCCGCGACGAGATCAGGGCGCCGCTCTCCGACACCCTCCCGCCCGAGCTGGCCGGACTGGTCCGCTCCCGTGTCCGCGACGCCGAGCTGATCCCCGTCGTACGGCTGCGGACCTCGCGTGAGGTGAGCCTGCTGCTCGACGCGCGTGGCGCGCCGCTCGCCGAGGTCGCCGTCGACACCGTACGGGCGCGGCGCCTGCCCGGGACCGGGCGCAAGCGCGCCGACACCGCGTGGACCGAGGTCGAGGTGGAGCTCGCGGACGGCGCGGACCCGGCGGTCCTGGACGCCGTGGAGAAGAAGCTCCGCAAGGCGGGCCTGCGCCCGGCCGCCTCGGCCTCGAAGCTCGCCCGGGCACTCGGGGCGGGCGGCCGGGCGACGGGAGACAGGCCGGCGGGCGGCACATCGGCAGGCGGCCGGGCCGGGGGAGCGTCGCCGTCCGCGCCCGTCACCGCCGGGGACCATGTCCTGGCCTATCTGCGCGCCCAGGTCGCCACGATCGTCACCCAGGACCCCGCCGTACGCCGGGACCTGCCGGACTCCGTCCACCAGCTCCGTGTCGCCACCCGGCGGCTGCGCTCCACGTTCCGTACCCACCGCAAGGTCCTGGACCGGACGGTCACCGACCCCGTCGGCGAGGAGCTGAAGTGGCTCGCCGCCGAGCTGGGCGTCGACCGCGACCACGAGGTCCTGAGCGAGCGGCTGGCCGCCCGCGTCGGCGCCGTCCCCGGCACCCTGCTGCTGGGGCCGGTCCGCGCGCGGCTGCGGATCTGGAGCGCCGGCGGCCGGACCGGCTCCCGGGCCAGGACGGTCGCCGTACTCGACAGCGAGCGCCATCTGACCCTGCTGGCCACGCTCGACGCGCTGCTCGCGGCCCCGCCCCTGCGGCCGGCCGCGGCGAAGGCGCCGGAGAAGGTGCTGCCCGCGCGGATCGAGGGGGCGTACCACCTCCTCGCGGACCGGATCGACGGCGCGCTCGCCATGCCGCCGGGCCCGGGACGCGATCTGGCGCTGCACGAGGCCCGTAAGGCGGCCAAGCGGGTCAGGTACGCGGCGGAGGCGGCCGTCCCCGCCCTGGGGAAGCCCGCGAAGCGGTTCGCGCGGCGGATCAAGGCCGTCCAGACGGTCCTCGGCGACCACCAGGACAGCGTCGTCGCCCGCGAGGTGCTGCGGGATCTCGCGGTCAGGGCGCATGCGGCCGGCGAATCCGCGTTCACCTGGGGGCTGCTGTACGGGCAGGAGGAGACGCAGGCCGAGCGGCGTGAGCACGAACTGCCGCGGGTGTGGGAGGAGGCGGCGGATCCGGCGCTGCGCGCCCGGCTCGGGGTGCGCTCGCACGGATGAGCGAGCGGAGGGCCCGTTCGGCCGCGTTAGTCTGGGTGGTCGGCCACTGTCTGTTCATCCCGCTGGTCTGTTCATCCTGTCGGTCCACGAAAGATTCCCGTGATGCCTGTCACATCGGTCTTCCCACAGCTCGAAGCTCTGCTCCCGCATGTGCAGAAGCCGATCCAGTACGTCGGGGGTGAACTCAACTCCACCGTCAAGGAGTGGGACGACACCGACGTCCGCTGGGCGCTGATGTACCCGGACGCGTACGAGGTCGGACTGCCCAACCAGGGCGTCATGATCCTCTACGAGGTACTGAACGAGCGCGAGGGTGTCCTCGCCGAGCGCACCTACAGCGTCTGGCCGGACCTCGAAGAGCTGATGCGCGAGCACAAGGTGCCGCAGTTCACCGTCGACGCGCACCGCCCCGTCTCCGCGTTCGACGTCTTCGGACTGAGCTTCTCCACGGAGCTGGGCTACACCAACATGCTCACCGCCCTCGACCTGGCGGGGATCCCGCTGGCCGCGAAGGACCGTACCGTCGACCACCCCATCGTGCTCGCGGGCGGCCACGCGGCCTTCAACCCCGAGCCGATCGCGGAGTTCATCGACTGCGCGGTCATCGGCGACGGCGAGCAGGCGGTCCTGGAGATCACCGAGATCATCCGCGCCTGGAAGGCCGAGGACCGCCCCGGCGGGCGCGAGGAACTCCTCTTCCGGCTCGCGCGGACCGGCGGCGTGTACGTGCCGGGCTTCTACGACGTCGAGTACCTGCCGGACGGCCGGATCGGCCGCGTCGTACCCAAGCGGTCCGGCGTCCCGTGGCGGGTCTCCAAGCACACCGTCATGGACCTCGACGAGTGGCCGTACCCCAAGCAGCCGCTGGTCCCGCTCGCGGAGACCGTGCACGAGCGGATGTCCGTGGAGATCTTCCGCGGCTGCACCCGCGGCTGCCGCTTCTGCCAGGCCGGGATGATCACCCGGCCGGTGCGCGAACGCTCCATCACCGGCATCGGCGACATGGTCGAGAAGGGGCTGAAGGCCACCGGCTTCGAGGAGGTCGGGCTGCTCTCCCTCTCCTCCGCCGACCACAGCGAGATCGCGGACGTCGCCAAGGGGCTCGCTGACCGCTACCAGGAAGACAAGATCGGGCTCTCCCTGCCCTCCACCCGCGTCGACGCGTTCAACGTCGACCTGGCCAACGAGCTGACCAGGAACGGCCGCAGGTCGGGTCTGACCTTCGCCCCCGAGGGCGGCTCCGAGCGGCTGCGCAAGGTCATCAACAAGATGGTCTCGGAGGAGGACCTGATCCGTACGGTCTCCACCGCGTACGGCAACGGCTGGCGCCAGGTGAAGCTGTACTTCATGTGCGGACTGCCCACCGAGACCGACGAGGACGTCCTCCAGATCGGCGACATGGCCGTCAAGGTCATCGCCGAGGGACGCAGGGTCTCCGGACAGAACGACATCCGCTGCACCGTCTCCATCGGCGGCTTCGTGCCCAAGCCGCACACCCCGTTCCAGTGGGCGCCGCAGCTCAGCGCCGAGGAGACCGACGCCCGGCTGGTGAAGCTGCGCGACAAGATCCGCGCCGACAAGAAGTACGGTCGCTCCATCGGCTTCCGCTACCACGACGGCAAGCCCGGCATCGTCGAGGGCCTGCTCTCCCGCGGCGACCGCCGCGTCGGCGCGGTCATCCGCGCGGTGTACGAGGACGGCGGCCGGTTCGACGGCTGGCGCGAGCACTTCTCGTACGACCGCTGGATGCGGTGCGCCGAGAAGACGCTGCCGGACTTCGGCGTGGACGTCGACTGGTACACGACACGGGAGCGCACGTACGAGGAGGTCCTGCCCTGGGACCACCTCGACTCCGGTCTCGACAAGGACTGGCTCTGGGAGGACTGGCAGGACTCGCTCGACGAGACCGAGGTCGAGGACTGCCGCTGGACGCCGTGCTTCGACTGCGGGGTCTGCCCTCAGATGGACACGCAGATCCAGATCGGCCCGACCGGCAAGAAGCTGCTGCCGCTGACCGTGGTGAAGTGAGCCGCACCGCCAGGTGACGTACCGGGCCGGGACGGACCGGCCCGGCCACCGCGACGACCGACACGGGCCCGGCCGGGGCGACAAACCCCGGCCGGGTTCCGCGTGACGGCGGCACAATGGACCGATGCCGCAGTTCATCGCCCCCGACATCCGCCTGCACGCCTCCTTCCTCGACGCGATGGCGGAGTTCGTCGAGGAAGGCGCCGTCGAACGCTCCCTGCTCCTCCACGAGATGGAGGAGTACGCGGCGACCTGGCACCGCCCCGAGGTGTTCGCCGCGTACTGCGAGCGGCTCAACGCCGAACCGCTGGAGGAGACCCCGCGCATCCAGGGCTGGGTGCCCTGCACCACCCTCTGGTACGCCGACGGCGACACCTTTCTCGGTCGCCTCGCCATCCGCCACCGGCTCAACCCGTTCCTGCGGGAACTCGGCGGCCACATCGGCTACGCCGTACGCCCCACCGCCCGCCGCCGGGGCCACGCGACGGCCATGCTGGCCGCCGCGCTGCCGATCGCGCGTGGCCTGGCCATCGACTCCGTCCTCGTCACGTGCGACACCGACAACACCGCCTCGCGCAAGGTGATCGAGGCGGCCGGCGGGAAACTGGAGGACGAGCGCGGGGGAAAGCTCCGGTTCTGGATCCCCACGGCCGGTTGAGGCGCCCGGGCCGGGGTAGGCGGAGTGTCCTGGCCTGTGGAACCGTCCGAGCACCGGGCGCGTACTCTGGGTAGTACAACGATCGTCCCCGGCGTGGCGCCCGCACCCGAGATCTCCCCGCACAGTGCGGGGCCGGTCCGGAACGCGGGGTGATCCCCGCCGAAGATACGTCCAAGGGCGGCGCGTCACCGCGTACCGCCCGCACCGAGGAGAAGAACCACTGGGCAAGCGACAGCCCGAAGGCCCGCCGCCCGCACCGGCGGTGCAGCGCATCCGACTGCGCTACACCAAGCGCGGCCGCCTCCGGTTCACCAGCCACCGAGACTTCCAGCGCGCCTTCGAGCGGGCGCTGCGCCGCGCCGAGGTGCCCATGGCGTACTCGGCGGGGTTCACCCCGCACCCGAAGGTGTCGTACGCCAATGCCGCACCCACCGGCACGGGCAGCGAGGCCGAGTTCCTGGAGATCGCCCTGGTGGAGGCGCGCGACCCCGACAAGCTGCGAGAGCTGCTCGACGAGTCGCTGCCGACGGGTCTGGACATCATCGACGCGGTCGAGGCCCGTACCTCGGGACTCGCCGACCGGCTGACCGCTTCCGTATGGGAGCTGCGGCTGGACGGCATCACCGACGAGGAGGCGGGACACGCCGTCTCCGCGTTCCTCGCCGCCGACACCGTCGAGGTGGAACGCCGTGCGAAGAACGGTCTGCGGACCTTCGACGCACGGGCCGCCGTGGCCGGCCTGGAGGTGGCTCGTCCACAGCCTGATAGGCCGGGGGACGGCCCCTGTGCGATACTGCGGCTGGTTGTTCGGCACGTGACACCTGCCGTGCGACCCGACGACGTCCTGTCCGGTCTCCGAGCTGTGGCCGACCTGGCGCCGCCGGTCCCCGCAGCGGTGACCAGGCTGGCGCAGGGGCTCTTCGACGAGGAGTCCGGCACGGTGACCGACCCGCTCGCGCCCGACCGCGAGGCAGCCCGGCCCGCCCCACCCAAGGCCGCCGGACTCGCCGCCGCGGCGGCGCCGGAAGGTGCAGGTTCCGCGTAAGGCGGTCGTTGTAGCGCAGCCCTGGGACTCGGGAGCCACCTGGGTCGGGCGGCGTACTGACCAGAAGACTTTCGCCAGGCCGTACGTGACGTCGCGTACGGAACCGGCGACCCAGACATAACAGCTCCCGTGCGGCGCCCGCGCCCCGGACGGCGGCAATCGCGCACAGCGCGGGCCGCGGCCGGACCGGAATCAGGCGTGGCGCCCGGGAGCGTGACGGGAGAACCGCCCGCATGCTTGAGTCCACCGAACCCGGCACCCCCGGGGACACCAACGAAGAGAACAACTCGCCCAGCGATACGCTGCCGCCGCGCCGCAGGCGCCGGGCAGCGTCCCGCCCGGCGGGACCGCCCACCGCGGCGGCCGAGGTCAAGGACGCGTCGAGCGTCAGCGAGACCGTTCCGCAGGCCACCGAGGCTGCGGGGGCAGCCGGGTCCGTGGCGTCCGACGCTCCCGCCGAGGAGTCCGCCGCGCCGCCGCGTGCGCGCCGTCGCGCCACCCGTAAGACGGCGGCGCCCGAGCCGGTCGCGGAGGCCGCTGCGCCTGTCGTGGCGGACGAGGCTCCCGCCGAGGAGCCTGCCGCGCCGCCGCGTGCGCGCCGCCGTGCCACCCGTAAGACCACCGCGCCCGAGCCGGTCGTAGAGCCGGTCGCCGAGGCCGCCGTGCCGGAGCCGGTCGCCGAGGCCGCCGTGCCGGACGAGGCTCCCGTGGAGGAGCCCGTCGCGCCGCCGCGTGCCCGTCGCCGCGCCACCCGTAAGGTCACGGCGCCCGAGACGGCCACGGAGCCGGTCGAGGCCACCGTCGAGGAGACCCCCGCGCCCGCCGCCGAGGCCGCTGTCGCCGCTGTGGCCCAGACCCCGGCCGAGGAGCCCGCGCCCGCCGCGCGGCCCCGCCGCCGCGCCACCCGCAGGGCCACCGCGCCCGCCGGTGCGCCGGAGGCCGAGGCCACCCAGGCCCCGAGCGGCAACGGCGACGGAGCCTCCGGCGGCGAGAGCCTGCCGCAGGACACCGTCGACCGGATCGCCGCCGACGAGCCGGAGGTCCAGGCCGCCGAGAAGGCCGCCACCCGGGGCCGTACGCGCCGCAGGGCCACCGCACCGGCCACCGCGCCCGAGCCGGCCGCCGAGGCCGTGAGCCGCGCCGCCGAGCCCGTCACGGAGCCCGTCGCCGAGAAGCCCGCGGCGCAGCAGACGTCCGTCGCGCAGAAGTCCGCCACGCAGAAGTCCGCCACGCAGAAGCCCGTGCAGCGCGAGCCCGAGCGCGCCCCGCGCCGCCGCGCCGCCGCGCGCCCCGCCGTGGCCGTCTTCCAGGCGCCCGTCTTCACCGAGCCGATGTTCCAGACGCCGGAGACCGCCGCGGCCGCCGCGGCCGCGGGCGGCCGGAGCGACGCCACCGACGAGCTGGACGACGAGGAGACCGTGACGGCCCCGGCCGCCGTGGCGCCCGAGCCCGTCGCCGCGCCCGAGCCCTCCGGCCGCCGCAGCAGGCGCCGCCGCCGCGGCGAGTCCGCCGAGCCGGCGGCCGAGGCCGCGCCGGCCGTGGTCGAGGCGCCGCGCGCGCCCGCCGTGGAGCCCGCGAACGAGCACGACGAGAGCGACGACGAGCCGGAGCGCTCCGCCGACGACGGCGCCGACGACTCCGACGAGTACGGCGACCGCCCCTCCCGGCGCCGCCGCCGGGGTGGCAGGCGCCGCCGCCGGGGCGAGTCCGCGGACGCCGACGACACCACGGACGAGCGGCAGGAGGAGTCCTCCTCCGCCGAGCACACCGACGAGGCCGACGACGACCGGGACGCCCCCGCCGCCTCCGACGACGAGCAGGACGACGACCAGGAGGCGTCCTCGGGCGGCTCCTCCAGCAGCCGGCGCCGTCGCCGCAGGCGCCGTCGCAGCGCCGACGGCGGCTCCGACACCGAGCAGGGCCCCGGGGGCGGTGACGACCCGGAGCGTACGGTCGTCAAGGTCCGCGAGCCGCGCGAACGCCGCGCCAAGGACACCGAGCGCGAGCCCGGCACCGGCGCCGACGAGGTCCAGTCCATCAAGGGCTCGACCCGTCTGGAGGCCAAGAAGCAGCGCCGCCGCGAGGGACGCGAGCAGGGCCGCCGCCGGGTGCCGATCATCACGGAGGCGGAGTTCCTCGCCCGCCGTGAGGCCGTCGAGCGCGTGATGGTCGTGCGCCAGCACGGCGAGCGCACCCAGATCGGCGTGCTTGAGGACAACGTGCTGGTCGAGCACTACGTCAACAAGGAGCAGGCGACCAGCTACGTCGGCAACGTCTACCTGGGCAAGGTGCAGAACGTACTGCCGTCCATGGAGGCCGCCTTCGTCGACATCGGCAAGGGGCGCAACGCCGTCCTGTACGCCGGTGAGGTCAACTTCGAGGCGCTGGGCATGGCCAACGGCCCGCGCCGGATCGAGACCGCGCTCAAGTCCGGCCAGTCGGTGCTCGTCCAGGTGACGAAGGACCCGATCGGCCACAAGGGCGCCCGTCTGACCAGCCAGGTCTCGCTGCCCGGCCGCTACCTCGTGTACGTGCCCGAGGGCTCGATGACCGGTATCAGCCGCAAGCTCCCCGACACCGAGCGCGCCCGGCTGAAGACCATCCTCAAGAAGATCGTCCCCGAGGACGCGGGCGTCATCGTCCGTACGGCCGCCGAGGGCGCCAGCGAGGACGAGCTGCGCCGTGACGTCGAGCGGTTGCAGGGTCAGTGGGAGGACATCAAGAAGAAGTCGAAGAGCGGCAACGCGCCGACGCTGCTCTACGGCGAGCCGGACATGACCGTCCGGGTCGTCCGCGACATCTTCAACGAGGACTTCTCGAAGGTCATCGTCAGCGGCTCCGACGCGTGGCAGACCATCAGCGGCTACGTCGCGCATGTCGCGCCGGACCTCTCCGACCGGCTGTCGCGCTGGACCAGCGAGGTGGACGTCTTCGCGACGTACCGCATCGACGAGCAGCTCATGAAGGCGCTGGACCGCAAGGTCTGGCTGCCGAGCGGCGGTTCGCTGGTCATCGACAAGACCGAGGCCATGATCGTGGTCGACGTCAACACCGGGAAGTTCACCGGTCAGGGCGGCAACCTTGAGGAGACCGTCACCAGGAACAACCTGGAGGCGGCCGAGGAGATCGTGCGCCAGCTCCGGCTGCGCGACCTGGGCGGCATCGTCGTCATCGACTTCATCGACATGGTGCTGGAGTCCAACCGGGACCTGGTGCTGCGGCGCCTGCTGGAGTGCCTGGGCCGGGACCGTACGAAGCACCAGGTCGCCGAGGTCACCTCGCTGGGCCTGGTGCAGATGACCCGTAAGCGGGTCGGCCAGGGTCTGCTGGAGTCCTTCTCCGAGACCTGTGTCCACTGCAACGGCCGCGGTGTGATCGTCCACATGGAGCAGCCGGTGGCGTCCGGTGGCGGCGGCAACGGCAAGCGCTCCAAGAAGCGCGGTCGCGGTGGCGCCGGCGCGGACCACGAGCACGACCACGACCACGAGGTGGCGGGTACGGCGGCGGAGTCCGACGCCGACCACGAGACCGAGTCGGAGGCCGAGCTCGCGGCGGAGGTGGCGGCCCCGGTCGCGCTCTCCGAGCCCGACTTCGTGCCGGACGAGGAACTGTTCAGCAGCGTCGCGGAGGCCGAGGCGGCGGTACGGGGCCGTTCGCGCCGCCGTGCGTCGCGCAAGGCGTCGGCCCCGGCCGGTTCGCCGAGGGCGGCGGAGCCGGAGGCCCGTACGGAGGCCCCCGAGGCTCCTGCGGTACCCGAGGCGGCTCCGGTCGCCGAGGCGCCCGTGGCGGCCCCCGAGGCACCCGTCGCGGACGCGGCGCCCCAGGGCCGTACGCGCCGCCGTGCCACCCGTAAGGCGTCGGCCCCGGCCGGTTCGCCGAAGGCGGCCGAGGCGGGGGCCCCGGCCGAGGTGGTCGTGCCCGTGACCCCGGAGCCCGAGCCCGTCGCCGAGCCCGTGGCCGCGGAGCCGGCCGCCGCCGAGGAGGCGCCCGTGGCGGCTCCGCCGCGTGCGCGCCGCAGGGCGACCCGTAAGGTCACCGCCCCCGCCGGTTCGCCGTCGGGTACGGAGGAGGCGGCGGTCGTCGTCGTGGAGGCGCCGGCGAAGGCCGAGGCGCCCGCCGACACCACCGGCGCCGACACCACCGCCGACGCGTCCGACGCGTCCGACGCGTCCGAGGCGCCCGCACCGGCCAAGAAGGCGGTCCGTAAGACGGCCGCCAAGAAGGCCCCCGCGAAGAAGACGGCCGCCAAGAAGACGACGGCCAAGAAGACCGTGGCGAAGAAGACGACGACGGCGGCCAAGAAGGCGCCGGCGAAGACGGCCAAGACGACCAAGGCCGCCAAGTCCACGGTCAAGGCGTCGAAGAAGACCGCCGCGGCCGAGCAGACGGCGCCCTCCGGCGTCACGGCCACCACCGAGGACTGATCCCCTCGTCGCCCCACCGCCCACGGGCGGTGGGGCGCTGGGGCCGGTTTGACCCCCTGTACAGCGGCCCCGTACTCTAAACCTTCGGTGTGTTCCTATGCGCGCCCACCTCTGAGCACCCCACCTCCCGGATCTCCGGGGGAGGCCGCTCGTCCTGTCAGGACTGCCACGGGCCCCGGCCCGTGCGGGCGGCTGGCTTCAGAGGTTCCGTTCCGAGCGAGAGTGAGTTCCGCGTGTACGCCATCGTGCGCAGCGGTGGCCGCCAGCACAAGGTTGCTGTCGGCGACATCGTTGAGGTTGACAAGATTTCCACCGGCAAGGTCGGCGACACCGTCGAACTCAAGACGCTGCTCGTGGTCGACGGTGACGCGGTCACCAGCGACCCGTGGGTGCTGGACGGCATCAAGGTTCAGGCCGAGATCGTGGACCACCACAAGGGCGCGAAGATCGACATCCTTCGCTACAAGAACAAGACGGGTTACCGCCGTCGCCAGGGCCACCGCCAGCAGTACACGGCGATCAAGGTCACCGGCATCCCCGCGGCTGCGAAGTAAGGGACTGAGGAGACATGGCACACAAGAAGGGCGCATCGTCCACTCGGAACGGGCGCGATTCCAATGCTCAGCGGCTCGGCGTGAAGCGCTTCGGCGGTCAGGTCGTCAGCGCCGGTGAGATCCTGGTCCGCCAGCGTGGCACGCACTTCCACCCGGGCACCGGCGTCGGCCGTGGCGGCGACGACACGCTGTTCGCGCTGAACCCCGGCGCGGTGGAGTTCGGTACCCACCGTGGCCGCAAGGTCGTCAACATCGTTCCCGCCGCCTAGTAACCCTCCGGTACCCCTTCCGGTACCGGTGGGCAGGCAGGGCGCCTGTAGAACGATTCTTCGCGAGGGCGGACCTCACTTCCCGGAGACGGGAAGCGGGTCCGCCTTTCGCGCGTTACAGGTAAGACAATTCCGTATGTACTGGAGGCAATCCCCATGACCACCTTCGTGGACCGCGTCGAGCTGCATGTCGCCGCGGGTAACGGAGGCCACGGCTGCGCCTCCGTACACCGTGAGAAGTTCAAGCCCCTCGGCGGCCCCGACGGCGGCAACGGCGGCCGGGGCGGCGATGTGATCCTCGTCGTCGACCAGTCGGTGACGACGCTGCTCGACTACCACCACTCGCCGCACCGCAAGGCCACCAACGGCAAGCCCGGCGAGGGCGGCAACCGCTCCGGCAAGGACGGTCAGGACCTGGTCCTGCCGGTGCCCGACGGCACCGTCATCCTCGACAAGCGGGGCAACGTCCTGGCCGACCTGGTCGGCGAGGGCACCACCTTCGTCGCCGCCGACGGCGGACGCGGCGGCCTCGGCAACGCGGCGCTGGCCTCGGCCCGCCGCAAGGCTCCCGGCTTCGCGCTGCTCGGCGAGCCCGGCCGGAGCGGCGACATCGTCCTGGAGCTGAAGACGGTCGCGGACGTCGCCCTCGTCGGCTTCCCGAGCGCCGGCAAGTCCTCGCTGATCTCCGTGCTCTCCGCCGCCAAGCCGAAGATCGCGGACTACCCGTTCACCACGCTCGTCCCCAACCTGGGTGTGGTCACGGCCGGTTCCACCGTCTACACCATCGCGGACGTCCCCGGACTGATCCCGGGCGCCAGCCAGGGCCGCGGCCTCGGCCTGGAGTTCCTGCGCCACGTCGAGCGCTGCTCCGTACTCGTCCACGTCCTGGACACGGCGACGCTGGAGTCGGACCGCGACCCGGTCACCGACCTCGATGTCATCGAGGAGGAGCTGGCCCAGTACGGCGGTCTCGGCGACCGGCCGCGCGTCGTCGTCCTCAACAAGACCGACATCCCGGACGGCAAGGACCTCGCCGAGATGATCAGGCCCGATCTCGAAGCGCGCGGCTACCGCGTCTTCGAGGTGTCGGCGGTGGCGCACCTGGGGCTCAAGGAGCTCTCCTTCGCGCTCGCGGAGATCATCGCCACGGCGCGCGCCGAGAAGCCGAAGGAGGAGGCGACCCGCATCGTCATCCGCCCGAGGGCCGTCGACGACGCCGGTTTCACCGTCATCCTGGAGGAGGACGGCATCTACCGGGTACGCGGCGACAAGCCCGAACGCTGGGTCCGCCAGACCGACTTCAGCAACGACGAGGCCGTGGGCTACCTCGCGGACCGGCTGAGCCGGCTCGGCGTCGAGTCCGAGCTGATGAAGGCCGGCGCGCGGGCGGGCGACGGGGTCGCCATCGGCGCGGAGGACGACGCGGTCGTCTTCGACTGGGAGCCCACGATGATGGCCGGCGCGGAGATGCTGGGCCGTCGCGGCGAGGACCACCGCCTTGAGGAGCCGCGTCCGGCGGCGCAGCGGCGCCGGGACCGGGACGCCGAGCGTGACGAGGCGCAGCAGGCGTACGAGGACTTCAAGCCCTTCTGAGCCGACCGGTGGCCGCGCGGTCCCTCCGGGCCGCGCGGCCGCTCCGTACGCCTCTCATCTGTGACCCCCCGTGCTCCGACGTGAATCTTTTGTGGTCTCCTTCACGTACACCTCCCGGCCACGCACCGCGGACGCACCGGTCTTCCCAGGTGAATCAGGGGTTGCGGGCCGGTGGCGCACGGCTGTGGTCCACCTTGCACGACGATTGCCACGGGTGGGACCATCGCTACATCCTCTGAGCCCGCAAGGTAGGTCTGTCCTGTGTCTGCAACTTCCGCGCCGCCCGCGAAGCCCCGCACCACCGCTGTCGTCCTGGCGGGCGGTACCGGTCAGCGTGTGGGCCTGTCGATCCCGAAGCAGTTGCTGAAGATCGCGGGGAAGGCGGTCATCGAGCACACCCTGTGGATCTTCGAGCAGAGCGACTCGATCGACGACGTGATCGTGCTGATGGCCCCCGGTTACGTGCCCGACGTGGAGAAGATCGTCGCGAAGGCCGGACTGACCAAGGTCACCCGGGTCATCGAGGGCGGCACGACGCGCAACGAGACCACCGAGCGCGCCATCGCCGCGCTGAGCGAGGGCCTGGCGCCGGGCGAGGACCGTAACGTGCTGTTCCACGACGCGGTGCGCCCGCTGCTCTCGCAGCGCGTGATCAAGGACTGCGTGGACGCGCTGGAGCGCTACCAGGCGGTGGACGTGGCCATCCCGTCCGCCGACACCATCATCGTGACCCGTACGCACGGCGGCGACGGCGAGTTCATCACGGACGTCCCCGACCGGTCCCGGCTGCGCCGCGGCCAGACCCCGCAGGCGTTCAAGCTCTCCACCGTCCGCAAGGCGTACGAGGTCGCGGCGGACGACCCCAACTTCCAGGCCACCGACGACTGTTCCGTCGTGCTCAAGTACCTGCCGGACGTGCCGATCTACGTCGTGGCGGGCGACGAGTACAACATGAAGGTCACCCAGCCGGTCGACGTCTTCATCGCGGACAAGCTCTTCCAGCTCGCCTCCGCGAGCGCGCCCGAGCAGCCCTCCGAGGAGTCCTACCGCGAGCTGCTCACCGGCAAGACGCTGGTCGTCTTCGGCGGTTCGTACGGCATCGGCGCCGACATCGCCCAGCTCGCCGAGTCGTACGGCGCCAAGGTCTACGCGCTGGGCCGCTCCACCACCGGTACGCACGTGGAGAACCCGGAGCACGTGGACGACGCGCTCTCCCGCGCCTACGGCGAGACCGGCCGGATCGACTACGTGATCAACACCGCGGGTGTGCTGCGCATCGGCAAGCTGGCCGAGACGGACAACACCACGATCCAGGAGGCGCTGAACGTCAACTACCTGGCGCCGGTGCAGATCGCGCGCGCCTCGTACAAGTACCTGGTGGAGACCAAGGGCCAGTTGATGCTCTACACCTCCAGCAGCTACACCCGGGGCCGCGCCGAGTACAGCCTCTACTCGTCCACGAAGGCCGCCATGGTCAATCTGACCCAGGCGCTCTCCGACGAGTGGGCGGGCGAGGGGATCCGGGTCAACTGCGTGAACCCGGAGCGCACCGCCACCCCCATGCGCACCAAGGCGTTCGGCCAGGAGCCGGAGGGCTCGCTGCTCTCCTCCGAGGCGGTCGCGAAGACCTCCCTCGACGTGCTGCTCTCGGAGCTGACCGGGCACGTGATCGACGTACGCCAGCAGGACCCGACGCGCGGCGCCTCGGAGGCGTCCGACTTCGAGCAGGCTCTCGCCGCCGTACTGGACCGTCAGGGAGATGTGTAATACTTCTTGACAATCTTTGACAGGGCCTCTGTGGGTCGCGTATGCGCGAACCACGGAGGCCCCAGTTCGTGAAGTCGCGAAGTCGCGTCTTCACGCTTCCCTTGCAAGGTCAACAGCCGGCACGGTCTGGAGCAGGTTTTCCGTGATTTCGACAGCTATCCGCCTGGCCCGCGTGGGCAGCGGATCAGAGCTGGCAGCCGCACTTCTTCTGGGTATCAGTTTCCCGTGCGTCATGCTCGCCGCGATAATCCCCAACCTCTGGTTCTTCGCGGCGGCCGCAGCCGTGACCTATCTCGCGGACACCTACCTGCACCAGCGCGGCAGCTACCTGGTCAACCGGCTCGCCAAGGTGCGCGCCGGTCTCTCGATCCGGTTCCTGATCCGGCAGATGCTGCTGGTGCTGCTGGTCGCCAGGTCGGGTCTCGGTGAGGACCGGATCTTCTACGTGACCGTCGTCATGGTGCTCCTGTTCTACGCGCTCCAGGCACCGCACGGCGCGATCGTCACCCTGCTCCGGCTGCGCCGCAGGCTGCCCGTGGTCACCCGGAACATCGACCTCGCCGGCGCCATCCGGATCCCGGACGCGCCGCCGCGCGGGCTGCTCAACCGCTCCGCCGAGAAGATGCTCCACCTCGACATCTTCGCCATGGTGGGCGTGATCATCACGCTCCAGACCCGCGACAACATCTACGGCTTCACCGGCCTCGGCCTCAGCCTGCTCCTCGCCGTCGGCTACATCCTCGCGCTCCTGCCCTACCTGCGGCCGAGCCGGCTCGTACCCAAGGCCGAGAAGGTGCTCGCGGCGGTGGACGGCTGGCTGGCCGAGTACCGGCCGACCGTGATGCTGTACTTCTCCGGCTCCAAGGAGTCCGCGTACCAGGTCAACATGTGGCTGGACACGATGGACCGGATGGAGGGCCGTCCACTGATCGTCCTGCGGGAGCGGGCCATCGCCCAGCAGCTCGGGACGACGGACGTGCCGGTGCTCTGCGTCCCCGGCGGGGTGCACCTGATGAACCTGGACCTGTCGACCGTCCGGGTCGCGCTGTACGCGGCCAACGTCGGCAAGAACATCCACATGCTGCGCGTGCCCACCATGAAGCACGTCTTCATCGGCCACGGCGACAGCGACAAGCTGGCCAGCGTCAACCCGTACAGCAAGGCGTACGACGAGGTGTGGACGGCGGGCCGGGCCGGACGCGACCGGTACGCGCTCGCCGACGTCGGGGTGCGTGACGAGGACATCGTCGAGGTGGGGCGGCCCCAGCTCGCCCCGATCGAGCCGTACAGCGGCGCGCAGCGCCACCCCGTCCCCACGGTGCTGTACGCGCCGACCTGGGAGGGCTGGGACGACAACCCCGGCAACACCTCGCTGCTGCTGGCCGGCGAGAACATCGTCAAGCGGCTCCTGAAGGCCGACGGCCCGGTCCGGGTGCTCTACAAGCCGCACCCCTTCACCGGGACCCGCAGCGCCAAGGCGAAGGCCGTGCACGAGCGGATCATCGCGCTGGTGGAGAAGGCCGCCGCCGAGCGGGCCACCGACGCCCGCTGGGCGAAGGAGAGCGCCGAGCTGAACGCGGACCGGACCGCCGCCAAGGCGGAGCTGGCCCGGATCTCCGCGCGCCTCGGCGAGCTGATGGGCGCCGCGGACACGGGACGTGACGAGGCGGAGCAGTCGCGCGACTCGCAGGCGGACCCGGTCAGGCAGGAGGAGCTGACGCGGCTGCGCCGCGAGTGGAACGGCGCGTACTGGCGTTCCTTCGGCTGGTGGGAGCACCGGGTCATCAGCGGCTCCGAGCCCGCGCTCTACGACTGCTTCAACGAGTCGGACGCCATGGTCTCCGACATCTCCAGCGTGGTGTCCGACTTCATCGCGAGCGGCAAGCCGTACGCGGTCACGGACTCGGCGGAGCTGGGCGTGGAGGAGTTCAAGCGGCAGAACACCGCCGTACGGGCCGCGGTCATCCTCTCCAACAGCGCGCGCGAGCTGGACGACCTGCTCGCCGCGGTCGCCGACCCGGCGTCCGACCGGCTGGCGGCCGAGCGCCGGGAGCTGAAGCGGTATCTGCTGGGCCCCGACGAGCCGACGTCGATGGAGCAGTTCGAGGCGGCGACCCAGGCGCTGTCCGCGAAGTCCCTGGCGCGGAACGTGGGCGTCGAGCAGCGGCTCGGGGAGCCCGAGGCGGCAGCGGCACCGGACGACTCGGCGCCGAGCGCGGAGAACAACGACCTGGACTCGCCCGTACGGGGCTGACCGGGGCGACGGACAGAAGGCCCGGCGGGGCGCTTTCGAGGAGCGCGCCGCCGGGCCTTTCCGTGTCCGCTGGCCGGTCCGCCCCTGTGACGGGCATCACAGGGGCCCGGTGATCGGGTAAGACAACCAACAATCGGTGCCACCTGTCTTGCATTCCGATGAACGAAATGTCAGTTCCTGATGTGAGTGTGATCGTCGGGGCATACGAAGCGATGCCCTACCTGATCCGCTGCCTGGAATCGGTGGAGGCCCAGACCCTGGGCGCCCACCGGATCGAGCTCGTCGCCATCGACGACGGCTCGGCCGACGGCACGGGGGAATTCCTGGAAGAGTTCGCGGCCCGCACGTCCATCCCGACCAGGGTGGTACGGCAGGCCAACTCGGGCGGCCCCAGCGGCCCCCGCAACGTCGGCCTCGGCCTGGCCCGGGGGCGCTACGTCTTCTTCCTGGACGCCGACGACTATCTGGGGGAGGAAGCGCTGGAGCGCATGGTCGCCGTGGCCGACCGCGCTCGTACGGATGTGGTGCTGGGCAAGGTGGTGGGGGTCAACCGGGGCGCTCCCAGCTCGATGTGGCGGCGTACCGCCGACCGCGTCGACGTCCACAACTCGCAGGTCATCTACACACTGAGCGCGCAGAAGCTCTTCCGCCGCGAGCTGATCGAGCGGCTGGGGCTGCGGTTCGACGAGGGGTACCGTACCGGCGAGGACGCGCTCTTCACCATCGAGGCATATCTCCGGGGCGACGGCGTCTCGGTGATCTCCGACTACACCTGCTACTACCTGGTCGGCAGGGACGACGGCAAGCACGTGACCAAGTCCGGTGACTACACGCACCGGTTCGCCGCCGTGACGGCCCTGATGACACGCATCGCCGAACTGGAACCGGCGGGCCCCAAGCGCGACAAGCTGATGGTCAGACCCTTCACCGTGGGGCTGATACAGCAGTTCGCGCACGGGATCGTCAAGGATTCCGAGGAGGTCAGACGCCACAAACTGGAACTGGTCGCCCCGCTGATGGAGCGGTACTGGAACCCGGGCGTGGCCCGCCACATCAAGGTCGCCGAGCGGCTGCGGCTGGAGTGCGTGGCGCTCGGGCGGCTCGATCTGCTCGCCGACGTCCTGGCGTTCATCAAGGCGGAGACGGTGCCCGAGGTGGTCCACCGGGGCCGCGCCCGTAAGCCGTACCTCGCCCTCCCGCACTTCGGGGAGCGCGGAACGGGGCTGAAGGACGCCTCGTACGAGGTGACGACCCGGGACTGGGTGGGCAAGCCGGGCCTGCGCGCCATAGAGCCGCCCCAGGCGGTCCGCCGGCGCAGATCGCTGGCGCGCAGGGTGGCGCGACGGCTGCGTACCCAGGTGCGGAACCTCGCGCCGATGAGGAACCGCGTGGCCTAGGAGAGTTGGCGCGAAATCGGGGGCGCGGCCGGTGGTACCGGGCCGCGCCCATGCGTGTACGGGCTCCGTCCCGCACCCTTTCGCGCCCCCGCGCCGCGCCCCTTCACCCTTCCGGGGTGACCGGTAGCAGACGGCGCCGGAAAGCGTAGGTAAAATCGGACTGTCGGGCGACCCCCGGACAGCATCGCAATCACAGCAGGGGAAAACAGGAACAGTGAAGGCTCTCGTACTGTCCGGTGGGGCAGGGACCCGACTGCGGCCCATTACGCACACATCGGCGAAGCAGCTCGTCCCTGTGGCGAACAAGCCGGTGCTCTTCTACGGCCTTGAGGCCATCGCGGAGGCGGGTATCACCGAGGTCGGCGTGATCGTCGGCGACACCGCGGACGAGATCCGCGCGGCCGTCGGTGACGGCTCGCAGTTCGGCATCGAGGTGACGTACCTCCAGCAGGACGCGCCGCTCGGCCTGGCGCATGCCGTCCTCATCGCCCGTGACTTCCTCGGCGACGACGACTTCGTGATGTACCTCGGCGACAACTTCATCGTCGGCGGCATCAGCGGCCTGGTGGACGGCTTCCGCGAGGAGCGGCCCGCCGCGCAGATCCTGCTCACGAGGGTCCCCAACCCGACCTCCTTCGGCGTCGCCGAACTGGACGGCGAGGGACGCGTGGTGGCCCTGGAGGAGAAGCCGGAGAAGCCCAAGAGCGATCTCGCGCTCGTCGGCGTCTACCTCTTCACCCCGGCCGTGCACGAGGCCGTACGGTCCATCGAGCCGTCCTGGCGAGGCGAGCTGGAGATCACCCACGCCATCCAGTGGCTGATCGACCAGGAGCGCGACGTCCGCTCCACGACCATCTCCGGGTACTGGAAGGACACCGGCAACGTCACCGACATGCTGGAGGTCAACCGCTCGGTGCTGGAGACGGTGGAGCCGCACTGCGAGGGCACGGTCGACGAGGGCAGCGAGATCATAGGGCGCGTGAGGATCGAGAAGGGCGCGCGGGTCACCGGCAGCCGTATCCTCGGCCCCGTGATCATCGGCGCGGACACCGTGATCAGCGACGCGTACATCGGTCCCTTCACCTCGGTCTCCGAGGGGTGCACGATCGAGGACAGCGAGATCGAGTACTCCATCGTGCTGCGCGGCTCCTCGCTCACCGGCGTCCGCCGCGTGGAGGCGTCGCTGATCGGCCGCGACGTCGAGATCACCCCCGCGCCCCGTAACCCGTCCGCCCACCGACTCGTCCTCGGTGACCACAGCAAGGTGCAGATCTCCTCATGACGCACAGGATTCTCGTGACCGGCGGCGCCGGTTTCATCGGCTCGCACTACGTCCGTACGGTGCTCGGCCCGCAGGGCCCCGGCGACGTCGAGATCACGGTTCTCGACAAGCTCACCTACGCGGGAAATCCGGCCAATCTCGACCCGGTCCGTGAGCACCCCGGATTCCGCTTCGTGCAGGGCGACATCTGCGACCCCGAGCTGGTCGGCAAGCTGATGGCCGAGCACGACCAGGTGGTGCACTTCGCCGCCGAGTCGCACGTGGACCGTTCCATCGACGGCGGCGCCGAGTTCGTCCGTACGAACGTCGTGGGCACCCACACGCTGATCGACGCCGCCCACCGCGCGGGCGTCAAGACCTTCGTGCACATCTCCACGGACGAGGTCTACGGCTCGATCGACGAGGGCTCCTGGCCCGAGACGCACCCGCTGGAGCCCAACTCGCCCTACTCCTCGGCGAAGGCGTCCAGCGACCTGATCGCGCTCTCGTACCACCGCACCCACGGCCTCGACGTGCGCGTGACCCGCTGCTCCAACAACTACGGGCACCACCACTTCCCCGAGAAGGTCATCCCGCTGTTCATCACGAACCTGCTGGACGGCAAGAAGGTGCCGCTGTACGGCGACGGCGGCAACATCCGCGACTGGCTGCACATCGACGACCACGTCCAGGGCATCGAGCTGGTCCGTACGAAGGGCCGCGCGGGCGAGGTCTACAACATCGGCGGCGGCACGGAGCTCTCCAACAAGGAGCTGACCGGCCTGCTCCTGGAGGCGTGCGGGGCGGACTGGGAGACCAGCGTCGAGTACGTCACGGACCGCAAGGGCCACGACCGCCGCTACTCGGTCGACTGCACCAAGATCCGCGAGGAGCTGGGGTACGAGCCCCGCAAGGACTTCGCGACGGGCCTCGCGGAGACCGTGGCGTGGTACCGCGAGAACCGCGCCTGGTGGGAGCCGCTGAAGGAGCGTGCGGCCCTGTGAGCACCGGCACCCCCGACCCTGCGGGCACCTGGCTCGTCACCGGCGCCGGCGGCATGCTCGGCCAGGACCTGCTGGCCCGGCTCGCCGCCGCCGGGCGGCCCGCGGCCGGCCTGGACCGTAGCGCGCTGGACATCACCGACCCCGCGGCCGTGCGCGCGGCCTTCGAGGCCCACGCGCCGGCCGTGGTGGTCAACTGCGCGGCCTGGACGGCCGTGGACGACGCCGAGTACAAGGAGGACGACGCGCTCGCGGTCAACGGCACGGGCCCCCGGGTCCTCGCCGAGGCGTGCCGCGAGTCCGGCGCGGTCCTGCTCCAGGTCTCCACGGACTACGTCTTCGCCGGTGACGGGGGGACGCCGTACCCGGAGGACGCCCCCACGGCGCCGCGCAGCGCCTACGGGCGGACGAAGCTGGTGGGGGAGCGCGCGGTTCTCGACACCCTTCCCGAGCGCGGTTACGTGGTCCGCACCGCGTGGCTGTACGGCGCGGGCGGCCCCAACTTCGTCCGTACGATGATCAAGCTGGAGGGTGTCAAGGACACCCTGGACGTGGTGGACGACCAGCAGGGGCAGCCCACCTGGACCGGCGATCTCGCCGACCGGCTGGTCGCGCTCGGCGGGGCGGCGCTCGACGGGACGGCGCCCGCGGGCGTCTACCACGGCACCAGCGGCGGCGGGACGACCTGGTTCGGATTCACCCAGGAGATCTTCCGGCTGCTCGGCGCGGACCCGGAGCGGGTCCGCCCGACGACCAGCGAGGCGTTCGTCCGGCCGGCCCCCCGGCCCGCATACAGCATCCTCGGTCACGACCGGTGGAAACCAGCCGGAATCGAACCCATCCGCGACTGGCGTGCCGCGCTCGCCGAGGCGTTCCCCGCGCTGCTGGCGGCCGAGCGCCAAACGGGTGTTACTCGCCAGTAGATGTTTACGTGCAGACTGTAGGCCCACTATGTTCACTGAGAATCAAACCTATGGATTGTTGATTCTCAGTGAAGGGCCCCTTACGTGGATCGCCACGGCTTCTTGCGCCAAATGCACCGTGTGTACAAGCCCCGCACCTATCTGGAGATCGGGGTCAATGACGGGCGAAGCCTGGCGCTCTCCCGGGTTCCGTCCGTCGCCGTGGACCCGGCCTTCAGAGTCGTCACGGACATCAGTTGTGACGTCCACCTGGTCCGGGCGACCAGTGACGACTTCTTCGCCCGCAAGGACCCGCTGATCCACCTGCGCAACGGCCGCAACCCGTTCCGCGCGCTGGCCCGCCGCGACCCGGTCAACCTGCTCGGCGGGGACCCGAAGCTGGAGCTGTCGTTCATCGACGGCATGCACCTCTTCGAGTTCGCGCTGCGCGACTTCATGAACGTCGAGAAGCACTCCCGCTGGTCCAGCGTGATCGTCCTGGACGACATGCTGCCCCGGGACGTCGACGAGGCGGCGCGCGACCGCCACACGAAGTTCTGGGCGGGCGACGTCTACAAGGTGGCGCAGGTGCTCCGGCGCTACCGCCCCGACCTGCTCGTCGTCGACGTCGACACCGAGCCGACCGGGGTGGTGGCGATCTTCGGCGCCAACCCCGAGTCCACGGTGCTGAAGAACGCGTACGACAAGATCATCGAGGAGTACGTCGTCCCGGACCCGCAGGACGTCCCGGACGAGATCCTCGTGCGCAAGAACGCCGTACGCCCCGAGGCGCTGCTCGGGGCCGGCTTCTGGCCCGCGCTCAACCGGGCCCGTAACCTGCGCCGTCCGCGCTCGGCGTTCACGCCGCTGCGCCGGCAGATCGAGGCCGTCACCGGCTGACCGGCTGACCGCCACATGGCATGAGGAAGGGCCGGAGCGATCGCTCCGGCCCTTCCTTCATGTACGCCCCTCAGAGGGCGCCCCGTCAGGCGCGCGCGGCCAGCTCCGCGTAGTACGCCCGGCACTCCTCGTACGACGGCAGCAGGCCCTGGGCCTCCGCCTCGGCGAGGGTCGGGGCCGCCGCGTCCTTGTCGGAGAGCAGCGGTGTGATGGACTCGGGCCACTCGATGCCGAGCGCCGGGTCCAGCGGGTTCAGCCCGTGCTCACGGCCCGGGGCGTACCCCTCCGAGCACAGGTAGACCACCGTGGCGTCGTCGGTCAGCGCCATGAAGGCGTGCCCCAGACCCTCGGAGAGATAGACCGAGTGGTGGTCCACGTCGTCCAGCCGGACGGCCTCCCACGTGCGGTACGTCGGGGAGCCCACCCGGATGTCCACGATCACGTCGAGGACCGCGCCGCGCACGCACTTCACGTACTTGGCCTGGCTGGGCGGCACATCGGCGAAGTGGATGCCCCGCAGCGTGCCCCGGCTGGAGACCGAGCAGTTGGCCTGCGCGAGGTTCAGCGAGTGGCCGGCCGCCTCGGCGAAGTCGGGGGCCTTGAACCACTCGTGGAAGCTGCCACGGCTGTCCGGGAAGACCTTCGGTTCATGCACCCAGGCGCCTTCGACGGAGAGCTGCCGCATGTGATCACGTCCTTGCTGTTCTGTTCGGAGTTCCGAGCGTCGGAGTTCCGGAGGCCGGAGTCCGTCGGGGGTACGGAGCGGGGAGGGGGAGGCCCGTCAGATGCGGGCCGCGAGGCGGCGCACCTTCTTGCGCGCCGCGGCGGGCAGCCTGCGGACGATCGGGCCGCCGGCCGAGCGCAGCACCTTCCGCAGCGTCGCCCTGCGGCGCTTCACCGCCACCACGCGCACCAGGAGCGGGTCGACCTCACCGAGACCGCTCTGGTCGAGCCGGATGCGGCCGCCCGCCGCCACCGGCACCTCGCAGATGTCCAGTTCGGGGCCCTTGGGGCCGTCGAGCTTGACCGAAAGACGCGCCTGCCCCTCGGCCAGACCGGCCACCTTGCCGGGCACCTCCAGATGGGCCCTGCCGTGGTCGGGGCGGAGCGTCGCCGGGTGCGTGCGCTTCGTACCGTCCGCGGACGTCAGCACCAGCTCGACGGCGAGGGAGGCGGACTTCGTACCGGTGAAGATCTCGAAGCGCAGCTCGGAGTGGGAGCCGGGCATCCGCAGCGGGGGCCGCTCCGCGAGATACGTCGCCATCTTCTTGGCGCGGCCCGCGACATCGAGCGTGAGGTTGCCGTGCGGGTCGGTGAAGTACGGGATGACCGGCCGCGCGGGCGAACCGAGCACCGCCGGGAGGCACTTGGCGTCCACACCGGGGGCGCGGTCGGCGCCGAGCCGGGCCTTGCGGACGATGCCGAGGCCGCGCAGCGGGACCCAGATGTCCCAGAAGCCCCTGGAGACCCGGCCGCGCCCCTTGACCGCCTCGCTGGTGACCGTACCGGTGCCGTGCAGCACGACCTCGTACGTCTCCTCGGCGTCCGCGGCGGCGCCGGCCGGCGGCGCGACCTTCTCGATCTTCGAGGTGAAGTCGGCGGGGCAGGGCCACTCGACGGCGGTCTCCCGGTTGCGCAGGGAGAGCTCGCCCTTGTACGTGTCCATGTCGTCGGTGACGTCCAGGAGTTCGCCCTCGGGCAGCAGCCCCTCGGTGATCTCCGGGTGGACGAAGTACCGCTTGTCGCGGCGGACCAGGCGCAGCGGCTGCTGGTCCTCGCCGTGCACGAGGCGGCCGGTCACGGAGAGCGCGACCCGGCCGTCCGGCTGCCAGTCGAACTCCTCCAGGCGCGCCGTGGCCTTCACCGACTTGGCGAACCGGGCGAGCTTCACCAGCCCCTGGCGGTCGTCGGAACGCAGCAGGGTGGAGCGGAGCCGGACCAGCGCGCCGAGCCCGTCGTGCACACCGTCGTTGATGAAGTCCTTGACGAGCGGCTGGATCGCGTCGACCATCTCGTCCAGGTACGCGGGCTCGTACTTGAGGACCGAGGGCTCGCTCAGCCGGCCGAGCATCTCGACCCGGTAGAAGCGGCGCAGCAGCCGGTCCCGGAACTCGCCCGGCTCGGTGTTGTCGACGACGACGTCGAGCACCTCGCGGAGGTTGCCGTAGTAGCCGGACGGCACGAGCTTGGCGGAGCCGGCGTTCTGGCCGTCGTCCCGCTTCGAGTAGTAGTAGCAGGTGTAGGTCCCCAGGATCGACACGACCTTGGCGGGGAAGTACGTCTGCATCATGTAGAGCTGGTCCTCAAGGCGCCGCTTGCCCTCGGGGTACGCGATGTTGTTCTCGCGCAGGAACTCCGTACGGAACATCTTGTGCGGGGTGAGGCTGTCGTACAGCGGCGCGTTGGTGAGGTCGCACTTCTCGCGGTTCGACTTGAACACGCCGTGCGGGACGCCGCGGAAGTTCGAGGCGACCTTGCCGATCACGATGTCCGAGCCGTTGCGGTGGCCCATCTCGTAGAGCCGTCGCAGCGCGTCCGAGGCCATGTGGTCGTCCTGGTCGACGAACTGGACGTACTCGCCCTTCGCCTCCGCCACACCGATGTTTCTGGGCTTCCCCGGCCACCCCGAGTTCGGAATGTGGATCACCCGGAAGTGCGGGTGCTCGGCGGACAGCTTGTCGAGCCGCGCGGGGGTGTCGTCCGTCGAGCCGTCGTTGACGAAGAGCACCTCGAAGTCCGCCGCCGGCAGCGTCTGGGCCAGCAGTGAATCGATGCACGGATCGATGTACTTACCCGGGTTGTACACCGGAATGACGACGCTCACTTTTACTGGCATTACTTGAAGGCCCATCTGTGTTGTCGGTGCACGGGGTGGTGTGCGAGTGGGGGGGGAGGCGCGGCCAGCGGCGGAGGGTGCGGGCGCCGGGCTGCCAGCTTATCTCCGCGGGGGCTCACGATGTTTCCCGACCGTTCTTACACCTGACAGACTGCTGTCAGGTGTCTCCGGTTGCACCGGCGGCGCGGATTGACGCCGTGTTTCCCGGTCACCGGGCGGGATCGCCGCCGCCTCTCCCGTGCTCGTCCGCGGGCCGTGGCCCCTCGCCTCCCGGCGTCGCGGCCCGCGCACCTCCGGGTGTCCCGGCCCCCACCTCCGGGTGTCCCAGCCCCTGAAATGATCCGCCACCCCGGACGGCCCGCGCGTAGGCTGACCGGCGGGGACACACACCGGTGGCGGGACCGGAGCCCGGTGGCGAGAGCAGAGGCAGAGCGCGTGGCAGCGGCACGGCAGCAAGTGGTGGCACGGCAGGACGCGGTCGCGCGGGCCCGCAGAATCGTCGTCAAGGTCGGCTCCTCCTCACTCACCACCGCCGCGGGCGGGCTCGACGCCGACCGGGTCGACGCCCTGGCCGACGTGCTCGCCGCCGTACGCACCACCGGCGACCGGGAGGTCGTGCTCGTCTCCAGCGGCGCCATCGCCGCCGGGCTCGCCCCGCTCGGACTCGACCGCCGCCCCCGGGACCTGGCCCGCCAGCAGGCCGCAGCCAGCGTCGGCCAGGGGCTGCTCGTCGCCCGCTACACCGCCTCCTTCGCCCGCTACGGCGTACGCGTCGGCCAGGTGCTCCTCACCACGGACGACACCAGCAGGCGGGCCTCCTACCGCAACGCGTACCGCACCCTCGACCAGCTCCTCGGCATGGGCGCGCTCCCCGTCGTCAACGAGAACGACACCGTCGCCACCGACGAGATCCGCTTCGGCGACAACGACCGGCTGGCCGCGCTCGTCGCCCATCTCGTACGGGCCGACCTGCTCGTCCTGCTCTCCGACGTCGACGGTCTGTACGACGGTGACCCCAGCAGGCCCGGCACCTCCCGGATCGCCGAGGTGCGCGGCCCCGCCGATCTGGCGGGCGTCACCATCGGCAGCACGGGCCGGGCCGGGGTCGGCACCGGCGGCATGGTCACCAAGGTCGAGGCCGCCAGGATCGCCGCAGCGGCCGGCATCCCCGTCGTCCTGACCTCCGCCAGCCGCGCCGCCGACGCGCTCGCGGGGCGCGACACCGGCACGTACTTCCACCGCACGGGACGCCGCTCAGCCGACCGGCTCCTGTGGCTCGCGCACGCCTCCACCCCGCGGGGCGCCCTCACCCTGGACGACGGTGCGGTACGGGCCGTCGTCGAGCGCCGCACCTCGCTCCTGCCGGCCGGGATCGCCGCCGTCGAGGGCGAGTTCGGCGCGGGCGACCCGGTGGAGCTGCGGGACACCGAGGGCCGCGCGGTCGCCCGCGGGCTGGTCAACTTCGACGCCAAGGAGATCCCCCAGCTCCTCGGCCGCTCCACCCGCGAGCTGGCCCGCGAGCTGGGTCCCGCCTACGAGCGCGAGGTCGTACACCGGGACGATTTGGTCATCCTGCATCCCTGACCCGCCCCTGAAACGGCTGAAACTCCGGCCTTTGAACTGGGACCTTTACCAAAACCGCCCCATCTTCCGCCCGGGACTGGTCAACTTTGTCCCAGGGGTTCGAGCGGGTTACAGCACGACGACGCAGCAAACAGGAGGCCGCTGGTGAGACGAGCGCGCCCGGGGTCGGTGCCCCGAGGGACCGGGGGAAGCGCCCACGCCCGGAGGGCCACAGGCGGGCAACGAGCCCTGATCAGCGTCGAGGTGGGGGATCCCACCGATGACACCGCCGCCGGCGCCGACGGTACGGCGGACAGCTCCGGCGCAGCCGGGGAGCGGCGCCAGGGGGACACCGCGGCGACGGCCGACGCGCGCCAGGTCTCCAAGCTCTGGCACATCACCCTCAGCGTCTCGGGCCCCGAGAGCCCGCTGACGGAGGTCAGGCGCGGCCTGGAACAGCTCGCGCACGACCATCCCTTCCTGCTGACGAGCAGGTACGCCACCGACCACGCGGAGATCCGCTACTGGGAGGAGGCCAGGGACCTGCACGACGCCGCCGCGGTGGCGCTGCGGCTCTGGGGCGAGCACCGGTCGAGCGCCCAGCTCCCGCCATGGGTGATCGTCGGGCTGGAGGTCATCGACCGGGAGACGTACCACCAGCGCATCGCGGAGGGGTACGGTCCGCCGCCGGCGGCACCGGTGGGCGTCCATCCGTTCTGAGACCCGGGCCGTTCTGAGGTCCGGCCGTCCCGAGACCCGGCCGTCCCGTGGCCCGGGGCCCGTGGGGCGTCTCGCAGTGCGGAATACGTGCGGAACGCCCGCAGGGCGCGCACTACCCTGCGGGCATGACCTCGCTCTCGCCGTACGACAATCTCTCCCCGGTCGTCAGGGCCGCCTACCGGTCCCGCTCCGCCGCCGCCGACCTCGCGCCACTGCCGCGCGCGGCCAAGGACGACGCGCTGCTGGCGATCGCGGACGCCCTGGAGGTCCGTACGCACGAGATCGTCACGGCCAACGCCGAGGACGTCGCGCGCGCCAGGGAAGCCGGCACCGCCGAGTCGGTCATCGACCGGCTGACGCTGACCCCGGAGCGGATGCGGGCCATCGCCGCCGACGTACGGGACGTGGCCGCGCTGCCCGACCCGGTCGGCGAGGTCGTCCGCGGCTCGACCCTCCCCAACGGCATCGACCTGCGCCAGGTACGGGTCCCGCTCGGCGTCGTCGGGATCATCTACGAGGCGCGCCCCAACGTCACCGTGGACGCCGCCGCGCTCTGCCTGAAGTCGGGCAACGCCGTGCTGCTGCGGGGCTCCTCCTCGGCGCTCTCCTCCAACACCGCGCTCGTACGGGTGCTGCGCGACGCCGTGGGCGGCGCCGGGCTGCCCGCCGACGCCGTACAGCTCGTGCCCGGCGAGGGCCGCGACGCCGTACAGGAGCTGATGCGGGCGCGCGGCCTGGTCGACGTGCTGATCCCGCGCGGCGGCGCCTCCCTGATCCGTACGGTCGTCGAGGGCTCCACCGTCCCCGTCATCGAGACCGGCACCGGCAACTGCCATGTGTACGTGGACGCCGACACCGATCTCGACATGGCCGTCTCCATCCTCATCAACTCCAAGGCGAGCCGCCCCAGCGTCTGCAACGCCGCCGAGACCCTCCTCGTCCACCAGGACGTCGCCGCCGCCTTCCTGCCGCGCGCGCTGGACGCGCTGGCCGAGGCGGGGGTCACCGTCCACGCCGACGAGCGGGTCCGGGCGTACGCGGCCGGGACGAAGGCCACGGTCGTGGCGGCCACCGAGGACGACTGGGAGACCGAGTACCTCTCGTACGACATCGCCGCCGCGGTGGTGGACTCGCTGGACGCGGCCGTCGGCCACATCCGGCTCTGGTCCTCGGGCCACACGGAGGCGATCGTCACCACCTCGCAGGCCGCCGCCCGCAGGTTCACCCAGTTGGTCGATTCGACGACGGTCGCCGTGAACGCGTCCACGCGGTTCACGGACGGAGGCCAGTTCGGCTTCGGCGCCGAGATCGGGATCTCCACGCAGAAGCTGCACGCGCGCGGGCCGATGGGGCTGCCGGAGCTGACCTCCACGAAGTACATCGTGACCGGGGACGGACACACCCGGTGAGTACCGGAACGGCGCGGTCGGCGTGTGACGAATACGAAGCGGGATAGTTCGGACTCCGCCTGCCCAAAACCACGTCCCAGGTCTACTCTGAAGAGGTGCCGGACGACGTGGGGGGCAGGCCGTTCCCGGACGGCTGGGAGCCCGACGACGACCGCGGAGGCGCGGATCAGGACTTCGCCTCCGTGGTGTTCGACGAGGACTTCGTCAAGGCCGCCACCATCCATGAACCCTCCGCCGTCGAGCGGCTGCTCTCGGCCGCCCAGGCCCGTGCCGAGGCCGAGGCGGCCCGCGCGCGCTCCGGCGGGGGAGCGGACGGGGACGAGCTGTACGAGGAGCTGTACGGCCGGGACGGCGCGTACGGCCCCGACCCCGGCTACGGGGAGCACGACCCGGACGACCCCGACGCGTACGCGGGCCCGTACGGCCGCTACGGCGGCACCCTGCGGCCCTACCGGGGCACCGCGCGCTGGCACCGGCCCGTCGCCTGGCTGCTCGCCCTGCTGATGGGCATCGGGATGGTCGCCCTCGCCTTCACGGCCGTCTACCGGGGCGCCTCCAGCAGCCGCGACGACCAGGTGCCGCAGCCCGCCAGGACCGGGATCGACAACCCGGGGGCGATCGGGCCCTCGGCCGCCGCGACCCGGAGCGCGCCGGAGGTCTCCGCGGTGCCGCGCACGCCGTGAGAGGGACCTCGCGCACGCCGTGAGAGGGACGCCGCGTACGCCGTGACGGGTGCGCCGCGAGGCTGTGACGGGGCGCCGCGGACTTCGCGGGAGGGCCTGTCACTACCCGAACGGCCGAACGGGTGTCATGCGGAACTTGACGGTCGGCCCCGCGTTTACGTTCGCCTCCGCAGACCTACCCTCAAGGTATGGCAGGGCGTGGAGACCCACCCGAGGGAGAGCATCCTGAGGGGCTCCCCGGAGGCGAGGACGACGAGTACCGCTCGGTCGTCTTCGACGAGTCGTTCATCCGGGCGGCCCGGCTCCAGGAGTACTCCGCGCGGGAGCGCATGGGCGATCACGCCCACGCCGTCCGCAGGCTGCCGCCGGGACCGCCGCCCGCCCCCCGGCGCCGGCGGAGGTTCAGGAACGGCCCGCGCCAGTTCCTGCTGCTCCTGCTGATCCTCGGGGTGGCCTTCGGCACCGCGATCTATCTGGGGCTGCGCAACCCGTACCGCCCGCCCGCCCTCCGCGCCGTCGAGCCGGCCCGCACCTCCGTGATCCCGCTCGCCCCCCAGGGGCCCGTACCGGGCGGCGCGCCCGCCGACCTCCTCGCCCGCAGCCCCGCCGCGCAGTTCCGTTCCGGCGCGGCGGGGATCACCCTGCCGGCCGCCCGGACGGCCGGGGACTTCGCGGAGGGCCAGGTGATGGCCGCGCTGAGCATCGTCAAGGACTATCTCGTGGCGTCCTCGCTCGACCCCGACGTCCTCGCGGGGCGCTCCCTGCGACCCGTACGGGTACTCCTCGACCCCGAGCAACTCACCCAGTTCGACCGCAGCTTCACCGACCCGGCCGACGACGGGCGCCACGACCCGATCGGCTGGCTGGTCCGCTTCGACCCGGCGAAGGTGGCGCGCGCCGACGACCAGGTACGCGTCCACGGCACGCTGCGGTACGAGGAGACGGACCCCGGGACGCTGGAGGTCAGCACCGACCATGTCTTCGTCTACCCGCTGCGGCCCGCCGCCTCGGTCGGCCACCCCGTACGGGACGCCTCGCTGTTCACCGTCCGGCGTGAGATGCGCTTCCGCTTCGGCGTGGAGGACCTGCCCAGGCATCAGGCGCAGGTGGTGACCAGTGAGGTGCAGGCCGGGCCCCAGTCCTGCTCGGCCGAGCCGCCGCGGACGCTGCGCCCGCTGCTCGCGGGCGAGCGCGCCCGGCCGCACGATCCGGCCGCGACCGATCCGTACGCGACGGGCCCGGCGCATCCGGCGCTCTGCGGCGCGCTCTCCCGCGCGGCGGAGCCGAGCCCGTCACCCTGACGGAGGTGGTCCCGGGTCAGTCCTTGACCGGCCCCTTGCCGCTGCCGCTGCCGCTGCCGCTGCCGTCGTCGTCGCCGTCCGTGGACGCGCCGCCGTTGCCGTTGCCGCCGCTGTTGCCGCCGCCCGTGAACCGGTCGCGCAGCTTGCCGCCCAGGTCGCCCGCACCGCCCGCGATGTCGCCCACCAGCTTCATCAGCGGGTCCTTGCTGTTGCGGACCGTGTCCGCGTAGTGCGAGGCGGAGTCCCGGAACGAGTCCGTGACCGAGGTGTCCTTGTCCTCCTCGCGGCGCGGGTAGTGACCGTCCATGATCCGCTGGTAGTCCCGGCTCTCGGACCACTTCTTCAGCTCGGCGGCCCGCACCGTCGTGAAGGGATGCGTACGCGGGAGCACGTTGAGGATCTTGAGGACGGAGTCCCGCAGGTCGCCGCCCTCCTCGTACTCCTTGGCCTGCTCCAGGAACGCGTCCACGTTCATCTCGTGCAGGTGGTTGCCACCGGCGATCTTCATCAGACCGCGCATCGACGCCCGCGTGTCCTGGCCGACCAGCAGCCCGGCCCGGTCCGCCGACAGCTCCGACTTGCGGAACCACTCCCGCAGCGCCGTCACGATCGCCATGATCGCGACATTGCCCAGCGGGATCCAGGCGACCTTGACGGCGAGGCTCGTGAGGAAGAGCAGTATCGTGCGGTAGACGGCGTGTCCGGAGAGGGCATGGCCCACCTCGTGGCCCACGACCGCCCGCATCTCCTCCTCGTCCAGCAGCTCCACCAGCCCGGTGGTGACCACGATGATCGGCTCGTCCAGACCGATGCACATCGCGTTGGGCCGCGGGTCCTGCGTCACGTACATCGCGGGGACCTTCTCCAGGTCCAGGATGTAACAGGCGTCCCGCAGCATGGTGTGCAGATGGGCGAACTGGGCGTCGCCCACCCGCACCGAGTCGGAGAGGAAGAGCAGCCTCAGGCTGCGCTCCGGCAGCAGCGCGCTGAGCGCCTTGAACACCGTGTCGAAACCGCTGAGCTTGCGCAGGGCGACCAGCGCCGAGCGGTCCGCGGGGTGTTCGTACGCCCGGGAGGAGATTCCCGGGAAGCGTTTACGCTGCCGGCTCGGCACATTCTCGCTGCCCGTCGCCTCGTTGCGGTCTTCGGTCATGGATATCCCCTGTTCGTACGAGTCCAGAATCCAAGGCTCGTCCCCCCTGACGGCCCCCAGCCTAGGTGCTGGGTCTACCGTGTGGCGGGGGCCTGTGGACGGGGTTCCGGGGCAGTGCCCGGATCTCAGCCGGAAAGAGACCGAGGAGCACCACCGTCATGCCGGAAACCGCCGCCCTGCTCGCCGCCGTCCCCGATCAGCAGGGAGCGGGCAACACGCTGCGGATCGTGTTGGTCGTTCTGCTCGTGGGAGCAGCCCTGCTCGCCTGGTTCCTGCTGCGCGGATACCGCGACAACGACCACAACGACTGAGTCGGCGTGAGCGTGCCCGAGGGGCCCGCATACGATGTGGGCGAAGTCTCCGCAGACCTCAGGAGAGTCCAGCTCTCCGGAGAATCCAGACCCCCGAGGAAAAGGGCCCGTAGAAGATGAGCCTCACCGGCACCGCCGCCCACCTGGTCATGCTCGCCGAGGGCGCCGAAAAGGGCGGCAACCACGAAAGCCTGAATCCGGTTCTCGTCGGCGGCGGCGCCCTCTTCGCGCTGCTTCTGCTGCTGTGGATCACCACGCGCTTCAACCGCGACCGCTGACACCGGGCCGTACGCCAGTGCCAGTAGGCTCTGGGCGTATGGGAGACCAGCAAGCGTCGAGCGGTCGCGGACCAGCAGGGCCGGGCGGACCGGAGCAGGGGCCCGGCCCCGGATCCGAGGGCGGCAGGCGCCGACTCGGCGTCATGGGCGGCACCTTCGACCCGATTCACCACGGACACCTCGTGGCGGCCAGCGAGGTGGCCTCGCTGTTCCATCTCGACGAGGTGGTGTTCGTACCGACCGGTGAACCGTGGCAGAAGAGCCAGCGCGCGGTGTCACCGGCCGAGGACCGCTATCTGATGACGGTCATCGCGACCGCCTCCAACCCGCAGTTCTCGGTCAGCCGGATCGACATCGACCGCGGCGGGGCCACGTACACGATCGACACGCTGCGGGATCTGCGGTCCCTCAACGACGACGCCGACCTCTTCTTCATCACGGGCGCCGACGCCCTCTCGCAGATCCTGAGCTGGCGGGACCACGAGGAGCTGTTCTCCCTCGCCCATTTCATCGGGGTCACCCGGCCGGGCCATGATCTGACGGACGACGGACTGCCCAAGGGCGGGGTCTCCTTGGTGGAGGTTCCCGCGTTGGCCATCTCGTCGACCGACTGCCGTGGGAGGGTCGCGAAGGGCGATCCCGTCTGGTACCTGGTGCCGGACGGTGTCGTGCGCTACATCGACAAGCGGCAGTTGTACCGCGGCGCCTGAGCCACTGAGAGGGGCACCGGTGAACGACCAGCAGCAGCCGTACGACCCGTACGGCCCCTACTACACGCAGCCCCAGATCGTCGGTTACGACGAGTACGGGCAGCCGGTGTACCAGCAGTCCCCGCAGCAGCAGTACGACGCCTACGGGCAGCCCGTGCCGCAGCAACAGCAGACACAGCAGCAACAGGGGTACGGCTACGACCCGTACGCCCAGCAGCAGGCGCAACAGCAGGCGCAGCAGCAACAGATCCCGCAGCAGTACGACCCGTACGCGCAGCAGGTGCCGCAGCAGCAGGCGCAGCAGCAACAGGCGTACGGCTATGACCCGTACGGGTACGACACCGGCCAGCAGCAGGCCCAGCAGCAGGCCCAGCAGCCCCAGCAGGCACCGGGGCAACAGCAGCAGGCCGTGCCGGAGGCCCTGGTCGCCGTCGACCGGCCGCCGGCCGCGCGGACACCGGAGCCCGCACCCGCCCCGGCACCCGCATCCGCACCCGCCGAGCCCGCGCGCGGTGCCGAGCCCGAGCAGCCCGCCGTACCGGGGCAGGCCGCCGTACCGGGGCAGCGGCGTCCCGACGGTGAGGAACGCGACTACAAGACCGAGCAGTTCGCGTTCATAGAGGAGCCCACCGAGGACTCCGAGGACGTCATCGACTGGCTCAAGTTCACCGAGAGCCGCTCCGAGCGGCGCGAGGAGGCCAAGCGCCGCGGACGCAGCCGTGTGGTGGCCCTCGTCGTCGCCCTCGCGCTGGCGGTCACCGGCGGCGTCGGCTACCTCTGGTACGCGGGCGAGCTGCCCGGTATGTCCTCGTCGGACGCGCCGCAGACCACCGCCTCGGGGACACAGAAGCGCGATGTGATCGTCGTACACCTGCGCAGCACCAAGCAGAAGGACACCTCCACGGCGCTGCTGGTCAACAACTCCACGACGGGCCAGGGCACCACCGTCCTGCTCCCCAACGTCCTCGCCATCGCGGGCGACGAGGGAGCCTCGACCACCCTCGGCAAGTCCGTCGACGAGGACGGCTCGGACGGCACCCGCGAGGGCATCGGCACCCTTCTCGGCACCAAGATCGCCGGCACCTGGCGGCTCGACACGCCCTATCTGGAGAACCTGGTCGAACTGGTCGGCGGTATCGAGGTGACCACCGACGTCGAGGTGCCCGCCGCCAAGAAGGGCGACGACCCGCTGGTGCCGAAGGGCGAGAAGGAGACCCTCAACGGACGGGCGGCCGTCGGCTACGCCACCTACCGCGCCCCCGGCGAGGAGGAGGCCAAGCAGCTCACGCGCTTCGGCCAGGTGCTCCAGGGCGTCCTGCGGAAGATCTCGGACGACCCGGGGGCCGCCACCGTCACCGTCGAGACCCTCGCGCAGATCCTGGACCCGTCGCTCACCGAGAAGGACCTGGGCGCGGCCCTGGCCAAGCTCGCCGAGCACGCCAAGGTGGGCGACTACAAGACGACGGTCCTGCCCGTCCAGACGAATGGCACGCTCAGCGAGGAGTCGACGGAGAGCGTGGTGAAGGACATCCTGGGCGGTTCGGTGACCGCGCCCGAGCAGGGCGACGCCGTACGCGTCGGCGTGAAGAACGCGAGCGGGAACCAGGACGCTGCGGAGTCCGCCAGGATCGCGCTGGTCAACGGCGGCTACAGCTTCGTGGACGCCGGTACGGCCGACGCCGTGACCTCCTCGCGTGTCACCTACGGTGACGCGGCCAAGAAGGAACAGGCGGAGGAGACGGCCAAGACGCTGGGGCTGCCGGCGAGCGCGGTCGAGAAGGGCAAGGCGGCGGCGAACGCCGATGTCTCCGTCGTCCTCGGACAGGACTACAAGGTCGACTAGGGGTCGTCCGGTCAGGTGTCTCCCGGGTGCCGGTCCGCGCCCGGGAGAACGGCTGTGCCGGCTGTCGGTGGTCCGTGAGATCCTGGGCATCTCCACGACCCCCGACGAAAGCCTGCCAGTGACCGCTACTGATCGTTCCATCGAGCTCGTCAACGCCGCCGCCCAGGCGGCCGCGGACCGGCTCGCGCACGACATCATCGCGTACGACGTGAGCGATGTGCTGTCCATCACCGATGCCTTCCTGCTCGCCTCGGCGCCCAACGACCGCCAGGTGAAGTCGATCGTCGACGAGATCGAGGAGCGCCTGCAGAAGGAGCTGGGCGCCAAGCCGGTGCGCCGCGAGGGCGACCGTGACGCCCGCTGGATCCTGCTCGACTACGTCGACATCGTCATCCACGTCCAGCACAGCGAGGAGCGCGTCTTCTACGCGCTGGAGCGGCTCTGGAAGGACTGCCCCGAGCTGGAGCTGCCCGAGGACGCCGTCAAGACGCGCGGCAAGGGCAAGGAGCACGCGGAGACGGCGGGCGAGCACACCGGGATCGCCGGTGACCCGGACGGTGAGCTGAGCTGAACGGCGCGAAGGGCGGCCGCGGCCGCCGTATCGTCCTGTGGCGCCACGGCCAGACGGCCTGGAACCTGGAACGCCGCTTCCAGGGCTCCACGGACATCGAGCTGACCGAGGAGGGCGTCGGACAGGCCCGCAGGGCCGCCCGGCTGCTCGCCTCCCTCAAGCCGGCCGCGATCATCGCCTCCGACCTGCGGCGGGCCGCTGCCACGGCCCGTGAGCTGACCGCCGTCACCGGCCTCGACGTCGCGCACGACGCCGGGCTCCGCGAGACGTACGCGGGCGCCTGGCAGGGTCTGACCCACGAGGAGATCGTGGGGCGGTTCGGCGACCAGTACGCGGCCTGGAAGCGCGGCGAGCCCGTGCGGCGCGGCGGCGGCGAGCTGGAGACCGAGGTCGCGGACCGCGCGGCGCCCGTGGTGCTCCGCCATGCCGAGAAGCTGCCCGACGGGGGCACGCTGGTCGTGGTCAGCCACGGCGGGACGATCCGTACCACCATCGGCCGGCTGCTGGGCCTGGAGTCGCACCACTGGGAAGGGCTCGGCGGGCTCTCCAACTGCTGCTGGTCCGTCCTCGGCGAGGGCGCGCGCGGCTGGCGGCTCCTGGAGCACAACGCGGGCACCCTCCCGGAGCCGGTCCTCGGTGACGACGACTGAGCGTCCGGGGTCCGAGTGCCCGGCGGCCGCGCGCCCGGGGGCCGGGCGTCCAGGGGCCGGGCGTCCGGGGTCCGGCCGGCTGACGCCCGGCCGTTCGCCGGGGCGGCCACCGGATTTCGCTTTCCGGCAGGTCGCAGGCTAAAGTTCTTCTTGTTCGCAGCGCGCGGCGCGGGGAACACGAGGGGCTATAGCTCAGTTGGTAGAGCGCCTGCATGGCATGCAGGAGGTCAGGAGTTCAATTCTCCTTAGCTCCACAATCACCGTCACGAACCGGATCCCGTCCCCTGCTGGGGGGCGGGATTTCTGCTGTACGGACGCTGTTTCAGGCTGACCAGCAGTCCTCGGCATGGCAGAATCGGACGACCGGATGGGGGCCAGGGACCGGACCGGGAGGGAGAGCGCGATGTCCGCCAGCAGTGTCGGCTGTCCCTCGGGCGACTCGTCCCCTCCGGCTCACGCGCTCGACGGCCACCGCGGACATTCCTACGTGTGCACGGCCTGCTGTGGCCACATCTGGAGCTGATTGATGGGCGCGCACAGGCGTAAGTGCGACTGGTGCGGCAGCGGTACGCCGATCGTTCGGGACATGGACCCGCTCAACCCCGAGTACCAGTACTGGTGCGAGGAGTGCGCGCGGGCCCTGATCATAAAAGGCGACCCCATCGAGACGTACCGCGAGTTGGAGGGCGAGCCGATCTACGGCCGTCTCCTGGAGGAGCACTGCACGCTCAAGCGGTTCTACTCCTTCGCGACCGCCTGACCGACGTCCGGCCGAGGTCCGATCGGCGCCTGACCGACCTCCGGCCGGGGCCGGGTCGGCCCCCCGCGGAATCGATTTGGTGGTGGGGCACAGGGACCGTTAATGTTGGCCATGCCGCCGAGGGGGAAACCCCGGGGCGGTGGAACGCAAGGGGCTATAGCTCAGTTGGTAGAGCGCCTGCATGGCATGCAGGAGGTCAGGAGTTCAATTCTCCTTAGCTCCACAGCAAGCAGTGAAGATCACGAGAAGCGGGGGGGGCGGGGCGGCCCCCCCCCCGGGGGGGGGCGGGGGGGCCCCCCGGCCCCGGCCCCGGGTGCCGCCGG
>NZ_JBIUYF010000001.1:104833-1012099 GCF_044744405.1 Streptomyces sp. NPDC087310 | reverse complement strand
AAGCGGGCCGTCCGATCAGGACGGCCCGCTTCTCGTATGTCCGTCTCCCCCTGTCTCCGAGCCCTGTCTCCCGAGGGGGCGGGTGGACCGGCGGGACCCCTGACGCGGGGCCCGCCGGTACGTAACCCCTCGCTCAGCCGCGGCCCCGGCCGAGGGCCTTGCGCCCGCCGCCCGGCGGCAGCGCCGCGCGCGAGGACTCCTGGCGCGGCGGCGGCGTGGGCGCCGTCTGCTCCAGCCGGAGCGCCAGCGCCGGGCAGCGCCGTACGGCGCGCTGTGCGGCGCCCTGGAGGTGCATCGGGACATCCGCCTTGGCCGGCGTGGGGAAGCCGTCCGGGCTCATCCGGAACAGCTCGGGGAGGATGTCCGCGCACAGGCCGTGGCCCTGGCAGAGCGTCCAGTCGATGGCGAGCCTGCCGCCGCTCGGGATGGACTCGACCTCGTCCTGGTAGCCGGGGTTGGGCAGCGGCAGCACCCCGGTCGTCTCGCGTCCGCAGCCGCCGTTGAGCACATGCGCCGCGAGGTCGTCGGTGAACGCCGACAGGGTGGACGAGAAGAAGCGCGCGGAGCCGTCGGGGTGCTGGCACGCCCCGCGCTTCTTGACGGACTGGGTGACCGCGCGCAGCGCCTCCAGCGCCGCCTGGCCGCCGCCGTTGATCACATCGGCGAGACCGCTCGCCGCGGCCGGCAGCCCGAGTTTGCAGGGGCCGCACTGCCCGGCGGTCTCGGCCGCGAGCCAGTTCGCGACCCGGAGCGCCTCGCCCAGCGGGCAGGTCTCGGGGCCGATCGGCAGGATCGCGCCCGCGCCCAGCGCGCCGCCGAACGACTTGAAGGACTCCTTCGAGATCACGGCCTCGTGGGCGGCGATCGCGTCCATCCAGTTGCCGTGGTAGCCGCCGGTCAGTACGCCCTGGGGCATCGGCGGGGCGCCGGCCATCTGGAGGATGTAGCGCAGCGGCACGCCCGAGGGCGCCTCGATGACCATGGGCCGGGCGACCGCGCCGGAGATGGTGAGCATGACCGTGCCGGGCTCGGTCTCCAGCCCGGTGTGGGCGTAGCGGCGGGCGCCGATCCGTGCGCCGATGGCGAGTTGGGCGAAGGTCTCCGCGTTCGACAGCAGCGTCGGCAGGCCGCCGACGCCGGACTCCGCGGCGCGCTCACGGCGCCCCGGCGGCTTGGCGGGGCCGCCGTTGATGGCGCGGATCACGGACGACGCCTCGCCCGAGACCATGCGCTCGGGCGTACGGACGACCTTGGCCCGCAGTTGCTGGCCGCGCCGGTCGGAGAGGCCGCGCTCGGCGAGGGCGGCCCGGATCGAGACCTCGGTGGAGTTCCTGGTCACGGCGATGACCAGGGTGCGCGCGCCCAGGGCCTCGGCGGCCAGCAGAGCGCCGTCGAGGATCAGGTGCGGTGCCCGGTTGAGCATCACCGTGTCCTTGCGGCAGGGCGGTTCGCCCTCACTGCCGTTGACGACGACGACCGGCCGGACCCCGCGGCTGATCGCCGACTTGGCGACGGCCCGCAGTTTCCTGTGGAAGGGGAAGCCGGCGCCGCCGCGGCCGGTCAGGGATATGTTCTCGGCCAACTGGGCCAGCCGCTCGCCGGTCATCGCCTCCAGCGGCCCGTGCACCTTGAGGTGCATGGGCAGGTCGAGGCGTTCGACGAGATCGAATCCCTGGGTGAGCTGGGGGAGGCCGACGACACGGACTTCGGGGACATCGGGGAGAGGGGCGTTCACGGTCGGTCTCCTGCGGGTGCCTGCCAGGGTTCCCCGGCCGGGGGCGGATAGAGGGGGCCCGGGGTGGCCGCCTCGTCATAGGGGAAGGAGCCCGGTCCGGGCTGACCGGGTCCTGCCTGCGGCCGGCCGTCGTAGGACTGGCCGTTGTAGGGCTGGCCGTCGTAGGCGGGTACGGAGCCGGTGTCGTACGGGGGAACGGCGCCGGTGCCGTACGCCGGGATCGAGCCCGTGTCGTACGTCGGGGCGGGGCCGGTGCCGTAGGGGGACGCACCGTCGGGCCCGTAGGGGGAGCCGGTGCCGTACGCGGCGGCGCCGCCCGGATCGAACGCGGGGGTGGCCCCGGTGTCGTACTGCGGGTTCTGCTGCCCCTGAGGGGTCATCCCCGGGTTGTACTGAGGGATCGCCCCGGTGTCGTACGGCATGTTCTGGCCACCGTTCTGGCCGCCGTCGTAGAGGGGGGTGGCCCCGGTGTCGTACGGGGTGTTCGCGCCGTAGCCGGCGTCCGCCCCGGGGTACTGGGGGGTCGCGCCGGTGTCGTACGGCTGGTTCTGGCCGCCGTTGCGGCCTCCGTCGTACCTGGGGACCGCCCCCGTGTCGTACGGGGCCGCCGGGGGCTGGGTGAACGCCTGCGCGGGCCGGGGCGGGGACGGTGCGGGCCAGGAGCCGGGCGGACCCATGGGCTCGTCGGTGATGATCGGCAGTTCCTCGGTCATGGGGATGCGCTCGGCGAACGGGACGTCCCCGCCCTGCTGACCTCCGGCCGCGGGGGAGCCGGGGGGCTGCGCGGGCATCCGGGTGGTCGCGTCCATGGACATGGCGCGGTAGCCGGCGGAGAGCCCGGTACCGCTGTCCTGGCCCCGGTCGGAACCCGGCCCTGAGAGGCCGTCGCCGCCCCGTGGGGCGACGAACGTGTCGGCCAGGGGGTCCGGGGCCCTGAGCGGGTCCGCAGCCGGTGTCGCCTCGTACAGCGGCGGCGACGGGGCGGCGAGCCGCGGTGGCGTACGGCCCCCGCCGAGCGGGGTGGAGAGCGAGGAGGCCGCGATCGGGTCCTGCTGCGGCCTGGGCTGGTACTCGCGCTGCGGGGGGATGCCGCTGGCGCCCGGGAGCGGGGAGGACGAGAGATCGCGCAGACCGCTCCCGGACTCCTTGGTCTCGGTGTCGGCGCCCGTCATCGAGACGATCCGCTCGGCGACGCGCCGCTGGGTCTGGCGGGGGAGCAGCCGCAGCGAGACGACGGCGGCGACCCCGAGCACGGTCAGGGAATACATCACAGTGACGTAGGTAGCCGCGGGACGTCCTGTGAAGAGTCCGTGAATCAGGGCGAAACACCACGCCGGATAGGCCACCATGTGGATCGCCCGCCAGCGGGCGGCGTACTTGCCGGGAAGGGCGAAGACGCTCCGCAGGGCACCGGTCGTACCGGCCACGATCATCAGCAGTGCGGCGAGGGAGCCGAAGCCGATGAGGCCGTTCGTACCGGAGATGCCCAGGCCGAAGGGGAGCAGGGCGCCGATCAGGGCGACCTTGCCAAGAGTGATCTTGATGGTGACATGAAGCAGCAGGAACCCGATCGAGGCGACGGCGGTCGCTCGATGGATGCCCTGGGCCAGGAGCCGCTGTCGCGGCGCGAGGAGCAGCCGGTCGGTGGCTATCAGACCCCAGACGACCGCCCCGGACAGCGACAGCAGTGACAGCACGCCCGCGCCGAAGTCGATGAAGGCCTGAAAAGCGTCGCCTCCTACGACGGCGAGTAGTGGTACCAGTACCAGTGCTGCGGCGGTCGCGATTCCCTGGGTCTTCCGGCTGTTGCCGGACTCAGGGTTGGGCGACGCGCCGGGCTTGCGTTGAAGGTTCATAGGGGGCAACTCCGAAGGGCTCGGGAAAGCGGTCCCGCTGCCGCATGCTAAGTGGAGCCATACCGGGCAGTACCCGGTTTGCAGGTTTAGCCAGGTGAAGGTGAGTTATCCGACTCCGCTGTTGCCCGGATAGGTCCGATACGCGGAGTAAGGCTGACCGTTGAGCCTCACCGTGCGGTTGCCCGGCCGCCCCCGCGGACCTGCCCCGTGCGCGCGGATCGGGCACTGCGGTACCCTGACGCCATGCGTGCCGTACGCCTTCTGCTTAGCGGGCCGCGCTGACCAGTCCCGGCCGATGACCGATCCGGTCGGAGTCAGCGCGGCGTCCCCTCCTGTGTGAGGGGCATTTTTCTTTCGCTGACCGGTGGACCGGTGCGGCCCTGTGTGCCGCCCGGTACGGCCGGCCCCGCTGGCAGAGACGATCGATGGAGCTTCAGGACATCATGAGCGAGACGAATTCCGCTGCCGCTTCCGGCGCTGCCGAGACGGCAGCGCCGCACCGCTACACCGCGGCCATGGCCGCGGACATCGAGGCGCGCTGGCAGGACTTCTGGGACGCCCGGGGCACGTACGAGGCGCCGAACCCGACGGGTGAGCTGGCCGGCGATCCGGAGCTGGCCGCCCGGCCCAAGAAGTTCATCATGGACATGTTCCCCTACCCCTCGGGCAGCGGACTCCATGTCGGGCACCCGCTGGGCTACATCGCCACCGACGTGTTCGCCCGTCACCAGCGCATGACCGGCCACAACGTCCTGCACACCCTGGGCTTCGACGCGTTCGGCCTGCCCGCCGAGCAGTACGCGGTCCAGACCGGCACGCACCCCCGGGCCTCCACCGAGGCCAACATGGAGAACATGAAGGTCCAGCTCCGCAGGCTGGGTCTGGGCCACGACCGGCGCCGCTCCTTCGCCACGATCGACCCGGACTACTACAAGTGGACCCAGTGGATCTTCGTACAGATCTTCAACTCCTGGTACGACCCGGAGGCGGACCGCGCGCGCCCCATCGAGACGCTGGTGGCGCAGTTCGAGAGCGGGGAGCGCGCGACGCCCGACGGGCGCCCCTGGAGTGAGCTGGGCGCCCCTGAGAGGGCCGACGTCCTGGGCGGCTACCGGCTGGCGTACGCCTCCGACGCCCCCGTCAACTGGTGCCCCGGTCTGGGCACGGTGCTGGCCAACGAGGAGGTCACCGCCGACGGCCGCTCCGAGCGCGGCAACTTCCCGGTCTTCAAGGCGAAGCTGCGCCAGTGGAACATGCGCATCACCGCCTACGCCGACCGGCTGCTGAACGATCTGGACGCCCTGGACTGGCCCGAGGCCATCAAGCTCCAGCAGCGCAACTGGATCGGCCGCAGCGAGGGCGCCCGGGTCGACTTCCCGGTGACGGACGCCGTCGGCGGGAGCGCCGCCATCACGGTCTTCACGACCCGTCAGGACACCCTCTTCGGCGCCACGTACATGGTCCTGGCGCCCGAGCACGACCTGGTCGAGAAGCTCGTCCCGGCGGCCTGGCCCGAGGGGACGCACGAGGTGTGGACGGGCGGTCACGCGACCCCCGCCGAGGCCGTCGACGCGTACCGCAAGCAGGCCGCGGCCAAGTCCGACGTGGAGCGGCAGGCCGAGGCGAAGGACAAGACCGGGGTCTTCACCGGCGCCTACGCCACCAACCCGGTCAGCGGCGAGCGCCTGCCCGTCTTCATCGCCGACTACGTCCTGCTGGGATACGGCACCGGCGCGATCATGGCCGTACCGGCGCACGACGGCCGCGACTTCGCGTTCGCGCGCGCCTTCGAACTCCCGATCCGCTGCGTCGTCGAACCCACTGACGGCCGGGGCACGGACGCCTCGGCGTGGGACGACGTGTTCTCCTCGTACGACGCGCCGATCGTCAACTCGTCGAACGCGGACCTCACCCTGGACGGCCTGAAGGTGGCCGAGGCCAAGGCGCGGATCACCGACTGGCTGGCCGCGCGCGGCATCGGCGAGGGCACGGTCAACTTCCGGCTGCGCGACTGGCTGTTCAGCCGTCAGCGCTACTGGGGCGAGCCCTTCCCGATCGTCTACGACGAGAACGGCACGGCGCACGCGCTGCCCGAGTCGATGCTGCCGCTGGAACTGCCCGAGGTCGACGACTACTCGCCCCGTACGTTCGACGCGGACGACGCGGACACCCAGCCGGAGACGCCGCTGTCGCGGAACGCCGAATGGGTGAACGTCGAGCTGGACCTGGGGAAGGGCGAGGGCGTCAAGCGCTACCGCCGCGAGACCAACACCATGCCGAACTGGGCCGGTTCGTGCTGGTACGAGCTGCGCTACCTGGACCCGCACAACGACGAGAAGCTGGTCGACCCGGCCGTCGAGCAGTACTGGATGGGCCCGCGCGAGGGCCAGCCGCACGGCGGCGTCGACCTGTACGTGGGCGGCGCCGAGCACGCCGTACTGCACCTGCTGTACGCGCGCTTCTGGTCCAAGGTGCTGTTCGACCTGGGGCACATCTCCTCGGCCGAGCCGTTCCACAAGCTCTACAACCAGGGCATGATCCAGGCGTTCGTCTACCGGGACAGCCGCGGAATCGCGGTGCCGGCGGCGGAGGTCGAGGAGCGCGACGGCGGCTACTGGTACCAGGGCGGGAAGGTCAGCCGCGTCCTGGGCAAGATGGGCAAGTCCCTGAAGAACGCCGTCACCCCGGACGAGATCTTCGCGGAGTACGGCGCGGACACGCTGCGGCTGTACGAGATGGCGATGGGCCCGCTGGACGTCTCGCGTCCGTGGGACACCCGCGCGGTCGTCGGCCAGTTCCGGCTGATCCAGCGGGTGTGGCGCAATGTGGTGGACGAGGCGACCGGCGAGGTCACCGTCGTCGACACCGACCCCGCCGACATCGACGTGGACACGCTGCGCGCGCTGCACAAGGCGATCGACGGAATCGTCCAGGACATGACCGGGCTGCGCTTCAACACGGCCATCGCCAAGGTCACCGAGCTGAACAACCACCTGACCAAGACGGGCGCCCCGATCCCGCGCGCGGTCGCCGAGCCGCTGGTGCTGCTGCTCGCGCCACTGGCCCCGCACGTCGCCGAGGAGCTGTGGCGCAAGCTGGGGCACACCGACTCGGTCGTGCACCGGGACTTCCCGGTCGCGGACCCGGCATACGTCGTGGACGAGGCCGTGACCTGCGTCGTACAGGTCAAGGGCAAGGTCAAGGCGCGGCTGGAGGTCTCCCCGTCCATCTCGGACGAGGAGCTGGAGAAGCTGGCGCTGGGTGACGCGGGCGTGGTCGCCGCGCTGGGCGGGGCGGGCATCAGGAAGGTGATCGTGCGGGCGCCGAAGCTGGTGAACATCGTTCCCGCCTGATGGTTGCCACCTGATCGTTGCCGGATCGGCCGTTCGTGGCTTCGACCGGGGACACAGGGCTTTCCCCTACGGGCAGGTTGGGGGTTCCGAGGGAACCCACAGCCTGCCCGTTCCGTTTACGGTGGAAGGGACACGAACGACTGCGAAGGGGCGCGCTCATGGACGTCGCGATCACGATCATGGCGTTGCTCTTCGTCGCCTTCATGGCACTGGGGGTGTACGCGGGCGTCAAGGCGGTCGGCGCAGCCAAGCGGGGCGTGGACCGTACGATCTCGCAGGCCCGCCGCACGGTGGAGGACACGACCCTGCGGGCGAAGAGCCTGGGCCAGACCGGCACGGCCGGGGAGCTCGCCCAGCTTCGGCTGAGGCTGCGCACCTCCATGCGCGCCACCCAGGACGCGCTCCAGGCGGGCGTGGCCGAGGACGCCTCGCTGTCGGAGTCGATCGCCCTGTTCGAACGGCTGAGCGTGCACGGCCGGGAGCTGGACGACGAGCTGCGCCAACTGGAGCGGGACCCCGACCGGAGCAGGGTCGGGCAGCGGCTCCCGGAGCTGCGGGAGCGCACGGACCGGATCACGCACTCCGCGGACTCGCTGCGCTGGGCCGCCCGGGACCGCGCGCGGAAGTTCTCCGAGGACGACCTGTCGTCGCTGAGCGCGCAGATCGATGTGGAGTCCGGGGCGCTGCGGCACTGGTCGACGGAGCCCGCGGAGCCCACGGCGTCGACCGGTGCGGCGGCCTCCACGGCGCGGCCGGAGGAGCGGCGCGAGGCCATCGACCCGCCCGATCCGCGGCTCAGGACCACGTACCCCTGGCAGAAGCAGGCCAGGCCCGAGACCACGAACTGACCGTGTACCAGGGCCGGAACCGACCGGAGGGACGGGGCCGGGCTGCCGCCCCGTGAGGACGACGGGTAACCTCCGGCTCATGTCCCGCCATGTCGCGATCGTCACCGATTCCACGGCCTACCTGCCGCCGCAGACGATGGAACGGCACGGCATCACCGCGGTGCCGCTGACCGTCGTGCTCGGGGACCGCGCGCTGGAAGAGGGCACGGAGATCTCGGCCCGTTCCCTGGCCCTGGCGCTCCAGAAGCGGACGTCCGTGACCACGTCACGGCCGAGCCCCGAGGTCTTCGCCGCCGAGTACCGCGCCGCGGCGGACGCCGGGGCCACGGGGATCGTCTCGCTCCATCTGTCGGCCGAGTTCTCCGGCACGTACGACGCCGCCGTGCTCGCCGCCAGGGAGGCGCCCGTGCCGGTGCGGGTGGTGGACACCGGCATGGTGGCCATGGCGCTCGGATTCTGCGCGCTGGCGGCGGCCGAGGCCGCGGAGGGCGGCGGCACGCTCGACGAGGCGGTGGCCGCTGCCGAGAAGCGGGCCGCGGGCACCACCGCGTATTTCTATGTCGACACGCTGGACTATCTGCGCCGGGGTGGCCGGATCGGCGCCGCCCAGGCGCTGTTCGGCTCGGCGCTCGCGGTGAAACCGCTGCTCCAACTCGACGGCGGGCGCATCGAGCTGCTGGAGAAGGTGCGGACGGCGTCGAAGGCGATCGCCCGGCTGGAGGAGATCGTCGCCGACCGGGCCGGCACCGGCCAGGTGGACATCGCGGTGCACCACCTCGCGGCGCCGGAACGGGCCACGGCGCTCGCCGAGCGGCTGCGTGAGCGGCTGCCGGGACTGGTGGACCTGCATGTCAGCGAGGTCGGCGCGGTGATCGGGGCGCACACGGGGCCGGGGCTGCTGGGGGCCGTGATCTCACCGCGCTGACGGTCCCGCGGGGCCCGCATACCCTCGTTCGGGTGGCCGAGTTTTCCACAACCGGCAGGTTTTCCACCGGAATTCGGTGTGCTCGGCGAGATCGGGCGAGGATGCCTACCGTTCTGTGGCATGGCTCTCCGAACACGCTCCGTAACCAGCGGCCCAGGCCGTTCCCCCGGCTCCGACGGCCGTGCCCGCCACGGTCGTCCCCGTGCCCGATCCCACTCCCGTCCCCGCGCTCGCGCTCGCGTGGAAGTCCGTACCGGGACGCCGACCCGCCTCCCTGGGCGCACGGCGCCCTCGTCCGTGACCGCGTCCGCGTCTACGTCCGTGACCGCGCCCGTGGCCCCGCCGGAGCCGCGCCGTCGGGCGGACGCGCTCTTCCCCGCCTCTTCCACCTCTCCCGCATCTCCTGCCACTCCTGCCGCCCCGGCCGGTGCCGGTCCTGTCGCCGCCCCGGAGCCCCCGGAGCCCCCGTCGCCGCCCAAGGCGGAGCGGGGGCGGGCGTGGGCCGGGGCGCTGGTGGCGGTGCGGGAGCGGCTGCCGCTGTGGGTTCAGCTCCGGTGCGGTCTGGAGCTGAGGACGCTGGGCGCGCTCGCGGTGGTGCTGGTGGTGGCCGCCGGGCTCGCCGCGCAGCACTTCTGGACCGGGCGCCCGCAGTCCGTCCGGGCACCGGACACGGTCCGCGCGGACGCCGCTCCTCCGGGCGATGTGCCGAGAGGACTGCCCGCACCGCTGCGGAAGGCCGTCGAACCCGAGCCGCCGCCCCCACCGGAGACGGCCAGGATCGTGGTGGACGTCGGAGGCAAGGTGCGGGAGCCGGGTGTCCTGCGGCTGCCCGCCGGGTCGCGGGTCGCCGACGCGCTGCGGGCCGCCGGGGGCGTCGAGCCGGGCGCGGACCTCACCGGGCTGAACCGGGCCCGATTACTGATGGACGGCGAGCAGGTGGTGGTCGACGCCCCCGCACCGCCGGGCGGGGCCCCGGGCGGCGGACCCGGCACAGACGGCGGGGGAGCGGTGGCGGGCTTCGGACCCGGCGCGGGCCCCGGACCGCCGGCCGCGCCCATCAGCCTCAACACCGCCACACCGGACCAGCTCGACACGCTCCCCGGCGTCGGGCCCGTGCTCGCCCGGCACATCATCGACTACCGCACCCAGCACGGCGGGTTCCGCTCCGTCGACGAGCTTCGCGAGGTCAACGGCATCGGTGACCGCAAGTTCGCCGACCTCCAGCCTCTCGTACGGCCATGACGCGCCCCGCGGTCCACCGGACGGCCGACCACCGCCTGGGCGCGTCCGATCCACGCCAGGAGGGCCCGGCCGACCTCCGGCTCCTGCCGCCCGCGCTGGCTGCCTGGGGCGCGGCGGCCCTGGCCGTGGGCGCCCCGGGCCGCTGGACCGTGCTCGGGGTGCTGGTCTGTCTGCTGGCCGGCGCGCTGCTCCTGGTGCGGTCGGGCGCCGCGCGCGGGCCGCGCCTCACCGGCGCGGCCGCCGCGTGCGCGCTGCTCTGCGCCGCCGCCGGGGCCGCCTCCGCCGGGCTGCACGGCGCGGACGCGCGACGAGGGCCCGTGCCCGGCCTCGCCGACCGATATGCCTCGGTCACCGCGGAGTTGACGGTCACCTCCGACCCCCGGGCCACCCGTCCCAGGCCCGGGGGCGGCGGGACGGCCGGGGGCGGGTTCGTCCTCGACGCGCAGATCACCCGGGTGACGCCGGTACGGGGCGGGGCGACCGCGGTCCGTACGCCCGTGCTGGTGATCGTCCCGCCCGGCGAGCACCCCGGCCGCTGGCAGCGGCTGCTGCCGTCCACCCGGCTGCGGCTGACCGGACGGCTGGCGCCCCCGCTGCACACCGACGACCGCTACGCGGCGGCCCTGCGCGTCACGGGAAAGGGCGCGCCGACGGTCACAGGGCCGCCCACCCGCGTCCAGCGCACGGCGGGCACGCTCCGCGCCGGGCTGCGCGCGGCGACCGAGGGGCTGCCGCCCGATGCCCGCGCCCTGCTGCCGGGGCTGGTCGTCGGGGACACCACACGGATCACGCCCGAACTGCACGACGCCTTCGCCGCCACGGACCTGCTGCATCTCATGGCCGTCTCGGGCTCCAACCTGACCATCGTCCTCGTCCTGCTGATCGGCCCGCCGGGGCTGGCGGTGCGGGCCGAACGGCGCGGGCTCGCCCCACGCCTGGGGATCTCCCTGCGGACCACCGCGCTGCTCGGCGGGGCGCTCACCCTCGCGTTCGTGGTCGTCTGCCGCCCGGAACCCAGCGTGCTGCGGGCCGCCGCCTGCGGGCTGATCACCCTCCTCGCCATCGGCACCGGCCGCCGCAGAACACTGCTCCCCGCGCTGGCCGCCGCCGTCCTGCTGCTCGTCCTCCTCGACCCCTGGCTGGCCCGCAGCTACGGCTTCCTCCTCTCCGTGCTGGCCACCGGCGCCCTGCTCACCATCGGCCCACGCTGGAGTGCGGCGCTGACGCGGCGCGGGGTGCCGCCGAGGCTCGCGGAGGCCCTGGCGGCGGCCGGAGCCGCGCAGGCCGTCTGCGCGCCCGTGGTGGCCGTGTTCGCGGCCCGGGTCAGCCTCGTCGCGATCCCGTGCAACCTCTTCGCTGAGCTCGCGGTCGCCCCGGCCACGGTGCTCGGTTTCGCCGCGCTCGCCCTCGCCCCGGTGGCACTGCCCGCCGCCGAACTGCTGGCCGGGTGCGCGGGCTGGCCGGCCGGGTGGATCGCGTCCGTCGCACGCGGCGGCGCGGCGCTGCCCGGCGCCCGGACCGACTGGCCCGGCGGCTGGCGGGGCGGGGCGCTGCTCGCCGTCGTCACCGTCCTCGTCGTGGTCGCCGCCCGGCGGATCCCGCGCCACCCCTGGACGGCCGCGCTCTGCGCCGTACTCCTGCTGCTCGCGATCGTGCGGCCCCCGCCGTTCACCCGGATCGTCACCGGCTGGCCGCCGCCGGGGTGGACGTTCGCGATGTGTGACGTCGGCCAGGGCGACGCGACCGTAATCGCCGCCGGGGACGGCACCGCCGTGGTGGTGGACACCGGCCCCGACCCCGGGCCCGCCGACCGGTGTCTGCGGGAACTCGGCATCACCCGGATCCCGTTGCTGCTGATCACCCACTTCCACGCCGACCACGTCGCCGGGCTGCCCGGCGTGCTGCGCGGCAGAGCGGTCGGCGCGATCCAGACCACGACCTCGCCCGATCCTCCGGAACAGGCCGCGTTCGTACGGCGCGCCGCCGCCGCGGCGCGGGTGCCCGTCGTGCCGGCCGTCCCGGGGGAGCGGCGCACCACCGGGCCGCTCGACTGGCGGGTGCTCTGGCCCCGGGCCGGGGTGTCACCGGCCGCCACCGAGCCCAACGACTCCAGCGTCACCCTGTTCGTACGGGTCGCCCGAGGCCCCACCCTGCTGCTCCTGGGCGATCTCGAACCGCCCGCCCAGCGCGGCCTGTTGCGGGACCACCCGGCGCTGCCCCCGGTGGACGTCCTCAAGGTGGCCCACCACGGCTCGCCCCATCAGCACCCGGGGCTGCTCAGGGACGTACGCCCCCGGCTCGCGCTGATCTCCGCGGGCCGGGACAACCCGTACGGGCATCCCGCGCCCCGTACCGTCGACGCGCTGCGCGCCGGGGGAGCGACGGTGCTGCGTACCGACCGGGACGGGGCGATCGCGGTGGTGGGGGCCGGGGCGGGGCTGCGGGCCGTTCCCCGGGGGCGGAGCGGCGATCGGTGACGCCCGCGTTCTCTACCTGTCGGTACGTTTGCCCCGAACAGGGCAAGAGTGATCGAATGCTTACTCGTCATGGGCCGCCGTTCCGACGACGTTCCGCGGTGCGGCCCCGTGGAGCCCGACCGCACAGGGGTACGCACACCATGATCAGCCGCCTTCTCGGCCGACGGACGGCCGCTCATCAGAGGCCCGGTCCGTTCGCCGGACTCTCCGTACCGCCCGGCGCCGGGCTGCTCACCTGCCGCGTCATCGACCCGGTCAACGAGCCTGTCGGACAGGCCGAGTTCACGGTGAGCGACAGCAACGGCCGCAAGATCGTGAGCGGCGAGACCGACCCGTTCGGGATGATGGTGGCGATGGTCCCCCTCGGGGAGTACCGGCTGGCCATATCCGCCGACAGCTTCACCCCGTTCCGGGGCAATGTGACGGTCGGCGACGATGCCGAGTCCAGGGGCCCGGGTGACATCACACTCCAGGTGGCCCCGTCGCTGCCGCTGCCCGCGCCCGGCGACTGGGAGATCGAACCGGCCCACTCCCGGATCGGTTTCATCGCCCGTCACATCGGGCTCGCCCGTGTCCACGGCCGCTTCGACAACTTCGCCGGGGCGATCAGGATCGGCGAGACGATGGAGCGGTCGGCGATGCATGTCGTCATCGGCGCCGCGTCGATCGACACCAGCGTGCAGATGCGCGACGACCACCTGCGCTCACCCGACTTCCTCGACGTGGAGAACTATCCGACGCTGGAGTTCTACAGCGACCGCTTCCTCCACCGCGGTGGCAACAACTGGGGGATCGCCGGGGCGCTCACCCTCCACGGCGTCACCCGCACGGTCACCCTCGACGCCCACTACCTGGGCATAGGCAACGGCATGGAGGGCGAGACCCGCGCGGCCGTCCGCGCCAGTACGGAGCTGCACCGCGAGGACTACACCGTCAACTGGCAGTCGATGCTGGCACGGGGCATCGCGGTGGTCGGCTCCAGCATCAAGATCGAGATGGATATCCAGATCGTCCCCAAGACCTGACCGGGCGGTTCACCGGCTCCGGCCGGCTGGAAGAATGCGGCCGTGAGCGATGTGAGACACGTACTGGTGCTGCCCGACCGCGACGCGGCGGAGGAGGTGGCGCAGGCGCTCGGCGAGCGGTTCCCGGTGACCGAGGAGCCCCAGCTCGTACGGGACGCCCTGGCCGGCGAGGACGACGCCGAGGACGCGCAGTGGCTGGTGGTCGTGGAGGACCCCGGGGCGCGGCTGGACTCCGCCGCGCTGGACGCGTTCGTGGCGGACTGGGACGGCTGGCGCGAGGCCCCGTAACGTCCGCGCCGCCCCGGGAGCTCGGGCCCCGTCCCCGGATACGCGGGTCCCCGGATACGCGCCCCTCGCTGTCGGTGGGGCGTGAGATCGTGGACCACGATGGCCACCAGAAAAGCTTCCCCCGACGATCTGCTCGCCCCGCTCACGCTCGCCGTGGGCCAGGAGGACCTGCTGCTCGACCGCGCCGTGCAGCAGGTGGTCGCGGCGGCCCGCGCCGCCGACGCCGACACGGACGTCCGCGACCTCACCTCCGACCAGCTCCAGCCCGGCACCCTGGCCGAGCTGACCAGCCCGTCGCTCTTCGCCGAGCGCAAGGTCGTCGTCGTACGGAACGCGCACGACCTCTCCGCGGACACGATCAAGGACGTCAAGGCGTATCTCGACGCGCCCGCCGAGGAGATCACCCTCGTCCTGCTGCACGCCGGGGGGGCCAAGGGCAAGGGGCTGCTGGACGCCGCCCGTAAGGCGGGGGCCCGTGAGGTCCCCTGCCCCAGGACGACCAAGCCCGCCGAGCGGCTGGGCTTCGTACGGTCGGAGTTCCGCGCGCTGGGTCGCTCGGCCACGCCCGAGGCGTGCCAGGCCCTGGTCGACTCGATCGGCAGCGATCTGCGCGAGCTGGCGAGCGCCGTCTCCCAGCTCGCCGCGGATGTCGAGGGGACGATCGACGAGGCCGTCGTCGGCCGGTACTACACGGGCCGCGCCGAGGCGTCCAGCTTCAATGTCGCCGACCGCGCCGTGGAGGGCCGGGCCGCCGACGCGCTGGAGGCGCTGCGCTGGTCGCTGTCGACCGGTGTCGCACCCGTACTGATCACCAGCGCCCTCGCCCAGGGCGTGCGGGCCATCGGCAAGCTCTCCTCGGCCCGCGGCGGCCGGCCCGCCGATCTCGCGCGGGAGCTGGGGATGCCGCCGTGGAAGATCGACCGGGTGCGCCAGCAGATGCGCGGCTGGACCCCGGACGGTGTGGCGACCGCGCTGCGGGCCGTCGCCGAGGCCGACGCGGGCGTCAAGGGCGGCGGCGACGATCCGGAGTACGCGCTGGAGAAGGCGGTCGTCGCGATCGCCCGCGCGGCCCGCTCCGGCCGCGAGGGCTAGCCTCCGGCCGCCAGGGCTAGCCCCCGCCCGCGAGGGGCGGTCCCGGGTCCAGGTGGTACCCGGTCCCCGGTCCAGGTGGTACGACGAAGGCCCTGGCCCGTTCTGGGAGAACGGGCCAGGGCCTTCGACGTCAAGCTGTGCAGCTCATTGAAGCTGATGAACTCGCACCCGCGTGGCGAACGCAGTCGCGTGCGAGTTCGGGGTTCGCCGGTCAGGAGCGGTAGAGAGGGCCCGCTGAGTCCCTTCCGGCGGTCAAATCAAGGAACCGGGGCTCAGCCCTGGAGGGTGGCGACCTTGGAGGCCAGCGCCGACTTCTTGTTGGCGGCGGCGTTCTTGTGGATGACACCCTTCGAGACAGCCTTGTCGAGCTGACGGGACGCCTCGCGAGAAGCCGCGGTGGCCTTCTCGATGTCACCGGCGGCAGCGGCCTCGCGGGCCTTGCGGATCGCGGTCTTGAGCGACGACTTGACAGCCTTGTTGCGCAGGCGTGCCTTCTCGTTGGTCTTGTTCCGCTTGATCTGGGACTTGATGTTCGCCACGTTATGAGCCTTCTCAGCTTTGATGAATTCGTTGACCCGGTACAGCACCGTTGGACTCGGTACCGCACCGTCGACTCCGTACAGCACCGTCCGAGGACCACCCGGAGCCCGGACAGGGCAGGGTGGAGCCGGACGCAGCTTGTCAGGCTAGCAGCGACCCCGCGACCGGCCCAAACCGGGCGCAGTCCCGTACCCGTGGGACCATGGAGCCTACGTATCGATCCGCGTCCACCCGAGACGAGACGCCGCGCGTCTCAAGAATCAGGACCCTGCGTGCCCGCGACCCCTCTCCACGTGCCCGAGCCGAGCCGTACGGACCCGGCGCTGCTCCGCAACTTCTGCATCATCGCCCACATCGACCACGGCAAGTCGACGCTGGCCGACCGGATGCTCCAGCTCACCGGAGTGGTCGACCAGCGGCAGATGCGCGCCCAGTACCTCGACCGGATGGACATCGAGCGCGAGCGCGGCATCACGATCAAGTCCCAGGCGGTCCGGCTGCCCTGGGCCCCCACCACGGGTGAGGGCCAGGGCACCACCCATGTCCTCAACATGATCGACACGCCCGGACACGTGGACTTCACCTACGAGGTCTCCCGTTCGCTCGCGGCCTGCGAGGGCACCATCCTGCTGGTGGACGCCGCCCAGGGCATCGAGGCGCAGACGCTCGCCAACCTCTATCTGGCGATGGAGAACGACCTCACGATCGTTCCCGTGCTCAACAAGATCGATCTGCCGGCCGCCCAGCCGGAGAAGTTCTCCGAGGAGCTGGCGAACCTCATCGGCTGCCAGCCCGAGGACGTCCTGCGCGTCTCGGCGAAGACCGGTGTCGGCGTGGACGTCCTGCTCGACAAGGTGGTCAAGGAGGTCCCGGCGCCGGTCGGCGTCAAGGACGCCCCCGCCCGCGCGATGATCTTCGACTCGGTCTACGACTCCTACCGGGGGGTCGTGACGTACGTACGTGTCATCGACGGCCAGCTCAACAAGCGTGAGCGGATCCGGATGATGTCCACCAACGCCACCCACGAGCTGCTGGAGATCGGGGTCTCCTCCCCGGAGATGACCCCGGCCGACGGCATCGGCGTCGGCGAGGTGGGCTACATCATCACCGGCGTGAAGGACGTACGGCAGTCCAAGGTCGGCGACACGATCACCACCCTGAACAAGGGGGCGACCGAGGCGCTCGGCGGCTACAAGGACCCCAAGCCGATGGTCTTCTCCGGCCTCTATCCGCTGGACGGCTCGGACTACCCCGAGCTGCGCGACGCGCTCGACAAGCTCCAGCTCAACGACGCCGCCCTGGTCTACGAGCCGGAGACCTCCGCGGCGCTCGGCTTCGGTTTCCGGGTCGGCTTCCTCGGTCTGCTGCACCTCGACGTGATCCGGGAGCGGCTGGAGCGCGAGTTCGGGCTCGAACTGATCGCCACCGCCCCCAACGTGGTCTACCGCGTGGAGATGGAGGACGGCACCGAGCACACGGTCACCAACCCGAGCGAGTTCCCCGAGGGCAAGATCGACTCGGTGCACGAGCCGGTCGTACGGGCCACGATCCTCGCCCCGAGCGAGTTCATCGGCGCGATCATGGAGCTGTGCCAGAGCCGCCGCGGCACGCTGCTCGGGATGGACTACCTCTCCGAGGACCGTGTCGAGATCCGCTACACGCTGCCGCTCGCCGAGATCGTCTTCGACTTCTTCGACCAGCTCAAGTCCAAGACCCGCGGCTACGCCTCGCTCGACTACGAGCCCACCGGCGAGCAGACCGCCAACCTCGTCAAGGTCGACATCCTGCTCCACGGCGACAAGGTGGACGCCTTCTCGGCGATCACCCACCGGGACCAGGCGTACGCGTACGGGGTGCGGCTCGTCGCCAAGCTGCGTGAGCTGATCCAGCGCCAGGCATTCGAGATCCCCATCCAGGCCGCCATCGGCTCCCGGGTCATCGCCCGCGAGACGATCCGCGCCATCCGCAAGGATGTCCTCGCCAAGTGCTACGGCGGTGACATCTCCCGTAAGCGGAAGCTGCTGGAGAAGCAGAAGGAGGGCAAGAAGCGCATGAAGATGGTCGGCAGCGTGGAGGTCCCCCAGGAGGCGTTCATCGCCGTGCTGTCCAGTGACGATTCCGGGGGCAAGGCGAAGAAGTAGCCGTCCTGATGTCGTTCCGACGGCGCTACGGGCCCTCACACCGCGGTGTGAGGGCCCGTAGCGCCGTCCGGGCTCCCCGGAACGTCCCCGAAACAGGCGCGGCTTCGTCACAACGTGTACGTAAGTGGCTGTCCACAGCCTCTTACGTACCGGGCGGACGGCCTCTACCCTGAGCGCAGATTCGTAGTTACTCGTCGGTTAGTTACTCGTCGGTCGCATTAGTTACTCGCCAGTCACAATTCAGTCGGCACGCCGGCAGCGCTGCCGCGGGCCCGGAGGATGCCGTGAGCGACACCCAGAACTTGATCGAGAACCGGCCGCCCTCCGTGGCGACCCTCTTCATTGAGCGCGTGGCGGCCACGCCGGACGCGGAGGCATACCGCTACCCCGTACCGGCCGCCGGACAGGGCCCCGACGAGTGGCGCTCGCTGAGCTGGGGCGAGGCGTCGAAGCGGGTGTACGCCGTGGCCGCCGGGCTGATCGCGCTCGGCGTGCGACCCGAGGAGCGGGTCGCGCTCGCCTCCGCCACCCGGGTCGAGTGGATCCTCGCGGACCTCGGGGTGATGTGCGCGGGCGCCGCGACCACCACGGTCTACCCCTCGACCAACACCGAGGAGTCCGCGTACATCCTCTCCGACTCGCAGAGCCGGGTGCTGATCGCGGAGGACGCCGCCCAGCTCGCCAAGGCGCGCGAGCGCCGCGCCGAGCTGCCGGGCCTCGCCCATGTCGTGGTGATCGACGCGGACGGCGCCGTACCCGCCGAGGGCGACCCGGAGGGATGGGTGCTCTCGCTCGCCGAACTGGAGGCGCGCGGCGCCGCGTACCTGGCCGAGCACCCCAAGGCGGTCGAGGAGCGGGTCGAGGCGATCACCGCCGATCAGCTCGCCACCCTCATCTACACCTCGGGCACCACGGGCCGCCCCAAGGGCGTACGGCTGCGCCACGACAGTTGGTCGTACATGGCCAAGGCGATCGCGGCCACCGGCCTGATCAGCGGGGACGACGTGCAGTACCTGTGGCTGCCGCTCGCCCATGTCTTCGGCAAGGTGCTGACGTCCGGGCAGATCGAGGTCGGCCATGTCACCGCCGTGGACGGCCGCGTCGACAAGATCATCGAGAATCTGCCGGTGGTCCGGCCGACCTACATGGCGGCCGTGCCGCGGATCTTCGAGAAGGTCTACAACGGCGTGGCGGCCAAGGCGCGGGCCGGCGGCCCCGCCAAGTACAAGATCTTCCAGTGGGCGGCCGGGGTCGCCCGCGAGTACGCCGTCGCCGCCCAGGACAACTTCCGGCGTACGGGCACCAGGACCGTGCCGTTCGCCCTCGAAGCCCGCCACAAGGTGGCCGACGCGCTCGTCCACAGCAAGCTCCGCGAGGCGTTCGGCGGCCGGCTGCGCGCCGCCATCTCCGGTTCCGCCGCGCTCGCGCCCGAGATCGGCTACTTCTTCTCCGGCGCCGGGATCCACATCCTGGAGGGGTACGGGCTGACGGAGACCAGCGCGGCCAGCTTCGTCAACCCGGGCGAGGCGTACCGTACGGGCACGGTCGGCAAGCCGCTGCCCGGCACGGAGGTACGGATCGCGGACGACGGCGAGATCCTGCTGCGCAGCCCGGGTGTGATGGCCGGATATCACGGGCAGCCCGAGAAGACCGCTGAGGTGCTGGAGCCCGACGGCTGGTTCCACACCGGGGACATCGGCGAGCTGTCCGCCGACGGCTATCTGCGGATCACCGACCGCAAGAAGGACCTGATCAAGACGTCGGGCGGCAAGTACATCGCCCCGGCCGAGGTCGAGGGCCGGTTCAAGGCGGTCTGCCCGTTCGTCTCGAACATCCTGGTGCACGGCGCCGACCGCAACTTCTGCACGGCGCTGATCGCGCTCGACGAGCCGGCGATCCTCGGCTGGGCCGCCGAGAACGGCATGGCCGGCCGTCCGTACGCCGACGTGGTCGCCTCGGCGGCGGTCGAGCAGCTCATCGGCGGATACGTGAAGCGGCTCAACGAGGGCCTTCAGCGCTGGCAGACCATCAAGAAGTTCCGGCTGCTCTCCCGCGACCTGGACATCGAGCACGGCGAGCTGACGCCCAGCCTCAAGCTCAAGAGGCCCGTCGTGGAGCGGGAGTACAAGCATCTGATCGAGGAGATGTACGAGGGCTCCCGCGAGTCCTGACCGCTCCCGCGGGGCCTGACCGGGGCTCGTGAGGGCGGCGGGTCTGCCCTCGCGGCCCCGGCCGGACACGCCCTAGTGGTCCCGCCCGCGCCGGAGTTCGCCCAGTGCGTCCTCGATCCGCTCCAAGTGGCGCCGCAGGTCGGCCAGATGTTCCGGCGCGTCGCTCCGCAGCGCGTCCTCGATCTTCGCCAGCCGGCCCGCGACCTCCCCGAGCTGTTCCTGCTCGCGCGCCAGGGCCCGCTCCAACTGGCGGTTCTTGCGGTGCAGATCGAGGAAGACGCTGACCTTGGCCCGCAGCATCCACGGGTCGAAGGGCTTGGTCAGAAAGTCCGCGGCGCCCGTGGCGTACCCGCGGAAGGCGTAACCGCTGTCGGATCCCGGCCCGTTCAGGAAGATGATCGGGATGTCCTTGGCCCGGTCGAGCCGCTTGATCCGGTACGCGGTCTCGAAGCCGTCCATGCCGGGCATCCGGACGTCCAGCAGGACCAGCGCGAACGGCTGGCGCAGCAGCGCCTCCACCGCCTCCTCGCCCGAACGCGCCCGTACGAGCCGCTCGTCCAGTGAGGCCAGCACCGCTTCGAGCGCGGTGAGGTTGTCCTCCATGTCGTCGACGAGCAGGATGCCCGCACGCTCCGTGCCGACCGCTGTGCCGTTCATGTGCTGATCATCCTTGTTGCTCCTTGTCCGGCCCGCGTCTTTCGGCCAGCGAGGCAAGAATGCTCTGTCCGGGGCGGTTTCGCACGCGGTTCCGGTGCTTTGGCCCGACCTTCGCGCCACCGCCGCGCCACCCCTTCCGCGCCGATGCGCCCCCCGCGCGGTTTCCGCTGTCAAGACCCGGGGGCAATCTCCGGCGACTTCCATGACTCGGTGCGTAGGAACGCGCTCCGTCTGTCACTCTGTCGGGATCGTAAACGGCACAAACGCCAGAGCGGCACAACGCCAGAACCGGATCAGGAGCCGCAGTGGGGCCCATTCCGATCCCGCGCGACGCCCGCCACCGTCCGGCACCCCAGGTGCCGTTACGGAGGGACGCGCGGTCCATCTCCCGTACCAGTCTGCCCGGCAACCCGCTCGCCCCGTCCGCCGCACGCCGCTTCGCACGCGCGGCGCTCGCGGACTGGACCAGCCTCGGGCTGCTCACCACCTGCACCTTCTGCCAGGGCGAGGCAGGCTGCTCCCCGGGCACACACAGCACCGATCTCCTCGCCGACGACGCCGTACTGATCGTCGACGAACTCGTCACCAACGCGGTCGTGCACGCCGGCACCACCGTCGAACTGCTCTGCCGGCTCGAAGTCCCCTCCGAGGACCCCTCGGGGGACATCGCGGGGGCCCAGGCACGCGACGAACCGGCCGCGCTCGTCCTCGAAGTCTCCGACCACCATCCCGCGCGGGCCGTGCGCAGCGACCCGGACGGACCGGCGCCGTCCGGCACCCCCGAGTACGGCCGCGGGCTGCAACTCGTCTCCGCGCTCGCCGAACGCTGGGGCATCACCTACCGCTCCGGCCTCAAGACCGTCTGGGCCCGGCTCCCCCTCGCAGGCCGGGACACCGGCCCCGACGGGGCACCGGCCGAACCCGTCCTGCGGCGAGGGCTGCGCGCCGCCGAGATCCTGGCACCCGCCCCGCGCCGTACGGTCCGCGGCGACCCGGAGTGGGCCGGCGGAGGGGCCCTCTCCTTCCTCGCCGAGGCGTCCGAACTGCTCGCGGGACAGCTCGACGAGGACCTGGTCGCGGCGCTCGCCGGCCAACTGCTGGTGCCACGCCTCGCCGAGTGGTGCGCGGTCTGGCTGGACGGCGACGGCGCGCAGACGGGCGCGGCGCCCCGGCTCGCCCGCGTCTGGCACGCCGACGAGTCCCGTATCGAGCCGCTGCGCGCGGCCCTGGAGAAGGAGCCGCCGAGGCTCCCGGGACCGCCGCACGGCACGCCGGTGCCGGTGCCCTGGCCGGTCTTCGGGACGGCGGGGAGCGACGGCGCTGCGCTCGCCTGCCGGCTCGTCGCGAACGGCCGCGCCCTGGGCACGCTCCTGCTCGGCCGCCCCGGACAGGGCACCGTCCCCGACGAGGTGACCTCCCTGGTCGAGGACTTCGCCCGGCGCGTCGCCCTCGGTATCGGCGCGGCCCGCCGCTACACCCGCCAGGTCACCATCAGCCGCGTCCTCCAGCGGGGACTGCTGCCCACCCAGGTGGCGCGCATCCCGGGCGTCGCCAGCTCCCTCGTGTACGAACCGAGCGACGAGGGCCTCGCGGGCGGCGACTTCTACGACGTCTTCCCGTGCCCGCCGGGCGACCGCTGGTGCTTCATGCTCGGCGACGTCCAGGGCAGCGGCCCGGAGGCCGCCGTCGTCACCGGCCTCGCCCGCCCCTGGCTGCGGCTGCTCGCCCGCGAGGGGTACGGGGTGGGCGCGGTCCTGGACCGTCTCAACCGGCTGCTGCTCGACGACGCGACGGAGGCGGCCGAGTCGGCGTCCCTGATGGCCGTCGGGGCGGCCGCGGGCCCCGGTGGACCGCCCGGAGTGCCCGCAGGCCCCACGGGGCCGCCGGAGGGCCGCCAGGCCCGCTTCCTGTCGCTGCTGTACGGCGAGCTGACGCCCCTGCCGGACGGCGGCGTACGGTGCACCCTCGCCAGCGCCGGCCACCCCCTGCCGCTGCTCCTGCGCCCGGACGGCACGGTGCGGGCGGCGGCGGAGCCGCAGGTGCTGCTCGGGGTGGTGGAGTCCGTCGCGTACGAGAGCAGCGCCTTCGACCTGGAGCCCGGGGACACGCTGCTCTGCGTCACCGACGGCGTCACGGAGCGCCGCTCGGGCCGCCGCATGCTCGACGACGGCGACGGGCTCGCGCGGGCCCTGGCGGGGTGCGTGGGGCTCACGGCGCAGGGCGTGGCGGAGCGGATACGGCGCGCGGTGCACGAATTCGCGGAGGCGCCGCCGGGGGACGACCTGGCGCTGCTGGTGCTCCAGGCGGAGTGACGGCGGGCGGAGCACGGGGCGGGGCACGGGCGGGGCGCTGTGGGACGGCGCCCCGTACCGTCCCGGCCGATCCGTCCCGTCCCGTCCCGGCAGGTCCGTCGCGTACGGGACACTGGGGGCATGCCTTCCGCACTGCCCGACGGTGACCCCATGCCCGAGACCGGAGCGCTGCCCCGGCACGCCCTGACGGGCGCGGCGGACCGGCCGCTCGGCTTCTACCTGCACGTTCCGTACTGCGCGACCCGCTGCGGCTACTGCGACTTCAACACGTACACGGCGACCGAGCTGCGCGGCTCCGGCGGGGTGCTGGCCTCCCGCGACAACTACGCCGACACCCTCGCCGACGAGGTCAGGCTGGCCAGGAAGGTGCTCGGCGACGACCCGCGCCAGGTCCGTACGGTCTTCGTCGGCGGCGGCACCCCCACGCTGCTCGCCGCCGGGGACCTCGTACGGATGCTGGGCACGATCCGTGACGAGTTCGGGCTCGCGGACGACGCGGAGATCACCACGGAGGCGAATCCCGAGTCCGTGGACCCGGCGTACCTCGCCGCCCTGCGGGAGGGCGGCTTCAACCGGATCTCCTTCGGCATGCAGAGCGCCAAGCAGCACGTCCTGAAGGTCCTGGACCGTACCCACACCCCGGGCCGTCCCGAGGCGTGCGTCGCGGAGGCCCGCGCCGCCGGGTTCGACCACGTGAACCTCGACCTGATCTACGGCACACCGGGGGAGAGCGACACCGACTGGCGCGACACCCTCGCGGCGGCCGTGGGCGCCGGCCCCGACCACATCTCGGCGTACGCGCTGATCGTCGAGGAGGGCACCCAGCTCGCCCGCCGCATCCGGCGCGGCGAGGTCCCCATGACGGACGACGACGAGCACGCGGACCGCTACCTCATCGCGGACCAGGTGCTCGCCGAGGCGGGCTTCTCCTGGTACGAGGTGTCCAACTGGGCCACCACGGAGAAGGCGCGCTGTCTCCACAACGAGCTGTACTGGCGCGGCGCCGACTGGTGGGGCGCGGGCCCCGGCGCCCACAGCCACGTCGGCGGCGTGCGCTGGTGGAACGTGAAGCACCCCGGCGCGTACGCCCAGGCCCTCGCGGAGGGCCGCTCCCCGGGCGCGGGCCGCGAACTCCTCTCCGAGGAGGACCGCAGGGTGGAGCGCATCCTGCTGGAACTGCGCCTGGCCGACGGCTGCGAGCTGTCCCTCCTCCGCCCGGCCGGCCGGAACGCCGCCGCCCGCGCCCTGGCCGACGGCCTGCTCGTACCGGAGCCGTACGAGGCCGGCCGCGCGGTGCTGACGCTGAAGGGCCGCCTCCTGGCGGACGCCGTCGTCAGGGACCTGGTGGACTGATCACTCGCCGGGGTGAATCCCCGCGGATTCGGGTGTGGCTGCTTAGGCTGTTTCCCTAGTCTGCCGCTAACAGAAGCGGCGGAATGTGGAGGCTCACGGAGATGACCGCTGTGGATGAGCGACCGATCACCGGCATGGCCAAGACCTTTGAGGACCTTGAGGTTCCTGAGGGGCTCAAGGCGGAACTCCTCAGGGGCGAAATCGTGATGATGGCCGGGCCCGACCGGGTCCATAACCGAATTGTGCAGTCCGTGCAGGACCAGATCCCGCACAAACGCTGGGACCGCCTTCAGACCCAGGACATCGCCATCCCCGGTGAGTCGAGTGAGCCGCAGCCCGACCTTGTGGTCCTTGAGCGGGGAGCCGAGGAAGGCCCCGGACGGCTCATCCCGGCCCCCGCCGTCGAGCTGGTGCTCGAAGTGGTCTCCAAGACCAGCGGGGACCGGGACTACGGGATCAAGCGCTCGATGTACGCGGCGGGGAGGGTGCCCGCTTATCTGATCGTCGACCCCACGTCAGCACGCTGTGTCCTGCTCACCGAGCCGACCGGCAGCGGTGAGGACGCCGACTACCGGACCGTGCGGACCTCGAAGTTCGGCGAACCCGTGCCGCTGCCGATGCTCGACGTGGAGCTGGACACGTCCGAGTTCGAGACGCTCCCCGGGATCAGAACTCACCGCCGGCCGTGACGAAGTCGATCAGCTCCTCCACCCGGCCCAGCAGCGCGGGCTCCAGATCCCGGTAGGAGTGCACCCGGGACAGGATCGCCTGCCAGGCCGCCCCCGTGTTCGCCGGCCAGCCCAGCGCCTCGCACACGCCCGTCTTCCAGTCCTCGCCCCTCGGTACCTTCGGCCAGGCCGCGATGCCCACCGAGGACGGCTTCACGGCCTCCCAGATGTCGATGTACGGGTGCCCCACGACCAGGACGTCCGCGCCGGCCGCCGCCGCGGCGATACGGGACTCCTTCGAGCCGGGGACGAGATGGTCGACCAGCACGCCGAGCCGGGCGTCCGGCGCGGGGCCGAACTCGGCGACCACCGCGGGGAGATCGTCGACACCGCCCAGGTACTCCACGACCACGCCCTCGATGCGCAGGTCGTCGCCCCAGACCTTCTCGACCAGCTCCGCGTCGTGCCGCCCCTCCACGTAGATCCGGCCCGCCCTGGCCACCCGCGCGCGGGCGCCCGGCACGGCGACCGAGCCCGAGGCCGTACGGGCCGGGGCGGCGGGTCCCGCGGCGCCGCCCGGCCGCGGGCGGACCAGGGTCACCGGCCGGCCCTCCAGCAGGAAGCCGCGCGCCACCATGGGGAAGACGCGGTGCTTGCCGAAGCGGTCCTCCAGGGTGACCGTCGGCCCCTCGGCGGTCTTCTCGCAGCGGATCACCGCGCCGCAGAAGCCCGTCGTCACCTCCTCGACCACCAGATCGGTTTCGGCGGGGACCTCCGGCGCGGGCGTGGGCTTCTTCCACGGGGGCGTCAGATCGGGGCTGTAGCTGCGCATGCGGATGACGATATGCGGGGCGCGCGGGCCCGGCTACGAGGGCGCCCCCGACCCGCCGAACCGCGCGGCCAGCGCGTCGCGTTGCGCCCGTACGAACGCCGCGTCCACCACCGCCCCGTGCCCCGGCACGTACACCGTCCCGTCCCCGCCGCCCAGTGCCAGCAGCCGGTCCAGGGCGGCGGGCCAGCGCGCCGGGACCGCGTCGGGGCCCGCCTGCGGCTCGCCCGACTCCTCCACCAGGTCCCCGCAGAAGAGCACCGCAGGGGCGCCGGGAGCCCCCGCCCCACCGCCCGTCCCGGCCCCCGTCCCCGGCACCAGCAGCGCCAGGTCGTGCGCCGTGTGCCCCGGGCCGACGTTCGCCAGCACCACCCGCCGCCCGCCGCCCAGGTCCAGCGTCAGCTCCCCGGAGACCGCGTGCCCCGGGCTGACCAGCAGATCCACCGCCTCGGCCGCCTCCGCCTCCGCGACCCCCTCCCGTACCGCCTCCTCGTACAGGCTCCCGCCCTTCCCCGCCCCGTCCCCGGCCAGCAGCTCCGCCAGGCCGACCGCCCCGTACACCGCCACCCCGGAGAACGCCGCCGCCCCCAGCACATGATCGAAATGCGGATGGCTGAGTGCGACATGTGTCACGCGCCGGCCGCCGAGCAGCGCCCGCGTCCGCGCCCGGAGTTCGGCGCCCTCCCGCAGCGTCGACCCCGTGTCGTACAGCAGCGCGCCCCGCTCCCCGACCACCAGACCGACGGTCGCGTCCCACCCCGGCAGGCGTACGCGGCCCACTCCGGGCGCCAGCCGCTCCCACCCGTGCTCTTCCCAACGGACGTCCATACCGGGACGCTACGGGAGACCACTGACATCCGGCCCGAGGATCCCCGGGTACGGTGGTCGGCCGCCCTTGCTCGCTGTACGTCCTGCGGCCGTACACTGAACCGGGAACCACTGGCACTCCCGCGGAACGAGTGCCAACGAAGGCCGCGGCGGGCGAAGGACGACGGACGACATCGGGAGGTGTGCGCCATGCTCAGCGAACGCAGACTCGAAGTGTTGCGCGCGATCGTCCAGGACTACGTCGGCACGGAGGAGCCCGTCGGTTCCAAGGCGCTCACGGAGCGGCACAAACTCGGCGTCTCCCCGGCGACCGTACGCAACGACATGGCGGTGCTGGAGGACGAGGGCTTCATCGCCCAGCCGCACACCAGCGCCGGGCGCATCCCGACCGACAAGGGCTACCGGCTCTTCGTCGACCGGCTGGCCGGGGTCAAGCCCCTGTCGCTGCCGGAGCGCCGCGCCATCCAGAACCTGCTGGACGGCGCCGTCGACCTCGACGACGTCGTGGGCCGTACGGTACGGCTGCTCGCGCAGCTCACCCGGCAGGTGGCCGTCGTCCAGTACCCCTCGCTGACCCGTTCGACGGTGCGGCACGTGGAACTGCTGGCGCTCGCGCCCGCCCGCCTCATGCTCGTCCTGATCACGGACACCGGACGGGTCGAGCAGCGCCTCGTCGACTGCCCCGCCCCGTTCGGCGAGACCTCCCTCGCGGACCTGCGGGCCCGGCTCAACAGCCGGATCGTCGGACGCCGCTTCGCGGACGTCCCGCAGCTCGTGCAGGACCTGCCCGACTCCTTCGAGCAGGAGGACCGAGGGACCGTGTCGGCGGTCCTCGCGACCCTGCTGGAAACCCTGGTCGAGGAGACCGAGGAGCGGCTGATGATCGGCGGAACCGCCAACATCACCCGTTTCGGACACGACTTTCCCCTGACCATCCGGCCGGTGCTGGAGGCGCTGGAGGAGCACGTGGTGCTCCTCAAGCTCCTCGGCGAGGCCGCGGACCCCGGCATGACCGTACGTATCGGGCACGAGAACGCCCACGAGGGCCTCAACTCCACGTCCGTCGTCGCGGTCGGCTACGGTTCGGGCGACGAGGCAGTCGCCAAACTCGGCGTGGTCGGACCGACCCGCATGGACTACCCCGGAACGATGGGAGCGGTACGCGCAGTGGCACGTTACGTCGGACAGATCCTGGCGGAGTCGTAAGTGGCCACGGACTACTACGCCGTACTCGGCGTGCGCCGCGACGCATCTCAGGACGAGATCAAGAAGGCATTCCGCAGGCTCGCGCGCGAGCTGCACCCGGATGTCAATCCCGATCCCAAGACGCAAGAGCGCTTCAAGGAGATCAACGCCGCGTACGAGGTGTTGTCGGACCCGCAGAAGAAGCAGGTCTACGACCTCGGCGGTGACCCGCTGTCCTCCGGTGGGGGCGGTGGCGCGGGAGGGTTCGGAGCCGGCGGCTTCGGCAACTTCTCGGACATCATGGACGCGTTCTTCGGCACGGCGTCGCAGCGCGGCCCGCGGTCGCGGACGCGGCGCGGCCAGGACGCGATGATCCGGCTGGAGATCGACCTCAACGAGGCGGCCTTCGGTACGACCAAGGACATCCAGGTCGACACCGCGATCGTCTGCACGACCTGCTCGGGCGAGGGCGCCGCACCCGGCACCTCCGCCCAGACCTGCGACATGTGCCGCGGTCGGGGCGAGGTCTCGCAGGTCACCCGGTCCTTCCTGGGCCAGGTCATGACCTCGCGGCCCTGCCCGCAGTGCCAGGGCTTCGGTACGGTCGTCCCCACGCCGTGCCCCGAGTGCGCGGGCGACGGCCGGATCCGTTCGCGCCGTACCCTCACGGTCAAGATCCCGGCGGGCGTCGACAACGGCACCCGTATCCAGCTCGCGGGCGAGGGCGAGGTCGGCCCCGGCGGCGGCCCCGCCGGTGACCTGTACGTGGAGATCCACGAGGTCCCGCACGCGACGTTCCAGCGGCGCGGCGACGACCTGCACTGCACGGTCACGATCCCCATGACGGCGGCGGCTCTGGGCACGAAGTGCCCGCTGGAGACGCTCGACGGCGTGGAGGAGATCGACGTACGGCCCGGCACCCAGTCCGGCCAGTCGATCCCGCTGCACGGGCGCGGCATCACGCACCTGCGGGGCGGCGGGCGGGGCGATCTGATCGTCCACGTCGAGGTGATGACCCCGACGAAGATGGACCCGGAGCAGGAACGCCTGCTGCGCGAACTGGCCCAGCTCCGTGGCGAGGAGCGGCCCACCGGTCAGTTCCAGCCAGGTCAGCAGGGACTGTTCTCGCGGCTCAAGGACGCGTTCAACGGACGGTAGGCGGGCCCGGCGCCGGGCCAGGACGTGTCCAACGGGCGGTGCCCGGGGCAGTGTTCGGGCCTGAACGCTGCCTCAACGGGCAGCGGACGGGCCGGTGGGCCAGGGATCCGGGGGCAGACCCCGGACCCGTGGCCCCGCGCGGCGCGGTGCCGATTCGGAGGTGCCGTGGCTGACATGGCACCATGCGTGCATGTCCTCCGCACTGACCGATCTCTGCCGGTATCCGATCGTGCAGGCCCCCATGGCGGGCGGCGCTTCCTGCCCGCAGCTCGCCGCGGCCGTCTCCGAGGCCGGGGGTCTCGGGTTCCTGGCCGCCGGGTACAAGACGGTCGACGGCATGTACGAAGAGGTCAAGCAGCTCCGGGGCCTCACCGGCCGCCCCTTCGGCGTCAACCTCTTCATGCCGCAGCCGCACTACGCCGACCACGCGGCCGTCGAGGTCTACCGCAACCAGCTCGCCGGTGAGGCCACCTGGTACGAGACACCGCTCGGCGACCCCGAGTCGGGGCGGGACGACGCGTACGAGGCGAAGCTCGCGATCCTGCTCGACGACCCGGTGCCGGTCGTCTCCTTCACCTTCGGCTGCCCGACCAGGACGACCTTCGACGCCTTCGCGGGTGTCGGCACGTACACCGTCGTCACCGTGACCACGGCCGAGGAGGCCCAGACCGCCCAGTGGTCCGGCGCCGACGCCGTCTGCGTGCAGGGCATCGAGGCCGGCGGCCACCAGGGCACACACCGCGACGACCCCTCCACCGACGGTGCGGGCTTCGGCCTGCTCTCACTGATCGCCCAGGTCAGGGAGGCCGTCGACCTGCCGGTCATCGCGGCGGGCGGCCTGATGCGCGGCGGCCAGATCGCCGCCGTACTCGCGGCGGGCGCCGACGCGGCGCAGCTCGGCACCGCGTTCCTCGTCTGCCCGGAGTCCGGGGCCAACCCCCTGCACAAGCAGGCCATGACCAACCCGCTGTTCGTACGCACCGAGCTGACCCGGGCGTTCTCGGGACGCCCCGCCCGCGGGCTCGTCAACCGCTTCATGCGCGAGCACGGCCCGTACGCCCCGCCCGCCTACCCCGAGGTCCACCACCTCACCTCCGGGCTGCGCAAGGCCGCCGCCAAGGTGGGCGACGCGCAGGGCATGGCGCTCTGGGCCGGCCAGGGCCACCGGATGGCGCGCGAGCTGCCCGCCGGCAAGCTGGTCGAGGTCCTCGCGGGCGAACTCGACGCCACCCGCGCCTCGTTCATGCCCGGCCTCGGCAGCGCCCCGTGACCGCTCCCGTCTTCGTCGTCGCCCCCGGCGCGCTGCGCGAGGGCACGGTCACGCTCGACGGACCCGAGGGGCGCCACGCCGTCTCCGTACGGCGGCTGCGCGTCGGCGAGGAGATCGTGCTGACCGACGGCGCGGGCACCGGCGGGTACGGGACGGTCGCCGCGGTCGAGGGCAAGGACCGGCTGGACGTCGCGGTCACCGAGGTACGGACCGAGGCGGAGCCCGCGCCCCGGATCACCGTCGTCCAGGCCCTCCCCAAGGGCGACCGGGGTGAACTGGCCGTCGAGACCATGACGGAGACCGGCGTCGACGCCGTCGTCCCGTGGGCCGCCGCGCGCTGTGTCACGCAGTGGCGGGGCGAGCGCGGCGCGAAGGCGCTCGCCAAGTGGCGGGCCACCGCGCGCGAGGCGGGCAAGCAGTCGCGCCGGGTGCGGTTCCCCGAGGTCGCGGACGCCATGACCACCAAGCAGGTCGCCGCGCTGCTCGCCACCGCGGACTTCGCGGCCGTCCTGCACGAGGACCGCGACGCGGACAGCGCCGCGCTGGCCACCGCGGAGCTGCCGGCCGCGGGCTCGATCGTGCTGGTCGTGGGCCCCGAAGGGGGCGTGTCGCCCGAGGAGTTGACGGTGTTCGCGGCGGCGGGCGCGCACCCGTACCGGCTGGGCGCCAGCGTGCTGCGCACCTCCACCGCGGGTACGGCGGCCACGGCGCTGCTGCTGGGCCGCACGGGCCGCTGGTCCTGACAGTACGCCCGCCCGTCCGTCTGCCGGCCCCGTCCGTCCCGCTCACCGCGCTGCCGCCCCGGTCCTGTCGGTGGCGGCGGATACGATGCGTCCGTACGGAACCGATCACCGACCGGTCATTGACCGGTCACCGACCGACACCAGCTCTGCCGAGGAGGCCGGGACCATGGCCGGAGAAGCACAGGCCGACTGCCTGTTCTGCAAGATCGTCTCGGGGGACGTCCCGGCGACCATCGTCCGCGAGAGCGAGACCACCGTCGCCTTCCGGGACATCAACCCGCAGGCGCCGACCCACGTCCTGGTCATTCCCCGCGTGCACTACCCGGACGCCGCCACCCTCGCCGCGGCCGAGCCGGCCGTCGCCGCGGACGTGCTGCGCGAGGCGGCCGCCGTGGCCGCCGACGACAAGGCGGACTCCACCGGCTACCGCATCGTGTTCAACACGGGCTCGGGCGCCGGCCAGACCGTCTTCCACGCGCACGCCCACGTCCTGGGCGGACGCGGCCTCAACTGGCCCCCCGGGTAGGCGCCTTGTCCGTACGAGAACTGGTCGTGCTGGGCACCGCCAGCCAGGTGCCCACCCGCCACCGCAACCACAACGGCTATCTGCTGCGCTGGGACGGCGAGGGCCTGCTCTTCGACCCGGGCGAGGGCACCCAGCGCCAGATGCTCCGCGCCGGGGTCGCCGCGCACGACATCAACCGGATCTGCGTCACGCACTTCCACGGCGACCACTCGCTCGGCCTCGCCGGGGTCGTCCAGCGCATCAACCTCGACCAGGTGCCGCACGAGATCACCGCGCACTACCCGGCGAGCGGCCGGCGCTTCTTCGAGCGGCTGCGGTACGCGACGGCCTACCGCGAGACCGTCGAGCTGACCGAGGCGCCGATCACCGGCGACGGCGTCCTGGCGCGCACCTCCGCGTACACCCTGGACACCCGCAAGCTCTCCCACCCCGTCGAGGCGTACGGCTACCGCCTCACCGAGCCCGACGGCCGCCGGATGGACCCCGTGCGGCTCGCCGCCCACGGCCTCGCGGGCCCCGACGTGGGCCGGCTCCAGCGCGAGGGCGTACTGAACGGCGTCACGCTGGAGCAGGTCAGCGAGGTCCGGCGCGGCCAGCGGTTCGCCTTCGTCATGGACACCCGGCTCTGCGACGGGGTGTTCGCGCTCGCCGAGGGGTGCGACCTGCTGGTCATCGAGTCGACGTTCCTGGACGAGGACGAGCGGCTGGCCACCGACCACGGCCATCTCACCGCGGGCCAGGCGGGCCGCGTGGCGGCGGAGTCCGGCGTACGCCATCTCGTACTGACGCACTTCTCGCAGCGCTACAGCGACCCGGACGCGTTCGAACGGCAGGCGCGGGCCGCGGGCTTCGAAGGCGAACTGACGGTCGCCGCCGACCTCGTACGGGTACCGCTTCCCAAGCGCTGACGGGGGCGGGCGGCCGACGTGTCCGGTGGGGCGCCGCCGATCGGGCAGACTGTCCGGATCCGCACGCGATCGGGAGCCCGCCGTGATCACACCCAACGGAGACCCGCTGGAACACCTCGACCACCTGGACCGCCCGGGGCCCGCCGCCCCGGGGCACACCGCGCTGGAACACTCCGCCCACGTCGACCCGCTGGGCGCGCTGCGCGGCCCGGACGACCCGGAGTGCGACGTCTACCTCACGGGCACGGTCTTCCTCGACATCATCTTCACCGGCCTGGACAGCGCCCCCGTACGGGGCACCGAGTCCTGGGCCAGGGGCATGGGGTCCAGCCCCGGCGGCATCGCCAACATGGCCTCCGCGCTGGCCCGGCTCGGGCTGCGCACCTCGCTCTCCGCGGCCTTCGGCGACGACCACTACGGCGAGTACTGCTGGGACGCGCTGGAACAGGGCGAGGGCATCGACCTCTCCCGCTCCCGCACCGTCCCCGGCTGGCACTCCCCGGTGACCGTGTCCATGGCGTACGAGGGCGAGCGGACGATGGTCTCGCACGGCCACGAGGCCCCGCCGCCGGAGGGCGCGCTGCCCGAGTGCCCGCCCCGGGCGCGGGCCGCCGTCGCCGCGCTCACGCCGGGCCGGCGCGACGAGTGGATCGCGCACTCCGCGCACCACGGGACCCGGATCTTCGCCGACGTCGGCTGGGACGACACCGGACGCTGGGACCTGGCGGGACTGGCCGACCTGGAGCACTGCGAGGCGTTCCTGCCCAACGCCGAGGAGGCCATGCGCTACACCCGTACGGACTGCCCCAGGGCCGCCGCGCGGGTCCTCGCCGAGCGGGTCCCCGTGGCCGTCGTCACGCTGGGCGCGGAGGGCGCGTACGCCGTGGACGGGGCGACCGGCGAGACCGCCGAGGTCCCGGCGATCGCGGTGGCCGCGCTCGACCCGACGGGCGCGGGCGACGTCTTCGTCGCCGGGTTCGTCACCGGCACGCTGGCCGGCTGGCCGCTCGCCGACCGGCTGGCCTTCGCCGGGCTGACCGCCGCGCTCTCCGTCCAGGAGTTCGGCGGGTCGCTCTCCGCGCCCGGCTGGTCGGAGGTCGCTGCCTGGTGGAGTTACGTCCAGGGCTCCCCGGACCAGAACCCGGCGGCGCTGCGGCGTTACGCGTTCCTGGCGGAGCTGCTGCCCGCGCCGACCCGGCCGTGGCCGCTGCGCAGGGCCGTACCGACGATCGGTTTCGGCCGCTCGGGCTGAGCCCCGCGGAGTGGGACACCGGGAGCCCCGCGGAGTGCGGCACCGGGGATCGTGAGGAAGGCGCGGGGAAAAGCCCTAGGGCCTTGTCAGTGCGGGGTCGTACGCTGGTACTCCAGAGGTTGTCGAGCGGCGAGAACCCTGCAACGGGAGGTATGTGCAGGCCACAGGGCCGGCCCATGACGCAGACACCTACAGTCCAGACCCCCGCGTCGGAGCAGGCGCGCGCCCGGTGGACCGTCCCCGCCAAGCACCCCATGGTGACGGTCCTGGGCTCCGGAGACTCCCTGCTGCGAGTGATCGAGAAGGCGTTCCCGGCCGCCGACATCCATGTCCGGGGAAACGAGATCAGTGCGAGCGGCAGCGCGGCGGACGTCGCGCTGATCCAGCGCCTGTTCGACGAGATGATGCTGGTGCTCCGCACCGGTCAGCCGATGACGGAGGACGCAGTGGAACGTTCGATCGCCATGCTCAGGGCGAGCGAGAACGGCGGCGCGGACGGTCCCGAGACGCCCGCCGAGGTGCTCACCCAGAACATTCTCTCCAGCCGTGGCCGGACGATCCGGCCCAAGACCCTCAACCAGAAGCGGTACGTCGACGCGATCGACCGGCACACGATCGTCTTCGGCATCGGCCCGGCCGGTACGGGCAAGACGTATCTCGCCATGGCCAAGGCCGTCCAGGCGCTCCAGGCCAAGCAGGTCAACCGGATCATCCTGACCCGGCCCGCCGTCGAGGCGGGGGAGCGGCTCGGCTTCCTGCCCGGCACGCTCTACGAGAAGATCGACCCGTATCTGCGCCCGCTCTACGACGCGCTGCACGACATGCTCGACCCCGACTCGATCCCGCGGTTGATGGCGGCGGGCACGATCGAGGTCGCGCCGCTGGCGTACATGCGCGGACGCACGCTCAACGACGCGTTCATCATCCTGGACGAGGCGCAGAACACCAGCCCCGAGCAGATGAAGATGTTCCTGACGCGCCTCGGCTTCGAGTCGAAGATCGTCATCACGGGCGACATCACCCAGGTCGACCTCCCGGGCGGCACGAAGAGCGGTCTGCGCCAGGTCCAGGACATCCTGGAGGGCGTGGAGGACGTGCACTTCTCCCGGCTCACGTCCCAGGATGTCGTACGGCACAAGCTCGTCGGCCGTATCGTCGACGCGTACGAGCAGTACGACAGCGACAACGGGAAGTAGACCAGAGCGCACCATGTCGATCGACGTCAACAACGAGTCAGGCATCGAGGTCGACGAGCAGGCGATCCTCGACGCCGCCCGCTACGCGCTCACCCGGATGCGTATCCACCCGCTCTCCGAGCTCTCGGTGATCGTGGTGGACGAGGCCGCGATGGAGCAGCTCCACATCCAGTGGATGGATCTGCCGGGGCCCACGGATGTCATGTCCTTCCCGATGGACGAGCTGCGTCCGCCGGTCAAGGACGACGAGGAGCCCCCGCAGGGGCTCCTCGGTGACATCGTGCTCTGCCCGGAGGTCGCCAAGCGGCAGGGCGAGGAAGCGCCGACGCAGCACTCCATGGACGAGGAGCTCCAGCTCCTGACGGTCCACGGGGTGCTGCATCTGCTCGGCTACGACCACGAGGTGCCGGAGGAGAAGGCCGAGATGTTCGGCCTCCAGGCCGCCATCGTCGACGGCTGGCGCGCCGAGCGGGGGCTCTCGGGCCCGTCGCCCGCGCCCACGGTCTCGTGACCGCGCAACTGATCGTCGGCGCCGTCGCCCTGGTCGTCGTCGCCTGGCTCGCCGCCTCCGCCGAGGCGGGCATCGCCCGCGTCTCCAGCTTCCGGGCGGCCGAGGCCGTACGGTCGGGGCGGCGCGGCGCGGCCAAGCTGGCGCAGGTCGCCGCCGACCCCACGCGCTATCTCAACGTGGCCCTGCTGGTGCGGGTCGCCTGCGAGATGGCGGCCGGGGTGCTGGTCACGTACGTCTGCCTGGAGCGCTTCCGGGAGACCTGGGCGGCGCTGGTCGTCGCCATCGCGGTGATGGTCCTCGTCTCCTACGTCGCGGTGGGCGTCTCGCCGCGCACGATCGGCCGCCAGCACCCGCTGAACACGGCCACGGCCTCCGCGTACGTCCTGCTCCCGCTGGCCAGGATCATGGGCCCGATCCCCCAGCTCCTGATCCTCCTGGGCAACGCGCTCACCCCCGGCAAGGGCTTCCGCAAAGGCCCGTTCGCCAGCGAGGCCGAACTGCGCGCCATGGTCGACCTCGCGGAGGCGGAGTCGCTCATCGAGGACGACGAGCGCCGGATGGTGCACTCCGTCTTCGAGCTGGGGGACACCCTCGTACGGGAAGTGATGGTCCCGCGCACGGACCTGGTCTGCATCGAGCGGTACAAGACGATCCGTCAGGCGCTCACCCTGGCGCTGCGCTCGGGCTTCTCCCGCATCCCGGTGACCGGGGAGAACGAGGACGACATCGTCGGCGTCGTCTACCTCAAGGACCTGGTCAGGAAGACCCACATCAACCGCGACTCCGAGGCCGACCTGGTCTCCACGGCGATGCGCCCGGCCGCGTTCGTGCCCGACACGAAGAACGCCGGTGATCTGCTGCGCGAGATGCAGCAGGAGCGCAGCCATGTCGCCGTCGTGATCGACGAGTACGGCGGCACGGCCGGGATCGTCACGATCGAGGACATCCTGGAGGAGATCGTCGGCGAGATCACCGACGAGTACGACCGCGAGCTGCCCCCGGTCGAAGAACTGGGCGATGGCTCCTACCGCGTCACGGCCCGGCTCGACATCGGCGACCTCGGGGACCTGTTCGGCCTCGACGAGTACGACGACGAGGACGTGGAAACGGTCGGCGGCCTGCTCGCGAAGGCCCTGGGCCGCGTCCCGATCGCGGGCGCGACCGCGACCGTGGAACTCCCCGACGGCCGCACCCTGCGCCTGACGGCCGAATCCCCGGCCGGCCGCCGCAACAAGATCGTCACGGTCCTCGCGGAACCGGTCAAGGAGGAGGCCACGACCCCATGACCCCGCGCGCCCTCACGGCCGCGGCGGTCCGCTCGTACTGCCTGGACCAGAACGGCACCTCCGAGGAAACCCCGTTCCCCCGCAACCCGGGCCTGACGGTCTTCAAGGTCGGCGGCAAGATCTTCGCCTTCTGCGCCCTGGAGGAGACCCCCCTGAAGATCGCCCTCAAATGCGACCCGGAAGAGGCCCTGCGCCTACGGGAGACCCACGAGGCGATCGCCCCCGGCTGGCACCTCAACAAGCGCCACTGGAACACGGTGACGGTGGCGGAACTGCCGGCGCGGATGGTGCGCGAGCTGATCGAGGACTCGTACGACCTGGTGGTCGCCGGCCTCCCGAAAGCGGAACGCCTCCGCCTGGACCGGCCGTAACGGCGCGGGGGGCCCTGCGGGCGTTCAGCAGCCCGCGGTCCGCAGGGCCTCCAGGCCGACGACCGTGAACTCACGCAGCCGCATCACGAGCTGTCCGGCCCGGACCCAGTGGATACGGGGATCGTCGAAGGCCACCCCGACGGCGTCCACCGGGACCGGGAACGGATACCCGGGCCGGTGGAGCGCGCCCCGCACGCCCATCGGGGCGAAGCTGCGGACGCGCAGCGCCACGCACTGTTCGCGCAGATGAGGGCAGACGCGTACGGACTGCACCGCGCACGGCGCGCACAACGGCGGGTGGGTCGTGACGAGGTCGTCGGGCCAGGAGCCCCGGTCGGCGGGGTCTTCGCCCAGCATCCACAACCCCCCGTCCTCGTTGCGGTCGGCGGGACCGCCGCAGACCTGGCACAGCGTCCGGACCATGGCGCGCCGCTGCCGCAGAGCATGGACCCTGCCGAACTCGGGCCGCCCCCTGCCGGGGAGCGAGGGAATCCGTGTCCACAGCACACCGTCCGAGTCGCGGTCGTACGTCTGCTCGTCCGCGTAACCGATACCCCGGGCCTTCGCTACGACGCGGATGACCGGTGCCCGTTCCGCACTCCATCCGGTGATGTACGGCACCGGTACCGAACGGCACGGCCCGCCTTGGGTGCCTCGGTGAATCGCGCTGTCACACGGAGGAGCGGGCCGGAATGCGCTGGTACACCTGTGCCCTAGGGTGTCCAGAGAAGAGGGAGGCCCCACGTATGTCGACAACTGGCGGCGGCCGTCAGCCGAAGTACCGGCGCATCGCTGACACCCTTCGAGAGGCGATCAGCGCGGGCGAGTACGGTCCGGGCGCGCGACTGCCGGGTGAGAACGACCTCATGGCCGCCCACGGCGTGGCCCGTATGACCGCGCGACAGGCGCTGGGCGTGCTGCAGAGCGAGGGGATCGCGGAGTCGCGCAAAGGCGCCGGTGTGTTCGTCCGGTCGTTCCGGCCGCTGAGGCGGCGCGGCGTTCAGCGGCTCTCCGGTGAGGTGTGGGGCGGCGGGCGGTCCGTCTGGTCGGCGGATGTCGAGGACCGGGAACTCGTCGTGGACCGGATCGAGGTGACCGAGGAGCCCGCGCCGGAACGGATCGCGCGCGTTCTGGGCATCGCCACGGGTGACGCCGTATGCGTGCGGAACCGGCGCTTCGTGCTGGACGGCAAGCCGGTTCTGCTGGCCACCAGCTCGCTTCCGACCGCCCTGGTCGCGGGCTCGGCCGTCACCAGGGCCGACACCGGCCCCGGCGGAATCTACGCCCGCCTCGAAGAACTCGGCCTGAAGCCCGTGCACTTCAGGGAAGAGATCCGCTCGCGCATGCCGTCCCAGGACGAGACGAACCTGCTGGCCCTCTCGGCGGGCACGCCCGTCATGCTCGTCTGCCGCACGGCGTTCGCCGCCGAGGGGCGGCCGGTCGAGGTCAACGAGATGGTGCTCGACTCCGCGTCGTACGTGCTGGAGTACGACTTCGACGCCTAGCCGGGCCGGGGCGAACGGGCCCCTGACCGGGTTGCTTATGCTCGGAGGCATGACACGGATCACCGACAGCGCTGACAGCGCCGACGCCACCGACCTCGATCCCGAGGACCGCAAGATCATCACCCTGGCCCGTTCCGCACGCGCCAGGAACGGGGTGCCCGAGGGGGCGGCCGTGCGGGACGAGACCGGGCGGACGTATGTCGCCGGGAGCGTGGAGCTGGACTCCCTCAAGCTGAGCGCGCTGCGTACCGCCGTCGCCATGGCCGTGGCCAGCGGGGCCACCTCGCTGGAGGCCGCGGCCGTCGTCACCGACGCCGCGACCGCGTCCGACGAGGACCGTGCGGCCGTACGGGATCTCGGCGGCCCCGCGACGCCGGTCCTGGTGGCGGGCGTGGACGGTGTGCTGCGGGTGACGGTCAGCGCGGGTTGACGGCGACGCGCGGCGGGGCAGGTGGGGCGTTCACGGGGTCGGCTGGTCGGCGGACGGTGAAGGATCGGGGAGAATGGGCGCCATGAGCGCTCGTACCTCCTCTTCCGAGACTTCTCCCGAGTCGGCCGAAGCCCCCCACCGGGCCGGTTTCGCCTGCTTCGTCGGTCGCCCCAACGCGGGCAAGTCCACCCTCACGAACGCTCTGGTCGGCCAGAAGGTGGCCATCACCTCGAACCGGCCGCAGACCACCCGGCACACCGTGCGCGGCATCGTGCACCGTCCCGAGGCGCAGCTCATCCTGGTGGACACCCCGGGCCTCCACAAGCCGCGCACCCTGCTCGGCGAGCGGCTGAACGACGTCGTACGGACGACCTGGGCCGAGGTCGACGTGATCGGCTTCTGCCTGCCCGCCAACGAGAAGCTGGGCCCCGGCGACCGGTTCATCGCCAAGGAACTGGCCGGGATCAAGAAGACGCCGAAGGTCGCCGTCGTCACCAAGACCGACCTGGTCGACCCCAAGACGCTCGCCGAGCAGCTCATCGCGATCGACCAGCTCGGCAAGGAACTCGGCCTGGAGTGGGCGGAGATCGTCCCGGTCTCGGCGGTCGGCGACCAGCAGGTCGGCCTGCTGGCGGACCTGCTGGTCCCGCTGCTCCCGGAGAGCCCGCCGCTCTACCCGGAGGGCGACCTCACCGACGAGCCCGAGCAGGTCATGGTGGCCGAGCTGATCCGCGAGGCCGCGCTGGAGGGCGTACGGGACGAGCTGCCGCACTCGATCGCGGTCGTCGTCGAGGAGATGCTGCCGCGCGAGGACCGCCCGGCGGACAAGCCGCTGCTCGACATCCACGCCAACGTGTACATCGAGCGCCCGAGCCAGAAGGGGATCATCATCGGCCCCAAGGGCAAGCGGCTCAAGGAGGTCGGGACGAAGTCCCGCAAGCACATCGAGGCGCTGCTCGGTACGCCGGTCTTCCTCGACCTGCACGTCAAGGTCGCCAAGGACTGGCAGCGGGACCCCAAGCAGCTTCGGAAGCTCGGGTTCTGAGCGGTCCGAGGACGACGGCCGGAGGCCGGCGCAGCGGTGTGAAGCCGGTGAGGCCCCTGGGCCGAGCCGCGCGAGCGGCGCGTTGAGGAGAGGCTCCCATGCAGCTTCGGAAGCCGGGGTTCTGAGCGAACCCGGCTCCGGGTTCTGACTCCGGGCCCCTGGGGGCTCAGGCGCCTTCCTTCAGGACTCTGGAGATCAGTTCGCGCTGCGCGTCCGTCAGGTGCGGGTCCGCGCAGTGGGCCGTGCGGCCGTCGATCGTGATCGTGTAGGCGAAGCCGTCCGGGACCCCGGCGCGCTGGGCGGGGCCGCCGGGCGTGAGGGCGCGGTGGGCGAGGGCCTGCCAGTGGGCCGCGTCGGGCAGGGCGGTCGTGTCGATCTCGGCCGTTCGCTCGATGCCGGCGAAGCCGCCCGTACGCCGTACTTGGATACGCATGGGTCCTGTCTAGTACGTGACGGGCGGCGGCGGTAGCCGCCGCCCGTACCGGTGCCGAAGGTGACCGGAGAGGTCAGGTTGTGGGGACCCCGACCTGGGACCACGCCTTGACCACGGCCTCGTGTTCCGCCGCCTCCCCGTAGCGCGCCCGCGCCGCCGCGACCGTCAGCTTGGCGAAGTCCTCGAAGTCCGCCTCGACGTCCAGGTCGCCGCCGGTCAGCACGTCGAACCAGATCTGGCCCGCCCGCTCCCACGCCTTGCCGCCGAGCTGGGTGGCCAGCAGGTAGAACGCGTGGTTCGGGATGCCGGAGTTGATGTGCACCCCGCCGTTGTCGCGGCTCGTCCGTACGTAGTCGTCCATCGTGGCCGGCTGCGGGTCCTTGCCGAGGACGTCGTCGTCGTACGCCGTGCCCGGGGCCTTCATGGAGCGCAGCGCGACGCCCTGGACGCGCGGCGCGAGCAGGCCCTCGCCGATGAGCCAGTCCGCCTGGTCCGCGGTCTGGTCCAGGGTGTACTGCTTGACCAGCGTGCCGAAGACGTCCGACACGGACTCGTTCAGCGCGCCCGACTGGCCGTAGTAGGCGAGGTTGGCCGTGTACTGGGTGAGGCCGTGCGCCAGCTCGTGGCCGATCACGTCGACCGGGAGCGTGAAGTCGAGGAAGATCTCCCCGTCGCCGTCCCCGAAGACCATCTGCTCGCCGTCCCAGAAGGCGTTCCCGTAGTCCCGGTCGTAGTGCACGCTGGCGGTCAGCGGCAGCCCCGCGCCATCCAGCGAGTCGCGTCCGTACGCCGAGAGCAGCAGCTCGAACGTCGCGCCGAGACCGGCGTACGCGCGGTTGACGGTGGCGTCCTGCCCCGGGTCCGCGCCCTCCTCGCGGACTTTCGTGCCCGGCAGCGCCGTCCCGTTGCGGCAGTCGTAGATGGTGCGGTGGGGGGTGCCCGTCGCGGCGTCCTCCGACGTGGCGGCGGCCCTGAGCGGGCCTCCGGCGATGGTCAGACGGCGACGGGTGCGCTGCGCGGAGTCCGCCTCCAGGGTGCGGCGGGCGGGGCCGGAGACCGCGGGGTCGTCGGCCTGCGAGAGCTTGTCGAGTACGTGCGGCGGCACGATGGTGCAGAAGACCGGTGTGATGGCGTCCATGACTGCAATGTGGCAGCCCGTCATCATCCTGTCACCCATTGCGACAGTCTTTCCTGAAATAGAGTGATCGGGGCCGGTACGGCCATGACGTGTTCCGCATGCTGATACGGAACGGCACGCGCGCCGCGCCTCGGTTACGCTGCTACGCATCATGCGTTTCGGGCTGCTTCTCCTTAGCTGCCGCGGCGAGGGCCTGTAGTCGTAGGCCGACCCCCTCCCCGCGGAGTCTGGCGTTGCGGTGATCACGTCCCGTCGGCCGTCCCAGTGGACACACGAGGAGCCCCACGCAATGTCTGCATCTTCCGTAGGTCGCCCCACGCCCATCACCAACGCGACCCACACCCAGCGTCCTTCCGGGATGCCGATCCACAAGTACGGCCGCTACGAGGCCGTGGACATCCCCGACCGCACCTGGCCGGACAACCGGATCACCGTCGCCCCGCGCTGGCTCTCCACCGACCTGCGCGACGGCAACCAGGCGCTGATCGACCCCATGTCGCCGGCGCGCAAGCGCGAGATGTTCGACCTGCTGGTCCGCATGGGCTACAAGGAGATCGAGGTCGGCTTCCCGGCCTCCGGTGAGACCGACTTCGCGTTCGTACGGTCGATCATCGAAGAGGGCGCGATCCCCGAGGACGTGACGATCTCCGTCCTGACGCAGGCGCGCGAGGAGCTGATCGAGCGCACCGTCGAGGCGCTGCGCGGCGCCAACCGCGCCACCGTCCACCTCTACAACGCCACCGCCCCCACCTTCCGCCGGGTCGTCTTCCGCGGCACGAAGGAGCAGGTCAAGCAGATCGCCGTGGACGGCACCCGGCTGGTGACGGAGTACGCGGAGAAGATCCTCGGCCCCGAGACCACCTTCGGCTACCAGTACAGCCCGGAGATCTTCACCGACACGGAGCTGGACTTCGCCCTGGAGGTCTGCGAGGCCGTCATGGACGTCTGGCAGCCCGAGGCCGGCCGCGAGATCATCCTCAACCTGCCCGCCACCGTGGAGCGCTCGACGCCCTCCACGCACGCGGACCGCTTCGAGTGGATGTCCCGCAACCTCTCCCGCCGCGAGCACGTCTGCCTGTCCGTGCACCCGCACAACGACCGCGGTACGGCCGTCGCCGCCGCCGAGCTGGCGCTGATGGCCGGCGCTGACCGGATCGAGGGATGCCTGTTCGGCCAGGGCGAGCGCACCGGCAACGTCGACCTGGTGACGCTGGGCATGAACCTCTTCTCGCAGGGCGTCGACCCGCAGATCGACTTCTCGCGGATCGACGAGGTCCGCCGTACCAGCGAGTACTGCAACCAGATGGAGATCCACCCGCGCCACCCCTACGTGGGTGACCTGGTCTACACCTCCTTCTCCGGCTCCCACCAGGACGCCATCAAGAAGGGCTTCGACGCCCGCGAGGCCGACGCCGCCGAGCGTGGCCTGTCGGTCGAAGAGGTCGAGTGGGCCGTGCCGTACCTGCCGATCGACCCGAAGGACGTGGGCCGCTCCTACGAGGCGGTCATCCGCGTCAACTCGCAGTCCGGCAAGGGTGGTATCGCGTACGTCCTGAAGAACGACCACAAGCTGGACCTGCCGCGCCGGATGCAGATCGAGTTCTCCCGCATCATTCAGGCCAAGACGGACGCCGAGGGCGGCGAGGTCACCCCCGCCCAGATCTGGTCCGTCTTCCGCGACGAGTACCTGCCCAACGCCGAGAACGCCTGGGGCCGGATCCAGCTCCGCTCGGGGCAGTCCACGACCGACACGGACGGCAAGGACACCCTGACCGTCCAGGCCGTCGTGGACGGTACGGAGACGGTGCTGGCCGGCACCGGCAACGGCCCGATCTCCGCCTTCTTCGAGGCTCTGGCGGCGGTCGGGGTGGACGCCCGGCTGCTGGACTACCAGGAGCACACCATGAGCGAGGGTGCGAGCGCGCAGGCCGCCTCGTACATCGAGTGCGCGATCGACGGAAAGGTGCTGTGGGGCATCGGCATCGACGCCAACACCACCCGCGCGTCACTCAAGGCGGTCGTTTCCGCCGTCAACCGCGCGACCCGCTGACGCGCCGGGGCGCCGCCCGGCGCCCCCGCGCTGACCTGAGCGTTTTCGGACCCCGCCTCGGTACGCGAGGGGCGGGGTTCGGCCATGTCGTGGCGATCTCACGCCACGGTGCTGACGGCGCCTCCAAGATGTGGCTAACATCACGTCAACGCGGCGGCCCTGCACCACGATTCCCCGAACCGGGGGCAGGGACGCGGCGCAGTGCAGCGCAAAGAAGCGTTGCCGGGGCGTGACGGAGGTGCGCGACGTGCTGCCAGCTCAAGGACCACGCGGCCGAAAACCGCGCCTCTGCGGCATTCGTACGTCGTGGACCACGGTCGGCGACGGGGAGTTCTTCTGCCCCGACTGCGGTGGCGACCGCAACTACCGCCGCCGTACCGGGCGTCGCCGCTTCACCGTGCTCGGCATCCCGCTGCTCTCGCGCGGCTGCGCGGGCCCCGTCGTCGAGTGCGCCGCCTGCCACACCCACTTCGGCACGGACGCGCTGGACCACCCCACCACCATCCGGTTCTCCGCGATGCTGCGCGACGCCGTCCACACGGTCGCGCTCGCGGTCCTCGCGGCCGGCGGCACCTCGTCCCGTACGGTCCGGGAGACCGCCGTCCTCACGGTGCGCGCGGCCGGGTTCGAGGACTGCACGGAGGACCGGCTGACGGACCTGGTCGAGGCGCTGGCCGCCGACACCGGCCGCTTCGTCATCGACGCGGGCCCCTTCGGCGCCGCGCTCGCCATCGAACTCCACGAGGCGCTGGAACCGCTCGCGCCGCACCTCGCTCCGGCGGGCCGCGAGTCGATCCTCCTCCAGGGCGCCAGGATCGCCCTGGCGGACGGGGTCTACAGCCCGGCGGAGCGCGAGGTGCTGAGCATCGTCGGCGGTGCGCTCCAACTCCGCGCGGACGACACGGCGCGGCTGCTGCTGGCGGCGTCGGGAACGCCCTCCTGAGGGCGCGGACGCCACCCTCCTGAGGGCGCGGACGCGCTGAGGGCGCCCGCGGGGCCCCGTACCTCCGGTACGTACCGGGAAACCGGCGCCCGCGCATGCGGGAGAATGGCGCCATGAGTCTGTTCCGGGACGACGGCGTCGTGCTGCGCACCCAGAAGCTCGGTGAGGCCGACCGCATCATCACGCTTCTGACCCGCGGCCACGGCCGCGTCCGCGCCGTCGCCCGGGGAGTGCGCAGGACCAAGTCGAAGTTCGGGGCGCGGCTGGAGCCGTTCTCCCATGTCGACGTGCAGTTCTTCGCGCGCGGCAGCGAGCTGATCGGGCGCGGCCTGCCGCTGTGCACGCAGAGCGAGACCATCGCTCCGTACGGTGGCGGGATCGTCTCCGACTACGCCCGCTACACCGCCGGTACCGCGATGCTGGAGACGGCGGAACGGTTCACCGACCACGAGGGCGAGCCGGCCGTCCAGCAGTATCTGCTGCTCGTCGGCGGACTGCGGACCCTTGCCAGGGGGGAGCACGCGCCCCATCTCATCCTGGACGCCTTCCTGCTGCGCTCCCTCGCCGTCAACGGTTACGCGCCGAGCTTCGACGACTGCGCGAGGTGCGGGCTGCACGGTCCCAACCGGTTCTTCTCCGTCGCGGCGGGCGGGGTCATCTGCGGGGACTGCCGGGTGCCCGGCAGCGTCGTACCCTCTGCTGAGGCCGTCGGACTGCTCAGCGCGCTGCTGACGGGGGACTGGGCGACGGCCGACGCGTGCGAGGCGCGGCATGTCAGGGAGGGCAGCGGGCTGGTGTCCGCCTATCTGCACTGGCATCTGGAGCGGGGCCTGCGCTCTCTCAGATACGTGGAGAAGAACTAGCTCGGACAGCGAAGAGCCGGCTCGGACAGAGAAGCAGCGAAGAACCGGCTCGGACAGAGAAGCAACGAGGAGACGAGAAGCGCATGGCACGACGCGGAATCCTGGGACGCTCCCGCCGCGAGTACAAGACGCCGGAGCCGCATCCCTCGGGGGCGGTGCCGCCGAGGATCCCCGGCGAGCTGGTGCCGAAGCACGTGGCCTGCGTCATGGACGGGAACGGCCGCTGGGCCAAGGAGCGCGGGCTGCCGCGCACCGAGGGCCACAAGGTGGGCGAGGGCGTCGTCCTCGATGTGCTCAAGGGCTGTCTGGAGATGGGCGTCAAGAACCTCTCCCTGTACGCCTTCTCGACCGAGAACTGGAAGCGCACGCCCGACGAGGTGCGCTTCCTGATGAACTTCAACCGCGATGTCATCCGGCGCCGCCGCGACGAGATGGACGAGCTGGGGATCCGGATCCGCTGGGTCGGCCGGATGCCCAAGATGTGGAAGTCGGTCGTCCAGGAGCTCCAGGTCGCCCAGGAGCAGACCAAGGACAACGACGCCATGACGCTCTACTTCTGCGTCAACTACGGCGGCCGTGCGGAGATCGCGGACGCGGCGCAGGCGCTCGCGGCCGATGTCGCGGCCGGCAAGCTCGACCCGGCCAAGGTCAACGAGAAGACGTTCGCCAAGTACCTCTACTACCCGGACATGCCGGACGTGGATCTCTTCCTGCGGCCGAGCGGTGAGCAGCGTACGTCCAACTACCTGATCTGGCAGAGCAGTTACGCGGAGATGATCTTCCAGGACGTGCTGTGGCCGGACTTCGACCGGCGGGACCTGTGGCGGGCCTGCCTGGAGTACGCCTCCCGGGACCGCCGCTTCGGCGGGGCGCTGCCCAACCAGGAGGCCGACGTGGACATCCCGGAGCAGGGCGAGCAGGCCGAGAAGACCGAGCAGTCTTAGCGGAGACGTACGGACAGACAGACAGACAGACAGACGGATGGGTGGGGCCCGGTGATCACCGGGCCCCACCCATCCGTGCGGTTCAGTTCTTGGCGGCGGCCGCCGCGCACTCCGCGCAGGTGCCGAAGATCTCCACCGTGTGCGCCACGCTCACATAGCCGTGCTGGGCCGCGATCGTCTCCGCCCACTGCTCGACGGCGGGCCCCTCGACCTCGACCGCCTTGCCGCAGACCCGGCACACGAGATGGTGATGGTGGTCACCGGTCGAGCAGCGCCGGTAGACCGATTCGCCGTCGTTCGTGCGCAGTACGTCGACCTCGCCCGCGTCGGCGAGCGACTGGAGCGTGCGGTAGACCGTGGTCAGCCCCACCGAGTCACCGCGGTGTTTGAGCATGTCGTGGAGATCCTGAGCACTGCGGAACTCGTCCACCTCGTCGAGTGCCGCCGCCACCGCGGCGCGCTGGCGGGTCGATCGGCCGCGCACGGGGGCCGCGTTCGATCCGCTGCTGGGCGCAGTCGTCACAGGTGCCTCCTTGCCTCTGCCCGTGTCCTCCGGGCGTTGCCCGCTTGTCTACGGGCCCCATTCTGCCAGTCCGGACACCGGCCGCGGTCATGCCGTGGCGTCCTCCGCGGGCCGCCGCGCGCCGGGAACGTCCCCCGCGGGCGCCGACGACGCCCCGGTTTCGGGCGTCTGTACGAGGCCCGCCTCCGCGTTCCTCAGTGCGCGGGCCCGGCGTCTGGCCAGCGGTGTCGCGAGCGCGGTGAGAAGCACGAAGACGCCGATCGCGATCAGCACGATCGTCGCGCCGGGCGGTACGTCCTGGTAGTACGAGGTGACCGTACCGGCCAGCGTCACCGCCGTACCGATCACGACGGACAGCACGAACGTGACCACGAACGAGCGGGTCACCTGCTGCGCCGCCGCCACCGGCACCACCATCAGCGCGCTGACCAGCAGCAGCCCCACCACCCGCATGGCGACCGTGACCGTCACGGCGGCGGTCACCGCGATCAGCAGGTTCAGGGCGCGCACGGGCAGCCCGGTGACCCGGGCGAACTCCTCGTCCTGGCTGACGGCGAAGAGCTGCCGCCGCAGCCCCACCGTGACCAGCACCACAAAACCGGCGAGCAGGGAGATCGCGGTGACGTCGGAGGGCGAGACCGTCGAGAGCGAGCCGAAGAGGTACGAACTGAGGTTTGCGTTGGAGCCGTTCGGCGCGAGGTTGATCAGCAGCACACCGCCCGCCATGCCCCCGTAGAAGAGCATCGCCAGCGCGATGTCGCCGCGGGTGCGGCCGTACGCCCTGATCAGCTCCATCGTGACGGCGCCGACGACCGCGACGAGCGTGGCCGTCCACACGGGGCTGGCGGAGAGCAGGAAGCCCAGGCCGACCCCGGTCATCGCCACATGGCCGATTCCGTCGCCCATCAGGGCCTGGCGGCGCTGGACGAGATAGATGCCGACGGCGGGCGCGGTGACGCCGACCAGGACGGCGGCGATCAGCGCCCGCTGCATGAAGGCGGTCTCAAGGATTTCCATGGTCAGGTCAGCAGTCCTGTACGGAGCGGCTCGCCGGCCGCGTGCGGATGAACGTGGTCGTGGCCGGGCAGGGCGTGCTGGCCGACCGCCTCGGGCGGCGGTCCGTCGTGCATCACGCAGCCGTCGCGCAGCACCACCGCGCGGTCGATCAGCGGCTCCAGCGGGCCCAGCTCGTGCAGCACGAGCAGGACGGTCGCGCCGGCCGCCACCTGCTCGCGCAGGGTCGCCGCGAGGATGTCCTGGCTGGCGAGGTCGACGCCCGCCATCGGCTCGTCCATGATCAGCAGCTCGGGCTCGGAGGCGAGCGCCCTGGCGATCAGCACCCGCTGGTGCTGGCCGCCCGACAGGGCGCCCACGGAGTCCTTGGCGCGGTCGCCGAGGCCCACGAGCTCGATGGCCCGCTGAACGGCCGCACGATCGGCCCTGGTGGGCCATCCCAGCCGCAGTGGGCTCGTACGGGAGAGGCGGCCGGAGGAGACGACCTCGCGGACGGTCGCGGGCACGCCGCTCGCCGCGGTGGTGCGCTGCGGTACGTAGCCGACGCGCCGCCAGTCGCGGAAGCGGCGCAGGGGGGTGCCGAAGAGCGATATCTCGCCGTCGCCCAGGGGGACCTGGCCGATCACGGAGCGTACGGCGGTGGACTTGCCGGAGCCGTTGGCGCCGAGCAGGGCGACGACCTCGCCGCGGCGCACGGTGAGGTCGATGCCGCGCAGCACGGGGCGCGAGCCGAGCGTGGCGGTGGCGCCGCGGACGGTGATGACGGGCGGCGGTCCGCCGTCGGTACCGGGGTGCGCCGCGGCGCGTTCCGCCGCCCTGGCGTGGTCGCTCTCCACCGTCGCCATGTCAGGCGCCTCCGTTGCTGGTCTCGTCGCTGATGTGACCGCTGATGCCGCCGCTGTCAGGGGAACCACCGCTGCCAGGGGAATCGTTTCGCCCGCTCCGTGTCACGTCATCTCATTTCGCGCCGAGCGCGGTGCGCAGGGCGGCGAGGTTGGACCGCATGACCTCGATGTAGTCACGGCCCCTGGTCTTGTCCGTGATTCCCTCGATCGGGTCGAGGACGTCCGTCCTGAGCCCGGAGTCCCCGGCCACCGTCCTGGCGGTCTTGTCGCTGGCGAGTGTCTCGAAGAATACGGTGGTGACCTTGTCGCGCTTCGCGATGGTCTCCAGTTCCTTCACCCGGGCCGGGCTCGGCTCCGACTCGGGGTCGATGCCGGCGATGGCCTCCTGCTCCAGACCGTAACGCTCGGCGAGGTAGCCGAAGGCGGCGTGGGTGGTGATGAAGGTCTTGGTGCCGGTGTCGGCGAGGTCCTTCTTGAACGACGTGTTCAGGCCGTTCAACTTGGTGACCAGCGCGCCGGTGTTCTTCTTGTACGCGGCGGCGTGGTCCGGATCGGCCTTCTCCAGGGAGGCGCCGACGCCCTGGGCGACCTCGGCGAACCGCACCGGGTCGAGCCAGATGTGCGGGTCCTTGCCGTCGGTGTCCGACTCCTCGTGCCCGTGGTCGGCCTCACCGGCGGGGTCGTCGTGACCGTGGTCGTGGCCGGTCTCCGTGCCGTGGTTCTCCAGGGTGGTGAGGGTCGTCGCGTCGATGACCGTCTTCGCCCCGGACTGGTCGATGGCCTTGTCCACGGCGGGCTGGATGCCCTTGAGGTAGAGGATGACGTCGGCCTCGCCGAGCTGGGCGGCCTGCCGGGGCTTGAGCTCCAGGTCGTGCGGCTCGACGCCGGGCTTGGTGAGGGTGGTGACGGAGACGTGGTCGCCGCCGATCTGCTGGGCCAGGTATTCCATGGGGTAGAACGACGCCACCACCGCGAGCTTGCCGTCCCCGCCCTTCCCGCCGGTGTCGGAGGAGGAGCAGGCGGACAGCGCGACCATGCCGAGCGTGACGGCTCCGGCGAGCGTGGCGGTGGGTATGAGGCGTCGTCGTACGTTCATGACAGTCATTTTCAACAAAAGTGGAAACGATTGTCAACAAGGGTCGGGTAACGGGCCGGAATGTCCCTTGCTCCGCACCGATTTGATCGAAGGGGTGCGCGCGCCGCTAATCTGAAGCATTCGCCGTTCGTCGTCGTCGTAATGAAGAGAGACCCGTGGCCGCCGACAAGATCGACAGCATCGTCAACCTGAGCAAGCGCCGTGGCTTCGTCTACCCGTGCAGTGAGATCTACGGTGGTCAGCGGGCCGCCTGGGACTACGGGCCGCTCGGAGTCGAGCTGAAGGAAAACCTCAAGCGTCAGTGGTGGCGCTACATGGTCACCTCGCGCGAGGACGTTGTCGGCATCGACTCGTCGGTGATCCTCGCCACGGAGGTCTGGGAGGCGTCCGGCCACGTCGCGACCTTCACCGACCCGCTCACCGAGTGCACCTCCTGCCACAAGCGCTTCCGCGCCGACCACCTGGAGGAGGCGTACGAGGCGAAGCACGGCAAGGCCCCCGCGAGCCTCTCCGAGCTGAACTGCCCGAACTGCGGCAACAAGGGCACCTTCACCGAGCCCAAGCAGTTCTCCGGCCTGCTCTCCACGCACCTCGGCCCGACGCAGGACTCCGGTTCGGTCGCCTACCTGCGCCCCGAGACCGCGCAGGGCATCTTCACCAACTTCGCCCAGGTGCAGCAGACCTCGCGCAAGAAGCCGCCGTTCGGCATCGCGCAGATGGGCAAGTCCTTCCGGAACGAGATCACTCCGGGCAACTTCATCTTCCGCACGCGCGAGTTCGAGCAGATGGAGATGGAGTTCTTCGTCAAGCCGGGCGAGGACGAGCAGTGGCAGGAATACTGGATGGAGCAGCGCTGGAACTGGTACCGCGACCTGGGTCTCCGTGAGGAGAACATGCGCTGGTACGACCACCCGGCCGAGAAGCTCTCGCACTACTCCAAGCGCACCGCCGACATCGAGTACCGCTTCCAGTTCGGCGGCAGCGAGTGGGGCGAGCTGGAGGGCGTCGCCAACCGCACGGACTACGACCTCTCCGCGCACTCCAAGGCGTCGGGCCACGACCTGTCGTACTTCGACCAGGAGGCCGGCGAGCGCTGGACCCCGTACGTCATCGAGCCCGCCGCCGGTGTCGGCCGCGCGATGCTGGCCTTCCTCCTCGACGCGTACAACGAGGACGAGGCGCCCAACGCGAAGGGCGTGCTGGAGAAGCGCACCGTGATGCGCCTCGACCCGCGCCTCGCGCCGGTCAAGGTCGCCGTGCTGCCGCTCTCCCGCAACCCGCAGCTCTCGCCGAAGGCCAAGGGCCTCGCGACGGACCTGCGGCGCAACTGGAACATCGAGTTCGACGACGCGGGCGCCATCGGCCGCCGCTACCGCCGCCAGGACGAGATCGGTACGCCGTTCTGCGTCACCGTCGACTTCGACACCCTGGACGACAACGCGGTGACGGTGCGCGAGCGCGACACGATGAAGCAGGAGCGCGTCTCGCTGGACCGGATCCAGAGCTACCTGGGCGAGCACCTGCTCGGCTGCTGACCCCAGCGGCCTCCCAGGCCCCAGAGGTACGAGAGATACGGACAGGCCCCCGGTTCCGCGACGGAACCGGGGGCCTGTCCGCGCTCCACGGCCGGTCCTTGCGGCACACTGGGCGCTCCCCGACAAGAGAGGAACGGATCATGCCGTCCTCCACCACCAGCAAGGTCAGCCGATGGGATCAGCACGGACGGGAGCATGTCGTCCGTGTGCAGAAGGCGGGTGTGCAGCGGTCGTTGATATGTGACACCTGCGGCTGGCGGAAGGGGGCGCAGTTCCTTCCCTGGCTCAAGGCCGAGGAGCACCTCACCGAGGCGCACCAGGCCACGGTGGACCCGACGACGGGCTGACGCCGATCGGCGAGGCGGAGGGACGGAGGAGGGACGGAGGCGGGGGCCGGCTCTCCCGGTCAGGGCCTCAGACCGCGCAGCAGCAGATCGGAGACGGCGGTGAAGTCGGCGTCGATGGTGGGCTTGCGCCACTCCGGGGCGTAGCACGGGTCGTGGAAGCGCGCCGTCGCGACGAAGAGCGCCCCGGCCGCGGCCGCCGGGTCGGGCGCCACGAACTCGCCCGCGCGCACGCCCTCTTCGACGATCCGGGTGAGCTGTCCGGTCAGCTCCGTCAGATGCGCGTCCACCGTGTCGCTGTGCTCCCCGGCGAGCGCGGAGTACGTGGCGAACAGCTCGGGGTCGTCGCCCGCCTTGTGGCGCTTGGCGTCGAACAGCGTCAGCAGCCAGCCGCGCAGCTTCTCGGGTCCGGGCCCGGCCTCCCCGTCGACGACCTCCTGGAGCACCCGCTCCGTACGGCTCAGCCAGCGCGCCGTGACCGCCTCGCGCAGCGCCGCCTTCGTCCTGAAGTGCCGGTAGACGCTGCCGTGACTGACCCCGAGCAGCCGCGCCACATCCACCACCGTCGCCTTCGCCGGCCCGTAACGGCGCAGCACCTCCTCGGTCGCTTCGAGGATGCGCTCGGCGGTCAGGGTCTCGGGGGACATGGAGGACCCGGCCTTTCATGGCTCGTGCGGCGCGTACGGCGGCGGTAGGTGACCTGGCGTGCCAGGTGACACTACCGGTGACGACTGGTCCGACAACCCGACGGGGGAGCCGTCGGTGCCGCCCGCCGGGGCCGCGCGCGGTCCTGCCGCGCCGGGGTCACCGCTCGCTGTCCAGGGACGACATCTGCTCGGCCGCATAGCGGTCGCCCGCCGCGACATCCGCGGGGAATGCCTGGCCGAGGGCGTCGAGGTCGGCGGCGTCGAGCGTGACGTCCAGGGCGCCGAGGGCCTCGGTCAACTGGTCACGGCGGCGGGAGCCGACGAGCGGGACGATGTCCTCGCCCTGGGCGAGGACCCAGGCGATGGCGATCTGCGCGACCGTGGCCCCCTTCCGCTCGGCCATCTCGCGCAGGAAGCCGACCAGCGCCAGGTTGTGATCGAGGTTCTCGCCCTGGAAGCGCGGGCTCGTCGCCCGGAAGTCGCCCGGGCTCAGCTCGCGGTCGCGGGTGAAGTGGCCGCTGATCAGCCCGCGCGAGAGCACTCCGTACGCCGTGATGCCGATACCCAGTTCACGGACCGTCGACAGGATGCCGTTCTCGATGGAGCGCGAGACCAGCGCGTACTCGATCTGGAGATCCGCGATCGGGGCGACCGACGCGGCCCGGCGGATGGTGTCGCTGCCCACCTCGGAGAGGCCGATGTGGCGTACGTGGCCGGCCTGGACCAGCTCGGCGATGGCGCCGACGGTCTCCTCGATCGGGACGGCGGGGTCGACGCGGGCGATCCGGTAGACGTCGATGTGGTCGGTGCCGAGCCGCTGGAGGGAGTACGCGGCGAAGTTCTTGACGGCGGCCGGGCGTCCGTCGTATCCGCCCCAGCCGTTGCCGGGATCGCGCAGGGCGCCGAACTTGACGCTGGTGACCGCCCGTTCGCGGGCCCCGGCGGGCGCGGTCCGCAGGGCCTCCCCGATCAGCAGCTCGTTGTGCCCCATCCCGTAGAAGTCGCCGGTGTCGAGCAGGGTGACGCCCGCGTCGAGCGCGGCGTGCACGGTGGCGATGGACTCGGCGCGGTCCACCTCTCCGTACGCGTTGGACATGCCCATGCAGCCGAGACCGAGGGCGGAGACCCGGGGGCCCGTGGCGCCGAGAGGGCGGGTGGCGATGGCGTGGGTGGTCATGGCGGCTTCCTCCGTACGTGAATCCGGACACATCAACGATGACACGACGAGTGACAGATTTCAATATCTGTCACCCCTTCATTTGTCCGGCAGGTTCGTTCGGCAGGTTCGTTCGGCGGGGTCGTCCGGGGTCGTCCGAGGGGCGTCCGGCGGGGGCGTCGCGCGCCGCCGGGCCCCGGAAAATGCGTTACCTCCCGGTCGTGCCCGGTGGTAGCGTCTTGGGCATGTTCTTCCAGATCTACGAGTGAGAGCGCGGCGGTCACCGCACCGCCCCCCACCGACGAATCCGCAGATCACTTCTCATCACTTCGGGAGAACCCCGTGGCAAAGAGCCGCAACAACCTTCTCGGCGTGGGCGGACAGCGCACGAAGCTGACCCGCACGGACCCGCAGTCCAGCGGTCCCGCCCGCGACGCCAACCGCAAGGCCGCCGCCGACCAGAAGCAGGAGCTGCTGCGCAAGATGCGCGAGCGCGCGGCGTCCCAGGGACAGGAGCAGGCCGGTCAGGACGCGGCGCAGGGCGACGCGACCGCCACCCCGGCCACCGGCGAGGACGCGGCGCAGGTCTGACGCCGCCCGCCCGCTACGGAACAGCGCGCGTGTGGGCCCGGATCACCTCGTGATCCGGGCCCACACCTGTCTCAGCGGCCCCGAGGGCCTCAGCGGCCCCGGAGGCCCGGGACGTTCAGGAATCCGCTCCGGTGTCCGCCGGGGTCTGCGCCTTCACCAGGCACGCAGGGGAGGGCTCGGCCTCCAGGCGGCGCGCCGTGCGCAGCGCCGTCCCCCGCGCCCAGGCGCCGCTGGTCAGCGCGCCCACCAGCAGGACACAGAGCCCGCACGCGGTGATGATCCACCAGGCCGTGCCGCTCACGTCGGCGAACCCGCTGCGGTACGCGGCCGAGCCGACCCCGCCCGCCGCGCTCGCGGCCACCCCGCCCGCCAGCACCGCGCCGATCACCGCGACCCCCAGCGTCTGGCCGATCTGGCGGCTCGTGGAGGCGACGGCCGCCGCCACACCCGCCTGGGCGCGGGGCATCCCGGAGACCGCGGTGTTGGTGATGGGCGCGTTCAGCATGCCGAAGCCGAGCCCGAAGAGCACGTACCCGGTGAACATCAGCCCGGTCGTCGTCTCGGCGTCCAGCGTGGCGAAGAGCAGCCCGCTCGCCGTCATCGCCGTACCCGCGACCAGCAGGGACAGCCGCGGGCCCCGGCTGCCGACCAGCCGGCCCGACAGCGGGGCGCAGAGGAAGGTCAGGGCCGCCATGGGCAGCATGTAGAGGCCCGCGTGGAGGGCGGACAGGCCGCGGACGTTCTGGAGGTAGAGCGTGTTCAGGAAGAGGAAGCCGCCCAGCGCCGCGAAGCCGCACACGGCGATCACGGTCGCCCCGCTGAACGGCGCGCTGCGGAAGAAGCGCAGGTCGATCAGGGGTTCGGCGCGCCTCGGCTCGTACAGGACCAGCGCCACCAGACAGAGCGCGGAGAAGGCGGCGAACGACACGATCAGCGGCGAGGTCCACCCCTCCGTGGGCGCCTCGATGATCGCGTACGTCAGCGCCCCGAGGACGCCGATGACCAGGAGCTGTCCCACGGGGTCGGGGCGGCGCGGCTTCGGCGCACGGGACTCGGGGACGTACCGCCAGGTCAGCAGCAGTGCGGCCAGCCCGATCGGCAGGTTGATCCAGAAGATCGACCGCCAGCCGACCGTGTCCACCAGCACCCCGCCGACCAGCGGGCCCGCCGCCATCGAGATGCCCACGACGGCGCCCCAGACACCGATGGCGCGGGCACGCTCACGCGGGCCGGTAAAGGTGTTGGTGATGATCGACATCGCGACGGGGTTGAGCATCGAGCCGCCGATGGCCTGAATCATGCGGAACACGACGAGCGAGGTGAGGTTCGGCGCGAGGGAGCAGAGCGCCGAGCCGAGCGTGAAGAGGACGAGACCGGTCTTGAAGACGCGGCGGCGGCCGATCCGGTCGGCGGTGGAGCCCGAGAGCATCAGCAGCGACGCGAGGACGAGGGTGTACGCGTCGATCGTCCACTGCATCCCGGAGACCGAGGCGTGCAGCTCCCGCTGCATGGAGGGGAGCGCGACATTGAGGACGGTGTTGTCCAGACTGACGATCAGGCACTTGCCTTAAGTACAGCCTACCCAACTGGCCCCCAGCCAACCGCAGATGACCCACCTGGACGGTGCAAAGCCCCAGCTCACAGGCAGCAGGAAGCCCCGCCCGGTCGGTCGCTTCGGGTGGGGCTAGGTACTGCTACGCGGTGGTCGGCAGCCGCTTCCCGTGGATCACGTCGGGTCCTGCGTCGATGCCGTCGAGCGCAAAGGCCAGGATGCCGCGTCGCACGGCTTGCTGCTGCCTGATCTGAATCACGTCGTCGTAGAACGCGCGCATCAGTGGCCCGTCATCTTCGAAGACGTGCTCACGACGCTCGACGACGCGCTGAGAGGCCGCTGAGGGCCACGGGTGTGACCAGGGGGACACTGTGGGCGCCGGAGCCTCAACGGGGGCTTTTACGGGCTTCTGAGCTGCACGGCGCTTGCCCGACGCGGGCAGCATGGCAGCGAGGATGATGTGAAGGCACGCCGCAATGGCGCGCGCGATAGGGTGACGCATGTCGGCAACTCCAGAGGTTGTCGTCCACGGCTCCGGGGGTGCGACCAACACCCGCCGGAGCCACCTTGTTTTGTTGTGTCTACGGAAGCTAGCACGGGCTTGCTGGCCCCGTTAGTCCTTAGGTAGCAGATCCCTTCGGAATTAGGGCTTTGGCCTTCCCCATCAGGTCGGGGTCTTCGAATCGGAAGCGTCCGGCCGATAAAGCAATGTGCCCGTACATGACCTTTTCCAGGTCTACGGATGCGTCTACCTCAAGGTGCCAACCGACTTCCTCAAGGTGGAGATCACCAACGCTGCGAACCAGTCGACTGCCGGACCCGGCGTTGATGAGCCAGCATGCTTCCGCGAATCCGGTGGGGCCCGAAGATCCGTAAACGCGAGTTGGCGAGTGCCTAGCGGCAATGTCCATCAAAGAAGCGTCTGCGATTTCGGGGAACGGGATGTACCCAATTACGGCCGTCGAGCCGAAGTCTCCCGTTGACGTGTAGGCCATGATGCAAACCCGTTTTGGCTCCCACGTGTGGGTAAGCGGAAAAACGCTGACCCTGCCCGTTCCTTTGATCTCACTGCCCATGGTCGTCTCCTTTGAGTGGCACCGGTCCAGCCATGTTAGACCGGACCGGCGCCCCCTTACTGCATGAGATCAGACGCTGTGCTCACACGACGGAAGCTCGTTTCCGCCGTTGCCATCGTCGCCACACGTGTCTCCCTCGCAGTCCGTCTTGGCTGTCCATAAGTCGTATTCGACTCGGAAGCCCGCCGCGCTGATCGCGGCAACGGTGAGAGGCAGTACCTGCGCGGCCGGGGGATACGTGACTCCGTTCCATCCGTCGCACGGATTGTGGTGGACCTTCGGCCAGCGCCGGTACGAAAAGAATTCGTCGTACTGCTGGCTGTACTCCAGGAACGTATGCCATCCGGCGTCCACGGCCCGTGACATGTTGAGTCCGGGAACTCCGGGGCCTTTGCTGGCGCACGTCGCGAGGTAGGCGAGTGTCTGATCCATGACCCGCTCGGCCTGTTCCGGCTTGAGGGCCGCGTTCGACACCAGCCGTTGTGTCAGTCGCTGGAAAAGCGACTCAGGCACGAGTGAACGTGCTGCCACTTTCTCTGTGACCTTGTCGATCATTTGTGTGTTCCCTCCTTGGGCGGAGTGGTGCACTGCACTTGCTCCCCGTACGGCTGCCGCTGTCTTGATTTCAGCCGTTCGGGAGTCTGGAGGTGGGGTCTTGCTTGGCCATGCCCTTGACGACGGCGGGAAGTCGAGCGGCACCCCATTCGTCCAAGGTTCGCGAAAGCCAGCGCCGGTCGACTCGGTATTCTTTGGCGAGTTTTGTGACGCTGACACCATCTGCGGCGCGGGCTGTAATTTTCTCCCGCTGCGCGTGGACTCTTTGCGTGAGGTATTCGAGTTCTATTCGAGTGCGACGCATTCGCGCTGCCCGCCTTCCTTTGTGCGTCGTTTCCCAGCCTTCGGGCTTCGCGTGTCGCCACCTCTGCCCCGCAAAACCGCGCCGTATTCGTTGAGTATTCGGTGGGTGAATCCATAGGATCGACCCGTTTCCTCGGCCAATTCTCGGATACTCGCACCTCTGTCATATTTCTTCTTCAGGTCTGCCCCGAGCTTGTTACGCGCGGCGCCGGTTACCCGGCTGCCTTTCTGCGGGTATTCCACCTGTTGCATTTGGCGCTATTTCTCCGATGTGCGGGACGAGGGTTTAGTGGTTGCTTAGGGCGCTTACCATTCCTGCTGGCAGTCGTTGCATCGGTTAGCGGCCCCGTCGGGCTGCTCGTCGGGGTCCAGTTTCTTTATGTTGTTACTGCCACAGCCGGAGCACATTTTTACCATTTCCTTTACGTCTTGGATTTTCGAGTGATTTTTCTTGAACCCCGTCCCGACCGCGTACCCGGTACATCCACGGGGGTGGTACATGATCGGGACGGGAGTCCCCTTGTCCGGACTCGAACCGGAGTCTCTGAACACGATTTGACCATGGACGGGAAATCGCACTAGTTCAGGCTCTTCCTGACTGAGCTACAAGGAGTAGTACCCGCCCCTGCCGGGATTCCGGATCGAGTGGCTGGGGAGCCTCTAATTCGGTTACGTCCGACAGGGACGGAGTCTAAATGCCTGGGCTTACAGATTGCCCGTTACTGCGAGTGTGACGACGAGTGCACATATGCCGGTCACGCCGAGAACGAAGATTACCCAACCGAATGAACCGATCCATCGGAGGATTATCACGACTATGACCCCCCTTTCGAATCTGGCGCAGGGTATCCCGTGATGCGCTCGAAGAAATCTTTCGGGCTGAGATTCTGAAGGCCGACCAACGCCAACTGGGAATTCAAAGAAGCCTGTTCACCCAGGGCCTTTTTGATGGTTCGTTCGAGCTCGTCAATGCGGCGATTGAGTTCCGCAAATTCGCCCTTGATGTTCAGTGAGGGGCGCTGGTCGGTCACGGGTGACCGCCATTGGCCCGCATGTTCTCCTCAGCCAGTCCGGGGCGGATTCTCTTCATCGCGGGACTGTGCGACCGGTCGTCTTCACGCTCGTGCAGCGGTGGAGGCTCATCCGGGCACACGCGATTTCCGCACTTGCACGGTGGCCACAGAAGCTCAGAGTTGGTCGGCTGCCCGGTGTCGGCGCTCACCACTTCTCCCCCGGACCCGGTACGGAGAGAGCAAGGAGGCGGAGCGACATCCGGTACAGCATGGCTTTGCCCGGGACCGTGTACCCGGTGCGCGGTACCCAGTCCGGAGCGAGCCCCCAGAAGCCACCGGCTTTGATCAGCGCGTGCAACTCGTCGCCGTCACGGGTGGTGCTCGGCTCCGTCGAGTGGGCCGACATGGTGCTTTGAAGTGCCACAGTCGATCACCCCTGGTGTCTTGGTGGGATCGACACGCTAGGAGGGTGGACTGCTCGCTGTCTGTGGCACTTTGACTACTCGCCAGGGGGAAGTACCCCAACTGTGGGGCTAAACCTCCAGGTGGATGGCGGCAGCCATGTGCCGCATTTCAGGGGTCAAGGTCCGCCGCCCCTGAACGATGCGCATCAGGACCGTGCGGGCGTACGCCTGATTGGGCAGCCACTCAGGGGAGGACTCCTGGATCTTCGTCAACTGGTCGAAGCCCTCGCCGTGTTGGCCGGTCTTCGCGTACGCGTCGGCGACATCGAGGAAATGCCGGTTGCGATTGTTGCTCGTTGGCCTAAGGCCCGTGGCTGGGATCGTGTTAGCAAGCCGGAGTACGACGTCCGGCCGGTCCACAACGCTTGCGTTCTCGGCTGCTTTGAGCTTGACCGTTGTGGGTCCGAAAGTGCGCAAAAAATCATTCTCCGGGGCGTACTCCCTGCCAAGCGCGGTTGCCGCTGACTTCGCGAACCTGAGTGAGTCGGCAGCCTGCCCCGGCTGTTCGTTGCGTACGGCTGCCGCAGACACGCGAAGGAGCATCCACCCCCACGTACTCAGCTCCGACGGAGTCGCACGGGATAGACGCGGTTCGGTTTCATCGGCCCATCGCACGGCAAGATCAAGCGCACTGTCCAACTTCCCCTGGCGCAGCAACAACCAACACTGAGTGTTGACCGTGGCCGCGCCTTCCATTCGGTCTGCCGCGTCGTCCAGTGCGCGACCGAGCGCTAGTTCCGCAGCGTCGAACTGTCTTGTCTGGACCATGAGCCATCCGGCAAGTTGCAGGAGTCGAACCCGAACCGCGCGGCCGTCTGGACCCAGGGCTTCCGCGTCTCGGAGTAGCGGCGGCAGCACTACGGCAAGCTCTGCGAACTTGTCCTTCTGGAAAAGCGGTTGCGCATCTTTGAGAGCACGTCGGACACCCACCACGGTCGGCATGTCGTCGTCCAGCTCCGGTGTGAGTGGCGGACGCTCAAGGGCGCACCGAACGGCTTTCCAGCGCTCCTCGGTACCGGCTGCCGGTCCGTCTTCATTTGGTCCCGCTGAGAGCCGCATGGTTGGCACGCGGAGTGCTGCCGCCAACTTCCTCAACGTCTCAAGCCGTGCGCTGTCTCGCTCGCCCTGCTCCAGTTTCCGGATGATCGATACTGAGACACCCGACGCTGCTGATAGTTCCCGCTGGGTGAGTCCACGACGCTTGCGCACGTCCTTAAGGCTTCTTCCCGCTTCGCTCATACCAGAAGCGTACGGCGCTGAGATACCCCGCGTCCCGAACCTGGAACCTCCGCCACCCTCGGTGAGAATCTGGGCTCCAGCCGGCATGTCAGAGCCTGGGCGAACCGGACATGACCGGCGCTGAGATCTCACTATGGGTCACCGCGTGCGGGTGCAAGGAAGGTTCATCCAGCAGCGGCCCCCTTCCCGCGGATTTGCATATTTGCTTGACCTTCGCGAACGCAAAGAACATGCTCGTGGCTCGTCAGGACGAGTCGGGCCGGTTCTTCGGCCTGGTGCTCGTCGTCTTCGAGCCGAGAGGCAAACGCATGGACAAGATCAACGTGTTGGGGAAGCGGCTGGGTGTTGCCCTGGCTGGTGCGGTGGCGGTTCTGGTCGGCGTGGTGGGGGTGACCGCGTCGGGTGCTGCTGCCGCTCCTGCTGCGGCTCCGGCTGCCGCAACGGCTGAGTTCGGAGGGGTCTCGAAGATCACTTCGGGCTCGACCAAGACGGTGGCGGTGAACGGGCTGCGGCTGCGGACTAAGCCTTCGCTGAACGGGTGGGCCAAGGGGATGCTGTACCGGGGTGACAAGGTGTTCATCCGTGAGACCTTTCACCCCTCGTACAACCCCAACTGGGTGGGCGTGGTGCTCAAGACGCGGAGCGCGGGCGGTCTGCCCAAGCTGACGCGGGGCTACGTCCACGTGAGCTACCTCCGGTAGTCGGCGGTGCCACCGGGTGGCGCCCCCGGTGCCCGTGACTTCCTTGTGCGGCCCCCTTCCTGTCGGGAGGGGGCCGCGCTGCTGTGCCCAGCCAGCCCCCGTTCCGGCGGTCGTGCCACGGGGCCGGTAGGGGTGAACGACACGCACCTTGGCCCCGGTCGGCGCGCATCGACACGGAGTGACCACACCGGCCCCGGCCCCATCGCGGCAGCGGCCAGCTCCCCATCGGCCACGGCCCGGCGGTGCGGTCGCCTTGCGATCGGCATCCGTGACGGCGGGGGTACGGCGGGCGCCCTGTATGGGCCTGCTGACGGCCGGTCGGGCTCGCCCCGCCTCCCTCCCCTCCCGTCGCTGCCTGGTCATCGGCATTGGGCACATGGGTCGGACGGCGGACGGCTGGCCACGTAAACCGCCCAGCTCAGCCGCGTATTGAGGCTGGCTGGCAGTCCCAGCCGGCACATCTGCGGGGCGCGTTTTCCCCTGGCCCACCGGGGCTGGGCACCCCATCATGGATGGGCAGACCGACCGGAAGGGGTGAAGTAATGGCACGGCGCAAGGTGGTTGGAAGGGTCCTGCGGAGTGCGGGGCGCGGGAAGGTGCAGATTGAGGAGGACGACCAAGGCCACCAGTGGGTGACCTGCTCCGGCTGCCGCAGGGAGGAGTACGCACCGGGCCCCGGCTCGGCTGGGCCTCGTCAGCGCAAGCACGCGGACGGGTGCACTCGCTGAGTGCTGGCAGTGTGTTTTCCGGGGCAGTGTGTTCGGGCAGTGTGTTTCGAACGACTCGGGTATGCCCCGGGAGTCGGGCGGCGGGTGCTCGACCGAGACCGGCCGTAAGGCCGCAGCTCGGGCGGGGGTGCCCGCCGCCCGGCGCGCCGCAGGCGCGCCCTTGAGTAAGTAGAGAAAGTTCAGACCGATTCGGACCGGTGGCCCGGCGGGCGCCCTCTGTGTGGCGACGCTGCGAGCGGTGATCCCGGTCTGTGCAAGCGGCGTTCGGCAGAGGCCCGGCATGTGGCCCGGCGCCCGGCGCGGTGATCCGGCGGCAACGGCTGACGGCCTGCCGCCTCCCCTCCTCCCCTCCTCCCCCTGTGATCCTCCGGCGTTCCGGCTGAGCTGAGGCCCCGGTTGCCCCGGATCCGGCGTGGCTCAAATTCCTCGATTACGCGCTGAAACCCTCTGGACACTCAAACCCCACCTGATACATGATTTGCAAACCGTTCGCAGACATAGCGAATGCAAATAATAGTGTGTGTGCCAGAGAGGGAGTGAAGATCATGCAGAACATCCCAGTAGATGTAACGCGCCTTGGATCGCTGATGGTTGTGGTTCCGCCGGAACCTCGCGTCAACACCGAGACAGGGGAGGTCCGCAAGGATCGCGACGGCAACTCGATCTACGTAACCGGGGTGTCCGTGCGGCAGAAGGAGAACCGCCGCGCTGACGTCATCGAAGTGGCGACCCCGGGTGAACCGGCCGGGCTGGCTGAGGGAATGCGGGTCCATGTTGACGCCCTGGTGGCGGTCTCGTGGGAGATCGAGGGACGCAAGGGAACCTCCTTCCGTGCCTCGGGGATCACCCCGGCCGCGCCGCCGGTCCAGACGGCTCCCGCACCGGCCGCGCGGACCAAATCGACGGGAGGTGATCACCCGTGAATGTCAGAGAGCCGAGAGGCGACGACGACTGGGACGCGCTCTTCGAACGGCTGACCGGCCTGGCGGTGCTGGCGCTCCTGGTCGACCGCAACCAGCGGGACCGGAGCGCGCGGCTGCTGGCGCTGCAACTCCTTGAAACAGACACCAGGGAAGCGGCGGACCTCGCCGGTTTTCTCCACGCACGCGAGCGAGAGGGCATCGAGCTATGAGCACCCGGATTGATCATCTCGCCAATCGCCTGGCATCGGACATGAAGGTCCTCGGCGCCTGTGACTCCCTGCTGGGAGCGGTGTCCGGCGGCCCGGCCCTGGACGTGGCACTGACCCTGACCGCCAGTCACGCCCTGGAAGTGGCCCGTACCGCAGAGGAGATTCTGACGCTCCGTCAGGTCATGCGGGAGGGGAACGAAGAGTGACGACCTGGGAAGTGATCATGTGGGTAGCCCTGGGCGTGCTGTCCCTGGGGCTGGTGTCCCAATGGTGGTGGCAACCCCGGCTGCCGGTCTGGCTCCAGCGTCCGAGGGGCGGGCCCTGGCTGTGGTACCTGGTCGGCTACCCCTCGACCGTGCTCCGCGTCCTGGTGACCTGGCGCAAGGTGTGCCAGATCTCCGACCTGTCGGTGGTACGGCGTCCCCGGTACGCCATGGTCGGCAAGGACTCGATGGTGCGTGCCGTGGCACTGCGGCCTCTTCCGCCCCGCCTCGGCCTGCCCCTGGTGACCAGCACGGGCCTGGCCGTCCGGGTCCATCTCCACCCGGGGCAGACCCCCGGACAGTTCATCGCCTGCGCCGACGCGTTCGCGCATGCCTGGCGCATGCACTCGGTTCGAGTCATCTCTGACAAACGAGGACAGGTCCTGATCATGGCGACGGCACGGAACCCGCTCGAAGACATGGAAGATCTCCCGGCCCGGCAACTCCCCCCGGCACGCGTGCTGTCGACCGTGGTCGGCCGTGTCGGAGACGCCTCGCCCTGGGAGATCGACTTCAGGAAGGTTCCCCACTGGCTTGTCGCCGGTGCCACTCAATCGGGTAAGTCCACACTGCTCGCCGCGCTGGTCACCCAACTGGGGCATCAGCGCGTGGCCCTGGTCGGCATCGACTGCAAGGGCGGGTTGGAACTGGGGCTGTTCTCGCGTCGGCTGTCGGCGCTGGCCACTTCCCGCCCTGAAGCCGTGGACGTGCTGACGGCTCTGGTGACGGAGCTGGAGAACCGTATGAGGGTCTGCCGGTCTGCCGGGGTCCGCTCCATCTGGGAGATCCACGGAAGCGCCCGGCCGGTACCGGTCGTGGTGATCGTGGACGAGATCGCGGAACTCTACCTGGCGGGGTCCTCGCTGGCCGGTCGCAAGGAAGCGGTGGAGTGCTCGACGCTCCTTCTGCGGCTCGCGCAGCTCGGGGCGGCGCTCGGAATGCATCTGGTCGTAGCTGCCCAGCGCTTCGGGTCCGAACTCGGCCCCGGGGCAACGGCACTGCGGGCACAGCTTGGCGGCCGTATCTGCCACCGGGTCCACGACGAGGCGACGGCGGAAATGACCCTCGGTGACCTCTCGCCCGACGCGGTGGACGTGGCGCTGGCGATCGGGGAGGACGAACAAGGCGTCGCCGTGACCACGGTCGGCGGTCACTGGCAGCGCGCCCGGTCGTGGCTGATCACCCCGGACGAGGCGGCCCGGCACGCGGCACGCAACGCACACCACACACCCCACCTGGACGCCCTCGCACAAGGCACGGAACAAGGAGGTGACACCACATGATGCTCGCGGCATTCGGCATGCCTGAAGAGTCCGCGCTGCCGCTGGCCTTCGTCTTCGCGCTGGCGACCGCCCTGATCCTCCGGGCCCGGGAAGTCCACTGGTGGGCGGCCGCGCTGATCTTCCTGTGCGGCTTCTACGTCAGCCAGACAGCAGCCTTCTACATGATCTACGACCTTGTCGGGTGGCTGACTTCCAGACTCCTGGGCTGACCCGCTACCCGCTCACGAGAGGTGCGTACATGCCTCACCGCTACGTCCGCTGCCCGGTCTGCCGACGCGTCCGGGTCCGCACCATAGGCGGCCACCTCCGGCGCTGCCGCTGCTGCCGCGACCGGCGCCGCCGCAACCACTGACCCTCCCTCAACCACCAGAAGGAGAACTCCATGCGCCCCGTTCCCCGTTCGTCCCCGGCGGTCTCCACGACTGCCCCGCAAGGAAGGTCACCACCCCTATGAACGTCGTCACCGCTGCTGAGGCGCGGCGCTCCGCTCTGGACTGGGCGGGGCGTTCGCGCCTTCTCTCTGAGACGGAACGCGACCTGGTCCGCCTGGTCCAAGAGCCTGGCTTCCCCCGCTGGCTGGATCAGATCAAGGCCACCGGGGGATGCGCCCACCCGGTCTACCTCTCCGGCCGCACCACCACCCACGACACCACCACGGGCGCCGTGCTGCGCGACTACGACACGACGAGCGAGCCTGGCGGGCGGCTGGCCGTGCGCTGCCGCAACCGGCGTGCGAGCCGCTGTGGGCCCTGCTCCCGGCTCCACTCCGGGGACACCTTCCATTTGGTCCGCTCCGGGCTCCTCGGCGGCAAGACCATCCCCGAGACGGTCACTGCCCACCCCCGGCTCTTCGTCACCCTGACCGCCCCCTCATTCGGTGCCGTGCATCGAGCCACCCCGGACGGCGGCCCCTGCCACCCCCGGCGCGACGGCGGACACTGCGAGCACGGGCGGCCGGTCGGCTGCGGCCTCGTCCACACCCCCGACGCCCGGCCGGTCGGACAGCCCCTGTGCCCGGACTGCTACGACTACCCCTCACACGTGCTCTGGCACGCCCATGCCGGGGAGCTGTGGAACCGCACCATGAGGGGCATCCGCCGCTTCCTGGCCGGTCCAGCCGGCACATCCCAAGCACGCGTAAGCGATCACGTCCGGCTGTCGTTCGCCAAGGTCACGGAATACCAGCGGCGGGGCGCCGTGCACTTCCATGCCGTGATCCGCCTCGACGGCCCGGACGGCCCCGGCTCGCCCCCGCCGGGCTGGGCCACGACCCATGTGCTCGAAGAGGCGGTCCGCTCGGCTGCGGCGGCTGCGGAGGTTCCCATGCCCTACGTGTCCGGCCTCGGTGAGCACACCTTCGGATGGGGTGAGCAGATCGACGTACACCCCATCCGGCGGGCCTTCGCGGACGGCGGCCCCGTCACTGATGAGGCCGTGGCCGCGTACGTGGCCAAGTACGTGTCCAAGAGCGTCAACGACTCGACGGGCGGCGTCGACTACCCGATCAGCTCTGCGGAAGACCTCGACCTGGTCCCGCTGTCGGCACACCTGAGGGTCCTCATGGGCACGTGCTGGCGCCTGGGCGGCCTCGCCGGTCTCGAACACCTCCGCCTGCGGGCCTGGGCTCACACCCTCGGCTACCGGGGCCACACGCTGACCAAGAGCCGCCAGTACTCCACCACCTACACCGAACTGCGCGCGGCCCGTACCGCGCATCGCGCCGCCGCGTCCGGGCCACCCCTCGACCCGGACACCACCACCACCGAAGCGCATTGGCGATACGTCGGCTCCGGCCACACCCCGGCCGAAGCAGAGATCGCCGCCGGGATCGCCCAGGACCTCGCCCAACTGCGGGCCATCGTCCGAGACGAACTGCCCGGGGGGTGGTCGCGTGCATGATCACGATGGGCACACGGGATGGTTCCACTTTGATCAACCAGCGCCAAGTCAGATGGACCGCCCAATCTGGAGAGTGACGACGGAGTCACCCACGGTGGCGCGGGATGTGTCACGCGAACTGGGGGGCTTCTGGCGTGACCTTAAAACCGACACTGATCGAATTGAGCTGATCACGGCCGCCACCAATGTCTCTGTGGCGGTGGATGTAATGGCGGATACATTGTCATTCAGGCTTGGGAAGCAAATGCATTTGGGGCTCTTCTGTTTGCGCATCAATGGATGGAGCATGGAGGAGGTTATGTCCAGCTCGATGGCCGAACTGTCCGTTCTCGGAAAAGGGTCGCGGGCGGTACTGAGTATCGAGTATCTGAATGTGCCCATAAAGAATGGGATTTGCTTGCGGTACCAAAGGCCGGTCATTACGGCTTAAAGGAATTCGAAGCGCGAAAGGGCCCCGGGATAGTGAAACACCCGGGGCCCTTCCATGCTTTATTGGCGCGCCCTCAGTCCGTCTCGTCCTCAATGGGTGAGTAAGGGTTTATGCTCGTGATTTTCAGCCGCTTCTGAAGCCCAGTTGAACGAAGCTCAATCTTAACATCGAACTTTGCGAGCAATTCGCGACGCTTCGCGCTGTCCTTGGTTGCGTTCCATTCCTGCGCCACCGTCCGCCCCGTAGGGACCCATTCAATTCTGGGAGGGAGTTCCGGCAGATCTTTAATTTCCTCGATCTCCTCAAGGATTTTCTTGTACGTGAACCGATACCATTCGGCGTCGTCGGAGGAATTATAGAGACCTGCATTCCGGTCCTCCCTGAGCCTCTTTCGGTTTTCCTCCAGCTCGCTAATTCGAGCCGCGTGCCCGGTTCCTGGGATGAACTCGCTTCGCATGATTTCAGCATTCCCATGCCGCAAAAGGAACCACTCTCCCACTTTCGCATCCATTACCGAAACCAGCATGGTCGGCGATATTGGGCAAGTTTCAGGCGCCACGATCCCCTTGGATCGCGCCTTGCATGTGTATGAGGGCCTTTGGGGGCTGCCTCCGATATAGATGCGGAATCCGCAATTCCCGCATGAAGAACGAGAAATGCACATGTAGTCGCTTCTCGGGGCGCGCTCCTTCTTCCGCTTCTCGCCCTTCCCGTGCGCTCGCAGCTTGGCCAGCAGCGCACGCCTGGTCTCGGGGCTCCAGAGAGGCGGCGCGATTTGGATGGGCTTTCCGTCTTCTCCGATCACGGGCTTACCGTCGTGCATAAGCAGCCCAAGGCTTGCCTCACTGGAAAAAATGTGAGTAATCACCACGTCGGTCCACGGGGTTCCTTTTGGTTCGCGCCCATATTGCACGCGCCGACGATCCATGGGGCTCAGAATTCCGGCACGTGTCATTATCGCGGCCTCGCTCGAAGGGGTGATGAGGCCCGTTTCGTCAGTGAGATAGCGATCAGCCATATTCCGCGCTATTTCAACAGCCTTGCCTCCGGGGTCGTTCTCGAAAGTCAGATCGTCCAGTCCGACGGTTAGAGCCTTCCCCAGCGCGGTTTTGCGAATGTACCTATATCCGTAGGACACGGGTCCCCTTTTCCGTCCCTGATCCCGTGACCTTGTCGTCTCGTCCCGATTTCGCGTGCGGATGTTCCTATGTTCCATCTGGGCCCCAAGAGCCCTGATGGCCAGATCACTTTCCTCGCCCGGGTCGTTAAGGTCCCAAATTCCTACATGATCGGCGGTTACCAGAATGCGGCCTAGTTCGTGATTGGAATAAGCCGTGTTCAGGACGTCCCGCAAGTTACGGCCGATACGGTCAACGGCCGCTCCTACGATTCCGTCGTAGGGGCCCATCTCCCCCCGCAGCCACGGGCCGAACTGAGGTCGGGTCGTGGGGTCGGTAGAGCCGGACACCTCCCAGTCATCGGCCCAAGCGATGACGTGACCTCCGACAGAATCAGCAGCGCCCAAGATCTTGTCGCGCTGCTTGCCCGGGGAATGGGTCGTGTCCGTTCGGCGTGAAAGTCGACGGGTGGCCACTAGGCACTTTCCACACCCGTCGTACGGCGTTGTTTCCGGAGTGTCGTACATGCTGGTCTCGATCATCCCGGGCCCGCTTCCTCAAGTCGACTGCATTTAGAGGAAGTGCCTGATCAGAAGACTCAGGCAACAGACGGCCAGCACCAGTGTTTTCCGCCGGGGGCTCAGCTCAGGCATACCTCGATGGTACGGCTGACTAGTACGGCTAACTAATGAATGTCCCGGTGCGCGACAATGGCCGGATGACCGCCCCACTCACCATCGGCCCGTACCCCGTGACCCCGCCCGTCGTGCTCGCGCCCATGGCCGGAATCACCAATGCCCCCTTCCGCACCCTCTGCAGGGAGTTCAGCGGAGGGAAGGGGCTGTTCGTCAGCGAGATGATCACGACCCGGGCCCTGGTCGAGCGCAACGAGAAGACCATGCAGCTCATCCACTTCGACGCGACCGAGACGCCGCGTTCGATCCAGCTCTACGGGGTGGATCCGGTCACCGTCGGCAAGGCGGTCCGCATGATCGTGGACGAGGATCTGGCCGACCACATCGACCTCAACTTCGGCTGCCCGGTGCCCAAGGTGACCCGCAGGGGCGGCGGCTCCGCCCTGCCGTACAAGCGGCCCCTGCTGCGCGCGATCCTGCACGAGGCCGTCTCGAACGCGGGCGATCTGCCGGTGACGATGAAGATGCGCAAGGGCATCGACGACGACCACCTCACGTTTCTGGACGCGGGGCGCATCGCGGTCGAGGAGGGGGTGACGGCGATCGCGCTGCACGGCAGGACCGCCGCGCAGCACTACGGCGGCACCGCCGACTGGGAGGCGATCGCGCGCCTCAAGGAGCACGTACCGGAGATCCCGGTGCTCGGCAACGGCGACATCTGGTCGGCCGGGGACGCGCTGCGCATGGTGCGCGAGACCGGCTGCGACGGGGTGGTCGTGGGGCGCGGCTGCCTGGGGCGGCCATGGCTCTTCGGCGACCTGGTGGCGGCGTTCGAGGGTACGGGGACGGTCGCGGCGCCGACGCTGCGCGAGGTCGGCACCGTCATGCGGCGCCATGCCCAGCTCCTGGGGGAGTGGATCGGGGACGAGGCCCGCGGGGTGATCGACTTCCGTAAGCACGTGGCCTGGTACCTGAAGGGCTTCTCGGTCGGGTCGCAGCTCCGCAAGCAGCTCGCGATCACCTCGTCGCTCGCGGAGCTGGACGAGCTGATGGCCGGGCTCGACCTGGACCAGCCGTGGCCGGACGGCGCGGACGGGCCGCGCGGGCGTACGTCGGGGAACAACCGGGTCGTCCTGCCGGACGGCTGGCTGAAGGATCCGTACGACTGCGCGGGCCTCGGCGCGGACGCGGAGCTGGACACGTCCGGCGGCTGAATACCGCCCATGCACGTGGGCGCGCCCCATGAGCGGGGTGGTTGCCCCTGGGGTGCCCCTCCAAGGCGCGTTATCGAAACGTTATATTCCGGTCCACTGATCATCACACTGTCGCAGCAGCGTTCGTCTTTCTCTGACTCTCCGACGAGAAGGATGGGGCAGCTTCGATGCGCAGACCCAGCAGATCCGCTGGATACAGGGCGGGCGCCGTCGCCGTCGCGGTGGCGCTCGCCGCCGGACCGGCGATCACCGCCGGCGCCGTGACCCCGGGGGCACCCGGCGGTGGCCAGGGCTCCGGCCCGGATTCCGCTTCCTCCGGGGCCACGGTCACGCTGATCACCGGCGACCGGGTCGACGTGGACCGGCGCGGCAATGTGGCCCAGGTGCGTCCCGCCGAGGGCCGCGAGAACATACCGATGTCGGTGCGCCGGGACGGCGGCCGTACGTACGTGATCCCGACCGACGCCCAGCGGCTCGTCGGGCAGGGCACGGTGGACCGGCGGCTGTTCGACGTGACCGGCCTCGTCGAGGCGGAGTACGACGACGCCCACCGCGACACCCTCCCGCTGATCGTCTCGTACAAGAACGCGGGCGCCGGTACGGCGAAGTCGCGCGTCGCCGCTGCGGGCGCGAAGGCCGGGCGCAACCTCCCCGCCGTCGACGGCCAGGCCCTCTCGGCGGCCAAGGACGGCACCGACGGCGTGTGGCAGGCGCTGACCGCCGACGCGGGCAGGGCCGAGGCGCGGATCGCGGCCTCCGGCATCAGCCGTGTGTGGCTCGACGGCAAGCGCAAGGTCGACCTGGACAGGAGCGTCCCGCAGATCGGCGCGCCCACCGCGTGGGAGGCCGGGTACGAGGGCGACGGGGTGAAGGTCGCCGTCATCGACACCGGCGTGGACCAGACCCACCCGGACCTCGCGGGCGTGGAGGTCGAGGAGAAGAACTTCTCCGGCTCCGCCGACGCCGTGGACCGGGCCGGGCACGGCACCCACGTCGCCTCGACCATCGCGGGCAGCGGCGCCAAGGCCGGCGGAACGTACAAGGGCGTCGCCCCCAAGGCGCGGATCCTGGACGCCAAGGTCTTCGACGACGACGGGTACGGCTCCGACTCGGCCATCCTCGGCGCGATGCAGTGGGCGGCCGACCAGGGCGCCAAGGTCGCGAACATGAGCCTCGGCGGCTACGACGGCGCGGAGATCGACCCGCTGGAGGAGGCCGTCGACTCGCTCTCCGAGAGCAGCGGCATCCTCTTCGTCGTCTCGGCGGGCAACGCGGGCCCCGGCGCGGGCACCATCGGATCGCCCGGCAGCGCGGCGGCGGCCCTCACGGTCGGGGCCGTGGACCGCGAGGACGCCATCGCCGACTTCTCCTCCGTGGGACCGTCCGCCGACGGCTCGCTGAAGCCGGACATCACCGCGCCCGGCGTGGACATCGTCGCCGCGAAGGCCGCCGAGGGCACCCTCGGCTCCCCGGTGGGCGACGGCTACGTCGCCATGAGCGGTACGTCGATGGCGGCGCCGCATGTCGCGGGCGCCGCGGCGATCCTCGCGCAGCGCCACCCGGACTGGAGCGGCGAGCGGCTCAAGCGGGCCCTCACCGCCTCGGCCGTCGCCACCAAGGGGCTGACGGCGTTCCAGCAGGGCACGGGCCGTACCGACGTGGCGAAGGCGATCACCCAGACCGTCGTCACCGAGGAGACCTCGATCGGGTTCGGCACCCAGCGCTGGTCGGCGGAGGGATCGGATCCGGTCACCAAGGAGGTCACGTACCGCAACGAGGGGACCGAGGACATCACCCTCGATCTGGCGGCGGAGGCCGTCGGCCCCGACGGCAGTCCCGCACCCGAGGGTCTGGCCACGGCCGGGACGCGGCAGGTCACCGTGCCCGCCGGTGGCACGGCGAAGGCCGCGCTGACCCTGGACACCCGCGTCAGCGACCAGTACGGCGCCTTCTCCGGCGCGCTGGTGGCGAAGGAGGCCGGGGCGGCGAAGGCCACCGGCCAGAGCCTGCGCACGGCCTTCGGCGTCACGCGTGAGGTCGAGTCGTACGACGTCACCGTGAACCTGCTGAACGGGAACGGCGACCCGGCCGAGGCGTCCGTCGCGTTCGTCAACCGCGACACCGCCGAGCAGGCCGGAGCGTGGACCGGCGACGGGAAGGTCACCCTCCGCGTGCCCAAGGGCGACTATCTCGTGGACGCGCCGATCATCACCCCCAAGGGCGACCGGGACAGCGACGTCGCGCAGTTGATCCAGCAGAAGCTGAGCGTCACCGAGGACATGAGCATCGTCTTCGACGGGCGCGACACCAAGCCGCTCTCCATCACGGCCCCGGTGGCCACCGAGCCCGTGCAGGCGTCGGTGTCCTGGAACCTCGACATCGGCGACGGCGGCGCCTACGGCCTGTTCCTCCTGAACTCGCTGGACGGCTACTCCACCGGCTCGGTCGGCGGGAGCGTGTCGGGCAAGGAGTTCCAGGCCCAGGTCGGCACCATGCTGGCGGACGGCGGGGACACGTACAGCCTGCTCTACACGCGTGACGGCAGCATGTACGACGGCTTCACGCACCAGGCCGACAGGAGCGAACTCGCCGAGATCGAGGCGCTGGTGGGCGCCCCGGCGCCGGGCAAGGTGGGATCGGTCCACCCGATGTGGTGGAACGACTTCATGGGGATCGGCGGAGCGGGCAACCATGTCCCCCTCCCGTACACCTCGAAGCAGTACGTCACCACGCCGCCCGGCTACCGCTGGTCCTTCGGCGTGGGACAGGCGCCCGCCGGCGAGCCCTTCGACGGCGCGTACGAGGTCCTCTACGACCGGGACCAGGGCCGGAGGTACGAGGCGGGCGAGAGCTACGGCCTCACCCTCAACGTCGGTGTCTTCTCCCCGGACGCCCGGGCCGGGGACCTGCTCCGTGTCCAGGACTTCGCGGTCGTCTGCCAGCCGGTGTTCAGCGACACCTCGGGCCGCCCGGGACACTCCGGGCTGGCCGGCGTGAAGGCGACGGTGACGGTGGACGGGGAGATGTTCCAGGAGGGCAACGACCCCTGCGTCCAGATGTCCGGGCTGCCGGCCAAGTCGTCCGCGTACACGGTGCGGATCGAGGCGTCGCGCAAGCCCGAGGTCTCCCGGGTCTCCACCCGGGTCAGCGCCGAGTGGACGTTCACCTCCGCCTCGCCCGGGAACACGGTGGTCGCACTGCCGCTGTCCACCCTCGGCTTCGCCCCGAAGCTGACCCTGGCCAGCACCGCCGAGGCGGGCACGGCGCTGCGGGTCCCGCTCGTCGTGCAGGGCCACGCGGCCCGGAAGGGCATCGGCTCCCTGACGGTCGAGGCGTCCTACGACGGCGGTACCACCTGGCAGAAGGCGCCCGTCACCACCGAGAACGGTGAGCGCGGCATCACGCTGGACCACCCCGCGTCCGCCACCTCGGTCTCGCTCAAGGGCGCGCTGAAGGACACGGAGGGCAACGGTTACGAGGTGACGGTCATGGACGCCTACCTGCTGACCCCGCGGGCCTCCTGACCCCGCGGGCCCCCGCAGGTTTCCTGACACCGCGGGCCTCCTGACCCCGCAGGTTTCCTGACACCTCCTCCGCACCACCCCGTGCCCCCGGAGCCGCCCGGCTCCGGGGGCACATCCGTCACACCCGGGAGGCGTGTCGAGGGCGTGATTCTCGCCACGTTTGATGATGGAAAGGCTCAGATGAGCGGATCTTGAGAGGTGGGGGGATGGCTGTACCTCTGGAAAGGGTGGCACGCCGTGCCACCCTTTCTGCCTTCAAGAAGTGAACTCAGACGTCGATGTCAATGCTCATCTGAGCGCAAGAGGTCATGTCCGGGTCATGCCCGCTTCGAGGCGTGAAGGAGCGGCGCGCGCCCCGTCGCCGCCGGGGCGCTTTCGATCCGGTGGCGGACGAGCGGTTAAGGCCGTATGACAGTTAAGTGGCCGTACCCAGGCACCTTCGATCTGGGTATGTTCCTCGCCAGCCAGGTCAGCCACCGCGTCGTCGAGGAGTCGAGACCGTGCCGGACAACAGTGATTCCCACGTAGCCGCCTCGGAGCGGACAGCCGAACACTCCGACAAGTACGTCTACGACTTCACCGAGGGCAACAAAGACCTGAAGCATCTCCTCGGCGGCAAGGGCGCCAACCTCGCCGAGATGACCAACCTCGGGCTGCCCGTCCCGCCCGGCTTCACCATCACCACGGAAGCCTGCAACATCTACCTCGACAGCGGTACGGAACCGGCCGCCCTGCGCGACGAGGTCAGCGCCCATCTCGACGCCCTCGAAGCCCGGATGGGCAAGAAGCTCGGCCAGTCCGACGACCCGCTGCTCGTCTCCGTGCGCTCCGGCGCCAAGTTCTCCATGCCCGGCATGATGGACACCGTCCTCAACGTCGGCCTCTCCGACGCCTCGGTCGCCGGGCTCGCCGCGCAGGCGGGCGACGAGCGTTTCGCCTGGGACTCGTACCGCAGGCTGATCCAGATGTTCGGCAAGACCGTGCTCGGCGTCGACGGCGCGCTCTTCGAGGACGCGCTCGACGAGGCCAAGCAGGCCAGGCAGGCCGCCACCGACGTCGATCTGCCCGTGGCCGACCTGAGGAAACTCGTCGAGCACTTCAAGAAGATCGTCACGCGCGAGGCGGGCCGGGACTTCCCGCAGGACCCGCGCGAGCAGATGGATCTCGCGATCCGCTCGGTCTTCGAGTCCTGGAACACCGACCGCGCCAAGCTCTACCGCCGCCAGGAGCGCATCCCCGGCGACCTCGGCACGGCCGTCACCATCTGCTCCATGGTCTTCGGCAACCTCGGCCCCGACTCGGGCACCGGCGTCGCCTTCACCCGCGACCCGGCCAGTGGCCACCAGGGCGTCTACGGCGACTACCTCCAGAACGCGCAGGGCGAGGACGTCGTCGCGGGCATCCGCAACACCGTCCCCCTCGCCGAGCTCGCCACCATCGACCAGGCGTCGTACGAGCGGCTCCTGGCCATCATGGAGACCCTGGAGACCCACTACCGGGACCTGTGCGACATCGAGTTCACCATCGAGCGCGGCCAGTTGTGGATGCTCCAGACCCGCGTCGGCAAGCGCACCGCCGGGGCCGCCTTCCGCATCGCCACCCAGCTCGTGGACCAGGGGCTGATCGACGAGGCCGAGGCGCTCCAGCGCGTCAACGGCGCCCAGCTCGCGCAGCTCATGTTCCCGCGCTTCGACGAGGCCGCCAAGCGCGAGCTGCTGGGGCGCGGCATCGCCGCCTCGCCGGGCGCCGCCGTCGGCAAGGCCGTCTTCGACTCGTACACCGCCATCAAGTGGTCGCGCTCCGGCGAGAAGGTCATCCTCATCCGCCGCGAGACCAACCCCGACGACCTCGAAGGCATGATCGCCGCCGAGGGGATCCTCACCTCGCGCGGCGGCAAGACCTCGCATGCCGCCGTCGTCGCCCGCGGCATGGGCAAGACCTGTGTCTGCGGCGCCGAGGAGCTGGAGGTCGACACGAAGGCGCGCCGGCTCACCGCGGGCTCCACCGTCATCGAGGAGGGCGACGTCGTCTCCATCGACGGCTCGACCGGCAAGGTCTACCTCGGTGAGGTCCCCGTCGTGCCGTCGCCCGTCGTGGAGTACTTCGAGGGCCGGATGCACGCGGGCGCCGACGACGCCGACGAACTGGTCGAGGCCGTCCACCGGATCATGGCGTACGCGGACCGCCGCCGCCGGCTGCGCGTACGCGCCAACGCCGACAACGCCGAGGACGCCCTGCGCGCCCGCCGCTTCGGCGCCCAGGGCATCGGGCTCTGCCGTACGGAGCACATGTTCCTCGGCGAGCGGCGCGAGATGGTCGAGAAGTTGATCCTGGCCGACACCGAGGACGAGCGGGAGACGGCACTGGGTGCCCTGCTGCCGCTCCAGAAGAAGGACTTCATCGAGCTGTTCGAGGCGATGGACGGTCTGCCGGTGACGGTCCGGCTCCTCGACCCGCCGCTGCACGAGTTCCTGCCCGACATCACCGAGCTGTCGGTACGGGTCGCCCTCGCCGAGGCACGCAAGGACCACAACGAGAACGATCTGCGCCTCCTCCAGGCCGTGCACAAACTCCACGAGCAGAACCCCATGCTCGGGCTGCGCGGGGTCCGGCTCGGCCTGGTCATCCCCGGGCTCTTCGCCATGCAGGTACGGGCCATCGCGGAGGCCGCCGCCGAGCGCAAGAACGCCAAGGGCGACCCACGCCCCGAGATCATGATCCCGCTCGTCGGCACGGTCCAGGAGCTGGAGATCGTCCGGGACGAGGCCGAGCAGGTCATCTGCGAGGTCGAGCGCGCGACCGGCTGCGAACTCAAGCTGGCGCTCGGCACGATGATCGAATTGCCGCGCGCGGCGCTGACCGCCGGGCAGATCGCGGAGGCCGCCGAGTTCTTCTCGTTCGGCACGAACGACCTCACCCAGACCGTCTGGGGCTTCTCCCGCGACGACGTGGAGGCCAGCTTCTTCACCGCGTACCTGGAGAAGGGCATCTTCGGGGTCTCGCCGTTCGAGACCATCGACCGCGACGGCGTGGGCGCGCTGGTACGGAGCGCCGCCGAGGCGGGCCGGGCCACCCGCCCCGGGCTCAAGCTGGGCGTCTGCGGGGAGCACGGCGGCGACCCGGAGTCGGTGCACTTCTTCCACGAGGTCGGCCTCGACTACGTCTCCTGCTCGCCGTTCCGGATCCCGGTGGCGCGGCTGGAGGCGGGGCGCGCGGCGGCGGAGTCGGCCGGCAGCGACTCGCGGTAGCGGAGGCGACGGGGCCGCCGTGGCCCCGTACCGGACACCGGGGCCGCTCCCGCGGTTCATCCCTCACCCTCGCCGGGCCGGCGGGGGCGGCCCCGGGGTACAGAGGGGGCGGGCGTGCTGTGCGGTGCGCCCGCCCCTGTGACGTCTCCGCAGACGCCGCCGTTGACGTCTCCGCAGAAGTCCCCGCGGACGCCGCCGTTGACGTCTCCGCAGAAGTCGCTGTTGACGTCTCCGCAGACGTCGCCGCCGACGTCTCCACAGAAGTCGCCGCTGACGTCGCCGCAGACGTCCTCGTCGACGTCCCCGCGCGGGGAATGCGACAGCGGTTTCCGGCACGGCCGGTGAACGCGGCCCGGTGTTGACGGAGTTGAATAAGAATCAGCGGAGAGGGGCACGGCCGGAGGATCCCCACCCACCGGCCGTGCCCATTACGCGAGCCGGACATGGAGCCGCAACCCGTACCGACCGCCGCCGAGCGTGCAAAGCCCCCCACGGCCTTCGTCACGCCTTTTCGGTCGTTCAGGTTTCATGCCCGACGAGGTACAGCTTTTCGCTGGACGAGGGGCCTCCGCGATGCGTTTCAACTGTGGCTGAAACACCGTGGTAACAGCAGGTGATGGCGTGCATACTCAGTGATGGGGCGCGATGGTGGACGCAACAGGTGGGGATGAGAAGTGCTGCGTATTCATTTCACCGGCAAAGACCTGGGTGGGGTCAGGATGGCTGCCGGGCCCGATCCGCTGTGGGAGACGATTCTCAGTTTTCATCGAATACGGGATCGGCGCGGACCGCTTGTCTACGGGGAATGGCGCGAGGAAACGCGTACCAGGTTGAAAGGTGAAACAAGCCTGCTCTCGGCGCTCGTTCCGCGGCGCGGCTATTTCCCGGATTTCCTCACCCCCGCGCAAGGCCGCCTCGGCATGGAGGCGGGGCTCGAAGCGCTGCGCGCGACCCCGCAGGAGCGGGTCCGCGCCGAACTGGCCCTGCTCGCCGTCGGCGGAGCCCGCCCGGCGCGCAAGGACCCCGGCCGGCGCCTCGCCCCGCTCGCCGACGGCGGCCCCGGCTGTCTCGCCCGGCTCGTGGAGGCGCTGCGTACGTACTACCGCGTCGCCGTCGAGCCGTACTGGCCGCAGATCCGGGCCAGGGTCGACGGCGACCGCGCGCTGCGCGGCCGGGCCCTGCTCGACGGCGGCGCCGGCCGGCTGCTCGCCACGCTCCCGCCGATGCTGCGCTGGTCCGGCCCCGTCCTGGAGGCCGACTATCCCGTACAGCGCGAACTGCGCCTGGACGGGCGCGGGTTGCTGCTCCAGCCGTCCTTCTTCTGCCGCTCCACGGCGGTGGTCCCCCGGGATCCCGGGCTGCCGCCCGTGCTGGTCTACCCGGTCACCCACTCCGACGCGCCCGCCGCCGCCGAGCGCTGCGGCCCCACGCTCGGCCGGCTCCTCGGCCACACCCGCTCCGCGGTCCTCCAGGCCATCGAGCAGGGCGCGACCACCAGCGAACTCGCCCGCAGGACAGGCGTGTCGCTCGCCTCGGCCAGCCAGCACGCCTGTGTGCTGCGGGAGTCGGGCCTCGTCGTCACCCTGCGCCACGGCAACGCCGTGCTGCACACGGTGACCCCGCTGGGCACGGCCCTGCTGCGGGGCCGTGCCACGGCGGACGGGCTCTACGCCCGGGGGCCGGTCATCTCGTAGGCGATCCCGCCGGAGAACAGAGGGGGGAGGCGGGCGCCGAGAACCGGGGAGCCGGAGCGGGAGCCGGGGAGGGGGTGGGCGCCGTCGGGGCGCCTTCGCCTTCGCCGTCGCCCGTTGACGAACGTCAGCCGCGCCTCTACCTTCCTCCCTGCGCCACGCTCGAAAGTTTCAGCGAACTTTCCGAAACGTCAGGAGCCTCCACGAGAAGGGACGATCGTGAGGAATCTCCGCGCCTTGATCAGCCCCAGCCCCAAACTCAGACCCGGACCCAGGCCCAGCCCCAGGCCCGGACTCAGACCCGGCCCCGGCGCCCGTGCCCTCGCGGCGCGCGCCGCGGCCACCGTCTCCGCCCTGACCGCCGCGGCCGTCGCCCTGGTCGGATTCGCCGCCCCGGCCCACGCCGCCGACCCCGTTCTGCGGGACCTCGCCGCGGCCAAGGGGATCTACTACGGCACCGCCGTCACCGCGTCGAAGCTGACCGGTACGTACGGCAGCATCACCGGCGCCCAGTTCAACTCCATCACCCCCGGCAACGAGATGAAGTGGGGATCGGTCGAGCCGACCCGCGGTTCCTTCAACTGGGGCGGCGCCGACCAGGTGGTGAACTTCGCCGCGGCCAACGGGCAGAAGGTCCGCGGCCATACGCTCGTCTGGCACAGCCAGATGCCCAACTGGCTGGCCAACGGCACCTTCAGCGACGCCGAACTGCGCACGATCATGACCGACCACGTCACCACCGAGACCGCCCGCTACCAGGGGAAGATCGACCACTGGGACGTCGTCAACGAGCCGCTCAACGAAGACGGCACGATGCGGGCCAGCAAGTTCTACACCCAGCTCGGCGAGTCCTACATCGCCGACGCCTTCCGGGCCGCGCGCGCCGCCGATCCCGCCGCCAAGCTGTACATCAACGACTACAACACCGATGGTACGGGCGCCAAGAGCAACGGGATGTACGCACTGGTCCAGCGGCTCAAGGCGCAAGGCGTCCCGATCGACGGTGTCGGCTTCCAGGGCCATCTCATCCTCGGCCAGGTGCCGTCCACCCTCCAGGCCAACCTCCAGCGCTTCGCCGACCTCGGTGTGGACGTGGCGATCACCGAACTCGACATCCGGATGACGCTGCCCGCCACCGACGCCCAACTCGCCCAGCAGAAGAACGAGTTCAAGGCGGTCACCAGCGCCTGTCTGGCTGTCGCTCGCTGTGCGGGCGTCACGGCGTGGGGCTTCACCGACTCCGACTCGTGGATCCCTGACGTCTTCCCCGGCCAGGGCGCGGCCACCCCGTACGACGCCAACTTCCAGCCCAAGCCCGCCTATTACGGCATCGCCGAAGCCCTCGGCTGGAGCGGTGACGGCGGCGGTCCCACGCCGACGACCGGCTGCGCGGTCTCCTACACCGTGCAGAGCCAGTGGAACACCGGCTTCACCGCCAACGTGACGCTGAGGAACACCGGCACGACCCCGGTCAACGGCTGGACGGTGCGCTGGACCTGGCCCTCGGGCCAGAGCGTCACCTCGGCGTGGAACACCACCCTCACCCAGTCGGGCAGCCAGGTCACCGCCGTCAACGCCGCCCACAACGCGGCGATCGCGGTGGGCGGTTCGACGTCCTTCGGCTTCAACGGCGCCTGGAGCGGCGGCAACACCGCCCCGAGCGCCTTCACGCTCAACGGCACCGCCTGCACTATGTCGTAGCGGTCACCAGCGCCTCGTCCCCTGCCGGCGCCTCGTCCCCTACCCGCGCCCGCACGCGTACCTCGTACGCCTGGACGGCGACCTCCTCGTCGTCCAGGCAGCGGCCGGTCGCCAGCTCGAAGCGCTGCTTGAGCAGCGGGGACGCCACGAAGATCCGCCCCTCGTACGTGCCGGTCAGGCCCCGGGAGAGGACGTACGCCCCGGAGAACGGATCCCGGTTGGAGACCGCGTACGGCCGCCCCGACCGGTCCAGGAACAGCGCCACCTGACGGCCGTCCGGCAGCAGCGCGGCCACCCCGCGCCCCGGGGTGAGCGCGGCCACCGCGCAGACGGGGAACCACGTACCGTCCCCGAGCAGCACTTCCAGCGTGTCTGATGCGGTCATCGGGCGGTCGCCCCTTCCAGGGTGAGGAAGACCAGGTCCGGCTTGACCTGATCGCGTTCCGGTACGAACTTCACCGACGGGTCCGGCGCGTCGGGCGCGTTGACGAACGAGACGAACCGCCGCAGCCGCTCCGGGTCGTTGATGGTCTCCGCCCACTCGTCGCGGTACCCGGCGACATGCGCCGCCATCAGCCCCTCCAGCTCCGCGCAGAGCCCCAGCGAGTCATGGACCACCACGTCCCGCACATGGTCCAGACCGCCCTCGATCCGCTCCAGCCACGCGGACGTACGCTCCAGCCGGTCGGCGGTGCGGATGTAGAACATCAGGAACCGGTCGATCAGCCGTACCAGTCCCTCGTCGTCGAGGTCCTGCGCCAGCAGATCCGCGTGGCGCGGGTCGGCGCCGCCGTTGCCGCCGACGTACAGGTTCCAGCCGCTCGCCGTGGCGATGATCCCGAAGTCCTTGCCGCGCGCCTCCGCGCACTCCCGCGCGCACCCCGACACCGCCGACTTCAGCTTGTGCGGCGAGCGCAGCCCCCGGTAGCGCAGCTCCAGGTCGATGGCCATCTTCACCGAGTCCTGGACGCCGTAGCGGCACCAGGTCTGCCCCACACAGGACTTGACCGTACGCAGCGACTTCCCGTACGCGTGCCCCGACTCGAAGCCCGCGTCCACCAGCCGCGTCCAGATCAGCGGCAACTGGTCCACGCGGGCGCCGAACAGATCGATCCGCTGGCCGCCCGTGATCTTCGTGTAGAGGCCGAAGTCCCGGGCCACCTCCCCGATCACGATCAGCTTCTCCGGCGTGACCTCGCCGCCGGGGATGCGCGGCACGATCGAATACGACCCGTTGCGCTGGATGTTGGCGAGGAAGTGGTCGTTGGTGTCCTGGAGCGCGGCCTGTTCGCCGTCCAGCACATAACCGCTCACCCCCAGCGCCGGGGCGAGCGAGGCGATGATCGAGCCGACGGCCGGCTTGCAGATCTCGCAGCCGTCACCGCCGCGCGCCCCCTCACGGCCGTGCGAGTCGAGCAGCCCGGCGTACGAGGTGACCCGCAGGGTGCGGACGATCTCGTACAACTCGCTCCGGGTGTACGGGAAGCAGCCGCACAGCCCCTGGTCGGCCGGCCCGTTGCCGCTCGCGGCCAGCAACTGGCCGATCACCTTGACGCAACTGCCGCACCCCGTACCCGCCTTGGTGCACTTCTTCACCTCGGGCAGCGAGGAACAGGCGCAGATGGCGCCCTTGCTGACGTTGTGACAGCTACAGACCACCGCCTCGTCCGGCAGCGACTCCGGGCCCATCGCCGCCGGCGCGCCGACCCCGGCCGGCACCACCAACCGGGCGGCGGGGACCGGCGGTACGCTCCCGGTGAGCGGGCGCAGCATGCCGTACGCGTCGGCGTCCCCGACGAGCACCCCGCCGAGCAGGGTGCCCTCCCCGTCCACCACCAGCTTCTTGTAGACACCGGCCTGCGGGTCGGAGTAGACGACGTCCAGCGAGCCGGGCGCGGCGCCGTGCGCGTCGCCGAACGACGCCACGTCCACGCCCAGCAGCTTCAGCTTGGTCGACAGATCGGCGCCGGTGAAACCGCCGCCGGCCGGGCCGCCCCCGTCCGCCGCCAGGGCGTCCGCGACCGTCGTCGCCATCTCGTACCCGGGCGCCACCAGCCCGTACACCCGGCCGTCCGACGCCAGCGCGCACTCGCCGATCGCGAAGACGGCGGGGTCGGACGTCCGGCACCGCGCGTCGACCACGATCCCGCCGCGCTCACCGACCGCCAGCCCGGCGTCGCGGGCGAGCTGGTCGCGCGGGCGCACGCCCGCCGAGAAGACGACGAGATCGGTGTCGAGCGAGGTGCCGTCCGACAGCGCCATGCCGGTGACGGTCCCGTCGGCGTCCGTCGTCACCTCCCGCGTCCCCACGCCCGTGTGGACGGTCAGCCCCATCGACTCGATCGTGCGCAGCAGGGCCGCCCCGCCGCCGTCGTCGATCTGCACGGGCATCAGCCGGGGGGCGAACTCCACGATGTGCGTGGCGAGCCCGAGCCCCTTGAGCGCGCCCGCCGCCTCCAGACCGAGCAGCCCGCCGCCGACGACCGCGCCGGTGCGGGCCGTCATCGCGTACTCCTCGATCGCGAGCAGATCCTCGATCGTGCGGTAGACGAAACAGCCGGTCGCGTCCTTGCCCGGCACCGGCGGCACGAAGGGGTACGAGCCGGTGGCCAGCACGAGCGTGTCGTAGGAGAAGACCCGCCCGGCCCGCGAGGTGACCGTACGGGCGGCGCGGTCGACGGCCTCGGCCGGGTCACCCACGTACAGCTCGATGGAGTGGCGCGCCATGAAGTCCGGCTCGGCGAGGGCGAGATCCTCGGGCGTACGGCCGTCGAAGTACGAGCTGAGCCGCACCCGGTCATAGGCGGGGCGCGGCTCCTCGCACAGCACCACGACCCGGGCCCGCTCGGTCACGCCGCGCTCGGCCAGGGCCTCCAGGAACCGCTGGCCGACCATTCCGTGGCCGACGACCACGATCGTGGGGGTGGACATCTCGGGGGCCTCCATCGGTAGGTCGTGGCTGGAAGCCTGCGCGGCGGCGGTTACCCGGCCGCATCGCCGCCGTTTCCCGGACGGAACGCTGTGCTCAGCGTGGTCGGCGCGCGGGTGTGAGGGGCGGTGGGGGAAGGGGGGAGAGGGGAGGGGTGCGGCGCGGGGAGAAGTGTGCGGCGAGGGGAGAAGCGTGCGGCGCGGGGCGCGGGAAGGCGGTCGCAGATGTCGTTGGACAGGGCACGTACCCGCTTCATAAGGTCACGACCATGCCCGACATATCGCTGACCGTGCTCGTTCTGCTCTGCCTCGCCGCCGCCGCGGCGGGCTGGATCGACGCCGTGGTCGGCGGGGGAGGGCTGCTGCTCCTGCCCGCGCTGCTGCTCGGCCTGCCGCACACCTCCGCCGCGCACATCCTCGGCACCAACAAGGCCGTGGCGATCGTCGGCACCACGGGCGCGGCGGTCACATACGCGCGCCGGGCGCCGGTCGCTGTGGGGACGGCGGTACGGATCGGGCTCATGGCCCTCGCCGGGTCGATGACCGGCGCGTTCTTCGCGGCCGGGATCAGCAGCGAGACGCTGCGGCCGGTGATCATGGTGGTGCTGCTGGGGGTGGCCGCCTTCGTGATGCTGCGGCCGTCGTTCGGCCGGGAGCAGGCGGGCGGCCCGGTGGGGCGGCAGCGGACGATCCTCGCGATCGTGCTGGTGGGCGGCGGGATCGGCTTCTACGACGGGCTCTTCGGGCCGGGTACGGGAACGTTTCTCGTGCTGGGGCTCACCGCCGTCCTCCACCTGGATCTGGTGACGGCGTCCGCCACCGCGAAGATCGTGAACGTCTGCACCAACGCCGGGGCGCTCGCCATGTTCGCCTACCAGGGCACGGTGCTGTGGCAGCTCGCCGGGCTGATGGCGGTCTTCAACCTGGCGGGCGGGATGTTCGGCGCGCGCATGGCGCTCCGCAAGGGCAGCGAGTTCGTCCGCGGGGTGCTGCTGGTGGTGGTGTTCTCGCTGGTCGCGAAGCTCGCGTTCGACCAGTGGACGGCGTGAGGGCGCCTGCTGCGGTGTGACCTCCCTGCTACGGCCGGCCGCCCCTGCTACGGCCGACCTCTGATGTGGCTCAGATCCGGTCCCACGCCACGCCCTCGTACACCTCGCGCACCGTCTTGACCAGCGCCTCGTCCCCCGGCAGGACCGTCCCGTCGATCCGGTCGACCGGCGCGATTCCGTGCGAGTTGGTGACGAACGCGGTCCGGAACGAGGAGAGCTCCGCGAGGGTCACCTCACGGCGTACGGAGCGGAGCCCGGCGGCCGGGAGCAGCGGCTCCACCAGCTCCATGGTGATGCCGTTCAGGGCCGGGGCGTCCGGCCAGACCACCGAAGTGCCGTCCCAGAAGGCGACATTGGCGATCGCGGTCTCCGACACCACCCCGGCCGCGTCGACGAGCAGCGCGTCGTCGAAGCCCGCGCGCCGCGCCAGCCGCCCGTAGTGGATCTGGGCGAAGCCCCCGAGATGCTTGATGTGCGGAACAGGGCGCTCGTACGTGACCGACGTCAGGCCCTGCGCCCGCTCGGCCAGGTCCACGGGCGGCCGTACGGTCACCATCAGCGTCGGTTCGGGCGTGCCGTCCGGCCGGTGGACGTACACCCGGGCCGAGGCGTCCCGTACCGTACCGAGCGCGTGCCGCAGCAGCTCCCGTACGTGCGCACCGTCCAGCCCGGTGCCGAACAGTTCGCGGGTCGCGGAGTCCAGCCGGGCGAGGTGCCGGCCGAGGCCGCGGGTCCTGCCGTCCCTGACCTGGAGGGCGGTGAAGTGCCCGTACGAGTCGAGCGCGCGCAGGCGCAGGTCGTCGGCGGTGGCGGGCTGTCCGTCGACCTCGGTCACGAGCAGCGGCGGAGGGGTCGTCATACCCCCACCGTATGCCGGAGGAGGCCATGGCCCGACCCCACTCCTGGCCGAGGCGGCAGGCCCCCTGTTGCTACGGAACGTACCGGCCGACCGCGACCGTACGCGCGTGGTCCAGCGCCTCGGCCACCCCCGGTTCGGCCGGCCCGAGGAAGGTGGGCTGCCGGTCCGTGGCGGCGTCGGCCGCCGCTTTCCCGGAGGCGAAGATCTCCCGTACCGCGCCGTAGTACCAGGTCACGTTGTGCGGCTCCGTGACCCCGACGCCGTACACGTCGATCCCCGCCGTACCGCAGAGCGCCACCGCGCGCCGGACATGGAAGCTCTGCGTCACCAGCAGCGCCCGCTCGACCCCGAAGATCTTCTTGGCCCTCACGCACGAGTCCCAGGTGTCGAAACCCGCGTAATCGCTGACGATCCGCCGGTCGGGAACGCCGCGCTCCACGAGGTAGGCGCGCATGGCGTCGGGCTCGTCGTACTCCACCCGGCTGTTGTCGCCGGTGACCAGTACGACCTTCACCCGGCCCGCTCGGTACAACTCGGCGGCGGCGTCGAGCCGGTGGGCCAGATACGGCGAGGGTCGGCCCTCCCGCAGCCCGGCGCCGAAGACCACGGCGACGTCCCTGGCCGGGGCGTCCGCGACCGTACGGACCCGGCTGTCCGCGACCGCGTGCATCCAGCCCGCGGGCGCCAGCGCGAACACGCAGGCCAGCATGGCGGCCTGCACGGCGCGCCGCCGCATACGTGGCTCACCCAGCAGCGCCTTCAGCCTCGCCGGCTTCAGCCCTGTCAGTGCCTTCACTGCCGTGAGTGACTTCAGCGCTTGCGCCGGTCTCGGCAGTGGCATGTTCCCCCCAGAGGTGGTCCCCGTTCGGTGGGCCCGGGCGGCCACCTTCCTGTACGACGATCAGCGGCGCCGAATGGTTCGCGCGGGGCACTTCCGCCGTTCCGCTGGTCGCCGCCCGCTGGCCGCTGGTCGCTGCCCGCTGCCCGCTGCCCGCTGGTCGCTCAGGGCCCTTCCGTGTGCGTGACGAGGTGCGCGAGAAAGGCGGAGACGGCTGCGGGGAGGGCTCTGCGGGCCATGGACTGGATCTGCACGCTGCGGCGGGACAGTTCGGGATTTCTGATCGGCACGGCCTTCATCCCGTCGGTGCCCAGCCGCCGCCGTATCGTCAGATACCCCACGAGCGTGACCCCGCCCCGCATCCGGACGAAGCTCTCCAGCGCGCCCGAGTAGTTGCTGACAAAGGCGGGTTCGAAAGCCAGCCCCTCCAGGCTCACGCAGATGTCGAAGACCTGCCTGATCGTCGTGCCTTGCTCCATGACGGCCAGCGGATACGGCAGCAGGTCGGCGAGCCATATCTCCTCGCGGTCGGCGAGAGGGTGTCCGTCGGGCATCAGCGCGTAGATCGGCTGGGCCGCGGAGAACTCCACCCGGATGTCCTTCTCCGGCGCGAGGCTGTACGTCACGGCCAGATCGGCGGTGCCGTCACGGACCTGCTGGGTCGCTCCCCCGGGGGAGGTGACATGGAGCTGGAACTGAACTCCTGGATATTTCTCGCGGAATGCGACGATGGTTTCCGGAAGGAAATCGCGGGCGAATCCCTCGGAGCTGGCCAGCCGGATCGTGCTGTGCCGCAGTGCGCCGAGACTCCGGATATCGGTGAGGGCCTGCTCGGATTCGAGCTGATGGCGTCTCGCATAGGCCGCCAGTATTTCTCCCGCCTCGCTCAGCACCATTCCTCGGGGCCGCCGTTCGAACAGCGGCACGCCGATGTCGTGCTCCAGCTTGGCGATCTGCCGGCTGATCGCCGAGGCCGCCACATGCAGGCGCTCGGACGCCTGGCCGATGGAGCCGATGTGCGCCACTTCCAGGAAGTAGCGCAGCCCGGAACCCGTCAGATCCATCGTGCCGCTCACCGCCCCTCGTTCCCCGGCCTGTCAATGCCGTGTCCGTTGCCCATCGGGCAAGGGTGCCTTCTGATTATTGCAATTGTGTCAACCCGTGCGTCTCAGTAGCCTGCCATCCCAATGACGCGAATTCGATTCGCGGTAAATGTTTTCCCCGGATGTCCTGATGTTTCCTCGGTATGACGAGAAAGGGTCACCGTGACGCGCTCCGCAGCAATCGACCGGGCAGTCGACTACTTCGATTCCGGCTCCTTTCTGGCAGATCTTGAACGAAGGGTGGCGATACCCACCGAAAGCCAGGCCACCGAGAGCCAGGCCGCCGAGAGCCAGGCCGCCGAGAGCCAGGCCGCCGACCCGGTGGACGGGCTCCGGTCGTATCTCGAAGCGGAGATGATCCCCGCCCTCACCCGCCTCGGGTGCACCACCCGCATCGTGGACAACCCCGTCGCCGGCCGGGGCCCCTTCCTGGTCGCGCGGCGCCACGAGGCCGACGAGCTGCCGACCGTACTCGTCTACGGGCACGCCGATGTGGTCCTCGGTGAGGCGGAGCGGTGGCGGGTCGGGCTCGAACCCTGGCGCGTGGTGGTCGAGGGGGACCGCTGGTACGGGCGCGGCACCGCCGACAACAAGGGCCAGCACACCGTCAACCTGGTCGCCCTCGACCAGGTGCTGCGCACCCGGGGCGGACACCTCGGCTTCAACCTCAAGGTGATCATCGAGACGGGTGAGGAGTCCGGCTCGCCGGGGCTCGCCGAGGTCTGTGCCCTGCTCAAGGACGAACTGTCGGCGGATCTGCTGATCGCCTCCGACGGGCCGCGCGTCCACGCCGAGCGGCCCACCCTCTTTCTCGGTTCGCGCGGCACGACCGCCTTCACCCTGCGCGTACCGCTGCGTGAACGCGCCCACCACTCGGGCAACTGGGGCGGGCTGCTGCGCAACCCCGCGACCGTACTGGCCAACGCCCTGTCCACCCTGGTGGACGGCCGGGGCCGGATCCTCGTCCCCGGGCTGCGGCCGGACGCCGTACCCGAGAGCGTCAGGGCCGCCCTGGCCGACATCACCGTGGGCGGCGGCAAGGACGACCCGGCCGTGGACGAGGGCTGGGGCGAACCGGGGCTCACCCCAGCCGAACGGCTCGTCGGCTGGAACACCCTCGAAGTGCTCGCCCTGTCGGCCGGCGACCCGGTCGCCCCGGTGGGCGCGATCCCCGGCACCGCCCACGCCCACTGCCAGCTCCGCTTCGTGGTCGGCACCGACCCGGCCACCCTCGGGCAGGCCCTGCGCGACCATCTCGACCGGCACGGCTTCCCCATGGTCGAGGTCGAGGTGGGCTGGACCATGCGGGCCACCAGGACCGACCCGGACGACCCGTGGGTGCGGTGGGCGGCCCGGTCGGTGGAGCGCACCACGGGCGAGCCGCCCGCCGTCCTGCCCAACCTCGGCGGATCCATCCCCAACGACGCGTTCGCCGACGTACTCGGGCTGAGCACGGTGTGGGTGCCGCACTCCTACCCCGCCTGCGCCCAGCACGCGCCGGACGAACACCTCCTCGCACCGCTGGCGCGCCAGGCGCTCCAGATCATGGCGGGCCTCTTCTGGGACCTCGGCGACGGACCCGGCGACGGCGACGGACCCGGCGACGGCCGCGGACCCGGCGATGGACCGAGTCACGAGGGCGATGGCCCGATTCACGAGAAGGGGCACTGACGATGGGCGCTCCCGACACCGACACCAGGCAGAACAGCGCACCGGAGCCGGAACCCGGAAAGGGATCGGGATCCGAACCGGCGATTCCGGCCAAGGCGTACCGGGTCATCGTGGCCGCGTCGATCGGCAACGCGCTGGAGTGGTTCGACGTCCTGATCTACGCGTTCTTCGCGACGACCATCGCCAAGGTCTTCTTCCCGGCCGCCGACGACACCGTCTCCCTCCTCCTCGCACTCGGTACGTTCGGCGTCTCCTACCTGGTCAGGCCGCTCGGCGCGCTCGTACTCGGCCGGTACGCCGACCGCGTGGGCCGCAAGGCGGCGCTCATGCTGTCGATCCGGCTGATGATGCTGGGCACGGCGCTGATCGCCGTCATGCCGTCCTACGCCACCCTCGGCCTCACCGCTCCCCTCCTGATCCTGGTCGCCCGGCTGCTGCAAGGTTTCTCGGCGGGCGGCGAGTTCGGCAGCTCGACGGCGTTCCTCGTGGAACACGCCCCGAAACTCCGGGGCTTCATGTCGAGCTGGCAGTTCGCCAGCCAGGGCATCAGCACCCTGCTCGCCGCGAGCTTCGGCACCGTACTCTCCGCGACGCTGTCCACAGGACAGTTGGAGTCCTGGGGCTGGCGCGTCCCGTTCTTCTTCGGTCTGCTGATCGGGCCGGTCGGCTACTACATCCGCCGTTACGTGGACGAGGCACCCGAGTTCGAGCGCGCGGCGGCGGAGGCCGGGGCGGAGCCGGGGACGGCGACGGAGCGCAAACCGGTGACGGAGGTGGTGCGCGACCACAAGCTCCGCGTCCTGCTCTGCGTCGGCACCCTCGCGGTCTCCACCGCCGTCACCTACTTCATCTCGTACATCCCGACCTTCGCCGTCAAGGAACTGGACCTGCCGGCCTCGACCGGCTTCGCGGCGACCATGGTGACCGGTGGTGTCCTCGCGGTCATGACCCCCTTCGTCGGCTTCTGGTCCGACCGGGTCGGCCGGATCCGGATCATGGCGGCGTTCGCCGTACTGATCCTGCTGCTGATCTACCCCTCCTTCGCCTTCCTCGTGGCGCACCCCGGGTTCGGGCTCATCCTCGGCGTGATGTTCCTGGTCGGTGTGTTGAAGGCCGGCTACTTCGGCTCCCTCCCCGCGCTGCTGGCGGACCTGTTCCCGATCAGCAGCCGGGCGACGGGGATGGCGCTCAGCTACAACATCGGTGTGATGCTCTTCGGCGGGACGACACCGGTGGTGACGGTCTGGCTGGTCGACGTGACCGGCGACAAGCTCGCGCCCACCTGGTACCTGATGGTGCTCGCCGTGGTCTCCCTGGCCTCCGTCCTGCTGGCCCGACGCAGGTTCGGTGTGCGGTAGCCCGAGTCGTACGGTCCGGGCGGTCAGCCGACGGATATCTCCGGCGGGGCCCAGGCCGCCAGCAGCAGCGTCTCGGTCGCCGCCGCCGTGTAGACCGACGCCGCGAGCCAGGCCAGGGCGAATCCCTCGGGATCGGCGGGGAGCAGCCGGCCCAGCACGTCGTGGCGGCGGTCCGCCGCCGCCTCGGCCAGGGCGAGGGCGCGCTGCGCGCCGGTGGTCAGGCCCACGGCCCGCAGCCGGCGGGGGAGTTCGTCCTCCACCGCGGCGGCGGAGACCGCGCGCCCGCCCGCCACGGCACGGTCCACGGCCCGGCGCAGCAGATCCAGCTCGACGGGGAGCGCCGAGGGCGCGGCCGGCGCGGGTGAGGCGGGCCGCGCGTCCCGTACGGTGGGGATGTGCGAGCGGTTGAGCCGGCGCAGCCCCAGGTCCGCGCGGACGGGCTCCCCGTCGTGGCCCGTCCAGGACGCGGCCAGTACGCGCACGACGTCGGGGCGGTCCGGTACGACCCGGGCGACGAGCCGCAGCGCCAGCCCGGGGCGGGTGGCGAACAGCGCCAGGTTCTCCGCGTAGGGCAGCTCGGGCCGCTCGTCGGGGGCCGCCAGCCGCAGTACGGGCCCACCGGACACGGCGAACCCCGTGCCCCCGCCGCCGAGCCCAGGCCCGGTGACGGTGACGGTGCCGTCGAGGAAGAGCAGATCGCCGCCCGCGCCACGGGAGTCGAAGGGCTCGGCCAACCAGGCCAGCGCCGAGGCCAGTTGGGCCGCGGGAGGCCGCTCCCAGAGCGCGGCGAGCGGCTCCTCCCGCCACCCCGCCCCCGCGGCCCGTACGGAACGCACCTGCCCGCCCCCGCCGATCCGCCCGTCCGGCGAGACGGTCGGCGAGGTCAGGATCACTCCGCCGCCGTCGCCCAACTCCCGCAGGGTGAGCGCGCAGCCGCCGGGCAGCGGTGTCCCCGATGCCTGGAGGGCCCGGCCGGGCCCGCCGGGAGCCACGTCCGAGCGGGTACGGAGCGCACCGTCCGGGGCGAGCGCGTACACCGTCGCGCCCGCGTAGCCGGACGCCGTGACGACCGGCTCGGTGAACAGCCCATACAGCCGCAGCGGCCCCTCGGGCCGGTAGTCGCGTCGGGCGGGCGCCGCCGCGTCGGCCGGGCGGCGCACCAGGTCGAGCAGTTCGGCGAGTTCGCCGGAGAGCGCGGAGAGCCGGAACGCCGGATCGTCGGACCGGGCCTCACCGAGCTGCCGCGCGATCCGGACAGCGGTGGCGGCAGGGCGGGACAGCCCGGCCAGGCGCGCGGAGTGCGCGGCGTGCAGCAGCTCGGCGCGGTGCACGGCGCCGGACCCGGCGACACCCGAGACGAGCACGGCGGTCGCGGCTTCGCGCAGGGCGCCGAGCGCGTCGGCCTGGCCGGCGGTGAGCCGAGACGGCCCGCCCTCACCCGCCGCGCCGACTCCGGCCGTCTCGGCTCCCGGCTCTTCGGCAGATCCGCCGGCATCCTCCGCGACGGATCCGCCGGGGTCCTCCGCGCCCTCCTCCCCGTCTTCCGCCGTCCCGCCTCCCAGGGCGAGGGGCGCGCTGGACAGCACGGCCGCGCGGTGCAGACAGGCCGGGGCCAGCAGGCAGTCGCACACCGCGCTCTCCGCGTCGGCCACGATCCCGCCCGTCACCCGCAGCGTGACGGCGGTGTCCTCCGCGACCCGGACGAGAACACCCTCGCCGGTCGCCTCCACGGGCCAGCCGGCCGCCTTCGCGACCGCCCCGTCCACCCGCTTGCGCAGCCGGGCGGGCAGCAGATCGAGCGCCCCGGCCGCGACCTCGGCGGCCACGGGCGGCAGTACGGCCGCGGAAACCGCGGCCCCAGTGGCGAAATCCGTCATCGGTGTGCCCCTCCTACTTGTTCGCCGACCCAGCGGGCCAGCTCCAGCGGGCTCAGCGCCGCGACCGGCATGCCCGCCCCCACCAACTGGCCCGCCACGCCCGCCGAATAGCGCGGCCGTCCCGCGTCGTCCAGCGAGGCGCAGCCCAGGACCCGGCACCCCGAGTCGACCAGCGCCCGTACCTCGGCGAGCAGCGGGGAGACCGGGCCGCCCTCCTCGAAGTCGCTGATCAGCACGGTCAGCGTGCGGGACGGCACGGTCATCAGCTCACGGGCGTGCCGCAGCCCGCGCGCGATGTTCGTGCCCCCGCCGACCCGGACCTCCAGCAGCAGGTTCAGCGGGTCGTCCACCTGGTCGGTCAGATCGATCACTTCGGTGGAGAACGCGACGAAGTGTGTACTGACCGCCGGTACCCCGGCCAGTACGGAGGCGGTGAGCGCCGCCCAGATCGTGGACGCCTCCATCGAACCCGAGACGTCCACGACCAGGATCAGCCGCCAGTCCGCCGACTTACGGGCCCGGGTGCGGAAGACGGGCCGCTCGGGCAGGACCGTCACGGCGCCCGTCCCCGGGTCCCGGCGGGCCGTCGCCAGATTGGCGCGCAGCGTACGGGAGAGATCCAGCGGGCCACCGGGGCGCCGGGTCGGGCGCGGATGCGCCAGCCCGGTCAGCGCGGGACGCATCCGGTTGGCGAGCGCCTCGGTCAACTCGGCGACCAGCCGCGCCACCAGGGGCCGCAGCCGCGCGAGCTGGTGCTCGGGGAGACCGCCCGCGTACGACAGGACGGTACGGAGCAGCTCCACGGAGGGCCGGGCCGCCGCCGGGTCGAGTTCGAGGGCGGCGTCGAGCCGGCCGGCGTCGGCCGCCGCGGCGAGCACCTCCTCGCGAATGCCGGGCCCGAACAGCGCGGACAACTCCTCCGACCAGGACCGCACATCGGGGTACGAGCCCCCGCTGCCGCCCCTGTTCCCGTCTCCGTCCCCGGTCCGCTCCTCGCCCCGGGCGCCCTCGCCGCGCCCGTACCCGTACAACTCGTCGAGTGCCCCGGCGATCCGTTGGGCGTGCCCGCTCAGCCCCCGCCCCTTCCCGAGGAGCAACCGCCACCGCTCACCGGCGCCGAGAGCCGACTCCCCATCCACCGAGGCGTCCGCTGAGGCGTCCACTGCGGTGTCCACCCCGGCGAGCCTCGCGGCCGTGGCAGACCCGCGCACCGGCACACCGACCGCCGCGCCCGCCCGCTCTCCGGGTTCCGCCGTGCCGGCCGTGGTAGTCGTCGTACCGCCCAACCCCCTCGCCGCCAGGGCCTCCCGGCCCGCCAGGTCCGCCGAGGCGAGGAGGGCCAGTGCCGTCGGGTCGGAGAGGGCGGGCGGGAGGGCGCCCGCGGCGAGGCCCGTACGGTCCCGCACCGCGCTCAGCAGGCGGGACCTGGCCGCGGGGGAGAGGATGTCGAAGCCCGCCCGCAGCGCGGGCAGCCGGTCGAGGAAGGCACGGTCGGGCAGCGACTCGACCCGCTCCAGCAGCGGGTCCAGCGCGCGGCCCGTCTCCAGCAGCGGGCCCGCCGCGAGCAGCGTCCCGCGCAGGAAGCCCGCCAGTTCGGCGCGGAGCTCGGGCGTGGTCGCGCCGTCCACCCGGGATGCCACCCGGACGCCGAACTCCGGCGCCTCCCGCTGCCCCAGCAGCACCCGGGCCGCCCCCGCCGCGCCCCGGATCAGCGGTGTCCCCTCGGTGTCGAGCCGCCGTAGCGCCGCGTCGAGCCGTAGCCCTCCACCGCCGCCGCCCCCGCCCGGGGCGAGCGTCGCCGTCGCCCGGTCCGCCAGCGACACCAAGGCGCGCGCGTCCGCCGGGTCCGTGGAGCCCGCCAGCCCGTCGAGCGCGCGCACCCCGGCCGTGGCCAGCTCCTCGTACGCCGCGTCGAGCGCCGTCCGCTCCCACCCGGCCGGCAGCCCCGGCAGATGGCCCGCCCTGATCCGGTCCAACAGGGCGAGCCCCGACAGCAGTTCGGGCAGGGCGCCGGAGTCCGGCAGCAGTGCGGCCGTCTCCGTCAGCCGCTCCGCCGCCAGTTCGGGCAGCCCGCAGCGCGCCGCCTCCGTCAGACCGGCCAGCACCTCGGCCGCCGTCGGGCCGCCGGCGCGCCGTTCCGCGGCGCGCCGGCGGCGCAGTATCCCGGTCGTCGCCTGATCGAGCGTCACCCCGTGCACACCCGCCAGATCGAGCATCGCGGCCGTCGAGGGGGTCCAGGCCGCCACCCAGCGCGTGGTGAGCGGGGCCGCGTCGCCCACGCCCGCCACCTCGCTCTCCTCGCCGTACGGGATCCGGCAGGCGGCCAGCCGGCGCAGACACACCTCCCGGCGCCGGTCCAGCTCGCCGCGGTGCGCGTCGAGGCGCAGCTCGCGGCGGCCGGGGTCGGCCGGATCGGGCAGCGACAACGCGCCGAGCAGCGCCTCGACGGCCGGGCCCAGCCCCGAACGCGGAGTGCCGAGTGCCGTCCTGCCCTGCCGCGAGCCGACCAGGACCTTCTCCATGGCGGCGGCCACGACCCGGCCCCGCCCGAGCATCCGCCCCTGGGTGAGGACGGTCTGCACCGCCTCCACCAACTCCCCGCGCCCGGCGGCGGGCAGCCCGCGCAGCGCCGCCAGGTCCCTCGCCACCCGGACGACCTCACGGGCGTCGACCGGCCCGCTCGGATGCCCGGCGTCCCGTACGGCCGCGCAGATCCGTACCGCGCTCGCCGTCAGCAGGTCGTCCAGCAGCGCGCGATCCCCGCCGGCGAGGAACACCCCGCGCTGCCACTCCGGATCCCGGATCCCCGCCGGATAGCCGGACCGCTCGTCCAGCAGCGCGTACGTGTACGGCACGAGCGAGGTGATCACCTCCACGGCACCCCCGCCCTCCACGGCCCGTTCCGTGTCCGCCCCGTCCGCCCCGGCGCCGTCCGGCAGCAGCGCGGGCGCGTGGAAGGCGCCGATCACGGCGGCCGTACGGCGGCCCCGGTGCTCGGCCAGCCGCCGCCGCATGTTCGCCTCACGCCGCAGGTCGTACGGGTCCACCGCGCCCGCGTCGGCCCGCAGTGCCCAGCCGACCAGCAGCGCGGCCCGGCGCAGCGCCTCCGCGCCGGACCCGGGGGCCGTGGCCTCGACGAGCCGGTCCCACAGGTCGTCGCCCGACCGTCCCCCGGCCCGCGCCCGCAGCGCGGCGGCGAGCGTACCGGGGGCCGCGCCGGACCCCCGTTCCCGCGTCCGCCTCTCCTCCGCTTCCCCTTCCCCTTGCGCTCCCTCTTCCCCTTCCGCTTCCTGGCCGCGTGCCGGTGCGCGCGCCGCCAGCGGCAGGTCGAACGCGACGACCTCCACCCCCGCCTCCCGGGCCCAGCGGATCGCCGCCAGCTCCGGCGAGAACTCCGCGAACGGCAGGAACACCAGGCCCTCGCCCACCCCGTCGCCCGAGCCGCCCGTTCCGCCCGGACCGCCCGTGGCGCCCGCCAGCGCGACCGGTGGCACCGTCTCCGGGTCGGCGAGATACGGCAGCCACGGCCCGAACTCCTCCGGCAGCTCGACGAGCAGCACCTCCGGCGCCGCCTCCGCCAGCATCGCCGGTACGGCCGCCGCCAGCGCCGGGGAGTGGTGCCGTACCCCGATCAGATACGGCTCCCGGCACCCGGCGAGCGCGTCCAGCGCGTCCGTGACCCCCGCCTCGTCGACCCCTGCCTCGTCGGCCCCCGGCTCGTCAACCCCCGGCTCAACCCAGCTCATCGCGCAGCTCCCACAGCGTCCGCCACAGCGGGGCCCCCGCCTCCGCACGGCGCCGGACCGGGCCGTCCCAGTACCCCAGCAGCCGCGCGTGGTCGGCCGGGTCGTCCTTGCGTACGGTGCCGAGCAGATGGCCCGGCAGCGTCCGTACGACGTCCCTGCCCTCGCCGAGGTAGGCCGCGCCCAGCCCCATCGACGTGGCCACATGGACCGCCTCCGCCGTCGACATCACCGTCGAGGGGCGCTCGATCTCCCACCCTTCCGCGCTCCGGCCGGTCCGCAGCTCCCGGAACGCCGTCACCAGCGCTTCGAGCACCGTGTCGTCCACCAGGAGTTCCGTGCCGCCGCGCTCCAGCGCCGCCGTCGCCTGGGCGCGCACCAGCGCCGTCTCGGCCTCCAGATCGTCGATCGGGCCGACCGTCTCGAAGTTGAAGCGCCGCTTCAGCGCGGCGGACATCTCGGAGACGCCCTTGTCACGGAGGTTGGCCGTGGCGATCAGGGTGAAGCCGGGCACCGCGTGTACCGTTCCCTCCGCGCCGTCCCCGCCCGCCAGTTCGGGCACCGACATCCGTCGCTCGGAGAGCAGCGAGACCAGCGCGTCCTGCACCTCCGGCAGCATGCGGGTGACCTCCTCGATCCGGGCCACCGCGCCCCGTGTCATGGCCGTGAGGACCGGGGAGGGCACCAGGGCGTCCCTGCTCGGGCCCTTGGCCAGCAGCATCGCGTAGTTCCAGCCGTACCGGAGCTGGTCCTCGGTGGTGCCCGCGGTGCCCTGCACGGTGAGGGTGCTGGAGCCGCAGACGGCGGCGGCCAGCAGCTCGGAGAGCATCGACTTGGCCGTGCCCGGCTCACCGACGAGCAGCAGCCCGCGCTCGCCCGCCAGCGTCACCACACACCGCTCCACCAGCGACCGGTCGCCCACGAACTTGCCGGGGACGACGAGCTGTTCGCCGCCCGGGGAGCGCAGCGGCTCACCGCCCGAGCCGCAGATGAACTGCACCACCGCGCGCGGCGTCAGCCGCCAGCTCGGCGGTCGCGGTCCGGTGTCGTACGCCGCCAGGAACGCCAGTTCCGCCGCGTACCGGTCCTCCGGGAGCTCGACCTGGCGCCCCGGCCCCGCGCCACGACCCGTCTGCGCGTGCAGCGCGGTGTCCGTACCCACGCCCCCGCCCGTCTCCGTACCCATCTCTCCGCCGTCCCTCTCCGTGCCCGTGCCCGTGCCCTTGTCCGAACCCACGCCGCTCGTCGCCGCGTCCGTCATCGCCGGCCTCCCCGGCGCCCGCGACCGCCGCGGCCCTGGAACTCCTCGTAACCCGGCGTGTCCCCCTCGGCGACCCGCCGCCACGCGGCCTCGAACATCCGCTCCACCGACCGGTGGCCGACCACGACCCCGGGCATCTCCCACGCCAGCAGCGTCGTCTTCCAGCTCTCCGAGGGAAGCCGCGGCGCGGATGCCTCCAGCCAGCCCCCGGGCAGGAACAGCGACCGCCCCGCCCTGGCCCGCTTGGCCTCCACCACCAGGTCGGTGGCGGCCAGTTCGGCCCGCGCCTTCTTCATCCGGGCGGGCTTCCAGCCGGTCCAGGCCGTCTGGTTCCTGTCGGTCGGATCGGGCAGCGCGAGCAGCATCAGATAGAGCGCCGCCGCGTCACCGGAGAGCCCGAACCGCTCGGCGGCCTCCGCCACCAGCTCCGGCACGCTGTGGCACGGATCGTGCTGCGCCCCCGGCGCGCCGTCCGCCGAGGCCAGCTCCATGAACTCCTCGCTCAGCACCGCCCGCAGCGCCACCAGCGCGGGCGCGTGGCCCGCCGTCGCCGTCAGCAGCTTCAGATCGGGATGGTCGGGCCCGCCCGCCCCGGTACCGCCGGTCCCTTCCGCGTTCGAACCGCCGTCCCCGGCCGCCGCCCAGGCCGCCGGCAGGACGGCCGACGGGCGCACCCAGATCGCATCCGTGCCCCGGTAGTACCGATCCGGTGCCAGTACCAGCGCCGGGGTCAGCTCGAACAGCTCCTTCTCGTCCGTCCCGCGCTTCGCCGTCACCCCGTGGGCCTCGCGCAGCCGCGGCGACACGGCGTCCCACGCCGAGTCCCGGTCGACGCCCAGGGACAGCAGCAGACCCGGGTCGGCGAGCCGTTCGCGCACCATCCGCACCGTCGTCGGCAGGACGGCGCGCAGCGGATCGCCGTACGGCAGCCGGTACGCCAGCCAGCGCACCGCGTCGACCAGCTCGCGCAACGTCTTTCCGGTCAGCAGCCGGTGCTGGTCGGCCGCTTCCAGCTCGCCGTCGACCATGCGCTGTTCGGTACGGCCCGTCAGCGCGGCCAGCAGCTCGGGGTTGAGCGCGTCGTTCACCGCCGTGCCGCCGCCCTCCTCCGCCACCATCCGCCGGATCAGCGACGCCGGGGTGGCCCGCCGCCGGCCGCGCGCGGCGATCCACGCGTCCGCCACCGGCTCCACCGGGAAGCCGTCCGTCCACAGCTCCGCCACCCGCGCCGGATCCCCGGGCAGCAGCAGCGCGGTGTACGTGCGCGATTCCGCCTTGCTCAGCGTGCCGAGCACGGCGCGCCCCAACTGGGCCTCGGCGCTCTTCGCGGCCAGCGGTTCCAGGTATTCGGCGGTCAGGGCGTCGCCCCTGCCCTGGTAGCCGCTGTGTCCTGGGGAGCCGAGCTGGAGCAGGGTGGCCGCGACGGTCGTCGTCCCGACCCGGTCCGCGAAGTCCACGGCCCACTCGGGCCGGTACGGCATCGGCCCGCGCTCCCGCACCAGCTCCATCAGACGCCGCACCACGGGCGCCCGCGGCGGGTCGTCGGCCGTGCCCAGCACCTCGGACGCGACGACCGTCCAGCCGTCCCAGCCGCCGAAGGCCCCTGCGGGGTCGTACTCGACGGCGTGCCAGAACGCGTCCTCCTCGTCGTCGCGCACATGGCCGAGGACCAGCAGCCGCCGCGCCCCCGCGTGCCGTACCTCTCCGCGGGACGCCTTCGCGTCCCCCTTCGCCGGGGCGCGCAGTTCGACGGTGCGCAGCCGGCCGCGCGGGTCGATCAGCAGGGCGTCGCCGGCGGCCTCACCACCCGCCTCACCGGCGGAGGCCGCGGCGCCCCCGGCCTCCACGGACAGCGCCGTGTCCAGGAACTCCAGCAGCGCGGCGCGTCGTTTCTCGTCCGTGGTGGGCGAAGCGGCGCGCACCGCGAGCGCGGCCATGCCCACCCCGCCCAGCGTCGCCCACCCCACGTTCGTCTCCTTCAGGCCCGTACGCCCGGCGACCGCGCCCGGCGCCGTCATCTCCCGCATACGCCGGACCTGTTCGAGGACCGCTGTGCTCGCCCGCGGCCTGAACCAGTAGTGGGAGTACGGGTCCAGGACGAAGCCGTTGAACGCCTGGCTCAGCACTTCGTCGGTGGCGTGCAGCACCTCCGGCTCCCGCCGCGTCTCCGAGCCGTCCCCCGCGGCCCGCGCCGCGAGCGTCCGTACCCGCCTGCCCTGGCGTGCCGCCTCCACCAGCAGCCCGGCGACGCCCGCCACGAGCGCCGGGTGCGTGATCCCGGGCAGCAGTTCGCGCACGGCCGCCCCGGCCTTCGCCTCCGTCTCCGCGTGCGTTCCCTCGCCGACCGCGGCCAGCAGCGCCGCCGCGTCCTCGTCGGTCACCGCGCGCAGCGCGGCCGAGCCCCGCTCGTCACGGGGGCGCAGGGCGTGCCAGTGGTCCAACGGCGCCACCAGCGGGGTCCCGGCGGCGTGGACGCCACCCCGAGCGCCCTCCTCCACCGTGGCGAGATGGATGCCCTCCGCGTCGTACAGATCGATCCCGGCGCGGTATCCGGTCGTCTCCCGCGGGTGCAGTACGGCGCCGCCGGGCAGCCGCAGCGGCGGTACGGGAAGTCCGGCGCGGGCATGCTCCGGCGCCGTGCCCGCCGGCAGCGGTACGGCCGGGCTGCGGCTGCCGTCCACCGAACAGGCCGTCAGCGTCCCCGCCTTCGGGTCGTGAACCACCGACCACCCCAGCAGCCCGTCCTTGGTGCCGAACGGCGAGGACTCCTGACCTGGCCCTGCGGGAAGCAGCCGGCACGCGCGCTCCACAAGCTGTACGCCGCCGCCCGCGAGCGCCGAGTCGAAGAAGCCCGGCACGGAGGTCCGGCCCCTGCGGGCGGTCTCCGGGTCGTACTCCCACCACCGGTTCTCGTGCAGCACCCAGACGGAGATGCCGTCCGAGGCGACCGAGCGGTGCTCCGACGCGAACGAGGTGTCGCCCGCGTACACCGGCCGACCGCCGTAGCAGCGTCCGCCGTCGGGCAGTTCGAGCGACGGCCGGATGTCCAGCCAGTGGTCGGACAGCCCGCCCGAGGGCGTGAACACCTCGGCGGGACGCCCGGACCACACGGCCCGCCGGTCGTCGCCGTGCCCCTGGGCGACCAGCCACTGGCCGCCCACGTAGTGGACCGCAGCCCCGCTCCAGTCGCTGGACGACGTGGTCGGCAGGGTGAGGGTCCGCCGGTCGACGACCTCGGTGGCCCCCACGGCCACGGTCTCCGCGTTGAGGCGCACCAGCAGGGCGGGCCACGCGTCCCGCACCCGGTACCAGTCGTCCACCCCGTAGCTGTACCGCCGGCCCGACGACTTCGGATCGACCTTGCCGAGCCCCGGCAGGGCCTCCTCCAGCGCGGGCCACCCCAACTCGTCCAGGATGCCCGCGCGCAGCGTCCTCGCCAGGGCGGGGGCGGGCGAGACCGCGGTGATCCGGGCGACCGCCTCCGGCGCGGTGGCCAGCACCTGGCGCGACGAGAAGCGGCTCAGCCGCCGCAACTGGTCGTCCAGCCCCGGAAGTCCGAAGGGCAGCGACAGATCGTCCGCCCGGTCACCGAGCCACCCCACGAGCGCCGTGCGCAGCGCCGGGTGGTCGGCGATCCTTTCGAGCTGCTCCGTGGCGTCGCCGTTGTCCGCGGCCTCCTCCACACCGGTCCGCAGCAGCGGGGCGAACCTGGGGTCGGCGGCCAGCGCCGCCAGGTCCCGGCCCCCCTCGGACCGGTCGGACAGCCACTCGCCGAGGTGGAGATGGCGGGCGTCCGCGGCGGGAGGGGCGACGGGCACACCCCACGCCAGACACGCGTCGAGCAGATCCAGGTCCGCCATGACGCGCCGCCCGCGGTTCCTCAGCAGCCGCACCGGCGTGCCGTCCGCCACCAGCCGGTCCACCAGCCGCTCCACCAGCGCCAGTTCGGCGGGGATCCGCCGCGTGTCGCGCCAGCCGCGCCCGCGGTGCCCGGCCCACGCCGACAGCCACTCGGCGGCCGGAACCGTGCCGTCCACCAGCAGTTCGACCGCGCCGCACCGCTCCAGCAACTCCAGCCAGGAGGCGTCGAACTCCTCCGGACGGTCGCCGCCCGCGGACGGCATCAGCGCCAGCAGCCGTTCCCGCACCGAGCGGTCCTCGGCCGCGGCGGTCAGCGCGGGCAGCGCCGACTTCCAGAAGCTGCCGGCCGCCCGGTTCATCGGACCGGTGTGGATGATCTCCTGGAGCAGCGACCGCTCCTCGGCCGCCACGTCCAGACCCGCGCCCTTCGCGAGCCGCCGCAGGTCCTCCAGCATCCCCGCGTACGGGGCGAGTCCGGCCGCACACCGCTCCAGCGAGACCGCCCGGAACTGTCCGTACGCCTCCTCCGCCGACAGCCGGACCGTCAGCGCCTTCGCGTGCTCACGCAGCGCCTTGCCGCTCAGCGCGCCCGCCCCCGCGAACTCCAGGAACACCTCACGCAGCCGCTTCTCGTCCACCTCCAGCGCGTGTCGCTGCTCCGCCGCCCGCGCCTTGCCGAAGAACACCGAGGCGTGCTGACGGGACTCGACGCCCAGGAAGAGCCGCGCCACCTGCTCGTAGTAGGTGGGCAGGAAGTGCGGTACGGAGCGGTCGAGCCGCTCACCGATCTCGTCGAACCCCTCCTTCGCCAGCCCCGGTTTGGTGGCGACGAGCCGGGTCAGCCGCTCCATCTCCTTGACCACGGCGAGCGCGTGATGCCCGTTTCCCGGATCGTTCACCAGCGCCCAGGCGGGGAAGCCCAGCGACTGCCGCCTGACCCGGCCGACCGGCTCGGCCCGCGCCGCGCCGAACCCCAGGTACTCCAGCGACAGGTCCTCGGCGGCCCCGATCGCCTCGGGCACCAGCCGGACCACCGCGCGCCCGTCCAGCGCCGGGTGCTCGTACGCCCGCGCCGTGAGCACATCGCCCTCCGCGCCGGCCCCGTACGGCAGGACCCCTCCGGCGTCCAGCACCACCTTGACCGGCCTCCCGGCCGAGCCGGCCGATCCGGCCGGCTCGCCCGGAGCCTGGTTCCCCTGCGGTCGTACGTCGCTCACAGCGCCTTCTCCTCGTCGCTCTCGACCACGCGGCCCGCGTACACCAGCGCGGCCATCCGCTCGCCCTCGGACCAGGCGACCGGCCCCACCTCGGCGAGCGGCAGCCGCCGCCCCGCCGCGTCACGCCACTCCAGCGCACCCGTCACGGTCTCGCCGTCGGGGTAGTCGTCCCCCAGCCAGTACGCCGCCTCCAGCGCGCGGCCGTCCTCCACCAGCGGGCAGATCGCCTGGCCGCCCCGCACCCGGTAGCCGAGCTGGACCGCGCGGGCCGTGGCGTGCCGGAGCTGCGTGAACTTCCCGTCTGCGTACGCGCGCCACACCGCCGCCCCGGCGGCCCCGGCAGCTCCGGCCCCCTCGGGGGGCCCTCCGGTCCCCGCGAGGTCGGGGCGCCGCCACACTTCGCGGAAGAGCTGCTCGGCCCCCTGCTCCACACCCAGCTCGGCGGCGAACTCCCGCAGCTCCGACAGGTCTTCGAGGAGCACCGGGTGGGGGAGCAGCACCGTCTCCACCTCCGCCGGATCCAGCCGCACCGAGTCCCCGTCCAGATCGACGATCCCCAGCCCCCGCACCGGATCCGCGTCCCGCAGGAAACCGGCGCGCGCGGTGTCCGCCGAGCCGTCCGCGGCCACCGGCGCCACCACCAGATCGCGCAGCACCGCCTGCCACGCCGCGTCCGGCCACACCCGCGCCAGCAGGGCCACCGGGACCGGCAGCGACCGCACCAGCCAGCCGTCCACCTGCTCCCGGCACTCCCGCTCGTGCCGCTCCAGCCACTCGGCGAGCTGCCGCAGCCGCACCACCTCGGCATCGTCCTTGAGCTTGGGCGGCACCTGCTTCAGCGCCCGCCCCGCGGCATTGCGGCACACCACCTTCGTGCCGTCCAGCGCGACGGCGTACCCGCCCGTCGTTTCGATCCAGCCCATGGCAGGATCCCCCTCCCCGACCTCTGGTTTCCGAACTGAGATCACACTAGGTGACGGGTCTGACAACGCCCCCGCGGCGTCTGTGAGGTGGTGGAAAACCCCCGTCACCGCCGCGCAACCACCCGGCAACCCGGGCCCGGCAGTATCGGCTCATGACGGAGTCGGCGCACCACCGCATGCCACCGCCGCGGCCACACCCCGGCACCCCGCCGGACCCGCACCGCGCCGACCCCACGGACCCGCACCGCGCCGACCCCGCGAAGGCGCCGCTGCCCGACAGCGCGGCGCAGCTCTTCGGCCGGATCACCGCCCAGCTCGGTCACCAGCTCAGCCACGTCACACGGAACGGAACCCGCAGGAGCATGCGCCACCCCACCCTCGTCGTCGTCGCCCACGGCAGCCGCGACCCGCGCGCCCTGCGCACCGTCACGACGCTGCTGGACCGGGTACGCGAACTGCGCCCCGGCGTGGACGTACGCCTCGGCCACATCGAGATCGAGGAACCGCTCCTGTCCGGCACCCTCGCCTCCCTCGCCACCGGCCGGGCCGTCCTCGTACCGCTGCTGCTGAGCCGCGGCGTCCACATCAAGCGCGACCTGCCCGCGTTCACCGCCGCTGCCGCGCCCCGGCTGGAGACGCGCGTCGCGGCCCCGCTCGGCCCGCATCCGCTGCTGGTCGAGACGTTGTACGACCGGCTCCTCGAAGCCGGCTGGCCCGCGGGCCCCGGGCATCCGCCGCACCTCACGCACCTCACGCACCCCGCGTACCCGGCGGACCCCGGGCGTCCCGGCCCGTACCACCGCGCCGCCGCCGGCGTCGTCCTGGCCGCCGCGGGCTCCCGCGACCCGGAGTCCGCCGCCGACACCCGCCGTACGGCCGACCTCCTCAGCGAGCGCCTCGGCGGCGTCCCGGTCCTGCCCGCGTACGCCTCCGCCGCCTCGCCCACCGTCCCCGAGGCGCTGCGCGCCCTCGCCGCCCGGGGCCGCCACCGGACCGCGATCGCCTCGTACTTCACCGCGCCCGGACACTTCGCCACCCGCAGCGCCGCCGACGCGCCCTGGATCGCCGCCGCCCCGCTCGGCGCGCACCCCGCGATGGCCCGGCTGCTGCTGCACCGCTACGACGAGGCTCTGGCGACGGCGCACGGCACGGCGGGCCGCCGCCTCCTCGCCCCCGCGTAGCGCGCCGTCCGGTTACGGTCGGTGCATGGCAGGCACAGGCACAGGCATCACCGGAATCACCCCACCGCACCCCTCGGCACCGGCGAGCGCGTACGACGACCGGGCCACCGAACGCTGGGACGCCGAATCCGACAAACGCCCCGGCCGCACCGCGTTCCAGCGTGACCGCGCGCGCGTGCTGCACTCCGCCGCCCTGCGCCGGCTCGCCGGAAAGACCCAGGTGGTCACCCCCGGCTCGCGCAGTCAGGAGTGGGACGCCAGTCCCCGTACCCGGCTCACCCACTCCCTGGAGTGCGCCCAGGTGGGCCGCGAGCTGGGTGCCGCCCTCGGCTGCGATCCCGATCTCGTCGAGACCGCGTGTCTGGCCCATGACATGGGCCATCCGCCGTTCGGCCACAACGGCGAGCAGGCCCTCAACGAGTTCGCCGCCGACTGCGGTGGCTTCGAGGGCAACGCCCAGTCGCTCAGGCTGCTGACCCGGATCGAGCCGAAGCGTTTCGTCCGGTCCCCGGAGAGTGGCGAACTCGTCAGCGTCGGCCTCAACCTCACCCGCGCCGCACTCGACGCCGCGACCAAGTACCCGTGGCCGCGCGGCGCGCACCCCACCCAGACCGGTTCGGTGAAGTTCGGGGTGTACGAGGACGACCTGCCGGTCTTCCGCTGGGCCCGCGCGGGCGCCCCGGCGGACCGGATCTGCTTCGAGGCGCAGGTCATGGACTGGTCCGACGACGTGGCCTACTCGGTCCACGACTTCGAGGACGCGCTCCATGCCGGCCATGTCGACCCCGCCGCCCTCTCCTCGGAGGCCGAACGGAGCGGTATCTGGGCGGTCGCGATCGGCCGCTACGTACCGGCGGACACCGACCCGGGCGAACTGGCCGCCGCCCTCGACCGGCTCATGGCCCAGGAGTGGTGGCCGCGCGGCCACGACGGCTCCGCCCTCGCCCAGTCCCGCCTCAAGGACGCCACCAGCCAGCTCATCGGCCGCTTCTGCGAGGCCGCCGAGGGCGCCACCCGGCGGGCGTACGGTACGGGCCCGCTCACCCGGTACGCCGCCGAACTCGTGGTCCCGCGCGCCGCCCGCCACGAGTGCGCCGTCCTCAAGGCCGTCGCCGACCGCTACGTCATGCAGCGCGCCGAGCAGGAGGTGCTCCGCGCCGACCAGCGCGTCGTCCTGGCCGAACTGGCCCGGGCGCTGACGGATCGGGCCCCGCGCGGGCTCGACCCGCAGTTCCGCGCGCTGTTCGCCGCTGCGGGCGACGACCGGGCGCGCAAACGCGTCATCGTCGACCAGATCGCCTCACTCACCGACGCGGCGGCCCGCTCGCTCCACGCCGAACTGACCCGTTCCACCTGAGGCGAATGAGCGACCCGCGCCCCTCATGGCGCACACCTTCCGACGCGGGCGTGTACGAAGTAACCGGTAACCGGATCACCTCAGCAGAACCTCGGTAACCGGATCACGTCGGACCCTGTCGGACCCTGCCGGATCCGGCCGAGAGTCAGGCCCGTGGAGCGCTCCCTCTTTCGCCATCACGCTCCGTGCGGGACGCTCACAGATGGCGGCAGCGTGAAGAGGAGGCATCAAGTGGTCGACGCACATCGGACATTTGTCATCGTCGGCGGAGGGCTGGCCGGGGCGAAGGCCGCGGAAACCCTCCGTAAGGAGGGGTTCACCGGCCGGGTGATCCTCATCGGTGACGAGCGCGACCACCCCTATGAACGCCCACCCCTGTCCAAGGGCTATCTGGCCGGCAAGGAGGAGCGCGACAGCGTCTTCGTCCAGGAGCCCGCCTGGTACGCGCAGGCCCAGGTGGAGCTGCACCTCGGCCAGAGCGTCACCTCCGTGGACCGCGACACCAAGTGCGTGCACCTCGGCGACGGCACCTCGCTGCGGTACGACAAGCTGCTTCTGGCGACCGGTGCCGAGCCGCGCAGGCTGGACGTCCCCGGTACGGATCTGGTGGGCGTCCACCATCTGCGCCGCCTCGCCCACGCGGACCGGCTGCGCCAGGTACTGACGGCCCTCGGCCGGGACAACGGCCATCTCGTGATCGCGGGCGCGGGCTGGATCGGCCTGGAGGTCGCCGCGGCGGCCCGCACCTACGGGGCCGAGGTCACCGTCGTCGAACCCGAGGCGACCCCGCTCCACCGGGTCATCGGCCCCGAACTGGGCCAGCTCTTCACCGATCTGCACCACGAGCACGGCGTACGGTTCCACTTCGGCGCCCGGCTCACCGAGATCGTCGGCCAGGACGGCATGGTCCTGGCGGCCCGTACGGACGACGGCGAGGAGCACCCGGCGCACGACGTGCTCGCCGCGATCGGCGCGGCCCCGCGCACCGCCCTCGCCGAGGCCGCCGGGCTCACGCTCGCCGGCCGGTCCACGGGAGGCGGCATCGCCGTGGACTCCGCCCTGCGCACCTCCGACCCCGACATCTTCGCTGCCGGGGACGTGGCCGCCGTCCCGCTGCCGGGGTGGGGAGCCGCGCTCGGCGTCGACCGGGTGCGCGTCGAGCACTGGGCGAACGCGTTGAACGGCGGCCCGGCCGCCGCACGCGCGATGCTCGGCCTGGACGTCCGCTACGACCGTGTGCCGTACTTCTTCTCCGACCAGTACGACCTCGGCCTGGAGTACTCGGGCTGGGCACCGCCCGGCTCGTACGACCAGGTGGTCGTACGCGGCGACGCGGGAAAGCGGGAGTTCGTCGCCTTCTGGCTGAAGGACCGCACGGTGCTCGCCGGGATGAACGTCAACGTCTGGGACGTCACCGAGGACATCCAGCGCCTGATCCGCTCCGGCGCCCGCCAGGACCTGGAGGCCCTCGCCGACCCCGGCGTCCCGCTCGCGTCCCTGGGCACCTGACAGCCGGTGTCCGGCACCTCACCCCCGACATCCGACGGAGGAAGAGGCCGACGGGTGTCCGAGGCTGTCGGTGGGTCCCCGTAGAATTCACGCGTGGCTGGCAGGATCAACGATGACGACGTGAAGGCGGTTCGGGACGCGGTCCCGATCGACGCCGTCGTGTCCGAGTACCTCCAGCTACGCAGCGCGGGCGGCGGCAATCTGAAGGGGCTCTGCCCCTTCCACGACGAGAAGTCCCCCTCCTTCCAGGTCAGTCCGAGCAAGGGTCTCTTCCACTGCTTCGGCTGCCAGGAGGGCGGGGACACCATCGCCTTCGTGATGAAGATCGACCATCTCTCCTTCTCGGAGACGGTCGAGCGGCTCGCCGCCCAGGCGGGCGTCACGCTGCGGTACGAGGAGGGCGGGTACAACCCCGCGAGCCAGCGCGGCGAGCGTACGCGGCTCGTCGAGGCCCACAAGATCGCCGCGCAGTTCTACGCGGACCAGCTCTCCGGGGACGAGGCCGCCGTCGGCCGGACCTTCCTCGCCGAGCGCGGCTTCGACCAGGCGGCGGCCGAGCACTTCGGCATCGGCTACAGCCCGGTCGGCTGGGACCACCTCACCCGCTTCCTGCGCGGCAAGGGCTTCACCGACAAGGAGCTGACGCTCTCCGGGCTCTCCCAGGACGGCCGCCGGGGCCCCATCGACCGCTTCCGCGGCCGGCTGATGTGGCCGATCCGCGACATCTCCGGCGAGGTCGTCGGCTTCGGCGCGCGCAAGCTCCGTGACGACGACAACGGACCGAAGTACCTGAACACCCCCGAGACGGCGATCTACAAGAAGTCCCAGGTGCTGTACGGCGTCGACCTGGCCAAGAAGGACATCGCCAAGTCCAGCCGCGCCGTCGTCGTCGAGGGGTACACGGACGTGATGGCCTGCCATCTCGCCGGGGTCACCACCGCCATCGCGACCTGCGGTACGGCCTTCGGCGGCGACCACATCAAGATCCTCCGACGGCTCCTGATGGACAACGGCAGCGCCCGGGTGATCTTCACCTTCGACGGGGACGCGGCCGGCCAGAAGGCCGCGCTGCGCGCCTTCGAGGACGACCAGAAGTTCGCCGCCGAGACCTACATCGCCATCGCCCCCGACGGCATGGACCCCTGCGACCTGCGCCTCGCCAAGGGCGACGCCGCCGTCCAGGACCTGGCCGAACCCCGCACACCGCTCTTCGAGTTCGCGATCCGCCAGATCGTCTCCCGGTACGACCTGGAGACCCCGGCGGGCCGTGCCGCCGCGCTCGACGAGGCCGCGCCGATCGTGGCCCGTATCAAGAACGGCTCGTCGCAGCACGAGGTCGCCGTCCAGCTCGCCGGCATCCTCGGCATCCTCGACACCCAGTTCGTCGTCAAGCGCGTCGCGCAGGTGGCCCGCTGGGCGCGCGACCGCGGCGGCCGGGGCCCGTCGGCCGGTCCCGAGCAGCGTGCGCGACAGCCGTACGAGACCGAGGCGCGGCAGGCCCCCTCCGGCCCCGCGCTCACCCTCCGCAGCCCCGCCCACCGCACCGAGCGCGAGCTCCTCAAGCTCGCCCTCCAGCGGCCCGAACTGGTCTCCCCGGCCTTCGACGCCTACGGGGAGGACGAGTTCACCGCCCCGCCCTACGCCGCCGTACGCAGGGCGATAGAGGACGCGGGCGGCGCCGAGTCGGGGCTCCAGTCCGTCGCCGAGTATCTGGCCCGGGTCCGTGAGGCCGCGCCGAACGACGCGGTGCGCGCCATGGTCACGGAGCTCGCGGTGGAGGTCTTCCGGGGCAAGACCATCGACGAGGTGTACGCGGGACAGCAGCTCGTCCACGTCCGGCTGCGTGCCGTGGACCGCCGCATCCAGGACGTCACGGGCACACTGACCCGACTGGGCAGCCAGGGCGACCCGGAGCGGTACGAGGCCGTCCAGAAGGAGCTGTGGGTGCTCCAGCAGTACGGTCAGGCGCTGCGCGCACGCGGCGCGGAAGCGCTCTGACAGCGACGCCGCGCCCGACCGGGCCCGCCGGGGGACCGCACGGGGCCGCCCCGGCCGCACCCCTGTAACGGCCCGGTTACGGACCGGACTCAGAAAGTCCCCGCACGCCCCTCGTGGCGGCCACATCCCGTGCCCCACACTGGGGTGCGGTGCCTGAGTCCTCGGAGCGCGGCCGTCCACCGGAAGGCGGACACCTCACCCCCGCGGATCCGCTCATCGTGTACGGGACGGAAGGCGGCCCGGCCGCCCCCGCCCCGCTGCCGTACGCCCCCGAACCGGCAGCGATCACCCTGGAGGTCGCCCCCCGTGCAGACCCAGACCCTGACCGAGACACCGGCCGAGACGCCGGACGTGTCCACCGCCGGACGCGTCGGCGCCGTACCGCCGCAGAGCCGCGCCACCCACCACCCCGAGACGCTCCTCCCCGGGACATCCGTGGAGCGCGGCGACCCCACCGCACACCCGGACCCCACCGCACACCCGGACCCCACAGCTCACCCGGAACCCACCGCACACCCGGCGTCCCCGGAACCTTCGGCGGCCCCGCAGTCCCTCGATCCCCTCGGGCCCCTCACCGAGCACCCCGTGGAGGTGCCCCTCGTGCCCGAGCCCGCGGCACGGCGGGGCAGCCGCGCCGACACCGGCGGGCCCTCGTCCGACCTCTTCCGGCAGTACCTGCGGGAGATCGGCCGTATCCCGCTGCTCACCGCCGCCGACGAGGTCGACCTCGCCCGCCGCGTCGAGGCCGGTCTCTTCGCCGAGGAGAAGCTGAGCGCCGCCAGCGACCTCGACAAGGAACTCGACTCCGAACTCGCCCTGGACCTCGACCGGCTGGTCGTCCTCGGCCGGATGGCCAAGCGCCGCCTCATCGAGGCCAATCTGCGCCTCGTCGTCTCCGTCGCCAAGCGGTACGTCGGCCGCGGTCTGACCATGCTCGACCTCGTCCAGGAGGGAAACCTGGGCCTGATCAGGGCCGTCGAGAAGTTCGACTACGCGCGCGGCTACAAGTTCTCGACGTACGCGACCTGGTGGATCCGCCAGGCGATGTCCCGGGCCCTCGCCGACCAGGCCCGTACGATCCGCGTGCCGGTCCATGTGGTCGAGCTGATCAACCGGGTCGTACGGGTCCAGCGCAGGATGCTCCAGGAGCGCGGCCACGAGCCGGCCCCCGAGGAGGTCGCCGCCCAGCTCGAACTGACCCCCGACCGCGTGAGGGAGGTGCTGAGGCTCGCCCAGGAGCCCGTCTCCCTGCACGCCCCGGTGGGGGAGGAGGACGACGTCGCGCTCGGGGACCTGATCGAGGACGGCGACGCCGCGTCCCCCGTCGAGTCGGCGGCCTTCCTGCTGCTCCGCGAGCACCTGGAGGCGGTGCTCTCCACGCTCGGCGAGCGCGAGCGCAAGGTCGTGCAGTTGCGCTACGGCCTGGACGACGGCCGGCCGCGCACCCTGGAGGAGATCGGCCGGATCTTCGGCGTGACCCGCGAGCGGATCCGCCAGATCGAGTCGAAGACCCTCAGCAAACTCCGCGACCACGCCTACGCCGACCAGCTCCGCGGCTACCTGGACTGATCCGTACCGCCGGTACGAATCAGTCCAGATGGCCCCACTGACCCCTGCGGGGCCGTCAGTCGACCTCGACCACCGCCTGGGCGAACTGCGCCTGGTAGAGGCGGGCGTAGACGCCGTCCGCCGCCAGGAGCTGGTCGTGCGTGCCCTGTTCGACGATGCTGCCGTTCTCCATGACGAGGATGACGTCCGCGTCGCGGATGGTGGAGAGACGGTGCGCGATGACGAAGCTTGTCCGGCCGTGGGCGAGTCGCGCCATGGCCTTCTGGATCAGCACCTCGGTACGGGTGTCGACCGAGCTGGTCGCCTCGTCCAGGACCAGGATCACCGGGTCGGACAGGAAGGCGCGGGCGATGGTGATGAGCTGCTTCTCGCCGGCGCTGACGCCCGAACCCTCGTCGTCGATGACGGTGTCGTAGCCGTCCGCCAGGGTCCGTACGAACCGGTCGGCGTGCGCCGCCCGCGCCGCCTCCTCGATCTCCTCGCGCGACACCTCGCGCGACGCCCCGTACGCGATGTTCTCCGCGATCGTCCCGCCGAACAGCCAGGTGTCCTGGAGGACCATGCCGATCCCGGACCGCAGCTCCTCGCGCGACATCCGCGCCACATCCACGCCGTCCAGGAGGATCCGGCCACCGGTCACCTCGTAGAACCGCATCAGCAGATTCACCAGCGTCGTCTTGCCCGCCCCCGTCGGACCCACGATCGCCACCGTCTGCCCCGGCTCCACGGCCACCGACAGGTCCTCGATCAGCGGCTTGTCGGCCTCGTACCGGAACGACACGCCCTCCAGGACGACCTGGCCCCGCGCCTCGTGCAACCGCTGCACCGCCGGGGTGTCCGCCTCCTGCTCGTCCGCGTCCAGCAGCTCGAATATCCGCTCGGCGGAGGCGACGCCGGACTGTACGAGGTTGGCCATCGAGGCGACCTGGGTCAGCGGCGTCGAGAACTGCCGGGAGTACTGGACGAACGCCTGGACGTCGCCGATCGACAGCGTGCCGGAGGCGACCCGCAGCCCGCCGACCACCGCGACCAGCACATAGTTGAGGTTGGAGATGAAGAACATCAGCGGCTGCATGATCCCGCTGTTGAACTGCGCCTTGAACCCGGCCTCGTACAGCTTGTCGTTCTGCTCACGGAACAACTCGGCCGATTCGTCCTGCCGCCCGAAGACCTTCACCAGGGAGTGCCCGGTGTACATCTCCTCCACATGCGCGTTGAGCGAGCCGGTGACCTTCCACTGCTGGACGAACTGGGGCTGCGACCGCTTGCCGACCTTCGCCGCCACGAGCACCGACAGCGGCACCGTCACCAGCGCGACCAGCGCCAGCAGCGGTGAGATCCAGAACATCATCACCAGCACGCCGATGATCGTCAGCAGGGAGTTGACGAGCTGACCCATCGTCTGCTGGAGGGTCTGCGAGATGTTGTCCACGTCGTTCGTCGCGCGGCTGAGGACCTCGCCGCGCGGCTGCCGGTCGAAGTAGGACAGCGGCAGCCGCGACAGCTTCGCCTGGATGTCCTCGCGCATCCGGAACACCGTGTGGTTGATGACCCGGATCGAGAGCCGGCTCGACACGAGCATCAGCAGCCCGGCGCCGACGTACACGGCCAGCGCCGTCAGCAGTACGGTGCCGATCGCGCCGAAGTCGATGCCGTGCCCTGGGGTGAAGTCCACCCCGGAGAGCAGATCCGCGAGCCCGTCGTCCCCCTTGGCCCGCAGCCCGTCGATGGTCTGCTCCTTGGTGACGCCCGCCGGGCTCTGCCGGCCGATCACCCCCGCGAAGATCAGGTTGGTCGCGTGCCCGAGGATCTTCGGGCCCCACACCGAGAGCCCGACGCTGAGCACGCCCGCGCCGACCATCCACCACAGCGTGGCCTTCTCCACCGCCAGCCGCCGCAGCAGCCGCTTGCCCGACCCCTTGAAGTCCATGGACCGCTGCGTCGACGCGGCACCGGCCATCATCATGCGTCCGCCAGGACCGCTCATCAGGCAGCCTCCGCCTCGGTCAGTTGGGAGAGCACGATCTCCCGGTATGTCTCGTTGCCCGCCATCAGCTCGTGGTGGCGGCCCTCGCCGACGACCCGGCCCTCGTCCAGCACGACGATCCGGTCGGCGTCGCGGATGGTGGAGACCCGCTGGGCGACGATCAGTACGGTCGCCTCCGCGGTCTCCCGCGCCAGCGCGGCCCGCAGCGCCGCGTCCGTCGCGTAGTCCAGCGCCGAGAACGAGTCGTCGAAGAGATAGATCTCCGGCCGCTGCACCAGGGTGCGTGCGATGGAGAGCCGCTGCCGCTGCCCGCCGGAGACATTGGTGCCGCCCTGCGCGATGGGCGCGTTCAGCCCGCCTTCCAGCGTGGTGACGAACTCCTTGGCCTGCGCCACCTCCAGCGCGTGCCACAGCTCCTCGTCGGTCGCGTCCGGGTTGCCGTACCGCAGATTGGTCGCGACCGTCCCGGAGAACAGATACGGCTTCTGCGGCACCAGACTCACCGTCCTGGCCAGCAGGGCGGGTTCGAGCCCGCGTACGTCGGAACCGTCCACCAGCACCTCCCCGCCCGTCGTGTCGAACAGCCGGGGTATGAGCCCGAGCAGCGTCGACTTCCCGCTGCCCGTCGACCCGATGACGGCGGTCGTCTCGCCGGGCCGCGCGGTCAGCGAGACCTCCCGCAGGACGGGCTCCTCGGCACCCGGGAACCGGAACTCGGCGTTCCGTATCTCCAGGTGTCCGTGCCGGCGCAGCTCCCGCACCGGGTTCTCGGGCGGTACGACGCTCGACCGGGTGTCCAGCACCTCCTTGATGCGCTCGGCGCACACCTCGGCGCGCGGCACCATCATGAACATGAAGGTGGCCATCATCACGGCCATCACGATCTGCATCAGATACGCGAGGAACGCGGTCAGCGCGCCGATCTGCATCCCGCCGCTGTCGATCCGGTGCGCGCCGAACCAGACGACGGCGATCGACGACAGGTTCACGACCGTCATCACGGTCGGGAACATCAGCGCCATCAGCCGGCCGGTCGACAGCGCGACATCGGTCAGCTCGGTGTTGGCGCCCTTGAAGCGCCCCTTCTCGTACTCGTCCCTGACGAACGCCCTGATCACGCGGTTGCCGGTGATCTGCTCCCGCAGCACCCGGTTGACCGTGTCCAGCCGCGTCTGCATCGTACGGAACAGCGGCCGCATCCTCTTGACGATCAGGCTCACGGAGATCCCGAGGACCGGCACCACCGCGAGCAGCACCGCCGACAGCGGCACGTCCTGGCCGAGGGCCATCACGATGCCGCCCACACACATGATCGGCGCGGACACCATCAGCGTGAACGACATCAGGACCAGCGTCTGCACCTGCTGGACGTCGTTGGTGGTGCGGGTGATCAGCGAGGGGGCCCCGAAGCGGGCCACCTCACGGGCGGAGAAGCTCTGCACCTGCCCGAAGACGGCGGCCCGCACGTCCCGGCCGAGGGCCGAGGCCGTCCGCGCGCCGTAGTACACGGCGCCGATGTTGCAGATCACCTGGACGACACTGACGGCGATCATGATGCCGCCGAACCGCAGGATGTAGCCGGAGTCCCCCTTCACCACACCGTTGTCGATGATGTCGGCGTTGAGGGTCGGCAGGTAAAGGGTGGCGATCGTCTGTAGAAGCTGGAGCGCCACCAGCAGGGCTATCGGTTTCTTGTACGGGGCGAGATGGGCTCGCAGAAGTCGTAGCAGCACACGCAGTCTTTCGGACTCGGCTCGGATTCGGCTGGGCCGAACGGCGAAGACCGGTCGGCGAAGATCAGGGGGGTCCCGACCCTCCATCTTGCGGTACGCCACCCGCCGAACCCCAAGGGTTTAAGTCCAAGGACGGGTCAAGAACGTTCCGAGCAGGTACGCGTCGCAGCACCCCACCTTCCCCGCGTGCCTCCCGGGACCAGCCTCCCCGCGCCGGGCCGTGCCCAGCCCCCGAGCGGCCCCTGAGGCTCCCCGGATTCGACCCCCGAGCACCCCCGATCGCCGACCCTGGCCTCCTCAGCCGCCGAGCGGTCCCTGCCCGAGCGCCCCGGGCCCGAACGCCCCCGGATGGACCTGCTCCCGGGTGGCCCGGTACTGATGCCGTACGGCCGCGCCCACCGCCGCGTCGTCACCCGGCTCGAACACCTGTGCGGCCGCGCCCTGCCAGGCCGGCGGATGCTGCGGCGAGTGCGTCCCCCGCGCGACCCCGAGCGCCCACGCCGCCTGCCGCGCCGCACCCAGCGCCGCGTAGTCCGCCGGCTGCGGTACGACGACCTGCGCGCCGAAGATCGACGGCGCCAGTGCCTGCACGGCGGGCAGCTCGGCCGCCGCGCCCAGCAGGAACACCCGGCGCACCTCCACCCCGCGCCCGCGCAGCACGTCCATCGCGTCGGCGAGCGAGCAGAGCATCCCCTCGAACGCGGCCCGCGCCAGATGCTCCGGCTTCATCGACTCGCGCCGCAGCCCGGTCAGCGTGCCCGCCGTGTGCGGGAGCTGCGGGGTCCGCTCGCCCTCCAGGTACGGCAGGAACACCAGCCCCGAGGAGCCCGGCGTGGACTTCAGCGCCAGCGCGGACAGCTCACTCAGATCCGCCGTCCCCAGCAGCTCCGCCGTACCGCGCAGCGCTCTGACCGCGTTCAGCGTGTGGACCACCGGCAGATGCATGCCCGTGGCGTCCGCGAAGGAGGTGATCAGCCCGGACGGGTCGGCCGCCGCCTCGTGGTGCACGGCCATCACGGAACCCGAGGCCCCCAGCGACACCACCGCGTCCCCGATCCCGACCCCCAGGCCGAAGGCCGCGGCCATCGTCTCGCCGGTCCCCGCGGAGATCAGCAGCCCCTCCGGAGTGGTCCCCGCCGCGTCGGCGGGACCGAGCACCTCCGGCAGCGCCGCCTGGTGCCCGAGCGCCAGCTCCACCAGATCCGGCCGGTACGCCCCCGTACGGGCGGACCAGTAGCCCGTCCCGGACGCCGCGCCCCGGTCGGTCGTCCGGCGCGCGGGACGCCCCAGCAACTGCCAGACCAGCCAGTCGTGCGGCTGCAGCACCAGCGCGGTGCGGTGCGCCGCGTCCGGCTCGGTCCGCGCCATCCAGCGCAGCTTCGCCACGAGCCGGCTCGACTGCGGTACGGACCCGACGGCCTCGGCCCACGCCTGCCGCCCGCCCAGCGCGTCGATCAGATCGGCGGCGGCGACCTGCGCGCGCTTGTCGTTGCCGATGAGCGCGGCCCGTACGGGATTGCCCTGCCGGTCCAGCGCCACCATGCCGTCCTGCTGCGCCGACACGCCGATGGCCTGCACGCCCTCCAACAGCCCGCCCGAGGCGGCCTCACCGAGGGACAGCAGCCACACCTGAGGGTCGACCTCGGTGGCTTTGGGTTCGACGGCGTGGTGCGCGTACCCCTGGCGGAGTACGGCACCTGTGTCCGCGTCGCAGACGACGACACGTGTGAACCCGGACGAACTGTCCAACCCGGCGACTATTCCCATGACACCCGATTCTGCCGCACGCGCGCCATGAACAGCGCGCGGCCGGGGTGATCAGGTATTGCTGGTACCCCAGTCGTCGAGACCGTTCTGGCTCCGTTCCCGCAGGGAGCGGACGCGCTGGGCGACGGAGTCGGGCACCTTGTCCCCGAGTTTCTCCCCGACCACGCCGTTCACGGAGTGGTACGCCCGGCCCGCGACCTCGCGGCCGGTCTGCGCGGCCGACTCGGCGGCGTTGCGCACCGCCGGATTCTGCGAGACCTGCCGCGCGGACTTCTTGATCTGCTCGTAGCGCTCACGGCCCGCCCGCGTTCCGAGAACGTATCCGCAAGCGAGTCCGGCGATGAACGTGAGGCGGTACCGCATGGCTGCCCAGCCTTCCTTGGTGTCGGCGTCCCGTGCGCCCGGCGTCGGACCGTCGGTCTGTGCCCTCCGCCTACCCCGTCCCGGCCCGGGATCACCCGAGGTGACCCGGGTCGATACCGATTGGCGGAGCACCCCCCTGCTTGCGCTAATGTATGTGTCGCAGCGAACGCGCGCCGCCCGGGAGGACCGGGGTAGGTACGTTCGGTGCAAACGCAGCAATCCCCTGTAGCTCAATTGGCAGAGCAGCCGGCTGTTAACCGGCAGGTTACTGGTTCGAGTCCAGTCGGGGGAGCACGGTCCCCTGTAGCTCAATTGGCAGAGCATTCGGCTGTTAACCGGAGGGTTGCTGGTTCGAGTCCAGCCGGGGGAGCGAGAAAGACGGAAGGGACCCTTAGGGGTCCTTTTTCGTTATGTCCGCTTTCGCTGCATCTTCCCCGCGATCACGCCCGCAATGGCGTCCACACGACACCTTCGGGTCCCTCGTACGGCTGTACCCAGACGTTCGTGGAACCGGGCAGCGCGCGGCGAAGTCTTCATGGTCAAGTGATGCCGACCATCCGAAGCAGGAGATCGTATGAGCGGCTATGCTGCGGCAGACGGCGCGCACAAATGTGCGCGACGCGCCGTTAGGGGCGGTAGCTCAGCCGGTTAGAGCAGCGGACTCATAATCCGTCGGTCCTGGGTTCGAGTCCCAGCCGCCCCACCGGGATGGATGTTCGAAGAAACGATCCCACCTGCATTCGAGGGCCCCAGTGTGGTGGAGACCACGGTGGGGCTCTCTGTCATTTCCGGGCCCTGCGTGAGCGGCGCGTGAGCGGGCGTGTCTGACGGCGGGTCACGGCGGGCGCGGTCCACCACGGCTTCGGCATTCCTCGCGACCTCCTGATCCACCTCGGCAGCGGAGTGGCGTACGTGTCGGACGCTAGCTGAATCGTCCCGTGCCGCAGCGCTTCCTTGATCGTGTGGACGTCACCTCCACCCGCATGGATCAACGTCGCCGCCACATGGCGGAGATCCCGCGGGCAGATCGGAGGCAGACCCGCCGCGCGCCGCGGCGGCCGAAAGACGTCTGACACCTTCTCAGGGTGAAGCCGGCCCCTCGGCCTGCTTGACTCTCCCACGAGGGGAGAGCCGAGGGTGGGGCGCATGCGGATGGATGACGCGTCGCAGCCGACGTGGGGTATCGGGGCCGTGGCGCGGCAGACCGGGCTGCCGGTGAAGGTGGTCCGGCACTGGTCGGACGTGGGAATCGTGGCACCGGTGGATCGGACCGCCGGCGGCTACCGCCGTTACGACACCGCTGGAGTGGCCCGGCTGCACCTGGCCCGTACGCTGCGGGACCTGGGGATGGGGCTCGGGGAAATCCGCAACGCCCTGGACGGCGAGAACGGGCTCGCCGAGGTGGCCACCGCGCACGTCGCGGCGCTGGAAACACAGATCCGCCGCCTGCGGACCCATCAGGCGGTCCTGCGCACCGTCACACGTCGCACCACGCGGGAAGGACTTGCTCTCATGACGCGCACCGCCCATATGGCCTCGGACGACCGACGCAAGCTGGTCCACACCTTCCTCACCGACACCCTCGGCGATCTGGACGTGCCTTTCTTCCGTGAAGGGCTCCTCGCCTCCGGCTCGGATCTTCCGGAGGATCCCACCGACGAGCAGGTCGAAGCATGGCTGGAGCTGGGAGAGCTCATCGCCGGCGAGGAGTTGGCCCCCGCCATGCGACGCATCGCGGAATACGCCGCACGCCACGGCCAGGGAGAACAGAACGCCGCCGCGGCGGCGGAGATGCAGGCGCTCACCAGCACGTGGACCACACGCGTCCGTGCGGCGATGCGGGCCGGCACCGCAGCGGACTCCCCGGCCGCCGACCCGGTCATCGCCGACATCGTCGCCGCCTGGCTGCCCAGCCGTGCGAATACCGACCCCGCCGTCACCTCGGACGGCACCGAGGCCCGCACACGCCTGCACGAGCAACTCGCCGCCGCGGCCCAGCCCGCGGTCGAGCGATTCTGGCAACTGCTGTGCATCCTCGGTGGCCGCCCCGTACCCGCGGGAATCGCGAAGGAAGGCCGGTGGCTCACCACCGCACTGCGCACCAACCCCGCGCCCGGTGCGCGCGACGCCCAGCTCGAAGCCCTTTACACGGACGACACCGATCCCTGGCCCTGCGGTGTCCTGGACGCGTTCACACGCGTCCAGGAGGCAGTGAGCGCACTCGTGCACGCGACAGCACCGGAGCAGTTCGCCCTGCCGACTCCGTGCGAGGAGTGGACCGTACGGGATCTGCTCGATCACCTGGTGTGGGAGAACATCATCTGGGGCGGCCTCGCCAACGGCATGCCTCCCACCGACGGTCACACCCAGGACCACCTCGGCGACAACCACATCGCCGCCTTCGAGACCGCCGCCGCGCAGGCCGGCCGTGCTTTCCGGCAACCAGGCGTGCTGGAGCGCTCCTTCGGCCCTGCCCTCGGCCGTCGTATGGTCGAGCAACTCCTCATCGAATTGCTCGTACACGGCTGGGACCTTGCGGCGGCGCTCGGCCGTGGCCGCGATCTGGAACCCGACATCGCCCGCGCCGCCCTGCCCGTCGTCCAGAAGATCTACGGCGACCTACCGCGCACAGCAGGCGGATCCATCGCCCCCGCCCAACCCGCACCCGAGGGGGCCTCGCCCCTGGACCAGGTGGCCGCATTCCTCGGCCGCCGCGTCCCGGCTCGCATGGGGTCCGCTGATGGATTCCCGCGGTGAGCGAGCAACTGCCCAGCGGCGGTACGAAGCTGTCACCCGACGAGATCGAAGCCCTGCACGCCAGGTGGTCGTCCTGCTGGACCCCCAGTGAGGTCGCGCGGCGGTTGGCCGGGATCGGCACGCCCTGGTACGTGGCCGCGGGCTGGGCGCTGGATCTGTTCCGCGGCAGGCAGACGCGTGCTCATGGGGACATCGAGATCGCGATTCCGGCGGCGGGTTTTCCCGAGGTCCGCTGCCGCTTCCCCGGATACGTCTTCGACGCGGCGGGCAGTGGCCGGATCTGGGAGGACGCCACACCGGAGGTGCTGGCCGCCGTACATCAGACATGGCTCCGCGAGCCGGCCACCGGCAACTACCTGCTCGACGTGTTCCGCGAACCGCACGACGGCGACACCTGGATCTGCCGACGCGATGAGAGGATCCGGCTTCCCTTCCGCGACATCATTCACCACACCCACGACGGCATCCCGTATCTGGCGCCCGAACTGGTCCTGCTGTTCAAGGCCAAGCACGCCCGCCGAAAAGATCAGACGGACTTCGACGCGACCGTCCCGCACCTGACCCCGGCTCAGCGCGAAACCCTGACCGAGCTACTCGACCGCGTACACCCGGGGCATCCCTGGATTGCGGATCTGTAGCCGACTGGAGCGCCCACGTCATGCGGAGTGGGACTCGACACCGGCAAGGAACTCGCGGACGTGCCGCAGCCATGTCGCGCGGTCGGGTTGGCTCAGGATGTGTGCGGCGCCGGGCAGTTCGATGAGCGTGGCCCCTGGGATGCCGGTGGCCAGCGCGCGGTGGCTGTCGGGGAGGACGAGGCGGTCGCCGGTCGGCGTGACCACCAAGGCCGGGACCGAGATCCGCGGCAGGTCGTCGCGGACGTCCACCCGGGACACCAGATGGAAGTGGTCCGGCGTTCCGGGCGGCATGGTGGTCCGGGTCGCGGTGACAAGAGCGTCGAGCTCCGCGTCCGGAATCTCGCTGAGCTGAGCATCCGTCATGCACGACAGGCAGGCGAGACGCGCCACCGCGTTCCACTCGCCCGCCTTCGCCAGTATCTGGATGAGCCCGGCGGCCAGGGCGAGGACGGGATCGGCCACCGGGAACCCGGCGGTGAGTACGAGGGCCGTGACCCGGTCCGGGTGCCGAGTGGCCGCGCGTACGGCGACCGTGGTGCCCAGCGACTCGCCGAGGACGGCGAACCTCTCGTGCCCCAGCGCGACGGCGGTCGCCACCAGGCGGTCGGCGAGATCGTCGAGGTCCAGCGGCTCCGATGCCACCGGCGTCCGGCCGGCTCCGGGGTAGTGCGGGCCGATCAGCGTGTGGTCCCGCGCGAGATCGTCGAGGACGAGGCCGAAGTTGCCCTGGATGCCGCCTCCGGCGCCGTGCGCGAGCAGCAGGGCGGGGCCCGTGCCCTGCACGAGAACATCCAGGCCGGACGGGAGAACTTCCTGTTCAGTGGTCATGCCCAGGACGTTAAACTCCGACATGGGTGTCAGAGTCAAGTCGCCGATCCGGGAGGTGGACCACATGCGGATGAAGGACATGGTCCGGAGGACCGGCGTGCACGAACGGCTGCTGCGCTATTACGAAAAGCAGGGGCTTCTCACCCCTGAGCGGCTCCCCAGCGGGTACCGGGAGTACAGCGAGGCGGACATCGAAACCGTGCGGCGCGTCCGCTGTCTGCTGACGGCCGGGCTGTCCACCGCCATGATCGCCCAGGTGCTGCCGTGCATCCGAGCGGACGACGAGCGCCTTGTGCCTGCCTGCCCGTCGCTTGTCCGGCAGTTGCAGGGCGAAAGGCAGCGGATCACGGCCGAGATCAAGGCGCTCCAGGACTCTCGCACGATGTTGGACACGGTCGTCGCCGCGGCCCCACGCTTCGCGGACACGGGCGACAACTTCCCCGAGTCCTGAAGACGCTTGACCGTGCGGACGCGATGATCGAGTGCCCCATCGGCCCGGTCCGGCGGTGGGCGCACCGATTCAGGTGGGCTGCCCAGGTCCGCCGGGGCGGGGACTCGTACGGCAGCCACCAAGGGGTTATCGCACGGGGCGCTGCTCGGCGGTGTCGACGAAGCGGTTGACCAGGAGTGTGATGCGGCTGGGGATCCGGTCGGCGGGGAGTCGGCCGGCGCGGGTGAGGGTGATCAGGCCGTGCAGTGCGGCCCAGAAGGTCTCGGCGAAGAGGCCGGGCTCCTCGTCGGGGCCCGCGTGCGCCGCCAGTGGGTCCAGCAGGGCCTGGAAGGCCGCGCGCAGGGGGGCGGGGGTGGTTTCGGCGGCGAAGGGGAGGCCGTTGTCGAGGCTGAACATCGCGTCGTACAGGGCCGGGCTGCCCGTGGCGAAGTCGGTGTAGGCGCGGGCCAGTGCGGTCACGGCCGGTCGTCCGGCGGGTTGCTCGGCCACCGCCGTGCGCAGGGCGGCGGTCAGCTCGGTGGTGCCCTCCAGCGCGACCGCCCCGAGGATCTCGCGTTTGCCCCGGAAGTGGCTGTAGAGGACGGGCTGGCTGTACTCGATCCGCTCGGCGAGCTTGCGCGTGGTGACCGCGTCCCAGCCCTGGGCCTCGGCGAGTTCCCGGGCCGTGGAGACGATCAACTGATGGCGGTTGGCCCGCTCTCGTTCCTTGCGTTCCTGTGCAGACATGAGCAGATTCTAGCAGTGCTAGACAAGGGAGCGATGCTATGGCTAGCATCGCACTGCAAACTAGCGTTGCTAGAAGAGCCCTGGGAGGGGTCATGCAGAACGCGTTGGCAGTCGCCACGGTCGTCGTGGTCGGAGTGATGGTGGGCGTGGAGTTCGCGGTGGCGGTGTTCGTCAACCCGATCCTGGACCGGCTCCCCGACGACAGCCGCATCGCCGCCCGCGGCGACGGGGCCCGGGTGCTCGGCCGGGTCATGCCGGTCTGGTACATCGGCTCGATGGTGCTCGGCGCGGTCTGGGCCGCCGTGGCCTGGGGAGGCGCGGGCGCCTCGCTGGTCACGGCGGCCACCGTGCTGCTGGCGGTGAGCGTGGTGATGTCGTTGCTGCTGCTGGTGCCGATCAACAACCGGGCCAAGACCTGGGCCGCGGAGGGCAGGCCCGCCGACTGGAAGCAGCAGGCCGGTCGCTGGGATCGCTTCCACTACGTCCGGGTGGGCGTGATCGTGCTCGCCTTCGCCCTGTTCACGGTCGCCCTCGGTCGGTGACGGTGACGGTGCCGGTGCCGGGGGAGTGTCAGGTCTGGGCCGTGGGGCGGATGATGATTTCGTTGACGTCGACCTCGACGGGCTGTTCGATCGCGAACCGGATGCCTCGGGCGACCGCCTCGGGCGGGATGGCCATCGCTTCCTTCGACTCGTTCAGGCTCGCGCGCAGGTCCGGGTCGGGTACGGACTCGATGAAGTCGGTGGCCACGAAGCCCGGCGAGACCATCGAGACTCGGATCGACGGACCGGCCTCCTGGCGCAGACCTTCGGTGAGGGCGTGGGCGGCGGCCTTGGAGGCGGAGTAGACCGCCTGTGCGGGGACCGTCTTGTGCGCGGAGACCGACAGGGTGTGTACGAACTGGCCGTACCCCTGGCTCCGGAAGGCGGGGAGGGCCGCGGCGATACCGTGGAGGAGCCCCTTGACGTTGACGTCGATCATCGCGTCCCAGTCGTCCACCCGTAGCTCGTCGAGGAGTGACACCGGCCCGATCCCGGCGTTGCCGACCAGGACGTCCAGATGACCGAACCTGTCCTGGGCGAGCCCCACCAGATCGGCCAGATCCCCGCGACGGCGGACGTCGACCGCCCGGAACGCGATGTCGCAGCCCTGGTCCCGGAGCTCGTCGGCCAGGTCGGCGAGTCGTTCCTCGCGGCGCGCCCCGAGGACGAGCTTCGCCCCGCCCTGGGCCAGCAGCCGCGCGGTGGCGGCGCCGATCCCGCTGCTCGCTCCGGTGATCGCCACGGCCTTGCCCTCGATGCCTGGCATGCGGTACCGCCGTTCTAGAATCGGATAAGCGGACATGTGTCCGGTGTGATTTCACGATAGCGGACACGTGTCCGGATAGGCAACGGGGCTCGCCACGGCCCGGATCGGAGCACCAGATGGATCAGCCCCGTCGGCGCGCGACGCGTTCGGATGCCGAGGACAACCGCGCGCGCATCATCGAGATCGCGCGCACCACCTTCACCGGCAGCCCCGACGCGACGCTGCAGTCGATCGCGAAGACGGCCGGGGTCGGCCAGGGGACCATGTACCGGCACTTCGCGAACCGCGAAGCCCTGCTTCTGGCCGTCTACCGGCACGACGTCGAGGCGCTCATCGACGCGGCTCCCCGCCTTCTCGAAGAGCACGAGCCACTGGAGGCGCTCCGCCGCTGGTTCGACCAGCTCGCCGCCTACGGCCGCATCAAGCACGGGGCGTCCCTGGCCATCGAAGCCGCCACGCGCGCGGACCTCGGCAGCCAGTACTACCCGCCCGTCATCGCCGCGCTGGACCAACTGCTCACCGCCTGCAAGGCGGCGAAGCGGCTACGGCCCGATGTCGACGCCGACGAGGTCCTGCTGCTCGTGTCGTTCCTGTGGAAGGCCGACAGCGGACCGGACTGGCAGGAACGCGCCGGGCACATGCTCGCCATCGTCATCGACGGGCTGCGCGCCGGAGCGTGTGGCTGAGACCCAGGGGAACGGCGTCCCGGGTTCACGTGCGCGGTTCACGTACGCGATTCACGTACGGATGGTGCGAGGGTGACGCATGCGGAGGATAACCGCCCGGAAACCGCGCGGCGGGCGTTCCCCGGAAAGCGTGCGAGAAACACAGGAAAAAATGTGTGTAGCCGGAATCCGGCGGGGCACGCGGTGTTTCGGAGGTTGATAACTATGGTTCCCCTGCTTCTCGTCCTGCTTCTGGCCGTGGTCCTTTTCGGTGCGGGCTTCGCACTCAAGGCACTGTGGGTCGTCGCGGTCATCGTGCTGGTGCTCTGGGCGCTCGGTTTCGTCATGCGTTCCGCCGGGGCCGGCGGCCGTCGCGGCCGGTGGTATCGCTGGTAGGCCCCCGAATTGCCGGTAGGCCCTGGTAGGGCGGGGTATCGGTTCCATGCCCAGGTGGGGCCCGGACGCGGAGCGTCCGGGCCCCACACCCATGAACCCCCGCACCCGTGAACAGGGGAAATCGGACAGGGAAAATCGGGGCGTGGTGCTCCCGGTTGTTCTTGAGTGTGTTGTGTGAAGCGTGGGAACCGGGGCACGAGAGTCCGAGAGAAACAGTTCGCCGGAATTTATGGATGCTGTTTTCTGAATGAACATCTTCGATCGAGGAGCCGTATTTCATGAGTGACATCTGGGGCTACCAGCCGACGACCGGCCACACCGCGGGCAATACCCTGACCGGGTACAAGGTGGAGGCGACCGACGGAAGCATCGGCAAGGTCGACAAGCACTCCGACGAGGTCGGCTCTTCCTATCTGGTCGTGGACACCGGGGTCTGGATCTTCGGCAAACACGTACTGCTCCCCGCCGGCACCGTCAGCCGGGTCGACCCCGCCGAGGAGAAGATCTACGTCAATGCCACCAAGGCGGAGATCAAGGACGCGCCCGAGTTCGACAAGGAGAAGCACATCGGCGACGCGGGCTATCACGGACAGGTGGGCGAGCACTACGGCCGCCACCGTCGGGTCTGAGCGTCACGCACACATACGGGTGGGGTCAGCCGGAATTCCCTGGCTGACCCCACCCGTATGTGTGCGTGGCGTCCGTCCGTGAACCGGTGGAGATCGTCGCGCTGATGCCTCGTCATATCATCTTAAAAATAAGGGAATTGGAACCGTGGAGCCGCCGGCCGTATCTGGGTACACACCAGTAGGAGTTACTGGATCCTCGGCGAAGAGGGGCCCATCCGATGGCGCTCTACACCTACGGCGGTACGCCCTCCGACGTCCTGACCACCACGGGCGGCGAGGCCCTGCCCGACTGCCCGGTCACCCTGCGCGTCGCCGGGGGCGGGGGTGAGGTGACCGGCGGTGTCTTCGAGGCGGACGGGACGACGCCGATCCCTGTGCTGCTCAGCAACGGCCCGGGGTCCTCGGCGCCCGGGGCGCTGCGAACGTTCCTGGTGGAGGGCGTCCCGGCCATCGAGTACGAGTACCCCGACGCCGCCGGGCGTGTCGTACGGCGGTACCGCGCCGCCCGGGAGACCGCGCAGACCCCGGCCCCGGGATCCGGGGCCGGGCGGGAGGCCGTTGCGCCGCTGACCGAGCCGGTCGACCTGTCCGGGCAGCGGATCTTCAACCCGGTGCTGTTCGGCGCCCTCGGGGACGGGGTCGCCGATGACACCGAGGCCGTCCAGGCCGCCTTCGACGCCGCCTACGCGGCCGGCGGCGGCATCGTCCTCTTCCCGCCCGGCGGCACGTACAACGTGTTCACGTTCGTCGTCTGCCGGGCCAACACCACGGTGGTCGCGCACGGCGCGACCATCCGCTCGATCCACGCCACGACCGGCTGCTTCCGTAACTTCTACGGGGACGACTCCTTCCCCGCGTACGCGGGCCACTCCCACATCCGGGTGTACGGCGGCACCTGGGACGGCAACGCCCGTCGCGAGGCCGACGGCAGTGGTGTCGTCACCGGGACGACGAACATCATGACGTTCATCCACTGCTCGGACATCCTCGTCAAGGACGCCGTCTTCCGCGACTGTTCGGGCGCGCACGGCATCGAGGTCAACGCCGTCGACGGGTGCCGGATCGTGGACTGCCGCTTCGAGGGGTTCGTCGACAACACCCCCGACCAGTCCAGGCTGACGTCCGAGGCCGTCCAGATCGACATCGCCAGGACCGGGTCCAGCGCCATCGGCGAGTTCGACGGCACCGCCTGCCGGGACATCCAGATCACGGGATGCTGGTTCGGCCCGTCCGCGCGCCTCGGCGACTGGGGCCGCGCGGTCGGTACGCACGCCAGTGTGACGGGCTCGTACTTCGACCGGATCACCGTGCGGGACTGCGAGATCACCGGCGCCTACGACACCGGGATCCTCGCCCTGTACTGGCGGGACTCCGTCATCTCCGGCAACCGTATCTCCGGCACGGGCGCGGCCGGCATCCGCGCGGCCACCGCCTCCTCCACCCCGCAGGGCTGCCGCTGCCTCACCGTCACCGACAACATCATCGACGGCTCGGGATCCGACGCCGGGATCCGGGTCGCGGGGCTGCCCAACGCGCTCTGGAGCGATGTGGTCATCCGCGGCAACACCGTGCGCGCGGGCACTGGTTACGGGGTACGGACCGACTACGCGACCGGCACGGTCATCGAGGGCAACCGCGCCACCGGCACCGGCGGGGGCGGCATCCTCGCGCAGCGCAGCGACCGCGTCACGGTCACCGGCAACTCGGTGACGGCGGCCGGGTCCAACGGGATCAACATCGCGGGCTGCTCGGGCGCCCTCGTGGCGAACAACCTGGTCGACGGCACCGCCGCCAACCACGGGATCATGGTCGGCGTGGCGAGCGCGCCCGGCGGGAACGTCACGGTGTCCGGCAACACGATCCGCGCCGCCGCGTCGGCCGGTATCCGGCTGACCTCCCCCGGCTGCCTCGTCACCGCCAACCAGATCAGGAAGGACGGCGGTACCACCGTCACCGGTGTCTCGGCCGCAGCGACCGCCACCGGCTGTGTCATCGCGGGCAACGACCTGACGGGCAACGGCTGGACGGCCGGGACCGCGCTGATCGTGGTCGGCGTCGCGGCGCTCGACTGGAGCGGATCCACCGTCAGCCCCGGACACAACCTCCTCTGACAGGTGGGGTGATGGTCGGGACCGTACGGGCGCGGGCGGCCAAATGGCTTTCGATCATGTGGAGTTGATGTGATCGAAAGGTGCGCCCATGGTGCGCGTTCGTCTAGGTTGGTGATCCCTGGCCCGCTGCCGTGTCCGCCCGAGGAGGCGCCTTCCGTGTCCGACCGTGATTCCCGCTTCGAGTCCGCCGCCGCCGTCCGGGCGCGGATCGACACCGGCAAGCCGCACTCCGCGCGCTTCTGGAACTACTTCGTGGGCGGCAAGGACAACTACGACGTCGACCGCGCGGTGGGCGACCACATCAAGGAGATCTTCCCCGGCCTGGTCGACGTGGCCCGGACGAGCCGCCACTTCCTCGGCCGCGCCGTCCGGTACCTCGCGGTGGAGCAGGGCGTACGCCAGTTCCTCGACATCGGGACGGGCCTGCCGACCGCCGACAACACCCACGAGGTCGCCCAGCGCGTCGCCCCGGACTCCCGGATCGTGTACGTCGACAACGACCCACTGGTGCTGGCCCACGCCCGCGCCCTGCTGACCAGCACGCCCGAGGGCAGGACCGACTACCTCGACGCCAACCTCTACGAGCCCGAGGAGATCCTCAAGGCCGCCGGGGGCACGCTGGACCTCTCGAAGCCGGTCGCGCTGATGATCCTCAACACGCTCGGCCATGTCGCCGCGTACGACGAGGCCCGCTCGCTCGTCACCCGGCTGATGGCCGGACTGCCGTCCGGCAGCTACCTGGTGATCAGCGACTCCACCTCCACCAGCGAGGGGATGATCGCGGCGTCGGACGCGTACAACAAGAGCGGGGCCATCCCCTACTACGTGCGCGGCGTCGACGAGATCGGCGGCTTCTTCGACGGTCTCGACCTGGTGGCGCCCGGCGTCGAGCAGGTCACGCGGTGGCGCCCGGAGGCGGACACCGTGGCCGTGGAGGTCGACGCGTACGGCGCCGTGGGCCGCAAGCCGTAGCACCCCCTGAGGGCGGGGCGCTGCCGGTGCCGGGGACGAGGCCACGGCGTACGGGACGGCGTACGGGACGGCGGTCACCGCGGGGCCTCCCAGGTCACCGTCGTCCCCCCGGCACCGCCGTCCTCACGCGCCCCGTCGTCCGTCACCACCAGCCGTACCCCGTCCGCGCCGCCGCGCAGCCGGGCCGTCGCGTCGACCTCCACCTCGATCGCCGTCACCCCGTCGCGCCGGTGCGCGGCGGCGAGCGCGCCGCGCAGCGCGGCCAGCAGCTCCCGGGCGACCCGCGGGGCCACCAGGGTGTCCACCGCGCCGCTGAAGCGCACGGACGGCCGGAAGCCCAGCAGGACCGCGGCGCCGCCCGTCTCGCGCAGGACCGCGGCGCGTACGCCCGTCGGGCCGTCGGCGGGCGGCTGCTGGAGCGCGAAGATCGTCGTCCGTACCTCCTGGATGGTCGAGTCCAGCTCGTCCACCGCGCGCCCCAGCAGCCCGTCCAGGGACGGTTCCGTCACCCGCCGCCGGGTCGACTCCAGCATCATCTCCGTGGCGAACAGCCGCTGGACCACCAGATCGTGCAGATCGCGGGCGATCCGGTCACGGTCCTCGTACACGGCCAGCCGCTCCCGGTCGTGCTGGGAGTCCGCCAGGACGAGCGCGAGCGCCGCCTGCGAGGCGAACTGCGTGGCCAGCAGCCGGTCCACCGCGCGGTACGGCCTGCCGCCGCGCCGGCGCGGCAGGGCCAGCGTCCCGATCAGCTTGCCGCCGCTCTGGAGCGGCAGCATCATGCTCGGCCCGAACCGGGTCCGTACATGGGTGGTCATCCGGGGGTCGGACGACGAGTCCTCGATGAACACCGCTTCTCCGCCGAGCAGTTGGACGAGGACGGGGGAGCCGGGGGCGATGGTGGTGCCGACGATGTCGCCCGGGTCGTCGGACGTGGACGCGGCGACGATCTCCATCCCGCCCTCGTCGGTCGGCTGGAGCACCACGCCCGCGAAGGCGTCGGCGAGCACCCGGGCCGACTCGGCCACCGTCATCAGCGCGTCCGTCGCGTTCACACCGGTCAGCAGTGCGTTGGTCACGGCGGCGGCCCCCGCGATCCACCGTTCGCGCTGCCGGGCCGTGCCGTACAGGCGGGCGTTGCCGATCGCGATGGCCGCCTGCGAGGCCAGCACCCGCAGCAGGTTCTGGTCCTGCTCGGTGAAGGAACCCGCCCGCTTCCCCGTCAGACGGAGATCGCCGAGGACCTCCTCGTCGAGCTGGACGGGCACCCCGAGGAAGGAGCCCACCGGGGGACGGCCCGGCGGGCCCCCCGCCGAGCGGTCCGCGTCGCCGGTCCCCGTGGTGAACAGCTCGGTCAGCCCGCCGCGTTCGGGATCGACCACGCCGAGCGCGCCGTACCGCGCGCCCACGAGTTCGGCGGCGCTGTCCACGATGTGCTGGAGCGTGGTGCGGAGTTCGAGGTCGTCGCCGATGCCGAGGACGTCCTCCAGGCGTACGGTCGGCCGGTCGGCCGGGCGGCCACTCAGTGGGCGCCGGCCAGCGGGTTCAGGACCATCGGCTGGATCTTGCCCTCCAGCATCGCCCCGAGGCCGAGCACGGCGCACACGTCCGGGCGTTCCGCGATGGCCACCGGCATCCCCGTCGCCTTGCGCAGCATCCCGTCGAGCCCCGGCAGCAGCGCGCTCCCGCCGACCATCATGATCCCGCTGTCCGCGAGATCGGCCACCAGGTCCGGCGGGCAGTCCCGCAGCACCTTGCCGATGCCGTCGAGGACCGCGGTCAGCGGCGTGTAGATCGCCTCCCGTACGGCGGCGGTGTCGACCAGCACCGAGCGGGCGACGCCGGTGGCCACGTCCCGGCCGTGGATCTCCGTCTTGGCGGGGCCGTCCGGGCTCAGGCCGTTGCCGCTGAGGGCCAGTTGCAGCGGGCGTACGGACTGGCTCGGCAGCATCAGTTGGTGCTGGTGGCGTAGGTGCTGGATCACCGCGTGGTCGATCGCGTTGCCGCCGACCGGGATCCGCTGCGCGGTGACGATCGCGCCGAGCGAGAGCACCGCGACCTGGGTGGTCGCCGCCCCGCACACCATGATCATGGTCGCGGTCGGCTGCTCCACGGGCAGGCCGCAGCCGACGGCCGCGGCGATCAGCGTGTCGACCAGTTCGACGCGGCGGGCGCCGAGGCCGATCAGGGTCTCGATGGTGGCGCGCTGGGCCAGCGGATCGGCGTCGTGCGGGGTGGACGCGGCGGCGCGCAGCCGGGGCTTGCGGCGGAGCTGCCTGCGGAGCTTGTCGCCGATGAGGTGGCGCAGCATCCGCTGGGCCATCTCGATGTCGACGACCGTGCCGCCGGTGACGGGGCGGGCGACCCGGATGTAGTCGGGGGTGCGGCCCGTCATCCGCTCGGCGAGTGTTCCGACGGCGATGAGCGCGCCCGTACGGGTGTTCACCGCGGCGGCGCTCGGCTCGTCGACGACGAGCCCGGCACCCTTCACGAACACCCTGGTTCTCGCGGCCCCCAGGTCGACGGCGATGTGGCAACGGCGCAACTGCTCAAGACTGACGGTCACGGCAGGGTCTCCCGAGAACGCTGATGTGGTGCACCGGCGGCGCCGGCCCTTGTACGCATCGTGCGGCCCCTCGGCGCGCCGCGCGCGCCGGGCTGCTCCGGTCGGGCGTCGGCGCCGAGCTCGGCTGTCATCCGCTCCCACTCCGGTTGGCGCCGTGACCCGCTCACGTCACTGCGTCCGCTGTCACTCCGTCCTCCGCTGTCACTCCGTCCTCTGCTGTCACTCCGTCCAGCGCTGCAACAGGCCCCAGGTGAACTCCGCGACCGCGGTCCCGCCACCGGGCAGCGTGAACCGCAGCCCCGTCCTGGTCGGCGCGGTTCCCGGCAGCGGCCGGGCCGGCGGGAACGCCCGCGCGACCTCGTCCACCGTGCACGACCAGGGCCGCAGATCCTCCGCCGTACGCGGCTCGGGGCCGGTCTCGCCCGGGGCGCGGACCAGCCACTCGTTCCACACCGCCCCGCCGGGCGCGGTCATCACCTCGAAGCGCAGGGTGGGCCAGAGGACCACCGGCCAGATCAGCGCGTCGCACTCCAGATCGCCGATCCTGCGCCGGACGACGCTCTCCGGCTCCCCGAGTACGGAGCGGTAGCGGGCCACCGGCGAGCGGGAGCGCGGTGAGCGCACCATGGCCTGCCAGCGGCGGTTCGCCTCGCGCATGGCGGCCAGGGACACCCCCAGCTCGTGGCGGGCCTCGTCGACCAGCTCCGGCTGGTGGTCGGCCATCCGGCGCAGCAGGACGAGCTGGAATTCGATCGGCCCGAACGGCCCGTTGGACGTCATGGCGCCATCCTGCCCGGTGTCCGCGCGTACGATCCCGGCGCCCGCGCGCACGGATCCGCCGGTCCAGGCCCGCCACCGGCCCCGCCGTTCCGCACAGGACCCTCACAGGCTCGACATCAGCACCCTCCCGGAGCCGCATAACCTTCGGACGCCATGGACTACTGCCACCCGTGCCGACGGCACCTCAACGGAGCACTGACCTGCGCCGGATGCGGTACGCCCGCCGAGAGCACGCGCGGTTACGGAGAGTCCGGCCCCGTGATCGACGGTGACATGGGCCTGATCGGCCACGACCCCGGCCCCCGGCCCGGCGCCCCGGCCGACCGCCGTCCCGGATCCCGTACGGAGAGCCGAGCCGCCGGCCGCCGCAAGCCGTCGCGCCGTACCCCGTCGAGCCATGAGCCGTCGGGCCGCAAGCCGTCGCGCCGGGCCCCGCGCAAGGCGCCTCCGCAGGGCCGCCGGGCCCGGGACCGGCGTGGGCGCAGGGTGTTGATCGGCGCGCTGGGTGTGGTGCTCGCGGCGGGCGTGCTCAGCCTGGCGCAGCTCGCGTTCGAGGCGCCGGGCCGGGACCACGCGTCCTCGGTCAAGGAGGACTCGTCCGTCCTGCCCGACGGCGGTTCCCGCGACACCGGCCGCCCGGCCGCGCCCGACGACCCGGGACCGCCCGCGTCCCCGGGCTCCGGCTCGGCCTCCGGTGACGGTACGGGCCCGAGCGTGGACGGTTCGGCGGTCCCGGCCGGCAGCGGTGACCCGGACGCGGACCGGTCGCCCGGGGAGTCGGCGCCCGCCTCGCCCGGTGTCCCCGCCTCGCCGGACGCGCCGGACGGCGACGGTACGGACCCGGCCGATCCCGGCTCCGGCGGTCCCGAGCCCGGCGGATCCGGTACGACGGGCCCCGGTGACCCGGCGGGCGGCCCCACGGGGGAGCCCACCGGGGAGCCCGACCCGGCCACGCCGACCTCGGCCGCTCCGCCACCGCCGCCCGCGCCGGAGCCGGAGCCGTCCGAGACCTGCACCCGGTTCCTCTGGTGGTGCACCTGAGGCGGGCCTCAGACCACGTCCCGGCCCAGCATCCGCTTCAGCAGATCGCGTAGCACCGTCCGCTCCTCCTCGGACAGCCCGGCGAGCGGCGCGCGGGCGAAGCCGAGCGAGTCCCGCAGCAGGGCCGCCGTCGAGAGCCCCTTCTCCGTCGGCGCGGCGAGCTTCACGCGCCGGTCGGCCGGGTCAGGGCGGCGCTCCACCAGGCCGCGTGCTTCGAGCCGGTCCACGATGCCCGTGACGTTGGACGGCTCGCACTTGAGGTTCTGCGCGATCCGGCGCATGGGCATAGGTTCCAGGGACAGCAGTCCGAGGACGCGCGCCTGCGCACCCGTGAGGGAGTGCTCGGCCGCGGCCAGGTCGTATTCCTCGTAGTAGCGCGCCACGACAGTACCGATGAGTTCGAGGACTTCGACGGTCAGCGGGTCTCTGCGCGTGGTGGTGGCCATGGGTACCAGGGTACCCACATATTTGACAACATGAAATATTCAGGAGCATGGTTGTTTCAGGTGGTGAAGCTTTCCCCATGGCATCCGGCTCATCCGGTGTCCGGCTCACCGCCGCAGAGCTGTCCGAGGAGGACTCCGCCATGACCGCACTTCCCGCGTCCGGCCGCGCCTGGCATCTCGTCGCCCGTCCCAACGGCTGGCCGGAGTCCGGTGATGTCGCGCTGCGCGACGTCCCGGTGACCGAGCCGGGCGAGGGCCGGATCCTCGTCCGCAACCTGTACTTCTCGGTCGACCCCTACATGCGGGGCCGGATGAACGACGTGAAGTCGTACGTACCGCCGTTCCAGCTCGACCGTCCGATGGACGGCGGCGCGGTCGGTGAGGTCATCGCCTCGCGCGCCGAGGGGTTCGCGGTCGGCGACCATGTGCTGCACGGTCTGGGCTGGCGGGAGTACTCCGAGGTCCCGGCGGACCAGGCCACCAAGGTCGACGCCTCGGTCGCCCCGCTCTCCGCGTATCTGAGCGTCCTCGGCATGACCGGTCTGACCGCGTACGCGGGCCTCTTCGAGACCGCGTCCTTCAAGGAGGGTGACGCCGTCTTCGTCTCCGGCGCGGCCGGTGCCGTCGGCAGCCAGGTCGGCCAGTTCGCCCGGCTCAAGGGCGCCTCGCGGGTCATCGGTTCCGCGGGCTCCGACGAGAAGGTCAAGCTCCTCGTGGAGGAGTACGGCTTCGACGCGGCCTTCAACTACAAGAGCGGCCCGGTCAAGGACCTGCTCAAGGAGGCGGCGCCGGACGGGATCGACGTCTACTTCGACAACGTCGGCGGCGACCACCTCGAAGCCGCCATCGGCTCGCTCAACCTGCACGGCCGCGTCACCGTCTGCGGCATGATCGCGCAGTACAACAACACCGAGCCGACGCCGGGGCCGCGCAACCTCGCCCTCGTGATCGGCAAGCGGCTGCGGATCCAGGGCATGCTCGTCGCCGACCACTTCGGGCTCAAGCCGCAGTTCGTCAAGGATGTCGGGGGCTGGCTCGCCGCCGGTGAGCTGAAGTACAACGAGACCGTCGTGGACGGCATCGAGAACGGCTTCGACGCGTTCCTCGGCGTCCTGCGCGGTGACAACACCGGCAAGATGGTCGTGTCGCTCGGCGGCTGACCGTCCGCCGCCGACGATCGAAGGCTGAAGGCTGAAGGCTGAAGGTCGGAGGTCGAAGGTCGGAGGCTGCGCGCAGAGTGTTGTGGGCCCGTGGGCCGCACCCCCGCCGGGGTGTGGCCCACGGGTCTTTTCTTGCGCGAGGGATTGACTCGTCCGCTCTCCGACCATAGTTTCCGGTTCGAAGTTACGGTCGCCGTTCGGTATTTCGGACGATGCGGGGCGGTGCCGTGGGAGGACGACAGAATCGAGCCGTCATGCCACCATCGCTCCCGAGCCGCCGCGGCGTGCTCGGCGGACTAGGAGCACTCGCCGTCGCCGGCAGCTTCGGTCTGGCCGCCGCGGGGAACGGCGCCTCCGCACTCACCTCGGACGCGGACGTCCGCGTCCGCTACTGGAACCTCTTCAGCGGCGGCGACGGCGCCAACATGATCGCCATGCTGGACGCCTTCCGCCGGGCCGAACCGGCCATCGACGTCAAGGACTCGACCCTCCAGTGGGGCAACCCCTTCTACACCAAGCTCGCCATGGCGGCGGCCGGCAACCGCGCACCCGACCTCGGCGTGATGCACCTCGGCCGGGTCACCGGCTTCTCGCCGGGCCGCCTCCTGGACCCCTGGGACATGGACCTGCTCGCCAAGTACGGCGTGAGGGAAGCGGACTTCAACCCCGCGCTGTGGAAGCGCGCCGTCGTCGACGGCACGCTCTACGCCCTGCCGCTCGACATCCACGTACAGCTCTGTTACTACCGCAAGGACGTCCTGAAGAAGGCGGGCCTGCTCGGGGACGACGGCCGGATGGTGCCGGTGACCTCGGTCGACGAGTGGTTCGACGTGCTGAAGGAGGCCAGGAGGGCCACCAAGAAGGGGATGCAGACCATCGGCCTGTGGCACAGCGACCAGAACTTCCAGTGGTGGTTCTTCGTGGCCTTCTACACCCAGCTCGGCGGCACCTGGTTCAACGCGGACAACACCGAGACCACCTTCGACGTCGACAAGGCCACCCAGGTCCTGGAGTTCCTGCGCCGGCACATCACCGACGGGTACGCCAACCCGGGGTACGGCGGCACCGCGGGAGCCGAACAGTTCCTCAACGGCTCGCCGTTCGCCTGGGAGGGCAACTGGTCCGTGCCCGTCTTCTCCGGCGCGAAGGTGGAGTACGGCGCGACACCGCTGCCGCCCGTCTTCGGCAGGCAGGCCACCCACGCCGAGTCGCACTCCTTCGTCCTGCCGCACCGCTCCGACCGCGGCGGGCCCGCCAACGAGGGCGCGCACCAGCTCGCCGCGTACGTCGTCAAGCACGCCCTGCAGTGGGCGGCCGGCGGCCACATCCCCGCCTACACACCGACGTTGTCCACACCCGCGTACCAGAAGCTCGAACCGCAGCACGAGTACGCGAGCGCCATGGACCACCAGGCCACCGAGCCGAAGGTGTGGTTCGCGGGCTCCACCGGCATCCTCGCCCAGGAGGTCGGCGCGCTCGTCGTCTCCTCGACGACGGGCTCCGCCGAGCCGGACGTGGTCGCCGGGCGGATGAGGAGACAACTCGCCAGGCTGCTCGCCATGAAGAACCCGATGGACGGCAGGACCGCCGCGCAGGGAGGTGCGGTCGCATGACGACGACCAGTGCCGGGAGCGTCATCGCCCCGGCGCGCGCCAGGACCGCCGCCGAGAGCGCCACGGTCCGCCGCAAGCAGGGCTTCCAGCACGGGGGCTGGTTCGTCGCCCCGTTCCTGTCGCTCTTCGTCCTGTTCGTGATCTGGCCGCTGCTGCGCGGCGTCTACCTCAGCTTCACGGACGCCAACATCTCCGGCGACAGCCCGAACTTCATCGGTCTCGACAACTACCGCGAGGCCCTGCACGACTCGATGATGTGGGACTCGCTCGGCCGCAGCGCCTACTTCACGCTGCTCGTCGTGCCGTGCATCACCGTCCTCGCCTTCCTGCTCGCGATGCTCGCCCACCACATCGAACGCGCGAAGTGGCTGTGGCGGCTCTGCTTCTTCATGCCGTTCCTGCTGCCGTCGACCGTCGCCGGCAACCTGTGGCAGTGGCTGTTCAACCCCGGCACAGGAATGATCAACCACGTCTTCGGGCTCGACACGCCCTGGCTGACCGACCAGGCGTACGCCATGCTCGCCGTCGTCATCGAGACCCTGTGGTGGACGGTCGGCTTCAGCTTCCTGCTCTACCTCGCCGCGCTCCAGGGCATCCCCGGCCATCTGTACGAGGCCGCGAAACTGGACGGCGCCAACGCCTGGCACCGCATGGTCCACATCACCCTGCCGCTGCTGCGTAACATCACAGGTCTGGTCATCGCGCTCCAGATCCTCGCCTCGCTGCAACTCTTCGACCAGGCGGTCGTGATGCAGGACTTCGGCCCAGGACCCGAGAACAGCACCAGGTCCTTCGTGCAGTACACCCTCGAACAGGGCTTCACCAGCTATCGCGTGGGTTACGCCTCCACGATGTCCATCATCTTCTTCGTGATCATCGCGGCCGTCGCCCTGGGACGGATGTGGCTGCTGCGCAAGAGTGAGGAGGGCGCGCGATGACGATCGCCACCACGGTCCGAGAGAAGTGGCCGACGGACAGAAGGAAGCCGGCGGACAGGAAGAAGTGGACGCCCGGCCAGATCGTGCTGACCGCGCTCGGCGCCGCGTTCTCCGCGGTCTGGACGGCGCCGCTGCTGTGGGCGCTGTTCACCTCCCTCAAGTCGGAGGCGGAGGCCGTCGCGCTCCCCGTGCGATGGCTGCCGCGGGAGTGGACGACCCAGGCGTGGACGGCCGTCTTCGAGTCCGGCAACCTGCCCAACTGGTTCGTCAACTCGTTCGTCGTCTCGGTCTGCGTCACCTTCGTCGTGGTGCTGGTCTCCGCCCTCGCCGGGTACGGCTTCGCCCGTACCGAGTTCCGCGGGAAGAACGCGCTGCTCGGCCTCGTCATGACCGGTCTGATGGTGTCGCCCGCGGTGCTGGGCGTCCCGCTGTTCACCACCGTCCAGTCGATGGGCATGGTGGACACGTACTGGGGGATGATCCTTCCGCAGTGCGCGCCCGCCGCGATGGTCTACATCCTCTACAAGTTCTTCCAGTCCATCCCGAGGGAGCTGGAGGAGGCGGCCTTCATCGACGGCGCCGGCCGGTGGCGGGTCTTCTTCACCGTCGTGCTGCCGCTGTCGCGGCCCTCGCTCTCCGCCGTCGGCATCTTCACCTTCATCGCCTCGTGGAACAACTTCCTGTGGCCCTACATGGTGACCAACAACCCCGACCTGATGACCATGCCGAACGGCATCGCCACCGTCATGAACTCCTACGGCATCCAGTGGGCGCAACTCATGGCCGGCGGGCTGATGGCGGGCCTGCCCCTCGTGATCGTCTTCGTCTTCTTCCAGCGGCAGATCGTCAGCGGCGTGGCCCACACCGGACTGGCGGGCCAGTGACCCGGGGACCCGGCCGGCGCCCCGGTCGAAGCGCTTCCGTGCCCCTCCGTGCCGCTCTGTTACGCCGTTGAACCTACGCCGTTGAACCGCGGCCCCGGTCACTCCGGTCCGTCACTCCGGTCCGTCTCGCGGGCCGGCTTTCGGGGGCTCGCCGAACTCCCCGTTCTCCTGTTCTCATCGTTCCCAGATCCACGTTCCCCGTTCCCGCTCTCCCCGTTCCGTCGTCAGTTGAGGAAGTCATGACCCGTTCCGCACGCTTCACCCTGCACCCCGACTTCACCGTCGGTGAGGTGAACCCCCGTCTCTTCGGCTCCTTCGTCGAGCACCTGGGCCGCTGCGTCTACACCGGTCTCCACGAGCCGGGCCACCCGACCGCCGACGAGGCGGGGCTCCGCGGGGACGTCCTCGACCTGGTCAGGGAGCTGGGCCCGACGGCCATCCGCTACCCCGGCGGCAACTTCGTCTCCGGCTACCGCTGGGAGGACAGCGTCGGCCCCGTGGACGAGCGGCCCCGCCGGCTCGACCTGGCCTGGAAGAGCACGGAGTCCAATCGCTTCGGGCTCTCCGAGTTCATCGACTTCGTCCGCAAGGCGGGTCCCGAGGCCGAGCCGATGATGGCCGTCAACCTCGGCACCCGCGGGGTGGCCGAGGCCATCGAGCTCCAGGAGTACGCCAACCACCCGGCCGGCACGGAACTCTCCGAGCGGCGCAGGGCGCACGGCGACAAGGACCCGTACGGCATCAAGCTGTGGTGCCTCGGCAACGAGATGGACGGGCCCTGGCAGACCGGCCACAAGACCGCGGAGGAGTACGGGCGGATCGCCGCCGAGACCGCGCGGGCCATGCGCCAGATCGACCCGGACGTCGAACTGGTCGCCTGCGGCTCCTCCGGCTCAGGGATGGCGACCTTCGCGGAGTGGGAGGCCACCGTACTGGCCGAGACGTACGACCTCGTCGACCATGTCTCCCTGCACGCCTACTACTGGGAGACGGACGGCGACCGCGACTCCTTCCTGGCCTCCGCGGTCGACATGGAGACCTTCATCGAGAAGGTCGTCGCGACCTGCGACCACGTCGGGGCGCGGCTCAAGTCGAAGAAGAAGATCAACCTCTCCTTCGACGAGTGGAACGTCTGGTACATGGAGAAGCCCAACCCGCACCCGGTCGAGGAGTGGCAGGAGGCCCCCCGCCTCCTGGAGGACGTCTACTCGGTGACGGACGCCGTCGTCTTCGGCTCCCTGCTGATCGCCCTGCTCCGCCACGCGGACCGGGTCGCCGTGGCCTGTCTGGCCCAACTGGTCAACGTGATCGCGCCGATCATGACCGAGCCCGGCGGGCCCGCCTGGCGGCAGACCACCTTCTTCCCGTTCGCGCAGGCGGCGAAGTACGGCCGCGGCACGGTCCTGGATGTACGGGTCGACTCGCCGTCGCACGAGACGAAGAAGCACGGCGAGACGGATCTGCTGCACGCCACCGCCGTACGGGCCGACGACGGCGCGGTCACCGTCTTCGCCGTCAACCGCAGCCAGACGCAGGCGCTGCCGCTGGAGGTCGCGCTCGCCGGGCTCGGCGTGACGGAGCTGGTGGAGCACTCCGTGCTCGCCGACGCCGACCCGGAGGCGAAGAACATCCTGGAGGACCAGGAGCGGGTCGCCCCGCACGCGGGGGAGGGCACGGTGCTCGCCGACGGCGCGCTGACGGCGACGCTGGAGCCGCTGTCCTGGAACGTGATCCGGCTGCGCTGACCCGCCGCCGTACGACGCCCGGCCCCCGGTGGAGCGGTTCCACCGGGGGCCGTGTGGTGTCCGGGGCGGCCGGGTGAGGTGGGGCGTCGTGTGGGGAGCGTGACGATGTCTGCGTGAACCGTTGACGCGGAAGCGCTTCGACTCTAGCTTCCCGTCCGAAGTAACGATCACAGTTCGACATGCCGAACAACGTGAACGCGAACAGCGTGAACGGCACGAACAGCGTGAACAGCACGAACGGTCCGAACGGTTTCCCCGCACGCCGTAAGGAGAATTCGCGTGAGCCGCACCTTCCGTACCCCCCACGCCCCCCACGCCCCTCACACCCCCCACGCCCCGCGCAGGTCCCGGACGTCCCGCAGGGCCACCCTCCTCGCCCTGCCCGCCGCCGTCCTCCTGGCCCTCGTCCCGAGCAGCGCCTCCGCCTACCCCAACCCCGGCCGGGTCACCGGCGACATCGTCGTCCACGACCCGACGATGCTGCGCACCTCGTCCGGCCAGTACCTGCTCTACTCGACCGGCGACGGCCTCCAGGCCCGTACCTCCACCGACCGGATCGCCTTCGGCCGCAACAGCTCCGCCTTCACCACCCTGCCGGGCTGGTGGTCCACGTACTCCTCGGCCAAGGACCCCTGGGCGCCGGACATCTCGTACCACGGCGGCAAGTACCTGATGTACTACGCCGTCTCGTCCTTCGGCTCCAGCACCTCCGCCATCGGGCTGGCCGGCTCCACCACCGGGCAGCCCGGGAGCTGGAGCGACTACGGCATCGTGTACACGTCCGGCGCGAGCAGCGACTACAACGCCATCGACCCCAACCTCTTCGTCGACGACGACGGCAAGTGGTGGCTCTCCTTCGGCTCCTGGTGGACCGGTATCAAGATGATCAGGATCGACCCGGCCACCGGCAAGCAGTACGCGGGTGACACCGCGCGCCGCTCGCTGGCCTCGCGGCCGACCGGCACCAAGGCCGTCGAGGCGCCCGTCGTGGTCAAGCGGAACGGCTACTACTACCTGTTCGCCTCGTACGACACGTGCTGCGCCGGGACCAGCTCCACGTACAAGATCAAGGTCGGCCGGGCCACCAGTGTCACCGGTCCCTACGTCGACAAGAACGGCGTGAACATGATGAACAACGGCGGCTCGCTCGTGCTGGAGAGCCACGGCCGCTACATCGGCCCCGGCGGCCAGTCGATCATGCCGGACAGCGACGGCGACCTGCTCGTCTACCACTACTACGACGGCCAGGACAACGGCACACCCAAGCTCGGCGTCAACCTGCTGAGCTGGTCCGGCGGCTGGCCGACGGCGTACTGACGGGGGCCGGTCATGACACCCACCGCTCGCGTCGCGGCGACCGGGCGGACCCGCCGTCCCCTGGTCTTCCTGCTGGCCCTGCTCCTCGCCGTGTTCGCCGCCCAGCTCTCCGGGGCCGCCGGCGCTGCGGAGGGGCGCCCGTACACCAACCCGGTCAAGGCGCAGAAGGGCGCCGACCCGTGGATCCAGTACCACGACGGCAACTACTACCTGATCACGACGTCCTGGACGTCCGAGCTGACCATGCGCAAGTCGCCCACCCTGGCCGGACTGTCGACCGCGCCGAGCGTCCAGGTGTGGTCGGACTCCACCTCCTCGCGCTGCTGCAACATGTGGGCGCCCGAGATCCACTTCTGGAACGGCCACTGGTACCTGTACTACGTGGCGGGCCAGGGCATCGCGGACTACAACCCCACCCAGCGCGTGCACGTCCTGGAGAGCGCCGGCGCCGACCCCATGGGCCCGTACACCTACCGCAACCAGCTCGGCGCCGACTGGATGCTCGACGCCAGTCTGCTCACCCTGAACGGCTCGCTGTATCTGCTGGGCAGCGCGAACGGCGGCGGCACGCAGAACCTCGTCATCGCCCCGATGAGCAACCCGTACACCCTGAGCGGGCCCTTCTCCACCATCTCCACGCCGACCCTCGCCTGGGAGCGGTCCGGCGGTACGGTCAACGAGGGCCCCGAGGTGCTGCAACGCGGCGGCAGGACCTTCATCGTCTACTCCGCGAGCGGCTGCTGGACGCCCGACTACAAGCTCGGCCAGCTCAGCTACACGGGGACCAACCCGCTGAGCGCGTCGTCCTGGACGAAGAAGTCCACGCCCGTCTTCAGCCGTGACGACGCGGCCGGGGTGTACGGCCCCGGTCACAACGGGTTCTTCAACTCGCCCGACGGGACCGAGAGCTGGATGGTCTACCACGCCAACGACGCGGCGGGCGAAGGGTGCGACAACGGCCGCACCACCCGCGCCCAGAAGTTCACCTGGAACGCGGACGGCACCCCCGACCTCGGGACCCCCGTCGCCCTCGGCGCCACCCTCGCCGGGCCCTCCGGGGAGAGCGCGGCCACCCCGTCCGCGTACACCGTCGTCAACCGCAACAGCGGCAAGTGCCTTGAGGTGGAGGGGGGTTCGACGGCGGACGGTGCCAATGTGCGGCAGTGGACCTGCAACGGAGCGGCCCAGCAGCGCTGGCGCTTCGAGGATCTCGGCAACGACACCAGCAGGCTCGTCAACGCCGCCACCGGCAAGGTCCTGGACACGGCGGACTGTTCCGTCGCCGACGGCGCCGATCTGCGCCAGTGGTCCTGGCTCAACAACCTCTGCCAGGCGTTCCGGCCGGTCGTCACCGAACAGGGTGGCTGGGTACGGCTCGTGAACGCGCGCAGCGGCAAGGTCGCGGACGTCGCCAACTGCTCCACGGCCGACGGGGCGGACGTACGGCAGTGGTCCTGGCTGAGCAACACCTGCCAGCAGTGGCAGATCAGGCCCGCCTGACACACAGCACAACACAACACAGCACAACAGAGGGGCCGTTCCTCCGGTACCTGTACCGGAGGAACGGCCCCTGCGCGCTCAGGATCCGGACCCGGTCAGCCCGCCGCCGCCAGCAGCGCGCGGCCGATCTGGGGGAACAGCCCCTTCGGGTGGTCGCGGAAGAGCGGCTCCGTGCCGAACAGCGTCACCCGCGCGCCCGTCGCGGATGTCCCGCTGACGACCGACGCCCGGCCCGCCGCGTCGCCCGGGGCGCCCGTACCGTTCTCCGTCGCGCGCCAGTGCCCCGACACCAGCGGGTTGCCGGTTCCGTACGCCTGGTCGACGCGCACCCCGGACCCGAGCTCCGTGAACCAGAGCGGCGAGTAGACGAACGAGTGCGCGGGGGCGCCGCCCGTGACGGTGCCGCCCGTGTTCGTCACGCGGACCACCCCGTTGGCGTCGCCGTTGCCCGCGACCGCCGTGGCGGGCAGCAGCCCGGCGGCGGTGTTGAAGGCGGCCCCGGCCGAGCCGAGGGCGACCAGGCCCCCGCCGTCGCCCGTACCGCCGTGGGCGCCCGCGCCGAGGAAGGAACCCAGGGCCGTACGGGCCGCCGCGCCGAGGTCGGCGTACCGCAGTCCGGACGAGACGAACAGGACGTCCACCGACGACCAGTCGAAGCCCGCGTTGAGCGTGGCCGCCGACACCGGCACCACCTCGAACCCCATCTCCCGCAGGGCGAACACCTCACCCGAGGTCACGGCCGCCGCGACCCGCGTACGGTGCAGCGCGCCCGTGCCCTTCTCCTTCGTGGCGGTGAAGGCGACCCCGTAGCGGTCCGCGAGCACGGCCGCCCGCTGGCGCGCCGACGACGGCACGATCGCTGAGCCGTCCGCCGCCCGCCGTACCTTCACGCCCTGCGCCAGCAGGGAGTTGAGCGCGTCCAGCTCCTTCGGGTCGTCCAGCCGCAGCCGCAGATCACCGGCCGGGCTCACCTGTCCGGTGGGGGCGGCGGCCGACACCGTACGCCCGGGGACCAGCCCCGGCCCGTACGAACCGCCGCTCACCTTCTGGACCTTGTCGACGCTCGCGCCCCACAGCAGCCCGAGGCTCCACCCCGAGATGTCGTACATCGTGGAGACGTCCGCGCTGATGTCCCGGCCCGCGTCCAGGATCACATTGGCCACACCGCGCTTGGCCTGGTGCATGTCGACCACGTACGAACCCGCCGGGTACCACGTCCCCGCGAGCCGGAAGCCGGTGCTCGCACGCCGCACCCGTACGTCGTTGGCGACGAGATGGTCCACCAGCCGGGCCGCCGCCGTCGCCGAACGCTGCCCCGCGCCCGCCGGGATCACATACGCGCGGGGGAAGTCGGTGGTGTACACGTCCTCCGGGCCGATGCCCGGCACCCCCGGCACGGTCTGCTCGGACACCGGCCGCTGGGCCTCGCCCGCCGCGCCCCGCCGAAACGTCTCGATCTGGTCCGCGAGCACCGAAGTCCGGTTCTCCGCAGTCCACTTGAGCGTCGAGCGCATCACCGCTCCGGCGATGTCCGTGTTGATCGCGGAGCGTCGGCGCAACTCGGTGACCGGGAGGGAGTCGTACGAGCTGTTGTTGACCCGCATCGGGAACTCGACGGTGTGCGAGGCCACCGCGCCCTGGAAGGCCATGTACTGCGGGGTGAAGACCGGCGGCCAGTCGTCCCAGCCCTCCTGCTGGTCACGGAAGGGGATGACGGCCGGGTTCACACCGTCCTTCCCGGACGTGTAGCCGAGGCCGTTCACCGCCTTCTCCATGCCGAGGGCGTTGGCGTAGGCGTTCTTCAGGAAGAGGTCGTACTCGTAGTTCTCGCCGTGCGGCGGTGTCGTCGGCTCGATCAGCGTCCCGTTGACGTAGCCGTGCAGATCGAGCATCACGGCGGGCTGCTTGTCGATGCCGATCCGCCGCACGGCGCGCGACTCGGGCTGCGAGCCGGTGATGAAGTCCCGGTTGAGGTCGAAGCCGTTGGAGTTGGCGCGGGTCCCGGCTATTCGGCCGTCCGGGTTGGCGGTCACATTGAGATAGATACGGTTCGACGCGAGCAGCCCGGCCGTCCCGCTGTCCTTGGCCTTCGCCAGCTCCTCGATGAGCTTCAGGGCGGCGTCCGTGCCCTCCCACTCGTTGCCGTGGATGTTGTTGTTGATGAACACCGGTGTCTTGTACGAGGACTTGATACGGCGGTCCTTGGCGGCCAGCGCCGGCGCGCTCTCGATCAGCTCGCGCATCCGCCGCTGCTCCCGCACCTCCCGCGCGCTCTCCGGCGCGGTGACGGTGACGAGATACAGCTCATGCCCGCCCGCCGAGCGGCCCGCGACCTCCACACTCACCCGATTCCCCAGCTTCTGGAGGGCGTTGAGCCGGGGAGCGAGCGAGTGGTACGGGGCCAGGCCCAGCTTGATCGACTTGTCGGCCGGGTTCTCCGGCGGGGCGTCCAGGACGGTGCGGCGCGGATAGGCGCGGCTGTCCGGGAGCGCGGCGCCGCCCCCGCCGGTGGCCGTCGTACCGGTAGGGGCGGCGGTGGCGGCAGCCGCCTGCGGGCCGCTCTCGCGCGGGCCGCTCTCCCGTACGGGATGGGGCCGCGGCGCGTCCTCCCGTACCGGAGCGGCGGAGGCGGGCAGCGGAGCGAGCAGCAGGGCACCGGCCGTGGCGGCGGTGGTCAGCAGGAGCGGTCGGGGTATCCCCATGCGTGGGTTTCCTCCAGTGAGGTGGACGGGGGGAGGGTGATCGACGCTGATCGGTACGCAGGGGTCTACAGGCTGCACCCCGGGACAGGCAAGGGGTGGCCTCGTCCGCGCCGGTAGGCTGACCCCCATGCGTGATCTGGGGTCGGGTTTCGGCTATGTGATGAAGGGCCAGCGCTGGGTCGCCGGTCATGGCCGGTGGCTGGGGTTCGGGCTGCTGCCCGGTCTGGTCACCCTCGTGCTGTACGCGGGCGCGCTCGTCGGGCTCGGGTACGGGGCCGACAACGTGATCGCCTGGACGACACCCTTCGCCGACGACTGGGCCTCGCCCTGGCTCGGGCTCTTCCGCGGCTTCCTTACCGTGCTCCTCTTCGTCCTGGGGCTCTTCCTCGCGGTGATCACCTTCACCGCCGTGACACTCCTGATCGGCCAGCCCTTCTACGAGTCGCTGTCCGAGGAGGTCGACCGCGCGGAGGGCGGCGAGGTCCCGACCTCGGAGCTGCCGCTCTGGCGCGACCTGTGGATCTCCGGCCGGGACAGCCTGCGCATCCTGGTCCGGGTGGCGTTCTACGGGATCCTGCTCTTCGCGCTCGGCTTCATCCCGGTCGTCGGGCAGACGGTCGTGCCCGTGCTCGGCTTCTGCGTCACCGGCTACTTCCTGGCGGAGGAGCTGACGGCGGTCGCGCTCCAGCGGCGCGGCGTCGAGCTGAAGGAACGCCTCGCGCTGCTGCGCGGCCGGCGGATGCTCACGCTCGGCTTCGGCGTCCCGATCGCGCTCGCCTTCCTCGTCCCGGTCGTCGCCGTCTTCCTGATGCCGGGGGCGGTGGCCGGAGCGACGCTGCTGGTCCGCGACCTGACGGGGGAGCGCGAGCCGGAGCCGGACGACACGGCCGCTGGCGCGGGGGCGGGGGCGGGACGGCCCGGCGTACCGCTCACACTGGAGAAGTAGCCGGGCACGTCCGCGCGCGTCCGCGTCCGCTCGCGCCTACGAGGCGTCGGCGGCCACGGTGATGATCGACCGGAGCTGCGCGATGATGTCCAGCCGGTTCTGTACGAACTCCGGGTCGGTCACCGTCCCCGTCGCGGGGTCCGTGTTCCCGGCCCCGAACTGGAGCACCGGCGTGTGCACATGGCCGCCCGGAATGTCCTGGCCGAGCCGGTCGCGCAGCAGGGTCGCCCGGTAGGCGATCTCGTTGGAGAGATAGTCCCCGCCGCCCCCGGCGCGGGCCGCGGAGCCGGGCGTCGGCCCGTCAGGACGCACCACCGGGGCGGTGGCGCCCGCCGGGACCTCGGTCACGGACGTGTTGTCGTAGACGGGGAAGCGGCCGGTGTCCGCCGCCACGATCGAGCGGTACGGCAGGCTGGTCACCGTCCACTGCGGCTGCGAGGCCGGGTCGCTCACCGGGACGAGGCCGGTCTCCGAGACGTTCTCGTTGTCCCCGAACCCGCCCCGCCAGGCACCGTTGAACCGCTCGACGTCGATCCGGCCGACCCGGCCCTGGCTGACCGTGGTGAAGAGATCGGCCCGCGCCAGCGGCCCGCGCAGCGCCCGCTCCACCGTCCCGTCGGCGAAGTCCTGCCAGCGGACGGGGAAGACGGCGGCCTCGATCCTGGCCGGCCCCTCGGCGGTCTCGACGACCGTGCCGTCCAGGGCGAGCGCGGTCGCCCCCGACGGGTTGCTGATCCGGATGTCACGGTCGAGGGTGAACGGGTCGAAGCCGGTCACGACGATCCGCTTGACGTCCTTGCGGTCCGTCCTGGGGAAGGCCATGGAGTCCTGCCCCCGCGAGGTGCGCTCCAGCGTCCCGAGCAGCCGGGCGCGCGCCGCCTCCGACAGCCCGAACCTTGGCTGCCACTGCCGCAGTTCACGGCTCATCGCCAGCCGCGCCCAGTACAATGGCCGGTCGTCGTCCCGGCTCAGGTCCCCGAGCGCGGGCCCACGCCCCTGCGCCCGGTCCACCGCCTGCCGCCACAGCCGCGCCCCCTCCCGCCCGACGGCCCGCTCGGCCGCCCGGTACGACGCGGCGCCGCGCAACGCCCGTACGAACCCGGGCGCCACCTGGTCGAACCCGCTGCGCCGCAGGATCTCCCGCGGCACCGCCCGGTCGAGGCGCTGCTCCTCGACGGTGGGCGTGGCAGCCCTCGCGGCCGGGGTGGCGGAGGCGGCCGGAGGCAGTACGGCGAGGGTGAGCGCGGCGGTGGTGAGCAGCACGATCCCGAGCCGATCGGGCCGTACGCGCAGGCGTATCCGTAGGGGCGTGAGTCTCACGGGAGTCCTTCCGTCGGGTGGCGGAAGTATCGCCTCCGGACAGCCCTGTTGACCATGGCCACGGGTGGACCGGCCGGGGAGAGGCGGCAGACTCAACCGGGTGAGCCCGTGCCCCCCGGAGGCTCCGTGCCGTGTTCCTCCGCCCGCAGCAGGGTCAGGAAGTCGCGGAACGCCGCCGGCATGTCCACGGACTCCGGGTCCAGCAGCCACTGGTACTGGAGTCCGTCCAGCACCGCCGTCAGCAGGGGCGCCGTCTGTTCCGGGGTCAGGCCGCCCGGCAGGCGGTCGCCGAACTCGGAGCGCAGTACCTCGGTCATCTCGGCCCGCACCTGCGTGTAGCGGCGGGTGAAGAACTCCCTCGCCGGATGGGATTCCGTCACGCTCTCGCCGAGCAGCGCCGAGAAGGTCTGCACGATCCCGGGGCGCATCGCGTTGTACTCGACCAGTGAGCCCAGCAGATCGAGCCGCCACCCGCGCCGGCCGTCGCTGCGCCCGCCCGTGTCCCACTGGTCGCGTTCCTCCAGGACGGCGAGGAGCAGCGCTTCCTTGGTGGGGAAGTAGTGCAGCAGCCCCTGCTGGGTCAGGCCGGCGCGCTCGGCCACCGCGCCCAGGGTCGCGCCGCGGTAGCCGCGTTCCGCGATCACTTCGAGGGTGGCGCGGAGGATGTCCGCGCGCCGCTCCTCGCTTCTGGCCCTCGCCATCGCCCGCTCCCTCGTACTTCCTCGTACTTCCTCGTGCTTCAAAAGTAACGGAAAAATAACCAAACTTACCGGTCTACAGAATTGGGCGTCCCCATGTAACCATTCCTTCGACCGCCAGTACTCGACGAGGAGGTACGGCCGTGGCCGACGCACCCACCACCCGGGCCGATGAGGCACGTGGCGCCGCCGTCGCCGCGGCCCTCGGCGCGCTCGATCTGGACGCCAAGGCCCGGCTGCTGGCCGGCCAGGACATGTGGTCCCTGCCCGGCCTGCCCGAGATCGGGCTCGCGTCCCTCGTCATGTCCGACGGGCCCGTCGGGGTACGCGGAGTGCGCTGGACCGCGGGCGACCCGTCCGTGGCGCTGCCGTCCCCGACCGCGCTCGCCGCCTCCTGGGACCCGGGGCTGGCCCGCGAGGCGGGCCGGCTGCTCGCGCAGGAGGCGCGCCGCAAGGGCGTGCACGTCCTGCTCGCGCCGACCGTCAACCTGCACCGCTCGCCGCTCGGCGGCCGGCACTTCGAGGCGTACAGCGAGGACCCGTACCTCACCGGCGAGATCGGCACCGGCTATGTGCTCGGCGTCCAGGACGGCGGGGTCGGTACGACGGTCAAGCACTTCGTCGCCAACGACGCCGAGACCGAACGCTTCACCGTCGACAACCTCGTCGCCCCGCGCCCCCTGCGCGAGCTGTATCTCGCGCCCTTCGAGGCGATCGTCGCCAACGCCCACCCATGGGGCATCATGGCCGCGTACAACCAGGTCAACGGCTCCACGATGACCGAGCACCGCTACCTCCAGAACGATGTGCTGCGCGGCGAATGGGGCTTCGACGGCTACATCGTCTCCGACTGGCTCGCCGCGCGCTCCACCGTCGGCGCGCTCCTCGGCGGTCTGGACGTCGCGATGCCGGGGCCGCGCACGGTCTACGGCGAGGCGCTGGCCGCCGCCGTACGGGCCGGGGACGTGGCGGAGTCCGCCGTCGACGACGCCGTGCGCCGGGTCCTGCTGCTCGCCGCCCGGGTCGGCGCCCTCGACTGCGCGCCCGCCGCCGTCACCGCCCCGCCCGCGCCGATCGACGGCGAGGCGCTGGCCCGCGAGATCGCCCGCCGTTCCTTCGTCCTCGTACGGAACGAGGAGCGGGGCGGCAGCCCCGCGCTCCCGCTGGACCCGGCGGACGGGACGATCGCGCTCAGCGGCGCCGCCGCCCGCGACGCCCGGGTCCTCGGCGGCGGCTCGGCGACCGTCTTCCCCGACCATGTGGTCTCCCCGCTCGACGGCCTCACCGCCGCGCTCCCGCCGGGGCGTCTGACGTACGCGATCGGCGCCGACCCCAGCGACGAACTCGCCGACGCCGCCCAGGGGTTCGAGCTGACCGCCGTCTGCCGGGACGCCGCGGGGCGGGTCCTGGGCACCGCCCCCGTCCCCGACGGCCGGGTGCAGTGGGCCGGCAGCGACCTGCCCGACGGGGTCACCCACGAGACGCTCCACTCCATCGAGCTGACGGGTACGTTCACGCCCCGGGAGAGCGGCGAGCACGCCTTCGGCACCCGGGGCCTCGGCGGCTTCCGGCTGACCGTCGGCGGCGACGTCCTCTTCGAGGGCTCCCAGGAGCCCGGCCCCGGCGCCGACCCGTTCGAGGAGTTCTTCGGGGCGCCCGCGGAGCGCGCCCGTACCACCCTCACCGAGGGGGAGCGGGTCGAGGTCTCCCTCCGGTACACCGTCTTCACGATCCCGGACGCCCCGATCAGCGCCGTCGCGTTCTCCCTGCTCCACCTCGGCCCGCGCCACGACCCCGACGAGCTGATCGCGGAGGCCGTCGAGGCCGCCCGGACCGCCGCCACCGCCGTGGTCGTGGTCGCCACGACGGAGCGAGTCGAGTCCGAGGGCTTCGACCGCGAGAGCCTGCGGCTGCCCGGCCGTCAGGACGACCTCGTGCGCGCCGTCGCCGCCGTCAACCCGAACACGGTCGTGGTCGTCAACACCGGCTCCCCGGTGGAGCTGCCGTGGCGTACGGACGTGGCCGCGGTGCTGCTGACCTGGTTCCCCGGCCAGGAGGGCGGCGGGGCGCTCGCCGACGTCCTGCTCGGCGCGGCGGAGCCGGGCGGCCGGCTGCCCACCACCTGGCCCGCCGTCCTCGCCGAGGCTCCGGTCACCAGAACCACCCCGGAGAACGGTGAACTCCCGTACACCGAAGGCGTGTTCATCGGCTACCGGGCCTGGGAGCGGGCGGGCGCGACCCCCGCGTACCCCTTCGGCCACGGCCTCGGCTACACCCACTGGGAGTACGAGACGATCGCCGCCACCCCGGAGGAGGCGTGGGTGCGGGTGCGCAACACCGGACCGCGTACGGGCCGCGAGGTCGTCCAGATCTATCTCGCGCCGGTGATCGCGGCGGAGGCGGACCAGGCGGAGCGCCCGGCGCGCTGGCTGGCCGGCTTCGCCTCCGTCGAGGCGGCCCCCGGCGAGCGCGTCGACGTACGGATCCCGCTGCGCCGCCGGGCGTTCGAGATCTGGGACGAGGCGTCCGACTCGTGGCGGTACGTCACCGGTACGTACGAGGTCCAGGCGGCCCGCTCCGTCACCGACCGCCGGCTGAGCACCCTCGTGGAGGCCAAGGGCCTGGCGTGAGGTGAGCGGGCGGGAGCGAAGACGTGCGGCCCCGGGGCGGAACCTGACACCACCCCGGGGCCGCACCCCTGTGCGCGGCGCGTCAGCGCGTGGAGAACCGGCAGACCGTGGTCGACGCGTACACCTCGCCGGGCCGCAGCACCGTGCTCGGGAAGTCCGGCCGGTTCGGCGAGTCCGGGAAGTGCTGGGTCTCCAGCGCGATCCCGGCGCCGGGCCCGAACGGCTTCCCGTCGAAGTGGTCCCCGGTGTAGAGCTGGAGCCCCGGCTCGGTGGTGGTGATCGTCAGCACCCGGCCGGACGCCGGGTCGTACAGCTCGGCCGCGAACGCGTCCTCCGGGGCGCCGTCGCCCCGCCCGCCGTCCAGGACGAAGTTGTGGTCGTAACCGGGGCCCACCGGACGGGACGTGCGGAAGTCGAAGCGCGTGGCGTCGACCGGCGCCAACTCCCCGGTCGGCAGGAGGGAACCGTCCACCGGGGTGATCCGGCCGGCCGTGATCCGCAGCTCGTGCCCCGCCGTCGCCGGAGCGCCGCCCGCGCCGCCCAGGTTCCAGTACGTGTGGTTGGTCAGCGCGATGTGCGTGGGGGCGTCCGTCACCGCGCGGTACGCGATGCGCAGCGCCCCGTCCTCGTCCAGCGTGTACGACGCCGACACGTCGAGGCGGCCGGGGAACCCCTCCTCACCGTCCGGGCTGACCCGCGACAGCCGTACCCCGTACTCGTCCCCGCCCACCGGCTCCGCGTCCCACACCCGCCGGTCGAAGCCGTACGCGCCGCCGTGCAGGCAGTTCGGCCCCTCGTTGGGCGTGACCCGGTGCACCACCCCGTCCAGGGTGAAGGCGGAACCCGCGACCCGGTTCGCGTAACGGCCGACGAGGGCCCCGTAGTACGGGCCCCGGTGGTCCAGATAACCGGTGAGGTCGGGGAAGCCGAGGACGATGTCGGCGACGGAGCCGTTCCGGTCGGGAACCTCCACCGACTGCACGATGCCGCCGTACGTCAGCAGGCGTATCCGGGTACCCGCCCGCTCCAGGGTCCAGCGGTCGACGGGCGTACCCTCGGGCGTGGCGCCGACGCGCTCGGTGTTCATGACAGTCACGATCAAGCACCCTACGCGGGCGGCCGCGCCGCCGTGACATTGCGGTACGCGATCTCCGCCAGCCTGCCCTGCCCGTTCTTGCTGGGGTGGAACCAGTCCCAGGGGCTGAGCTGCTTGCCGCTGAACCGGAAGGCGAAGACCTCGCCGCCGTCGTACCGGCAGCGCTTGTCCTTCGCGCACACGTCCCGCAGCGCGCCGTTGTACGCCACCACCCGCTCGTACACCAGATCCCGCCGCTCCTCGGCGGCCTCGCTGTCGTCCTGGGAGTCGCCGAGCATCGACGCGCAGATCCCGAGCTTCCAGACCTGACGGCCCAGCGGATTGCCGCGCCCCGTCGACCAGAGCCGCTTGAGGTCCGGCACGCTCGACACGTACACCTGCGCCTTGGGCGCGCTCGCGCGGAGTTGGCGCAGCGACGCCTCGAACGAGGACTTGAAGGTGTCGACCGGAGTCATCCGCTGCGCCGAGTTCCGGCAGGCGTCGTTGGCGCCGGCCAGGACCGTGACCAGCTCCGGTTCGTGCTGTGCGGCCCGCGCCATCTGGGCCGGCAGATCGGCCATCCGGGCGCCCGTCTCGGAGAAGTTCCAGGTCTTCTCCGCGAGCAGCTCCGCCGGCGGAGAGCCGAGCAGCCGGTAGGCGAGGCTCCGTACGGCGCGGTCCGTACCGGTCGCCCAGGACACCTCGGGGCAGTCCGCGAGCACCCCGCAGGCGTCGAAGCCACGCGTTATCGAGTCCCCGACGGCGGCGACGGAGGACGGGCTGCGGTCCCAGACCGGGGTGGGGCGCGGCGAGGGCCTGGCCGCCTCCGCGGAGGAGTCGGAGGAGGCGGGGCCGGAGGAGGTGCACCCGGTGAGCACCCCCGTCCCGGCGAGGACGGCGGCGGTCACGGCCGCGACCACGGTACGGGCCCGTCCGGGCCCGCCACGGCTCCGCAGGCTCTCTCCTCGCATCTGGCCTCCCGATCGGCGTCCGTTACGTGCGCTCGGTCTTCCGGGGGGCCGGCCGCCCCGGGGCCGTTCGGGCGAGTGAAGGCTTCGCGCATATCGGCCTCGGGACCGACGGTACGTCACCCCGGGCACCCCACCGCACGATAGCTTTTCCCACGTCGAAACAGAGGCGCCTGATCGCTCGGCTCCGGTAAATTACCTCACGTCACAAGCTGTCCCTTTTGCGGAGTTTCACTCCCGATGCTGTTTACTGAGGCCGCTGGGAAAGGCGAACCTCGTCCCACACTGGAGGTCCCGGTGACGACACGTGGAGTTCTGTACATTCACTCCGCACCGCGCGCGATGTGTCCCCATGTCGAATGGGCGGTGGCCGGAGTACTGGGGCTACGGGTCCAGCTCGACTGGATCAGGCAGCCGGCCTCACCCGGCACCTGGCGGGCCGAGGTCTCCTGGAAGGGCCGGGCGGGCACCGCCTCCAAGATCGCCTCCGCGCTGCGCGGCTGGCAGATGCTCCGCTTCGAGGTCACCGCGGAACCCTGCCCCACGGCCGAGGGCGAGCGCTACAGCGCCACCCCTGACCTGGGCATCTTCCACGCGGTCACCGGCATGCACGGCGACATCCTGGTCCCCGAGGACCGGCTGCGGGCCGCACTCGCCCGCGCGCAGCAGGGCGAGACCGTGCTGGCGGCGGAGATCGCCAAGCTGCTCGGCAAGCCGTGGGACGACGAACTGGAGCCGTTCCGGTACGCGGGCGAGGGTGCCCCGGTGCGCTGGCTCCACCAGGTGGTCTGAGCGGACGCCCGGTCGGTCCGGCTGGTCCGGTGGGTCCGGTCGCGGCGCGCCCGTGCGGCGGACCGGCCCGTGCGGGTGACCGGGGCCGGGCCTACGGTGGCCCTATGGCTGACACACTCGCAGTAGCCGTCCTCGGCACCGGAATCATGGGCGCCGCGATGGCCCGTAACCTCTGCCGCGCAGGACTCGACGTACGCGTCTGGAACCGCACCCGGGCCAAGGCCGAACCTCTCGCCGCCGACGGCGCCCGGGTCGCCGGGACCCCCGCCGACGCGGTGAGCGGCGCGGACGTCGTCGTCACGATGCTGTACGACGGACCGGCCGCGCTGGAGGCGATGGAGGCCGCGGCGCCGGGCCTGCGCCGTGGCGCCGTCTGGCTCCAGTCGACGACGGTGGGCGTCGAGGCCATCACCCCGCTGGCCGAACGGGCCGCGGAGCAGGGGCTGCTCTTCGTCGACGCCCCGGTCCTCGGCACCCGGGCCCCCGCGGAGAGCGGCGACCTCCTGATCCTGGCCGCGGGCCCGCAGGAGGCACGGGGGCCGCTCGCCCCGGTCCTGGACGCGGTGGGCAGCCGTACCGTCTGGCTGGGCGAGGACGGCACCACGGCGGCGGCCACCCGGCTCAAGCTCGTCTGCAACAGTTGGGTCCTGGCCCTCACCAACGGCACGGCCGAGGCGCTCTCCCTGGCCAAGGGGCTCGGCGTGGACCCGAACCACTTCCTGGAGGCCATGTCGGGCGGTTCGCTGGACTGCGGCTACCTTCACGTCAAGTCCCGGGCGATCCTGAACGACGACTACACGCCGAGCTTCACGGTCACCACGGCGGCCAAGGACGCCCGCCTGATCGTCGCGGCGGGCGCGGCCGAGGGCGTACGCCTGGACCTCGCGGCGGCGGGCGCGGAACGCTTCCGCCGGGCGGAGGCCCAGGGGCACGGGGAGGACGACATGGCGGCGACGTACTTCGCGAGCTTCGGCGGCTCGTAGCGACAGCCGAGCGGGAACGGCAGCGGAGCGGGAACGGCAGGAGGCGGGGACGGGTATGGCGATTCGCGTGGTGGTCGCCGACGACCAGGCGTTGGTGCGGGGCAGCTTCCGGGTGCTGGTGGACCTCGCGCCCGGTCTGGAGGTCGTCGGTGAGGCGGCCGACGGCAGGGAGGCCGTGGAGCTCGCCGAGCGGGAGCGGCCCGATGTGGTGCTGATGGACGTACGGATGCCGGAGCTGAACGGGATCGAGGCGACCCGGCGGATCTGCGGGCCCGGTGGGCAGCCCGGGGTGCGGGTGCTCATTCTGACCATGTTCGACCTCGACACGTACGTCCACGGCGCGCTGCGCGCCGGGGCCAGTGGCTTTCTGCTCAAGGACACCCAGCCGGCCGGTCTGCTGACGGCCATCGAGGTCATCGCCGCCGGGGAGGCGCTGCTCGCGCCGACCGTGACCCGGCGGCTGATCGCCGAGTTCGCCCGGGACCCCGGGCGGCCCGCGCCGGTCACGCGGGGGCCGGACGGGGTGACCGACCGGGAGCGCGAGGTGTTCGTCCTGGTCGCCCAAGGGCTCTCCAATGCGGAGATCGGCAGCCGGCTGCGGGTCGGTCTGCCCACGGTGAAGTCGCATGTGAGCCGGCTGCTCGACAAGCTCGGCGCCCGCGACCGCGTCCAACTCGTCATCGCCGCCTACGACCTCGGTCTGGTGGCGCCCGCGCCCGGACCGGGCAGGGGTGTCGTGGGCGGGGGCGTCGCGGGCGGGGCCGGCCGGTAGGGCAGCCGGGCCGCCACCCGGAAGCCGCCCCCAGGGCGCGGCCCGGCCGTCAGGGTGCCGCCGTACAGCGCGACCCGTTCCCGCATACCGATCAGGCCATGACCGCCCGGGACCCTCGGACCGGCTCCGCACCCGCCGTCGTCGGTCACCTCGATCCGTACCTCCCCGCCCTCCCCGCCCTCCGCACCCGCTCCACCGGTCTCGACCGTGATCCGGCAGCGGGCCGACGGGGCGTGCTTCACCACGTTCGTCAGGGCCTCCTGCACGATCCGGTACACCGAGAGCCCCACACCCTCCGGCAGCCCGTCGGGCCCCTCGACCCGCAGGGTGGCGTGGACACCGGCCGCCCCCGCCCGCTCGACGAGTTCCGGAAGGCCGGACAGGCCGGGCGCCGGGCTCAGCTCCGGTTCGGCGCCCGCTCCCGTGCCCGCACCGCGGCCCGCTCCCGCCTCCGGCTCGTACCGCAGTACGCCGAGCATGCGACGCATGTCGGTCAGCGCACCACGGCTGGTCGCCTCGATGACCCGCAGCGCGTCCATGGCCTCCTGCGGCCGTTCCCCGGCGACATGGTTGGCGATCCCCGCCTTGATCGCGATGAGGCCCATGCTGTGGGTGACGACGTCGTGCAACTCCCGTGCGATACGCAGCCGTTCCTCCGCCACCGCCCGTTCGGTCCGCTGCTCGGCCGCGCGGGCGGCGAAGGCACGCCGTTCCCGTACGGCACGGCCCGCCGTCCACGCCGCGCTCAGCACCGCGGCCACGGACAGGATCTCTCCCGTGTCGACCGGCCCGGTCCGCGACGAGCCCGTGGCGGAGAGGCCGAACACCCCGGCCGCCGCCACCCCCGCGATCACCGGGGTCGGCAGCCAGCGGCGCCGGGGCTGGGTCAGCGCGACCGTGTAGAGGGCGAGCGCGAGGGCCACGGCGGCGAAGAGGGTACGCGTGGTACCGAGGACCTCCGCCGTGACGGACGCCATGAGGACCACGCAGAAGACCGGGACCGGCCACCGGCGCCGTACCGCGACGGGCGCGCCGGTTCCGGCCGCGATCAGCCACAGCGCCCAGCCGGGCACCCCCGCGCCCGTACCCGTGACCATTCCCGTGCCGTGGCCCGCCGGTACCGCCACGGTGAGACCGACGGCGGCCAGGGCGTCGAGCGCGTACAGCCGCCCGGTGGTCAGCCGTCGGGTGAACACGGAGCGGGTGAACACGGAGCGCGGGCCGGAGTCTTCCACCCGCCCGACCCTATGCGGGGCCCGCGCCGCACCGCCTCATACCGGGGGATGCCATACCCGCGCCCGATGCGCCCGCCCGTCCCCGCGCCGCACCGTGGCCCACGTGATCGAAGTCAACCAACTCACCAAACTGTACGGACGGACCGCGCCCCGGCCGGCCGTCGACGCCCTGTCCTTCCACGCCCCGCCCGGCTCCGTGACCGGTTTCCTGGGACCGAACGGCGCGGGCAAGTCCACCACGATGCGGGTCGTCCTCGGCCTGGACGCGCCCACCTCGGGAGCGGCCCGCGTCAACGGCCGCCCCTACGCCGGGTTTTCACGTCCGCTGCACGAGGTGGGCGCGCTGCTCGACGCCGGCGCGGTCCACGGCGGGCGCAGCGCCGTGAACCATCTGCGCTGGCTGGCCCGTACCCACCGCATCGGCCGCCGTCGCGTGGACGCGGTCCTGGAACAGGTCGGCCTCGGCGCCGCCGCCGGCCGGCGCGTCAGCGGCTTCTCCCTCGGCATGCGCCAACGCCTGGGGATCGCCGCCGCGTTGCTCGGCGACCCCGGGGTGCTGATCCTCGACGAGCCGGTCAACGGGCTGGACCCGGACGGGGTGCGGTGGTTCCGGGAGTATCTGCGCGAACTGGCGGGGGAGGGCCGTACCGTCCTCGTCTCCAGCCATCTCATGGGCGAGATGGAGCTGACGGCCGACCGGCTGGTCATCATCGGGCGCGGCCGGCTGATCGCCGACACCTCCGTACGGGAACTCACCGACCGTTACAGCACGGGCGTCCTCGTCCGCTCCCCGCGCGCGGCCGAACTGGCCGCCCTGCTGGAGGCCGCCGGGGCGCGCGTGGCGGCGGAGCCGGGCGACCGGCTCGTGGCCACCGGGCTTGAGGTCTCCGCGATCGGCGAACTGGCGGCGGAACGCTCCATCGCCGTATGGGAGATCACCCCGCGCAACGCCTCGCTGGAAGACGCCTATATGCAACTCACCGCCGAGGAGGCGGACTTCCGCGCGAGCACGAGCACGGTCGCGAGCGCGAGGGAGACCTCCGGATGACGCCGTCAGTCTCCACAACTCCAGCCCCCACAGCCACATCCCCCATGACCGATGTTCTCGCGGCCGAGTGGCTGAAGCTGCGCACCGTCCGCTCCACCGCGACCGTCCTCGCCGTCGTCGCCCTGGCCGTGGCCGGGTGCTGTCTGCTGGCGCGGTACGCCGCCGGTCTCTGGGACGGTACGGACGCCACCGGCCGCGCGCATCTGTCCGTCACCCCGCTGGAACCGCTCGTCATGGTCGTCGCGCAGGTGAGCCTGGGGGTGCTGGGGGCGCTGGCGATCACCACCGAGTACGCGACCGGCATGATCAGGACCACGGTGACCGCCGTGCCGGGCCGCAGCCGGGTGCTGTGCGCGAAGGCGCTGATCGTCGGGGCGGTCGCGCTCGCCACCGGTCTGGCCGCCGTGTTCGCCACGTCGTACGGGACGCTGGCGATCGTCGGCGACCGTCCCATCCGCTTCCTCACCGACCCGGCGGCCCACACCACAGGACTGCTGCTCGCGCAGAGTCTGGCGGTGGCGATGACCGGTCTGCTGGGGTTCGGCCTCGGGGCGCTGCTGCGCTCCACGGCCGGGGCGGTCGTCTGCGTCGTCGGGCTGCTCTACGTCGTCCCGATGTTCGCGCAGGCCCTGCCCACGCCGTGGGATCGCCGGTTCAACTCACTGATGCCGGGGGCGCTTCCGGGGGAGCTGGCGGGCGCGGGCAACGCGCACTCGGTCTACGGCGCGTCCCTGTCGCCGGTGGCCGCCGCCGTCGTGATGCTTCTCTACGCGGCCGTACCGCTGGGGCTGGCGGCGGTCAGGACGCGCCGCCAGGACGTCTGAGGGACGAGGGATGAGAGGACGAGGGACGAGGGGATGACGTGAGGAAGGGGGCGCCCGGTCCGGGCGCCCCCTTCCTCACGTCACTCGGACTCAGACCGTGCGCAGCGCCAGCACCACGTTGTGGCCGCCGAAGCCGAACGAGTTGTTGATCGCCGCGATCGTGCCCGACGGCAGGGTGCGGGGCTCGCCGCGCACCACGTCCGCGTCGACCTCCTCGTCGATGTCGTTGAGGTTGATCGTCGGCGGGGCCGTGCGGTGGTACAGCGCGAGGGCCGTGGCCACCGTCTCGATACCGCCCGCGCCGCCCAGCAGATGGCCGGTCATCGACTTCGTGGCGGAGATCGCGACATGGTCCAGGTCGTCGCCCAGGACCTGGCGCAGCGCCTTGATCTCGGCGATGTCGCCCTGCGGCGTGGACGTGGCGTGCGCGTTGAGGTGCATGATCTCGGACGGCTTGAGGTCCGAGGAGTCCAGCAGGTTGTGCATGGCCTTCGCGATGCCGCGGCCGGTCGGCTCGGGCTGCGCGATGTGGTGGGCGTCCGAGGAGAGGCCCTGGCCCAGCACCTCGCAGTAGACGCGCGCGCCGCGCTTGGCCGCGTGCTCGGCGGACTCCAGGATGACGACACCGGCGCCCTCACCGAGGACGAAGCCGTCGCGGCCCTTGTCGTAGGGGCGCGAAGCCTTGGTGGGCTCGTCGTTGTTCTTGGACATCGCCATCATGTTGGCGAACGCCGCGATGGGCAGCGGGTGGATGGCCGCTTCCGTACCGCCGGCCACGACCACGTCGGCACGGCCCGTACGGATCATCTCCACCGCGTAGCCGACGGCCTCGGCGCCCGAGGCGCACGCGGAGACCGGGGTGTGCACGCCCGCGCGGGCGCCCACTTCCAGGCTGACGTTGGCGGAGGGGCTGTTGGGCATCAGCATCGGCACGGTGTGCGGGGAGACGCGGCGTACGCCGCGCTCCTTGAGCACGTCGTACTGGTCGAGCAGGGTCGTGACGCCGCCGATGCCGGAGGCGATCACGGTGCCGAGCCGGTCGGCGTCGACCGTGGGGTCGTCGCCCGCCTTGGCGGTGTAACCGGCGTCCGCCCATGCCTCCCTGGCCGCGATCAGCGCGAACTGCGCCGAGCGGTCCAGCTTGCGGGCGAGCGGCCGGGGCAGTACGTCGTACGGGTCGACGGCAGCGGTGGCGGCGATCCGGACCGGCAGGTCGGCGAAGCGCTCGCCTTCCAGGGGCCGTACTCCGGAGCGGCCGGCGAGCAGACCCTCCCAGGTCGAAGCGCTGTCGCCACCCAGTGGTGTGGTTGCGCCGATACCGGTGACGACCACGGTGCGATTGGTCTGGCTCACTGGAATTCTTCTCCACGTGTAGAGGGTGCTGAATTTGTTACGGCGCCACCACCGGGTGGCGTCTGCCGCGATGAACGGGTCAGGCGTCAGGCGTCAGACGTGTCCGGAGGGACCTCTCCGGAGGGATCCGGAGTCGTGCCTCGGAGCTGTCAGACCTGCTGGTGCTTGACGATGTAGTCGGCGGCGTCGCCGACCGTCTTCAGGTTCTTGACGTCGTCGTCCGGGATCTTCACGTCGAAGCGCTCTTCGGCGGCGACGACGACCTCGACCATGGACAGCGAGTCGACGTCCAGGTCGTCGGTGAAGGACTTGTCGAGCTGGACGTCCTCCTCGGGGATACCGGCGATCTCGTTCACGATCTCGGCGAGACCCTTGACGATCTCTTCCTGGGTGAAGGCCATGGTGGGCGATCTCCTTCGATATTGAGCAGATATTGAGCAGAGGATTACGGAAGGCGCTCCGGAATGATCCGGTGTGCCTAGGGGAGGGTAACGACCGTCGCCGCGTACACGAGACCCGCCCCGAAGCCGATGACGAGCGCGGTGTCACCGCTCTTCGCCTGCCCGGTCGCCAGTATCCGCTCCATAGCGAGCGGGATCGAGGCGGCCGAGGTGTTGCCGGTGGTTTCGACGTCGCGCGCGACCGTGACGCTGTCCGGCAGCTTCAGAGTCTTCACCATCGAGTCGATGATCCGCATGTTGGCCTGATGCGGAATGAAGACATCCAAATCTTGCGGGGTGATGCCTGCGGCGTCCAGCGCCTGCTGGGCGACCTTCGCCATCTCGAAGACGGCCCAGCGGAAGACCGCCTGGCCCTCCTGCGTGATGGCCGGGAACTTCTCCATGGACCCCGCGTGGAAATCGTCCCACGGCACGGTCTGCTTGATGGTGTCGGACTTGTCTCCCTCGGAGCCCCACACCGTCGGCCCGACCTTCGGCTCCTTCGAGGGGCCGACGACGACGGCGCCCGCGCCGTCACCGAAGAGGAAGGCCGTCGCGCGGTCCTCCAGGTCGGTCAGGTCCGAGAGCCGCTCCACGCCGATGACCAGGACGTGTTCGGCCGAGCCCTCGACGACCAGGCCCTTGGCCAGGGTCAGTCCGTAGACGAAGCCGGCGCACGCCGCGGAGATGTCGAACGCGGCGGGCCTGCCCGCGCCGATCCGGTCCGCGATCTCCGTCGCGATGGCCGGGGTCTGCTTGAAGTGCGAGACGGTGGAGACGATCACGGCGCCGATCTGCTCGGGAGTGATCCCGGCATCGGCGATGGCCTTGCCCGCAGCCTCGACGGACATCGCGGCGACGGTCTCCTCCGGGGAGGCCCAGTGACGGGTCGCGATACCGGAGCGGGAGCGGATCCACTCGTCGGACGAGTCGATCGTTTCGAGGATCACCTCGTTCGGCACCACCCGGACCGGACGGTAGCCGCCCACGCCCATGATGCGCGCGTACGGGGCGCCCTTGCTGGGCTTGATCTTCGACATGCTCTCTGGCTCCTTATTCAGCCGTGGAGGAGTGCGAGGACTGGTGCGCGGCGGGCAAGGACGGGGCGGAGGAGTGCTCGGCGATCAGGGCGCGGGCCGCTTCGAGGTCGTCGGGGGTCTTCAGCGCCAGGGTCGTCACGCCGGGCAGGGCGCGCTTCGCGATCCCGGTCAGGGTGCCGCCGGGGCAGAGCTCCACCAGCGCGGTCACCCCCCGCTCCTGGAACGTCTCCATGCAGAGGTCCCAGCGCACCGGGTTGGCGATCTGGCCGATCAGCCGCGCCACCACCTCGGAGCCGGTGGGAACGGCGGCGCCGTCGCTGTTCGAGACGTAAGGGACGGCCGGGTCGGCGGTGTCGACGGAGGCGGCGGCGGCCGCCAGCCTCTCGACGGCGGGCGCCATGTGGTGCGTGTGGAACGCCCCGGCGACCTTCAGCGGCACCACGCGCCGTACGCCCTCGGGCTTGTCCTCGGCCAGCGCGGCGAGCTGCGCGAGCGTGCCCGCCGCCACGATCTGACCGGCGCCGTTGACGTTCGCCGGTGTCAGACCGAGCTTGTCGAGGTGGGCGAGCGTGGTCTCCGGGTCACCGCCGAGCAGCGCGGACATCCCGGTCTCGGTGACGGCGGCGGCCTCGGCCATCGCCAGGCCCCGGGCCCGTACGAGGCTCATGGCCGCGTCGTCCGAGAACACACCGGCGAGCGCCGTGGCGGCCAGCTCACCGACGCTGTGGCCCGCGACCGCGCCGACGTGCGGCGCGAGGTCGGCGGCGGCCGGGAAGAGCTGGCGCGCCGCCAGCAGCGAGGCCGCCACCAGCAGCGGCTGCGCGACGGCGGTGTCGCGGATCTCGTCCGCGTCGGCCTTCGTGCCGTAGTGGACCAGATCCAGGTCGATGGCGGCCGACCAGGCCCGCAGCCGGTCTTCGGCGCCGGGGAGATCGAGCCAGGGGGTCAGGAAGCCGGGCGTCTGAGCGCCTTGGCCGGGAGCGACGAGTACGAGCACACTCACACTCTCTCTTGTGGACGGTCCTCACCGCCCGTGGGGACAGGAACGAAGAACCGCTGGGGGAATTGTTGGGGTACGACAAAAGTCTAGGACTGGGGATCCCCGTCGGCCAGACGCCCGAGGATCAGGGCAATCCGCAGCGTAAACGCGGACCTGACGTCGGAGGGTGACCATCCGGTGACGTCAGTCACACGTCGCAGCCGGTAGCGCACGGTGTTCGGGTGGACGAAGAGCATCCGCGCGGCGCCCTCCAGACTGCTCGCCTGTTCGAGATAGACACTCAGAGTCTCCAGCAGCGCCGACCCGGCCTCTTCGAGCGGTCTGTAGATCTCCTCCACCAACTGCTCACGCGCCGCCGGATCGGAGGCGATCGCGCGCTCCGGCAGCAGATCGTCCGCCAGCACCGGGCGCGGGGCGTCCTGCCAGGCGAAACACGCCTTGAGGCCCGCCGCCGCGGCCTGCGCCGACTTCGTGGCCGCCAGCAGATCGGGCACCACGGGGCCCGCGACGACCGCACCGGCCGCGTACGGGCCGATCAGCGCCTTGGCGACCTTCAGCGGATCGTCGCTGCCGCCCGCGATCACCACGAGCCGGTCGCCCAGCACCCCGGTCAGCACCTGGAGCTTGGCGTGGCGGGCGGCCCGCCGGATCGCCTCCACGGTCAGCTCGCTGTCCCCGTCGGGGGCCGTGCCGAGCAGCACGCAGACATGGTCGGGGGAGCTCCAGCCCAGCGCCGCCGCCCGGGAGACCGCGCCCTCGTCGGCCTCACCGGAGAGCACCGCGTTGACGACCAGCGACTCCAGCCGCGCGTCCCACGCGCCACGCGCCTCGGCGGCCTGCGCGTACACCTGTGCGGTGGCGAAGGCGATCTCCCGGGCGTAGACGAGCAGCGCCTCCCGCAGCGCGGACTCGTCGCCGGGGGCGGCCACCTCCCCGATCGCCGTCTCCATGACCTCGATCGTGGTCCGCACCATCTCGACGGTCTGACGCAGGGTGATCGCCCGTGTCAGCTCGCGCGGCGCCGTACCGAAGACGTCCGTGGAGATGGCCTGCGGGGTCTCCGGGTGACGGAACCACTCGGTGAACGCGGCGATGCCCGCCTGCGCGACCAGCCCGATCCACGAACGGTTCTCCGGCGGCATCGCGCGGTACCACGGCAGCGTCTCGTCCATGCGGGCGATGGCGTTCGCGGCGAGCCGTCCTGAGGACTGCTCCAGCCGCCGCAGCGTCGCGGGGTGCGGATGGGGTTCGTTCGAGGGTTCAGGCACGGGACAAGACTGCCTTATCGGGTCGGGTGCCCGTGGGGCCGGGGCCATGGGGCGGGGCTACGGTGGAAACGTGATTCTCGTACGGTACGCAGCGGAGCGTTACGCGGGCGGCGACGCCGCCGCGGGCGTCGAGTCGCTGCACGCCTTCTCCTTCGGGCACTTCTACGATCCGGACAACCTCCGCTTCGGCGCGCTGCTGGCCTGCAACGAGGAGCGGCTCGAACCCGGCGCCGGGTTCGACGAACACCCCCACAGTCACACGGAGATCGTCACCTGGGTCGTCGAGGGCGAGCTGACCCACCGCGATTCGGCCGGACATGCCACGGTCGTCCGCCCGGGAGACGTCCAGCGGCTCAGCTCCGCGGGCGGGGTGCGTCACGTGGAGCGCAACGACGGGGCGGTCCCGCTGGTCTTCGTCCAGATGTGGCTGGCGCCGCTGGAGCCGGGCGGCGAGCCCGCGTACGAGGTCGTACGGGGCATCGCCGACGCCACGCCGTACGCCCTGCCGCGGGCCGGCGCGATGCTGCACGTACGGCGGCTGCGGGCGGGCGAGCGCTCCGCCGTGCCGGACGCGCCGTCGGTCTACGTGCACGTGGTGCGGGGCGCGGTACGGCTCGACGGCCCCGACCGGACCGAGGGCGCCGGGGGCACGGGGGAGCTGGGCCCCGGTGACTCGGCGCGGATCACGGACGCGCGCGGTCTCGAACTGGTCGCCGGGCCGGGGACGGGGAGTGCGGCGGCCGAGGCGCTGCTCTGGGAGATGCCGGCCTGACGGACGCGCTGTGGACGGGCGCTACCGGGCCGCGTGGGGCCCGGCCAGCTCCGCGAGCACCGCGTCCGTGAACGGCGGCCACGCCTCGATCGCCCACGGCCCGAAGTCCCGGTCCGTCAGGGCCACGCAGGCGGCCCCCGCGTCCGGGTCGACCCACAGGAACGTACCGGACTGCCCGAAGTGGCCGAAGGTGCGCGGCGACGACGAACCCCCCGTCCAGTGCGGGGACTTGCCGTTCCGGATCTCGAAGCCGAGACCCCAGTCGTTGTTCTTCTGGTTGCCGTACCCGGGCAGTACGCCGGAGAGCCCCGGGTGGACGACGCTCATCGCCTCCAGGACCGTACGCGGGTCGAGCAGCCGGGGCGCCTGCACCTCGGCGGCGAACCGCGCCAGGTCGTCGGCGGTCGACACCCCGTCCTTGGCGGGCGAACCGCCCGGCGGCAGCGTCGTGCCGGTCATCCCGAGCGGTTCGAGCACGGCCTCGCGGAGGTAGTCGGCGAAGGGGATGTCGGTGGCCTTGGCGACATGGTCGCCCAGCACCTCGAAGCCCGCGTTCGAGTAGAGCCGCCGGGCGCCCGGCGCGGCTGCCGTACGGTGCTCGTCGAAGGCCAGCCCGCTGGTGTGCGCGAGCAGATGCCGCACGGTGGCCCCCTCGGGCCCGGCGGGCTCGTCCAGCTCGACGGCGCCTTCCTCGTACGCCACGAGGACCGCGTACGCGGCGAGCGGCTTGGTCACGGAGGCGAGCGGAAAACGCCGCGACGTGGGCCCGTACGACCCGGCGACGCTCCCGTCCCCCCGTACGACGACGGCCGCGGCGTGCGGCACGGGCCAGTTCTCGATCATCGCCAGGCTCTGCATGCGCACGAGCCTACTGGGCGGGTACGACACCCCGAGGGGCGCCCTGGGGGCCCGTACGGTCCGACCAGGGGCGGGACCACCGCGATCATTCGGGCGTAAGGACTTGCTTCGAGTGCACTCGAAGGTTCTAGCGTTGACGACATGACGCTGATCCAGACCAGCCCCGTACGGACAGCCCGCGTGGAGAGCTGCACCGCCTCGCCGCCCGCGCATCCGCGCCCCAACGGCCAGGACCGCTACACGATCAGCGAGGTCGCCGCCTTCACCGGACTCACCGCGCACACCCTGCGCTGGTACGAGCGGATCGGCCTCATGCCGCACGTCGACCGGTCGCACACCGGGCAGCGCCGCTTCAGCAACCGGGACCTGGACTGGCTCATCTTCGTCACCAAACTGCGGCTGACCGGGATGCCCGTCGCGGACATGGTCCGTTACGCCGAGCTTCTCCGGGTAGGCGACGACACGTTCGAGGAGCGCCAGGAGCTGCTGGAACGGACCCGCCGTGATGTCCTGCGCCGGATCGCGGAGCTCCAGGACACCGTGTCCGTACTCGACCACAAGATCAGCTATTACGCGGACGCCCGCACGGCGTCGGAGAGGTTCTGAACCCGATGAGCGACAACAAGAGCCACAGCGCGGGTCACGGCACGAACGACGGCAGGATCGAGAAGGTACGCCTGGGCACCGGCGGCCCGGAGGTCGGCTCCCAGGGGCTCGGCTGCATGGGCATGAGCTTCGCGTACGGGCCCACCGACGCCGACGAGGCGCGGGCCACCCTGGAGCGCGCCCTGGAGCTCGGCGTGACCCTGTACGACACGGCGGACGTGTACGGGAACGGCGAGAACGAGAAGTTCATCGCGCCGTTCGTCGCGGCGCACCGCGACGAGATCGTCCTGGCCACCAAGTTCGCCCTGGGCGTCGACCCCGACGACATCACCAGGCGGACCATCCGCAACGACCGCGCCTATCTGCGCGGCTGCGTCGAGGCCAGCCTCCAGCGGCTCGGCGTGGAGCAGATCGACCTCTACTACATGCACCGGCGCGATGTGAACGTCCCCATCGAGGAGGTCGTCGGCGCCATGGCCGAACTGGTCGACGAGGGCAAGGTCAAGTACCTCGGGCTGAGCGAGGTCACCGGCGCCGAGCTGCGCGCGGCCCACGCCGTGCACCCGATCACCGCGCTCCAGTCGGAGTGGTCGCTGTTCAGCCGCGACGTCGAGCGGAGCGCCGTCCCGGCCGCCGCCGAGCTGGGCGTGGCGCTCGTGCCGTACTCCCCGCTCGGCCGGGGCTTCCTGACCGGCTCGTTCGTCCACGCCGAGCGCGAGCTGAGCGCCGACGACTTCCGCCGCCGGCAGCCGCGCTTCACCGGTGACAACGCCGCGGCGAACGCCACCCTGCTGGACCCGGTCCGCAAGATCGCCGAGGGGCGCAACGCCACCCCGGGCCAGGTCGCGCTCGCCTGGGTGCAGCAGCAGGCGCCGCTGCACGGCCTGGCCGTCGTACCGATCCCCGGCACCCGCAGGCGCACCCGGGTCGAGGAGAACACCGCAGCGACGCGCCTCATCCTCACCGAGAGCGAGCTGAGCCTCCTGGAGCCGATCGCGGCGAAGGTGGCGGGCGGCCGGTACGCCGACATGAGCTTCGCGTCGACCTCCCGCGAGTAGCCGGCCCCCGGCGAGCAGCGCCGGCCCCACGGCCCACGCGAGCCCCACGGCCCACGCGAGCCGTGGGGCTCACGCCAGCCCCAGCGCGAACACCGCGAAGCCCGCCGCGAGCAGCCCCGCCGCCGCGCGGCGGGCCCTCGCGCGCCGTGTCCCGGTCTCCCACGGCGCGTCGAAACCGCGCGCGTACCGGCCGATGACCACCAGCAGCGTCGCGAAGAGCGGCAGCCACGACAGCCGGGCCAGGATCCAGCCGAGTGTGTCCGGCGAGGTCGTCAGTCCGGCCAGTTCGCCGGCGAAGGAGCCGGGCACGGCGACGGCGAGCATCGCCGTCTGGTGCCAGCACAGGATCGTCATCGCGGACAGGTTCACGACCACCACCGGCGCCCACAGCGCGGGCCGCGCCAGCAGCCGCCCCAGCCGGTCCCTGACCAGGATCGCCGCACCGCTCTGCGCTGCGGCGAGGGCGAGCACCAGCAGCGACGGCGGATGCGAGTTGGTCCGCACCTCTCCTGGCACCCCGACCATCGACGCCGGGTAGTGGAAGACCACCAGCAGTACGGCGAAGAGCAGGCCGCCGCCGACGAGCAGCACCCGCGCCCCGCGCCGCCCGATCCGCCCCTCGCCCCAGGAGACGCCGAGCTGGTACGCGAAGAGCCACCCCGGCAGGATGTTCAGCACGCTCAGCCAGGACGGTACGGCCTCCGCGTACGGCCCGTACCGCAGCAGGTCGACGGCGGCGACCGAGACCAGCAGCGGGGCGGCGGCCCAGGCGCCGAGCCGGCGCGCGGCGGCGACGCAGTACGGGGTCAGCGCGGTCACGATCACGTAGATCCCCACGAACCACAGCGGCTGGATCACCAGCGTCGACCCGGTCCGCAGGGTCGTGGCGGGCACCCCGAGCGCGTACAGCACGGGCAGCAGCACCGCCCACACCGCCGTCACCCCGAGGACCGGCCTGCCCAGGCGCACCACGCGCCCACGGAGCCAGGCGGCGGTCGTGGAGCGCCTTCTGCGGTACGAGAGGACGGAGGCGTACCCGCCGACCAGGAAGAAGATGCCCAGCATCTGGAGCACCCAGCTCACCGGGGCGAAGCCGCCGAAGGTGGAGAGGGGGCTCGCGTTGTGCAGCGCGCCGTCGGCGTCGAGCGTGAAGCCGCCGAGCAGCCAGTGCCCGGTGGGTACGGCGAGCAGCGCGAGGGCGCGGAGCCCGTCGACGGCGCGGTCGCGGGAGGCGGGGGTGCGCGCCTCGATCTTCGCCGCGGCCGATGCCACGGTCTCGGCGATCATCGCGTCTCTCCCGTCGTGCGGGCGCCGGCGCTCCCACCGAGCGCGATGGCGGCGAAGGCGCGGAGCGAGTCCGTGCCCGGGACGAAGTAGCCGGTGTGGCCGTGGGCCGTGGCGGCGGGCACCCGGCGGGCGCCGAAGTCCGCGCCGGCCGGGTCGGGGCCGTGGCCGAGCCCCGCGAACTCGACGTTCGGGACCTTGGAGATCCAGTCGGACGGGTCCTTCGCCGCCCAGACACGCGCCTCCGTACGGAGGTCCGCGACCCGGTCGGCGCGCATCCCGGGCGAGCCGGACACCACGATGTCGGTGGCGTTCACCTCGGGGGCGGCGAGCCCGCACACCACCGAGCCGTAGCTGTGGCAGAACAGCGCGGGCTTCGCCGCCCCGGCCGCCACGAGCCCCCGGGTGAACCGGGCCAGCCGCCCGGCCCCCGCCTCGGCGAGGTCCCCGGTGGCCGCGTCGAGACCGACGCCCACCGGGGTCGTGTAGCCCACCCAGGCGACGACGGCGGTACGGCCGCCCGTCGCGGCCCGCAGCGACGTGGCCATCCCGGCGGGCGTGCCGTACGGGTCCCTCGCGCGGTCGAAGGTCCCCGCGTCGATGTCCGAGCCCGGCACGACGACGGAGACATGGCGAGCGGCCGTCAGATCGCCGTACACCTCGGCCACCTGGCCCCGGCCGCGCGGGTCGAAGGCGAGGATCCGCCGGCCGGGCTCGGCGAGGCGCCCGTACCGGGGGTCGTGCGTGGCCCGGATCGCGAGCGCGTTGGCCTCGTAGCGCAGCGCCACCGGCGCCCCGTCGAGATTCCCGACGACCGAGGGGTGCCGGTGGGCCAGTTCCCGCTGCCGGCCGGGCGTCAGCGTACGGAAGAAGGAGGCGACGTCGCGCGGGCTCGCCGTGCCCGGATCGGGCAGCGGCCGGCCCGGCGAACCGTCCGCCCGCCAGGCCGCGCTCCCCGGCGGCGGCCCGGTCACGGCCTGCTGGGCATCGCCCGCGGCCCAGCCCGCCGTCCCCCCGACCACGGTCGTCGCCAGCGCGGCGGCGGCCAGAGTCCTCTTGTAGCGGCGCATGTACGTCCCCCCTCTTCCGCTCCCGTCCGTCGAGGCGGCGAGGAGGAAGGTAGGAAGAGGGTGTACGGGCGGACATCACACCGGAGGGCCAACTACGGTGTCATACCTGGGTAGTGGGGGTACTCAGGGGCTCAGGCGGGCGCGTCGCCCGGGGTGACCAGGCCCGACTCGTACGCGAAGATCACGGCCTGTGCGCGGTCCCGCAGCCCGAGCTTGGAGAGCACCCGGCCGATATGGGTCTTCACCGTCTGCTCGGCGACCACCAGCCGGTCGGCGATCTCCAGGTTGGAGAGCCCGCGCGCGATCAGCTCCAGCACCTCGGTCTCCCGGGGCGTCAGCCCGCGCAGCCGCAGCGCCCGGTCCTTGCGCGGGACGGGCCGCTGCTGGGCGAAGTCCGCGATCAGCCGGCGGGTCACGGAGGGCGCGAGCAGCGCCTCACCGGCCGCGACGATCCGTACGGCCGCGATCAGATCGGCCGGGGGCGCGTCCTTGAGGAGAAAGCCGGACGCGCCGGCGCGCAGCGCCTCGTACACGTAGTCGTCCACGTCGAAGGTGGTCAGCATCAGCACCTTCGGGAGGTGGACCACCCCCACCGGCGGGCTCAACAGCTCGCGGGCGGCGGCCAGTCCGTCCATCTCCGGCATCCGGACGTCCATCAGCACCACGTCCGGGTGGACGGTCCGGCTGACCTCCACGCCCCTGCGGCCGTCCGGCGCCTCGCCCACCACGTCGATGTCGGACTGCGCGGACAGCAGCGCGGCGAACCCCGCGCGCACCATGGCCTGGTCGTCGACGATGATCACGCGGATGGTCAAGGGGTGTCCTCGGGGGCCGGGCCCTTCGGCGCGTTCGTCGGATCGCCCGTCAGGCCGTCGGTCAGGGGGAGTCGGGCCGCGACCCGGAAGCCGCCGTCCGGCAGCGGTCCGGTGTCCAGCGTGCCGCCGGTCAACCGTACGCGTTCGCGCATGCCGATCAGTCCATGTCCCGTACCGGTGGTCTCCAGCGGCGAAGTCCGTGCGGTGGCCGCGCCGTTGACGATCAGGACGGTCAGCCGGTCCGCGTGGGCGACCACCGACACCTGGGTCCGCGCGCCGGGCGCGTGGCGCACCACGTTGGCCAGCGCCTCCTGCACGATGCGGTACGCGGAGAGGTCCACGGCCGGCGGTACGGCCCCGATCCCGGCCTGCATCGACAGCTCGGCGGGGACCCCCGCGCGTACGGTCGCCTCCACGAGCTGCTGCACCCGGTCGAGCCCCGGCTGCGGTGCCCGCTCGCCCTCCGTACCGTCGCTGCGGAGCACCGAGAGCAGCCGCCGCATCTCCGTCAGGGACTCCCGGGCGCCGGAGGCGATCGTGGTGAACTCCTCGCGCGCGGCGTCCGGCAGCCCCTCGATCCGGTACGGCGCCGAGTCGGCCTGCACGGTGATCACCGACATGTGGTGGGCCACCACGTCGTGCAGCTCACGGGCGATCCTGGCGCGTTCCTCCAGCAGGGTCCGCCTGGCCCGTTCCGCCTCGCTGATCGTCTCCTGCTCGGCCAGTCGGCGCTGGGCGTCGCCGCGCTCGCGCAGCGCCGCGCTGAGCACCAGGAAGAGCCCGCCGAGGACGAACAGCAGCAACTGGGTGCCGTCGCCGCCGACCGGTGAGATCACCTCGAAGAAGAGTCCGGCGAGGCCGGTGGCGAGCCAGACGGCGAGCAGGGTACGGCGCGGTTCGCGCAGCCCCAGGCAGATCATCAGCACCAGGTAGCCCACGATCACCATGGGCGTCCAGGGCCAGGGCCGCCCGTCGATCCCGTCCGCGCCGTGCAGCATGATCCCGCCGAGGACATCGGCGGTGAAGATGATCCACCACGCCTGGAGCGGCCGGGTCACGGCGAGCAGCAGCGGCGCGCTCTGCGCGGTGGCCAGCGCCCCCGCCCAGCCGCCGCCGAGCAGGTAGTCCTGGCTGAGCACCGAGGCGGTGACGGGCAGCAGCGTGACGGCGAAGCAGAGGACCACCCCGTACGGGAAGAGCCGCTGCCACTGCCTGGGCGCGTGCGAGAGGAGCGGTTCGACGGAGTCCGAGGGGGTGCGCAGCGAGGAGGCGAGCGCCCGCAGGTTCCGGAGCGAGGAGGCGAAGCGCGGGGAGGCCGGGGGCGGCGGGGACGGGGGAGCGGTACTCATGACCTGGTCAGCCTAGGCAGCCGTCGGCCGGTCGGCGTCATACCGGAGAGCCGGTCCACGTCTCATACCCAGGTATGACACACCGCCCCGCACCTGCCACGCCCGCCCCCGCAATCGCCCCGCCCCGCACCTGCCACGCCCTCGCCCCGCCACTCCCCGCCCCACCCCGTGCGCTCACAGCTCCGCCAGCAGCTCCGTCTTCTTCGCGGTGAACTCCTCGTCCGTCACCAGACCCGCCTGGTGCAGCTCCCCGAGGTGTCTGATCCGGTCCGCCACGTCCGCCGGGTCGCGCCGCCCCGTCGGGACCATCGCGAGGACCGGGGCCGCCACCCGCTTCGTCGCCGCGCTGCGGACCGCCTCCAGGACGGCCGCCGCGAACGGCAGTGACTCGTGGACCGGGCCGTAGCCGAGCCCGAAGACCACGGCGGCCGGATCGTGGTCGGCTCCGCCGGCCCCGGAGCCCGCGCCGGAGCCGGTCCCGGAGCCCGCCGCGCCGTGTCCGTCGCGCGGCAGCAGGCGCAGATAGCCGTTGAAGAGTTCGGGGGAGCGCCACTCGACCCCCTCCAGCTCCGTGACCGGCAGGCTCTGGTCGCCCGCCTTCCACTTCGCGGAGGACGCGCCTGTCCAGAACCAGCGGAACGAGACCGTCTCGCCGTCGAAGGACGCCTTGCCGTCGTACGCCTTGAAGTGGCGCGGCCCCTCGGGCGCCGCCACCAGATACCGTTCCGCGGGCTCGTCGGGCGCCGGGCCGCCGTCCGTGCCCCGGCCCCCGCGCCGCAGCCGCGAGGCGGCGAGCGCCGCGCGCAGCTCGTCGGCGTAGTACTCGGCGAGAGTCTCGGACTCGGCGGGCAGCACCAGCCGGTACGGATCGCCGCTCTCCTTGAGCTGTCCGGCCGCGGCCTCCGTGAGCGGGTCGGCGCCCGGTCTCGGCACGGCGCGCAGCACGACCGTGCCGCGTTTGCCCGGAGCGAGCGTCACCGCTGACAACGCCTCGTGAGGGATACGGCGTTCGCCCAGCGCCGAGAGGAGCTTCGGCGTCCGTATCCCGCGTTCGAAGCGGATGAGCACGCTGTCGCTGTCGAACTCCCAGGTGGCATGAATCCCCGCAAGCACATCACCCATGTGCCTCATCGTAGGCGGCGCGCGCGCTGGCGTCGCCTGCCGAAGAGGGGGAATCTACGCGCGTCGGGCCTCGTGGGGCGCGCCGCGCCGCCGGGAAGCGGGTGGCCTACGGCCGCTGCCTATCCGGCCATCGTCTCGCCGTCGTAGGCGATTCCGCTCCGGCACGACCCGGCGGCGTCCGCGCACGTCACCGCGCGGTACGACCCGACTCCGATGTCCGCGAAGTTGTCCAGGCTCTCCGTGCCCGGCTCGAAGTAACCGGCGTGGCCGGCCGCGCCCGCCGCCGAGAGCACCCGGGCACCGAACGCCCGGGTCACCGGGTCGGCGCCGTGGCCGAGCCCGCCGACGGCGAGGTACGGCACGTCCTGGATCCAGTCGTCACGGTCCCGCATGGCCCACACATGGGCACGGGTCCCGAGCTGCGCCGCGTTCTCGACCCGCATCCCGGGGCTGCCCGCGACGGCGACGTCGGTGACCCGGGAGGGCAGGGCGTGCGCGGCGACCCCGCACACCACGGAGCCGTAGCTGTGACAGAAGAGCGAGATCCGCGACCGGCCGGGCAGGCTGGCGGCGAGCGCGGTGAGCCGTACGGCGCCGTCCTCCGCGAGCTTGCCGATGGCCGCGTCCACCCCGACCCCGGCGGGCGAGGTGTAGTCGGCCCAGGCGATGACGGCGGTACGGGTACCGGGGTCGGCCCTGCGTTCGGCGGAGTACAGCGACTCGGCCATGCCCGCGGTCGCCGAGTACCAGCGGTCCGAGCGCTCGAACGTCAGGACGTTCGTGTCGACCCCGGGCACCACGAGCGAGACGCGCTGGGCGCGGTCGAGGTTGCCCTGGACCTCGGCCACCCGGCCCTGGCCCGACGGGTCGAACGCGAGGATCTGCCGGCCGCCGCTGAGCAGTGACTCGTACCGGTGCATGCGGCGGCTCGCGAGTTGACGGCCGTCGCTGGACAGCCTGCTGTCCTGCATCCGGCCTTCCTCGACCGTGCGGGCCTGCGTCAGCGCGATCCGGTTGGCCCGGTAGCGGAGGGTGACCGGGGCGCCGTTGAGGTTGCCGACGGCGAGCGGGTACCGGTGCGCGAGCTGTGACTGCTCCCCGGAGTGGAGGGACGCGAAGAAGGCGGCCACCGTCTTGGCGGGCCCGGTCGGGTCGGGCAGGTGACGGGCGCCTATCCGGCCCCGCTCCCATGCGCTGAAGGCGGCGGTCAGCGGCTCGCCGGGACCACGCTGGTGCTGGACGGCGGTCCATCCGGTGGTCGCCAGCATCACGAACACGACGGCGAGGGCGAGCAGGGCGCGCCACACGCTCAGGGTGGGGGAGGAGTCGAAGGAAGTCACTGGTTCTCACCCTAGAGCGCGCGCGAGGGGCCTCGCGACGAGCGTGAGACAGATCACCGGGTACGCAGGATTGAACCGTCGGTAACTTCACCGAACGTACGGTGAGGTGCACGCTCCGCCGCTTGGGGCTGCCCGGAGGGGCCGTACCGCAGGGCCGTTGCGGCCGTCGCGGGTTGTCCCCGGTTTTCACCCGAACAGCCCTTGTGGATGGCGCTGCGGCGCGAATGGGGCGGGTGCCGGCCGGGTGTTGTACGGCGGCTCAGTGCCAGTCGTCCCTCAGGAGCCGCGGGGTGAGCTGGTCGAGATACGCCTCGGTCATGCGGCCCAGCCCCGCCACGCTGCAGTCCTCGCCCCGGCCCCAGATCCGCCCGGTGGCCCGCATCACGCCGGTGAACGCGGCGACCGCCACCCGGGGGCGCGGGTCGGCGTCGACGTCCAGGTTCTCCCGGTCCGCGATGAGCCGGGCGACGCCGTCCTCCAGGTCGGAGGAGCGGCGCAGATGGGCGGCGAGCAGGACCGGGGTCGACTCGATCATCCGGTACGACCGCATGTACAGCTCCACCGTCACGACGGACTCGATCGTGTCGCCCACGCTGCCCCAGACGGACGAGACGGCGTTGCGCATCGCCTCGAACGGGCCTTCCGCGGCCGGCCGGGCGCGCAGCGCCTCGACGAAACGGGACTCCACCATGTCCACCAGGGCGAAGGCGGCTTCCTCCTTGCTGGCGAAGTAGCGGAAGAACGTGCGCTGGGAGACCTCCACCGCTTCCGCGATCTCGTCGACGGTGGTCCGCTCGTACCCCTGCGTGGTGAACAGTTCGAGCGCCACACGGAGCAGGGACTCCCGGGTGCGTTGTTTCTTGCGGGCGCGCAGTCCGCCGGTCACCGCGGAGACCTCACTCTCGCTCAGGAGCAACGTGGGTCGCTCGGGAGTAACTTGACAGTTACTGGCTTGTGAAATGGTTTGTCAACTGTCAGTGGCTGACACTACCGTTTGCGGTATGACTAGTCAGACCACTGTCGACAAGGCGCCATCGAGCCCGGAACCCGCGGAACCTCTCGGACCGACGCCCTCCAAGGGACGGCGCGGCCACCCTTGGCTGACTCTCTTCTCCGTGGCCATCGGCGTCATGATGGTGGCCCTCGACGGCACCATTGTCGCCATCGCGAACCCGGCCATCAAAACCGACCTCGGTGCGTCGTTCGCCGACGTCCAGTGGATCACCAACGGCTACTTCCTCGCGCTCGCCGTGGCGCTGATCACCGCGGGCAAGCTGGGCGACCGCTTCGGCCACCGGCAGACCTTCCTCATCGGCGTCGCCGGGTTCGCCGTCGCCTCCGGGGCCATCGGGCTCTCCCACAGCATCTCCCTGGTGATCACCTTCCGGGTGCTCCAAGGTCTCTTCGGCGCGCTGCTGATGCCGGCCGCGCTCGGTCTGCTGCGGGCCACCTTCCCGGCCGAGAAGCTCAACATGGCCATCGGCATCTGGGGCATGGTCATCGGCGCCTCGACCGCCGGCGGACCGATCCTCGGTGGTGTGCTGGTCGAGCACGTGAGCTGGCAGTCCGTCTTCTTCATCAACGTGCCGGTGGGCATCATCGCCCTCGTCCTCGGCACGCTGATCCTGCTGGACCACCGGGCCAGGAACGCCCCGAGGTCCTTCGACATCCTCGGCATCCTGCTGCTCTCCGTCGCCATGTTCGCCCTGGTGTGGGCGATCATCAAGGCCCCCGAGTGGGGCTGGGGCGCCGGGATGACCTGGATCTTCATCGTCGTGGCGGTGGTCTGCTTCGGCGGGTTCGCCTACTGGGAGACGAAGGTCAGGGAGCCGCTCGTACCGCTGGCGCTCTTCCGCTCCGTACCGCTCTCCGCCGGTGTGGTGCTGATGGTCCTCATGGCCATCGCCTTCCTGGGCGGGCTCTTCTTCGTCACCTTCTACCTCCAGAACGTGCACGGCATGGGCCCGATCGACGCCGGTCTCCATCTGCTGCCGCTCACCGGCATGATGATCGTGGGATCGCCGCTCGCCGGGATCGTGATAACCAAGGTGGGGCCCCGGATCCCGCTGGCAGGCGGCATGGTGTTCACGGCGGCGGCCATGTTCGGCATGTCCACCCTGGAGACCGACACCAGCAGCCTCACCATGTCCGTCTGGTTCGCGATGCTCGGCTTCGGCCTCGCCCCCGTGATGGTCGGCGCGACCGAGGTCATCGTGGGCAACGCGCCGATGGAGCTCTCCGGGGTGGCCGGCGGTATCCAGCAGTCCGCCATGCAGATCGGCGGCAGCCTCGGTACGGCCGTACTCGGCGCCGTGATGGCCTCGAAGGTCTCCAGCGACCTGCCGGGCAACTGGACGGCCGCCGGGCTGCCCCCGCTCACCGCCGCCCAGGTGGGCCCGGCGACCGAGGCCGTCCAGGTCGGGGCGCCGCCGGTGACACCGGACATGCCGCCCGCGGTCGCCCAGCAGATCACCACCGTCGCCCACGACACCTTCATGTCCGGCATGAGTCTGGCCAGCCTCGTCGCGGCCGGGGTCGCGGCCGTGGCGGTCCTCGTCGCCCTGCTGACGAAGCGCGGCGACAACGCGGACGCCGCGGGTGGCGGGGTGCACATCTGACGTCAGCCGCCGGGTGACCCGACGTCAATTCCACGCCCAGGACAGCCCCGCCGGAAGGTTCCGGCGGGGCTGTCGCCTATCCGGGTGGAGGGCGGCCCGACCCCCTTCCGGCGGCCCTCAGCCGCAGGTCAGAGTGGTGGAGACCGGGATCGCAGCACGCGGTCCCGGCACCGCACGACACGACACGAACACCACCGACACCACCGACACGACACACGGGGGCAGAACGAAATGACTCAGCCGCGCACCACCACGACGCCGGACGCCACCACGACGCCGCGCACCACCACGACGCAGGGCTTCACCGCCACCACCTTCCGCCGTACGGCCGGCACCGTCGGCGCCGCCGTCGGGGCGCTCACCCTCGCCGTCCTGCTGCCCCAGACCGGCACCGCCGCGCCGGCCGCCCCGGCAGCGCCGCCGCGCCTCGGGGCGTGCGCCTCGGGCGAGCTGTGCCTCTGGGCGAAGGACGACTTCAAGGGCGCCCGGCAGACCCACGAACTCTCCGGGACCGACATCGACAGTTGTGTGCCGCTCCCCGCCGGCACGAGCGCCCACTCCCTCGCCAACCGCACCGGCCGGCCCGTGACGACGTACCAGTCCGACACCTGCGGGGAGACCGGGGAGTTCGAGACCTACCCCGGCAAGGGCACCTGGCTGCCCAGCTCCCCGTACCGGGTGAGGGCCTTCAAGATCTGGGAGCGATGACCGGGCGCCGCCGTACGCCGGAGGGGGGCGGAACCGTCCAGGTCCCGCCGCCCTCCGTACGTACCGACTCCCCGCGCCCTCGGTCAGGCGTCGCCGCCGGCCGCGCCCGGGTCCGCCGCCGACGCGTCCAGGAGCTGGTAGCGGTCCACCGCCTGCTTCAGCGCCGAACGGTCGACCTTGCCCTCCCTGGCCAGCTCGGTGAGCACGCCCAGCACGATCGACTGCGCGTCGATGTGGAAGAAGCGGCGGGCCGCGCCCCGCGTGTCCGCGAAGCCGAAGCCGTCCGCGCCCAGCGACTGGTACGTACCCGGCACCCAGCGCGCGATCTGGTCCGGCACGGAGCGCATCCAGTCGGAGACCGCCACGAACGGGCCCTGCGCGCCGGAGAGCTTCCGCGTCACGTACGGCACGCGCTGCTCCTCCTCCGGGTGCAGCAGATTGTGCTGCTCCACCTCCACCGCCTCACGGCGCAGCTCGTTCCAGGACGTCGCCGACCAGACGTCCGCCCGGACGTTCCACTCCTCGGCGAGGATCCGCTGCGCCTCGACCGCCCACGGCACGGCCACGCCGGACGCCATGATCTGCGCCGGGATCTCGCCCCGCTCGGCCTCCCGGTAGCGGTGGATGCCCTTGAGGATGCCGTCGACATCGGCGTCGGCGGGCTCGGCGGGGTGCTGGATCGGCTCGTTGTAGACGGTGAGGTAGTAGAAGATGTCCTCGCTGTCGGGGCCGTACATCCTGCGCAGACCGTCCCGGACGATGTGCGCGATCTCGAAGCCGAAGGCCGGGTCGTAGGCGACACAGCCCGGGTTGGTCGAGGCCAGCAGATGCGAGTGGCCGTCGGCGTGCTGGAGCCCCTCGCCGGTCAGCGTCGTACGGCCGGCGGTCGCGCCCAGGACGAAGCCGCGCGCGAGCTGGTCGGCCATCTGCCAGAACTGGTCGCCGGTCCGCTGGAAACCGAACATCGAGTAGAAGACGTACACCGGGATCAGCGGCTCGCCGTGCGTGGCGTACGCCGAACCCGCCGCGATCAGCGACGCCGTGCAGCCCGCCTCGGAGATGCCGTCGTGCAGCATCTGCCCGGTCGGCGACTCCTTGTACGCGAGCAGCAGCTCACGGTCGACGGACTCGTACTGCTGGCCCAGCGGGTTGTAGATCTTGGCGCTCGGGAAGAACGAGTCCATCCCGAACGTGCGGTACTCGTCGGGCGCGATCAGCACGAAGCGCTTGCCGATCTCCTTGTCCCGCATCAGGTCCTTGAGCAGCCGGACGAACGCCATCGTGGTGGCGATCGACTGCTGGCCGGAGCCCTTCCTGACCGCCGCGTACGCCTTGTCGCCGGGGAGCGTCAGCGGCTTCGCCCGGACGACCCGGGTCGGTACGTACCCGCCCAGCGACCTGCGCCGGTCGTGCATGTACTGGATCTCCTCCGAGTCCCTGCCCGGGTGGTAGTACGGCGGCAGCCCGTCCTCCAACTGGCTGTCGGTGATCGGCAGGTGCAGCCGGTCCCGGAAGCCCTTGAGGTCGGCGACGGTGAGCTTCTTCATCTGGTGGGTCGCGTTGCGGCCCTCGAAGTTCGGCCCGAGCGTCCAGCCCTTCACGGTCTGCGCCAGGATCACCGTCGGCTGGCCCCGGTGGGCCTTGGCCGCCGCGTACGCCGCGAAGACCTTCCTGTGGTCGTGCCCGCCGCGCCCGAGGTGCAGGATCTGGTCGTCGGTCATGTTCTCGACCATGGCGCGCAGCCGCTGGTCGTCGCCGAAGAAGTGGTCGCGGATGTACGCGCCGGTCTCGGTGGCGTACGTCTGGAACTGCCCGTCCGGCGTGGTGTTCAGCCGGTTGACCAGCACCCCGTCGCGGTCCTGGGCCAGCAGCGGGTCCCACGAGCGGTCCCAGACCAGCTTGATGACGTTCCAGCCCGCGCCGCGGAACTGCGACTCCAGCTCCTGGACGATCTTGCCGTTGCCGCGCACCGGGCCGTCGAGCCGCTGGAGGTTGCAGTTCACGACGAAGGTCAGATTGTCCAGGCCCTCACGGGCGGCGATGGAGAGCTGCCCCAGGGACTCGGGCTCGTCCATCTCGCCGTCGCCGAGATACGCCCACACGTGGGAGCCGGAGGTGTCGGCGATGCCGCGCGCCTCCATGTACCGGTTCATCCGGGCCTGGTAGATCGCGCCGAGCGGGCCGAGGCCCATCGAGACGGTCGGGAACTCCCAGAAGTCCGGCATCAGGCGCGGGTGCGGATAGCTGGACAGCCCGTACGGAGCCTTCGACTTCTCCTGGCGGAACGCGTCGAGCTGCGTCTCGCTGAGCCGGTCCAGCAGGAAGGCGCGGGCGTAGATACCGGGGGAGGCGTGGCCCTGGAAGAAGATCTGGTCGCCGCCGTCACCGCCGTCCTTGCCCCGGAAGAAGTGGTTGAAGCCCACGTCGTACAGGGAGGCGGAGGAGGCGAACGTGGCGATGTGGCCGCCGACGCCGATTCCCGGGCGCTGGGCGCGCGAGACCATGACCGCGGCGTTCCAGCGCGTCGCGTTGAGGATCTTGCGCTCGATCTCCTCGTTGCCCGGGAAGAACGGCTCGTCCTTGGTGGCGATGGTGTTGACGTAATCCGTGCTGCGCATCTCGGGAACGGCGACACGCTTCTCCCGCGCGCGCTCGATCAGCCGGAGCATCAGATACCGGGCACGTTCACGGCCTCGCTCGTCGACAGCGGCGTCGAGTGAGTCGAGCCACTCCTGGGTCTCTTCGGGATCGAAGTCCGGGACCTGGCTGGGAAGGCCGCCAATGATGATCGGATTGCGATCGGATCCGGAAGCCACGCTTGTCCTTCGCTGGTCGGGAGGGTGTCGTGCCCTGCACGCGAACGATGCGGTGCACGCCGTCGGGATACTGCTGCTACGCGGGGGTACGTACGCCGCATCCATCGTGTACCGCGACGACGGAAACGTCATCTCTACCGAGGGGTAACCCGGATTCCCCAGGAAATTCCTGGCTCCGGGGCCGCTAGGGGCCGGTTCCCGCGACGATCAAATCGCAACCTTACGCCCATCCCGGCCATCCGTTTCGTTCGGCCGTTCGGGCCGGATTGACGTACCGAAACGGCATAGCATGGCAAAGAAGGAGGAAACGTGTGGCCCAGGTCACGCGCGGCGAGGTCGAAGTGGCTGGAGATGCGTCGAAGGCGCCCGGAACGTCACCGTTTCGGCGGTCTCGGCGGCCGGGTACTTGCGCGATCCGCCCCGCCCGTGTGGACTACGGCCAATGCCCCGCGTACGCGCGCGGCCCGAAGCGTTTAATCGAAACATGATCAGGAGGCAATCCGTGAGCGCGACCGCGGACCACGCGGAGGAACGGACCAACCTTGCCGCACGGCTTGGGTTCGAACCCGGACAGGTGGTCCAGGAGATCGGTTACGACGACGACGTCGACCAGGATCTCCGCGAGTCCATCGAGGCCATCACCGGCCAGGATCTTGTCGACGAGGACTACGACGACGTGGCCGACGCCGTCGCCCTGTGGTTCCGTGACGAGGACGGCGACCTTACGGACGCGCTGGTGGACGCCATCGGTTTGATCGAGGACGGCGGAGTGATCTGGCTGCTGACGCCCAAGACGGGCCGTGACGGCTACGTCGAACCGAGCGACATCAACGAGGCGTCCCAGACCGCGGGCCTGTCCCAGACCAAGAGCATCAACGCGGGCAAGGACTGGACCGGCAGCCGGCTCGTCACGCCCAAGGCGGCGAAGAGCAAGCGCTGACCCCCGGCGCCGCCTCGGGCGCGCAATGAAGCGGCAGCCCCTGGTGCCACCACCGGCACCAGCAGCGCAGCCTTGAAGGCCCCCGCCGACCTCGTCGGCGGGGGCCCTTTTGCCTATCCGCGTGATCTCGGGTCCACCGACCCCTTCGGAAGCCCTTTGCTCAGGGCCTGTCGTTCGGGTCCGGCTGGGCTCGCGTGCCCTGGCACCGCGCCTCGCGGCGTTGTCGTCGGTCCACGACGCTCCGCGTCGCCTCCCTCCTCCGCCTTGCGATCCACGGCACCAGACCCCGCTCCCTGATCCAGCGGGACCCGAACGAAAGGCCCTAGGCTCGGAGGTCCACCCCGGCGTGTGGGCCGGATGCCGATCCTGGCATCGGGACCGCCGCGCCGAGCCTTCGAAAGGACGTGCATCCATGGCGATCGAGGTCGGCACCCCTGCCCCGGACTTCGAGCTGAAGGACAACCACGGGCGGACCGTGCGGCTGTCCGACTTCCGCGGGGCCGACGCGGCCGGCGGCGCCAAGAACGTGGTGCTGCTCTTCTACCCCTTCGCCTTCACCGGTGTGTGCACCGGCGAGCTCTGCGCCCTGCGCGACGAGCTGCCCTCGTTCGTCAACGACGACACCCAGTTGCTCGCCGTCTCGAACGACTCCATCCACACCCTGCGGGTCTTCGCCGAGCAGGAGGGCCTGGAGTACCCGCTGCTCTCGGACTTCTGGCCGCACGGCAACGTCTCGCGCGCTTACGGCGTCTTCGACGAGGAGAAGGGGTGCGCGGTGCGCGGCACCTTCATCATCGACAAGGAGGGCATCGTGCGCTGGAGCGTCGTCAACGCCCTGCCCGACGCCCGGGACCTCGACGAGTACGTCAAGGCCCTCGCGTCGCTCTGACGCGCACCTGTCCTGACGCGACATCCCCGTATCGACCGCCGAAAACGCGCAAGGGCCGGGAACCGGTCACTAGGATCCAGTCGTTGATCGGATGCCAACGCTTCACACCATAGGGAGGACTCGTGGGAGTCAGCCTCAGCAAGGGCGGAAACGTCTCGCTGACCAAGGCCGCGCCCAACCTGACCGCGGTCACCGTGGGTCTGGGCTGGGACGCACGCAGCACCACCGGCAGTGACTTCGACCTCGACGCCAGCGCCCTGCTGACGAACGCCGAGGGCAAGGTCGCCATCGACGGGAACTTCATCTTCTTCAACAACCTCAAGAGCCCCGACGGCTCCGTCGAGCACACCGGTGACAACCTCACCGGTGAGGGCGAGGGCGACGACGAGGCGATCAAGGTCAATCTGGCCACGGTCCCCGCCGACGTCGACAAGATCGTCTTCCCCGTCTCGATCTACGAGGCGGAGAGCCGCCAGCAGTCCTTCGGTCAGGTGCGCAACGCGTTCATCCGCGTCGTCAACCAGGCCGACAACAACGAGCTGGCGCGTTACGACCTGAGCGAGGACGCCTCGACGGAGACCGCGATGGTCTTCGGCGAGCTGTACCGCAACGGCGCGGAGTGGAAGTTCCGCGCCATCGGCCAGGGGTACGCCTCGGGTCTGCGCGGTATCGCCCAGGACTTCGGCGTCAACGTCTGAGCCGACCGTCCCGCCGTACCCCCGCCTCCGGCGCCGCACCTTCCGTGCGGCGCCGGACGCGTCCCCGGACCCGGCGCCGGACGCGTCCCCGGACCCGGCCCGGACCGGACCAGGTCCCCGCACCGGTCCCAGGTCCCGGGTTCGTACCGGTCCCGGAGAGTGGGTGCGCGGACACGGGCGGGGACGGCATGATCTCGGTACGGGCACGAACGGCATGACCGGGTACGGAACGGGCAGGACCTCAGGCGCGTCCCGCCTGTCAGCACGGCACGAACACCACCTCGGGGAGGACTCACCATCATGGGCGTCACACTCGCCAAGGGAGGCAATGTCTCCCTCTCCAAAGCCGCACCCAACCTCACCCAGGTGTTGGTCGGGCTCGGCTGGGACGCCCGCTCCACCACCGGAGCGGACTTCGACCTCGACGCCAGCGCGCTGCTCTGCCAGTCAGGGCGTGTGCTCGGGGACCAGTTCTTCATCTTCTACAACAACCTGACGAGCCCCGAAGGCTCCGTCCAGCACACCGGGGACAACTTGACCGGTGAGGGCGACGGCGACGACGAATCACTGATCGTCGATCTCCCCCAGGTCCCGGCCCACTGCGACAAGATCGTTTTCCCCGTCTCGATCCATGACGCCGACAATCGCGGCCAGACGTTCGGTCAGGTCGCCAACGCTTTCATCCGGGTCGTCAACCAGGCCGACGGCCAGGAACTCGCCCGTTACGACCTCAGCGAGGACGCCTCCACGGAGACGGCGATGATCTTCGGTGAGTTGTACCGCTACGGCGGTGAATGGAAGTTCCGGGCCGTGGGCCAGGGGTACGCGTCGGGCCTGCGGGGCATCGCTCTAGACTTCGGGGTCAACGTTTCGTAAAGCAGTACGCTGCGCGGGGGAAAACCCGTTAATCACCAGATGGGGTAGCCAGTGATCCTGAAAACCTTCGGCTGGTCGTTCGCCATCACGGCGATCGGCCTGGCCTTCGCGGCCTGGCAGTGGGGGTGGGAGGCGTTCGGGATCGTACTGATCCTGTCGGTCCTTGAGATCTCGCTGTCCTTCGACAACGCGGTCGTCAACGCCGGGATCCTGAAGAAGATGAATGCCTTCTGGCAGAAGATCTTCCTCACCATCGGCATCCTCATCGCCGTGTTCGGTATGCGACTGGTCTTCCCCGTCGTCATCGTCGCCATCAGTGCCAAGGTCGGGCCGATCGAGGCCGTCCAACTGGCGATGGACGATCCAGGCCGTTACGAGGACCTGGTCACCGACGCCCACCCGGCGATCGCCGCCTTCGGTGGCATGTTCCTGCTGATGATCTTCCTGGACTTCATCTTCGAGGACCGGGACATCAAGTGGCTCGCCTGGCTGGAGCGCCCGCTGGCCAAGCTCGGCAAGGTCGACATGCTGTCGGCCTGCGTCGCGCTGATCGTCCTGCTGGTCACGGCCATGACCTTCGCGACCAACGCGCACACCAGTACCGGGTACGCGGACAAGTCGGCCACCGTGCTGCTGGCGGGCATCGCCGGTCTCATCACCTATCTCGTCGTCGGGGGTCTCTCCGGCTACTTCGAGGACAAACTCGAAGAGGAGGAGGAGCACGAGGAGGAGGAGAAGGCCAAGGCCAAGGCCGAGGGCAAGGAGGTCTCCGCGATCGGCCTGGCCGGCAAGGCGGCGTTCTTCCTCTTCCTGTACCTGGAGGTCCTGGACGCGTCCTTCTCCTTCGACGGCGTGATCGGTGCCTTCGCCATCACGAACCACATCTTCTGGATGGCGCTGGGCCTCGGCATCGGCGCGATGTACGTCCGTTCGCTGACGGTGTACCTGGTCCGCGAGGGCACCCTGGACGACTACGTCTACCTGGAGCACGGCGCGCACTACGCGATCGGTGCGCTGGCCGCGATCCTGCTCATCACCATCGAGCACTCGATCAACGAGATCATCACGGGTCTGGTCGGGGTCATTCTCATCGCGGCCTCCTTCTGGTCCTCCGTGCGCCGTAACAAGGCGCTCGAAGCGGAAGGCGGCGGCAAGGACGCCGACGGGGACAAGACGGCGCTCCACGTCTGAGCGCATGCTCCGGTGAGCCCTCCCGTGAGCCGGTGCTCAGGGGTGTGACACGGAGCGGATCCAGGGAACCCTGTTGAACGGGGCGGCCAAGAGGCGGGAGCCTACCGGCCGCCCCGTTCTGCCGTGCCGATATGACGGTTTTTTGGCACGCGGAACGACGAGCAGGACGACGAGTGGACGACAGGAGTGGGGTGGGGGCATGGCCTTCTGGGACAACCTGTGGCAGGGGCAAAGGGCATCACAATTCGATTCGGGCAGCGCGTCCAACTCCATCGAGCTGACCAAGCGGCGCCCGACGATCTCGCTCTCCAAGCAGGGCGCGGCGACCGGCAACCTCCGGGTGAACCTCTCCTGGCAGATGCGCACCTCCGACATCGGGGGGCGCTCGCGCCAGAGCGGCAAGCTCCTGGGCAACCCGCTCAAGCTCTTCAAGCCCGAGGTGGTCCAGGCCCATACGCAGGGCGTGGTCAATGTCGACCTGGACCTCGGCTGCATGTACGAACTGATGGACGGCAGCAAGGGCGTCGTACAGCCCCTGGGCAACTTCCTCGGGGACCTCAACGACCCGCCGTACGTGAAGCTCAGCGGCGACGACCGGTTCGGGGCGGGCTCGGGGGAGACCGTCTATGTCAACCTCGACAACCGGGACGAGATCAAGCGCCTGCTGTTCTTCGTCTACATCTACGACCAGACGCCCGCGTTCAACCGTACGCGCGCGCATGTGACGCTCTACCCGAGCAACGGCCCGCGGATCGAGATCGACCTCGACGACGACGAGCCGCAGGCCCGGTCCTGCGCCGTCTTCTCGCTGCAGAACGTCAAGGGCGATCTGGTCGTGCGCCGCGAGGTGAAGTACGTGTACGGCTTCCAGGCCGAGCTGGACCGGCTGTACGGCTGGGGCCTCCAGTGGGGCCGCGGCTACAAGGCGAAGACCTGAGGAGAGGCGGCCTTGAGCCGGAAGGACCGGTACGCGCGCCCCGGGCCGCGTGGACTGCCGTACGGCGGCCCACCGGACGGTGGACCGCCGTCGGGCCCGCCACGGGCCGGTGGACCGCCGTCGGGCGCGCTACTGGCGGGCGAACTGCGGGCCCATCGGGGGCAGCCTGAAGTGCGGATCCGGTGCGGGCGCCGCGGCTGCGGCAGGCTGCGGATAGCCGTACGCGGGCTGCGGACGCGGCGCCGAGACGGGCTGCGGATAGCCGTAGGGCGGCTGGGCTGCGGGCAGGTCGGGCTGCGGGTAGCCGTACGCGGAAGGCGGGGCCGGGGGCGGCGGGAGCTGGGCCGCCGGCCGGGTGGCCGCCGTGGCGCCGGGACCGGGGTGGGCCACGGTGTCGGCGCCAGGACCGGGACCGGGGTGGATCACGGTGTCGGCGCCGGGATCGGCGGCGGTCGTGCCTTCCTCCGGTGCGTCCGCACCGGTCGGCCCCTCCGTGTCGTCGACCGAGATGCCGAACGCGGTGGCGAGGCCGATCAGCCCGGTCGGATACCCCTGCCCCACGGCGCGGAACTTCCAGGAGTCCCCGCGCCGGTACAGCTCGCCGCAGATGATCGCGGTCTCCTCGCCGGTCTCCGGCTGGACGTCGAAGACGGCCAGCGGCTCCCCGTCGGCCGCGCCCGCGTCGTACAGCATGATCCGCAGGTCGCTCACGTGCTGGAAGCTCGCGCCGTCCGAGGAGGCGGCCAGGACGACCTGTTCGACCGAGGGGTCGACCGCGGTGAGGTCCGCCTCGACGGAGTCGGTCAGCCACTCGCCGACCTGCTTCTTGGGCAGCCTGCGCACCACCCCGGACGGATGCCTCGGCTGGTTGTAGAAGACGAAGTCCTCGTCGGACCTGACCCGGCCGCCGGAGCCGAGCAGCAGCGCCGAGGCGTCCACATCCGGGACCCCGGCGCCGGGAGACCAGCGCAGCACGGCCCGTACGGCCGTGGCGTCGAGGGGGACGTTCGAGCCCTTGAGCATCGCGTGCGTCATAGCGGTCATCCTGCCTTCCCACCGCCCACGGGGACAACGTGGCGGCCCCTCCGCCACGTTCCGTACCGCCGGCCGTACGGCCGGTACGTCGGTGGAGCCACCGCGAAGCAGACGAGTTACCAGGATTTCATGCGCCCGGGGAACTCTTGACACCCGTCCATACGTACTATTACCGGCCACATGACCAACGGGCCATATTGGCGGTACGGGGGATTTACATGCGTCATTTCGGGCATATCCCGCCCGCTGCCCGCAAGGGCCTGTTCCACCAGGAACCGTGCGAGTTCACCGCCGGGTCCCCCGCCAGGCTGCTCTCGGCCGCACTCGGGGCCACCCTCTACAGCCCGGCGACCCGGCCTCGGCTGGCGGACGACGTCCTGAAGCAGGCCGGGCGCGGAGTCGTCTCCATGGTGCTCTGCCTGGAGGATTCCATCCACGACGCCGAGGTCGAGGACGCCGAGGCCAACCTGGTGCGCCAGTTCGCCGACCTCGACGAGCGGGGCACCGGGACACCGCTGCTCTTCATCCGCGTCCGCGAACCGGAGCAGATACCCGACCTCGTCCGGCGGATGGGCGCCACGGTCCGGCTGCTGTCCGGATTCGTACTCCCCAAGTTCACCGAGGAGCGCGGCACCGCCTTCCTGGAGGCCCTCGCCGAGGCGGAGGCCGCCTGCGGACGCACGCTCTACGCCATGCCCGTCCTCGAATCGCCCGAACTGCTCCACCTGGAGACCAGGACGGCGACGCTCACCGGCATCGCCAACGCCGTCGACAAGTACCGTGAGCGGGTCCTCGCCCTGCGCCTGGGCGTCACCGACTTCTGCTCGGCGTACGGCCTGCGCCGCTCGCCCGACATGACGGCGTACGACGTACGGATCGTCGCCGGGGTCATCGCGGACGTCGTCAACGTCCTGGGCCGCGCCGACGGCACGGGCTTCACGATCACCGGCCCCGTCTGGGAGTACTTCCGGCTCCAGGAGCGCATGTTCAAGCCCCAGCTCCGCCGCAGCCCCTTCCTCGAAGGGCGTGCGGAGGAGCTGCGTACGGCCCTGATCGAGCACGACCTCGACGGCCTGCTGCGCGAGATCGAACTCGACCGCGCCAACGGCCTCATGGGCAAGACGTGCATCCATCCGTCGCACGTCCCGCCCGTGCACGCGCTGTCGGTCGTCAGCCACGAGGAGTTCAGCGACGCCCAGGACATCCTGCGCCCCGAACGGGACGGCGGCGGGGTGCTGCGCTCCGCCTACACGAACAAGATGAACGAGGTGAAGCCGCACCGCGCCTGGGCCGAGCGCACCCTCCTGCGGGCCGAGGTCTTCGGCGTCGCCCGCGAGGACGTCGGCTTCGTGGAGCTGCTGACGGCCGGACTCGCGGAGTGAGCGGGCGGGAACGGACGTTCACGGACACCGTGACGTCCACGGAGACGTTCACGGACACCGCGACACCCACGGACACGGAGGAGAACACCGGCATGGTCTGGTCGGGCACATGGGTCGCCGAGCGGCTGGGCATCGAGCTGACCGGCGACGACGGGCTGCGGGACCTGCTCGGTCTCGCCCTGCGCCGCAACCCCAGGCGCGCCCATCTCCTCGTCTCGAACGTGCTGGGCAAGCACGTGCCGCAGAGCCCCGCCGTCGTCCACGGAACGGGCGTCCGGCTGGGCGAGCGGGTACGGGAGCTGCTGGGCGCGGATGTCGCGCGGGCGGTGGTGCTCGGTTACGCCGAGACCGCGACCGGACTCGGCCACGCGGTCGCCGACGGCGTGCGCCACGCCCCGTACCTGCACTCCACACGCCGCGCCGTCGCGGGCGTCGCGAGCGCGGGCGGCTTCGAGGAGTCCCACTCGCACGCCACCTCCCATCTGCTGCTGCCCGAGGACCCCGGGCTGCTGGCCTCGGACGGGCCGCTGGTCCTCGTCGACGACGAGTTCTCCACCGGCAACACCGTGCTGAACACGATCCGCGCCCTGCACGACCGCTACCCCCGGCGCTGGTACGTGATCGTCGCGCTGGTCGACATGCGGTCACCGGCCGATCAGGGGCGGCTCGCCGAGTTCGCCCGCGAGATCGGGGCGCGCGTCGACCTGGTCACCCTGGCCTCCGGTACGGTCAGGCTCCCGGACGGTGTCCTGGAGAAGGGCCAGGAGCTGGTGGCGCGCCACGAGACACCGGCACGGGACGCGGACCCGGGCAGGCCCGCGCTCGGCCTCCGGGAGGCCCAGAAGGCCCGGCCGTCCCGGGTCCCCCTGCGGTGGCCCGCCGGGGTCCCGGACGGCGGCCGGCACGGCTTCACCCCGGCCCACCGGGCGGAGCTGGAGGCGGCGCTGCCCGCGATGGCCCGCGACCTCGCCGCCGGACTGGCCGGGGCCCGGCGCGTACTCGTCCTCGGCTTCGAGGAGCTGATGTACGCGCCGCTGCGGCTGGCCGTGGAACTGGAGCGTACGTACGGAGCCGGAGACGGAGACAGGGACGCGCGCCCGGAGGTGCGGTACTCCACCACGACGCGCTCGCCCGTGCTGGCCGTGGACGACCCCGGCTACGCGATACGCAGCCGCCTCGTCTTCCCGGCCCACGACACCGCGGCGGACGACGGCGGCGACCGGTACGCGTACAACGTCGCGGGCGGCGGCTTCGACGCCGTCGTCGCGGTGGTCGACTCCGTCGCCGACACCCCCGCGCTGCACGCCCCCGACGGCCTGCTGGCCCGCCTCGCCGAGCACACGCCCCGCGTGCTCCTGGCGGTCGTCCCCTCGTACACCCCCTCCCACGGCTCAGAGACGCACAGCTCAGAGACGCCCCCAGAACGACAGGACCTCCACATGCCGGCCGAACCCCTCCGGGGCCCCGCCTTCTCCTCGTACGCGCCGCAGGACGTCGGCTGGCTCCTCCAGGACCTCTCCGACGTCGAGCTGGAGGCCCCGACCGAGGAGCGCGAGGAGGCCATCCAGAGCGGGGGCGCGCACTACGCCGAGTCCCTGCCCGTCGAGTACCAGCCGAGCGAGCGATACCAGGAGCTGTTCGCCGCCGCGCTGGAGACCTCGGCCGCCCGGGTCGCCCGCGCCGTCGGCACGGTCACCGAGACCGTCCTCGCCGAACGCTCACCCCGCCCCGTACTGGTCTCGCTGGCCCGCGCCGGCACACCCGTCGGCGTCCTGATGCGCCGCTGGGCCCAGCACCGCCACGGCCTGGACCTGCCGCACTACGCCGTCTCCATCGTGCGCGGCCGGGGCATCGACGCCAACGCGCTGCGCTGGCTCGCCGCCCACCACGACCCGGCCGACGTGGTCTTCGTCGACGGCTGGACCGGCAAGGGCGCGATCACCCGCGAACTGGCCGACGCCCTGGCCGGGTTCGACGGCTTCGACCCGGAGATCGCCGTCCTCGCCGACCCGGGCGGCTGCGTACGGACGTACGGCACCCGCGAGGACTTCCTCGTCCCCTCCGCCTGCCTCAACTCCACGGTCTCCGGGCTGATTTCCCGTACGGTGCTCCGCGCCGACCTGGTCGGCCCGGACGACTTCCACGGCGCGAAGTACTACCGGGAGCTCGCCGGGGCCGATGTCTCGGAACACTTCCTCGACACCGTCGCGGCCCGCTTCGACGAGGTCGCGGACGCGGTCGACGCCGAGGTCAAGGAACTCCTCGCCGCGGACCGCGCCCCCACCTGGGAGGGGTGGGCGGCCGTCGAGCGGATCAGCGAGGAGTACGGCATCCACGACGTGAACCTGGTCAAGCCGGGCGTCGGCGAGACCACCCGCGTCCTGCTGCGCCGCGTCCCCTGGAAGATCCTCGCGCAGCGCGGCGCGGGCGCCGACCTCGACCATGTGCGGCTGCTGGCCGAGCAGCGCGGGGTGCCCGTCGAGGAGGTCGACGGCCTTCCGTACACCTGCGTCGGGCTGATCCACCCCCAGTACACGCGGGGCGCCACCGGCGCCGACGGCAAGGCGGTGGCCACCCCGTGACCACCACCGCCCCGGGCGCCCCGGTCCTGGTCGCGAGCGACCTGGACCGCACCCTCATCTACTCCGCCGCCGCCCTCCAGCTACCGATGCCGGACGCGCGGGCGCCCCGGCTGCTCTGCGTCGAGGTGTACGAGAGCCGGCCGCTGTCGTATCTGACGGAGACGGCCGCGGCGCTCCTCGACCGGCTCGCCCGCACCACCGTCTTCGTACCGACGACCACCCGTACCCGCGAGCAGTACGGCCGGATCCATCTGCCGGGCCCCGCGCCGAAGTTCGCGATCTGCGCCAACGGCGGCCATCTGCTGGTCGACGGTGTCTCCGACCCGCGGTGGCAGGCCGAGGTGGCGGAGCGGCTGGCCGCAGAGTGCGCGCCGCTCGCCGAGGTCCGCGCGCATCTGAAGGCGACCGCCGACCCGGCGTGGCTCCTCAAGGAGCGGGTCGCCGAGGACCTCTTCGCCTATCTGGTGGTCGACCGCGCGCTGCTGCCCGAGGGCTGGGTGAAGGAGCTGGCCGACTGGGCGGGGGAGCGCGGCTGGACGGTCTCGCTCCAGGGCCGCAAGATCTACGCCGTACCGCGCCCGCTCACCAAGAGCGCGGCCATGCGGGAGGTGGCCCGCAGGAGCGGCGCCGGGCTCACCCTGGCCGCCGGTGACTCGCTGCTCGACGCGGACCTGCTGCTGGCCGCCGACCGCGCGTGGCGCCCCGGCCACGGCGAACTGGCCGACGCCAACTGGCGCGCCCCGCACGTCGACGTACTCCCGCACACGGGTGTCGCGGCGGGCGAGGAGATTCTGCGCCGCCTGCTGGACGCCGCTACGGGCGGTTAGCCGCAGCAGCCGCCCCCGCAGCAGCCGCCGCCCCCTCCGCCACCGGCGGCGGGGGCCGGGGCGCCGCCCTTGGCGGTGCCGCCGACCGCGACGGTGGAGAGCAGCTTCACGGTGTCGGCGTGCCCCTCGGGGCAGGACGCGGGCGCCCCGGACTCCGCCATCGGGCGGCTGAGTTCGAAGGTGTCACCACAGGAGCGGCAGCGGTACTCGTAGCGAGGCATACGCCTCAGATTATCCGACGCGCAGCCGCCCCCGGGCGGTGTCGTCCATGGCCCTGCGCCGCTGTTCGCGCTCCGCCTCCTCCGGGTGGCGGGCCCGCCAGTAGGGGTTCTCGTGCGGGAGGCTGCCGCTGACTCTGCCGTACATTCCGAAGAACATCAGCAGCAGCCCGACGACGAAGCTGAAGAGCACGTTCTGGAGATGGAAGGCGAGGAAGTTGTAACTGGTGTCCAGCAGCGCCAGATTGACGAAACCGCTGAGGATGAAGAGGACACCGAGGACCATGTTGACGGTCGACGCGGTGTTCCCGCCGATCACCATCCCGGCCAGCAGCAGCACCCCGACGCAGATGGACAGCACGCTCAGCGTGCCGTTGGCGTTGAGCCCCAGCACGCGCTGACCGCCCGTGCCGAAGAACCCGATCCGGTCCATCAGCCCGAGGATCCCGAAGGCGATCAGGGCCAGCCCCATCAGCCCGGCGCCCACGCGGTAGACCTGGTTGAGCCGGTGGTCCAGCGGAAGCTGCTGGTCGAGCCTGACGCGCCGGCGGTGGGTGCTGCGCCGAGGGGCGCCCCGGCGGCCGGCTCCTCGGTTGCGGGGTACGGCGCCGGGGGAGTGGCGGATCGCTGGGCTGGCCATGGGCGGCCTCCTTCGGGGGCGGCACGCTGGTGGTACGCACGTATCCGTACATAACCGTACGTTTCACCATGTTCCGCCCAGTGGGACGGCCCGACAACTCGACCGGGCCGGAGGCTCTAGTGCCCGGCGCCGCGCTCCTCACGGATCTCCGAGACCACCTGGGCCACCCGGTGCCGTACCGCCTCGGTCTCGGTCAGGAAGTGCCAGTAGTCCGGGTGGCGGCCCTCCAGCGAGGACACCGCCCGGTCCAGCCGCGCCACGGAGTCGTCCAGCGGGCGGGCGTGCCGGGGCTCGGGGGTGGTCCGGCCCGACATGGCCAGGCGCTGCGCGTCCCGGATCGCGAACCGTGTGCGGTCGATCTCCTGCTGCGGGTCCTTCGACACCGCGTTCAGCCGCTGGAGCCGGTCACCGGCGGCGGAGACCGCCTCGTCCGTACCGTTGAGCAGCGCCCGCACCGTACTGAGCAGCGACGTCGCGTCCGCCCACCGCTGCTCCTCGCGCGCCTTCGCCGCCTCCGCGAGCTTCTCCTCCGCCTGCCGTACGCTGCTCGCCGCATGGTCGGGGACCTGCTGGAGGTCCTGCCAGCACGCCGCGGCGAACCGTCTGCGCAACTCGCTGAGCACCGGGTCCACCGTCCCGGCCCGGGTGGTGAGGGCCTGTGCGCGGGTACGCAGCGACACCAGCCGCCGGTCGATCTCCCGGGCCCGTTCGGGCAGCCGCTCGGCCTCGCTCCGTACGGACTCGGCGTCGCGCTTGACCCGGTCCGCGCGCTGCAGGGTCTCCGCGACGCCGTGCCGGCCCGCGCCCTGGTTGAGCTTGGTGAGGTCGGGGGCGAGCGAGGCCAGGCGGGCCGCCAGGTCGTCGGCGCGCAGCCCGGCCTCCCGTACCGCGTCGAGCGCGTTGCTCGCCGCCAGCAGCGCCTGCCGGGCCCGCTCCACGGCGGGCGCCAGCCGGGCGAGCTGGGTCTCCGCCTTGTCGAGCAGCGGCCCGAGCCCCCGCTCGAACCGGTCGAGATCGCCCTTGACCCGGTCCAGCTCCTGCTTGGCCTTGGTGAGGTCACCGCGCGCCTTCGAGGCGGCCGACGGCTCCAGATCGTCCTTGTCCAGGTCGTGGGCGTCCACGGCGCTGATGTAGCCGTGGCTCACCTCGTCGATCCGCTGCCCCAGCGCGGCGAAGTCGTCCACGGCCTTGCGGGCGCCCGGCGAGCTGTCCACCGCCGTGATCGTCTCTATGGAGATCCGCAGATCGCGCTGGGCCGTGTCCAGCTCGTAGAAGGAGGCCGCTGCGGCGTCCTTCGCCGCCTGCGCGTCCGCCCGCAGACTCTCGCCACGACCGCCGAACCAGCGCCGCGTACCCCCACCGGCGAAGGCCCCGGGCACGGCCGCCACCAGCAGCGGCAACGGCAGCAGGACCAGCGTCAGCGCGTCCCTGAGGCCGGCGAGCGCCCGGCGCCCCGCCCGCCCCGTACCACCCTCCGCCGATCCACCGGCGCCACTGACGGCACGTGCGTTGGCTCCTGCGTACGGCCGCGCGTGTGTCGCCGTCACATCACTCTCCTGTGCCGAGTTCGCCCTGCCCTCGTTCATTCTCCCACCTGGTAATGACGAACACGCGGGCCGGTTAGTTCGCGCTCCGGCCCGCGATCTTCCGGCGCGGGCGCGCGACCCGGGCCCGGGTCGGGGCCCGGGTACGCGACGGGGCCCGGGGCGTGACCTTGGTTTGCGACCTGGTCCCCTGGGCCATGTACGCTGTTCCCTCATCCACGGGTGCGTAGCTCAGGGGTAGAGCGCTGCTCTTACAAAGCAGATGTCGGCGGTTCGAAACCGTCCGCGCCCACAGCGGTAAACAAGCAGGTGAGAGGACCCCCGACCGGCACCGGTCGGGGGTCCTCTTGTGAGCGGGGTCCGCTCAGAACCCGCACGGACAGGCGCAAAGATCATCCCTGACAGCAGAGCGGGCACAGGATGTGGTGATCATGGAGTTGCGACGCTCTGTGACCGGCCTGGTTGCCTGATGCTCTCGATGATGCGGGCGAAGCCTTCCTCCGCGTGGCCCGCGTCGATCTGGCGTTGGACGAGCCGCTGGACCATGGTGACCACCTCGGTGCTGATGCCCTGGTCGGAACTGGCGGCCAGGAGGTCACCGAGGTTGGAGAACTGGAGGCTCTGCTGCCCTTCGACGGTGTAGTCCCCGCCGTCGATGACGGCGGCGAATCCTTGGAAGGCGCCGGTCATGGAGGTCAGCCAGGGTGCGGCCTTGGCGGCGAACTCGCCCGCCGTCACTCCGGCCGGCGCGACCATGGCGGCGCCGTGCATGAATCCGGCGAACATGACGTACATGCCCGCGAGCAGGGCGAGATCGTACAGGGACGCCAGCCCGGCATCCTCGCCGAAGTAGGTACTGGTTCCCCAGAGGTCGAGCAGCGGCCTGTACTGATGGAAGGCATCGGCCGATCCGCTGTAGAGGATCGATGCCTCGGGTTGGCCGACCATGTGCGGTACGGCCATGATGCCGCCGTCCAGATAGGTGACCCCGGCTCCGGCGGCCCAGTCGGCCAACTCTCGTGACTGAGCAGGTGACGTCGTGGTCACGTTGACCAGGGTCCGTCCGGCCAGCTCGTCGGAGAGCGGAACGAGCACCTCAAGGACCGACGCGTGGTCCAGCAGGCACGCGATCACCAATCGGCCGGCCCGGACCGCGTCTCCGGCCGTGTCGGCGGCCTTGGCGCCCTGCGCGACGAGGTCGTCCGCCTTCCCCGGTGAGCGGTTCCAGCATGTGGTCGCGTATCCGGCCTTCACCAGGGTGCCCGCGAGAGCGCTTCCCATCGCGCCCAGCCCGAGAACACTCACCTGGACGCTGTTGTCAGTTGTCATTCCTGGCGCTCCCCCTCGTGTTTGTCCTTCGGCTCGATCCTCTCCGCGGCCGGTGGAGTTGACCAGTACGGACAAATTAGTCGGGTACTCACCCGTGAGTAAGTACCTCCAGGGAGGGCGCTCAGCCGCCACGACTCGGCGCCGGCGGTGTCACCGGGCGTGTGTCACCGGGCGTGTCTCACCGGTCGAGTTTCTCCGCGACGCGGGTGCGCAGAAGCTCGTACTCCGCCACGAGGCGGCGCCACTCGGTCACCGGCGGGCGGGGGACGACGGTGCCTCCGGTGACGATCTCCTCCGGCCGGAACTGCTCCCGGGTGAGGTCTATCTCGATCCCCATGCCCAGCCGGTTCCACCAGTGGTAGTCCGTGCGCTCGCCGTCGACATGGACCTCTCCGCGGATCAGCTCACCGCCCAGCAGGTCGTTGAGGACCATGGCGGTCACCCCGCACTGGTCCCTGGCCGGGTTGTCCGGGGTCCAGCGGGCGCGGAACTCCGGGGTGCAGGTCTCGGCGCTCCAACTGCTGCGGACGGCGTGTTCGATGTCGGTGAGAAGCCACGGTGTTGTCATGGCGGTCATCCTGGCAGCGGGCACTGACAATCACCGGCTGTGACGAGGGACACCGCCGGGCGTGCCCCACCGCCGGTGCCCTGGGCGGCGTAGCGAGTGAGCCGCCGTTGAGGCGGGAGCGCTCGCACATGTGGTGGGGAGCCGTTCATGAATGGGCCGGACCAGAGGGCCTTCCTCGTTCTCCTGATTCTGATCGTCGCGGGACTGGTCACCTATGTGGCCTTCCTCAACCCTCTGTTGGGGGTCGCCCTCCTCGTCGGGGTCGGCGTGGCGTTCTTCCTGTACCAGCTTCTCGGATAGCGATGTCGTGGCGGTGGAGATCGACGGAGGTCGACGGGGATTGATGAGATCGGTGGAGATCAAATGCCCCGTGCCGCAAGGTTTCTGACGGCGGAACAGAATGCGAGGCCGTAACCCGGTCCCTCGCGCGGACACGCCGGAGGACACGACAGAAAGGACGCGCCCATGAAGAACGCACCTGAGGTGCGGGGGCCGACGGGCGGAGAGGGGTCTGTCTCCGCCGTCCCCCACTCAACGGTGCCCCGGCAGGACCGGCGGGCCGCCGGGGCGGGTCGACGCCGGAGTGGGCTCACGGAGGAACAGGTGGCGGAACTCCTGCGGTTGAAGCCGATGCTGGAGTCGATGGTCCTCGCCAAGCGGCTGGGACGCGATCTGGAGGACATCGTCCAGACGTGCGTGGTCAAGCTCGTCGCCCGCTGGTCGGACCCCGGCTTCACGCTCGACCGGCAGGACGGCGGCCGGGCCTTCGCCGCCAAGGTCATGTCCGGTGTCATCGCCGACGCCTGCCGTGCGTACGACCGCGACAAGTCGTTTCCCACGGACGAGATCCCCGACCGTGAGCTGCCCGCCCCGGAGGCCAGCCCGTACTTCGAGGTCCAGGCCGTCGAGGCGGTCGAGGGGCTGCTGCGGCAGGCCCTGCCGGACGAGGGCGGGATGTACGAGGTCGGACGGCTGTCGATCGTGAAAGGGCTCAACCAGACCGAGATCAGCCGGTACTTGGAGATCGACCGGCAGACCGTGAAGCGCCGCCTGGACAAGGTCAGGGCACTCCTCGCCGCGTACCGGGCGACGATCCACGACGAGCTCGGAGACGTCAGCTAGAGCTCTTCTCGGGATCACGGGCGGGGGCCCGTGATCCCAGGTTGGGTCCTAGAGGCCCGAACGACAACGGGAAAAGAATTGCACAGCGCAAGAGAAAAGGTGTTCCGGGACAGCGGTCCCGGGGCGCGCCGCTCACCATCCGATCTGGAGGAAGAGGGAAGTTAATGGAAGACATGCACGATCTGCTCCAAGAAAGGGCGCGCGCGAGCCAGGCACGCCTGTTGGAGCTGCACGGCGGAATCGCCCCGGATGCCTGGGAGTCGCTTCTCGACCGTGTGGAGAACGAGCTGGCGAGGGAGGGGGAGAAGAAGGAAGGAGCGAAGCGTGACGAAGGAAGCGACGGCGACGAGGGCGACCTGCGGAGCGTGACCGAGCAGACCATGGGGGGATCTGCTCGGCACGTCACCGTGGGTACGCTCGTCGCCGCCGCCGTCGGACTCCTGCGGCACGGGGCCGTATGCCGGCCGGCGCTTCCGTGATCGGAGCATTCCTCGCGGCCCCTTCACTCCAGCGGGAGTGGAGGGGCCGTACGTCAGTGGTGGATGGACAGTTCCGTACGGGTGAGCCGTTCGCCCGTGCCGCCCCAGCGCAGCGCGATGATCTCCGCCATGATCGCCACCGCCGTCTCCTCGGGCGTACGGGCGCCCAGGTCGAGCCCTATGGGGGAGGAGAGCCGGGCCAGCTCGCCCTCGCTCAGGCCCGCCTCGCGCAGCCGGGCCAGCCGGTCCTCGTGGGTGCGGCGGCTGCCCATCGCGCCGATGTAGCGGGCGGGGGTGCGCAGGGCGCGTTCCAGCAGCGGGATGTCGAACTTCGGGTCATGGGTCAGTACGCAGATCACCGTGGACGCGTCCACCGGATGCTCCGCCAGGAAGCGGTGCGGCCACTGGACGACCAGTTCGTCCGCGTCGGGGAAGCGCCGCCGGGTCGCGAAGACCGGGCGGGCGTCGCAGACCGTGACGTGGTAGCCGAGGAACTTCCCCATCCGCGCGACCGCGCCCGCGAAGTCGATCGCGCCGAACACCAGCATCCGGGGCGGCGGCGCGAAGGACTGGACGAAGACCGTCAGGTCGTCCATGCGCTGCTCGCCGTGGCGCCCGAGGTGGACGACGCCGGTGTGGCCCTGCGCGAGCAGGCCGCGCGCCCGCTCGGTGACCGCCGCGTCCAGCCGCGCGCCACCGAGCGTGCCCGGGGCGGGTGCGGGGGCGGGTGCGGGAGCGGGGGTGAGTGTGGGTGCCGGTGGTGTCTCCGGTGGTGGCGGGGCCGGGAGCACCACCAGGGTGCCGCCCGGTGCGACGCCCCCGGAGCCTCCGGGCGCCCCGGGCGCCCCGGTCTCGCCGGTCTCCCCGGGCAGTACCGACGCCACCGCCACCGGCCGTCCCGCCGCGATCAGCTCCAGGACGCCCGGCAGCCCGGGAAAGTGTGGGGCGTCGGCCGGCCGCACCAGGATGTCCACGAGCCCGCCGCAGGTCAGCCCCGCCTCCAGCGCCTCGCCGTCGCTGACCCCGTACGTCGTGAGCCGGGCCTCGCCCGTGGCCAGGACCTCCCGCGCGACCTCGTACACCGCGCCCTCGACACAGCCGCCGGAGAGGCTGCCGGCCACCTCGCCGTTCTCCGCGACGGCCATCGCCGCGCCCGGTCCGCGCGGCGCCGACTTCCAGGTCCGTACGACGGTGGCCAGGGCGAAGCGCACCCCTGCGGCCTGCCACGCGGCGATGGATCCGGCGATGTCCCGCACCTGAGCTCCCTTCGAGCCCGCTTCGGGCCCGCCTCGGAGACCTGAGCGCCACCTTAATTCGCCGGGGTCGGCCGCGCTCGCCGGGACTTCGTCACGACCGGGCGGGCACGTCCAGGAGCGCGGCGAGTTCACCCAGGAGGCGCGCCCCCGGCGCCGGGTCGACGAGCCACTTCAGGTGGCTGCCCGCCAGGGTGCGGACGTCGTACGGGTTGTCCGGCGTCAGCTCGTCGCCCTCGCGGATCAGCCGGTCCTGGAGGGCCGGCGGCAGGCTCGTGTCGTCGGCCAGGCGGACATAGGTCTTCGGGATACGGCCCCAGGTCGCCGCCTGCGCCCGGTCGGCGGAGGTGCCGACGTCCAGGTTCTCGTCGGGCTGGAAGGTGTTCATGAAGGTCAGGAACTCCTCGTCCGTGCCGTCGGCGAGGAAGGCCGCCTTGAACGTCGCGAGGACATCCGGGTCCGCGGTGCGGAAGTTGCAGCGGAGCAGCCCGAGTTCGGCCGGGTTCCCGGCCATCGCCGACATCAGGCCGGCGGAGTCGGCCGTGGCCATCTCCGGCTCGGCGTTGTAGCCGCCGACGTCGAGGGCGACCGGGCACCAGGCGGACACGTACACGATGCGGTCGATCAGGTCGGGACGCGCGTTGGCCGCGGCGGTGGCCGTGATGCCACCGCGGCTGTGGGAGACAAGGATGACGGGGCCGTTGCGCTTGGCCCGTTCCAGGATCCCGATGAGGTGTGCGGCGTTGTCGGCCAGTGTGACGCCCTTGATCGAGCCGGGCGTGGTGGCGAGCTCTTCGAGGTCCTGCGGTGCCTGATAGGCGCCCGGGAAGGTCGCCGCGAACCCGTGGCCCGGCAGGTCGACGGCGACCGAACGGTGTCCGAGGAGGCCGAGTTCGGCCTGGAGCGGTGCGAAGGAGAAGGAGTTCGCGAAAGCTCCGTGAACCAGTACGAACGTCGGTTGCATCTGTCTGCTCACTCTCTGACGGCCGCGGCATCGGCGGCACGGACGTCGCCGCTCCGGGCAGTGTGCGAACGGTTGTCCGGTGCCCGGTGGTTCACACTACCCAGCGCAAGATCGCCGCCGGGGGCGTCCTCGCATGGTGACGTGTGTTGTTGCGGGGGCATCCGGGCGAGAAATGGGTGAGGCAATGATGTTCGACCATCGTGGAGAAGCCGTCCGTACGGGCCGCGCCACCGTCAACGGCACCAGCCTCCACTACCGGACCGCCGGATCCGGCCCCGCGGTGGTGCTGCTGCACGGTGTGCCCAAGACCGGCTACCACTGGCGCCACCTCGTCCCGAGGCTGAGCGCGCGGTACACCGTCGTCGTACCGGACCTCCGGGGTCTCGGCGACTCCGCCCGTCCCGCCGACGGGTTCGACTCGGCGACGATGGGCGACGACATCGCCGCGCTGATGGCCCATCTCGGGCACGCGTCGTACAGCGTGGTGGGCGAGGACTGGGGAGCGGTGATCGGCTACCAGCTCGCCGCCCGCCACCGCGACCACGTCAACGCCCTGGTGTTCGCGGAGGCGTTGTTCCCCGGGTTCGGCTTCGAGGACCACACCGCGCTCACCCCCGAGAACGTCCACGGCGGTATGCATCTGTGGCATCTCGGCTTCTACTTCCAGCCGGACGTCCCCGAGATGCTGATCGCCGGGCACGAACGCGAGCTGCTCACCTACATGTTGAAGTACGAACGCACCCACCCCGACACCGCCACCCCCGACGCGATCGACGAGTACGTTCGCTGCTACTCCATGCCCGGCGGTATCCGCGCGATGCTCTCGGTCTACCGGGCGATGCTCGTCGACGCCGAGCAGAACCGGGAGGCGGCGAAGGTGAAGCTGGACATCCCGGTGCTGGCGCTCGGCGGCTCGGCGTTCATCGGCGAGCGGAACGAGACCCAGATGCGGCACATGGCGCACGACGTCACCGGCCATGTCTTCGACGCGGGCCACGACCTCGCCGAGGAGGTGCCGGACGAGATGGCCGCCGTGCTGCTGCCCTTCCTGGCCGACCGGGTGCGGGCGGCCTAGGGAACATCCGGCGGCGTGCGGACGGCGAACGTCGCGTGCAGCGCGCGCGTGTGGTCGACGTACCGTACGGGTCCGGTCAGGGTGAGCGCGGCGGTGAGCCGTACGTCGGTGCTGGAGGCGGCCAACCGCAGTTCCAGCGCGCCGGGTTCGACGGTACGGCGGCCGTCGCGCCCGGTGAAGGAGGCCAGGTCGGCGGGGACGGTGACGGTGACCCTGGCCCGCTCGCCCGCCTCCAGGGGGATCCTTACGTAGCCGATCAGGCGCTGTACGGGCTGGACGACCGAGGCGACCGGGTCGTGCAGATAGAGCTGGACCACCTCGGCGCCCGCGCGCCCGCCCGTGTTGGTGACGGTGAAGGACAGCTCCGCCGCGCCGTCCGTGGGCGGCAGGGGTTCGCCCGTCGCCAGCTCCGACCAGGTGAACGAGGTGTACGTCAGCCCGTGGCCGAAGCCGAAGGCCGGTGTCGGGTCGATGCTGGAGACATCGCTCGCGCGGGCCAGCGGCGCCGCGAGATACGTGGACGGCTGCGCCCCGGGCAGCCGGGGGACGCTCACCGGGAGGCGCCCCGAGGGGTTGATCCGGCCGCTGAGCACCCCCGCCACCGCCGGGGTGCCCTCCTGCCCGGGGAAGAACGCCTGCACGATCGCGCCCGCCTCCGTGACGGCCCGGCCGAGTACGTACGGCCGTCCGGAGAGCAGCGTGACCACCACCCGCGTCCCCGTGCCGCGCACCGCGTCGAGCACCGCGTCCAGCAACGGGCCCTGGGCGCCCGGCAGATCGAGGGTCTCCGCGTCGCAGCCCTCCCCGCTGGTGCCGCGCCCGAAGAGCCCCGCGCGGTCGCCGAGCGCGACGACCACGACATCCGCCGCGCGGGCCGCCCGCACCGCGGCCACGAAGCCTTCGGAGGGTACGGGCCCGTCGATGCCGGTGGCCGCCACCGTGACGATCTCGCTCTCCGGGAACTCCGCCGCCAACGCCTCGCGCAGCGTGGGCAGTTCGATGCCCACCGGGACGCCGGGGTGCTGGGGGCCGACATGGACCGGGAAGGAGTAGCAGCCCAGCACGGCCGTGGCGGACTCCGCCTGCGGGCCGATCAGCGCGATCCGCGCCGGACCCGCCAGGGGGAGCGTCCCGTCGTTGCGCAGCAGGATCACCGAACGCTCCGCGAGCCGACGTGCGATGTCGCGGTGCGCGGGGGAGTCCAGGGTGACCGTGCCGCGCAGCCGCTCCGGGGAATCAAGGTCCGCCCCCGCCAGGGCCGTTGGCCGCGCGCTCCACTCCGGGTCGAGCAGCCCGAGCCCGGCCTTCTGGGTCAGGACGCGGCGTACCGCGCGGTCGACGGCCTCCCGAGGCAGCCTCCCGTCGGCGATCGCGTCCCGCAGCGGCTGCCCGAAGGTCTTCACGGTGGGCAGCTCGACATCGACCCCCGCCGTCAGCGCGGCCGTCGCCGCCTGGGCCCAGTCGCCCGCCACCCCGTGCAGCGTCCTGAGGAAGGCGATCCCGAAGTAGTCCGCGACCACGGTTCCCTCGAACCCCCAGGTGTCCCTGAGGAGTTCGGTCAGCAGCCGCTCGTCCGCCGCGCACGGCACCCCGTCGATGTCGTTGTAGGCGGACATGACGGACCGTACGCCGCCCTCCCGTACGGCCATCTCGAACGGCGGCAGCACCACATCGGCCAGCTCCCTGGCGCCCATGCCGACCGGGGCCAGATTCCGTCCGCCGCGCGAGGCCGAGTACCCCGCGAAGTGCTTCAGCGTCGCCACGACGCCCGCCGACTCCAGGCCCCGCACATAGGCGGTGGCGACCGTGCCGATCAGATACGGGTCCTCGCCGATGGTCTCCTCGACCCGCCCCCAGCGCGCGTCGCGCACCACGTCGAGAACGGGCGCGAGCCCCTGGTGCAGCCCGACCGACCGCATGTCGCGGCCGATCGCGCCCGCCATCTCCCGTACCAGATCCGGGTCGAAGGACGCGCCCCACGAGAGCGGGACGGGGTACGTGGTGGCGCCCCAGGCGGCGAAGCCCGCGAGGCATTCGTCATGGGCCATGGCGGGGACACCGAAGCGGTGGGCCGCCGCGATACGTTCCTGCGTACGCATCAGGGAGAGGGCGCCGAGCGCGGGATCCACCGGTACGGTGCCGAACGGCCGCGTCAACTGCCCCAGCCCGTACGGCAGCAGCTCGGTCAGGGTGGGCGGGGCGTCCATGTCGTGCTGGTGCGGGGCGACTTCGGCCCCGTCGGCGGACGCGCCGGCCCACAGCCCGTAGAGCTGCGCCAGCTTCTCCTCCGTGGTCATGGCCGCGATCAGCTCCTCGACCCGGCGCGCCCGCGCCTCGGAGCGGTCGGGGGCCTCGGACGGGGGCACGACGGGTACGGGTACCGGTACGGATGTGGTGTCGGCGCTCACGTTGTCGATCACTTTCCTCCGACCCCCATGAGCCCCTGCACCAGGGCTCGGCGGGCGAACAGGTAGACGAGCAGGACAGGCAGCGTGGACAGCACCACGGCCGCCAGCAGACCGGGGATGTCGACGCCGTGCTCGGTCTGGAAGTTGTACAGCCCGAGCGTGAGCACCTTCGTCTCCTCCGACTGCGTCAGCACGAGCGGGAAGAGGAAGCCGTTCCACGCCTGGAGGGCGGAGAACACCACGATCGTCGCGAGCCCGCCCTTGGAGAGCGGGACGACGAGCTGGAAGAAGACGCGCCGCGTGGTCGCCCCGTCGATGGCCATCGCCTCGAAGAGTTCGCCGGTGATGTCCCGCATGGTGCCGGTGAGGATCAGCGCGCAGACGGGCAGACAGAACGCGGCGGTCGGCAGGATGACCCCGATGAGGTTGTCGTACAGGCCCGCCTTGCTGATCGCGTAGAACATCGGGACGATCACGGCCTGGGCGGGGATGGCGAGCCCGAGCAGGAAGAGCCGGAAGATCCGGACGGTGCCCCGCCCCTGGTTCCGTACGATCGAGAACGCCAGCGGGGGCACCAGCAGCAGCACGATCGCCACCACGCTCCCCGTGACGACCATCGTGTTGAGGAAGTAGCGGCCGAAGCCGCTGGAGAAGTCCTGCGCGTAGTTGTCGAAGGAGAAGGCGGGCGGGAAGGCGAACGGGCCGTTCCGGCTGTACTCGGAGCGGGTCCGCACGGTCGCGCCGAGCATCACGTACAGCGGGAGCGCGACCAGCGCGAGCCACAGCAGGGCGCCCAGCCCCGCGAGATAGTTGGGGCGGCCCTTCGTCACGGAACGCCGTCGCCCCCGGCGTCCGGTGACCACCGCCCCGGGGCGGGTCGTCGGAAGGCTCATCACATCCCCTCCTTCGTGCCGGCCATCTTGTCGTAGCCCGAGATCCGCACCACGATCAGCGAGATCACCGTGGCGACCACGACCAGCAGCAGCGCGATGGCCGCGCTCTGGCCGAAGTCGAACTCCCGGAACCCCTTCTGGTACATGTAGTAGGCGCTGATGCTGGTGTCGGTGCCGGGGCCGCCCTGCGTCAGGATCAGTACGGTGTCGAAGGTGGTGAGCCCGCCGACCACCATCAGGATCACCGACGTGATGATCGAGTTACGGAGCTGCGGCAGCGTGACGTGGAAGAACTGCCGCACCCGCCCCGCCCCGTCGATCGCCGCCGCCTGGTAGAGCACGGGCGGGACGGCCCGCGCCGCGCCCTGGTAGATCAGCGCGTGGAACGGGGTGAACTGCCAGGTCGCCACGAGCACCAGCACACAGATCGCCCCGGTGCGGGTGCCCAGCAGATTGCCGTCACCGAAGAGCCACTTCGCCTCCGCCGGCACCCCGAAGTTGGGGTCGAGCAGCGCCCGCCACAGGACGGAGATGGCCGTGGCGGAGAGCAGCAGCGGCACGAAGAAGATCGCGGAGAGCACCGCCCGGTTGCGCTGCCGCCCGGCCGCCCAGACCCCGAGCAGGATCGACAGGGGCGTCTGGGTGACCACCCCGAGCCCGGTGAGCAGGACGCTCAGCCACAGACTCTTGATCATCACGGGGTCGTGGAACAGCGCGGTCCAGTTGTCGAACCCCGCGAAGCGCGGCGCTTCGAGTCCGTTCCACTCGGCGAACGAGAGGACCGCGACCAGCACCAGCGGGACCATCGCGAACAGGGCGAAGAAGACGGCGGCGGGCAGCGCCCAGAGCAGGCCGGGCCTGGCCACCGTATGCCCGGCGGGGCCCCGGCCACGCCCCCTCTTCCTGGCGTGCCCGCTCTTCACCGGGGCGTTCGGAGTAGCCATGTCGGACGTCGCTCTCACTCGGTGGACAGGGCCTGCATGGCCTTGATGAAGCCGTCGGCGTCCATCGACCCGTTGAAGAACTGCTGGACGGCCTGCATCATCGGGGCGTCGGCCGCCGGCGGGTACGCCTGGTTCCACGAGAGCTGGAACGAGGGCGCCTTGCTGACCAGGTCGAACTGGTACTTCAGATACGCCGGGTTGTCCGCCGAGTCCAGGAACTTCTCGGTGTTCGTGGTGGTCGGCAGGTTGCCGATGGCGAGCTGCGCCTTGACGAACTCGTCCGAGTACATGAGCTTCAGGAACTCGGCTATCGCGTCCGCGTGCTCGGTCTTCTTCAGCACCGAGTAGAAGTTGTTGGTGTTGCCGACGATGTCCGCCGGGTCGCCCTTGCCGCCCGTGACCGTCGGGAACGAGGTGTAGCCCAGGTCCTTCTTGGCGAAGTCCGGGTTGGTGTCCTGCTGGGTCGAGTACACCCACGAGCCCATCAGCTCGAAGGCGGCCTTGCCGGTGCCGACCAGGGCGGGGGAGCCGCCGTCGGTGAACTTCACCGAGTCGTAGTTCGTGCCGAACGCGCCCGCGTCGACCAGCTCCTTGAGCATGCCCAGGGCCCGCTTGCTGTCGGCGCTCTCCCAGACCTTCTTGTCACCGGCCAGCGCCTCCTTGAAGAGACCCGGGCCCGCCACCCGGTCGTACAGGTACTCGAACCACATCAGCGTCGGCCACTTGTCCCCGCCGCCCAGCGCGATCGGCGTGACGCCCTTCGCCTTGAGCCGCGCGACCGTGCCGAGCAGTTCGTCCCAGGTCTTCGGCGCCTCGACACCGGCGTCCGCGAGCACCTTCTTGTTGTGGAAGAGCAGCACCGGCTGCGTGCCGCGCATGGGCACGCCGTACGCCTTGCCGTCGATCTCCGCCGTGTTGTACACGGACGGCAGGAAGTTGGACTTCAGCTCCGGGTTCTTCGCCACCAGGTCGTCCAGCGGCAGCAGCAGACCCGACTTCACGAAGGGCTGGATGGAACCGCCGCCCCAGTTGAAGAAGACATCGGGCGCCTGCGGGGTACTGATGGTGGTCTGGAGCTTCTTCTGGTAATCGGCGCCCGGGACCGTGTCCAGGACCGCCTTGACCTTCGAGGTTTTGTTGAACGTCTCGACGATCTGCTTCTCCACCTTGTTGGTGGCGTCGCCGTAGACGAGTACGTGGAACTCCCCGGCGCCGCCCGAGGAGCTGTCACCGCCGCCGCAGGCCGTGAGGCCCAGGCCCAGGACGAGCACCGCGCCACCGGCGACCGTCCGGGAAAACCGTGCGCGAGTCGTGCGAGTCTTCATCGCCTTCATCGGTCGACCTCTCGAAAGTATCGGCCACATTGCCGAAAGTATCTGGCGTGTGACCGTAGGACTCCTCTCCGGAGCGGTCAACAGTGCGGTCAGCACGCAGCCAAACCGTTACCGATTTCCGCCCGACATCCGGTGCCTTATCCTTCAGTCCATGCGAGACGAGACGAGTGCAGGCCGGGTCACCCTGGCTCAGGTGGCTTCGCAAGCCGGGGTTTCTCTTTCGACAGTTTCGAAAGTGCTCAATGGGCGCCCTGATGTCTCCGCACCCACCCGGGGCAAGGTCGAGGAACTGCTGGAGGCCCACGGCTACCGCCGCTCCGCCCCCACCGCCCCCGAGGCTCCGCTCATCGAGATCGTCTTCCACGAACTGGACAGCACCTGGGCGATGGAGCTGATCAGAGGCGTCCAGAACGTCGCCAAGGAGACCGGCCTGAGCGTGGTCCTCACCGAGACCGGCACCCGGCACTCCCCGGGCGCCGACTGGGTCGAGGGCGTCCTGCGGCGCCGCCCGCTCGGTGTCGTCCTGGTCTTCTCCACGCTCCCCGACGACCTCAAGAAGAAGCTGTGGTCCCGGGCCATCCCCTTCGTGATCATCGACCCGGCCGGCGACCCGGAGCCCGACGTGCCGTCCGTCGGCTCCGCCAACTGGGCGGGCGGCCTCGCCGCCACCCGCCACCTGCTCGACCTCGGCCACCGCAGGATCGCCGTCATCACCGGCCCCGAGGACATGCTCTGCTCCCTGGCCCGCCTCGACGGCTTCCGCTCGGCCATGGGCATGGCGGGCGTCGACGTCGACCCGGCGCTGGTGCGCTTCGGCGACTTCCATGTCCGCGCGGGCCACACGCACGCCGCCGAACTCCTCCAGGGCCCCGACCGGCCCACCGCGATCTTCGCGGGCAGCGACCTCCAGGCGCTCGGCGTGCTGGAGGCGGCGCGCGTGCTCGGCCTGCGGATCCCGCAGGACTTCTCCCTGGTGGGGTACGACGACATCCCCCTGGCCCAGTGGTCGAGCCCCGCGCTCACCACCGTCCACCAGCCGCTGGTGGAGATGGCGGAGGAGGCGGCCCGGATGCTGCTGCGGCTGCGCCGCGCCGACCAGGGCCAGGGCGACCCGGCCGGGCAGGCGGAGCAGGCGGACACCCGTATCGAGTTCGGTACGCGGCTGGTCGTACGGGACAGCACGGCCCCGCTCGCCCCGTAAGCCCCTGGCGTCCCGTAACCCCCTGACCCTCCTGCCCCTCCTGTCTCGATGGTCCCTGGCGCCCCTGGCCATGCTCCGGGCGCCGGGTTCACACTGGAGGCATGTGCCGCAGCATCAAGACCCTCCGCCCGCCCGTCCTCCCCGAAGAGGCCACCGAGGACGACATCCGCGCAGCCGCGCTCCAGTACGTACGCAAGGTCTCCGGCTTCCGCGCCCCCGCCGCGCACAACCGTGAGGCTTTCGACCGGGCCGTCGACGAGATCGCCGAGGCGACCGCACGGCTGCTCCAGGACCTGGAGGTACGGGGCGCCGCCGCCCGCGCGGTGTGAGCCCTCGGGGAACCGTGTCCTACGCGGTGGCCGGGCTCCGGCCGGGCCCCGGGCGCCGTATCACGTACGCGGCCAGCGAGCCCGCAGCGAACAGCGCCAGCACGGAGAGGGCCGCGCCGATCCAGGACGAGCCGACCCACTGGGCGCCGAAGTAGCCGAGCCCCGCGCTGTATCCGGTCCAGGCCACGGCGGCCAGCGCCGACCAGGGCAGGAACTCCTTCACCTTGCGGTGCGCCGCGCCCGCGCCCAGGGAGACCACCGAGCGCCCGGCGGGCGCGAAGCGGGCGATGACCACCAGGACGCCGCCGCCCCCGCTGAGCGCGCTGCCGAGCCGGTCCTGCGCGGTGGTGAGCCGGCGGGAGCGGGCGACGGCCCTGCGGAGCCGGTCCCCGCCGCGCCTCCCGAGCCGGAACGCGACCAGATCGCCGAGCACCGACGCGCTGAACGCGCAGAGCATCAGCAGGATCAACGACGGGACTTCCTGGGGCACTTGGGCGACCTTCCCGGCCGCGCCCGCGACCGTCGCCGTCGTGGACCCGGCCGCCGCCGCGGTGGCGGCCGTGATCACCAGGACGCCGCTGGGCAGCACGGGCAGAAACACGTCCAGCAGTACCGAGAGGGCCACCACGGCGTAGATCCATGGGCTGCCGGTCAGCGACCCCAGACTCTCCAGCACTCTTCCGACTCCCCCGCCCGTACCCGTGGCAGCGCCTCGATGTCGCATGGTGGGCGGCAGCGGCTGCTGAGCCACACAGCGTACGCGTGTGCGGTACGGAGCGTTCGTCCGGGGCGGCATGTCGGCGCCCCGGACCCGTGGACGACGGCGCGGTCGGGAATCCGACCGAGGACGTGACCGAAGAGAGGGGCCGGGGCGTCGGACCGTTCACCAGGTGCCAGAAGGGGCCTGGTCAGGCGGCGACCGTCGTGCGCTCGTCGCGCTTGTCCTCCGCGGTCGCGGTGGCCGAGCCGCGCGACGGAAGGAACTGGTCCAGGGCGAACGCGCCCGGCCCGGTGAAGACGATCAGCAGGAACGACCAGCAGAACATGACGGACAGCTCGCCGTTGTTCGCTATGGGGAACAGCCCCTCGGGCTGGTGGACCGTGAAGTACGCGTACGCCATGGCGCCGGAGGAGATGAAGGCGGCGGGGCGGGTGCCGAGACCCAGCAGCACCAGGGCGCCGCCGACGAGTTCGATGGCGGCGGCGAACCAGCCGGGCCAGGTGCCGGCCGCGACCGTCTCCTTGGAGAAGGCGCCGAAGAGCGATCCGGCACCGTGGCAGGTGAAGAGGAGCCCGACGACGACGCGGAACAGTCCCAGGGCGTAGGGCTGAGCGGCGTTCAGACGTGTGTACATGGGGGGTTGTACTCCTTCGGTCGGGGTCTGGACCGTGGTGGTGGGGCGAGGTCTGGACCGACGAGTGACGTCCCGCAACGTTAGGCTGGCCTAATCTATGCTTGCAAGTTCAACATTCTGTCGAGGATCAATTCGCGTCGTGTATGACGCGCTTTCGCTGGTCGCGGCCCGGAGGATGGCACGTGCCACCGCGTCCGTGTCCGCGAGCATGACCGAGTCCACCCCGGGCCTGGCGCCCGCGGCGGTCACCCAGTGCACACCCTCCGTGGGCACCCCGAGGGCGAACCTCCTCGGGTGCACCCCTCCTTGACGATCTATCAGACGGTAGGGACGGCGTGTTACGTCCATCCCACCCGTCTCGTAACCGTCGAGTGTGTGCGGCCGGCACTGCCCCGTCTTCAGCAGCCGCGAGAGCAGCGGATCACAGCTCCGCCTCAGATCCGGTTCCGGCAGCCGCGCCTCCACGAGCGTGGTGGCCCGCACCGCGGAGCCGGGTATCACGGGGGACTCGGCCAGGAAGGCACCGTCCACCGCCCGTACGGCCATCCGCGGGCCGATCACGTCCAGCACCCCCGCCTCGATCAGGGCGGCCAGTTCCTCGATACGGCGGCGCGGCGGCCCGATGGAGAGGAACGCGTTCAGCGGCGTGTACCAGCGGTCGAGATGGTCGCGGCGGGAGACACCGGAGAGACCGGCGTGGTCCACGATCAGCCGCAGCTCGTTGCGGAGGTCGCGCAGGACGTCCAGCGCCGCCTTGACCGGACCCGCGACATTGCCGAGCGCCGCCTCGGCCGCGTCTTTCCGCAGGTGGGCCACGAGCCAGGCGCGGTGGTCCGCCGGGTCGCGGAAGGTCTCGTCGCCGTACGGACGGGAGATCCGGTCCCACGACCAGCGGTCGGCGACGGCGATCCCCGCCTCGTCCAGGACGGCGGCCTCCCGCGCGCTGCCGCCCGGCGCCGACAGGAACCGCTCCAGCGGCGACCCGGGGGCCGACCGCCCCGGGGCCGGCCAACCGAAGGCCGCCGCGTAGTAGACGGCCTCCACCTCCTTGGCGACCAGGGGCCATATCTCCTGGAGGAAGTCCGGCGGATCACCCGCGTCCGCGCGCTTGCGGAACAGCGCGATCACGTCCGGGGTCAGCACCAGCGGCAGGTGCCGGCCCGAAGGCCCCTTCGCGTTGTCGCCACGCGCCTGGTACGGCACCCCGCGCCGCGACCCGGCGTACAACTGCGGTTCGCGCCCCGACGGGTGGTATACGAGCACACCGCCCGCGTCCCGCGCGAAGATCCCGCCGCGCCCGGCCGTCAGGAGCGCCATGTGGTCGAAGAAATTCAGCCCGAGCCCGCGCAGCAGCACCGGCTCGCCCGGAGCGATCCCGGACAGGTCGAGATCGGCCGGATTCGAGGGTGGCAGATATCGCAGCCGGTGACGGGCGGCGAACTCCGCCAGCGTCGCCTGGGTCTGACCGGAAACCACCGGAAGATGGCCCTGTGCGAGCACGACGGCACAGAGGCCGGAAATCGTCGTGCCATCGTCGAGCGTGAGACTCTGCGTCGGCCGGTACGGGGCGCACGCACCGGGCACACCGGTCACAACGGGTGAAACGCGGGAGGCGCCGGGGGCCGCCCCCTCGAAGGCACCGGCGTCGGCGTCGTCATCCAGTCGTACGGCGCGCGCCCGGTGCACCACCACCGTCACGTTCCCGGGCGCGCCCTCCGCCGTCGTACGGAACGCCCACTCCAGGTAGCGGCCGTAGGCGGCCCGGCTCGGATAGTCGTCGGGCCCCAGCCGCTCGGCGGGCCGGACGGCCGCCCACTCGTACAGGCTGGGCCCCGGACGTATCGGCCCCTCGCACTCCACGCTCGCGTCGGTGAAGACGGTGACCTGCGAGGCCACCGTGTTCATCAGCAGCTCGGCGGACTGGTCGGTACGCCAGACCCGCCCGGCGCCCGGCGGCGCGGGGTCGACGAGATGCACCGTCAGCTCCACGTCCGGCGCCAGTTCGGGCACGGACGCGCAGAGTCTCTCCAGGACAGAGGTGCCACGGGGTCCGACGCCGACGACGGCGAGTGAACGGTGCGGGTACTGCCGTACATCGGACAAAGCTGTGACTCCCGGGGCATGGGCGGTGCTGGAAGCGGATGGTCCGCATCATCATGCCGTTGCTGTGTGGTGAGTTCGAACCCTTGGGTGAAGGATCACATCGTGTGGGAATGATCACGCGAAGGGTACTCGAACGCCAACGGGCGGATAGTGTGGGGAATTTGAAGAGATGTTGCGGATGTCGCGCATCCCGACGTGGCCCGCGCGCCTCCGGACGTGTCCTAGGAGGCCGCGGAGGCGTCCTGGGGGCCACGGGGGCCATGGGGAGCTAAGGTCCGTTCCTCCACGACCACCAGCTCCGCCGCCCGCCCGTCGTCCCCCGCCCGCCCGTCACCGGACCGCCCGTCACCGGTTCGCGCGGCGCGGGCCCGCTCCAGGGCGAGTCCGGCCGTACGGCCGCGCAGCGTGAGCGTCATGAGCTGGTTGCCGAACCACGGTCCGCCCGTTCTGCGCCAGGTGACCTGCGGCGCATCGACCCGGCCGTGCCGGACCAGCGCGCGCCCCAGCCACCGCCCCGCCCCGCTCCAGCCGAAGCGGAAGCCGAGCCGTATGACGGCGGGGACGGAGTTGTGCACGGGGGAGCAGGTGAGCTGGAGAACCCGCGGGCCCGATCCTGTCCCGCCTTCCGGCGCCGGTCCGCCCGGCCACGACGGCTCGGCGACATAGGCGTGGTGCACATCCCCCGACAGCACGCACACGGTGGCCGGTGCCGCCGCACCTTCGCCCACCTCCGCGATCAGCGAGGCCAGCTCCTCGAAGGAGTCGGGGAAGGCGGCCCAGTGCTCCAGATCCGCCGCCCTGCGCAGCCGTTCACCGAAGCGCGCCCAGCGCGGCCCGCGTTCGCCCCGGCAGAGCGCGGCGTCCCAGGACTCCACGTCATGGATGAAGGGCGGCAGCAGCCAGGGGAGCGAGGTGCCGATGAGGAGATGGTCGTACGCGTCCCGGTCGGCCAGCGCCTGCTCCCTTACCCACCGCGCCTCGTCCTCGTCCAGCATGGCGCGCCGCCGCTCGTCCAGGACGCGGGCGGCGCGCGAGTCGACCATCAGCAGCCGGGTCCGCCCGAAGTCACGCCGGTAGCTCCAGCGCACGCCCGCCGGGTCCCGGTCCGCCCCGGCGGCGAACGCCCGCAGCAGCTCCGTGCCGTCGGGCGCAGCGCGGACGGCCGCGTACAGCTCGTCGGCCGCGAGTTCGGCGGGGGAGAGGTTGCCGAGGTGCTGATAGACCCAGTACGACATCAGCCCGCCGAGCACCCGCTCCTGCCACCACGGCAGCGCCCGCATGTCGGCGAGCCAGGCGGCGCTGGTATTCCAATCGTCAATCAAATCGTGGTCGTCGAAGATCATGCAACTGGGCACGGTGGAGAGCAGCCACCGTACGTCCGGGTCCGTCCAGGACTCGTCGTAGAGGTGGGTGTACTCCTCGTAGTCCGCGACCTCCGCGCCCGGCGCCTCGCTCAGATCCCGGCGCGCGGCCAGCCTGCGCCGGGTCGCCTTGGACGTCTCGTCCGCGTACACCTGGTCGCCCAGGAGCAGCAGGACGTCGGGGCGGGGCGCGGCGGGGTCGGCGGCGAGGCGGGTGGCCAGGGTGTCGAGCGCGTCGGGACCGACCGGGTCGGGTTCACCGTGCGGCGGCGACGCCCAGCGGCAGGAGCCGAAGGAGACGCGCAGCTCGGCGGGGGCGGCCCCGGGAGGCGGCGGGGTACGGATCACGCTCGGCGGGAAGCGGGTGTCCTCGGGCGGCCAGACACGGTGGCCGTCGAGCAGCACCTCGTACGGGGTGGCGGTGCCGGGGGTGAGGCCGGCCACGGGTATCAGGGCGTAGTGGTGGCCGGCGACATGGAACGTACGGGAGGCACCGCCCGCCCCGTCGGCACACCGGACCTCGGCGGTGGTCGGACGGTCCGCCTCGACCCACACGGTCGCCGTTCCGGCGCCCTCCCCGTCGACATACCGCAGCAGGGGCCCCACGCGCAGACCGGTCATCGGTGTCCTCTCCGGCGTCCTCGCCCGTCCTCCGTCGCTCCGTACGGTACGGAAGCCTCGTACGGAACGACGGAGGGGGTGGGGGGAGAGGTGGTGGCGGTGGCCCGGGCGGCGGTGGGTCAGCAGCCGCTCAGGGCGCTGGTGAGCGCCGTCTTCTCGGCGGAGTCCACCTTGAGGTTGTAGTAGTACTTCACCTGCACCCAGGCGCGGACGTAGGTGCACTTGTACGAGGCCAGCGGGGGCATCCAGTTGGCCGGGTCCTTGTCGCCCTTGGACTGGTTGACGTTGTCCGTGACGGCGATGAGCTGCGGGCGGGTCAGATCGTTGGCGAACGACTGGCGCTGCGCGGTGGTCCAACTGCTGGCGCCCGACTTCCACGCCTCGGAGAGCGGGACCATGTGGTCGATGTCGACGTCGGAGGCGGCGGTCCAGGTGGCGCCGTCGTAGACGGAGTGCCAGGTGCCGCTGGTGGCGGCGCAGGCGGAGTCCTGGACGACGTTCGTGCCGTCGCGCTTGAGGACGACCTCGCGGGTGTTGCAGGCGCCGGACTGGGTGATCCAGTGCGGGAACAGGTCGCGGCTGTAACCGCTGGAGGAACCTTCCGCCTGGACGGTGAGGCTGCCGAGGTAGGTGCGGGCCGTGGCGGCGCTGACCGGCGTGGGCATGGCGGCCTGCGCGGCGGGGGCGGTGAGCAGGGTGGTGGTGGCGGCGATGGCGGCGGTCGCGGAGAGGACGGCGAAGCGGCGGATTCGACGCGCGTAGACACCAGACATGCGAACTCCCTTGAAGTGGGGGGACCTGCGGAACCTGAGGTGAGGCTGCGGTGCGATGCGGAGCTGAGGGGGGCTCGGCCGGTGAGGCCGGTCGCCATCGTTGCCTCGGCGGGTTTCCGGGAGGGGGGCTTCAGGTAACAGAGTGGCGACATGGACACGTCACATCAAGGGGTTGGTGGGTTCTGGTTGTTTCTGACGGGAAAACAATTCGGGCCTACGGGGGCAAAGTTGACTTTCGTGACGGCTAGGATGGGCACGTGCTGCTGCGGGTCGATATCACGTTCGGAGTCGTGCTCGGTCTGCTGCTGATCGCCGCGGTGGCCGTGGCCGGACTCGCCCGTCTCGGGCGGGCCCGCGAGATCGCCGTCGCCGGGGTGCGGGCCGCGCTCCAACTCGGCGCGGTCTCCCTGGTGATCGGCTGGGTGATCGGCTCCGTACCGCCGCTGCTCGGCTTCATCGCGCTCATGTACGCCGTCGCCGTACGCACGGCCGGGCGGCGCGTCACCGCGAACGGGACCTGGTGGTGGGCGGCCCTGCCGATCGGGGCCGGGGTGGCGCCCGTGATGACGGTCCTGCTGCTCACCGGCGTCGTACCGGCCAAGGGCATCGCCGTGATCCCCACGACGGGCATCCTCATCGGCGGCGCGCTCACCGCGACGGTGCTGGGCGGGCGCCGGGCGCTCGACGAACTCCACGCGCGGCGCGGCGAGGTCGAGGCGGGGATGGCGCTCGGGCTGCTCGACCGCGAGGCGCGGATGGAGGTGGCCAGGCCGGCCGCGGCGGACGCGCTGCTGCCGGGGCTCGACCAGACGCGCACGGTGGGGCTCGTCACGCTGCCGGGGGCGTTCGTGGGGATGCTGCTGGGCGGGGCGTCACCCGTACTGGCGGGGGCGGTTCAGCTCTTCGTACTGGTGGCGCTGATAGCGGTGCAGGCGGTGGCCGTGAGCGTGGTGCTGGAGCTGGTGGCTCGGGGGCACTTGAACAGGGACGCGTGAAGAGGGGCGTCTGAACAGGGACGCGTGAAGAGGGGGGCCTGAGGGATCGCCGCCGGGATCGCCGTCGGGGTGCGTCGCCGTTACGCGTCTACGTGCAGGGCCAGTTCGCCGCCCGGCAGGAGTTCCACCCGCAGCCGCGTGAGGTCCTGGACATGGGCGTCCGGCGCCATGGCCGCCGCGCGCGGTCCCACGCCCACCACGCGCATGCCCGCCGCCCGCGCCGCCGCGATGCCCGCCTCGGAGTCCTCGAACACCACACAGTCCTCCGCGGGTACGCCGAGCGTCGCCGCGCCCAGGAGGAAGCCTTCCGGGTCGGGCTTGCTATCCGTGACGTCCTCGGCCGTGACGCGGATCTTGGGCATCGGGAGCCCGGCCGCGGTCATCCTGACCTCGGCCAGCGGTACGTTCGCCGAGGTCACCAGGGCGTGCGGGAGGGTGGCGAGCGACGCCATGAACTCCGGGGCGCCCGGTACGGGGATCACGCCCTCCGTGTCCGCGATCTCCTCGGCGAGCATCGCGCGGTTGTCGGCGAGGTTCTGCTCCATCGGGCGGTCCGGGAGCAGCACGGCCATGGTGGCGTACCCCTGACGGCCGTGGACGACCTTCATGACCTCGCGGGGGTCCAGGGCCTGAGCCCGCGCCCAGCGGGTCCAGCAGCGCTCGACCGAGGCGTCGGAGTTGACGAGGGTGCCGTCCATGTCGAGGAGCAGGGCCTTGATGGCGTCGAGCTTCACAGGGGTCTCCGGGCTGGGCGGGGCGGGCCGTCAGGGTGAGTCGTCAGGGCGGTTCGTCGGAGGGCCGCACGACCGTACGGGCGCACGCGGCCGGAACAAAGTGACTCCACCCGTCGGTCAGGTGAACGGGCGAAGCCACTTTGTTTCGCCATTGTACAAAGAACCCTCAGCCACGCGAGCCGTACCCCTGCCCATAGCTCTGCCCGTACCCCTGGCCGTTCTGCCCGGACCCCTGGGTCTCCGTCTCCAGGGCGAGCCGGGTCCGGGGGCCGTAGACGCCCGCGGTGTCGTCCTGGATGTTCCGCGTCTGCTGGAAGCGGCGCACCGCGTCCTCGACGCTCCGGTCGTACTGGCCGTTCGGCTGCGCGTAGAACAGCCCGACCCGCGCCAGTCTGAACTGGAGCTCCACGACCTCGTCGCCCGAGTCCCCCGGCGCCAGTGTGCCGCCCGTCGCCTTGCCCGGCTCTGCGGCGGCCGAGGTCTCGGCGGACGCGCTCGGTGTGGCCGTCGCCGTCGGCTTCTCGGACACGGACGGTCCCGGCGAGCCGGCGGACGGCGGTGCGGACGGCGTGATCTCGGCCGACGGCGACTCCGTCACGGCCGGGGGCGGCGCCGACGCGGTGGGCGACGGGGTGGTCGGCGCGGACGCCTCCTCCGTCGTCCCGTCGTTGGCCGACGGCAGCCAGGTGCTGATCGTGTCCGGCACCGCGTGGTCCTCGCGATCGGCCCCCGCGAACAGCCCCCCGGCGAACGCGGCCGTACCGATCACCGCGACCGCCACCGCGCCGGCCGCCACCAGCCGCAGCGCCGTGCGGCGTCCCGCCGGCGGCGGGGTGGGCGGGAACCGCGCGGGCGGCGGCTCGGCGGAGGCCACGGCCGGCTCCGTCACGGCTGCGGGTGTGAGCGGCGGCAGCGGGCCCGCCGTACGGAAGGCGGTCGGCACCGCCGCCACGTCCTGGTCGCCGAGGTTCACGTACGGCCGTACGCGCAGCGGATGGAAGTCCTCGGACTCGGCGATCTCCGCGTCCTGTGCCGACCGGGCGGTCCCGGCGTTCTCTTCGGTGGCCGGTTCTTCGGTGGCCGGTGTTGCCGGTGTTGCCTGTGTTGCCTGTGTGTTCTGTTCGGGCTGTTCCGTGGTCTGCGCGGGCCCCCCGCAGTCGCAGCCGGGCCTGCCCTCCGCTCCCGGCGGCGTACCGCATCCGGGACAGAGCTGTCCTGACACCTTGGGTTCCCCTCCCCTTGAACTGCCGCCGATTATGCAGCCCCCGTATGAAGGGCGTACGCGCGCCCGAACAGCATCGGCCGCCGCTCGGCAGGCCATAACGGGACAGAGCGGCCAGGATGGAATCCAGCGGACCGACGGCGGACCGACGGCTGATCGATGGCTGATCGACGGCGTACCGAGCGGCCCCGACGGACCCAGTGGACCCGAGGAGTTGTCCCATGGCTCAGGAAGTGACCACTCCGGCCGTGAGCCCGGCCCCCGGCACGGGCCGGAGCCCGAGCACCGTCCTCTTCGCCATCGGCGCTCTGCTCATGGGTCTGCTGCTCGCCTCGCTCGACCAGACCATCGTCTCCACCGCCCTGCCGACCATCGTCAGCGACCTCGGCGGTCTGGAGCACCTCTCCTGGGTCGTCACCGCGTATCTGCTGGCCTCGACCGCCGCCACCCCCCTCTGGGGCAAGCTCGGTGACCAGTACGGCCGGAAGAAGCTCTTCCAGACGGCCATCGTCATCTTCCTCGTCGGCTCCGCGCTCTGCGGAGTCGCGCAGAACATGACGCAGCTCATCGGCTTCCGGGCGCTCCAGGGCCTGGGCGGCGGCGGGCTGATCGTGCTCTCGATGGCGATCGTCGGCGACCTCGTCACGCCGCGCGAACGCGGCAGGTACCAGGGCCTGTTCGGCGCCGTCTTCGGCGCGACCAGTGTGCTCGGCCCGCTGCTCGGCGGCTTCTTCACCCAGCACCTGAGCTGGCGCTGGGTCTTCTACATCAACCTGCCGCTCGGCGTCGTCGCCCTGCTCGTCATCGCCACCGTCCTGCACATCCCGGTCCACCGGACCCGGCACACCATCGACTACCTCGGCACGTTCCTCATCGCGTCCGTCGCCGTCTGCCTCGTCCTCGTCGCCTCCCTCGGCGGCACCACCTGGGCCTGGGGCTCCGCCGAGACCATCGGGCTCGCCGTGCTCGGCCTGGTGCTGCTCGCCTTCTTCATCCGCGTCGAGCGGCGCGCGGCCGAGCCCGTACTGCCCCTGCGTCTCTTCGGCCTCAGGACGTTCACACTCGTCGCCTGCATCAGCTTCATCGTCGGCTTCGCGATGTTCGGCGCGATGACGTACCTGCCGACGTTCCTCCAGGTCGTCCACGGCATCAGCCCCACCCTGTCCGGCGTCCACCTGCTGCCCATGGTGCTCGGCCTGCTGATCACCTCCACCCTGTCCGGCCAGATCGTCAGCCGTACCGGCCGCTGGAAGGTGTTCCCGATCCTCGGCACCGGCGTCACCGCCGTCGGACTGCTCCTGCTCCACCAGCTCACCGAGTTCAGCGGTACGTGGGAGATGAGCGCCTACCTCTTCGTCTTCGGCGCCGGGCTCGGGCTCGTCATGCAGGTCCTCGTCCTGGTCGTGCAGAACGCCGTCAGCTACCAGGACCTCGGCGTCGCCACCTCCGGCGCGACCTTCTTCCGCTCCATCGGCGCCTCCTTCGGCGTCGCCGTCTTCGGCACGATCTTCACCAGCCTGCTCCGGGACAAGCTCGCCGACGCCCTCGCCGGCAAACCCCTGCCGCCCGGCACCGGGACCGGACAGCTCGCCGCCGACCCGCACGCCCTCGGCCGGCTCCCCGCCGCGCTGCGCGGCCCCGTACTGCACGCGTACGCGACGTCCATCACCGATGTCTTCCTGTACGGCGTGCCGGTCGTGCTCATCGCCTTCGTCATCGCCTGGTTCCTGAAGGAGGACCCGCTGCGCGGCTCGGTGACCGCCCCGGAGATCACCGAGACCCTGGCGTCCAACCCCGTCGAACGCTCCTCGCGCGACGAGGTGGCCCGCGCCCTGTCGGTCCTCGGCACGCGCGAGGGCCGCCGCCGCGTCTACGAGACGATCACCGAGAAGGCGGGGTACGACCTGCTCCCGGCGGCCAGTTGGCTGCTGCTGCGGGTCAGGCGCGAGGGGGTCGTGCAGCCCGCCGTGCTCGCGGAGGACGCGACCGTGTCGCTGCGGACGGTCACGGACGCGTCCCGGCAGTTGGAGGAGCGCGGGCTGACCCGCCGCCGGGGGGTGGAGCTGACGCTCACGGAACGGGGCGCCGAGACGGCGGAGGCACTGGCGGCGGCACGGGAGGAGTCGCTCTCCGAACTGCTGGGGGACTGGTGGGGAGCCGACCGGCCGACCGATCTGGTGGCGCTCGTGAAGGAGCTGAACGCCGAACTGTGCGGCTCGGACGGCGAACGGCCCATGGCCCCGGGGCCGCCCAGGGACCACGCCGCCTGAGCCGGCCCGGTCCGCCGATTCCGCTTTCCGGGCCCGGCTACCGGCCGGTGGACCCGGTCAGCTCCTTGCCGTACCAGATCTCCTTGTACGGTCCCGAGCTGTACGCCGGGATCTCCCGGAAGCCGTATCCGACGTACAGCCCGCGCGCCTCGACCAGATCGAGCCGCGTGTCCAGCACCAGCCGCCGCGCCCCGAGCCGCCGCGCGGCCTCCTCCAGGCCGGCCAGCAGCGCCCCGCCGCCGCCCGTCCGCCGGGTGGCGGGGGTCACGTACACCCGGGTCAGCTCGGCGGTCGACGCGTCCAGCATCCGCACCCCGCCGCAGGACGCGGCCACGCGGGGGGCGCCCTGCCCGCCGTACCGTCCGACCACGAACTCCCCGGTGGGCGGGGTCAGATGATCGGGCGGGTCGCCCGCGAGGCCCTCGTCGATCTCCGCCTCCGTCGCGGGCCGCCGCCAGTACCGGCCCGCGACCTCCGCGTAGTAGGCGCGGCGCAGCCGGGTGGCGTCGGGTGTGGCGAAGGACTCGGGGCGGACGGACCAGTTCATGGTCGTCTTCCTACCGGGGCCCGGCGCCGTTTGGCCAACGGATTACGGGCAACCCGACACACCACGAGCAAGGCACACCAGCAAGGCACACGAGCAAGACAAGAGCCGACACGACACGGCGCGGCACGAGCCCGGCGCCGAGAACCAGGAAGGCAAAGATGTCCACTGTTCTGATCGTCGTCGCTCTGATCGTGGGGTTCGCGGCCGTCGTGGCCGCGGTCCTCTTCACGGGACCTGGCAAAGCGAGCGGACGCGGCGGCCTGAAGCGCCGGTTCGGCCCGGAGTACGACCGCGTTCTGGCCCGGCACGACGGCGACTCCAAGGCCGCCGAACGCGAGCTGGGCGAACGGGTCGAGCGCCATGGGCGGCTGCGGCACGAGCCTCTCCCGGACGAGAAGCGCGAACAGTACGTGGCCGAATGGGCCGCCCTCCAGGAGCGGTTCGTCGACGCGCCGCAGGAGGCGGTCGCGCGGGCCGAGCGGCTGGTGGCCACGCTGGCGCAGGAGCGCGGCTACCCCGAGGGGACGCGCTACGACGACCAGGTGGACGCCCTCTCGGTCCACCACGCGCACGCGATCGACGGCTACCGCCGGGTGCACCACGCGGCCTCGGACGAGGGCCGCGGCGCGAGCACGGAGGAGATGCGCGAGGCGATGGTCGGCGCGCGTGAGCTCTTCGAACGACTGATCCTCGCCCACCCGGAGGACACCGGCGGCCACGACGACCGCACGGCCCGGGGCACCGGGCGGAACCGGAACTTCTCACTGCGACCCAAAGGGAGTGGTGCGTGATGAGTGACCAGAGGAAGACGACGACCGACGAGAAGAACCACGGGACACCCACGACACCGGAACCGTCCGCCGACCCCCGTGGGGCGGCCGACCCGGTGACCCCGGTGAAGCCGCTCCACGCCCCGGACGCGGCGGCCGGTGGTACGCGGACCCCCGACGCCCCGCCTCCCCCGCCGAGGCTGGCGCCGCCGGCCCCCTCGAAGCAGACCCCGCGGTCCGGGCAGCAGCCCCCGCCCGCGCCCCCGGTGAAGACCGGGCGTGCCGCGGGGACGAACGGGGCCCGCCCCGGTGCCTCCGACCGGGCCTTCGACGGAGGCACCGGTAAGGCGGACGGGAAGACGGACGGGCGGCTGTTCCCCAGCGCCGAGAGCGACCGGCTCTCCCAGCGGCTCCAGGAAGCCCTCAACTCCTTCGTCGACGGGCCGCGGCGCTCGGTCGAGGAGGCGGCCGGGGTGCTCGAAGAGGCCGCCCGGCAGCTCACCACCGCGCTCGCCGAGCGACCGCGTTCGCTGCGCGCCGGCTGGGACGGGGACCGCGACGACGGCGCCGCGGACGGCTCCGACACGGAGGAGCTGCGGCTCGCCCTCCAGAGCTACCGCGAGATGACGCAGCGGCTGCTCCGGGTCTGACCTGACCCGACAGAGACGGGAGGCGGCGGGCAAGGGACGGCCCGCCGCCTCCGTACGCGTTCCCGCGCCTCAGGAACCCGCGCCAGTCCGGGACGTCCGCCCAGAACGTGAGCCCAGGACGTCAGTCCAGGACACGGGCGAGCGCGAACCCGTCGTACCCCTTGGTGCCGACCGTCTGCACCGCCGTCGCCGACAGCCGCGGGTTCTTCCCCATCTCCTCGATCATCCGCCGGGTCCCCAGCACCGAGGGGTCGGTGGTCTCTTCGTCCGCGACGGCCCCGCCCCGTACGACGTTGTCGACGACGATGACGCTGCCCGGCCGGGTGAGCCGCAGCGCCCACTCCACGTAGTGCGGGTTGTTCCGCTTGTCGGCGTCGATGAAGACGAAGTCGAACGGTCCCGCGCCCTCGGCCAGCAGCGCGGGCAGCGTGTCCAGGGCCGCCCCGGTCCGTACCTCGGCGATCCCGTCGAGACCGGCGTGCGCCAGGTTGGCGCGGGCCACGTCGGCGTGGGCCGGGTCGTACTCCAGGGAGATCAGCCGGCCGTCCTCGGGCAGCGCGCGGGCCAGCCAGATGGTGCTGTAGCCGCCGAGCGTGCCGATCTCCAGGATCGTACGGGCGCCCTGCACCCGGGCCAGGAGCTGGAGCAGCTTGCCCTGGTTCGGCGCGACGCTGATCGCGGGCAGGCCGGCCGCCTCGGTGGCGGCGAGGGCGGCGGACAGGGCTTCGTCGGCGGGGGCGAGGTGATCGGTGACATAGTGATCGACCGCGTCCCACCGCTCGCGCTGTCCCTGGTCGTTCTGTGACATGCGGGCCTCCCAATCGTTGCGGTGATGCGTGATGTGCGTGCGGCCCCATCGTGATCCGCCCGTACCTCCCACGCATCTCCCGACCCCTGATGTCATGAGTGTCGAGACGAAACAGGGGTGACAGTCAGGCGAAGAGGGGGTTGCCGTGGTCTTCTCCACGGGGCAGTGCGACGCTCTATGCCCCAAGGACGGGGTTTTCGGACGGAGGTTCGGCGCGGCGTGGTGAATGCAGAACACAGCGTGCACGGCGGTGCGGCGGCAGGTACGGCGGGGACCGGTTTCGGTACGGCCCGCGTCGTGCTCTGGCTGCTCGCCGCGGTGCTGGCGGTACGACAGGCGGCGGTGGTACTGAGACAGCCGCCCGGTGAACGGCTCACGGATCTGGAGACCTGGATCGGGGACAACGGCGTCCTTCATGTGACGGGGTCGCTCTACGACACCGGTAGGTTCACCGGGACACCGTTCGCCGGGCTGGTCCTCAAACCCCTGGCCAGGTCGGCCGAGCAGAGCCTCGGCGTCGCCTGGACGCTCGGCACCCTGCTGCTGGTCGTGGCCCTCGGCCTGGTCGTGGCCCGCCGCGCGCTGCCGGGTGAGCTGTCGCGCCGTACGGGGCTGCTCGCTGCGCCCGTCGCGATCAGCCTGCTCATGCTCTCGCTGCCGGTGCGCAACAGCTTCTCCCTCGGCCAGACCAGCATCATCCCCGTCCTGCTGGTGCTGCTCGGCTGCTTCGCCGTACGCGGGGAACGCGGCTCCGGCTTCCTCATCGGCCTGGGCGCGGCCCTCCAGCCCGCCGTGCTTCTCTTCACGCCGCTGCTGTGGCTGACGGGACGGAAGAAGGCCGCCGCGACCTCGGCGGGGAGCTTCGCGGCGCTGACGGCGCTGGCGTGGGCGGCGATGCCGAACGACTCGTGGGCGTACTGGGTGCACCACGTGGCGGGCGCGGGGCTCGGCGAGCGCGCGGACAGCCTCGCCAACCAGTCGCTGCACGGCGCGCTGCTCAGGATCGGTCTCGAAGGGCCGCTGGAGGTCGTGCTCGTCATCGCCCTCGCGGCGGTCGTCGCCGTACTCGGCCTGCGCAGGGCGGCCCACTACGCGCGCGACGGACAGCTCCTGCTGGCCGTCGCGCTGACCGGCTGCGTCGCGATCGCGGTCTCCCCGACGGCCTGGCAGCACCAGCTCCTGTGGGTGCTGCTGGCGCTGGTCGGCCGGGTCGGCACCCGGGCCAGGGACCGGCTGGTGTGGCCCGCGGTGGTGGTGCTGGTGATGACGCTGCCGGGCAAGATGATGCTGCCGAACATGGCCGCCCTCGCCCCGCTCCGGGAGAACATCCCGCTGATCGCGGCGCTGGCGGCGGCCTGCGCGGTGCCGTTCCTGACGCGCGCCTCGCCCTACTTCGACCGGCCGGTCCCGACCGAGTACGCGCGGGCCGAGCCCGCGCGCTGGAGCCGGGTCCCGCTGGCACCGTTCTGGAAGCGGCTGGTCAGCCGGCCCAACCTGCTGCTCGAACTGCTGGTCATCCGCGTCGGCTACTCGGCGTACTCGCACATCAGGCTCGCCGCGACGGGCGGCCGGGAGGCGGCGGAGGAGCACGGCCGCCAGATCCACGGGATCGAGCGGGCGCTCGGGATCGACATCGAGCACTGGGTCAACCACGCGGTCGTGGACATCAAGTGGGCCGAGAGCTTCTTCAACTTCTACTACACGTCGTTCCACTTCGTGGTGCCGCTGACGATCCTCGGCGTCCTGTACGTACGCCGCCCCGCCGACTACCGCTGGGCCCGTTCCTCCCTCGGCTTCGCCACCGTGCTGGCGCTGATCGGCTTCTGGTTCTACCCGCTGGCCCCGCCGCGGCTGATGCCGGGCATGGGGTTCATCGACACCGTGCACGGCCCGCAGGACCTCACCAACCCGGACTACGGCGCGCTGACGGCGCTCACCAACCAGTACGCGGCGATGCCCTCGCTGCACTTCGGCTGGTCCCTGTGGTGCGGCGTGGTGATCGTGGTCCTCGCGCCCAAGATGTGGATGAAGCTCCTCGGGCTGCTCCACCCGCTCTTCACGGTGTGCGCCATCGTCGCCACGGCCAACCACTGGGTGCTGGACGCGGTGGGCGGCGCCGCGGTCGTGGGCGCGGGCTTCGCGCTGACGTATCTGCTGGCGGGGCCGCGGCGGCTGCTGCCGCGGGTGGTGCCGAAGGCCGATCCGTTCCCGAGGAGCCGGGAGGCCGCCGACGACGCGACCCCGGCCCCGGGCGGTGCCGGTACGGGTGCGGGCACAGGTGCCGGTACGGGTGCCGGGGTGTCGGTGAAGACGGCGGGCGCGGCGCGGGACTAGCGGGCGCGGCGCGGGACTAGGGGCCGGCGCGGCGCGCGACTAGCGGAAGACCGCCTCCGCGTCGAACGCCGCCCGGCGCGTGGCCCTGCGCAACGCCCTGAGCAGGGCCGGGCCGGCGGTCAGGGTCAGGGCGACCGTCAGCACCGCCCGGCCCAGGTCCCAGCCGAAGGACGTCGCCGCGCAGTACGCGAGGAAGCGCGCCAGGTTGGCCTGGACCGGGTCCCCCGGGTGGAAGGAGACCCCGGAGGACATCCCGCCGAGGTACGTCCACCCCTGGAGGTTCATGACCGTGCCGTACGCGAACGCCGCGCCCGCCCCGTACAGCGCGAGCATCGCCCGCTCGGCCCGGCCGCGCAGCGATCCGTGGCCCGGCAGCAGCCCGGCGCCCATCGTGAACCAGCCCATGGCCAGCATCTGGAACGGCAGCCAGGGGCCGACCCCGCCGGTCAGCAGCGCGGACGCGAACATCGTCACCGAGCCGAGCACGAAACCGAATCCGGGCCCCAGCACCCGGCCGCTCAGCACCATCAGGAAGAACATCGGCTCCAGCCCCGCCGTCCCCGCGCCCAGCGGGCGCAGCGCGGCGCCCACGGCGGCCAGCACCCCCAGCATCGCCACCGCCTTGGCGTCCAGCCCGGAGTCGGCGATGGTCGCGACGACCACCCCGACGAGCAGCGGGAGCAGCGCGGCGAAGAGCCACGGGGCGTCGCCGGAGTGCGCGAGCCCGGAATCGGGTCCCGCGAGCAGCGGCCAGCCGAAGGCGGCCACCCCGATGACGCCGGTCAGGGCGAGGGCGCAGACCGCTCGCGGCCCCAGCCGTACGGCGCGCACCCCGGACACGGCCCGCGTCCGCCCGGTCACGGGGTCTCCGCCGTTCCTGAGGTCTCGGCCGTTCCTGGAGTCTCGGTCGTCCCTGAGGTCTCGGTCGTCGCGGCGAGCGCCGTACGCACCTGTGCCACCGTCAGCCACTCCTGCGGCGCCATGACCTTCGCGACCTGCGGCGCGAACGCGGGCGACGACATCACCACCCGGGGCGTCGGGCCGTCCGCCACGATCTCGCCGTCGGCCAGGATCACCACCCGGTGGGCGAGTTCGGCGGCGAGTTCCACGTCGTGCGTCGCCAGGAGGACCGCGTGCCCCTCGGCCGCCAGCGCGCGCACCACGCCGACGAGCCGCGCCTTCGCCGCGTAGTCGAGGCCGCGCGTCGGCTCGTCGAGGAGCAGCAGCGGCGGCCGTCCCGTCAGGACCACGGCGAGCGCCAGCGCCAGCCGCTGCCCCTCGGACAGGTCGCGCGGATGCGTGCTGCCCGCGATGTCCGGCAGGAGTTCACCGACCAGGGCCAGGCAGGTGCCCGGCGCGGCGCCCGTGTCCTCGTCCGCCGCCGCGCACTCGGCGGCGACCGTGTCGGCGTACAGCAGGTCGCGCGGTTCCTGCGGGACCAGGCCGACGTGCCGGACCATCTCGCGCGGCGGCGTACGGTGCGGGGCGCGGCCCCCGACGCGTACCGTCCCGGCGGTCGGCGCGACCGTTCCCACCAGGGCGGAGAGCAGGGTGGACTTGCCCGCGCCGTTGCGGCCCATCAGGGCCACCGTCTCGCCGGGCGCGACGGTCAGCGACACGGCGCGCAGCGCCTCGGTCCGCCCGTGCCGTACCCGCAGCCCCTCGACCGCCGCCGGACCGCCGGCCCCGGTGTCGTCCTCGGCCCGCGCGGGCCGCCGGTGGAACAGGGCGCCGAGCCCCCGCCGTACGGGTGCGGCCGGAGCGCCGGGGTCCGGCCGCGTCGGTACGGGAGGAACCGCGACCGGCTCCGCCCCGGCCAGCCGTGCGCGCAGCCCGGCGGCCCGGCGCCGCGCGTCCCGTACGGAGAGGGGCAGCGGCTCCCAGCCGCTCAGCCTGCCGAGCGCGACGACCGGCGGGCACACCGGCGACACCGCCATGATCCGCTCCGGCGCGCCGATCACCGGGGGCAGACCGGGGCCCGGCAGCAGGATGACCTGGTCCGCGTACTGCACCACCCGCTCCAGGCGGTGTTCGGCCAGCAGGACCGTCGTGCCGAGGTCGTGCACCAGCCGTTGCAGCACCGCGAGCACCTCCTCGGCCGCCGCCGGGTCCAGCGCCGACGTCGGCTCGTCCAGCACCAGCACCTTGGGGTGCGGGGTCAGTACGGAGCCGATCGCGACCCGCTGCCGCTGGCCGCCCGAGAGCGTCGCGATGGGCCGGTCCCGCAACTCGGCGAGGCCCAGCAGGTCGAGCGTCTCCTCGACGCGGCGCCGCATCACATCGGGCGCCAGCCCCAGCGACTCCATGCCGTAGGCCAGTTCGTCCTCGACGGTGTCGGTGACGAAGTGGGCGAGCGGGTCCTGGCCGACCGTGCCGACGAGATCGGCGAGTTCGCGCGGCTTGTGGGTACGGGTGTCCCGGCCGCCGACGGTGACCCGGCCGCGCAGGGTGCCGCCCGTGAAGTGCGGGACGAGGCCGGAGACCGTACCCAGCAGGGTCGACTTGCCGACGCCCGACGGGCCGACGAGCAGCACCAGTTCGCCTTCGGGCACGGTCAGATCGACCCCGCCGAGCACGGGCGCGGGAGCGCTGCCTCCGCTGCCGCCGTCGTCGTCGCTGTCGGAGTACGTCACCGACACCCGCTCGAATCGGATCACGGTGTCGGCTCCTCGGATGGGGGTGGCGGCCCTGGCGCGGGCGCGACGAACGCGGGCAGCAGCCCGATCAGCGCCCCCGCCGCCGGCCACAGCGGCAGCGTCGGCGCCTCCAGCGGTACGACCCCGGGGTGCAGCGCGGCCGGATCGGCGACGCCCGCCGCGATCAGGGCGGCCGCGACGGCCGCGCCCGACCCAGCGACCAGCCAGGCGCGGGCGCCCCAGCGGTCCGGCCGGTAGCGGGTACGGACCGAGCGCCGCCCGCCGAGCCGCAGCCCGGCCGCCGCCGCGACGGCCCCCGCCACCAGCAGGGGCACCCCGTATCCGGTGCCCGCGGAGGAGAGCAGCCCGTACACGCCCGCGCAGATGCCCAGCAGCCCGCCGAGGGTGAGCGCGGTGGTGGTGCGGCGCACGGCGGGCGGGACCTCTGCCGTACGGCCGTACCCCCGGGCGTCCATCGACGCGGCGAGCGCGACCGAACGTTCCAGCGCGCCCTCCAGCACCGGCAGCCCGATCCGGAGCACCGCCCCGACCCCGCCGGTGGACCGGCCGCGCAGCCTGCGGGCGGTGCGCAGCCGTCCGACGTCGGCGACCATGTTCGGCGCGAACGTCATGGCCACGACGACGGCGACACCCACCTCGTAGAGCGCGCCCGGCAGCGACTTGAGCAGCCTCACCGGATTGGCGAGGGCGTTGGCGGCGCCCACGCAGATCAGCAGCGTGGCCAGCTTCGCGCCGTCGTACAGCGCGAACACGACCTGCTCGGCCGTGACCCGGCCGCCGAGCCGCACCCCAGCCGCCCAGCCGGGCAGCGGCACCTCGGGCAGCGTGAACAGGACGTGCGCGCCGGGCACCGGGGAGCCGAGGAAGACCGAGAACAGCAGCCGGACGGCGAGCACGGCCAGCCCCAGCTTGACGAAGGCGCCGTACGAACGGGCCCAGGGCGCGTCCGTGCGCCGGGCCGCCACCACATAGCCCGCCACCCCGACGAGCAGTCCGAGCAGCAGGGGGTTGGTCGTACGGGAGGCCGCCGCGGCCAGCCCGAGCGCCCAGAGCCACCAGGCCCCGGCGTGCAGGGCGTTGAACCGGCTCGCCTCGGGCGCCCGCACCGTACGCCGGGGAGCGGCGGGGTCCATCGGACGGTCCACGGTGTGGTCGGCAGGGCGGTGCGCGGGGCGCTCGGCGGGGCGATTCATGGGGCGGTTCAGCCGCGCCGGCGGCGTGCCTGCCACAGCCCGGCCACGGCGAGGACGGCCACGGCGGCGAGACCCGCGAAGAGGCCGAGCGAGGGACCGCCGCCGTCCCGCTCCGGCCCGGCGACGGGAGTATCGGCGGCTCCCGCACGGTCGGCGGTGGGAGTGCGAGCAGGGGAGGGGGAAGCGGTCGACGCGGGGTCCGCCGTCGCGCCGTCGCGCACCTGCTCCCCGCAGCCGGACTCCGGGTAGCCGGAGATCGCGCAGAGCAGCGCGTCGCTGTTGTAGCGCAGCGGCTTCGCCACCGCCGCGAGCGCGTCGGCGGCCGTGGCGTCCGCGCCGACCCGCGCGCACCGCGCCCGGGGCGCGGGCGGCTCCTCCCCGGCCGGGGCGTCCGCCGCCGTACCGGCGTCGACGACGACCGCGATCCGCTTGGCGCCGTCCCGCGCCGGGGTGGCCGCGCAGACCGCCGCGAAGTCCGGCGCGGTACGGGGCCGGGCCGCGTCCCCGCTGTCCGCGCTCACCGCGAAGCGGAAGCCGGTGACGGTGCCGTCGGCGGGGCGGAGCACCGCAGGGCCCTGGGTGGCGTACGCCCAACTCCCGCCGGTGGCCTGCCAGAACGACCAGTAGCGGTAACCGGCGGCCTGCGCGCCGCCCGCCCCCGCCCCGAGCACGAGCCCCAGCGCCACCGTCAGAGCGAGCGCGTACCGCGAACGCGTCACGGCTGCCGGGTCTTCCTGCGGCTGAGCAGGAACGCGGTCCCCAGCGCCGCGACCACACCGACCCCGGCGACCCACAGGAGCACCGCGGCCCCGCCGTCGGCGATCGCGCTCTCCGCGGCGTTGCCGGGGCGCGGCTCCGGGGGCGCCACGGACCTGGGCGTGGGCCCGGTCGCGTTCAGCCGCTCCACGAGGTCGATACCGCCGAAGTTGCGCGGGTCGGTGTCCGTCGCGTACGCGGCGAAGATCAACTGGGCGTAGGCGGCGGGCCCCTGCTGCTGTGCCCAGGTCCCGGAGTTCTTCTTCAGCCACTCCAGGGCGCCGGTCGCCTGGTCCCCGTAACCGGCCGCCGTCAGGGCGACCACCGCGTCCGCCGTGTTCCCGATGTCCGGCGTCGCGGCGCCCGCGTCGCTGTTACTGGTCCCGGGCAGCGGCGGCTGGTCGAGGTGGCCGGTGGCCGCGAGCGCCCCGGCCAGATAGGCGGCGCCGTTGCGGGCGGCCCGCTCGGGGGAGGGCCGCCGGGAGGCGGTGGACGGTACGCAGGTGGGCGCGGCGCCCGCCGTGACCGGTGCGGTGACCAGCCGCTTGCCGAGCCCGGCGAGTACGGCCGCCGCCGTGGCGTCGTCGTTGGCGGTCAGCTTGCCGTCCTGGTCCGGCTGGTACGCGAAGGCCCCGGCGTCCGCGCCCGACCCGGCGTCGCACGGGATCGAGAGCCCCACCAGCGCGTCGTAGGCGTGCTTGCCGTCCGGGTCGCCCTGCGGCACGCGCATCGAGGTGGGCCGTACGCCGGCCGAGGTCAGCGCGCCGATCACCAGGGAGGTGGAGTTGGCGTCGCTCGGCGCGCCCGGGGTGTAGCCCCAGCCGCCGTCCTTGTTCTGGGTGGAGCGCAGCCAGGCCACGCTCGTCGTCATGAAGGGCCGCTGGTCGCCGAGGGAGGAGAGCGCCTGGACGGCGACCGCCGTGGAGTTGGAGTCGATCGGCGTGCTCGCGTCGCACGGCGCGGCCGGGTCGGCGCGGAACGCGGCGAACCCGCCGTTCGCGCACCGCTGCTTCTTCAGCCAGCGCACGGCGTCGTTGGCGGGCCTGACCCCGGACGCGGCCTGCCCCAGCAGGGCGAGGGACTGCCGCCAGACGCCGTCGTACGTGGGGTCCTTCTCGCCGTACAGCCCGCGCGGGAGCTTCACCGCCGGGGCCGGCGCGGACACTGACGGAGACGCCGACGGGGAGGCCGACGGAGAAGGGTCGGGCGAGGAGCCGGAGGCCGGGGGAGGCACGTCGCCGCCCGCGAAGGCGGCCGGGGCGAACACCACGCAGAGCACGGCGGATACGGCGAGCGCCGCGGTGCAGCGGCGAACGGTGGTCATGGGCTGCTGGGCCTCTCCTGCGCGAGCCGGACACCAGGCACACTCAGGCACCAGACTCCGGCCTCGTGTACCTCGACGATGCCTGCCCCGGCGGGTTGCCGGTGGCATGAGCCGGTCACGACCGCGTACGGAGCATTCCGACTCGCCGCCGGTGACGGCGGCTCACGGCTGCGGGTCAGTGCCGGTTTCGCACCGGCTTCCCTCCATACGGGCATGATGACGACGCGCCCACTCTACCGGCCCGGCCCCGCCGGATCCCCCGGCCCCGGCCTGTCCCCGGGCTGTCCCCGGGGCGTCCGGAGGAGGGCCCCGGAGCGGTCCTCCCCGTCGGCCAGGTTAAATCCGGCGAACACTCGGGAAACACTTGCCCCTTGGTGTGCGCGACCTCTTGTTCGGGCAGTATCTACGCGCGTATCTTGAGCCGACTTTTCCGCCAATCACGCTCATCCGCGACGTCACCGAAGGAACCCACGGGGGGCCCGCCGGAAGTCGCAGCCCAAGGAACAGAAAGAGTCACTCGTGTCTTCCTCCATACCCCCGGCCTTTCGTGGCCGTCGCGCGAAGATCGTCGCGCTGGCGGTCCCCGTAGGTCTCGCCGGTTCCCTCGTCGTGCTGCCCTTTGCCGCCCAGGCGACCCCGTCCCCGGACGCCGTGATCGCCGAGGTCTTCGGCGGTGGCGGCAACTCCGGGGCCACCCTCACCCACGACTTCATCGAGCTGGGCAACGCGGGCGGCGGCGCCTTCGACCTCACCGGCTGGTCCGTGCAGTACCTCAGCGGCTCGCCCACCGCGAGCTCCAAGTGGCAGGTCACCCCGCTGACCGGCGCCATCCCCGCCGGGGGCAGCTACCTCGTCGAGGAGGGCAAGGGCGCGGGCGGCGACACCGCCCTGCCCACCCCGGACGCCACCGGCGCGATCGCGATGTCGGCGAGCAGCGGCACCGTCGCGCTCGTCCACTCCACCACCGCGCTGACCTGCCTGACCGCCGCCGACTGCACGGCCGACACCACGGTCAAGGACCTGGTCGGCTTCGGCACCGCCGTCGTACGGGAGACCACCCCGGCCACCGGCGCGGGCAACACCACCTCGGTCGCCAGGAACGCGGCGCTCACCGACACCGACGACAACTCCGCCGACTTCACGGGCGCCACTCCCTCCCCCCGTAACAGCGCGGGCGCGGGCGGCGGCTCGGAGCCGTCCCCGACGCCCTCGCCCACCAGCACCACCCCCGGTGAGCTGCGCGTCCACGACATCCAGGGCGCCACCCGCCTCTCCCCGCACGCCGGTTCGACCGTCACCGACGTGCCCGGCGTCGTCACCGCCGTACGCGCCATCGGATCCGCGCGCGGCTACTGGCTCCAGGACCCGAACCCGGACAAGGACCCGGCGACCAGCGAGGCCGTGTTCGTCTTCACCGGCTCCGCCACCCCGCAGGTCAAGGTCGGCGACTCGGTCCTGGTCAGCGGCAAGGTCACCGAGTACTACCCGGGCGGCGCCGCGGGCGGCAACCAGTCCGTCACGGAGCTGACCGGCCCCACCTCCACCGTCCTGTCCTCCGGCAACGCGCTGCCCGCCGCCGAGGTCATCGACGAGAAGACGCTCCCCGAGGCGTACGCGCCCAAGGTCAAGGGCCTGAACATCGAGCCGCTGGCCCTGAAGCCCAAGAAGTTCGCCCTGGACTGGCTGGAGTCCCGCGAGGGCATGCGCGTCCAGGTCAAGGACGCCCGGGTCGTCGGCGCCTCCAACGCGTACGGCGAGACATGGGTCACCACCAAGCCGAAGCAGAACGCCACCCCGCGCGGCGGCACGCTCTACGGCTCCTACTCCCAGCCCAACTCGGGCCGTCTGCTGATCGCCTCGCTCACCGGTGAGAAGGCCGCGGCCAACGTGGGCGACACGCTCACCGGCGCGACCACCGGCGTGCTGGACTACTCCAACTACGGCGGCTACGGCCTCCAGTCCACCACGCTCGGCACGGTGAGGTCCGGCGGCCTCAAGCCCGAGGTGGCGAGGAAGGCCAAGGCCGACGAGCTGGCGGTGGCCACGTACAACGTGGAGAACCTCGACCCGACCGACCCGCAGGCGAAGTTCGACCGGCTGGCCGAGGGCGTCGTCAAGAACCTCTCCTCGCCCGACGTCGTGAGCCTGGAGGAGATCCAGGACAACAACGGCGCCAAGGACGACGGCACGGTCGCCGCCGACAAGACCCTCGCCCAGTTCATCGCGGCGATCAAGGCCCAGGGCGGTCCCACGTACGACTGGCGCTCGGTCGACCCGCAGGACAAGGTCGACGGCGGCGAGCCCGGCGGCAACATCCGCAACGTCTTCCTCTTCAACCCTCAGCGTGTCAGCTTCGTGGACCGTCCCGGCGGCGACGCCACCACGGCCACCAAGGTCGTCAAGGCGCCCAAGGCCGACCAGAAGGGCAAGGACCGGGGCATCACCCTGTCCGTCTCCCCGGGCCGGATCAACCCCACCGCCGACGCCTGGCAGAACAGCCGCAAGCCGCTCGTCGGGGAGTTCACCTTCCGGGGCGAGCAGGTCTTCGTCATCGGCAACCACTTCAACTCCAAGGGCGGCGACCAGTCGCTGCACAGCCGCTTCCAGCCGCCGGTCCTCGGTTCCGAGACCCAGCGCCTGGCGCAGGCCAAGGAGGTCAACTCCTTCGTCACCGGGCTGCTCTCGCAGGACGCGACGGCCAAGGTCGTCGTCCTCGGTGACCTGAACGACTACCCGTTCTCCAAGCCCGTCGCCGCCCTCACCCGGGGCAAGGTCCTCACCGACCTGATGGACAAGCTTCCGAAGAACGAGCGCTACAGCTACGTGTACGACGGCAACTCGCAGACCCTGGACCACATCCTGGTCAGCCCGGGCGTCAAGAAGCCCGACTACGACGTCGTCCACATCAACGCCGAGTTCGCCGACCAGGCGAGCGACCATGACCCGCAGGTGGTCCGCATCCGCTGACCCGCCTGCGCCGGGTGGCGTGTGGGTGCCCCGTGCGTGGGGCGCCCACACGTCACGCCGTACGCGGGGGACCGGCGGTCAGCGGGCGGGCGCGAGCCGCTCGTACACCGTGACCCTCCGGCCGCGGACCTGCTCGTCGGCCACCACCGTGAAGTGCCGTTCCAGCACCGAGATCTTCGTCCGGTCCCGCGCTCCCCGCACCGGTCTCGCCACCCCGGGGGCGTCCGTCACCAGCAGGATCCGCCGGTGGGCCAGCATCGCGGCGCGTATCCGGCCCGGGTCCGCCTCCAGACCCTTCAGCGTGCCGGACTTCCGCGGGCTCCGCGTCAGCGCGATGTCCCGCAGACCGGCGAAGGCGTCGGGCGAGACGGACGCGGTGTCCCGGCGCGCCGACGGCAGGAACAGCACCGCGCCTCCGGGCTCCTTCAGCCGCCGTACGTCCGACGCTATGGCCAGCACATCGTCCGCCCGGCCCTCCGGGGACCGCTTGGCCAGCGACTGCGGCAGCAGCGCCACCATCGCCACGGCGACCACCGCGGGCAGGATCCACGCGGACGCTCTCGGCAGGCGCGGCTCGGCCGCCCGTACCGCGGAGCCGACGGCCGTACCGATCAGCAGCGCCAGACCCAGCAGGCTGAAGAGGATGTACCGGTCCAGGAAGAGCGGCTGGATCAGGGAGAGGCCGATGAGGCCGAGCTGAGGCACCGCCAGCAGCGGCAGCCCGACGGCCGCCACCGAGGGCCCGCCCGCCCGGGGCCGGTCCAGCAGGGCGCCGACGCCACCGATCGCCAGCAGGACCGCGGGGCCGATCATCATGTGCCAGGTCAGCGGCGGTATCCAGGACACCTGTACGGACTGGCTCCGGCTGAAAAGGGCCAGCGGCAGCACACCCGCCACGGCGACCGCGGAGGCCGTCGCCCAGCGTGCCCACACCCCGCGCCCGGCGCGCGTCCGGAGCAGCGTCGCCAGATGGGCCGGCAGGATCATCAGCGAGAACCAGTTCAGCAGCCCGCACAGCAGGACGGTGGCGCCGTACGCGACCCAGTGCACCGTCCTGGCGCGCCCCTGGAGCACGGTCACGAGCAGCAGGGTCGAGATCCCGGCCCCGGCCGCGACCAGTGCGTACGGACGGCCCTCCTGGAGATGGAACTGCACGGCCGGAAGCAGCCCGAACGCCATCCCGCCGGCCAGACCCGCCCACCGCCCGGCCAGCCGGTGGCCGATGGCCGCCACACAGGCCGCCGCGACCCCCATGGCCAGCACCGAGGGCAGCCGCAGGGTGGTCGTACCGGGCCCGAAGCAGGCGAACAGCCCGTGCATCAGCAGGTAGTAGAGCCCGTGCACGACATCGACGTTCCCCAGCATGCGGCATATCTCGGCCGTGGAGCGCTGGGCCACCTGCCAGGTCGCGGCCTCGTCCCGCCACACACTGTCCTGCCGGGACAGCCCCCAGAAGCCGAGGGCGAGGGTCCACAGCACCGGGATCAGCCGGACGAGAACGGAGTGACGCGGACGGGCCTGCGCGGATCCCGGCGCCTTTGCGGTGAACATGCGCCCATTGAACAACTGTGCGACCGCCAGGGGTGTGCCAGACACGACGGCGACCTAGAACGTGTCGGGCCGGGGGAGATCGGGCGCGGTGTCCCACGGGGTCGTCAGGTGGGTGAAGGTCCGGGTGACGTCGAGCACCCGCCGTACCGGGGGTGAACAGCGGAGCAGGGTCAGGTCACCGCCCGCCCTGCGGCTCGCGCGGCGCTGGCCGAGGAGGAGGTTGAGGCCCGTGGAGTCCATGAAGGGCACCTCGCTGAAGTCCACCTCGACGTACCGGTGCGCCAGCGGGGCCAGGGCGGCGAAGAGGTCGGGGCCCGTGTCGCAGTCCAGTTCGCCGCGGACCCGCACCAGAACGCGGTCCTGGCCGGTGACGATCTCGACGCTGAGAGGGGCATACGGCGGCACGGCAGTGATGGGGGACCTCACTCCTCCGGTGAACGGGCGGCGAACGGGCTGACACAACGACCGAGCACGGTACACCGCCCGCTACGTGGAGTTGACGCCTTCTCACCCGGACGCACCCGCCGGTTCCGTACGACGGCGGCCTCCCGCCCCCGGACGGAGCACTCAGCGCGGCTCCGGAACGCCCCGCGCCGTCAGGTCGAGGAGCCTGCTGGCCGTCTCGATGTCCGCCCGTACCTGCGCGACCGAGGCGCGCCCCGACAGCCAGGCGATCAGGGTCGCGTGCCAGGTGTGCTCGATGACCCGGACCGCGGAGAGCTGCTCCGGAGTCGGCTCCTGCGGCGTCAGCGAGGGCGTCCCGGTCGCGGGCGTTCCTGTCCGGGCGGGCGTCCCCGTCCGGGCGGCGGGGGTCCGGGGCGCGGCGTGCGGGGCCATAGCGTCCAGGATGATCGCGGTCGTCTGCCGCGACACCGTCTCCACCTCGCCGCTCACCCCCCGGTCCGCGAAGGTCAGCGCCCTGACCATCGCGTCCGCGAGCTGCGGATCGCGCTGGAGCGAGCGGAACGCCCGGAGCAGCGTCCCGGCGACCCGCTCCGACGGGGTGTCACCGGCCGGGGGCCGTCTGCGGAGGGTGGCGTGGAGGCCGTCGAGCTGGTCCTGCATCGTCGCGACCAGCAGATGGACCTTCGAGGGGAAGTACCGGTAGAGCGTGCCGAGGGCCACCTCCGCCTCCTCGGCGACCCCGCGCATCTGTACGGCGTCGAACCCGCCCCGGCAGGCGAGCCGCGTCGTGGCGTCCAGGATGCGCCGCCGCCGGGCCTCCTGGCGCTCCGTCAGCGCGGCCGTACAGGGGCGCGAGGCCGTTGCCATCGGTTGCCGCTCCCTTCGGGGCTCTGCGGGCGCACAGTACGGGCGCACAGCATGGCAGACCCCGCCGTGGCGGGAATCACCTGCGGGGGCTCGTGCGCCGACGCTACCTGCCGGTAGATTCGAGGGCTGCGGGCGGACGGGTCTGAAACTTGTTCTAGATCGTCGGCAGCGGTTACGCTCCGGCGAATCCGTCGGAACACGGAGAACGCAGTGATGAAGGGGGCCGAGTGTGACCGCTGAGGCCATAGCGGCGGGCACCGGGCCGGAGTCCCAGGACGACCGGGGCGGCAGAGGCGGCGGCGAACGGCCGCTGCGCATCGCGCTCCTCAGCTACAAGGGCAACCCCTTCTGCGGCGGCCAGGGCGTCTACGTACGCCATCTCTCCCGCGAACTCGCCCGCCTCGGCCACAGCGTCGAGGTCATCGGCGCTCAGCCCTACCCCGTGCTCGACGAGGGCGTCCCGCTCACCGAGCTGGCCAGCCTCGACCTCTACCGGCAGCCTGACCCGTTCCGTACACCGCGCCGCGACGAGTTCCGCGACTGGATCGACGCCGTCGAGGTCGCCACCATGTGGACCGGCGGCTTCCCCGAACCGCTGACCTTCTCGCTCCGCGCCCGGCGCCATCTCGCCGCCCGCGCCGGGCAGTTCGACGTCATCCACGACAACCAGACCCTCGGGTACGGGCTGCTCGGCGACCTCGGCGCGCCGCTGGTCACCACCATCCACCACCCCATCACCGTCGACCGGCGGCTCGACCTGGACGCCGCCGAGGACTGGCGCCGCCGGGCCTCCGTACGCCGCTGGTACGGCTTCACCCGCATGCAGAAGCGCGTCGCGCGCCGGCTGCCGTCCGTCCTCACCGTCTCCGGCTCCTCCCGGCAGGAGATCACCGACCACCTCGGGGTACGGGCGGACCGTATCGACGTCGTGCACATCGGCGCCGACACGGAGCTGTTCTCGCCGGACCCGGGCGTCCGGGAGATCCCCGGCCGGATCGTCACCACCTCCAGCGCCGACGTCCCGCTCAAGGGCCTCGTACATCTCGTCGAGGCGCTGGCCAAGCTCCGTACCGAACACCCCGACGCGCACCTCGTCGTGGTCGGCAGGCGCGCCGAGGACGGTCCGGTCGCGCAGGCCATCGAACGGTACGGGCTCGAAGGGGCCGTCGAGTTCGTCAAGGGCATCTCCGACGCCGAACTGGTCGATCTGGTGCGGGGCGCGCAGGTCGCCTGCGTGCCGTCCCTGTACGAGGGCTTCTCGCTGCCCGCCGCCGAGGCCATGGCCACGGGCACCCCGCTCGTCGCCACCACCGGCGGCGCGATCCCCGAGGTCGCCGGGGCGGACGGGGAGAGCTGCCTCGCCGTACCGCCGGGCGACGCGGGCGCGCTCGCCGCCGCCCTCGGGCGGCTGCTCGACGACGCGGAGCTGCGCGCCCGGCTGGGCACGGCGGGCCGCGAGCGGGTGCTCGCGCGGTTCACCTGGGCCAGGGCCGCCCAGGGGACGGCGGAGCTGTACCGCGAGGCCATCGCCCGGCAGGCGCACGGGAGACGGGGCCCCCGGGCCGCCACGCCCGCCGCCACGTCCGCCTCCGGGTCCGCGACCGCCGTACGTACCGACGTGCCCCGTACCGACCCTCCCCGCGGCGGCGGACGCCGCTGATGGCCGGCCCGTACGTCCGTACCCGCCCCCGCTCCTGCCACCGCTCCCGCCCCCGCTCCTTCGACCGCGAAAGCAGGACGACCCTGTGCTGACCGTCGACTTCACCCGCTTCCCGCTCGCCGCGGGCGACCGCGTGCTCGATCTGGGGTGCGGCGCAGGCCGGCACGCCTTCGAGTGCTACCGGCGCGGCGCTCAGGTCGTGGCCCTCGACCGGAACGGCGAGGAGATCCGCGAGGTGGCCAGGTGGTTCGCCGCGATGAAGGCGGAGGGCGAGGCACCGGAAGGCGCCACGGCCACCGCCATGGAGGGCGACGCGCTCAACCTGCCGTTCCCCGACGAGTCGTTCGACGTCGTGATCATCTCCGAGGTGATGGAGCACATCCCCGACGACAAGGGCGTGCTCGCCGAGATGGTCCGCGTGCTGCGCCCGGGCGGCCGGATCGCCGTCACCGTGCCGCGCTACGGCCCCGAGAAGGTCTGCTGGGCGCTCTCCGACGCGTACCACGAGGTCGAGGGCGGCCACATCCGCATCTACAAGGCGGACGAACTGCTCGGCCGGATGCGGGAGGCCGGGCTCAAGCCGTACGGCACCCACCACGCGCACGCGCTGCACGCGCCGTACTGGTGGCTCAAGTGCGCCTTCGGGGTCGACAACGACCAGGCGCTGCCGGTCCGCGCGTACCACAAACTGCTGGTCTGGGACATCATGAAGAAGCCCCTCGCGACCCGGGTCGCCGAGCAGCTCCTCAACCCCGTCGTCGGCAAGAGCTTCGTGGCGTACGCGACCAAACCGCACCTGCCCGCGGCGGCCGGTACGCCGGCGCCGTCCGCGGACACCTCAGCGGCGGCCGTCAAGTGACCTGGCCCAGCTTCGGTTCCGGGGCCGGCACCGGTCCCGGCGCCACGGAACACCTCGTCCTGCCCGGCGTGCTCACCGCCGAACAGGCCGCGCTGACCGTGGCCGGGATCCTCGCCGTCCAGCGGCCCGACGGCGCGATCCCCTGGTTCCGCGGCCACCACCTCGACCCGTGGGACCACACCGAGGCGGCCATGGCGCTGGACGCGGCGGGCGAGCACGAGGCGGCGGCGCGCGCCTACGACTGGCTGGCCCGGCGCCAGAACGAGGACGGCTCCTGGTACGCGGCCTACGCCGACGCGGACCACGAGGTGAGCCTCCCCGCCGACCGGGGCCGGGAGACCAACTTCTGCGCGTACCCGGCCGTCGGCATCTGGCACCACTACCTGGCCACCGGCGACGACGCGTTCCTCGACCGGATGTGGCCCGTCGTCCACGCGGCGGTCGAGTTCGTCCTCGAACTCCAGCGGCCCGGAGGGCAGATCGGCTGGCGGCGCGAGGCGGACGGCACCGCGCTCGACGACGCGCTGCTGACCGGGAGTTCGTCCGTGCACCAGGCGCTGCGCTGCGCGCTCGCGATCGCCGAGGAACGCGAAGAGCCGCAGCCCGACTGGGAGTTGGCGGCGGGCGCGCTCGCGCACGCGATCCGCGACCACCCCGAACGTTTCCTCGACAAGAGCCGCTACTCGATGGACTGGTACTACCCCGTGCTCGGCGGCGCCGTGACCGGAGCCCCGGCCACGGCCCGGATCGAGGAGGGCTGGGAGCGCTTCGTCGTGCCCGGCCTCGGGGTGCGCTGCGTACTGCCCAACCCCTGGGTGACGGGCGGCGAGAGCTGTGAACTCGCCCTGGCGCTCTGGGTGATGGGGGAGTCCGACCGTGCGCTGGAAGTACTCCAGTCCATCCAGCATCTGCGCGCGGACGGCGGGATGTACTGGACGGGGTACGTCTTCGACGGCGACGAGCGCGGCATGTGGCCCGAGGAGCTGACCACCTGGACGGCCGGGTCCCTGCTGCTGGCCGTGGCCGCCCTCGGCGGCGACGAGGCGACGACCGCCGTCTTCAGCGGCGAGCGGCTCCCGCACGGCCTGGAACCGGACTGCTGCCGCTGACCGCCTTCCTGGGCCGGCCGCCGCTGACCGTCTCCCCGGGCTGACCGCCGGTGACCACCTCCCCGGCCGACCGCCGGTGACCACCTTCCCGGGCCGACCCTCCGTGACCGACCCGAACGGCCCAGTCCGCGTGGCGGCGGGACCGGGCGCCGGTGAGGCTACAGGCAGTCTGCCAGGGAGGTTCCCATGTCCGACACCCCTCACATACCGGGCGCGCCCCGGGTGACGGTGCGCCGCGCCGCACTGGCCCTGCTGCTCTCCTGCGCCCTGCTGCTGACGACGGGCGCGTGCGGGGGCGCCGCGTCCCCCAAGGCCGAGAAGGCCGCCGGAGCCGCCCAGGTGGCACCCGCCGCCGATGAGGCGGCTGCCTCGCCCACCGGCACCGCGGAGAAGCAGAAGTTCGCCAAGACGCGCTTCGTCGCCAACGCCGCTCTCGCGGCCGGCGCGACGTACCAGTGGATCATCAAGCCGTACAAGGCGGGCAAGTTCAAGAAGGGCGCGAAGGGGCGGAAGTTCGCCCTGGTCAAGGCGGCCCTCGCCGGAGCCTTCACCTACAACAGGCTCAAGGCGGCGACCAAGAACGCCAAGGGGGATCCGCTGCTGTCCAAGGCCGTGGCACCGCTGTCGGCCGGGATCGCCTCGCTGAAGGGGCTCGCCACGAAGCTCCGCAAGGGCGACGCGAGCGGCGTGGACATCAGCAGCTTCGAGAAGACCATCACGGGCATCAAGAGCGCCGGCGAGAGCGCGGGAGCACCGGTGAAGAACAAGGTGCCCTCGCTGTCCCAGCTCACCAGCGGCTCCGGCTGACCGGAGGTACGCGGGGCCGGTGACACGCGGAACCGGTGGCACGCGGGACCGAACGGAAGGGGCCCTGGCCCGGAACGCGAAGTTCCGGGCCAGGGCCCCTGTCGTACGCCTGACGGAGCGGGCGGCGGTCAGCCGCGCTGGATGCCCGAGGTGTCCTGCAGAACGCCGCGACGGCCGTCCTGCGTCTGGGCCACCAGGCTGGGGCCGCGCTGCTCGACCGCCAAGTACCAGGTGCCGGGCGCCAGTTCGGCGATCGGGGACTGCGAGCCGTCCTCACCGAAGAGCGGGCGCGCCACGGGTACCGCGAACCAGAACGGCGAGAAGTCGCCCGCCGGAGCCGCCCCGCCCTGGGAGGGCTGGGCCTGCTGCGCGGCCGGCTGGGCGCCCGCGCCGAACGGCTGCGGCTGGCCCTGCGTACCGTACGGCTGCTGGCCGCCCGGGTAGCCGTAACCCTGCGCCGGGCCGCCCGGGGCCCCGCCGTACGGCTGGGGCGTCTGCGGCTTCGGGGGGCCGACGAGGGCGACCTTCAGCGCGGGGACGAGCGGGGTCGCCACGGCGGCGCCCGCGAGGGCGACGGCGCTGAAGAAGCCGAGGATCTGGCCGCCGCCGGCCTTGCCGTCACCGAGCAGGTACCAGAGCGAGGTCCAGGCGGCGAAGAGGGCGAGCGCGACGCCGAACTGGCCGAGGTCAAGGCCCGCGATCTTCTTCGGGGACTGCGGGAGGGCGTGCGAGACGACAATCAGGGCCGCGGCGAGGACACCGGCGATGTGGACGCTCATCACGACGCCGAGGATGTCCCATGCCTTCGGCCCGCTGTTGAAGCTCGTCGAGTCGTAGAAATTGAGGAACGAGGCGATGAACAGCAACACCGCTGCTCCGATCACCACGCCGTCGCCTCTAGTGAGGGAGCGGATGTTCACGTGAAAAATCCTTCGTCAGTCGTCTCGTCGGGGCGGTCGTCGCGGGCCGCTCAGGGTGCGGTGCACGGTGCGAAGCTCGGGGGCGGCTCCCTATCGTACGGATGAATCTATCGTCTGCCCGATCGGGTCGTCTGCCGGGTATCCGGCCTGGTACCGGGCCGTTACGAGGGTCCGCTATGCGGTTCCGCGACCTCGAAGGGGTGTCACAGGGCCCGCTCCGGCCCCTTCCGCGACATACGCGCCAACTGCCGTACCGACTCCCTCACGAACCCCTTGACCAACTCCTTCACCAACTCCCCGCCGACTTCCTCACAGCGGTCTCACAGCGATTCACTTCTTCTTCTTTAGTTCTCCAGGAAACCGCTGATGCCGGCCGCCAGTCCCCGCGCCGCTTTCTGCCGCCATTCCGCGTCGGACAGCAGTGCGGCATCGGCCGAATCCTGCATATTGCCGCACTCGATGAAGACCTTCGGGACGGTCGAAAGGTTGAGACCGCCGAGATCCTCGCGTACGTCCAACCCCGTACCGTCACCCAGGTAGTTGGCCGGAGAACTTCCGGTTTCCCGGCGGAAATCGCCGACGATGCGCTCGCCGAGTTCGCGGGAGGGGCCGACGATCGCGGAGGTGTCCGCGCCGCCGCCCTTGACCAGGGCGGGCAGGATGACGTGGAAGCCGCGGTTGCCGGGCGCGGAGCCGTCGGCGTGGACGGAGACGACGGCGTCGGCCTTCGCCTTGTTGCCGATACGGGCGCGCTCGTCCACGCAGGGGCCGTACGGGCGGTCGTCGTCGTGCGTGAAGGAGACCGTGGCGCCCTGCCGCGTGAGCAGGGTACGCAGCCGCTGGGAGACGTCGAGGGTGAACGCGGCTTCCGCGTAACCGGACTTGGTGGCGGTGCCGGTGGTGTCGCACTCCTTGGTGGTCGTGCCGATGTCGACCTTCTTGTTGATCTCCGTGGGGTGGTCCTTGTTACGGAGGTTGTGGCCGGGGTCGATGACCACGACCTTGCCGGCCAGCGGTCCGGCCGGATCGGCACCGCCGGGGGCGCCGTCGCCCGGGGCGGCCGTGCGGCCGGACGCGGTGGCGGCGGGGGAGGCGGGCGCGGAGGGGGAGGAGGCGGATCCGGTGGCCGTCGCGGCGGAGGCGCCGGCGCCGTCGGATCCGCCCGTCCCCTGCCACACGAGCCACCCCGCCAGGGCGGTCGGCACCAGCGCGGCGACCGCGACGGTGAGCTGGCGCCGGCCGAAGCGGCGGCGTGCGGGCTGCGGGCTCTCGTCGTACGACACGTCGCGATGCTAGACGTCCCGCCCGCCGATCGGGGGCAGGGCGGGCCCGTGGAGCGGTCAGGGACCCCTCCGACGGGTCAGAGCCCTGGGGCTCCCGCCGCCGTACGGCGCAGCACGCGCAGGGTGTCGGTCACCGACACCTCGGTGAAGTCGCCGGACGCGAGGGCCCGGAGCCAGACCCGGTACGGCGCCTGGCCGCCGTCCGCCGGGTCGGGGAAGACGTCGTGGATGACGAGCAGCCCGCCCTCGGCGACCCGCGGGGCCCACCCCTCGTAGTCGCCGCCCGCGTGCTCGTCGGTGTGGCCGCCGTCGATGAAGACGAGACCGAACCGCCCGTCGCCCCAGGCGCGCGCCACCCGCGGCGAGCGGCCGACCACCGCGATGACGTGCTCCTCCAGACCGGCCCGGCGGAGGACGGAGCGGAAGACGGGCAGTGTGTCCATCAGGCCGGAGGCGGGGTCGACCAGTTCCCGGTCGTGGTACTCCCAGCCCTCCTGCTGCTCCTCGCTGCCGCGGTGGTGGTCCACGGTGACGACGACCGTGTCCGCCTCGCGCGCCGCGGCGGCCAGCAGCAGGGTGGAGCGCCCGCAGTACGTGCCGATCTCCAGGAGCGGCAGCCCGAGCGCCCCGGCCTCGGCGGCCGCCGCGTACAGGGCGAGCCCCTCGTGGACGGGCATGAAGCCCTTCGCCGCCTCGAACGCGGCGAGGACGTCCGGCGCGGGTCCGGGCGCGGGCGCTCCGACGGCTGCGGCCACTGCGGACGTGCCGGACGTGCCGGATGTGCCAGTCATTTGGGGGCTGCCTCCTCGGACCGATCCGGCGGTGTGCCGGATACCGGGCGCGTCCATGGTGCCGTACGGCCGCGACCGTACGAGGTCCGGGGCGGGGGCCCCGGCCGGGGTACGGGCGCGGCGCACGGGCCGGGTGTCAGGACGTGACGGCCGAGCTGCACTCCTGCGCGCCCTGCCCCTGCCTCTGGCCGAGGACCAGGTCGACCGCGACCGGGACCCCGTCGCCCCGGTACTCCGCCGGGCACGCGTGGGACCCGTACCCCGAGGCCGTCCCCGCCAGCACGTAGGGCCCGGCGCCCGGCGGCAGCAGCGCGTAGCGGCCCTCCGCGTCGGCCGTGGTGCGGCCCGCCTGCCGGCCGCGCCGGTCGATCAGCGTGACGTTCGCCCGCGCGACCGGCGCGCCGTCCGCGTCCAGCACCCGCCCGGTGAAGCCGCCGGAGCCCGCGACCAGGGTCATGCGGTGCTCGGCCGTCCCGTACGCGAGCTCCTCACCGGCGGCCTGCGGCTCCGGCCGGGCGGCGGGCCGCTGCCCGGGGAGGAACATCGCCAGCACCAGACCGACCAGGACCGCGCCGGTGGCGATCACGAACGAGATGCGGAAGCCGTGCATCGACGGCAGCGCCACCCCGCCCGCCTGGACGGAGGTGTGGGCCAGCACCATGCCGATCACCGCGCTCGACATCGACGTGCCGATGGAGCGCATCAGGGTGTTCAGACCGTTGGCAGCGCCGGTCTCCGACGCGTCGACGGCGCCGATGATCAGGGCGGGGAGCGAGGAGTACGCGAGTCCGATGCCCGCGCCGAGGACGACCGAGATGATGACGGTCTGCCAGGCGGCGTTCATCAGGCCGAGGCCAGCCCCGTACCCGAGGGCGATGATCAGCATGCCGATGATCAGGGTGACCTTCGGGCCGCGGCGGGCCGATATCCGCGCGTACAGGGGCGCGGTGAGCATCATCGTCAGGCCGAGCGGCGCCACGCACAGGCCCGCGACCACCATCGACTGGCCCAGTCCGTACCCGGTCGAGGCGGGGAGCTGGAGAAGCTGCGGCAGGACGAGGGTGACCGCGTAGAAGGCCACCCCGATCATGATCGAGGCGAGGTTGGTGAGCAGCACCTCACGGCGCGCGCTGGTGCGCAGGTCGACCAGCGGGGCGGAGCTGCGCAGCTCCATCACGCCCCACAGCAGCAGGATGACGAGGGCCAGGCCGAAGAGCCCGAGCGTGGTGCCGGAGGTCCAGCCCCAGTCGCTGCCCTTGGTGACCGGCAGGAGCAGGGAGACGAGACCGGCGGAGAGCCCGATCGCGCCGAGCCAGTCGAAGGTGCCGGGGGCGCGTACGGACGACTCCGGTACGAAGACCACGGTGAGCAGGATCGACAGCGCGCCGAGACCGGCGGCGGCGAAGAACAGGGCGTGCCAGTCGGCGTTCTGGGCGATCAGCGCCGCGACGGGCATGGCGAGTCCGCCGCCCACGCCGATGGAGGAGCTCATCAGCGCCATGGCCGAGCCGAGCTTCTCGCGCGGCAGTTCGTCGCGCATGATGCCGATGCCGAGGGGTATCGCGCCCATGGCGAAGCCCTGGAGCGCCCTGCCGACGATCATGATCACCAGGTCGTCGGTGAAGCCGCAGATGAGTGAGCCGACCACCATGACGGCGAGGCTGGCGAGCAGCATGCGCCGCTTGCCGAAGAGATCGCCGAGGCGCCCCATGATCGGGGTGGCGACGGCGCCCGCGAGGAGGGTCGCGGTCATGACCCAGGTGGCGTTGGCGGGCGCGGTGCTGAGAAGGGTGGGCAGGTCCTTGATGACGGGAACGAGCAGGGTCTGCATCACCGCGACGGTGATGCCCGCGAAGGCGAGGACGGGGACGATGCCGCCGGCTTTGCGGGGTCGTGGGTCCGGGAGCCCTCCGGCGTGCTGTTCGGTCGTCGTCTGCGGCATACGTGCGGCCTCCGGGGCAGAAAAAAGGAAAAGGCGTACCAGGGGTACGTACGGGGGGTGCGGGTCCGGCGGGATCCGGCGCGGTCTGTCGGGTTCTGGCAGGGTCTGGCGGGGTCTCTCGGTGTATCGCGGTGTCTGTCGATGGGGGCGCGGGCCCCGGTGCCGCACTGGACACGACCGCGTCGGCCGTAAAGTGCGTGCACCATGAAAGCTTCTCAGTCCAACCCGGGGCGCCGCCGCCGTATTCCGGCTCCGGCGGTCATATTCCGGTAAACGGTGTGTGAACGGGGCGACCCCGACCGGCCTGCGGCTCCGGCGAAATATCCATGTACGGGGCACTCGTCGACTGCGACCATGACAGCCATGGTCCGAGCCTCCTCAGAGTCAGAATTCGAGTCGGAAACCGAAGCCGACGCGATATCCGCTTCCGCAGCCTCCTCCGTACCGGCAGCCCTGTCCGCCCCGGCGCCCCCTTCCGTCCTCACCGGTCCCTCCCTCGCCAAGGACCCTTCCGGCCCCAAGGACCCTTCCGGCCCCCAGGGCTCTTCCGGCTCCAAGAGCCCTTCCGGCCCCAAGGGTTCCGCCGCCCCGCCGGGCCCCGCCGTCCCCGCCACCCCCGCCGGGCGCACCAGACCGGGGGCCCGCACCTGGGCCGTGATCCTGGCCGCCTGCGCCGGGCAGTTCCTCGTCGTCCTCGACGTGTCGGTGGTCAATGTCGCCCTGCCGTCCATGCGCGCCGACCTCGGGCTCTCCGCCCCCGGGCTCCAATGGGTCCTCAACGCCTACGCCATCGCGTTCGCCGGCTTCATGCTGCTCGGCGGGCGCGCGGCCGATCTCTTCGGCCGGAAGCGGACCTTCCTGGCCGGGCTCGCGGTCTTCACGCTCGCCTCCGCGGCCGGCGGATTCGCCCAGGAGGGGTGGCAGTTGATCGCCGCCCGCGCCGTCCAAGGGCTCGGCGCGGCCGTACTGGCCCCCGCGACCCTCACCATCCTCACCTCGGCCGTGCCGGCGGGCGCCGCCAGGACCCGCGCGATCGGCACCTGGTCGGCGGTCGGCGCGGGCGGCGGCGCGGCGGGCGGACTGGTCGGCGGACTCCTCACCGACCTGCTCTCCTGGCGCTGGGTGCTGCTGATCAACGTGCCGGTCGGTGTCCTGGTCCTGGCGGGCGCCGCGTTCTGGCTGACCGAGTCCCGGGACGCCGCGGGGCGCCGCCTCGACCTGCCGGGCGCGATGCTGGTCACGACCGGGCTCGCGGCGGTGGCGTACGGCATCGTGCAGACCGAGGAGCGCGGCTGGGGCCAGGTGGTGACGCTGCTGCCGCTGCTGGGCGGGGTGCTGCTGCTCGGGGTGTTCGTGGTGGTGGAGGCGCGGGCGAGGGAGCCGCTGATGCCGCTGGGGCTGTTCCGTATCCGGGCCGTGTCGGCGGCCAACGCGGCGCTGTTCGTCTGCGGCACCGCCTCCTTCAGCATGTGGTTCTTCATGACGGTGTACGCCCAGAATGTCCTGGGCTACACGCCGCTGGAGGCCGGGCTCGCGCTCGTCCCCAGCTCGCTGAGTGTGGTGCTCGGCTCGAAGCTCGCACCGCGGCTGATGCCACGGACCGGGGCGCGCGCCCTCGCGGTGACCGGGACGCTGGTGGCGGCGGCCGGCTTCGGCTGGCAGTCCACGATGACCGCCGACGGAACGTTCCTCTCGGTGATCCTCGGCCCCGGCATCCTGATGATGGCCGGCCTGGGCCTGGCCACCACCCCGCTGGCCGCCCTCGCCACGGGGAGCGCGGCACCGGGCGACGCGGGCCTGGTCTCCGGACTGGTCAACACCTCCCGCACGATGGGCGGCGCGCTCGGCCTGTCCGTACTCTCCACCGTCGCCGCGTCCCGGACTGCGGGCGGCACGGGGCCGCAGGCGCTCACCGAGGGGTACGCGCTCGCCTTCAGGACGGGCTGCGGGGTGCTGCTCGGGGCTGTGGTCCTGATGGTGCTGTGGCTGCCGCGCGCTTCCTCGGACGCCTGACACGGAAGCGCGTGGGAGCTCCCGGCGCGGCACCGTGCGTGCGAACGGCGAGAGGCCGCCACGGCTTCCGTGGCGGCCTCTCGGCTCTCCGTCGTGTGCGCGGGTTCGTGAACCCGGCCCTCAGGCCGCGTTCCTGCCCTCTTCCGGGCGGCGGTGGCGGCCGTAGGCGGGAGACGTGGAGTCCTCCGCCGGTGCCGCACCCCCGCGGTGCTTACCGAGACCGTCGTTGTCACCGCTGCCCGCGGTCGCCATCCCCTGCGGGCGCTGCTGCGTCGTGTCGGTTCGGGTTTCGGACATGTGGGAAGTCACCCCGTTGTGTTCGCTTCTTGTTCTGTGGCACAGGGCCGGAGGAAAGTCTATCCAGGGGCCCCACGGCCGGTGAGCGGCGCCTGTTGCAACGGCACCGGCCTGCACATGGCAGGAGTCCGTGGAGCGCCGGACGGTTCCCCGCCGGCGGATTCCGCTTGCGTGGATTCCGTGACCTCGCCCTGGTACGGACGGCCGACGGGCGCTGTCGGGTCCACCGGCGGGCCCATCGGTGCGTCCGCCGCCGGGTCCATCGCCGCGTCCGGTGGCGCGTCCACCGGCGCCTGGAGGGACGCCACCCCGCACGGCACCGTGTCCGTCGCGTACGGCAGCCGCAGCACCCCCTCCCGGGTCCACAGTCCGGCCCCCGCCAGCCACCCCTGCGGCGCCGGCCGCTGATGGAGCCGACGGCCCGCCGGGCGCCACACCCCCACCCAGCTTCCCGCCGGGCCGTCGATCCGCAGCGCCACCGCGCAGCTCTCCGGCATCAGCACCTGCCCCGGCTGGACGGCGAAGGGCGTCACCGCGCGGTCCGCGAACCGCAGGCACTCGGGGAACCGCACCGGACGACGGCTCCCCAGCACCCCCCAGCCCAGCCGGTCGTGGCCCGGGGCGTCGGAGCGGATCAGCAGCAGCCCGCTGTCCGGATCCGCCAGCAGCAGACGGTCGTTGCTCTCCTCCGTGATCTGGAGCAGCGGCGTCGCCTCGCCGCCCCGCGCCAGATCCACGGCCACGGCCTTGACCACGCCGTCGGTCTCCCGGTCGAGCGCCAGTATCCGCCCCGTACGGTCCAGCCAGACCCCGCCCGCGCACCTCCCCGGCACCTCGGCGACCCGTTCGGGGCCGAAGGCGCCGCCCGCCACCAGCCAGACCGTGGTGGAGCGGGCGCCCGCCGACAGGGCGTACGCGCGCCGGCCGTCCGGCGACGGCGGCAGCAGCCTCAGCTCCGGGCACCGCACCGCGCCCACCGGGAGCTGACCCGTCCCGGGGCCGGTCGGATAGAGCAGCGAGAGATCGTGCCGGTCCGCGACCCGGCGGCGGACCAGCACCCGCCCGTCGGTCAGCGGCAGCACCTCCGTGTCCGGCTCCTCGGGCTGGTCGAGGGGGAGAGGCACCGCGTACGGCTCCGGCCCGTCGAGGGTCCACCGCTCCGGGAACCACGCGTCCCCGGTACCGGCCTTGAGGGCCAGCCGGGCGGCGTACGCCCCGTCCGCCGTGACCGTGAACTCCGCGGGCCCCGCCGTCTCGACAGCACAGGCAGTCATCGATCCGTCACCTCCGGCGAAGAAGCTAGTTTTCGTACTTCCTGCCGAACAACACGACACCTCTCACTTCACACATAAGGGTGGCCGTCGCATGATTCGACTGAAAGTGCGGGGGCGGGTGTGCTGACGCAGAGGGCCACCTTTAAGGTAAGGCGACCCTAAGCGACCCTGTCAGGAGCTTGAAGATGTCCATAAGACGCCGTGGCACGGCCGCCGCCGTCGCGCTCGCCGCCGCACTCTCCCTCGCGGCCTGCGGCAGCGGAGGCTCCTCCGACAGCGACGCCGGCTCCGGCGACGGAGGCGGGAAGAAGGCGGCCGTCGCCACGGGCGGCAAGGACTTCGCCGACGCGGCAAAGAAGACCGCCTCGTACGGGACCGACGCCAAGGCGGGCGAGTTCCCGCGCACCATCACCCACGCCATGGGCACCACCGAACTCACGAAGCGCCCCGAGCGCGTCGTCGTGCTCGACGTCGGCGAACTCGACAACGTCGTGTCCCTCGGAGTGGAGCCGGTCGGCTACGCCCCGACCGAGGGCGACGCCTCGCTCCCCGGCTACCTCAAGAAGGGCGCGGGCAGCCCGAAGAACGTCGGCACGATCAACAACCTCAACCTGGAGGCCGTCGCGGCCCTCAAGCCCGACCTGATCCTCGGCAGCCAGCTCCGCGCCGCGGACAAGTACAAGGCGCTCTCGGCGATCGCCCCCACGGTCTTCGCCATCCGGCCCGGCTTCACCTGGAAGGAGAACTACCTCCTCAACGCCCAGGCGCTGGACCGCACCGCCGAGGCGAAGGCCGCGCTGGCCGCGTACGACAAGAAGGCGCGGGCCCTCGGCAAGGAGATCGGGCCGGACAAGCCGACCGTCTCCATGGTCCGCTACATGCCGGACCGGCTGCGGCTGTACGCGAAGGCGTCCTTCATCGGCACGATCCTCGACGACGTCGGCCTGCCGCGCCCGAAGAACCAGCAGGTCGAGGATCTGGCCGTGGAGATCAGCCCGGAGAAGATCGACGACGCGGACGCCGACTGGATCTTCACCGGGGTGTACGGAGACCCGTCGAAGACCCAGCGGGACAGCGCACGCTCCAACCCGCTGTGGAAGAACCTGAAGGCCGTCAAGGACGGCCACGCCAAGGACGTCGCCGACGAGACCTGGTACCTCGGACTGGGCGTGACGGCCGCCGAACTGGTCCTGGACGACCTGCGCGGCTACCTCGTCAAGTAACGGGAGCGGCGGCCGACCGGAGGCGGGGGTCCGGTGGGCGGGGGTCCGGCGGGGCGCGGAGGGACATGGCCCGTCCAGGGGTACCGGCGGTATCCACAGGCATGGTGGGCGCGACAGCGAGGGCAGGTAGCCTTTGCTCCGTGCCTCCAGTCCCCTCCGCGCCCCGTCTCGCCGACGTACTCGCCGCGCTCGACGCCCTCTGGCCCCCCGAGCGGGCCGAGCAGTGGGATGCCGTCGGCACGGTCTGCGGTGACCCCGACGCCCCGGTCACCCGCGTCCTGTTCGCGGTCGACCCCGTCCAGGACATCGCCGACGAGGCCCTGCGGCTCGGCGCCGATCTGATCGTCACCCACCACCCGCTCTATCTGCGCGGTACGACGACGGTCGCGGCGTCCACCTTCAAGGGCCGCGTCGTGCACACCCTCATCAAGAACGGCATCGCGCTGCACGTCGCGCACACCAACGCCGACAGCGCCGACCCCGGTGTCTCCGACGCCCTCGCGGGCGCCCTCGACCTGCGGGTCGTACGGCCCCTCGTCCCGGACCCCACCGACCCCGCCGGGCGGCGCGGCCTCGGCCGGATCTGCGAGCTGGACCGCCCCGCCACCCTCCGCGACTTCGCCGCCCGCGTCGCGCACCGGCTGCCCGCCACCGCGCAGGGCATCCGCGTGGCCGGCGACCCGGACGCCCTCGTCCGTACGGTCGCGGTCAGCGGCGGCTCGGGCGACAGCCTCTTCGACCAGGTCAGGGCGGCCGGCGTCGACGCCTTCCTCACCGCCGACCTGCGCCACCACCCGGTCTCCGAGGCCACGCAGCACAGCCCGCTCGGGCTGGTCGACGCCGCGCACTGGGCCACCGAATGGCCCTGGTGCGAGCAGGCCGCCGCCCAGCTCGACGAGATTTCCGACCGCCACGGCTGGGACCTGCGGGTCCACGTCTCGAAGACGGTCACCGACCCCTGGTCAGCCCACCACTCCTCAGGAGCCCCCAACTGAACGCCGCGCCCGCAGACCAGATCCGACTCCTCGACGTCCAGGCCCTCGACGTACGGCTGTCGCAGCTCGACCACAAGCGCACCGCGCTGCCCGAGCACGCCGAGATCGAGTCGCTCACCAAGGACCTCGCGCAACTCCGCGACCTGCTGGTCGCCGCGACGACCGAGGAGAGCGACACCGCCCGCGAGCAGACCAAGGCGGAGCAGGACGTCGACCAGGTGCGCCAGCGCGCCGTACGGGACCAGCAGCGTCTGGACTCCGGCACGGTCACCTCGCCCAAGGACCTGGAGAACCTCCAGCGCGAGATCGTCTCCCTCGCCAAGCGCCAGGGCGATCTGGAGGACGTCGTCCTGGAGGTCATGGAGCGCCGCGAGTCCGCGCAGGAGCGCGTCACCGAGCTGACCGAGCGGGTCTCCGCCGTCCAGGCCAAGGCCGACGACGCCGCCACACGCCGTGACACCGCCGTCGCGGAGTTCGACGCCGAGTCCGCGACCGTCACCAAGGAGCGCGGCATCGTCGCCGGTTCCGTACCGGCGGACCTGCTCAAGCTGTACGAGAAGCTCCGCGTCCAGCAGGGCGGGGTCGGCGCGGCCCGGCTCTTCCGGCGGCGCTGCGAGGGCTGCCAGTTGGAGCTGAACATCACCGAGGTCAACGAGGTCAAGGCGGCTGCCGCGGACGCGGTGCTGCGGTGCGAGAACTGCCGCCGCATCCTGGTCCGCACCGCCGACTCGGGGCTGTGACCCCCTGATGCGGACGTTCATCGTGGAGGCGGACGGCGGCTCCCGGGGCAACCCGGGGCCCGCGGGGTACGGCGCCGTCGTCCTCGACGGGACCACGGGCGAGCCGCTCGCCGAGGCCGCCGAGTACATCGGCGTCGCGACGAACAACGTCGCCGAGTACAAGGGCCTGGTCGCCGGGTTGAGGGCCGCGAAGGCGCTGGACCCGGGCGCCCGGGTGCGCGTCCGGATGGACTCCAAGCTTGTCGTCGAGCAGATGTCGGGGCGCTGGAAGATCAAGCACCCCGACATGAAGCCCCTGGCCGCCGAGGCGGCACGGATCCTGCCGTCGGGCCAGGTCACGTACGAGTGGATCCCGCGCGAGCGGAACAAGCACGCGGACCGGCTGGCCAATGAGGCGATGGACGCGGGCAAGCAGGGCCGCCAGTGGGAGGCGTCGGCCTCCACGGCGGCCCTCGACGCGGGCGCGGCCCGCTCGGCCGCCTCCGCTGCCGCCTCCGCCGCCACCCGTGAGGACGTCCCGCTCTCCTCCGAGTCCTCCTCGTCCGTCGGCTGGGGCGCCGCCGACCTCGGCCCGCCCGCCACCTTCGTCCTGCTGCGGCACGGCGAGACCGCCCTCACCCCCGACAAGCGCTTCTCCGGCAGCGGCGGCACCGACCCCGAACTGTCGGCCATCGGCCGCCGCCAGGCCGACGCGATCGCCACCGCGCTCGCCGCGCGCGGCACGGTCCAGGACATCGTCTCCTCCCCGCTGCGCCGCTGCCGCGAGACGGCGCAGGCCGTCGCCGACCGGCTCGGTCTCGACGTACGGATCGAAGAGGGCCTGCGCGAGACGGACTTCGGCGCGTGGGAGGGCCTGACCTTCGGCGAGACGCAGGAGCGGTACCCGGACGACCTGACGGCCTGGCTCGCCTCGCCCGACGTCGAGCCGACCGGCGGCGGCGAGAGCTTCGCGACGGTGGGACGGCGCGTCGCGGCGGCCCGTGACGCCCTGCTCGACCGTTACCGGGGCCGTACGGTCCTGGTGGTCACGCATGTCACCCCGGTCAAGGAGCTGGTACGGCTGGCCCTCGGCGCCCCGCAGGAGTCGCTGTTCCGGATGGAGCTGTCGGCGGCGTCGGTCTCGGTCGTGGCGTACTACGCGGACGGCAACGCGTCGGTGCGGCTCTTCAACGACACCTCGCACCTGCGCTGACGGCCCCGCCCCGCCCCGCCCCAAAAGGCTTGGCCAGGGGCGGGTCCGCCGTAGGACGATGACCGGCATGACCTGGCAACTGACCCACGACGTCGAAGAGTTCCGCGCCGCGGCGGACCCGTACCTCGCGGCCGACGCCGCGCGTCACACCATCCTGCTCACGGTCAGCGAATCGCTGCGGACCGGAGGCGTGGCGTACGCCGGGCCCGTACGGTTCGGCTGGTGGCGGGAGACCGCGGACGCCCCGGTGACCGGCGCCTTCCTGGAGACCCCGCCGCACCCGCCGTTCCTCGGCACGATGCCGGCGCGGGCCGCCGCCGAACTGGCCAGGACGCTGGGCGGCACCCCGGAGGGCCACGGCCCCCCGCTGTCGGGCGTACGGGGCCGGGTCGCCGACGTCGAGGCATTCGGCGCCGCGTGGACGGCGCGGCGGCCCGGCGCGGGGACCGGGGCCGGGAACGCGCCCCCGTACCGGCTCTCCGACGGTATGCGGCTCTTCCGGCTGGGCGAACCGACCCCGCCGGACCCCGCGCCCGAGGGCCGCGCGCGGTACGCGGCGGCCCAGGACATCCCGCTGGCGGTGGAGTGGCTGACGGCGTTCGCCGAGGAGATCGGGGACCCGCCCGCGCGGGACCGGAGGGCCCTGGCGGTCGCCCGGATCGAGGAACGGCGGCTGCTCCTCTGGGAGGTGGACGGCGTCCCGGTCTCCCTGGCCGGCCACGCCCCGCTGATCGCCGGGCAGATCCGCGTCGCCCCCGTCTACACGCCGCCCGCCCACCGCGGACGCGGATACGCGGCGGGGGTGACCGCCGCGGTCGGCGAGACGGCTCTGCGCAAGGGCGCCGAGGAGGTGCTGCTCTTCGCCGACAACGCCAACCCGACGGCCAACGCCCTGTACCAGCGCCTGGGTTACCGCCCGATGGAGGTGTACGCCACGGCGGAACTCGCCTGACTCCGGCCGTGATGGAGGCGGTTCAGGATCGTGAGGGGACGGCTCAGGCCCCGCGCTTCCCGCCCAGCGCGGCGGCCTCGCGCGCCAGCGTCTCGACCCGGGCCCAGTCCTTCGACGCCAGCGCGTCCGCCGGGAGCAGCCAGGTACCGCCGACGCAGCGCACGTTGGGCAGGGCCAGATACTCCGGCGCGGAGGCGGGGGTGATACCGCCCGTGGGGCAGAAGCGGGCGCCGGGGAGCGGTCCCGCGAGCGACTTCAGATAGGGCCTGCCGCCCGCCGCCTCCGCCGGGAAGAACTTCATCTCCGTCACCCCGCGCTCCAGCAGCGCCACGACCTCGGACGTCGTCGACACCCCCGGCAGGAACGGCACGCCCGAGTCCCGCATCGCGGTCAGCAGCGTCTCCGTCCACCCCGGGCTGACCAGGAAGCGCGCACCCGCCGCCACCGACGCGCTCACCGCGTCCGGTGTGAGGACCGTGCCCGCGCCGACCACCGCGTCGGGCACCTCCGCCGCGATCGCGCGGATCGAGTCCAGTGCGGCGGGCGTCCGCAACGTCACCTCGATGGCGGGCAGCCCGCCCGCGACCAGGGCGCGGGCGAGCGGTACGGCGTCGGCGGCGTCGTCGAGGACGACGACGGGGATCACGGGGGCGAGGTCGAGCACGGAGGTCATGGGGTCATCCTGCCGCTCGCCCTCACGATGCGCAATGCCCGTTGCGCAGGGCGCAACGGGCTGTTTCCGGGCCCCCGTCAGTGGATCTCCGTGACGACGACATCCAGCGCCCAGGGCCGCCCCGCCCGCGCCGGGGCCGTCGCCTCCACCACGTACCCCAGCTCCCGCACCGTCTTCACCAGGTGCGCGGGATCCTTCGGCCGGGCGCCCGCCGTCAGCAGATCCCGTACGAGCCGGCCCTTCGTCGCCTTGTTGAAGTGGCTGACCACCGACCGCTTCTCCACGCCGGTCACCGGATCGGTCTGCGCGTGCAGCACCCGTACCGTCGCCGTACGGCCCGCCAGTTCACCCTTCGGCTTCCACGCCGTCGCGTACGCCGACGACCGCAGATCCAGTACGAGTCCGCCCCCGGCCTCCTCCGCCGCCTCCGGCAGCGCCGACTCCATCGGCGTGCGCCAGTGCCCGCCCAGCGCGCCCAGCCCCGGCAGCCTGACCCCCATCGAGCAGCGGTAGGAGGGGATACGGTCACCGATCCGTACCGCGCCCCACAGCCCGGAGAAGACCAGCAGCGACTTCCCCGCCCGCCGGCGCGCGGCCGGGTCCAGCGTGGCCAGGCCCAGCGCGTCGTACAGCACGCCGGTGTAGATCTCCCCGGCCGGCCGGGTGCCCGCCGTGCGCAGCTCCACGTTCTTGGCGATCTCGCCGCGCAGCCCCTCGCTCAGCCCGAGTACCTCGCGCGCCTTCTCCTGGTCGGCGGCGCACAGCTCCACCAGCTCGTCCAGTACGGCGGCGCGCGCCCCGGCCAGACCGGGCAGCGACAGCGACTCCGGCTTCAGCGGAGCGCCGCGCCCGGAAGCGGCCTTTCCTTCCGACGGCGGCAACAGCACGAGCACGGTGGTTCTCCTCGGAGGGGCGTGACGGAACGGGGCGACGGGTGCGGCCCTCGCGTCAGCGTAGGTGAACCCGGCCCTTGGGCTTCACCCCCGTACACCCGGGGCCGGCGGCAGCGCCGCCCTGACCGCCTTCACCAACTCCTCCGGACGGTCGGCGTGGAACCGGACCACCCGCGCCCGGCCCGTCGCACCGAGCGGCCGTACGAAGGGGACGGGCGCCGACAGCTCCACCCGTACGGTCGTCTGGCTGCCCACGACGAGATCCAGCACCCCGCCTCCGTCCTTGTCCCCGTCCCCGTCCTCCTGCGCCGGGGCGTACTGGAGGAGCCCGCCGTCCGGGAAGCGCCGGTCGGCCCGTACGGAGACGATGTCGGCCGCCGGGATCCGCAGGTCGAAGAGGGTGCCGTAACGGATCCTCAACGAGCCGTCCGCGCCCACCACATGGGGCCGCGTCACACAGCCCGCGTGCAGCGCCAGCACCATCACCACCGTGTACACGTCCAGCACCAGCATGATCAGATGCACCAGCGGCCAGGGGATCAGCAGGGCCAGCGCGACCGTCTCGACGACGGCGACGGACAGCAGCCCGTAGAGCATCGCCGTCTGCGGTCCGGTGTACGGAACCGGGAGATCGGCCGCGCCCACCCCGTGCGTGCGCCGCGCGGCCCAGCGCACGAGGTTGCCCCAGCTCCGTATCTCCTGGGCGGTCAGCCGCCGTACGGGGGTCGGCACGGCGGTGCGGACGGCCGCGGCCAGCGCGTCCCGGTGCCCGGTGCCGGAGCGCCGCGCCGCGGCGTAGTGGCGGCGCAGGATCAGCGCCTCCAGGACGACGAGGACGAGTACCACCGCCTCGGCGGCGAGAAGCAGGGGCGTGGGGAGGGACACCCCGGCGAGCAGGCAGACGATCAGGCCGATCTCGCACACGGGTACGGCGAACCACGCGACGCGCTTCACGACGCCCGCCCCTTCTCCCGCGTCCGCTCCTGCGCCCGCTCCCGTACCCGCCGCGCCAGCGCGTCCATGGTCCGGCGTACGACCTCGGCCTGGGCCGGGCTGTACTCGGCGAGCAGGGCGTCCCCGAACCCGTCGAGGGACGGGCCGTCGCCGTCCGGCAGCGCGGCCATGATCTCGTCGGTGGCGAGCGCGCTCAGATCGTCCGCGAGAGGGGCGATCCGGGGATCGTCGGGCGGGGCGTCGGCGAGTTCGTCGAGCCGCCGGTAGAGGACGAGGATCTCCGGGGCGGCGGCGAGGGTGCGCAGCGCGTCGTAGAAACCCCCGGTGCTCCCGCCCCCGGCCCCGGTCGCGCCGTCGCCGCTCTCCTCGCTGTACCGGTCGAGCAGGACGAGCAGCGCGCGGTCCGTGGCGGCGGCGGGGGAGTCGACGGCGGGCAGGGAGTGCAGGAACCGCGCGAGCCCGGGGGAGAGCGGCCCGTCGGCGGTCGGCGGCGACTCCATCAGCTCGGCGAGCCGGCGCCGGCGTTCCCGGATCTCCGCCTCCTGCCGGGCGAGATCGTCGTCCAGTTCGCTCAGCACCTCGGTGAGTTCGCGCCCGGCGTCGTCGGCGAGGATGTCCCGCACCTCGTCCAGGGAGAGCCCCAGCTCGGTCAGCCGCCGGATCCGGGCGAGGAGAACGGCGTCCCGTACCGAGTAGTCCCGGTAACCGTTGGGCCGCCGCGTGGGCTCGGGCAGCAGGCCCACGTGGTGGTAGTGGCGCACCGCACGGGAGGTGACCCCGACGAGAGCGGCGATCTCGGCGATTCTCATGGGTTCAGTACAAACCCTGACGTCGCGGCAAGGTCAAGCCGGGACCACGGGTGGTGGCCCGGCCGGGTACGATGGCCAGCACGGCAGACGAGCCGGGCGGACGGCCGCGTCAAGATCTTCGATCTTGCCGAGGAACGTCCGGACTCCACACGGCAGGGTGGTGGGTAACGCCCACCCGGGGTGACCCGCGGGACAGTGCCACAGAAAACAGACCGCCGGGGCTGTGCTCTTCTGAAGAGGACGGCCCAGGTAAGGGTGAAACGGTGGTGTAAGAGACCACCAGCGTCCGGGGTGACTCGGACGGCTCGGTAAACCCCACCCGGAGCAAGGTCAAGAGGGGCCGTCGTTCCGCGAGGAACGGCGTCCCTGCGCGGACGATCGAGGGCTGCCCGCCCGAGTCCGCGGGTAGACCGCACGAGACCGGCGGCAACGCCGGTCCTAGATGGATGGCCGTCTCCCCGGCCGCCGCGAGGCGACCGGGCGACAAAATCCGGCGTACAGCCCGACTCGTCTGCCGCCCAGTAACCCTGACCGGTGAATCCCGCACGGCCGGCCCCTGCACAACGCTCCACCGGGGGCCGGAGAGCGGGGAACGGTGGCCCGCGACCGGGCTCGGGAACTGTGCCGCGCGTCGTCGTCTCAGGCGCCCAGTGCCTGTCGGCGGTAGTCGCGGGGCGGGAGACCGTACAGGGAGCTGAACGCGCGCGTGAAGACGGCGTGGTGGGTGAAGCCCCAGCGGGCGCCGATGCGGTGGACGGGTTCGTCGCGGAGAGCGGGGTCGGCCAGGTCGCGACGGGCGTGTTCGAGGCGCTCCCGGCGGATCAGGGAGGAGACGGTGTGGTGCTGGCCCTGGAACAGACGGTGCAGGTAGCTGGCTGAGATGTGGTGCGCCGCGGCTACGGCGTCGGGTGTCAGGGCGGGGTCGTGGAGGTGTTGCCGGATGAATGCCCGGATGCTCAGGGTCAGGGTTTGCCGACGGGTCTCGGGCGGAAGCGCGTCCTCGGTGTCGAGTTCGTGGGCGAGGAGAGCGGCGAACAGGTTCGTCAGGACTGTTTCCAACCGTGGGCTGTCCGTGGGCCGGTAGGAACCGGCGTCCTGGACGAGGCGGGTGAGGAACGTGGTGAACAGCGCACCGACTCCTTCTCGGCCCTGAAGGCTTCGGGCGACGAGCCGGTCGACCTTGTCCAGGGGCAACGGCAGCAGGGCTTTGGGTAATTCGACGCCGATGACCCGGGCGTCTTCTTCGGGGCCGCCCATGTGGGCCAGGTAGGGCCGCGAGGTGTCGACGACGTGCAGTTGGTAGGGGCTGAGTACGGCCTCGCGGCCCTGCTGGACGATCCCCTTGGTCCCTTGCAGCAGCAGAGTGACGTGGTAGTGCTCCGGATCGCCCTGCCGGATGAGGCCGGGGGTTCGCCGCATACGCAGTGACCGCATGGTCGCGGGCCAGACACAGACGGAGCCGAGCTGCAGGAACCTCATATCGGCGGAGAAGCCGTCCACGCGGTCGGTGCTGATGTCCCTGGGCGCGTCCAGCGTGATCATGCGTTCACGGAGACCGTCGAACCTTCCCGCCCGCGGTATTTCGTCGCTGCGGAATACCGTCTCTCTCATCTGTCCCCTCGGATCATTCCGGATCATCGGTCGGTCCGACAGTGCACGGATAATCAAGAAATCAGCGGCTGTGCGTCAACGACGGGTTGGGTCCGCCTTGCACAGAATCGATTCCACCTGCAGAGAGCAGAGCGTGCAAGAACGCCGGAGGATAGGGAATGAGACATTTCTGCAAGCGTGGAGTCCTGGCTGCCGGCGCGTTGACGGCGGTACTGCTCATGGTGTCCGCCACCGCGCCGGCCCTGGCCCACAGCGGTGACCCCGGTGACTCGTCCGGACGGAATCCGGTCCCGTCCGCCCATGCGCCGGGCGCGGTATCGGCCCTGCTGCCGGGGACGTTCGGACCTGGTTGGGACTTCGTCGGCGAAGGCCCCTTCCTCTCCGAGGGCAACGGGGTCTACGGAACCGGTTGGGCACGGTCCCACGGCAACAACTTCAGGACCTGCGTGACGACCGGCAGCACCACATCGCACCCCTTTGAACTGTGGGAGTACGACCCGGACAACCCCGACGAATATGTGGGTGTGGGCACCCGTGCGGGGAGCGGCTGCATCGACTGGCTGAATATCTCCGCCTGGGTCGACGGCAGCGACGGAACGGCGGAGTTCTATCTCCTCACCACGGACTCCCGCGCCACCACGGCCCGCTTCTACGACTGATCCACGTGTGTACGGCCACACCACGGGCACGATCCGTGCGCGGCGGCCGGGGCGCCGGCCACCGCGCACGGCGTGACGAGGCACCGTTCGAGCCCGCTCCTACGGGACGGACCGCGACGGGTCCCACTTCGCCAGTACTTCGCGTACGTTCTCCACGTGGGCGCCCTTGTTGGCGCCGAGGGCACGGAACATCTCCGGGTTGTGCTCGACGATACGGCGCTGGGCCGCAGCGTGGCGGCGCCTTGCTCGGTCAGCCAGTCGGTGTCGGCCTCAGGGACGTCCGCGCTGAGGACGGTGTCGGCCTCGCGGTAGCAGCCAGCTGTGCCGTTCCCGTCGCCCTGCCCGCAGAGCGCGGTCGCCTCCTCGGCGCCGACCTGCGCGCCCCATTCCCGTACCGCGCTGCGCCGTTCCCGCTCGTCCTCCGTGACGGGCATGTGGTAACCGAACCGTGCCGCCACGCGCTCGTCCGTCACTCCGTACCGTCTGCTGTTGTCGTAGCCTGCCGCAGGCGCCTCTCGCGCCGTGGTCACCGGCATGGTGAAGTCGACGCCGGCGGCCCTGACGCAGTGCTCCAGCAGTACGCGCCGCGCTCTCTCCAGCGACCAGTCCTCGCGCGGGGTCCACTTGTACGCGTCGAAGGGCAGCTCCAGGGACATGCCGGCCGCCTGTGTCCACAGGGGCGCGGCCGTGGGGTGCCGGGGCGGCTGACCGCCCGTGCCTTCCCGGGCAGCGCACGCCACGGGCAGCACGGACGTCAGTGTGAGGAACAGCGCGAGCCCGGTGGTTCTCCAGTGCACGGAAGCTTGTCCCTTTTTCATGGCCGCCCGGCCGGGCGCCCCCCCATTTTTCCGTCTGTGGTGATGAAGGCCGAGGAAACGGATGAAGCAGCGGTGAATCCGCTGTCAGCAGGAGAAGTCGGCCGAGCTCGCCGCGTTGTCTCCGACGATGCTGCCCACCAGGGAGGCGTCGTCCGCGCCGTTCGCGTAGCGGATGGCGTTGCCGGTGTGTCCCGGCCCCGCGTAGAGGTAGACGAAGCACCCGGCTCGGTTCTTCACCGAGCTGGTGCGTTGTCCATGATCAGGGCGGTGAGACTCCCGTTCCCGTCCCGCCGGTGATTCCCCGCGAAGGTGTTGTCGTCGTACACGATGTCGCGCCAAAGATTGGTACTCGTGGTCGACCCCGCGTTGAAGTCGGCGAGGTCGAACATGCAGAAATTCCCGGTGGAGCAGATGCCCGCCATGATCTGCACGGTGCCCTCGCTTTCCGGGGCCGGCGTGGCGTGGGCGGTCGCCCCCACGGTGGGAGAGATAAGGGCCGCGCCCGGAGCGGCGCCTGACAGTCGTGACTTCGCTTGCACAATGTGTCCCTTTGCCTCGCACCCGGGACTCCTCGGTCCTGACTCGTCCGGCCGTCCCCCTGTGGCGTATCCGGGGCCGGGCGCGTGGAGTGGGGGGCAGGATCCCGTAGGGCCCCGCCCGTGCCGGCCGTGAGGTGAGGACCCGCGCGGGGCGGATACGCGGCGGATCCGGACCAGCCCACAGGCGAGCCCGGGCACGGGCCGTCCGACCGTGAGGAGAAGTGCCATGCCGAGTGGTTCCAGCGCCAAGCGCGAGCGCCAGTACGAGCACATCAAGGAGGGCGCCGAGAAGCGCGGCACCTCCGCCGGGCGTGCGAAGGAGATCGCGGCCCGGACGGTGAACAAGGAACGGGCCAGGGCGGGGGAGTCCAGGACCGCGAGCAGGACGTCCCTGCGCGACCCGAAGTCGGCCTCGCGGCGCGGCGGCGAGCGTTCGCACAGCGGGGCCCAGGGCCCCACGAGGGATCAGCTCTACGCCGAGGCGAGGAAGCGCGGTGTCGAGGGCCGTTCCTCGATGACCAAGCAGCAGCTCGCCCGGGCGCTCGGGCGCTGAGCAGGGGTTTTCCGGACGACGGTCCCGGTGCCGCCTTCGCGCGGAGGCGCCCGCCGGGACCGGGAGGGAGTTTGGGCGGGCGCGCCGGTGGTACCCGATGAGGCGAACCAAGTAGGGCGAACACGGAAGGAAACCTCATGTCACCGGAGAACGACCCGCGGTACACCGTGCCGGGTATGACGGCCTCGGAGGGCGGAGAGACCATCCAGTTGCTCAGGGTGCGGCTGCACGCGCTCAACGATCTCGCCCTGACCCTCAAGCATGTCCACTGGAACGTCGTCGGGCCGCACTTCATCGCGGTGCACGAGATGCTGGATCCCCAGGTGGACGCCGTCCGCGGCATGGTCGACGAGACCGCCGAACGGATCTCCACCCTCGGCGGCTCGCCCGCCGGGACGCCGGGCGCCCTGGTGCGGGAGCGCGGTTGGGACGACTACGCCGTCGGCCGCGCCGAGGCCATCGAGCATCTCGGGGCGCTGGACCTCGTGTACACGGGGATCATCGCCGACCACCGGCGGGCGGTCGACGCGGTCGACAAGCTGGATCCGGTCACCCAGGACCTGCTGATCCAGCACCTGCGCAGCCTCGAACTCTTCCAGTGGTTCATCCGCGCGCACCTGGAGAGCGCCGGCGGCACACTGAGCACCCGGAGCGCGACCACCGAGGTCGGTGCCGCCGCGGCAGCGGGAAGGCAAGCACTCCACCAGCCCTGACTCCACCGGCCGTGAACCGAACCGCGGCCTTCCGGCCGGCCCGCGGCCCCCGGCGGGGGATGAGCATGCGCGAGGACAGTGTGCCCCCAGGAGAGGCATCAGCGGGGCCATCGGCCGGAGTCCCGGAGGCCGGGAACAATGGCCAACCCGCTGCTCCTGGAGCCGCTGGCGCCGGAGCACATCCAAGCCCCGGCTGCTCGGTCACTGGGGGACCTCCCCCGGACGCAACCTCGTGCACACCCACCGGGGCGCGGGGGTCCGGCCGTGGGCCGGTACGGAGGACGGCTCCCGGGAACCGGACGCCGTGCTGGCCTGCGCCGGGGACGCCTGGATCCGCGAGCACGGCACGGACCTGCCCGAGGTGGCCGACTGGACCTGGTCCGGCTGACCCGTGCTCGAAGGCTCAGAGCGATGCCTCGCCTCCGAGGCTTCCGGCGCTGATGGCCACCCGCAGGACGTGGGCGATCTCCTCGGGCTTGAGGTCGATGCCGTCGAGCCCCTCCACGGTCAGCGGGATCTCCTCCAGCGCGTATGCGCCGCGACCCCCGGCGCTGAACTCGGGACCGGTGCGGTCCTCGAAGGACCAGGTCGCGATGTGAGCGAGGTAGAAGAGCTGACGCTCGTCGTCGGACTCCATCGTGTGGAGGAGGCGGATGATGTCGGCCTTCCCCGCGATCTCCTCGTGGATCTCCCGGTGGAGGGCGTCCTCCCGGGAGTCGTCGCCCGGTTCGACGCCGCCGCCGGGCAGGACCCAGTATTCGGGAATGCCGGGCCGGGTGCGGCGGATGACCAGCATCGTGTCGTCTGCGGTGACGAGGACGGCGCGGACTCGTTCGATCATGTCTGTCTCCTTGCTTGTTGACGATCTCAGTGCAGCAGCCAGCCGCCGTCGACGTGGACCGATTGCCCAGTGATGAACGAGGCGGAGGGGCCCGCGAGGAACACCACCAGGGCCGCGACGTCTTCGGGGCGGCCCCTGCGTGGCACGCACTGGCGTTTGATCTGGTCCTCCGGGCGCGCACGGTGCTCGGCGGGGATCGTGTTCTCGGCCTTGACCTGGATGGCGCCGGGCATGACCGTGTTGACGCAGATCCCGTACGGGCCCAGTTCGCGGGCGAGGGAGCGGGTCAGGCCCAGCAGTCCGGCCTTCGCGGTGCTGTATGTGACGAGGTTCGTCCGGCCGGCGCGGGCGTTGACGCTGCCGATGTTCACGATCCGGCCCCAGCGGCGTTCGATCATGCCGGGGGTGAGCACCAACAGGCCCTCGCGAAGGCGGGATCGTGCGGGTCCGTGCGCTGTCGGCGGTCATCGCGACTGTCGGTTCCTCTCGCGTGTCGGGCGGGTGCCGAAAGGGCCTGAACTATGCCTGTTCGAGCCATTCGGTGAGATCTGCGGGGTGATGTTCAGTGAACGGCGGTTCGCCCTCCCAGGACAGGGGCCAGGATGTAGTCCCGCGTAATCCCGCGTAATCCAGGTGGGGAAGGTGACGAGGTGCCGAGGAACCCGGCCGTCGCGGAACTGATCAGGCAGGCGTGCCGGGAACGGGGCTGGGGTCCTTCCGAGTTGGCACGCGCCCTCGGCCTGGCGGAAAGCGGCGATCCCCGGCGCCTCCAGCGCCAGCACGCTCGGCGGTGGATCGAGGGCGAGCGCACCCCCGACCACTGGTGGCCTTACATCGCGCAGGTGCTGGGGCTGGACCCCGAGGCGATCAGCCTTCCGGAGCCCCTGTCTGCAGCACTCCACGCAGATACCGTTGCATCAGTCCTGCACCTGGGAAGGAGCGACGTGGAACGCCGGGAGTTCGTCCTTGCCTCCAGCGGATACGCGCTGTCCGCACTCGGCCTGCCCGACATGGACAGCATCACCCGCCGGACCGGGACCGCGCGTCCCGGAGCCGTCCGCGTCGGCCAGGGCGAGGTGGCCGCCGTACGCCACATGGTCAAGGCCCTCGGCGACTCCGCTTCCGAACTCGGTGGCGGGCACGCCCGCCACCTGGCCGTCCGCTACCTCACCCAGGACGTCGCGCCCTGGCTGGAGGGCCGCTTCACCGAAGCCACCGGGCGGGACCTGTTCGCCGCCACCTCCCAGCTCGTCCACCTCGCCGGCTGGATGGCCCAGGACGAAGGCGACACCCCCGAACTCCGCGGGCTCGCCCAGCGCTACTACGCCCACTCCTTCCGCCTGGCCGCCGAAGCCGGCGACCCGGAGCTGTCGGCGACCGCGCTCCGCGGCCTCGCCGTGCAGTGCGTCGACCTCGGCCACCGGGCCGAGGCCGTCCAACTCGGCGAAGCCTGCGTGGAATACGGGCACCACCTCGACAACCCGCGTGCCGTCGCCTACTACGAGGCCACCCTCGCCAACGCCGCCGCCCAGGACGACGACCGCCGCATGGCCACCAAGCACCTCGCCCTGTCCGAGACCGCCATCGGCAAGCCCACCGCCGCAGGCGGTGACTCCTGGGCCGCCCACTACTCACCCGGCCGCTGGGCCCACGAATCCGGCATGATCCTCTCCCGTCTCGGCGACCTCGACGCCGCCGAGGAACATCTCCACCTGGCCCTCGACATCCACGGCCTCGACCGCCGCCGCACCCGCGCCATCGTCCTCGCCGACCTCGGCGGCGTCCGCCTCCGCCAAGGCGACGTCGGCGGAGCCATGGCCACCTGGCGCGCCTTCCTCGACTGCGCCGACGGCATCCGCTCGGTGAAGGTCCGGGCCGCCCTCCAGGACATGCGTGTCCGCCTTCGGCGGTACAGCGGAGTGCCGGAGGCCCAGGAGCTCCGCGAGCGGGCAGCGCACATCGCAGGCTGACGTGCCGACCGCGCCTGCCGCAGCCTCGGAGCGCGCGCAGCGCGGGCAGCACGGTCCCGGTGGTCGCCGCCGATCTGGATCGGCGCGATCTCCGTGAAGCCCGCCTCGATGTACGGCTTCACCGCTTCGGCGAAGACGTCCGGCGGCCGCGTCCCCGCGGTGGCGCGCCACGGTTATCCGGCCGTGCTCACGGTTTCCCGGCCCCGCTCACGGGGTGGCGGTGTGGCGGAAGCGGACCCAGAGCGGCAGGACGAACCAGCAGAGCAGATACCAGGCGACCACCCCCGAGACGAGCCACGGCACATACGGGTCATGACCGGCCACGCGGAGCACCAGGAAGAGCGCGCAGGTCAGCGTCGCGAGGAGAAGCACTATGCCGGCGAAGGTGAGCCGGGAGGCCCAGGCGACGGCCTGCGGTTTGATCCGGCGCCCCGAGACGATCCGGTGCAGCGCGACCGGGCCGATCAGCGCGCCGGTGGCCAGGGCGCCGCACACGACGGTGACGAGGTACGTGTTCTTGTCCGTCGCCCCCAACTCCTGGAAGTGCGGGGTGAACACCACCGTGAGCAGGAAGCCGAAGAGGATCTGCACGCCGGTCTGCGTGACTCTGATCTCCTGGATGAGTTCATGCCACTGCCGGTCCGCCCGCTCGTCCTCGGTCTCCTCCCGCCCCCGGTTCGGTGCGTCGGCCGTTCCGTCCTCGTGCCTGGCCACGACTGCCTCCTCCGCCTCGTCTCCGAAGCCGCGCCGGTGACCTCGGTCGCCCGGCACGGCGGGGCGCTCGCCGGACTCGCCCCATCGTGCACCAGGTGCCCGCTCCGGCCCGGACGACGCCCGGTGGCCGGTTCGCGCGGGTGACGCGCGCGAATTTAAGTCACTTGCTTGACTTGGGTTACGGGATGGGCTTGCCTGATCACACCGGAAGGACCGCTTCCGAGGAGAGTTGAGGGATCGATGACCAGCACGCTGAACCCGTCGGACGAGCACCAGGCCGCCCTGCCGGGATTTCCGATGGAACGGGCCGCGCGCTGCCCGTTCGACCCACCCCCGGAGCTGCGGGACGCCCAGCAGGAGGGGCCGCTCGCGAAGGTGCGGCTGTGGGACGGCAGCACACCGTGGCTGGTCACCCGCTACGCCGACCAGCGCGCCCTGCTCGGCGACCCGCGGCTCAGCGCCGACATCACCCGGCCCGGCTACCCGAGCAGCGCCCCCGTCACGGGCAACGCGTCGATCGGGTTCATCCTGATGGACGACCCCGAGCACGCCCGGCTGCGGCGGATGGTCGCGGCGCCGTTCGCCTTCAAGCGCGTGGAGGCGATGCGCCCCGCCGTACAGAAGATCACGGACGAGCTGATCGACGGCCTGCTGGCCGGCCCCACACCGGTCGACCTCGTCCAGGCGTTCGCCCTGCCGCTGCCCTCGCTCGTGATCTCGGAACTGCTCGGGGTGCCGTACGGCGACCACGAGTTCTTCCAGGAGAGCAGCAAGGTCCTCATCAACCGGGACGTGACACCGGAGGAGCGGGCCGCCGCGTCGGGGGCGCTGGTCCGCTATCTCGACGAGCTGATGAGCGAGAAGATCGCCCACCCCACCGACGACCTGCTGTCCGGGCTGGTCGCGAAGGTCGAGGCCGGTGAGCTGACCCGCGCCGAGGTGGCCCAGATGGGCGTCCTCCTGCTGATCGCCGGGCACGAGACGACCGCGAACATGATCGCGCTCGGCACGCTCGCCCTGCTGGAGAACCCCGACCAGTTCGCCCTGCTGCGCGACACCGACGATCCGGCGCTGGTCGCCTCGGCGGTGGACGAGCTGCTGCGTTACCTCAACATCACGCACAACGGGCGGCGCCGGGTGGCCCTGGAGGACATCGAGGTCGCCGGGGAGGTGATCCGCGCGGGCGAGGGGGTCATCGCGCCCAACGACATCGCCAACCGGGACCCCGACGTGTTCGAGGACCCCGACCGGCTCGACCTCCGGCGCGACGCCCGCCGCCACCTGGCCTTCGGCTTCGGGGTGCACCAGTGCCTGGGCCAGACACTGGCCCGGATGGAGCTCCAGGTCGCGTACAGCACCCTCTACCGGCGCATCCCCGGGCTGCGGCTGGCCGGCGAGATCGAGAAGGTCCCGTTCAAGCACGACGGGTCCGTGTACGGCGTGTACGAACTGCCTGTGGCCTGGTGATCGCCTCCCACCCTTTCCGAACCCCTCCCACGGCTCTTCCCTCCACTGCTTTCCCCCACCGCGCTTCCCCCGACCGTTCTTCCCTGACCGAGGAGACACGATGAGCAACAGCGAGGCCGACCAGGTTCACACGTACCCGATCCCCAACGACGCGCCGCTGGACCCGCCGGCCGAGTGGGCGGCGCTGCGGCAGGGGTGCCCGGTGGCCAGGGTGAAGCTGCCCAGCGGGGACGAGGCGGCGCTGCTGACGCGGTACGACGACGTCAAACAGGTGCTGTCCGACCCGCGGTTCAGCCGGCAGCTCGACGCGGCGGACGCGGCCCGGATCTCCGACACCGAGTCGGGCGGGCTCTTCAACAGCGAGATGTCGGCCACGATCCCGCAGAGCGGCGCGGGGCACCAGCAGTGGCGGCGGCTGGTCGGGAAGTGGTTCACGGCCAAGCGGATGGCCGCGCTCCGCCCCGGTATCGAGGCGATGGCCGACCGGCTCATCGACGAGATGGTGGCCAGCGGCCGGCCCGCCGACCTGAAGGCCGCGCTGGGCTTCCCGCTGCCGGTATGGGTGATCTGCGACCTGCTCGGGGTGCCCGAGGCGGACCGCGACAGGTTCTCCCACTGGTCCGACTCGCTGCTCAACCTCACCCGCTACACGGACGAGGAGGTCGAGACGGCGCACCGCGAGTTCTCCGACTACATGGCGGGCCATGTCGCCGCCAAACGGGCCGAACCGACCGACGACCTGCTCAGCGAGCTGATCGTGGCCACCGGCGCCGACGGCTACCGGATGTCCGACAAGGAACTGGTCGCCACCGGACTGGGGCTGCTGCTCGCCGGACACGAGACGACGGCCAACCAGATCGGCAAGATGGTCGCCATGCTGCTGGGCGACCGGCGCCTGTGGGAGCAGTTGCTCGCCGACCGGTCGCTGGTGCGCTCGGCGGTGGAGGAGGCGCTGCGGCTGGACGCCAGCGGGGGACTCGGCCTGCCGCGATACATTGGCGAGGACACCGAGATCGGCGGGGTTCTGGTGCCGCGCGGTACCACCGTGATGTGCAACATGAGCGCGGCCAACCGGGACGAGCGGGCCTTCGACCACGCCGAGGAGATGGAGCTCGGCCGCACCCCCAACGTCCATCTGGCGTTCGGCACCGGAGCACACTCGTGCCTGGGGCAGGCGCTGGCCCGCACCGAGTTGCAGGCCGTCCTGGACGTACTGCTGCGCCGGCTGCCCACGCTGCACCTCGCTGTCACGGTGGAAGAACTGCCCAAGCTTGAGGGCCTGATGGTCGGCGGCTTGCGCGAGGTACCAGTGAGATGGTGAACATGGCAGGCAGGACGGTGCGGGCCGAACAGGTCAGCGCGACACGGGAGTCGATCCTGACCACGGCGGAGCGGCTGTTCGCCGAGCGCGGGGTGTACGCGGTCTCCAACCGGCAGGTCAGCGAGGCCGCGGGCCAGGGCAACAACGCCGCGGTCGGCTACCACTTCGGCACCAAGGCCGATCTGGTGCGGGCGATCGCGCGCAAGCACGCCGCGCAGATCGAACGGGCCAGGGAGCAGCGGCTCGCCGACGCCGGTGACTCCACCGACGTCCGCGTCTGGGTGACCTGCCTGGTGTATCCGATGACGGAGCACCTGGAGGCGCTGGGCACCCCCACCTGGTACGCGCGGTTCTGCGCCCAGGCGATGACCGACCCCGCGCTGCGCGCCACGATGATCGACGAGTCGCTGACGTCCCCGGCGCTCCAGGGGATCGTGGAGGGCTTCAACCGCACCCTGCCCGACCTGCCCGCCGAGGTGCATGCCGAGCGCGGACTGATGGCACGGCATCTGATGGTCCACATGTGCGCGGAGCGTGAACGGGCGCTGGCCGAGGGGGCGGGCACGGTCCGCTCCTGCTGGCACGACGCCGCCACCGGCCTGGTCGACGCGCTCGTCGGCATGTGGCTGGCGCCCGCCACGCCCCGCCCGTAGCCGAGGAGGAACGACCATGAAGGTATCCGTCGACGAGGACAAGTGCTGCGGCGCCGGTACGTGCGTACTGCTGGAGCCCGCGGTGTTCGACCAGCGGGACGACGACGGCGTCGTCATCCTGCTCGAACCGGAGCCGGCCGCGGAGCTGTGGCCGACGGTCCGGGAAGCCGCCACCGTCTGCCCGGCCGCCGCGATCTCGGTGAGGGAGAGCGACTGACGACGGAGAGCGGCTGACGGAGAGCGAGTGATCCCGAGCGAGTGATCCGGGGCGGAGACGTTCGGTTCGAACGTCTCCGCCCTCAGATCTCCCCCGGAGCCCGGTGCCCGGAGCCCGGATCTCAGGGCTCCGGGCTCAGATCGCGGACCAGCCGTTGTCCACGGGCAGGATGGCCCCGTTGATGTTGCTCGCCGCGTCCGAGGCGAGGAAGACGATCGCCGCGGCCTGCTCCTCCGCCTGGGCCACGTTGCCCGCGAGGCGGAGGTACGGGGCGAGGGTGGCCGGCCCCTCGGCCTCGCTCCTGGCGTCGACCTGGATGTGGGTCGCGGTGGCGCCGGGCGCGATGGCGTTGGTACGGATGCCCCGCGTCCGGTACATCACGGCGAGCGACTTGGTCAGCCCGACGACGCCGTGCTTGGAGGCGGTGTAGGCGGCTCCGGCGGCGCTGCCGCGCAGACCGGCCTCGGACGCGGTGAAGACGATCGCGCCGCCGCCCGCGGCGCCCGCGGTCAGCAGGTGCGGCAGGGCGGCGCGGGTCAGCACGAAGGGTGCCGTCAGGTTGACCCCGATGACCCGCTCCCACTCGGCGTCGTCGGTCTCGCCCAGGGCCGACATGCGGTCCATGACACCGGCGTTGTTCACCAGGACGTCCAGCCCGCCGAAGCTCTCCACCGCCGTGGCGACGACCTGCTCCGCCACCTTCTGGTCGCTCAGGTCGCCGACGACCGCGACGGCCGTCCCGCCCGCGGCCGTTATCGCCTCGACGGTCCCGTCGGCGCCCTCCTGGTTCAGGTCCGCGACCAGGACCCGCGAGCCCTCGCGGGCGAAGTGGAGGGCCGCGGCGCGGCCGATCCCCGATCCCGCTCCGGTGACGACGACACTGCGTCCCTGAAGGCCGGTGATGCTCATGAGGTGCCCGCTTTCTTCCTACGGATACGGTCGGGTGGACCTGAGCGCGCGCGATACGGTGGGCGCCCGCTTGGTTGAGTCAGGCAAGCACGTTTGAGTTACTTGAGTCAAGCAAGCAGATGATAAACTGGTGCACATGCCCACACCGTCGCGCGCCGCAGTCCCCGTCTCGACCGACATCATCGAGATCGAGCGGGCCCTCACCCACATCTCGTACCTGACCAACCGGGTCCGGCAGCACGAGCGCCTCATGGCGCTGGCCGGGGTCTCGCTGGACCGCGCCGCCGTCGCCCTCCTGCGGGCGATGGCCGACTCCGACGCCCTGCGCCCCGGCGAGCTGGCCGTCCGGCTCGGCGTCGAGGCGTCGCACATCACCCGGCAGGTGCAGCAGTTGCAGAAGTCCGGTTACGTGACCCGCGTCCCGGACCCGGACGACCGCCGGGCCCAGCGCGTCCAGCTCACCCCCGTCGGCCGGGACGCGATCGGCCGGATCCGCGACGCGAGCCGCCGGGGCATGGAGATGGCCCTGGAGGAGTGGTCCCCCGAGGAGCTCCACCAGCTCGCCGTCCTCTTCAACCGGATGGTCGACGACTTCCTCAGCCATGCCGTCGACGAGGAGGACACCGGGCCGGAGCCCACCGCCTGACCGGGCGGGACGCACCCCATGGCGGCGCACGACTCGGTGGCACGCGAGCCCTACACGAATGGTCGGTCCATGTACGGGAATGTCGGTGAGAGACCGTTCAGTGGGAGACCTTTCAGCGAGAGACCGTTGTCGGCCCGCGGGGCCGGGCGGCGGGTCCTGATCGTCGGCGACGACCCCGGAACGGTCGAACTGCTCTCGACCACCATGGAACTCGCGGGCTTCCGCACCGGAACGGCCGGCTCCGGCCAGGAGGCGCTGTCCCGGCTCGGGGAACAGCCCGCCGATCTGGTCGTCGTCGACCTGACCATGCGCGACCTGAAGCACTTCAACGGCTACCCCAGCCTCCCCGCCGCCGACCGCCCGCCCCTGCTCTTCCTCGCCGCCCTGGACTCCCTCGACTCCCTGGCCCCCGGCCTGGGCACGGGCGCCTCCGACTACGTCACCAAGCCGTTCCGTATCGCCGAGGTCCTGGCCAGGGCCGAGACACTGCTGCGCGTCCGCAGCGCCGAGGGGCCCCGGGCCGGGGCGCCGCGCTACGGTGACCTCACCCTGGACGACGCCACCTGCCGGGCCCGGCGCGGCCGGCGCACTCTCGACCTCACCCCCGCCGAGTACCGGCTGCTGCGCCACCTCCTGGTCCACGCGGAACAGGTCCTCTCCAAGGAACAGATCCGCCGGCACGTCTGGGGCGAGGACCGCGCCGACAACGCCATCGAGAAGCTGGTCTCCCGTCTGCGGCGCAAGGTCAACCAGGAGGATCCGCCGCTGATCCACACCCGCAAGGGCTTCGGCTACTGGCTCGGCCACTGAGCGCCGCCGCCCCCGGACCTGTAGGAACTGCTGAGATGAGCCCCATGCGGACGACGGTGCGCCAGGCGGCGCGGGCCACGGTCCAGCTCGCCGGGGCCGCGGTGCTGGCCTTCGGCACGTACCTGTTCGTCACCGTGCTGTTGTTCACGGGCGCCGCCACCCTTCTGGTGGTCGGTGCCGGGCTGCTGCCGGAGGCGGTGCTGCTGGTGCGCCGGATGGCCGGGGCGAAGCGGCGCCAGGTGGCCGCGTGGACGGGCCGGGAGATCCCCGAGGCGTACCTTCCCGTCACGGGGACGCTCCGGCAGCGGCTGCGTACGGTGGTCCGCGACCCTGGCACGCTCAGCGATCTGCGGTGGATGTTCGCGTATTACGCCTACGGTCTGCTGGCTGTCCTGGCGGTGCCGCTGTGGGTGGCGGGTCTGCTCGTGGATGGTGTGTGGTGCGGGGTGCTGCGCCGTGAGGCGGTCGTGCTGCCGTTGATCGGCCGGCTCGCGGATCTCGACGCCGCTTGGTCGACCGCGCTGCTCAAGCCGTCGCCGAAGGCGCGGCTCGCCGAGCGGGTCGAGGTGCTGACCGAGACGCGGGCGGGCGCGATCGCCGCGCACGGTGCCGAGCTGCGGCGGATCGAGCGGGATCTGCATGACGGCACCCAGGCGCGGCTGGTGTCGCTGTCGATGCGGATCGGGCTGGCGAAGCGGCTGTACGACGGTGACCCGGTGGCGGCCCGCAGGCTTCTGGACGACGCGCAGGATCAGGCGGAGGAGGCGCTGACGGAGCTGCGCCATGTCGTACGGGGTATTCATCCGCCGATCCTCACCGACCGTGGTCTCGCCGGGGCGGTACGGGCGCTCGCGGCGAGCAGTGGGCTGGATGTGACCGTCACCGTGACCGGCCTGGCGGACGGCGACGACGGCGACGATGGAGATGGGGGCGGCGGGCGTGCCGGGGCGCGTGCTCCGGCGGCGGTCGAGGCTGCCGCGTATTTTGTCGTCGCGGAGGCGTTGACCAATGCGGCCCGGCACAGTGGCTCCGAGCGGGCCGGGGTCCGGCTCGACCGTACGGTGGCGGGGCTGCGGGTGCGGGTGTCCGACGAGGGCAGGGGCGGCGTGGAGGATGCCCTGGCGAGCCTGGGATCCGCTGCCTCCGGTCTGGAGCCGGGCGGGTCGGGGCTGTTGGGTCTGCGGCGCCGGGTCGCCGCGCTGGACGGATCCGTTGTGGTGACGAGCCCCGTCGGGGGGCCGACCCTGATCGAAGTGGAGTTGCCGTGCGTGTGGTGATCGCGGAGGACCATGCCCTGCTGCGGGAGGGGCTTGTGCTGCTGCTCTCGTCCGCCGGGCACGAGGTCGTGGCTGTGGCGGGCAGCGGGCCCGAGGTTGTGCCGGCGCTGCTCGAACACCGTCCGGACATCGCGGTGCTCGATGTCCGGATGCCGCCGGGTTTCCGTGACGAGGGGCTGCGCGCGGCGCTCACGGCGCGTGAGGAGATCCCCGGGCTGCCGGTGCTGGTTCTCTCGCAGTATGTGGAGGAGTCGTACGCCGCCGAGCTGCTGGGCGGCGGGGCGAAGGGTGTCGGTTATCTGCTCAAGGACCGGGTGGGCCGGGTCGACGAGTTCCTGGACGCGCTGGACCGGGTGGCTGCCGGTGGCACGGCGCTCGATCCGGAGGTGGTGGCGGAGCTTCTCACCCGTCGCCGGGACTCGCCTCTCGACTCGCTGACGCCGCGTGAGCGTGAGGTCCTGAAGCTGATGGCCGAGGGCCATGACAACACGACCATGGCCGCCGCCCTGGTCGTCACGGAACGGGCCGTGTCCAAGCACATCGGCAATGTGTTCCTGAAGCTGGGGCTGCCGCCGAGCGACAGCGGACACCGCCGGGTGCAGGCGGTCCTCACGTATCTCAACAACGTGCCCCGCCGCCCCGACACGGGGGCGCCGCACCGCGGTTGAACGCATCGCAGGTGAGCATCGCAGGTGAACGTCCGCGTTGAACGCACACGCCGTCGCGTACGTATGCGTGGGCGTGATACGCCTTCTTCCGCACAGGCCGCAACCGCTGTACACCTCGCGCCCCGGGCCCCGTCCGGTGATGGCGGGGCTGATCGCCGCGGGGGTGCTGCTGCTCGCCGGATGCGGGGGCGGCGGCACCGACCAGGACACGGACCAGGGCAGGAATCGGAGCACGGACCAGGGCAAGGGCTCGGCGGATCCCGAGCGGCCCGCCGCCTCCGTCTCGCCGTCGCCCCGGCCCGCCACGGTGGAGCAGCTCGCCGACGCCGTCGGCTGCGAGGCCCAGATCAGGATGACGGTGGAGGACTACCGCCAAGGGGTCTGCAAGAAGGGCGGGACCACCTACACGCTCATCAGCTTCACCACCGACAAGGGCAAGCGCGACTGGGTCGACTACGCGCAGATGTACGGCGGCGCCTATCTGATCGGCACGCGGTGGGTGATCGGCACGAACGAGACGCAGTCCGTCGAGGCCGCCAGGAGCAAGCTCGGCGGCGCGGTCGAGGAGGGCGAGGGCTACGCCTCCTCCGGCACCGGTAACGGTACGGGGACCGGAACCAGCACCGGAGAAGACGTCTACAGCCCCTGAGGGGCCTGCCTCCCCGTTACCTGTAGGTCAGGTCCGAGGTGGCGTACTTGCAGTACGTGCTGTCCGGGCCCGTGCCGTTCTTCGTCGGCTCGGCACCGGTGTTGTTGCCGATGTACTTCTGGCACGGCACGATCTTCTTGCTGCTGTCCCCGACGATGGTGATGCCCCGCAGGGTCAGCGAGTCACCGTAGTTGGTGTTGATCCCGCCGATCACCCCGCCGGGTGCGGTGATCTCCGTGTTGGTGACGTTGATCGTGCGCTTGTACTGGGAGGAGCAGTTCCCGCAGGAGCGGACGAACGTCTTGAAGTCCTGCCCGGCGAAGTTGGAGACGTTCAGCGTGCCGCCGCCGTTGAACTGGAAGATCTTGTCCTCGGCCTTGCGCGCGCCGCCGCCGACCACGTTGAACGTCTCGCCGGTGCCCCGGAAGGTGGCGGCGTCCTCGCCGACATCCTCCCACCAGACGTTCTGGAGCGTGCAGCTCCCGGAGCAGTGGATGCCGTCGGAGGCCGGCGAGCCGATGATGACGTTCTTCAACGTCGCGCCGTCGGCGAGCTTGAACAGCGGCTCCTGGTTCTCGTCCTGGCCGCCGGAGCCGAGGTCGCCGGTGCCGTAGTAGCGCTTCATGCCGCCGTCGACGGTGCCGCTGATCGGCTTGGTGGCGCCCACGGCCTCGCTGCCGTTGGCCGACGGCCAGGTGGCGGCCATCGCGGAGGGCAGGGTCAGGCCGGAGGTCAGCGCGCCGACGGTGAGGGCGACGGCGCCGAGGCCGCCGGCGATCATCCGGCGCTTCCTGACGCCGAGTTGCGTGCCGTGCTGCTGGTCAGTCATACGGAGATGGCTCCTTGGGTGGGGGACTGCGGGGGAACTGCGGGGGAATTACGGGGGAGTCGCGGGGACGTGCCCCCGAGGGGTGTCGTGCGGTTCAGGGGGTGGTGATGACCGGGCGGGGCGGTGTCGGCATGTTGTTGCCGATGAAGAAGCTGGGGTGCGGCGGCTGGTTGTACGCCGTGTTCTGCCAGGCCAGCGCCGTCCGGTACATCCGGTCGTGGAGCAGTGTGGTGATCTTGCGGTCGGTCAGGTGCGGTGTGGAGTAGACCCGCAGCGCCGTGTTGTCGGCGGTGGGCCAGATGACTTCCTCGCGCCAGTCGCCGAGGATGTCGCCGGAGAGCGAAGGGGTCGCCTTCGTCCCGTTGTTGGAGTGCACACCGGAGGCGGTCAGCAGCCGGGTGTCGCCGGACGTGCCGTACTTGTCGATACGGGTGGCGTCGAGCAGTTCGCGCACCGGGTCGCCGTCCCACCAGGCCAGGAAGTTGGACGAGGACGGCTTGCGGCCCAGGGCCGCGCCACTGGTGCTGCGCAGCGAGCCGTCGGCCGCCGACCAGGACTCGGCCCCGGGGCTGCCGGCCCAGATGTCGCCGGACACCCCGCGGCCGTTGTCACCGGAGGCCGGGGTCGACCAGAGGACCTGTCCGGTCCTGGCGTCCGCGAAGTACGACGACGGCTTCGTGGACTCCTCGTCCACCTTGAAGTACTCCAGCCCCGGGCGGGACGGGTCGAGGTCGCCGAGGTGGGCCGCGTCGCCGTGGCCGTTCTTCGTCGTCCACAGCCCCGAGCCGTTGTCGTCGACGGCCATCGAGCCGTAGACGATCTCGTCCCGGCCGTCGGCGTCCACGTCACCGATGGTCAGGGCGTGGTTGCCCTGGCCGTCGTACCCCTTGCCGGTGTTGGTGGAGCTGTTGGTGTCGAACGTCCACTTACGGGTGAGCTGCCCGCCGGTGAAGCTCCAGGCGCTGATCACGGTACGGGTGTAGTAGCCGCGCGCCATGATCAGGGAGGGGGTGGCGCCGTCCAGATAGGCGGTGCCGGCCAGGAAGCGGTCCACGCGGTTGCCGTACGAGTCGCCCCACGAGGAGACGGTGCCGCGCGGCGGCACGTACTCGACACTCGAACGCACCGCGCCCGTCTGCCCGTTGAACACGGTCAGGTACTCGGGCCCGGCCAGTACGTAGCCGGAGGAGTTGCGGTGGTCGGCCGAGGCGCTGCCGATGGCCTTGCCCGTGCCGTCGACCGTGCCGTCGGCGGTCTTCATGGCGACCTCGGCCTTGCCGTCGCCGTCGTAGTCGAAGACCTGGAACTGCGTGTAGTGCGCCCCGGAGCGGATGTTGCGGCCGAGGTCGATGCGCCACAGCCGCTGGCCCTGGAGCGTGTAGCCGTCGACGATCGTGTTGCCGGTGACACCGGACTGCGAGTTGTCCTTGGCGTTGGTGGGCTGCCACTTCAGGACGATGTCGAGGTCGCCGTCGCCGTCGAGGTCACCGACGGAGGCGTCGTTGGCCTCGTACGTGTAGTCGGAGCCGCCCGGCGGCACCGAGATCGGTATGTCGAGATAGCCGGGCCGGAACTGCGTCGCGCTGGGCGAGCCGGCCTGCTCCGTACCGTTCACGACGGCCCGCACGGTGTAGTCCGCCGAGTTGGGCGCGTCCTTGTGCAGGTAGTTCGTGGTGGTGATCGGCTCGGTGTTGACCTTGGCGGAGCCGCGGTAGAGGTTGAACGTGACGTTGTCGGCGTCGGTCGCCAGCCACCGCCAGCTCACCAGGTTGTCGTTGCCGGTGTGCACGCTCACCAGGCCGCGGTCGAGGCGCTCCATGCGTACGGCGGCGGCGAGTTGGGCGCCCCGGGCGTTCCGTGCGTCGGCGGACGGCGCCGGGTCGGCGGCCTGTGCGGGTGTCGCCGCGGGGGACATGAGGGCGGCGACGACCGCGCCGGCCGGAGCGAGCACGGCCAGCGGCTTCCAGCCGCGGGCGCGCGGGCGGGAACTGCCCGGGGGTGGGTGTCTGAACCGCACGGAATCCTCCAGAGGGGGTGGGGGGTTGGGGCCCCTGTGCTCTCTGGTCGCCGCCGGTACGGGAAAGGTTGCCGTCCCGCGTCGGATAAGTTTCGACGGCGCGACGGCAACCCCGGGGAGGCCGTTCCGCCTCCCGCTCCTGCTGCTACTTCTGCGGCTACTCCGGCTGCTACTCCTGCGGCTAGTCCGGGCTGCTACTCCCGCTGCTACTCCTGCGGCTTCTCCGACTGCCGCGCGGTGGCCGCGACGATCGCGGCCAGGGCCTCGGTGATCTGGGTCTCCGAGGCGGCCTTGTCGATGCCCGCCCCGGAGAGGATCCCCGTACCGTCCTCGAACTCCAGCAGCGCCAGCAGGATGTGCTCGGTCCCGATGTAGTTGTGGCCCAGCCGCAGCGCCTCGCGGAAGGTCAGCTCCAGCACCTTCTTCGCCCCCGCGTCGAACGGCACCAGCGCGGGCGTCGTCTCCGCCCGGCCCGGCAGCGCCGCCGTCGCCGCCTGGCGGACGGTGTCCAGCGGCACGCCCTGGGCGACGATCGCCCGCGCGGCCAGGGTGTCCGGCAGGCTGACCAGCCCGAGCGCGAGGTGGGCCGTACCGATCTCGTCGTTCCCCGCGGCGTGCGCCTCGTTCTGCGCCGCCACCACGGCGCTCTTCGCGCCCGGCGTGTACCGGCCGAACCCCTCGTTCGGGTCGGGGGCCGACATCTCGCCGGGGGTCTTCGGTACGAAGCGCTTCTGGGCGGCCTGCTTGGTGACGCCCATGCTGCGGCCGATGTCGGTCCAGGAGGCGCCGGAGCGCCGCGCCTGGTCCACGAAGTGGCCGATGAGGTGGTCGGCCACCTCGCCGAGGTGGTCGGCGGCCACGACCGCGCTGGAGAGCTGTTCGAGGGTGTCGGAGTGGACCTTCTTGATGCCGTCGATCAGGTCGTCGAGGCGGACGGGGTTGGTGATCTGAAGGGGCTTCTCGGTGGGGTTCCCTGGATTCTCCATAGCGTCAACCTTAGGTTGACGATCGAAGGGTCGTCAACCCGAAGTTGACGATTGGGGCGGGCTGGTTTCCTTGTGTTCGGGTGCGCTCCAACTCCTAACGTTCCGCCCATGGATGACATGCGGGGCAGGACCCTGGGACACAGCGGGATCACCGTCGGCGCGCTCGGCTTCGGATGCTGGGCGATCGGTGGCGCATGGCAGAACGCCGACGGCGATCCGCTCGGCTGGGGCGCCGTCGACGACGACGAGTCCGTCGCCGCGGTCCGGCGGGCGCTCGACCTCGGCGTCACGTTCTTCGACACGGCCGACGCGTACGGCACGGGCCACAGCGAGACCGTCCTCGGCCGGGCGCTGCGGGGCCACCGCGACGAGGCCGTCATCGCCACGAAATGGGGCAACCTCTTCGACGCGACGACCCGCACCGCCCACGGCCAGGACGCCACCCCCGGCCACGCCCGGCGGGCGCTGACCGCGTCACTGCGCCGCCTCGGCACGGAGTACGTGGACCTCTACCAGCTCCACATCTCCGACGCGCCCCTCGGTGCCGCCGCCGAACTCCGCGACACCTGCGAGGAGTTCGTACGGGAGGGGCTGATCCGCGCGTACGCCTGGAGCACCGACGACCCGGAGCGCGCGGCGCTGTTCGCGCGGGGGGAGCACTGCGCGGCCGTGCAGCACGCGTGCAACGTCCTCCAGGACGCGCCGGAGATGCTGGCGCTGTGTGCGGAACGCGGGCTGGCGAGCGTGAACCGCAGCCCGCTCGCGATGGGCCTGCTCGCCTGCAACCCCGGCGCCGGGGCCGACGCGGGGACCGGCTGGACGCGCGGATCCGGTGACATCCGCGCCGTACCGCCCGCGTGGCTGCACTGGTTCGGCGAGGGCGGGCTGCCGGTCCCGGAGCAGGCGGCGCGGGTCGATGCCGTACGGGACCTCCTCACGTCCGGCGGTCGCACCCTCGCGCAGGGAGCGCTCGCCTGGCTCTGGGCCCGCAGCCCGCACACGGTGCCGATCCCGGGCATCCGCTCCGTCGCCCAGGCCGAGGAGAACGCCGGGGCGCTGCGGTACGGGCCGCTCGGCGCGGACGAGATGAAGGAGATCGCCACGCTCCTCGCCGCCTAGCGCCGGGAGGGCGCCGGGGCGGCCCATGTCCTCGCCCATGTCCTCGCCCTTGTGCCCATGTCCTCGCCCTGGTCCGAGGCGGTCCGCCTCAGGGCAGCAGGCGCCGCTCGTTGGCGACGGCCACCGCCCCGGCCCGGGTGTCCACGCCCAACTTCCCGTAGATCCGCCCGAGATGGGTCTTCACCGTGGCCTCGCTGATGAACAGGGCGCGCGCGATGTCCCGGTTGCCCAGGCCGCGCGCCAACTGCTGGAGTATGTCCCGCTCCCGCTCGGAGAGCGCGGGACGCGGGCTGCGCATCTGGGCCAGCACCCGGTCGGCGACCGGCGCCGACAGCGCCGTACGTCCCGAGGCCGCGTCCCGGATCGCGGCGAACAGCTCGTCCGGCCGCTCCGCCTTGAGCAGATAGCCGGTGGCGCCCGCCTCGATGGCGCGGGTGATGTCGGCGTCCGTGTCGAACATGGTGAGCACCAGGACGCGCGGCGCCGCCTCCGTACCGTACGCGGCTCCGGAGGCCAGGTGGCGGGTGGCGGCCACGCCGTCCATACCGCCGCCGAGCTGGAGGTCCATCAGCACCACGTCGGGCCGGACCCGGGCGGCCAGGGCGAGGGCCTCCTCACCGCTGCCCGCCTCGCCGACCACCTCGATGCCCTCGGTGCTGGACAGCAGCGCGCGCAGCCCGGCCCGCACCACGGCATGGTCGTCGCAGAGCAGCAGCCGTACGGGCGACGTGTCATCGGACGGGCTCATGGGGCGACCTCTTCGAGGATGTCGGGGGCGGTGAGGGGGAGGGCCACGGTCACGACGGTGCTGCCGCCCGGCTCGGACTCGACGGTGAGCGTGCCGCCCGAGCCGAGCGCCCGGACCCGCATGGCCGGCAGCCCGTGCCCGCGCCCCGAACCCGCGCCGGGGGTGGGCACGGCGTCCGCGTCGAAGCCGGCCCCGTCGTCGGCGACGTCCAGGGAGATCTGGTCGCCCAGCCAGGTCAGGGTCAGCGCGGCCCGCGTCGCCCCGGCGTGCTCGCGCACATTGGCCAGCGCGCCCTGCGCGATCCGCAGCAGCGCCGCCTCGGTCCGCCGCGGCAGCGGGCCAGGGGCGCCGTCGACCCGGAGGACCACGGCCAGGCCGGGGCCGCTCTCGCGGTCGGCGAGCGCGCCCAGCGCCTGGACGAGGGTGCGCTCCGCGAGGTCGGCGGGGGCCAGGTCATGGACGAACCGGCGGGCCTCGGTGAGCCCGCGGGCCCCGATACCGGCCGCGTCCCGCACATGTCCGCGGGCCGCGTCGGGGTCCGTGTGCCAGAGGCGGTCGGCGGCCTGGAGCATCATCTGCTGGCTGGACAGGCCCTGCGCGAGGGTGTCGTGGATCTCCGCGGACAGCCGCTGCCGCTCCGCCAGGATCCCCGCGCGCCGTTCGGTGGCCGCCAGGTCGCGGCGGGTACGGACCAGGTCCTCGATCAGGACGCGCTGGCGGGCCGCCTGGCGCTGGAGGGCGATCAGGACGGCGGTGCCCACGGCGGCGACGGCGGGCGGGACGATCAGCACGTTGGGGTCGAACTCGCCCTCCGTGAAACGGAGTTTGGAGGCCACCACCAGTCCCGTCAGTACGGCCGCCAGGGTCACCGCGGTCCGGGTGGGCAGGGTGTGCAGCCCGGCGAAGAAGAGCGGCATGGCACACCAGGCGGAGCTGGGCGCGAGGACGAGCAGGACGATCCAGACCGCCAGCACCGCCCCCAGCCAGACCAGATACCGGGCGGTGGGGCGGGCGCCGGGGCGGGGCGCGGGCGCGAGGGCCCGGCCGAGCGCGTAGAGGAGCCCGAAGACCACGAAGAGGGTGACGATCCAGCCGATCAGCGGCTCGTCACCGTACCGGAGCACATGCCGGAGGAGCGAGGAGCCCAGCAGCAGGAAGAACGCGGTGTGCAGGACCGCGCGCAGCCACCGCGCGTCGGGATCCGCGTCACCGCCGGCCCGCGCGTCGGGGCGGGCCCGCGCGTCGGGGTTCGTGCTCCCGTCGGCGCGCGCCGCGTCCGCCCGCGCGTCAGAGTCGGAATGTACGTCCCCGTCCGCCCGTGCGTCCGAGTAGGACCGTACGTCGGCGTCCGCCCGCGCCGCGCCCTCCGGCTCACCGTGCCGTACCACCGGAGACCTCCGCATCGCCCCGCACCGCCCTTCCCTCCTCCAGCTTCCTCCCGCAGTCCTAACCCCTCCTCCGCCGTCCCGCATCAACCGATCGGCCGACCCGGACATCACCCGTACCGCCCCCGAACCGGGGCCGCTCCGCCGACCCGGACGCCCCGCACCCGCACCGAGGCTGGTACCAGCACCCGCACCCGTACGAGCCCGCCCAAGGCAAAGGAATCCGCATGCCCGCCAAGAATCTCACCGTCAACCGCGCCTCCCTCGGACACCGGGTCGGCTACGCCCTGCGCCACCCCGGCAGGGCCCCGCGCTTCCTGGCCCGCGCCGCCAGGGACACCTGGCTGCGTTACCGCTGGCCGGACCACATCGCGTACTACCGTGCTGTGATGCGCTCCGACACCCGCGTCGCCCCGCACGCGGCGGTCGGCAGCGCCACGCACGAGCGGTGGCTCGCGCTGGGGACGATGCAGTTCGACTACCTCCTCGGCCACGGGCTGCGCCCCGAGCACCGGATGCTGGAGATCGGCTGCGGCAACCTGCGGGCGGGCTGGCGCTTCATCAGCCATCTGGAGCCCGCGCACTACTACGGCATCGACATCTCGCCCGACATCCTCGCCGCGGCCCAGGACACCCTGGTCGACCGGGGGCTCCAGGACCGGCTGCCCACACTGACCCCGGTCCGTGACCTGAAGCTGGCGTTCCTGCCCGACGCCTGGTTCGACGTCGTGCACGCGCACAGCGTCTTCTCGCACTCCCCGCTCCCGGTCATCGAGGAGTGCCTCGCCCACGTCGGCCGCGTCCTGGCGCCCGGCGGCTGGTTCGACTTCACCTTCGACCGTACGGAGGGCGAGGAGCACCAGGTGCTGCGGGAGGACTTCTACTACCGTACGGAGACGCTCATCGCCCTGGCCGGGAAGTACGGCCTGTCGGCCCGCTTCATGGACGACTGGGAGGAGCTGCCGCACGGCCAGTCCAAGATCCGTGTCACGCACGGCTCCTGAGCCCCGACCCCGGCAGCCCCGATCCCGACAGCCCCGGCCCTGACCTCAACGCCCGTCGCGGCCCTCCGGGAGCCGTCAGCCCCGTCCCACGAACGGCATCGCCGTCGCCAGTACCGTCGCGAACTGCACGTTCGCCTCCAGCGGCAGCTCCGCCATGTGCAGCACGGTCCGCGCCACATCTGTCACGTCCATCACCGGCTCCACCGCCAGCTCCCCGTTGGCCTGCGGCACCCCCTGCCGCATCCGCTCCGTCATGTCGGTCGCCGCGTTGCCGATGTCGATCTGCCCGCAGGCGATCCGGTACGGACGGCCGTCCAGGGACAGCGACTTGGTGAGGCCGGTCATGCCGTGCTTCGTGGCGGTGTACGCGACGGAGTCGGGGCGTGGCGCGTGCGCCGAGATGGAGCCGTTGTTGATGATCCGGCCGCCCTGCGGGTCCTGCGCCTTCATCAGCCGGAACGCCGCCTGCGCGCACAGGAACGTACCGGTCAGATTGGTGTCCAGGACCTTCCGCCAGGCCGAGTACGGAAGGTCCTCCACCTTGATGCCGCCGGGGCCGAAGGTGCCCGCGTTGTTGAAGAGCAGGTCGAGCCGGCCGTACCGCTCACGCACCGCCGCGAACAGCGCGTCCACGTCCGCCGGTTGCGACACATCGGTCGGTACGGCCGCCACGTCCGCGCCCGGCCCCATCGCCCCGGCCGTCTCCTCCAGCGTCTCGGCCCGCCGCCCCGCCAGCACCACCGACCAGCCCGCGCCGTTCAGTGCCACCGCGACCGCCCGGCCGATGCCCGAGCCCGCCCCGGTCACGACGGCGACGCGCCGCCCTCCGCCCTGGTCCTCACCGCTGCGCATGACGTCCATGGCCCCGGAGCGTACCCGCGCCGCGTCCTAGCCCTCCAGGTCGACCGGGTAGCGGACGCCGATACGCTCCCGTACCGCGTCGAGCGTCCGCATCACCGCGAGCGTGCCGTCCAGCGGTACCAGCGGCGACTCCGTCGCGCCCGCCCGCAGGCAGCGCGCCACCTCGGCCGCCTCGTACTGGAGACCGTGCAGCGTCGCCTCCGGACCCGCCGTGATCTCCTCGGGCTCCGCGCCGTTCCGGCGCAGTACGAACCGGTCCGCGTGGAAGAAGCCGGACGGTACGTCGATCCGGCCCGTCGTGCCCGTCACCGTGGCCGTCGCCGGGGTCCCCGCCGTGATCGAGCACGACAGCAGCGCCGTCGCCCCCGACTCCCAGCCCAGCAGCATGCCGGTGTTCAGGTCGACGCCCTCGGGGGAGAGCAGGGCGTCCGCCTGTACGCGGTCGGGCTCGCCCAGCAGGAGGTGCGCGAAGGAGACCGGGTAGACCCCCAGGTCCAGTACGGCGCCCCCGCCGAGCGCCGGGTCCCGCAGCCGGTGCTCGGCCGGGAAGGGGCCCTGGAGGCCGAAGTCCGCCTGGACGGTACGGATCTCGCCGATCGCCCCGTCCCGTACCAGGTCCGCCAGCCGCAGGACGACCGGGTTGCAGTACGTCCACATCGCCTCCATCAGGAAGACGCCGCGCTCCCGGGCGAGGGAGACCAACTCCCCGGCCTCCCGGGCGTTGAGCGTGAACGCCTTCTCGCACAGCACCGGCTTGCCCGCCGCCAGCGCGAGCCCGGCGGCGGCCCGGTGCGCGGAGTGCGGGGTCGCCACGTACACGACGTCCACCTCCTCGTCGGCCACGAGCGCCGCCCACTCCCCGTACGCGCGCGGGATCCCGAACCGGTCCGCGAACTCCTTCGCCGACGCCTCGCGCCGCGAGGCCACCGCGACGACCTCGGCGCCCGGCAGGTCCCGTACGTCGGAGGTGAACCGTTCCGCGATGCCTCCTGTCGCCAGTACGCCCCAGCGCACGGCACGGTCGTCCGGAATCCGTCCTGCTGTCATAGCCGCCTCACTCACTGTTCGCCCGCTCCCGATTAATAAGTCCCGACCACTCCGGCTGAGCTGAGAGCATAGGTAAGGATTTCAACGACATGGAGATATGGATGCCGGACGGCGGCCGCACCACCGAAGGAAGCACCGCACACATACGACCCGAGCAGCGCCGCTCGGCACCCACCCCCAAGGCCGCCCCCAAGGCCGCCCCCACGGCGGGCACCGCGCCCGTACCGCCCCCCACGCCCGTCCCCGACCCGGTGGCCGTGCCGGCGGCCGTGGTCGCCGCGCGCCGGGCCGGGCTGCTGGTCACCCTCGTCCTCGGCGGGCTCACCGCGCTGCCCCCGCTCTCCATGGACATGTACCTCCCGGCCCTCCCGGAGGTCACCCGCTCCCTCGGCACGGCCGCCGCGACCGCCCAGCTCACGCTGACCGCCTGTCTCGCCGGCATGGCGCTCGGCCAGATCGTCGTCGGCCCGATGAGCGACAAGTTCGGCCGGCGCAGGCCGCTGATGTGCGGCATGGTCGTCTACGTCATCGCCACGGCCATCTGCGCGTTCGCGCCCACCGTGGAACTCCTCATCGGTTTCCGGCTGCTCCAGGGCCTGGCGGGCGCGGCGGGCATCGTGATCGCCCGCGCCGTCGTGCGCGACCTGTACGACGGCGTGGAGATGGCCCGCTTCTTCTCCACCCTGATGCTGATCTCCGGCGTCGCCCCGGTCATCGCCCCCGTCATCGGCGGCCAGGTGCTGCGCGTCACGGACTGGCGCGGCATCTTCGTCGTCCTCACCGTGGTCGGCGTCCTCCTCACCCTCGTCGTCTGGAAGTGGCTGCACGAGACGCTGCCCCCGGAGCGGCGGCACAGCGGCGGCGTCGGCCAGGCGCTGCGCACCATGCGCGGCCTGCTCGCCGACCGGGTCTTCACCGGCTACACGCTCGCGGGCGGGCTCGCCTTCGCCGCGCTCTTCGCGTACGTGGCCGCCTCGCCGTTCGTGGTGCAGGAGATCTACGGCGCGTCGCCGCAGACCTTCAGCCTGCTCTTCGGCGTCAACTCCATCGGCCTGATCGCCGTCGGCCAGATCAACGGCAAGGTGCTGGTCGGCCGGGTCGCCCTGGACCGGGTGCTCGGCTTCGGCCTGCTCGTCATCACGGGCGCCGCGCTGGCGCTGCTGCTGATGACCGCCGGGGTCTTCGGGGACGTGGGCCTCTTCCCGGTCGCGGCTGGCCTGTTCGTCCTGATGTCAGCGATGGGCCTCGCGATGCCCAACACCAACGCCTCCGCGCTGATGCGCGCCCCGCACGCGGCGGGCTCGGCGTCCGCGCTCATCGGCACGGCGTCGTTCCTGATCGGGGCCATCGCCTCGCCGCTGGTGGGGATCGCGGGCGAGGAGACGGCCGTACCGATGGCCGTCGTCCAACTGGTCTGCGCGGTGGGCGCGCTGGCCGCGTTCGCGGGGCTCGTACGGCCGTGGCGCCACCAGCGCCCGATGGACCGCCCGGCGGCCTGACGCTCCTCGGCCCCGGGGCCCCTCAGCTCCAGTTGTCGCGGTGCGGATACCCGGTCAGATGCGACCGGTCCCTGCCGTCCGTCCAGCGGAAGAGTCCGACCCCGGCGATCTCCGCGCCGGGCAGCCGCACATTGCGGGCCAGCGTCTCGGGCGTCGCGGTCGCCAGATCCACGGTGACCGGGGCGCTGCCCCCGCCCGCCAGCGCGTCCGCCGCGCTCCGGGCGCTGCGCGCCCCGTACGCCGTGCCGTCGTCCGCGACCGTGGCCAGCGTCAGCGGGCGCGTACCGTCCTCCTCCTCGAAGCAGAACGCGCGCTTCTCCTCCAGGTCGAAGGCGAGCCGCCCGGCGACCAGGTAGTTGCCCTGCGGCGAGATGACGAGCTGCGGGTCGTCGGCCGGGGTGATCGCGGGCTTGCGGCAGCGGACCTGGAGGACCGCCTTGCCCGTCGCCGCGTCGTGCAGCGCCCACACCTCGTGCGTACGGGCGTCCTTCGCGCTCTTCTTCTTCTGCCAGGTGGCGAGGATGTAGCCGCCCGCCGTCGACGCGGGCACCCCGGTCGCCGCGTCCGTGTCCTTCGGCGCGACCTTCCTGCTGTACCAGCCGCCGCGCACCCAGAACTCCTTGGCGCCGCTGACGAGCAGACCCTTGTCGGTCGTCCCGCGCACCTGCGTCAGCTTGCGGCACTCCTTGCACCCCTTGGGGTAGCCGAGCGCGCCCGGCGGCACACTGACCGCCTCGCCGGTCACCGGGTCCACGACGGCGCTGGTGGCCTTGCCGTCGGTGATCAGCAGACCGGGCCCCGACGCGGTGACCTTCGGCGCGTCGGCCCAGGGGATCTCGACCCGCCGCGCGGAGCCGTCGGACGCGCTGTAGATGTCGAGGGAGATGATCGCGTCCGAGGGCTGCCCCGGACTCTGGTTGATCCGCCCGTACGACCAGGTGACGAAGAACTCCCGGTTGTCGCCGGTCGTCACGGTGAGCAGCCGGGGGAAGCGGTCGGCCGGGAACAGGGTGCGCCGGGGCTCACCGTTCCAGCCGGGCTTCCCGGTGGCGGGGTCGACGGTACGGATCAGATACCGGTCGTCGTCGGTCCTGGACAGATAGGCGACGAGCCCGGTGTCCTCGGCGATCGCATAGGTGGGGGAGCCGTCGATGATGTCCCAGCCGCGCGCCGTGTCGTACGCGGCCGGCACGGGGAGCTGCGGAATCCGCGCCGTACCGCTCGGCGACGGCATCGTGGCCTTGGTACCGGTGGTCGTGCTCTTGCCGTCCCGGCCGCCCTTGGTGTCCTTGGGCGGGCCACCGCAGGTGGCGAGCAGGAGCAGCAGCGCGAGCACGACCACCCCGGCCACCAGGGACCCGCGTACGATCCGCTCTCTCCTGGTCGGGGCCTCGCCGAGGGGCCGCATCCGCCGCATGGGTCTGAAGGTCCCCGTGGGGCCGATGGTTTTGAGCCGGATCCGCTGCCACCTGGTCCCCATGGTCCCCGTGGTCCTCCCGTGAGAGCCCCCGCCCCGCCTGACAAGGCCGTCAGCGTAGCAACAGGCCATCGGGCCTTCGGCGTTCGCACCGGGGTGACGGGTGACGGTGCTGTGGCTTGCCCCGGTTGCCTGGTGCCGCGACCGGCAATGTTTGCCCCGAAGGAGCGTCGTCCGGTGCGTGCGATCGCAAGGCGGCCGGAAGCCCTCGTAGCGGAGCTACCAGGGCTTTTGGCCAACGCCGCGAGCGTGCGTGCGGGGCGGCGCGACGGGGCAAAGCTTGCCGGGAGGGGCACTAAAATTCGGCCGGTGAACGCCACTCTTTCCACCGCGGAAACCTTGCGCGCCCAGCTCGGCCGCCTGCTCGACGGGCTGCCGCCCAAGCAGGCCACGCAGGCCGTCGACCGGCTGATCGCGAACTACCGCGGGACCACCCCGACGGACGCCCCCGTACTCCGGGACCGCTCGGACGTCGCCGCGTACGCCGCGTACCGGATGCCCGCCACCTTCGAGGCCGTACGGTCCGCACTGGAGGCCCTGGCGGACGCGGCGCCCGGCTGGACACCGGGCAGCCACCTCGACGTGGGCGGCGGTACGGGGGCGGCGGTATGGGCGGCGGACGCGGTCTGGGGCGACGCCCCGGACACCCCACGCGTCACCACCGTCCTGGACTGGGCCGAACCGGCGCTCGCCCTCGGCCGCGAACTGGCCCAGTCCTCGGGCCTCCCCGCACTGCGCGCCGCCGAGTGGCGCGGCGGCCGGATCGAGGAGGCACTGAAGCTGGCCGGAAGCGATCTCGTGACGGTCTCGTACGTCCTGAAGGAACTGGCCGCGCCGGACCGTACCGCCCTCGTCACCGAGGCCGCGCGGGCCGCCCAGGCCGTGGTGATCGTGGAACCGGGCACCCCCGACGGCTACCTGCGCGTCATCGAGGCCCGCGACCTCCTGATCGGCGCGGGCTTCCACGTCGCGGCCCCCTGCCCCCACGACCGCCCCTGCCCGATCACCCCGGGCACGGACTGGTGCCACTTCTCGGCCCGGGTCAGCAGATCGTCCCTGCACCGCCAGGTGAAGGGCGGCTCACTCCCGTACGAGGACGAGAAGTTCAGCTACGTGGCGGCGGTCCGCTTCACCCCGGACCCGGCCCCGGCGCGCGTGACCCGCAGGCCGCAGATCCGCAAGGGCCAGGTACTCCTGGAACTCTGCACGGCGGACGACGCCCTGCGCCGCGAAACCGTCACGAAGCGCCACGGCCCCCTCTACCGCGCGGCGAGGGACACGGACTGGGGCGACGCGTGGCCGCCGCGCGAAGGCTAGTTGTCGTTGATGACTGGTACGGAGAGCGAGTTCCTCGGAAGGGCCGCCGACGTTGTCTTCGAACTTGGACCGGACGGCTTGCGCCTGACCGCTCTGTCGCTGAAGGACCGTACCTGTTCCTTCCACGACTCGGGGCATGCGCCAGGGCCGGTGGCCTATGTGCAGGAGGCCCCGCCGGTTACGAGCAGGGAGGACCGGCGTGAGTACGACTGGCAGCCGGCGGCAGAGGCTCCCGCACTTCCCGGGAACGTACCTGCTGGAGCTGTTCACGGAAGGGCGCCACCGCCAGTATCTGGCAGGGCCGGGCACGGTCGACCTGCGAGAGGCCCTGTGACGGCATGGTGGCTGTCCAGGGCTGCGACGTGCCCCACCTGACTCCGGCCGGTGAGTCGGTTGTGCTGATGCCCGAGACCATCCCGAACAGGGTTTCAACGTGCCGTGGCACCGGACGGTCCGGGACCATGCGGCAGCCCGACGGCGATGACCCGTGCCAAGATCGTCTGCCGACCGCTCACGCCCTACAGCCGCATGGAGAGCGCAGTACCGTTCAGCGCCTATAGGGCCTGAGAAGCCTCCGCCGGGCCGACCGAACGGGAACGTCGCACATGTGCACCGCTCGGTACGGAAGAAGTAGGATGGGCGCCATGGAAACGGGACAGAAGGCGCCGATCGGCCGACCGCGGGGGTTCGACGCCGAGGAGGCTCTCGAACGGGCCATGCGGGTCTTCTGGGAGCAGGGTTACGAAGGCGCCAGCCTCACCGATCTGACCGGCGCCATGGGGATCACCCGTACCAGCATGTACGCGGCCTTCGGCAACAAGGAGGAGCTGTTCCGCAAGGCCCTGGAGCGCTACACCGAAGGTCCCGCCTCGTACGGGGTCCGGGCCATGCGGGAGCCGACCGCCCGGCAGGTGGCCGTCGCGTTCCTCGACGGTTCCGTCCGGGCCACCACCAGTCCCGGCTGCCCCACCGGGTGTCTCGGCGTGCAGGGGTCCCTCGCCGCCGGCGACCCGGGTCGCAGCGCCCGCGACACCCTCGCCGCCTGGCGCGACGAGCACACCACCCACCTCGGCGACCGGTTCCGGCGAGCCGTCGACGAAGGTGACCTGCCTGCGGACGCCGATCCCGACCTGCTCGCCCGTTATCTCATGACCGTGGGGAACGGCATCGCGGTCCAGGCATCCGGCGGCGCCACCCGCGAAGTCCTCCAGCGGGTGGCCGACATGGCTCTGCTGAACTGGCCGCCTGTCACGGCCCCGGATCGGACGGCCCCGCATCGGACGGGCGGCTGAGCCGGCGCCTTCGTAGTCCCTGCTTTCCCGTTTTCGGTCTCCATGCGATGGCGATCGCACCTCTTCTGTACCGGTCGGTGCGTAAGATGCTAGGGTCTTTCAGTATCGATCGGTACTTAATTCGTGGAGGTCATGATCATGGGACAGCTCGAAGGCAAGACCGCCGTCGTCACCGGCGGCGGCACCGGGATCGGCCTGGCCACCGCCGTCCGGCTGGCGGCCGAGGGCGCGCACGTGTTCATCACCGGCCGACGCAAGACCGTGCTGGACGCGGCCGTCGAGACCATCGGCCCGGAGAGGGCCACCGCGGTGGTGGGCGACATCTCCGACCTGGCCGACCTGGACGTGCTCTACGACACGGTCCGCGCCCGGGGGCGGGGCCTGGACGTGCTCTTCGCCAACGCCGCCACCGCATCGTTCGCGACACTGGAGCAGGTCACCGAGGACCACTTCGACGTGACCTTCGGCGTCAACGTCCGGGGCACGTTGTTCACGGTGCAGAAGTCGCTGCCGCTGCTCAACGACGGCGCGTCGGTGATTCTGAACTCCTCGGTGCGCGCCGACGACGGTGTCGCGGCGTTCGGCACGTACGCGGCCTCCAAGGCGGCGGTCCGGTCCTTCGCCCGCACCTGGGCCAACGAGCTCAAGGGCCGCGGCATCCGGGTCAACGCGATCTCTCCGGGCACCATCGACACCCCGGCGCTCGACGCCGTGACCGCGGGAGACGCGCCCCTCACCAAGGCGAAGTTCGCCGAGGGTGTCCCCCTGGGCCGGATCGGGCGCGCGGAGGAGGTCGCCGACGTGGTGGCCTTCCTCGCCTCCGAGCAGAGCAGCTTCATCCTCGGAGCCAACCTGTATGTCGACGGCGGCGAGAACCAGATCTGACCCGCGGACGGCATCTGTCGGCGTCCGTCGGCATCCGGCGGCATCCGGCCGTATCCGTCGACAAGCCGCGTCGCACGTCATCCCCATCGCGTGGCCGCCCGTCTGTTCGACAAGGGCACGGCCCGCGAAGGAGTGGTTCGGCCCGGCCCCGTGGCGCGGCCTCAGCCCCGTGGCACGGCCTCCACGGCTCTCGGGGGTCTCCGCAGCTCCTGCGTACAGCACTTGACGCTGCCGCCGCCCTTGAGCAGTTCCCCGAGGTCCATCCCGATCGGTTCGAACCCCCGCTCCCGCAGCGGCTCGAACAGGCCGGTGGCGGCCTGCGGCAGCAGGACGTGGAGGCCGTCGCTCACCGCGTTCAGGCCGAGCCGGGCCGCGTCGGCGCCGGCGGCGATCAGGGCGTCGGGGAAGAGCCGGGCGAGGACGGAGCGGCTGCCGGGGGAGAACGCGTCCGGGTAGTACATGATCTCGTCGGCCACGTCGTCCAGTACGCAGAGCGCCGTGTCCAGGTGGTAGAAGCGCGGGTCGACCAGGTCCAGGCCGATCACCGGGCGGCCGAAGAACTCCTGCGCCTCCCCGTGGGAGAGCGGGCTCGACCGGAAGCCACGTCCGGCCAGCAGGTAGGAGGCGGTGACGGCGAAGTCGCCCTCGCCCTCGTTGATGTGCACGGGCTCGCTGATGTCCGGGTAGCCGTGGCCCCGGAACCAGTCCAGATGCGCCTCCGCCTCCCCGTACCGCTCCTCGTGCGCGAACCGCGCCCCCAGGACCCGGCCGTCGACCACCGTCGCACCGTTCGCCGCGTACACCATGTCGGGCAGGTCGGGCTCCGGGTCGAGTACGGAGACGGTGTGGCCGAGCGCCCGGTAGCGGTCGCGCAGGTCCTCCCACTGGACGAGCGCCAGGGCCTGGTCCACGGGCTTGGTCGGATCCATCCAGGGGTTGATCGAGTACGTCACGCGGAAGTGCTCCGGCGGACACATCAGATAGCTGCGGGGCGAGGCGTCACGAGGCAACGGAGGCTCCTCACGAGCGGCGGTGCGCACGATGTGTGCGTGAGTGTCATGGTCCGCCGCGTGCGGTCCTCGCGCTGTGCACCGTTCGGGTGGTTCTTTGCGCATGTCAGACGGCTGGGCGAGACGGTGCGTTCCGGCTCGCCCAGCCGTCTCCGTGCGGCTCCCGCCACCCGGGAGAAGTACTAGATTGGCCGTCATGGCTGAGAGCAAGGCACCCGACTCCTCCCGCCGCAGCGAGCGGTCCCGCCGCGCCATCTACGACGCCGCTCTCGCTCTGGTCACCGAGGCCGGCTACGCGCGCACGACCATCGAGGGCATCGCGGCCCGCGCCGGGGTCGGCAAGCAGACGATCTACCGCTGGTGGCCCTCCAAGGCCGCCGTACTGCTGGAAGCCTTCGTCGACCTCGGCGACCAGGCGGCGCGCGAGGCGGGCGGCGGGGCGACGGCGTACGAGATCCCCGACACCGGAGACCTGGAGACCGACCTCAAACTGGTGCTGCGCGCCACGGTCGACGAGATGAACAACCCCGCCTACGACCTGCCGTCCCGGGCCCTCGCCGCCGAGGGGATCATCGACGCGGAGCTGGGCGCCGAGTTCGCGCGCAAGCTGCTCGAACCGCAGCTCAGGCTGTATGTACGGCGCCTCGCCGCCGGGCAGGACGCCGGTGCCGTACGGCGCGACCTCGACCTGCGGATCGCGCTGGAGCTGCTGGTCGGACCGGTCGCCCACCGCTGGCTGCTGCGGACGCTCCCGCTGACGCACGAGTACGCGGACGCGGTCGTCGAGTACGCGCTCCACGGGCTGGCCCCGCGCACCTGAACCGGGCCGAACCCGAATCGGCCGGGCAGGCCGGAGGTCCCGGGGGCGCGCGGGGGCGCGTCGAGGCATGTGGGGCGGGTGTGGTGAAGACCACCGGCCCCTGAGCGGCCCCGGGACGCTCGATCGACCCCGCATATCGCCACATAGGCCGCAATGTTCGGCGCTGCGAGGGATGAGTCCTCCTCCCCCGGTGCGGGAGCGCGGCGACCCGAGGCGCAGGATGGTGCGACCATGGGAAGAGTCCGCAGGGACGAGCATGAGGGCGAGGGGATAGATGGGCGACGATTTCGGCCGCTACCGCGGCACGGAGAGCAGGATTCCCCAGTGGCTGCGCAGGCGACCCAAGAAGAGCGCCGCTTCCGCGCTTGAGGGAGACGCGGCGGGCCGTGAGGCGCTGCTGCTCGCCGTGGCCGAAGCGGGAATGCCCGTCTCGCCCGCCGCCCACCCCGTCGGATACCGATGTTCGTGCGAACGCATCGGCTGTCCCACTCCGGCCAGACACCCCATCTCCTTCGCCTGGCAGACCCAGTCCACGACCGACCGGGCGCAGATCGAGCGCTGGGCGCGCAACCAGCCCGAGGCCAACTTCATCACCGCGACGGGCATGATCCACGATGTCCTCGACGTCCCCCTCGAAGCGGGCAGCCGCGCCCTGGAACGCCTGCTGGAACAGGGCATCGACGTCGGCCCCGTCGCCGACTCCGGCGGCGACCGGATGCTCTTCTTCACCGCGACCCGCGGCACCCCGGAGGACGAGGACGAGTGGTGGCCCTGTGAGCTGGACTGCCACCCCGAGACGATGGACGAGCACCCCGGGCTGCGCTGGCACTGCCGGGGCAGCTATGTCCTCGTACCCCCGGCGCGGCTCCCCGGCGAACTGTCCGTCGGCTGGCTGCGCGGCCCCGAGCACCCGCTTCCCGATCCGCTGACCCTCCTGGAGACGCTGACCGACGCGTGCGCGCGGTACGCGGGCGAGAACGGCGAACTGGATCCGCACGCGGTGGCCTGGCCCCTGGGCCGCTAGAAGACTGCGACGGCGTCGCCGGACGGACGGGCCACCGCCCTTCCGTCCGGCGCGCTCCGTTACGAACCTTTCGTTGACGAGTCCGGGCGGGCTTGTACGTGCGTCCCGCGCCTACGAGCCCCCGCGCCTACGAGCCCCCGCGCCTACGAGCGCGTGCCTACGAGCCCCCGCCTACGAGCCCTTCGCCGCGATGACGCCCTGGAGCCGTCCCGCCACCGTCACCTTCGGGTCGCCCGCGTCGGCCGGCGGGACCAGGACGACCTGGCTGGAGATCCACTCCTTGGTGAGCGTGTTCGTCACCTCGCCCGTCGTCAGCGCCTTCACGTCCGGGCCCAGCTCCGGCTTGACGCCCTTCGCGCCCGTCAGCCGCTCGAAGTAGCGCGTGGCGAAGAAGACCAGCGCGCCGCCGTCCTGGGTCGCGAGCCCCAGCGGCTCGAAGTCGCCGCTGCTGGCCGCCTGGTCGACGTACTGCGTCGTCAGACCCCGCAGCCGCTCCTTCTGCCTGCGGGTCTCCCGCCACTCGCTGGTGTGCGGTCCGTCCGCGAAGTGGTCCGGCTCGCCGTCCTCCAGGTACGAGGCGTACTCCGCGCTCAGATCCTTCGGCGCCACCGACAGGCCCTTGCTGCCCGGTTCCACCGCCTCGCCCCAGCCCTCGCCGTCCGTCCTGAACTCGGGGACCGCGTCCGCCGCGAGGATCGTCAGATACGGGACCTCCCACTTCTGGCCGGGCCCGTTGCGCAGGAAGACCAGCACCCAGCGGGTGTCCTGCTCGCCGCCGCTGTCCTGGTCCCGGTTGCTGTCGGTGTCCGCCACGAACCAGCGCGGCCAGCCGGCCTTCTTCGGGATCGTGAACTTCGCGTCGCCCAGCTCCAGCGGCTGATGCGCGGGGTTCCCGTTCGGGGAGGTGATCGAACGTGCCTTCAGACCGGCCTGGTTGATCGCGCCGAGCGCGCCGGTCACCCGGTCCGCGTCGAGCGCCGGATCGTACGCCTTGTCCGCCGCGTTGTACGCGTCGGTGAAATCCTTCAGGGCCCGCTCGGCCTCACTCCGGTCCGCCGACGGCAGGACCGCCAGCTCCCCGTGCACCGTCACGCACCCGCTCGCCGTCAGCGACAGCACCGTCACCGCCGCGAGGGCCGCCACCGCCCGGCCTGCTGCCCGGCCCGTCCCCCGCATCGGCCTTCCCCGCCTGCTCATCGGCCGCCTCTGCTCCTTGACGCCTACCAGGTCCCGTACGCATACCTGGACCCGTACGAACGGTTCGCCACCCTACCGGGGCCAGGAACACCGCGAGCGTCGGGACCAGATACAGGAACCAGACGGTGACCTGAAGCACCGTCGGGTCCGGCTGGAAGTTGAGGACGCCCTTCAGGAGCGTGCCGTACCAACTGTCCGGCGGGATCGTCGTACTGATGTCGAAGGCCCTGTCCGACAGCCCGCCCAGGAAGCGCGCCTCCTGGAGGTCGTGGACCCCGTACGCGAGCACCCCCGCCGCCACGACCACCAGCATCCCGCCGGTCCAGGTGAAGAACCTGGCCAGATTGATCCGCAGCGCGCCCCGGTAGAAGAGCCACCCCAGGAGGACCGCGGTGGCGATCCCGAGCAGCACCCCGATCAGCGGCGCGTGCGTACCGTCCGACGAGGCGCGCACCGACGCCCACACGAACAGCGCCGTCTCCAGCCCCTCCCGGCCCACCGCCAGGAACGCCGTCGCGACCAGCGCGCCCGTCCCCATCCGCAGCGCGGCGTCCAGCTTCCCGTGCAGTTCGGCCCTGAGGTGCCGCGCCGTACGCCGCATCCAGAAGACCATCCAGGTCACCAGCCCCACGGCCAGGATCGACAGCGAGCCGCCCAGCGCCTCCTGCGCCTCGAACGTCAGCTCCTGCGAGCCGAATTCGAGCCCGAAGCCGAAGCCCAGCGCGATCACGACGGCGACGCCGATACCGGTCCAGATGGGCCGCAGCGCGTCGCGCCGCTCCGTCTTCACCAGATACGCGATCAGGATGCAGACGACGAGGCTCGCCTCCAGCCCCTCGCGCAGGCCGATCAGATAGTTTCCGAACACGTCGGAACTCCTTTGCGAATATGCGCAGGTCAGGTGAGCAGTGCCCGGCCCCACCAGTCGTCCTTGTCCCGGACGCCCGGCGGGATCGCGAAGACCGCTGAACCCACGTGCTGGATGTACTCGTTGAGCGCGTCGGAGCGCGCCAGTGACCGCTGTACGGGGATGAACGCGTCCCGCACGTCCCGCTGGTACGCCAGGAAGAACAGCCCCGCGTCGAGCCGGCCGAGCCCGTCCGTACCGTCCGTGAAGGAGTAGCCGCGGCGCAGCATCCGTACCCCGTGGTGGGACTCCGGATGGGCCAGCCGTACATGCGAGGTCGGCAGCATCGCCGCCAGGTTCGGCTTGTCGTGCTCGCGCGCCCTGCCGACCGCCGCGCCCTCGCCCTTGTCCCGGCCGAAGACGTCCTCCTGCTCCTGGAGCGAGGTACGGTCCCAGCTCTCGATCCGCATCGAGATCCGCCGGGCGACGAGGTACGAGCCGCCCGTCAGCCAGCCTGCCCCCTCCGGCCCGCCTGCCCGCCCGCCCACCCAGACGTACCGGTCCAGCGCTGCGGTCTCGGTGACGGCGATGTTGCTGGTGCCGTCCTTGAACCCGAAGAGGTTGCGCGGGGTCTGTGCGCCGGGCGTCGTCGACGACGTCTTGCCGAAGCCGAGCTGCGACCAGCGCACCGCGACCTTCCCGAAGCCGATCCTGGCCAGATTGCGGATCGCGTGCACGGCGACCTGCGGATCGTCCGCGCACGCCTGCACACAGAGATCGCCGCCGCCGCGCGCCGGGTCGAGGTGGTCGCCGGGGAACTTCGGCAGGTCGACCAGCGCGTCCGGCCGGCGCGCCGCCAGACCGAACCGGTCCGTGCGCTCCGTGCCGTGGGCGAAGAGCCCGGGGCCGAAGCCCACGGTCAGGGTGAGCCGGGAGGGCTTGAGCCCCAGCGCCTCGCCCGTGTCGTCCGGCGGCGCCTCGGCGAGACCGCCGTACGCGCCCTCGCCGACCGAGTGCCCCGCCGTCATCCGCTCGGCGGCCCGCGTCCAGTCCTTCAGCAACTGGACCAGTTCCGTACGGTCGTCCGTCGTCACGTCGAACGCCGCGAAGTGCAGCCGGTCCTGGACGGGCGTGGCGATCCCCGCCTGGTGCGCGCCGTGGAAGGGCACCGCGGCGCCGCTGTCGGCGGCGGGCTCGGCGGCGTCCCCGCCCCGGACCACCGCCACGGCGCCGCCGGCCGCGGCGGCCCCGAGCGCGAGCCCGGCACCGCCCCAGCCGAGCAGGGCGCGCCGCGACGGGACGGCCGGGGACGGGGCGGGCGGGGACGGGACGGCCGGGGCCTGGCCCTTCGCTTCGTCGTTCATCTCATCGGTGCCGGACATCGCGCGCGGTCGCCTACTTCACCACGGCGGCGGCGAGCTTCGAGAGCGGCTCGGCCAGCGCGTTGACGCCGTCCGACAGCTCCTTGCGCTCGGCCTTGCCGACCTTCTCGTACGACGTGAACGCGTACGAGTCCGCCGAACCGGCCGTGTCCGCCGAGCCGTTGGCGTCCGCGCCCTCCCGGTAGGTGTCGAGCAGCGTGTCGAGCGCGGCGAACTGCTTGTCCAGCTCGGTCACCAGCGCCGGGTCGTTCTTCGCGGCCACCGGCTTCAGCAGCTCGTACGAGTGCTCCGCGCCCTCGACGTTGGCCTTGAAGTCGACGAGGTCGGTGTGGCTGTACCGCTCCTCCTCGCCGGTGACCTTGCCGGAGGCGACCTCGTCGAGGAGTTCCTTCGCGCCGTTGGCCATGGACGTCGGCGTGATCTCGGCGCGGCCCACGCGCTTCTGCCAGTCGAGCAGGTCCTTGTCGAGGGCGTCGGCGAGGGGCTTCGCGTCCGGGCCGAGCTTCTTGTCCTGCCAGAGCTCCTTCTCCAGCCGGTGCCAGCCCGTCCACTTCTGCCCCGGCTCCAGGCCGTCGGCGCGCACGTCCACCTTCGGGTCGATGTCACCGAAGGACTCGGCGACCGGCTCCGTACGCTCCCAGCCGATCCGCGACGGCGCGTACGCCTTCTTCGCGACCTCCAGGTCACCGGCGCGCACCGCGTCGGTGAAGACCTTCACCTTCGGCAGCGTCGCATCGGCCTGCTCCTGGACGTAACGGCGGTACGCGGCGACCGCCGCGTCCATCTCCGGGCTGCGCTTGGCGGCGGTACCGCCGGTCACGGTGACCTTCTGCCGGATGCCGTCGCCCTTCATACCGGGCTTGCAGGCGATCTCGTACGTACCGGACTTCACCTCGGCGGTGATCTTCGCCTTCGTACCGGGGCCGATGTTCTCGCGCTCGGTGACGATCCGGTCGTCGGGGAAGAGGAGATAGACCTCGGTGACCTTGGACCCCTTGTTCTCGACGGCCAGTTCGAGATGGCCGGCGGGGAACTCGTTCGAGGAGACCTCGCAGGCGTCGTCCTTCGCGGTGACCTGGACGGCGCCCGCGCCGCCCTTGGATTCGCTCTTCTCGGCGCACCCCGTGACGGCGGTCAGGGCCAGCACCGCGGCGGTGGCGGTGACGACGGAGAGACGGGCAGGTCGCATACGGGGCTCCACGAGGGGCGGGAAACGGATGGGATCCGAACAGGGGCAACGGGGCAGGGCAACGGGACGGGGCAAGCAAGGCGCAACGGAACAAAGGGAATGCGAGGTGGTAATGCCGATATGGATGGAGAAGGCGGCGCGCTCAACTTAACTTAGGCTTACCTGAGTGGTACCCCTTCGTCCAGTGATTCAGCTCTCACTCCCGCCCCGGAGTGACACCCGGACACGGGCAGGTCACAGCAGCCCCTCGGCCGCCCCACGGCAGGGCAAAGCCAGGGTCAAGAAGGGTGTGCGGCGGTCAAGAAGGGCGCGCGGTGGTCAAGGGGGCAGCGTCAGCCGGGACGTTTGGGCACGATCAGCGGAACGCCCGTACGGGGGTGCGGCAGGACCTCCACGGGCTGGCGGTAGACCCGGCTCAGCAGCTCGTCGCGGAAGACCTCGGCGGGCGGCCCCTCGGCCGCGATCCGCCCGTCGTGCAGTACGGCCGTACGGTCCGCGTGCGCCGCCGCCAGCCCCAGATCGTGCAGGACCACCACGACGGCGTCGCCCGCCGCCGCACGCTCCCGGCAGAGCCGCAGCACGAGTTCCTGATGGCGCAGGTCGAGCGCGGCGGTCGGCTCGTCGAGCAGGAGCAGCGGGGCCCGCTGGGCGAGGACCCGCGCCAGCGCGACTCGGGCGCGTTCGCCGCCGGAGAGCGCGGAGAAGGGGCGGGCGGCGAAACCGGCGACCTCGGTGGCCGCCATCGCCGCTGCGACCGCCTCGTCGTCCTCGTCCTCCCGTACGGTCCCGGCCCACGGCGCCCGGCCCATCCGTACGACATCGGCGACCGGGAAGGGGAACGAGAGCGTGGCGGCCTGCGGCAGCACGGAGCGGCGCAGGGCCAGTTCGGCCGGGGACCACTCCCGTACGGAGCGCCCGTCGATCCGTACGGTGCCCCGGTCGGCCGGCAGATCGGCGGCGAGCGCGGCGAGCAGGGTCGACTTCCCGGCCCCGTTGGGCCCGACGAGGGCGACGACCTCCCCGGCGCGCGCGGTCAGCTCGATCCCGGACAGCACCTCGCGCCGCCCGAGCCGCAGATGGAGCCCGGTGACCTCGGCGACGGGGGAGCCGGGCGCGACGGGGGAGGGCAGGGCGCGCCCCCGCGCGGCGAACAGACTCCCGACGGATGCCCGCAGGCTCATGCCCAACCACCTTGCCTACGACGGGTCCTGCGCAGCAGCCAGAAGAAGAACGGGCTGCCGAAGAGCGCGGTCAGCACCCCCAGCGGAAGCTCGGCGGGCGCCGCCACCGTACGGGCCGCCAGATCGCCCGCCACCAGGATCAGCGCACCGCCGAGCGCGCTGCCCGGGACGAGGAAGCGGTGACCCGGGCCGTTCGCCATCCGCAGCAGATGGGGGACGAGCAGCCCCACGAACGTGATGATCCCGGCCACCGCGACCGCCGCCGCGGTCAGCAGCGCGACGACCAGCACCAGCAGGACCCGCAGCCTCTCGACGTCCACGCCCAGGTGACGCGCGGGCCGTTCGCCGAGCGCGAGCAGGTCCAGCTTCCGGGACGCCAGCGGCGCGATCACCAGCCCGGCCAGCGCGCACGGCAGCACCGCGAGCACCTTCGGCCAGGTCGCCTGGGCCAGCGAACCGAGCTGCCAGAAGGTGATCTGGGTGATCTGCGCGCTGTCCGCGAAGAAGACGAACAGCCCGATCAGCGCGCCCGCGAACGCGTTGACCGCGATGCCGGTGAGGATGAGCGTGACCACTTCCGTACGGCCGCCCGAGCGGGACAGCGCGTACACCAGCAGGACCGTCGCCAGCCCCGCGACGAACGCGCAGACCGTCACCGTCCAGTTGCCGAAGAAGCTCAGCCCCAGCGCGATCGAGGCGACCGCGCCGACCGCCGCGCCCGACGAGATCCCGATGACGCCCGGCTCGGCGAGCGGATTGCCGAACACGCCCTGCATCAGCGCGCCCGCGCAGCCGAGCGAGGCGCCGACGAGCAGCGCGAGGACGACGCGGGGGAGCCGTACGTTCCACAGCACGCTCTCCCCGACCCGGTCGAGCGCCGCGCCGCCGAGCCCCAACCGGTGCTGGAGGGAGGCGAGGACGTCCCCGAGGGGGATGTCGTACGCGCCGATCCCGGCGGAGAACAGGCAGAGGACGACGAGCCCGCCGAGGAGCCCTGCGGTGAGGACGGCGGTGGCACGGGGCCGCCGCACGCCGCGGTCGGGATCGGTGCCGGGACCGTCCGCGGCGTGCGGCGGCGCCTTCGGGGCTCTTGACCCCTCCGGGACCCTTGCCCCTTCCGGGGGCCGCGCGGCGGAACTGGTGGTCACTTCTCGTCCGCGTAGAGCTGCTCGACGATCGACGCCAGCACCTCGTCCGTACGCGGGCCGTAGTTCAGCAGCACCCCGTCCTCGACGGAGACGACCCGGCGGTCCATCCCCGCCGGTGTCTCCGCGACCCCCGGGATCTTCACCAGGCCGTCGAGCCCGTCCACCGACGCGAGCCCCTTCGTCATCACCAGGATCGCGTCGGGCGCGGCCTTCACCAGGGCCTCGCTGGTGATCGGGGTGAAGTCCTTCGCGAGCCCCGACTCCTTGCCCGCGTCGACCGCGCCGGCCGCCTCCAGCAGCGAACTCGCCCCGGAGTCCGCGCCGCCGAGCAGATAGACGGAGGCCGAGCCGCGCAGGTAGAGGAAGGCGACACGCGGCTTCCGCTCGCCCTCGCGGGCCGGAATGTCCTTCTGTACGGCGGCGATCCGCTGCTCCGTACGCTCCTTCAGCTCCGTCCCGGCCGCCGCGACGCCAAGTGCCCCGGCCACCGCGTCGATCCGCCTGCCGACATCCGCGAGGCTCTTGGCCGGTTCGACGACGAGGAGCGGGATGCCCGCCGCCCGGATCTGCCCGACGGCCTCGGCGGGGCCCGTGGTGGTGTCGGCGAGGACGAGGGTCGGCCTGAGGGAGAGCACGCCTTCCGCGGAGACGTCATGGGCGCGTGTGACCACGGGCAGTTTCGCGGCCTGTTCGAACGTGGCGGTGATGTCGCGGGCCACGACCCGCTGGCCGAGGCCGAGCGTGAAGACGATCTCGCTCAGCGATCCGGTCAGCGGCACGATCCGGTCGGTGGAGGTGACGGTGACCTTCCTGCCGTCCGCCGAGCCGACGGTGACGGGCAGTCGCGGCTCCGGGACCGCCGCCAGCGGCTCCACCCGGTCGACGGCCCGGGCGCGCTGCTCCGTACCGCCCGAACCACCTGCACCACCTGTTCCGCCCGAGCTGTTTCCGCCACAACCGGTGGCGGCCAGGGCGAGGGTGAGCACGGCGACGAGCGCACCCGCCAGGCGTGATCTGCGCACGGAGTGCACCGTCCTTCGTCGAGTTCGAGTTCGAGTCGAGTTCGAGGCTTCTGTGGCGGAAGGGTTCCGGCACAGGCTGGGAGTAGCTTAGGTTAGCCTTACCTCGGTTGCCAGGCCCTGAGGCTGTTTCACGTCCAGATGCGGGAGTGACCCCATGCTGTCCTTCAGACCCGTGCGTCCGTACCGCGTCGGGTTCTCCGCCCGGTACCCCGGCGGGATCCCCGGCATGTTGCTCGTGGCGCTCCTCATGGTGTTGTCGCCGGCCCTGCTCCCGGCCGCCGGCGCGCACGCGGCGGACCGGACGGTGCAGGGCGGCAGGCTGGACTGGGGCATCAAATCCTCCTTCCTGAGCTATGTCACCGGGCCCATCGCGCAAGGCAGTTGGGGCCTCACCGGGGGAGCGGCCACGGTGGGCAGCCAGTTCCGGTTCCACTCGGCGACCGGTTCGTACGACCCGGACAGCGGCGCCTTCCGCTCCGCGTTCTCCGGCGGCGTACGGTTCGTCGGCCACCAGAAGTCCGACGGCTCGTACGAACTCGACCTCAGCATCTCCCGCCCCACCGTGCGGATCTCCGGCGGCAAGGGCACCCTCCACGCCGACCTGGTCAGCAAGGCGAAGGGTTCGGGCAAGGTCACCACGTCCTCCCAGGTCCCGTTCGCCTCGCTGAACCTCTCCGGGATCGACATGCGCGGCGGCTCCTCGCCGATCGCCCTCAGCAACGTCCCGGCGACCCTCACCCCACAGGGCGCGACGGCCTTCGCCGGGTACTACACGGCCGGTACGGCGCTCGACCCCGTCAGCCTCTCCGTGGACGTCGCCGCGGCGAAGAGGACGGCGGCGCCGACGGCGACCACGTCACCGGACGCCGAGGAGAAGAAGAAGGGCGCCGGGACACCGGAGAAGCCCGCGGCGGCCGCACTCCAGGACGCGGCCGTCGACTGGGGCGTCCGCCGTACGTACCGCGAGTACGTCACCGGCTCCATCGCCCAGGGCACGTGGACGCTCGGCGACGGCGCCCAGGACGGCGGCGCGCTCTTCCGCTTCCCCCGGGGCAAGGGCTCGTACGACGCGAAGATGGGCACTCTGGACGCCGACTTCGCGGGCAGCGTCCGCTTCACCGGCACCCGGCTCGACCTGACGCTGAGCAAGGTCGCCGTGGCGGTGAAGGACGGCAAGGGCACGCTCTCCGCCGATGTCACCGACGCGGCCGAGGGCAGCCCGCCGCGCAAGGCCGTCCCCCTCGTCACCTTCGAGGCCAAGGACTTCACACCGAAGGACGGCCTCGCCGCCCTCACCGAGACCCCGGCGAAACTGACGGAACAGGGCGCCAAGAGCTTCGGCTCCCTCTACCCGGCCGGTACGGAGATGGACCCCGTCTCGCTCGCCGTCACCGTCGACCCGAAGGCGAAGCTCCCCGCGCTGCCGGACCTGGGCAGCGACGCGGCGACGGCCACCCCGGCGCCCACGCCGTCCGGTACGGATACCGCCGCGACCGGTGCCGAGACCACGTCGTCCTCGTCGTCGTCCTCCTCCGTGGGCGCGGGAACGTACGCGGCGATCGGCGCCGGGGTGGTCCTGGCCGCCGGAGTCACGGTCTTCGTGGCGCGCAGGCGCCGTGCGGCCACGGCGTCGGACGATGCGTCCCACTCCTCCGCTCCCACCGGCCCGCCCGACGCGAGCTGACGATCCCGCTTTGCCCCTCCCTGACACGTCATGCCTCACACCATCGAGGAGTACCCCGCCCATGGCAGCCACTCGCCGACCCGTAGCTCTCGCCGCCGCCATCGCGACGGCGGTCACCCTCGGCGCGACCGTGCTCACCCTCCCGGCGCTCGCGTCGGGCGGCCTCGGCGCCGCGCCGGCCGCCGCACCCGCCGCCGCCCCGGACTTCGTCCTGAAGGACGGCACCCTGGAGTGGGGCCTGAAGGAGTCCTTCCGTAAGTACGTGACGGGCATCGCCGCGGGCACCATCACCCCCTCGGACGGCGCCACCCAGGCCACCGGCAACGGACCGTTCACCTTTGTCAACGGCACCGGCACGTACGACTCCACGACGAACGACGTGGCGACGGAGTTCGACGGCGGCGTCCGCTTCTCCTCCACCGCCCACGGCTTCGACATCAAGATCGCCGACGTCGGACTGGTCACCTCGGGGACGAGCGGCGCCATCGAGGCCGACGTCACCCTCAACGGCGCCACCCAGGAGGACATCGAGCTGGCCTCGATCGACCTGACGGGCATCCGCCCGGAGAACGCCAACGGCACGATGGTCTTCAAGGACATCCCCGCCGAACTGACCGCCGACGGCGCCAAGGCGTTCAACGGCATGTACGCCGAGGGCACCGAACTCGACAAGGCCACTCTCTCCGTCGGATACGAGGCGGCCTCCTCCCCGACCCCCACTCCCACCCCCACACCGACCCCCACCCCGACCCCGACCCCGACCCTGACGCCGCCCCCCACCTCCACGGCGCCGACCACCCGGCCCACCCAGCCCGCCGGGCCCATCCCCAGCCCGAGCGTCACGGCCCCGGGCCGGGCCCCGTCCGCCGAGGACGGCGCGATCGTCGACGGCCACCTCGACTGGGGCGTGAAGGAATCGTTCCGGTCGTACGTCACCGGCCCGATCGCCTCCGGCAAGGTCGAACTCGGCGACGGCGCCACCCAGCCCGGCGGCGCCGCCTACCGCTTCCCGAAGGCCACCGGCGCCTTCGACGCGGCCATGGGGACCCTCGACGCCTCCCTCGGCGGTACGGTCCGCTTCCTGGGCCACCAGGAGTCCGACGGTACGTACGTGCTCGACCTGCGGCTCAGCGGCCTCCAGGTCACCGTGAAGGACGGCAAGGGCACGCTGGTCGCGGACGTCTCCACCAAGGACCGCGAGACGCACAAGGTCTCCTCGTACAAGGACCTCACCTTCGCCACCCTCGACGTCCCGGCCACCCTGCCGGCCGCCCAGGACGGCGTCGTCACCCTGAACGCCGTCCCGGCGACGCTCACCGCCGACGGCACCAAGGCGTTCGGCGGCATGTACCCGGAGGCCACACCCCTCGACCCGCTGACCCTCGCGATCTCCCTGGACGCCGACGCGAACCTCCCCGGCACGACAGGCGGCACCTCGGGCGGCACGACAGGCGGCTCGGGCACCACGGGCGGCACGGTGGGCGGCGGCACGGTCGGCGGCACGGGCGGCGCCCTGGCCTCCACGGGCTCCGACATCCCCACCGGCGCCCTCCTGGGCGCGGCGGGCGCGATCGCGGCAGCGGGAGCGGCAGCGGTCTACGCGGCACGCCGCCGCCGACCGACGGAAGAGGGCACGGCGTAACAGAGGCACCACGGCGGCGGGTGCGGGCCGCGAGACACCCCTGGCCCCTCCTCGGCCCGAACCCGCCCCACGCTCTCCCTCGTTCCGCTCCCGTCAGCCCAGCATCGCGGAGACCCGGCCACGCAACCGTTCGTCGGAGAGGGCGTCGACGCTCCGCCACGCGCAGCCACTGACCTCTTCGGCCTGAAGTTCCAGATCGCCGACCGGGACCGCGCTGTCCTCCGTACGGAACAGGTACCGGAAGTCGAAGTGCTGATGGCCGGGTTCGGCCTTGGCCTCATTGGCGTCGATCGGATGTACGTCGATGTGGATCGGCGTCGTCCCGACGGGGGCGATGCCCGCACGGATACCCGTCTCCTCCACCAGCTCGCGCAGGGCGGCGCCCATCAGGTTCTCGTCCTCGGCTTCCAGATGGCCGCCGGGGGTGAGCCATCTGCCGGTGGCGTTGTGGTGGATGAACAGCACATTCCCGGTCCGATCGACCAGGACGGCCCCGGCTGTGACATGACCGCGGAATTCCTTGCGGCTGGTGACCGGGGCGTCCTGGTCGAGGAGTTCGAGGAGCCGGGCGAGTGCGGGCCTCTCCTCGGGGTGGGCCTGCGCGTACTGCACAGTGGTGTCGCGGATGTGTTCCTGCGTGATGTTCATGATCACCTGTTGTAGTGGTCGAGCCAGATTCCGGCGATGACGGCGCGATGACCGGCCGAGACCTCGTGCATCGAGCACCCCAGCTCCCGCCTGGCGAGGAGTTGTAACCCGGCGAGGATCTCGGCCTGAACGAGGAAGATGAACGGTCCCACGCTGGCGCCGTGGATGAAGTTGACCGCATTTCCTCCGTTCAGCAAGTAGAAGTAGTGGCCCGTCGCGCTGTAGCGGGTCACGTACTTGCCGGCGCTGTGACGGAGGTAGCCGCTCGGCAGGCCGTCGAGTTCGAGCTCGTCCTCCGAACTCGTCACCGTGGCGACGTAGGCCCCGTTCCGGAGTGTCGGAAAGTCCTCGCCGCGTAGCGCGAGGGCTCCGGTGGCGCACAGAACGAGTCCCGCGGAGTGCAGCGCCGCCTCCCTGTCCCTGGCGACACCGAAGCCTTGTGCCAGGGCCTGGGCCCGTCGTACGGCGTCGATGTCGTACACCGTGACGTGCACCCCCTTGGCGTGGAGCAGGCGGGCGATGCTCGATCCCAACTTGCCGAAGCCGAGGACCAGAGCGGGGCGGCCGTGCAGGATGTCGCCTCGCTGCCGAAGGAGAGCTTCTGTCGAGAAGACGACGCTCTGACCGACGAGGAAGTCCTCGGGGTCCTTGAGCGGGCTTCTCGCGACGGACACGACCGGGCAGGGAAGCTTGTCACGTTCGCTGTACCTCTTGTGCCCGTTCTCGGTGTCCTCGACCACGCCGAGGATGTTCCCGGAGAAGCGTTCGGACACCTCGTCGAGCGTCGGCGCGAAATAGCCGCCCACGTCCAGGAGGACGACGTTCTCACCGGCGGTCCTGGATTCCAGGTAAGCGAGCGCGGTGTCGGGGTCCGCGAACATCTCACGCGACAGCGCGTCGACCGCGAACGCCGCCTCAACGGTGCGGCGCGCGGCGAGGTTGATGGACTTCGGCTTCGGCAGGACTGCCCGCAGATCTGAAACGACACTGACCGCGTGCACGAAGGACGGGCGCTCGGGCAGCAGATGAGTGACGAGGATCGAGGAAAGGCGCTCGTCGGGGGCGAACCGACGGGCAATCCTGCCGAAGTAGGTGTCGAGCCTTACACGCTCCGAGGTTTCCAACGGATACTCCTCCTTCTGATCGTGCCGACAACGCTAGGAAGGGAGGGAGGTGAGGCTCCACCTGTGTGCCGGGACTTGCCGGTCAGGCGAGGGAATCGCCAGCCGCCGTGATCAACTCGCGGGCGGCGGACCCGTGCACAGCGAGGCCGGAGAGGTCCGTGAATGTCTTCGCGTACAGGATCAGTTCGTGCTTCTGGGTAATTGTCAGGTGGGCGGATACCAATTCTACATTGGCTGTGTGGTCGTCGAAGAGGAAGAATCCCTCAACCGGCCAGATGCCTGATCGGTCGGCGTCGAGCGGAATGATTCCGAGACTCACCGAAGGGAGCGAAGCCATGCTCAGCAGATGCCCGAGCTGTCCGGCCATGACCGCGGCTCCGCCGATGCGGTGACGGAGGGCGCTTTCCTCCAGGAGGATCGCGAAGCGGCGATTTCCCTTATAGGCGATGTGCTGCTTTTCCACCCGTACCTCGACCGCTTCCCGCACGTCGTCATGGAGGCCCCTGCGGTCGCGGATCGACGTGAGGAGGGCTTCGATGTACGGGGCGGTCTGCAGGGGGCCGGGGATGAGCCACGACGAGTAGATACGGAACCGCCGTGTTCGTTCCCACAGGGGAAGCACGGATTCCTGGGCGCGCCTCAGGCCGGAGCGCTCCATGCGACGCCACTCGACGTACATGCCGTCGATTCCGCGCGCCGTGGAGACGAGGTCCTCGGCAAGGTGCGCCGCACCACACGCTGCCACCCAAGCGCGTATGTCCGCTTCCGAGGGGCCACGAGCGCCGCTTTCGAGGCGGGAGCATTTTGATTCGTGCCAGCCCAGGAGAGCGGCCAGCGCCCTTTTGGTCAGTCCTGTGTCAAGCCGGATCTCGCACAGGCGTCGACCGAGGTTCTTCCTCGCCTCCTGGATGCTCGAAGAGGGTGACGTCATGTCGGATGGGGGTGAATCGGATGACTCCCCGTGGTCAGAGCGGGCGGAACTCGATGTGTGGAACGGCTCGTTCCCACACGGAGTCGAAGGCCGACGCGCACAGCTTCACCACGTTCGCGTCCGCCGTGAGTTCGAGTTCCAGATTCTCGCCGTCGCCGTCGAAGTGGTTCACCAGGACGCGATCTGAGTCGAAGAGCCAGAAGTCGTTGCCGGGCAGAGCGATTCCGGTGGCTTTCCGGCGGGACAGCCACCGGACGTTCTCGCCGGCCGAGATGTTCAGCCCGTCCGTCACCTCGTATTCGAAGCGGACGTAGGTGCTGATCGGCTCGGAGACGATTCGTGCTCGCCGTACGGTGACCCCGCGTGAGGTTGCCTCGGAAACGAGGGAGTGCCAGTCGGCCCACTGTTCTGCGGGGTCGAGGAGTTCCCCGGCGCTCCAGGAGATGAAGGCCGGGTCCGACTTCATGTAGGCGTCGCGCATCTCCAGATGGACGGCACTTTCCTGGCAGTCGCGGAACAGATCCTCAAACGTCGGAATCTCCGTCACCCTTCACCTCCAGAAAGAACCGCACCATGCGTCGGGGGATCTCCACCACCGACTCGTGGCTGGGGATGTCCATCTGATCGAGCCGTTCGCTGTCGAGAACCTTGAGCCCTTGGACGAGGTAGTTGTCCGTCTCCTCGTCCAAGTAGACCGTGGGCGATCCTCCACTCGGGCTCTCCGGGTCCTTGCCGAGCTTACGCAGGGCCATGATGCTTACCTCCGGTTGAAGGCGCGGATCGATGGATCACAGCCTGCCCTCAACCGTCCCGTCGAACGAGGGACTTGCCGGAACTTGCCCGGGATTCAGCGTCCCCGTCACCCTGTTCGCTGCCGACCAGGAGGAAGAGGACACGGTGAGCCAGTAGTACGACATGGGTGACCGGACGTTGTGGAACCCGTCGATGCATTCCTCGGCGGAGGTGTGGGAGGCCGCACTTCGGCAGAAGGCGCGTGAGCTGGGCCGGTTCATGGCGGCCTGAGTCCGGTTCCTCCCGGGGTTCAGGCCGCCCGGTCGAAGGCGGTGCCGGGTTCCGTGGTGTCCGTTTCTCCGGTCTCCTGGGTCGTTCGGCTGCTCGCGCGTTTCTGAGCCACGCGCAGGCCGGTCCAGAGGAGGAGCCACAGGCCGGTGAGGGCCCAGGCGGTCGGCCACAGGGAGGGCCACCAGGCGGGTGAGGGGTGAGCCAGTGCTTCGGTGGCGGTGAGGATCATGGCCAGGCCGTGGGTCCAGCACAGGAGTTGGCCGGCCCGTCGGGTCGCCGTGTCGTACCGGCGGTGGCCGGATCTTTCGGGTGGGGCGTGGCCGTTCATGGATTCCCCCTGGAGACAGTTCGCGCTGGTCGGACGGGTGCGTCCGGGAGTGCGGGCGTGATCTGCCCCTTCCCCGGTGCGGACCGGGCATGACTGATCTTGACCGTGATGTTCCGATCACCCGGTGAGTCGGCGTGCCAGGTACTCACTTTTCAGCCAACTTCATGATCAAGCTACAGACAGTTCCCGCATGGCAAATATTGCTGCGCGGCGACTATATGGGTGGAACCCGGGCGGCTGGTTCGGCTTGTTCTGGTTGGCGTGAACCATCCGCTTTCGGACCTTGTCGTTTCTGTGAAGGGTCTGTGACAGCGTGTGGCTCTCCGTGGCCAATGAGGCTGCGGGTGCTGACGTTTCATCGGGGGAAACAGTGCGCATACGCGCTTTCGGCGCGCCCAATCGGCGTGCCCATTACAGACATTCCATGACGCATTCGCTGACGGCCGCGATGGTGGTCGCCGCGCTCGGTGCCTCGGCGCTTCCGGCGCTGGCCGCGCCGGTCGTGCCCGTCGCGCCGGCCGCGGATCCGTCCGGGCCGGGGTCGGTGTGGGGCGGGAGTGCCCCGGCGCTGCAGGTACCGCCGGTGCGGACGGGGGCGACCAGGCCGGTCGCCCCCGTGGCGGAGGCGGAGCCGTCGGCGGAGGTCGCCGCCTGGCGCGCGGCGCAGCAGGAACGTTCCTCCTCCGCCTCCGCTTCTGCCTCTACGGGGGAGGCGGCGGCGCGCGGCGGTGCCCGTGCGGCGGCGCCGTCGGTGTATGTGCCGGAGGGCCAGGGCGCGGTGCCGTGGCATCAGGTCTCCGACTTCCGGGTCACCGATGCGCTGGTCGCGCGGGTCAATTACTCCAACGGCAATCTGATGCTGGCCGGCACCGACTTCGATGTCGCGGGGGTCGGCCAGAACCTCCAACTGTCCCGTACGTACAACTCGTCGGACGCGCCGTGGGGCAAGGTCTCGCAGCGCTGGTGGCAGGGGTACGAGCGGTACGCGCAGATCTTCGACGCGGAGGTCGTCCTCTACGGCGCGACCGGCGACGCGGCCCGTTTCACGCGGAACGCCGACGGCACGTACAAGACCCCGACGGGGTACGCGAAGGACCTGAAGAAGAACGCGGACGGCACCTACACCCTGACCGACCGCAAGTCGGGGTCGAAGGACACCTACGACGCGAACGGGACGCTGACGAAGGTCACCGACCGCAACAACGGCACCATCACCGTCACCCAGCACGACGACGGCGGCGGCGAGCACAAGGGCTTCAAGGTCACCGAGACCCGCTCGGGCCGCTGGGTCGACCTGCTCAAGACCGACGCCTCGCAGTGGCAGGCCAAGGACCACACCGGCCGTACCGCCGTCTTCGACCTCAACTCGACCGGTGACCTGGTGAGGACCACCGACACCGAGGGCAAGGCGACGCAGTTCGGATACGACTCCTCCCGGCGCCTGACGAAGATCACCACCCCCGAGGGCCGGGTCACCGTCTTCACCTACGACGCCGCCAACCGCGTCACCTCGATGCTCCGCGCCACCGACTTCAACGGCTCCGGACACACCGGCCCCACCTGGACCTACGCCTACAGCGCCACCTCACCCTCGGCGGCCGGTACGACCACGGTCACCGACCCCGAGCAGCACGCCACGAAGTACGAGCACCGCGCGGACGGCGCCGTGACGAAGGTGACCGACGCGCTCGGCCACTCCCGGTCGAAGACCTTCGACACGAACCTGAACGTCGACACGGCGGCCGACGCGATGGGCACGGGCGGGTTGGGCGGCAACGTCACGGCGTACGGCTGGGACGCACGCAACAACCCCACCTCGGCCAAGCTGCCGACCGGCGCCACCTCGTCGCTGACCGGCTACCAGACCATCGCCGGCGCCGACCTGCCCGGCACGCTCACCACCGCGGACGACGAGAAGACCAGCTACACGTACGACACGGCGGGCAACACCACATCCGTCGCGGTCACCGGCACGGGCGGCGGCACCCGCACCTTCGACCACAACCCGGCCACCGCCACCTGCGGCGGTTTCCAGGGCCAGCGCTGCAAAGCCACCGACGCCCGCTCCAAGAGCACTTCCTTCACCTACGACGCCAAGGGTAACCTGACCAAGGCTACCCCGCCCGCCCCGCAGGGCGCCACCACGTACACGTACGACAGCGCGGGCCGCCCCGAAACCGTCACCGACGGGCGCGGCATCAAAACCGTCTACGTCTACGACCACCGCGACCGGGTCGTGAAGGTGTCCTCGCCGAACGCGACGGTCAGCTACGCCTACGACGGCGACGGCAACCTCAAGCAGCGCTCGGACGGCACGGGGGTGGTGAAGTACGACTTCGACCCGCTCTCCCGCGAGACCGTGCGCACCCTCCAGAACGGTTCGCAGACCCGCCTGACCTACACCCCGGCCGGGAACGTCGACACGTACGAGGACCCCGCCGGTGTCATCGACTACACCTGGAACGAGGTCAACAAGCTCAAGGAGCTCAAAGACCCGACAGGCAAGGTGAGTTCCTACGGGTACAACAACAACGACGTCCGCACGAAAACCACCTATCCCGGTGGCACGGTGCAGACGGTCACCGTCGACAACTCCGGCCGCCCCAAGACCATCAAGGCCACCTCGGCCAAGGGCACGCTGACGGACTTCACGTACTCCTACGCCAACGGCGCCAAGGACACCGCGAAGATCCGCACCCGCGCCGACGGAACCCTGGGCCGTACCCAGACCTACACCTACGACTCGGCCGGACGCATGACCCTGGCCAAGGAGACCGAAGGCACCGCGCTCAAGGTCACCTGGGTGTACTGCTACGACGCGGCCGGCAACCTGACCTCCCAGTCCGACACGGGCACCTGCCCCGGCTCCGGCTCGCAGTTCAGCTACGACGACGCCTCGCAGCTCACCGCCAAGAACGGCAACAGCACCGGCTGGTCCTACGACGCCGCAGGCAACGAAACCGCGGGCGCCTCCACCACCACCCTGGCCCGCACGGCCGAGAAGTGGTCGGACCACTCCCAGCTCACCTCCCTCACCGCGGGCGGCACGACCTACACGGGCCAGTACGGCTCCACCGACCAGAGCGAACGCATCAAACTCGGCAACACCTTCTTCCACAACGGCCCGCTCGGCCTCTCCGCCACATCAACCGGCGGTACGGACACGGGATTCAACCGGGAACCCGGGGGCACCCTGAATTCCATGACCACCGGGGGCAAGAGCTACTACTACCTCACCGACGCGCTCGGCTCGGTCGCGGCCGTCGCCGACGAATCCGGCACCAAGGTCAACGCGTACTACTACAGCCCCCGAGGTGTAGCCCGCGCCGCCACCACCGAATCCGTCCCGCAGCCCTACCAGTTCGCCGGCGGCTACCACGACCCCACCGGCCTCTACCACTACGCCGCCCGCTACTACGACCCCAACATCGCCCGCTTCACCCAGCCCGACCCCTCCGGCCAGGAAAAGAACCCCTACCTCTACGCCGAAGGCGACCCCGTCAACCGCATCGACCCAGACGGACTCATCAGCTTCGGAACAGTCACGGGTATGGGGGACTGGGCAAGTCTCGTCAGTGACACTCTGACGGGAAATACGGAGAGCGCCAACGCAACCAAGATGGGCATGCTCACCGGAATAGGCGTGGAGGGCCTCTGCATGACTGGGGCTGCGGCAGGTTCCTTCGCCACATTGGGTGTCTCTGTGGGTGCCGGGTTGACCGGTTGTTCCGTACTAGCGGCGGGCGCTGCCGGGGCTACCACAGCGGTCAGTCAGAACTAGTCACGGGTGGCCCCGGAGGCTGGCGGACCTCCGGGGCCACTTCCAGTCAAGAAGGGAACGGATATGCGACGAGCGATCTTTCTTGCAGGTGCAGCGATTGCCGCATTGTGCGGATTGCTGTTGGTCGTCACTGGCGTGAGCAATGCTCAAGGCGGGAGGAGTTTCCTCCCCGTCGTTATCGGAGCAATTCTCATCGCTGTTGCGGGATGGTTTGTCTTTGTGAGAGGTGATGGGCGATGATCATGCCTTCTTCTGCCGCAAGTTTGCCCATCTGGGGAATCGGACTGGTCTTGCTTGCCTTTTTGGTCGCATTGATAGTGGTGTTGACGCGGCGATGATTTTTCGTTCCGGAGCCAGCGATTTCAATTTCGGTGACACCTTCTTCCACAACGGCCCGCTCGGTCCGTCCGCGACATCAACGGGCGGTAGGGACAGGGGATTCAACCGTGAGCCCGGGGGCGCCCTGAACTCCATGACCACCAGGGCAAGAGCTACTACTACCTCACCGACGCGCTTGGCTCGGTGCGCCCCTTGAGGGGCCGGAGACGGATAACGGTGGGAGCTCTGGCGCTCGTGGGATGTGCTGTCGCAGCACCACTCTTCGTCTTCTGGCGCGAGTCGGAGACTACTTTGTGGATCTTGGTGGCTGTCGCCTGTGTGGCCACTCTCGCCATCGTCCGGGGTTATGTGGAGGAGAGGAGGTCCTATCGCCGGTAGCACTCGGAACTCGGACCGGAGCCTTGTAGCCGCCGTCTGTGAGGCGACGGGTGATCTGTCCACCGGGCCGCAGCGGGCGGGGCGCCCGAGGAGTGTGTCCACCACCATGAAGGAAAGTGACCGTGTATGCCTGAGGTGAGAGATTCCAGTGCTTGGAAAGGTCCCTGGGCGGGCTTCTTCCTGGTTTTCGCAGCACTCTATCTGGCCATTGCGGTGGTGCGGACCTTGGCCGGCGCTTCTCTTGGGGAGGCGTGGGGTACGACCGCTGGTATTCTCGCCGGGCCCGCTCTGGGGATAGGTGTTATGCGCTACAGAAAAACGCGCTCTCGCCGCGAAGAATCTTAAAATAAAGGAGCCCCCGCCGGGGGAGTCGCTGCCAGTGCCGGCCGCCCACCTGCTGCACCGGGCGGCCGACGTGGCCGATGTGGCGGCGGCGGGGGGCCTGGCAGTGGAGCGCGCCACCGTGACCGGCATGTTCAACATGTCCGGGCCGCACCCGTTCCGGCGGGAGGACTGCCTCGCCCGGTACGGCGATGCGGGCACGGTGATCGCCGACCGGGCCCCGGACGTCCTCGCCGGGTTCCGCGACCGGGGGTGGCCGGTGCCCGATCATCTGGACCGGGTGTACGACTCGACCGCCGCCGCGAACGCCTTCGGATACCGCCCGGAGCATGGAGTCCGGCAATTGCTGCGTGACGCCGGCGACGGGCAGTAGCCGGCGCGAGGTCAGGCGGCGGAGCGTTCTTCGGGCAGGCGGCGGCGCAGGCGGGCCTGTTCGACGGCGGGCGGGTTGAAGGCCATGTCGAGCGTCCCGATGTCGGTGCCCGGGGGTACGACGGCGTCGATCCGGTCGAGGGTCTCGTCGGTCAGCGCGATCTCCGCACCCGCGAGCAGGTCGTCGAGGTGTTCCATGGTGCGCGGGCCGATGATCGCGGAGGTGACGGCCGGGTGGGCGATCGCGAAGGCCATCGCCAGGTGCGTCAGGGACATTCCGGCGTCCTGGGCGACGGGGACGAGTCGCTCGACCGTGTCGAGCCGTCGCTCGTCGGTCAGATGCCTGTAGCCGTAGCTCGCCCTGCGGCTGTCGGCCGGCAGGCCCTTGCGGTACCGACCGGTGAGCAGGCCCTGCGCGAGGGGGCTCCAGACCAGGGCGCCCATGCCGTACCGCTCGCAGACGGGCAGCACCTCGCGCTCGATTCCCCGGTTGAGGATCGAGTACGGCGGCTGCTCGGTCCGGAACCGCTCCAGCCCCCGCCGCTCGGCCACCCACTGCGCCTCCACGATGTCCGAGGCCGGAAAGGTGGAGGCGCCGATGGCCCGCACCTTGCCCGCGCGTACGAGGTCCGTGAGGGCTGAAAGCGTCTCCTCGACGTCGGTGTCCGGCGCGGGCCGGTGGACCTGGAACAGATCGACGTGATCGGTACCCAGGCGGCGCAGGGAGTCCTCCAGCGCGCGGACCAGCCAGCGCCGCGAGTTGCCCCGCCGGTTGGGGTCGTCCCCCATCGGGAGGTGGGCCTTGGTGGCCAGCACCACCGCGTCCCGGCGGCCCTTGAGGGCCTTCCCGACGATCTCCTCGGACTCCCCGCGCGAGTAGGCGTCAGCGGTGTCGACGAAGTTGATGCCCGCGTCCAGCGCCTGGTGGATGATCCGGACGGAGTCCTCGTGGTCCTGGTTCCCGGCGACGCCGAACATCATCGCGCCCAGGCAGTACGGGCTGACCTTGATGCCGGTCCGGCCCAGTGTGCGGTATTTCATGAAACTCCCCAGGTGTGTGGTGGCCCGCCGCGGCGCACTCCGCCGCGTAAACGGAACATCGTTCAACTTCGACGATACGGAACGATGTTCCGGTTGGCAAGGAAGGGGAGGGGGCGCTGGTGGCAGCCGTACGTGGGGGGTGATGTTTGAATGCGTGCGTGACTGGGACTGGGACTGCGACTCCGACCGCCGCTGACATCGACGTGCTCAGCGTCTTCTGCGGCGCCGACGGCCGGCACGGCAACATGCTCGGCGTCGTCCGCGAGGGGCGGCACCACCCCGACCCGGCGGCCCGGCAGGCCATCGCCGCCCGACTCGGCTACAGCGAGACCGTCTTCGTCGACGACCCCGACCGGGGCGTGGTCGACATCTACACCCCCGGGCTGAGGCTGCCGTTCGCCGGGCATCCGCTCGTCGGCGCGGCGTGGCTGCTCGATCTGGAGGCCGTGAACCCGCCCGCCGGGGAGGTCTGGGTGCGGCAGGACGGCGAGTTCACCTGGATCACCGCGCGCCCCGAGTGGGCGCCGCCGCGCGCGCTGGAGCAGTGCGCTTCCGCCGCCGAGGTCGAGGCGCTGCCCGCGCCGCCGCCCGGTGAGGGGTGGCTGTACGCGTGGGCCTGGGAGGACGAGGCCGCGGGGCGGGTCAGGGCGCGGGCCTTCCCGCGCCGGGACGACGGCATCGTGGAGGACGAGGCGACCGGCGCCGCGGCCCTGCTGCTCACGGCGCGCCTCGGGCGGGCGCTGAACATCACGCAGGGCCGGGGTTCGCAGCTCATCACCGCCCCCGGCCCCGACGGGACCATCGAGATCGGCGGACGCGTCCGGCTGCTCACGGAGCACGCCCTCTGAGCCCCGAGGGGCCCCGGGCCGCTTGAGCTGGCCGGCCCCCGTACGTACGCCTGCGTACGCCTACGCGCTCAGCGGGAACTCCGCGCTCAGCTCCTCGAACACCGCCCCGTTGAAGTCGAACGCGCGCTTGCACTCGTCGACGATCCGCTGCTTCTCCAGGTCGTCCGCCGCGATCGTGTCCAGCAGCTCCCGGTATCCGCGCTTGAAGGCGGCCGGGTTGGAGATCCCCTCGAAGACGTAGAACCGTACGCCGTCGCTCTTGCGGGCGAAGCCATAGGTCTTCTCCGCCTTGTCGCGGACGATCTGGCCGCCGGAGAGGTCCCCCATGTAACGCGTGTAGTGGTGCGCCACGAATCCGCCGGGCCACTCGCGCGCGCACTCCTCGACCCGTGCGGCGTACGCGGCCGTCGCGGGCAGCGGTTCGAGCCCCGTACGCCAGTCGGCGCCCCCCAGATGTGCCAGGTCGCGCTCCAGCTCGGGGGTGCGCGCCAGCTCGTTCTGTATGAAGGGCCCGGCGACCGGGTCCTCCTTCAGCGCCCCGGAGGCGCCTTCCAGTGCCCGGTACAGGAACCAGAGCTGCTCCGTGTACCGGACGTACGCGTCCACCCCGAGCCGGCCGCCGAGCAGGTTGCTCATGAACGGCGCCGCGTTCGCCTCGTCGTGCTTCTCGTGCGAGGCGACCCGGATCAGCGTGGAGAAGGGGGTGGCGGCGGTGGCGGTTGCGTCCAAGGCGGGCCTCCGGAGACCGAGGGGGACGGGAAGGACGGACTGGCAGACGGACCGGCAGCGGATACGACGTACGGCCGCCAGGACCGATACTCTTGCTTAGGCTTACCTAAGTCAATGGTTCCCGACGTCCTGTCGGTAAAAACGTTACCCCGGCATCGCCACATGGCAATACCGGGGTTTTCGCGCGGTCAGGTGTCAGGCGTCAGGCGAGGCGTACGTGTGTACGTCCGGCTCAGGGCAGTGTCAGGATCTCCGCGCCCGTCTCCGTCACCACGAGCGTGTGCTCGAACTGCGCGGTCCGCTTGCGGTCCTTCGTCACCACGGTCCAGCCGTCGTCCCACATGTCGTGCTCGTACGTGCCGAGGGTGAGCATCGGCTCGATCGTGAACGTCATGCCCCGCTCGATCAGCGTGGTGGCGTGCGGGCTGTCGTAGTGCGGGATGATCAGCCCGGAGTGGAAGGACGAGTTGATCCCGTGCCCGGTGAAGTCGCGGACCACGCCGTAGCCGAACCGCTTGGCGTACGACTCGATGACCCGCCCGATCACATTGATCCTGCGCCCCGGCCGTACCGCCTTGATCGCACGGTTCAGCGCCTCACGGGTCCGCTCCACCAGGAGTTTCGACTCCTCGTCGACGTTCCCGCAGAAGTAGGTGGCGTTGTTGTCGCCGTGCACCCCGTTGATGTACGCGGTCACGTCCAGGTTGACGATGTCACCGTCCTGGAGCACGGTCGAGTCCGGGATCCCGTGGCAGATGACCTCGTTGACGGAGGTGCAGAGCGACTTGGGGAACCCCCGGTAACCGAGCGTCGAGGGGTAGGCCCCGTGGTCGCACATGAACGCGTGCGCCACCCGGTCCAGCTCGTCCGTGGTCACGCCCGGCGCGATGAGCTTCGCGGCCTCCTCCATCGCCTGCGCGGCGATGCGCCCGGCGATCCGCATCAGCTCCACCGTTTCGGCGGTCTGCACTTCCGGCCCGGTGTACGGGGTGGGAGCGGGCTTCCCGACGTACTCGGGGCGCCGGATCTTTCCGGGAACGGAACGGACGGGAGAGATCTCCCCTGGTACGAGCAGCGACTGGCCAGACATACCGGCGAGTCTATGGCAGGGCTCAACCGGCCCAGGTGGGGCAGCATGACGTCAGAGGAAGGGAGCCGATGATGGCCCTGTTCAAGAAGCGCACGGTCGGCAAGCCCGGCGAGTGGTACTACTGCCTGCGGCACCAGAAGGTGGAGGAGGGGCCCGACTGCCCCGCCAAGGACCGCTTCGGGCCGTACGCCAGCCGCCAGGAGGCGGAGCACGCGATGGAGACGGCGCGGGAGCGCAATCTGGAGTGGGAGACGGATCCGCGCTGGCACGACCCGTCGAAGGGCGGATCGGGCGGATCGGGCGGGACGGAGGGAGCTTAGGGGCCCCGGGACCCGGGGGACCCGGGGGATCCGGGGGATCCGGGGAGGGACCTCGCAGGGCGGTCGGACGGGAGGCTGATCCCGGGCCGCCCCGCCCTTCAGCGGCCCCCGCCCCGGCCTCGCGGACGCCGGCCCCCGCCCCGACCTCGCGGACGCCGCCTCTTCCGCGTGCTCAGGGCGCCGCCGTCTCCGTCGCCGTACCCGTGATCGCCCCCGGAGCGGGCGACTCCCGCGCGGCCGTCGTCGTCGCCTCCTTCTGGGCGCGGCGGCGCAGCGCGTCCTCGTCCGTGTCCGCGTCGTACGTCACCAGCTTCGGCAGCACCGCCGCCAGCAGCCCCACCGTGGCCACGCACGCGACCCCGCCGCCCCAGATCGCCGGCCTGGTCCCCGTCCAGCCCGCCATCGCGCCCGCGCGGACCTGGCCGAGCTGCGGGCCGATGCTGTACGAGAGCACCTCGATGCCCGCGAGCCTGCCGCGCAGCTCCTCCGGGATCGTCTGGTTCCAGATGGTCGAACGGCCCAGCCCGCTCAGGGTGTCGCCCATGCCGGCGAAGGCCAGGCAGACCAGCACCAGCCAGATGTTGGAGAACCACCCGGCGGCCGTGATCGCCAGCCCCCACGCCGCCGCGCCGAACACCACGAAGAGGCCGTGCCGCCGCACCCGTGAGGTCCAGCCGCTGGTCACGCTGAGCAGCACCGAGCCGACCGCGCCCGCCGCGTACATCAGCCCGAGCGACCAGGGCGCGTCCAGTTCGTCGGCGAGGAAGGGGAAGATCGTGTTCGGGAAGGCGAAGAACATCGCGGCCAGGTCGATCGCGTACGTCCCCAGCAGCACCGGCCGGCTCCACGCGTAGCGCGCGCCCTCCGCGATGCCGCGCAGCGACGGGCGTTCCGCGTCGTGCGCGGCGGGCGCGGGCGACAGGCGCAGACAGAGGAGTACGGAGGCGGCGAAGCCCAGGATCGTGATCCCGTACGCGGGGGCGTGACCGGCGTACGCGACGACCACGCCCGCCACCGAGGGTCCAGCGATCGTGCCGAGCTGCCAGCGCGCCGCGTTGAGCGCCGCCGCTGCGGTGAGCTGGTCGTGCGGGACGATACGGGCCATCAGCGAGTCCAGCGCGGGCCGTTGGAGCCCGGCGAGCGCGGAGACCCCGGCGGCCACGACGTACAGCGGCCACAGCAGGGGCTGCGGCAGCAGGGCGTTCATCAGCAGGACGGCGGCCAGCAGACCGAGCCCCGCCTCGGTGAGCAGGATGACGCGGCGCCGGTCGACGGCGTCGGCGAGGGCCCCGCCGTACAGCCCGAAAACGATCAGCGGCACCAGCTCCACGGCGCCCATCGCGCCGACGGCCAGCGGGGATCCGGTGAGGTCCTTGATCTGGAGCGGCAGCGCGATCATCGCCATGAAGCTGCCGAAGGTCGTCACCAGCCCCTGCACCCAGAGCAGCCGGAAGTCCCGGGAGGAGCGGAACGGGGAGAGGTCCGGCAGGATCGAGCGGATCGAACGGAGGGGGGCTGTGGTCACGAGAGGCCATGGTGCGTGGCGTGGGGGTGCCACGGCAAGCCGATTGGGCGGCCCAGGGGGGCGGCCGGACGGCTCACCCGACGACGGCGGGGCGTGCCGGGCGACTCACCAACGGGCGGGCGGCGGCGCCGTCAACTGGTCCGCCAGCCGCGACAACCGGTCCCGGAAGCGGCGCCGGCCGCGTGGCGCGGGCAGGCTGTTCTCGCCGGTGGCGGCGGCCACGAGATGCTGCACGGTGTCCAGGTCCACGCCCTGCGCCGCGTCCGCCGCCGCCACCGTCAGGGCGTCATGCGCGAGCCCCCGTACATCCGCGTCGCCACCGTCCAGGGACAGCACCGTCGCCCCGGCGCGCCGCGCGTCGTGCACCCGCTCCAGCAGCCCGCCGTCCGGCCGCTCCGGCGCCACGACGAGCAGCGTCTCGCCCCGGCCCGCCGCCTCCAGACGGCCGAGCCCGACGGCGAGATGGGCCGGATCGCCGGGCAGCACCCGGTGGCGTACGAGGGTGGGGTTCAGCTCCGGCTGGCCCGACCAGGCCGCCTCGTCCACGAGGTGCGCGGCGAGGTGCCACGGCTCGTACGCCTCGGTCCCGACCAGCAGCAGCCCGCCGCCCTGGGGCACGACGGAGGAGCGCAGCGCCCCCGCGAACCGCCGGGTCGCGGACGGCCACTGCGTACCGGTGAGGACTTCGCGGAGCAGGGCGACGCGTACGGCATCCATGGGCCCGCATCCTGCCGCAGTGCGGGGCGGGGCGCGGCGGGTCTCGGCCCCTCTCACCCGAACGGGGCTGCCGGGACCCCTGTGACCGGCGAACGGGGCCGCGGGGAGCCCGGTTACCGACCCGTAGAGTCTGACCATGACTTCAACAGAGAGTGGCAGCACGCCCAACCAGCCCGCCCAGCCCACCGGCGAGCCCACCGCCGAGCCCGCGGCCAGGCCCGCCGCCAAGGACCCGTGGGACCTCCCTGACGTCTCCGGGCTGGTCGTCGGTGTGCTGGGCGGTACGGGGCCGCAGGGCAAGGGGCTCGCCTACCGGCTGGCGCGCGCCGGACAGAAAGTGATCATCGGGTCCCGGGCGGCCGACCGGGCCGAGGCGGCGGCGGCCGAACTCGGCAACGGCGTCGAGGGCGCCGACAACGCCGACTGCGCGCGCCGCAGCGACATCGTCATCGTCGCCGTGCCGTGGGACGGGCACGCCAAGACGCTGGAGGCGCTGCGCGGGGAGTTGGCGGGCAAGCTGGTCGTCGACTGCGTCAACCCGCTCGGCTTCGACAAGAAGGGCGCGTACGCCCTGAAGCCCGAGGAGGGCAGCGCCGCCGAGCAGGCCGCCGCCCTGCTGCCCGACTCGCGGGTGACCGCCGCCTTCCACCACCTCTCCGCGGTGCTCCTCCAGGACGCGGAGATCGAGCGGATCGAGACGGATGTGATGGTGCTGGGCGAGGTGCGCGCGGACACCGACCTCGTCCAGGCGCTGGCGAGCCGTATCCCGGGCATGCGCGGGGTCTTCGCGGGGCGGCTGCGCAACGCCCACCAGGTGGAGTCGCTGGTGGCCAACCTGATCTCGGTGAACCGCCGTTACAAGGCGCACGCGGGGCTGCGGATCACGGACGTCGAGCCGAAGGACGTCCAGTCGAAGGGCGTCCAGCCGGGCGCGTAGCCGGGGGCGTGGTCGGCCGGAGACGTGGTCGTGACCGCGACGGCCTGATGCCGGCCCGGTGGCGGGCCGGCATCAGGCGTTCAGCTCATGTCTTTGCGGCTTCTCGGCTTCTCGGCTTCTTGGCTTCCCGGGTTCCCGGGTTCCCGGGTTCCCGGCTTCCCGGGTTCTCGGGTTCCCGCCGTCACACGATGAGCTTGAAGGCTTCCAGAGCCAGATCCTTGATCAAGGTGCCGCCGAACTTGTAACCGCCGGGCTCGGTGCACGCCTTCTCCAGCCATTCCTGGCTCTGGACCCGCGCGGTGACACAGACGCTGCCCTCACCGACGCTGATCGCCATCCCCCGCATGAACACGTCCTTGTCCGGGGTGCCGATGTACAGGTCCTTCAGGTTCTCGACGCTCTTCCACTTCGGTTCCCAGTCCGTGTTCTCGATGAACCCGTTGGCGCTCACCCGGTCCGTGCCGGACACGGCGATGTTGATGCTCTCGATGGGCCGGTCCTGGCCCTCCGTACCCGATGTGAGGCCGTCGCAGACCGGGTCCTGCCAGCCGGTGCCCCGCACGTAGGCGCGGTAGCAGATGTGCCGGCCCGGGGTCCGTTCGTTCAGCTTGGTCACGGCGACCGCCGCGGTGTTCTCCACCGGCTCGGCCGGCTCCTCTTCCTCCTTCTCGCCGCCGCCCGACTTCCCGCTGTCCTCTTCCGCGGCCGGTGACTCCTGCTCAGGAGTGGGGGGCGCGGGGGCGGGCGGTTCGGCCGAGGGCAGGCTCGGCGGCTTCGACGGTTCCGCCGGGGGGATCGCACGCACGGCGGCCGACTGGGACTTCTCCTGGGCGAGGCTGCGCAGCGCGGGCTTGTAGGCGAACCAGAGCACGGCGAAGGTGATCGCCAGCGCGAGGAGGATGCTCAGCAGGGTGGCGAGCCAGAGCGGCAGGAAGCCCCGTTGTACGTACGTCCCTTCCGTCTCCAGCCGAGTGGTTCCCGATCGCTGAAGGTCCAGGGTGTACGGCCGTTCCTGTTTCTGGCCGAACCAGATGATCTGCCGGGGCTTGAGCTTCGCGTCCACGAACGCGGCGCGGCCCGGCTCGATCTGCACGCTGGCGGGAAATATCTCGTACGAGAGCGAGTCGCCGTTGTCACTGCCGGAGAGGGAGGCGGTGAGGCGGGTGTTGCCGAGGTTGTCGATGGCCAGCTTGGGCCGGCCGCGGAACCATCCCTTCACGGTCGGCGGGACCAGCTCGGTCCGCACCTCCGTGAAGGGGGTGAAGCTGACGTTGCCCTCGGCGACCGTGGTGGCTTCGGGGTGCTCCGTCGGGACGACCTGCACCCCGTACGGATGCGCCCCGGCGGTCGCGTCCGGGGTACGGGGCGGTGACAAGGTGAGCTCGACGATGCCCGTGGTCCCCGGGAAAAGTCGGAGGGAAGAGGGTTCGGCGGTGATGTACGGGGCAACATCACCGACGGGAACGAAGTGGTATTCGTCGACGACATCACCGGTGTTGCGTATACGCAGCCGCACGGTGGTCGTTTCGCCAGGGGCCACCGTGGTGGACGCGGGCTCAAGAGAAGTCCAGAGGCTCACGCGCTGACGTTAGCGGTCGCGCGGACCCCCGTCAGGTAGCGCAGGGGCCAAGTATTCTGCCCCGAAAACCGAGGACTCTGCCTTCCGTTCCCTGCCGCATGGTGTGGACGCGCACCCTTACCGATGGGTAGCCCGCGCCCGTCAGTGGCCGATCAGCGGCCGGTCAGTGGCCGGGGTCGGTGGCCCGTCGGCAGCCGGTGGGTGGCCGGTGCGTGTGGGGCGTGCGTGCGCCGCCGGGCGGGTCTGGGGGAGACTGGGGCCGTACAACGCCCCCCGGTCCATCCCGGACCCCCGGGTCCTGGCCGGTTCGCCCGGTCCACCGGCCCGGAAAGCCCCCGACAGGAGCCGACCCGCATGCCCCGCCTCGCTCTCTACGCCCTCGCCGTCTGCGTCCTGACCGTGGCCGCGGCCGTGGTCTCCTTCGCCCAGGGCAGTTGGCTCGGTGTCGTGTGGGTGCTGCTCGCGGGGCTCTCGTCCAACATGGCCTGGTACTACGTACGCAAGGCGAAGGCGGAGCGGGCGGCGGCCCAGCCGTAGGGACCGCGCTGCACCGCTACCCGACCGGCCCGCACACGAATTCCTGCCGGCTCGTCCAGAAGCTGTAGAGGTTCCGGCCGCAGTACGTCTCCAGCTCCGAGACGCCCAGCGCCCGCAGCAGCGCGTCGATGCCGTCGAAGAACGCGATGTTCACCTCGGGGATGAAGAGGACGCCGAAGACGGCGAGCAGCCCGAACGGCGCGAACGGCTCCACCTGGCGGCGGAACTTGTGGGACAGCCAGGGCTCGATGATCCCGTACCCGTCCAGGCCCGGCACCGGCAGGAAGTTCAGCAGGGCCGCCGTGACCTGGAGCAGGGCGAGGAAGCCGAGCGCGTAACGGAAGCCGAGGGGGACGCCGGACAGGGCGTCCAGCCAGAACGGCGCCGTGCAGACGATCGCGAACAGCACGTTCGTCAGCGGCCCGGCCGCCGAGATCAGGCTGTGCTTCCAGCGGCCCTGGATACGGTTCCGCTCGATGAAGACCGCCCCGCCCGGCAGCCCGATCCCGCCCATGATCACGAAGATGACGGGCAGCACGATGCTCAGCAGCGCGTGCGTGTACTTGAGCGGGTTGAGCGTCAGATAGCCCTTCGCGCCGATCGAGATGTCGCCGCTGTGCAGCGCCGTGCGGGCGTGCGCGTACTCGTGCAGACAGAGCGAGGTGATCCACGCGCCCGTGACGAAGAGGAAGACGCCGATCCTGATGTCCGCGGCGAAGTCCGTCCACACCGCCCAGCCGGTGACCGCCGTGACGGCGACGATGCCCAGGAAGACGGGGGAGATCCGGCGGTCGCCGTGGCGGGAGGTGACGCTGGTCATAGCTGGGGCTCCGTGGTCGTGGGTGGGCTCCCCGGGGAGGGCTGGTCCGGCGGGCGGGCGTGGCAGGACCGTACGGCCCGGGACCTCCCCGACCGTACCGCCGACTCTTCCCGAACGTCCGACACGCGGAAAACGTCTCGCCCCCGGGCACGGTTCCGGGGAGGCTGGGCGTATGGCGCTGTGGACGATCCCGTACGACGACGGGCGGCAGGACGGCCGGGGGCAGGACGAGGCCGGGGCAAGGGGCGGCAGCGGGGCGACGGGCTGGGGTGACGGTTGGGGCGCGGGTGACGGTACGGGCGGGCGTGACGGTACGGGCGGGGTGCTCGCCCGCGACGGACGGGCCGGGCTCCTCGTGGGCCCCCGGCGTCCGGTGTCACCGCATGCGGGGCGGTCCCGGTGAGCGCCGTCCAGGACAATGGGCCCATGCGCCCGCGCTACCGGATTCTCGGCCCCACCCTTGCCCAGCACGCCGACGGCACCCCCGCCGCCCTCGGCGGCGCCCGGCTGCGCGCGCTGCTGACCGTGCTGGCGCTGCGGCCGGGCCGTACCGTCCCGGTCGGCGTGCTCGTCGCGGAGGTCTGGGACGGCGATCCGCCCGCCGACGCGGTCGGCGCGCTCCAGGCGCTGGTCGGACGGTTGCGGCGGGTCCTCGGCGCCTCGGCCGTGACCTCGGAGAACGGCGGCTACCTGCTCCGCGCCCACGAGGACGACGTGGACCTCCACCGCTTCGGCTCCCTCGCCCGCGAGGGCGCGCAGGCGCTGGAGGCGGGCGACGCCGCCAAGGCGGCCGACCTGCTGGACGACGCGCTCGCGCTCTGGCGGGGGCCCGCGCTGGCCGACCTCCCCGACCGTACGACGGAGGCGGCCCGCTGGGAGACCCGCCGCATGGAGGCCCGCAGGACCCGGCTGACGGCCGCGCTCGCGCTGGGCCGGGCGGACGAGGCCCTGCCCGAACTGGCCGCGCTCTGCGGTGAGTTCCCGCTCGACGAACCCCTCCAGGCGCTACGGATCCGGGCCCTGCGCGACGCGGCGCGCCCGGCGGCGGCGCTGGCCGCCTACGAGCAGGTGCGCCGCGCCCTCGCGGACCGGCTGGGCACCGACCCGGGCCCGGAGCTGCGTGCCCTGCACGGAGAGCTGCTGCACGGCGGGAGCGGCGGGAGCGAGGGGACGGGCCGCAGGGCCCCACGCCCCCCGGAGACACCGGAGATACCCGCCGGCCCCCTCACCAACGGCACCCCCGCCCCCGCCCACGGCCCCGGCACCCCCGTTCCGCCGCTCGCCCCCGCGCCCGTACGCCCTGGGAACCTCCGCGCCCGGCTGACCAGCTTCGTCGGGCGCGAGACGGACATCGAGGCGATACGGAGCGACCTCGGCGGCGCCCGGCTCGTCACCCTGCTCGGCCCCGGCGGGGCCGGGAAGACCCGGCTCTCGCAGGAGGCCGCCGAGCTGATGGCCGAGGACTGGCCCGACGGCGTCTGGCTCGCCGAGCTGGCCCCCGTGGACGATCCCGCGACGGTCCCCGAGGCCGTCCTCACCGCTCTCGGCGCGCGGGAGGCCGTACTGCGCGGCGCCGGCGCCGAGGAACTGCGCGCCGCCGACCGGCACGCCGGTGAACCGCTCGCCCGGCTGACCGAGCACTGCGCCCGCCGCCGCATGCTCCTCCTGCTCGACAACTGCGAGCACGTGATCGGCGCGGCGGCCTCCCTCGCCGACGAACTCCTCGCGCACTGCCCCGGGCTGACCGTCCTGGCGACCAGCCGGGAGGTGCTGGGGGTGCCGGGCGAGGTGGTGCGCCCGGTGGAGCCGCTGCCGCCGGACCCGGCGCACCGGCTGTTCGCGGAGCGCGGGCGCGCGGCACGGGCGGGGTTCGACCCGGCGGACGACCCGGGGGCGGTGGCGGAGATCTGCCGCCGGCTGGACGGTCTGCCGCTGGCGATCGAGCTGGCGGCGGCGCGGCTGCGGATGCTGACGCCACGTCAGATTGCGGACCGGCTCGACGACCGCTTCCGTCTGCTGACGAGCGGGAGCAGGACCGTACTGCCGCGCCAGCAGACCCTGCGCGCCGTCGTGGACTGGTCCTGGGACCTGCTGGACGCCCAGGAGCGCGCCGTGCTGCGGCGGCTCTCCGTCTTCGCTGGCGGCTGCGACCTCACGGCCGCCGAGGCGGTCTGCGCCGACGGCGCCCGCCCGGCCGCCGGCCCGGGGGCACGCGCGTCGGCGCCCGTCGTCGATGCCCGGGACGTCGCCGGGCTGCTCGGCTCCCTCGTCGACAAGTCCCTCGTCGTCGCCGGACCCGCGCCGGACGGCACCATGCGGTACCGGCTGCTGGAGACGGTCGCCGAGTACACCGCCGAACGCCTCGACCAGGCGGACCGCTCCGGTGAGTCGAGCGAGTCGGGGGAGTCCGGGGGCGGCGAGCGTGCCGCCGCCGAGCGCCGCCATCTCGTCCACTTCCGGGAGCTGGCCCGCACCACCGACATCACGCTGCGCGGTCCCGGTCAGGTCGCCGGGATCCGGCTGCTCCAGCAGGAGTACGAGAACCTGCGCACCGCCCTGCGCCGCGCCGTGGCCGCCGCCGACGAGCAGGAGGCGCTCACTCTCGTCCTCTCCCTCGTCTGGTTCTGGCAGATGCTGGACCTGCGCGCCGAGGCGCGCCAGTGGACGCAGGCCGCCTCGGCCCTCGGGCCCGATCCGTTCGCCCCGCCCGGCGAGCCCGCCCCGCCGATCCTGTCCCGCTGCACGGACGCGCCGCCGCCGATGTCCCCCGACCTGCTCCAGGAGGCGCGGCGCCAGGTGCGGTTGGTCGAGATGGTCAACATGGACCACGACGACGGCGACTGGCTCTCCCCGGAACGGATCGCCTGGCTCGGTGTGGTGTCCACCGTCTACCGGCCGGGGCTCCCGCAGACCTGCCGATTCCCGGCCACCCTCTGGTTCTTCGCGATCATGCTCACCGGGGACGCCGAGGGCCTGCGGGTGGCGCTCGACGGGACCGTGCGCGCCTGCGAGGAGCTCGGATACGAATGGGAACTGGCCGGCGCGCTGCACATGCGGGCCAACGTCCTCGCCAACCGCGCCGAATGGGCGGGCGACGCACGCGCGGACGCCGATCGCAGCCTGGAGATCTACGACCGGCTCGGCGACCGCTGGGGCACCGCGGAGGCGCTGTCCGCCCGGGGCGAGGCCCGGGAGAAACGCGGCGAGTACGCCCCCGCCGCCGAGGACTACGCGGCGGCCGTCGGCCACGCCGAACGGCTCGGCGCGCTCAGCCAGGTGGCCCTGCTGCGCACCCGGCTGGCCGGGACGATGTTCGAGACGGGCGCGGGCGACGAGGGCGAGTGGATCCTGCGCGATGTGCTGCTCGGCGAGCGGGACGGCGGGCACGAGGCGGTGGTGGGCGCCCGGCTCTTCCTCGCGCTGCGGCTGGGGCGTACCGGACGCCGCGACGAGGCCAGGGAACAGATGACGGTGCTGCTCGGCATGTTCCGCAACGAGTCCCTGGACCCGTTCGAGGGGTTCGTACGGAGCGGCCTGGCCTGGCTGGACTGCCAGGAAGGCCACTTCGCCGAGGCGCTGACGGGCGTGCGCGTGGCCCTGGGGATGGCGCTGACCCCGCTGTCCTTGATGATCGCGCCCGAGATGGCCGTGGGGCACCTGCTGACGGCCGCCTGGGCGCTGAGCGGACTCCCCGCCGCCGCAGGGGGCCGGGCCCTGGACGCCGCCCGGCTGATCGGCGCGAACGAGGCGCTGCTCCCCGCCGGGCACTTCCGTAACACCCTGGAGCGGGAGCTGCTCGCCGCCGCCGAGGACGCCACCCGGGCCGTTCTCGACGGCCCCGCGTTCGACGCGGCGCGGGCCGAGGGCGCCGGCCTCTCGCTGGAGGAGGCCGTCGCCCTCGTCTGAACCCGGGCCGCACCTCACCTCATGACTTCTTACGGAACTTGGCCACCGCGAGCGGAGCCGTCACCACTGTGATCGCCGCCGCCCACCCCAGCGTCATCCACACGGAGTGCGCCACCGGGCCGCCGTTGATCAGGTTGCGGGCGGCGTCCGCGAGGTTGGAGAGCGGGTTGTAGTCGGTGAACGCCTGGAGCCAGCCGGGCATCGTCGACGGCGGGGCGAAGATCGAGGAACCGAACTGCATCGGCATCAGTACGAGCATGGCCACCCCCTGGACGGCCTGTGCCGTCTTCATGGTGAGTCCCAGCAGAATGAAGATCCACATCAGCGAGGCGCCGAACGCCAGGGAGAGACCGATGGCGGCGCCCAGGTCGAGCACCGATGTCTTGATCTCCATGCCGAGCAGGAAGCCCATGCCGAGCAGGATCGCTATGGCGACCAGCATCCGGCCGATCTCCACGACTATCTTCGCGATCAGTACGGAGGAGCGGGCGATCGGCATCGTACGGAACCGGTCCATGACCCCCTTGCGGAAGTCGTCGTTCACCCCCGTGCCGACGGCCATGGCGATGTTCATGCCCATCATCGCCATGAGGCCCGGGACCACGTAGTTCACGTAGTCCTCGCGGCTGCCGCCGAGGCTCGCGCCCACGGACCCGCCGAAGACGTACACGAACAGCAGCGTGAAGATGATCGGCATCAGCAGGACGTCGAACATCGACTCGGGGTCCTGCTTGATCTGCAGGGCGTTGCGGCGCACCAGCGCGCCGATGTGGCGCAGATTGGCCCGCAGCCCGATCCGGCCCTCGTCGGAACCGGCGGCCGGAACGGCCCGGGAGCCGGGGCCGCCGGAGCCGGCGGGGGAGGTGGCGACGGCCGCGCCGGAGGCGGCGCCCGAAGCGGGCGGTGTGACGGTGGTGTCGGTCGTGCTCATGCCGCGACCTCCTCGGGTGTGGTGTCGGACGGGGGCACGGACGAGGTCTTCTGGCCGGTGATGGCCAGGAACACCTCGTCCAGGCTGGGCAGGTGGGTCCCGATGTCGGTGATGGCGAAGCCGCGCTCGGCCAGCAGGCCGATGACCGCGGTCAGTTGGCCGTCGCTCAGGATCGGCACGTACAGCAGTCCCTCGTCGGGCACGGGCTGCACGCCGGAGATCCCGTCGAGACCGCTCTCGGAGACCGCCCGCGCCATCGCGGCGAGCTGCGCCGGGTCCGCCGGCCTGATCTGGAGCGTCCGGCCGCCGACCTTCGCCTTCAGCTCGTCCACCCCGCCGTTGGCGATGATCCGGCCGCGGTCGATGACCGTCAGCTCGTCGGCGAGCTGCTCGGCCTCCTCCATGTACTGGGTGGTGAGCAGGACGGTGGCCCCTTCGTCGACCATCCGCCGCACCTCGTCCCATACCTCGTTGCGCGTACGGGGGTCGAGCCCCGTCGTCGGCTCGTCCAGGTAGAGCACCGAAGGACGGCCGATCATCGACGCGGCCAGGTCGAGCCGGCGCCGCATGCCGCCCGAGTACTGCATCGCGGGCTTCTTCGCCGCCTCGGTGAGCGAGAAGCGCTCCAGCAGCTCGTCGGCGCGGCGCCGGGCGTCCGCCCGGGACAGGTCGAGCAGCCGCCCGATCATGTACAGGTTCTCCCAGCCGGAGAGCTTCTCGTCGACCGAGGCGTACTGGCCCGTGAGGCCGATCCTGCGGCGCAACTGGCGCGGCTGCCGCAGTACGTCGTACCCGGCGACCATGGCCGTGCCCGCGTCGGGCGCGACCAGCGTGGAAAGGATGCGGACGAGGGTGGTCTTGCCCGCGCCGTTGGGTCCGAGGACGCCGAGCACGGTGCCCTCGCGCACATCGAGATCGACGCCGTCGAGGGCCCGGGTGCCCTGCGGTCCGCCGTACTGCTTGACCAGCCCCCGTACCTCGACGGCGTTGCCGGCCCGGCCGCCGTTGGGGTTCTTGCCGAATTTCGTCATGTGCCCCATCAGAGCATCCGCCACCGACAACCCGCCGACAAGCCGCCGACAGCCTGTGGATAACTCGTCGACATCCAGGTGCCGGGCGCTCGACAGCCCGCCGACGGGGGAAGATCGGCGGGCTGTCGTCGTGCGGGCAGTGGTCTGGGGGCGGAGCCGGACCGGGGCGGTTCGGCTCCGGCCGAATCTGCCTAGTGGAAGGTGTGCTCCTCCTGAGGGAACGTTCCTCCAACGACCTCCTCGGCAAACTCCTTCGCCGCGTCGCCGAGCGCCTTCCGCAGGTTCGCGTACTGCTTGGAGAAGCGCGGCACCTTGCCGCTCGTCAGCCCGGCCATGTCCGTCCAGACGAGCACCTGCGCGTCCGTCTCGACCCCGGCGCCGATCCCGATCGTCGGGATGTGCAGGACCCGTGTGACCTCGGCGGCCAGCTCGGCCGGCACCAGCTCCAGCACGACCGCGAAGGCGCCCGCGTCCTGGACGGCCTTCGCGTCGCGCAGCAACTGCTGCGCGGCTTCCTCGCCCCGGCCCTGGACCCGGTAGCCCAGCGTGTTGACGGACTGCGGGGTGAGCCCGATGTGCCCCATCACCGGGATGCCGGCCCGCACCAGCAGCTCGATCTGGCCGTGCGAGCGCTCGCCGCCCTCCAGCTTGACCGCGCCGACCCCCGCGTCCTTCACCAGCCGGGTGGCGCTGCGCAGCGCCTGCACGGGGCTCTCCTGGTACGAGCCGAACGGGAGGTCGCCGACGATCAGGGCGCGCTTGGTGCCCCGTACGACGGCGGCGGAGAGCATCGTCATCTCGTCGAGGGTGACGGGCACGGTGGTCTCGTACCCGAGGTGGCAGTTGCCCATCGAGTCGCCGACGAGCATGACCGGGATGCCGGCCTCGTCGAAGACGGACGCGGTCGTCGCGTCGTAGGCGGTGAGCATGGGCCACTTCTCGCCGCGTTCCTTGGAAGCGGTGATGTCGTGGACGGAGATACGGCGGGAGAGCTTGCCGCCGTAGAGCGCCAGTTGAGCAGTCATGGCCGAAGGCCCTTTCGTCATCTCGAGGCACCCTGACGGTGTCCCCGGACCGCCTCCATGGTGGCATCCCCGGACCCGCACGGGAAGTGGGGCCCCATGGTGACGCCTCGTGGTGACGCTCTTGTAGTGACGCACGCTCTTGTGGTGGCGCCCTCGGTAAAGAGTTTCCAATACGAGACGGTCTCGTATCGAAACACGTTTACGCTGTATCCCATGTCCGCACCGTCCGGCGCCCCAGGCGCCGCCTCCCGCATGCCCGCACCCCGTGTACCCGAGGACATCCACCGCCGCCGGTGGGCCATCCTCGGCGTGCTGATGTTCAGCCTTCTCATCGTCGTACTCGACAACTCGATCCTGAACGTGGCGGTCAGGACGATCGCCGCCCCCGCGCCCACCGGCATCGGCGCCACCCAGAGCGAGCTGGAGTGGGCGATCAACTCCTACACGCTCGTCTTCGCCGGGCTCCTCTTCACCTCCGGCCTGCTCGGCGACCGGATCGGCCGCAAGAAGGTGCTGCTCTTCGGCATCACCGTCTTCGGCCTCGGCTCCGCGCTCGCCGCGTTCTCCGGATCGCCCGCCGAACTCATCGGCTACCGCGCCCTGATGGGCTTCGGCGCCGCGTTCGTGATGCCCGCCACCCTCGCCGTCCTGATGAACGTCTTCGAGCGTGACGAGCAGCCCAAGGCCATAGGTATATGGGCGGGCAGCGTGGGCCTCGGCATCGCGATCGGCCCGATCACCGGCGGGCTGCTCCTCGAACACTTCTGGTGGGGCTCGATCTTCCTGGTCAACGTCCCCGTCGCGGTCGTCGGGCTGATCGCGATGGTCCTGCTCGTACCGGACTCCAGGGACCCCGCGCCGGGCCGGGTCGACCCGCTGGGCGTCGTGCTCTCCGTCGTCGGGCTCGTCCTGCTGGTGTTCGGCATCATCCGCGGCGGCGAACTCGCCGACTTCACCGACGCCACGGTGCTGGTCTCGCTGATCGGCGGCCTGGCCGTGCTCACCGCGTTCGTCCTGCACGAGAAGCGCAGCAGCCACCCGGCCATCGACATCGCGTACTTCAGGAAGCCCGCGTTCGCCGCGGCCGTCGCCGCCATCGCGCTGGCCTTCTTCGCGCTCATGGGTGTGACGTTCTTCTCGGCCTTCTACCTCCAGAGCGTGCGCGGCTACAGCGCGCTCCGGTCGGGGCTGCTGATCCTGCCGCTGGCCGCCGCGCAGATGGTCTTCGCGCCGCGCGCCCGGCTGGTCGTGGACCGCTTCGGCGCCCGCGCGGTCTGTACGGCGGGCATGCTGCTGGTCGCGGGCGGCCTCGCGGCGTTCGCGCTCTTCGACGCGGACACCCCGGTGTGGGTGCTCTGCCTGGTCTTCTTCGTCCAGGGCACCGGAATGGCGCACATCATGCCGCCGGTCACGGTCGCCGTCATGCAGGCGCTGCCCCGCGAGAAGGCCGGATCGGGCTCCGCGATCAACAACACCTTCCGCCAGGTCGGCGGCGCCCTGGGCATCGCCGTACTCGGCTCGGTGCTGTCCGCGACCTACCGGGGCGGGATCGAGGGGCACCTCGGCGCCGTACCGGCCGCCGCGCGGGACGCGGCGGGCGAGTCCATCGAGGCCACCCTCGCCGTCGCGGAGAAGCTCGGCCCGGCGGGCCGGCCGCTGATCGGCTCCGCGTACGACGCGTTCCTGGACGCCATGCATGTCACGGCCCTCGGCTCGGCGGCCGTCGCGCTGGCGGGCGCCGTGGTGGTGGCCCTCTTCCTGCCGGGCAGGCCCCCGATGGAGAAGGCGGCGGGCGGCGCTGCGGGCGGGACCTCCGACGCCGCCGAACCCGCGGGTGCCACGAGCGGCGGGTAGGGGCGGCGGGTAGGGGCGGCAGTTGGACACGCCGCCGCCCGCGGATCACCCCGTGTACGAGAATCGACACGGTGCGATCGCGGCGAACGGGCGCCGTGTACGGGCACGGCGGAGAGGCGGGACAGGTGCGGGAGCGGGACCACGGGGGGCACGAGGGCCACGCGGGGCATGAGAGCCACGGGGAGAGCCATGGGGACGAGAAGGAGCCCCGGCGCGGCAGGCCCCGCAGCGAGGCCGTCGAGCGGGCGATCCTGGAAGCCGCCGTGGCCCTGCTGGAGGACGGTGTTCCACTCGGCGGCCTCTCCATCGAGCGCATCGCGCGTACGGCGGGCGTCGGCAAGGCCACCATCTACCGCCGCTGGCCCGGCAAGGAAGCGCTCTTCCTGGACCTGCTGCGGGAGTTCGAGCCGCAGGACCCCGAACTGCCCGGCACCTCCGCGCGGGACGATCTCCGGGTCCTGCTGGAGGCCATGCGCCTGCGCGGTCTCGCGCAGCGCTCCTCGGTGATCCTGCACAACGTCGTCGTCCAGATGAAGAGCCACCCCAAGCTCTGGGAGGAGTACCACCGTACGGTCGTCGCCCCCCGCCGCGCGGCCACGCTGGCCCTGGTAAGGCGGGGGATCGCCGACGGGGAGTTCCGCGCCGACCTGGACCCGGAACTGGTCAACGACCTGATCATCGGGCCGATGCTGATGCGCACCCTGCACCGGCCCGGCGCGCCGCTCCCCGACGACCTGGCCGAGCAGATCATCGGTACGGCGCTCCAGGGGGTCGGCCCGCACCCGCAACGCCCGCCGCACCCGCCGCACCCGCAACGCCCGAAACGCCCGCCACATCCGTCCACGCAGGGCGAAACGCCCGGGCCGTGAGACCTGTCACACCCGTGTCGGCCCCCGGTCCCACCCGCTTTCCCCGTCGCGTTCCATGACCGTTCTGTCACAGCTCCCGGCCATTCGTCCGTGACAGGAACTCGGGTCGGCGGCCCCTTCGTCCCTGTCCCCGTACGGCCGTCGGGAGACGGCGGAGACAGGGTCCGTTCATCGCCTAGGGTCTGTTCCGCACGGAACAGGCCCTAGGGTCAGTGGTGGGCGCGCACGGGCAAGGCAGTGAGGGCGGACATGACGCAGGAGTACACGGCTCAGTCGGTGACGACGGACGGCGAGGACCACCGCTCCCGATCCCGTGCCAGGGACCTGCTGGACCGTTTGCGCCGGGATCCCGGCATCTGGCGGCGCGGCATCGTGCTGGCCCTTCTCGCCCTGCTGGCCGCCCTGTTGATGATCCTGCACGCGCAGATCCCCAACACCATCGGCAACCTCGGCAGCCTCAACGAGACCTTCCTGCCCTGGCTGGGTCTGGTCGTCCCGCTGGTCCTGGTCCTCGGCCTCGTGCGCCGCTCCGCCACCGCGCTGATCGCCCTGCTGCTGCCCGCCGTTGTCTGGGTCAACCTCTTCGGCGGCCTCATCACCGACAAGTCGGGCGGCGGCGGCGACCTCACCGTCGCCACGCACAACGTCAACGCGGACAACCCCGATCCGGAGGGCACGGCGGCCTCGCTGGCGGAGTCCGGGGCGGACGTCGTCGCGCTGGAGGAGCTCAAGGCCAGCGCCGTCACGACGTACGAGAAGGCCCTGGCAGGGACGTACAAGTACCACTCCGTGCAGGGCACCGTCGGGCTCTGGAGCAAGTACCCGATGTCCGACACCAAGCCGGTCGGCATCCGGCTCGGCTGGGTGCGCGCGATGCGCTCCACCGTGACCACCCCGCAGGGTCCCGTCGCCTTCTACGTGGCGCACCTGCCGTCCGTACGGGTCAAACTGCACGCCGGGTTCACCGCCAACCAGCGCGACAAGAGCGCCGACGCGCTCGGCGAGGCCATCTCCCACGAGCCGCTGGAACAGGTGATCCTGCTCGGCGACCTCAACGGCACGATGAACGACCGCTCCCTCAAGGCCGTCACCGCCCAGATGCGCTCCACGCAGGGCGCGGCGGGCGACGGGTACGGCTTCTCCTGGCCGGCCGCGTTCCCGCTGGCCAGGATCGACCAGATCATGGTCAAGGACGTCGAGCCGACCTCGTCGTGGACCCTGCCCAGGACGGACAGCGACCATCTGCCGATAGCGGCACGGGTCAAACTGCGCTGAGTGATGCATCGCACGCAACGCGGTGTTCACCTGCCGGAATACCGGGCCTGAGACATTTTGTTCCGCAGGGGTACTAAGTAATCTCCCGTACCCCCCGTGAACCCCCTTCGAAAGGTTGTCTCGTCATGCCCCTGGCTCTGCTCGCCCTCGCTGTGAGCGCCTTCGGCATCGGTACCACCGAGTTCGTCATGATGGGCCTGCTGCCCAATGTCGCGGACGATCTGGGAACGTCCGTGCCCACCGCCGGCTACCTCGTGTCGGCGTACGCGATCGGCGTCGTCATCGGCGCCCCGCTGCTCACCACCGTCGGCTCCCGCATCCCGCGCAAGCGGATGCTCCTGCTGCTGATGGGCCTCTTCATCGTCGGCAACCTCGCCTCCGCGCTCGCCCCCGGCTTCGGCTGGCTGCTGGCGGGCCGGGTCCTCGCCGGGCTGCCGCACGGCGCGTTCTTCGGCGTCGGCGCGGTCGTCGCCGCCCGGCTGGTCCACGAGGGCCGGCAGGCGCGCGCCGTGGCCACCATGTTCCTCGGCCTGACCGTCGCGAACATCGTCGGTGTCCCCGCCGCCACCCTGCTCGGCCAGCACCTCGGCTGGCGCGCCACCTTCCTCGTGGTCACCGTCATCGGCCTGGTCGCGCTCGCCGCGCTGGCCCGGCTCGTCCCGTACGTACCCGTGGACGCCCAGCAGAGCGTCCGCCGCGAGGTGCGCGCCCTCGGCAACCGGCAGGTGCTGCTCGGCCTCGCCACCGCCGTCCTCGGCTTCGGCGGCGTCTTCGCCGTCTACTCCTACCTCGCCTCGATGACGACCGAGGTCATGGGCTTCGGGGAGTCCTCCGTCACCCTGGTCCTCGCCCTCTTCGGCATCGGCATGACGCTCGGCGCGCTGGCGGCCGGGCCGCTGACCGACCGGGCGCTGCGCCCCACCCTGTACGGCTCGCTCGCCACCCTGGCGCTGGTCCTGGTCGCGTTCCGCTTCACGGTGCACGTGCAGTGGATGGCGCTGGTGACCGTCGTCATCCTGGGCGCGGTCGGCTTCATGACGACCACGCCGCTCCAGATGCTGGTCATGCAGAAGGCCAAGCACGCGCCCACGCTCGCCTCGGCCTCGAACCACTCGGCGTTCAACCTCGCCAACGCGGGCGGCGCCTGGCTCGGCGGCATGGCGATCGCGGCGGGCTGGGGCTGGATGTCCCCGACCCTGGTCGGCGCGGTCCTCGCGGTCCTCGGCCTGGCGACCGCCGTCACGGCGGGGCTCCTCGACCGGGGCGGCCGGGGCGGCCACGACCTGGCGCCCGAGGTCTCCCGCGTCGTCGCCTCGGGCGGCGCGCAGGCCGAACCGGCCGCGACCGGGGCGACGGAACGCGTCTGAGCCGGACCTCCGGCCCCATCCGGGGGCCGGGGCCCGGCCCCCGGGCGTCAGACCTGCTCGCGCCAGTGGTTGGTGATCGGCAGCCGCCGGTCCTTGCCGAAACCCTTGGCCGAGATCTTGGTGCCCGGCGGGTACTGGCGCCGCTTGTACTCCGCCGTGTCCACCATCCGCAGCGTCTTCGCCACCAGCTCCGCGTCGAAGCCCGCCGCGACGATCGCGTCCATGCCCTGGTCGCGGTCGACGTACAGCTCCAGGATCCGGTCCAGTACGTCGTAGTCCGGCAGCGAGTCCGTGTCGACCTGGCCCGGCCGCAGCTCGGCGCTGGGCGGCTTCGAGATGGACGCCTCGGGGATCGGCGGGGTCTGGCCGCGCTCCTCGGCGGCGCGGTTGCGCCACCGGGCGAGCCGGAAGACCGACGTCTTGTAGACGTCCTTGATCGGGCCGTACGCGCCCACGGCGTCGCCGTACAGCGTCGAGTACCCCACCGCCAGCTCGGACTTGTTGCCAGGCGCGAGCACGATGTGCCCCTCCTGGTTGGAGAGGGACATCAGCATCGTGCCGCGCAGCCGCGCCTGGAGGTTCTCCTCCGCGAGTCCGGTGAGCCCGAGCGACCCCATGTACGCGTCGAACATCGGCTCGATCGGGTGCGTACGGAAGTTGAGGCCGGTACGGCGCGCCAGCTCGGCCGCGTCGCCCTTGGAGTGGTCCGAGGAGTACTTGGACGGCATGGACACCCCGTACACGTGCTGCGCGCCGAGCGCGTCGCACGCGATGGCCGCCACCAGCGCCGAGTCGATCCCGCCGGAGAGCCCGATCAGGACGGAGCGGAAGCCGTTCTTGGCGGCGTACGCGCGCAACCCCACGACCAGCGCCGAGTACACCTCCTCGTCGTCGTCCAGGCGGTCCGCGTAGCCGCCGGTCAGCTCCGGCTCGTACGCCGGGAGCGGGTCCTCGGAGAGGACGACCCGGTCGATCCGCAGCCCGTCGTCGACGACGCCCTCCACCGGCTCGGCCGCGGCGGCCGGCAGATCGAGGTCCAGGATGACCGAGCCCTCCGCGAACTGCGGGGCGCGGGCCACCACCTCGCCGTCCCTGTCGACGACGATCGAGTCGCCGTCGAAGACCAGCTCGTCCTGGCCGCCGATCATCGCGAGGTACGCGGTGGTGCAGCCGGCCTCCTGGGCGCGCTTGCGGACCAGCTCCAGGCGGGTGTCGTCCTTCTCGCGCTCGTACGGCGAGGCGTTGACCGACAGCAGCAGCCCGGCCCCGGCGGACCGGGCGGCCGGCACGCGCCCGCCCTCCTGCCACAGGTCCTCGCAGATGGCGAGCGCGACATCGACGCCGTGCACCCGGACGACGGGCATCGTGTCGCCCGGCACGAAGTACCGGAACTCGTCGAAGACGCCGTAGTTGGGGAGGTGGTGCTTGGCGAAGTTGAGCACCACCTCACCCCGGTGCAGTACGGCGGCGGCGTTGCGCGGGGCGCCCACGGGCTGCCCGTACCGCGGCTGCGCCGACTCCGAGCGGTCGAGGTAACCGACGACGACGGGGACCTCCCCGAAGCCCTCCTCGGCGAGGCGCCCGGCGAGCGCGCGCACGGCGGCCCGGGACGCCTCGACGAAGGACGACCGCAGGGCCAGGTCCTCGACGGGGTAGCCGGTCAGCGCCATCTCGGGGAACGCGACGAGATGCGCTCCCTGCTCGGCGGCGTGCCGGGTCCAGTGCACGATCGCCTCGGCGTTCGCGGCGAGATCGCCGACGGTCGAGTCGATCTGATTCAGAGCGAGGCGTAGTTGAGGCACGCCGCCCAGTGTAATCGTCTGTCTGACGCGATGTCCCGGGGTGCCGGTGTGGGGCGGGCCACTCGGGGCCCGTGGAATCCGGGGCGGCCGTGGTCAGCGGCCCGCGTAGACCTGTTCCGCCCACGCGGCGATCTGGATCTCGGTGAGATGCCGGGCCAGATCGGCCTCGCTGATCATCCCGACGAGGCGCTTGTCCTCGATCACCGGCAGCCTGCGGATCCGGTGGCTCTGCATCTCGCTCAGGACCTCCTCGACGTCCGCGTCCGAGTCGATCCAGCGCGGCGTGCCGTGCGCCATCTCGCCCGCCGTCGTCTGCGCCGGGTCGTGGCCGCGCGCCACACAGCCGACGACGATGTCGCGGTCCGTGAGAATGCCGGTCAGCCGCTCCTGGGAGTCGGCGATGGGCAGCGCGCCCACGTCCAGCTCGCGCATGAGCTGTGCGGCGCGGTCCAGGGTCTCGTGCGCCGGGATCCACCGGGCGCCGGAATGCATGATGTCCTTGGCCGTGGTCATGGGTGCTCAGCCTCCTGAGTGCGGTGCTGCCGCTGTCCGCCCCGAGCCAGAACCATCATCGTGCGTACGTTCGGGTGACGCGACCGCAGTCACCCGAACGGGGGAGCGGGCGGCGCCCCGCCGTCAGGCCGTACGGTCCGGCCCGACGACGGGGCGACGGGTGCGCCGCGGACGGGCGTCAGGCGCGCGCCTTCGCGCCGCGCTCCGCGAGCAGGTCCGCCATCAGGGACAGCTCCGACTCCTGCGCCGCGACCATCCCCTCGGCGAGGCTCTTCTCCGTACCGTCGGAGCAGAGCCGGACACAGCCCTGCGCCATGGCGACGCCGCCCTTGTGGTGGTCGGTCATGAGCTGGAGGTAGAGGATCTCGGCCGCCTTGCCGCGGGCCTTGCGGAGCTGGTCCAGCTCCGTCCTGGTGGCCATGCCCGGCATCAGCGAACCGTCGCGGGCCTCGTGGCCCGCATGGCCCGCGTCGCCGTGGTCCATGCCCTCCATCCCCGCCATGCCGTCCGTGCCCTCCATCCAGGCCATGGGCTCCGTACCGGCCTCCACCTTGGGCAGCCCCCACAGGTCCAGCCACCCCATGAGCATGCCGCGCTGGTTGGCCTGCGTGTTGGCGATGTCGTACGCCAGCCGGCGCACGTCCTCGTCGTCGGTGCTGTCCCGCACGATGAAGGACATCTCCACGGCCTGCTGGTGGTGGACGGCCATGTCCCGGGCGAAGCCCGCGTCCGCGGACTCCGACGACGGCGTACGGGAGGCCGCCGCCGTACCGTCGTCCCGCGCGGCGGAGGCGACCGTGGCCGTACCGGCGAAGACCAGCGCCAGCACGACGGCGGTGATCGCCGCCCACTGCGTACGTGTCACGGACCGCCGGGGGGCGTCCTCCGGGGCCGCCCCGCTCACTGTGCGCCCATTCCGCCCGTGCAGGCGGCGCCCGGCTCGGGGGTCTGCTCGCCCTGCACGTACTTGGTGAAGAACTGGTTGACGCGGGAGTCCGACGCGCTGTCCACCGTCACCTGCTTGCCCCAGGCGCTCAGCATGATCGCGCCGTCCTGGTCCTTGACCGGGCTCATCAGCGTGTACGGGGTCTTGCCGACCTTGTCGGAGAGCGCCTTCACGTCGTCGTCCGACGCCTTGTCGTTGTACGTGACCCAGACCGCGCCGTGCTCCAGCGAGTGCACCGCGTTGACCTCGGGGATCGCCTCCTTGTAGACGTCACCCTCGCAGTTCATCCAGACCTGGTTGTGGTCACCGCCCACCGGCGGCGTCATCGGGTACTTGACGGTCTCGGTGACATGGTTGCGGCCCAGTTTCTTGGCGTCCCAGGACTTCTCCTCCTTGACGGGCGCCGCGGCGGCGGCCTTCTCCGCCTCCTTCTTGTCGGACTCCTTGTTGAGCGCGTACGCGCCGAAGCCGACGAGGCCGACCACCACGACGGCGCTCAGCGTGATCGTGATGATGCGGCTGCGCCGTTCGCGGGCCCGCTCGGCACGGCGCATCTCCTCTATTCGGGCCTTGCGGTCGGCTGACTGGGACTTCGAACCCATGATGTTTTCGTCCTTCTGACTTCTGGGGATGGCTGCGGAATCGCGGAACGCTGCCTGCTGGACGCGAGGCGTGGAACACGGTGCGGGTGCGGGGCCCGGCTACGTCCGCAGTACTTGAAGGACGTGAAGGTCCGGCGCGCGGGGGAACGCTCCGGAGCGGGGTGCCCGGCCGGTGGGGCGCGGCGGTTCGAGGTACGGGTGCTGTACGGCGACGGCGGGCGCCGCGGCGGGCGGCGGCACGGTGAGGACCGCCGCGCCCAGGTGCGGGAGGACCCCGCAGTCGCCGTCGCGGTACGGGCAGACGTACTGGGACTCGCCGGCGTGCGGCGGTTGTGCCGTACCGACGGTGAAGCCGCCCGCCACGGCGGCGGTGACGGCCGGGCCGTCCCGGTGGTGGCCCGGTGCCGTCTCCGTGTCGGTGCCCAGACAGAGGAACAGCGCGGCCAGCAGCGTCGCCACGGCGCTGAACAAGGCCGTGGGACGCGTGGGCCGTATGTGGCCGATGCGGCCGCGCGACTGTCCCCCCATGGGGCCAGATCGTAGTGCGTGGCGGACCGGAGCAGCAGTGCGGAGTCGGCCGAGGGCGCCGTACCGCGCCCTCGGCCGCTGTGTCCTGGCCGTGTACCGCCGTCGATACGGTATGAAACGGTCCCTCGGAAACGGTCACCGGCGCGATACAAAGAGGCATGGCCGAACAAGAAGGCGGGGCCGGGCGTCCCCCCGCCGATGTCGACGCGGTGACCCACGCGGTGCTGACCGCGTCCCGGCTCCTGGTCGCCATCTCCGCCCGTTCCCTCGCCGCGATGGGGGAGCGGGTCACGCTGCCCCAGTTCCGCCTTCTGGTGGTCCTCTCCACCCACGGCGACGCCAAGCTCGTCTCGGTCGCCGAACGGCTCGGCGTGAACCCGTCCACCGCCATGCGCATGCTCGACCGGCTGATCGCGGCGGGGCTGGCGACCCGCGAGAGCAACCCCGGCAACCGCAGGGAGACGGTGCTGGCGCTCACCCCCGAGGGCCACACCCTGGTCGAGCGGGTCACGGCAGTACGCCACCGGGAGATCTCGGCGATCGTCGAGCGGCTCACCCCCGGGCAGCGCGCGGACCTGGTCGGGGCGCTGACGGCGTTCACGGAGGCGGGCGGGGAGCCCGCCGTCCCGGGCGACGAGGGGGAGCCGTATCCGCTGGGCTGGTCCGACACCCACACCCGGTGACCCGGTGACCCGGTGACCCGGTGACCTGGTGAAGGCGGCCCCTCGGGGCCGACCGGCCGACCGTGACGGATGAAGCCTCAACCGGTGGCTGACAGTCGCCAGGAGTGATCTTCACCGGCGGGGATTGCGGTCACCTGTTTCATGGGCACCACCTGGGCAGGCACTATGGGCGTGAGCCCGTACACCCGCACGACGCGGAGCGTTGGACGGGCGTTCGCAACGCGCCGGAAATCGTGTGGTGGGATGCTCGTGTGCCCCAACGTGCCCCGCGACATGGGAGCAGGTGGCCTGACCAGCAAGGATGGGTAGGATATGGATAAGCAGCAGGAATTCGTGCTCCGTACGCTGGAGGAGCGCGACATCCGCTTCGTGCGGCTCTGGTTCACCGACGTGCTCGGCTTCCTGAAGTCGGTCGCCGTCGCCCCCGCGGAGCTGGAGCAGGCATTCGACGAAGGCATGGGCTTCGACGGATCCGCGATCGAGGGCTTCGCCCGTGTCTACGAGTCCGACATGATCGCCAAGCCCGATCCGAGCACCTTCCAGATCCTCCCCTGGCGCGCCGAGGCCCCGGGCACGGCCCGGATGTTCTGCGACATCCTGATGCCCGACGGCTCGCCGTCCTTCGCGGACCCGCGCTACGTCCTCAAGCGGATGCTCGCCAAGACCTCGGACCTGGGGTTCACCTTCTACACCCACCCCGAGATCGAGTTCTTCCTGCTGAAGGACAAGCCGGTCGACGGCACCCGGCCGACCCCGGCCGACAGCTCCGGCTACTTCGACCACACCCCGCAGAACGTGGGGATGGACTTCCGGCGCCAGGCGATCACGATGCTGGAGTCCATGGGCATCTCGGTGGAGTTCAGCCACCACGAGGGCGCCCCCGGCCAGCAGGAGATCGACCTGCGGTACGCGGACGCGCTCTCCACGGCGGACAACATCATGACGTTCCGCCTGGTCATGAAGCAGGTCGCGCTGGAGCAGGGCGTACAGGCGACGTTCATGCCCAAGCCGTTCTCGGAGTACCCCGGCTCGGGCATGCACACCCACCTCTCCCTCTTCGAGGGCGACCGGAACGCGTTCTACGAGTCCGGCGCGGAGTACCAGCTCTCGAAGGTCGGCCGCTCCTTCATCGCCGGGCTGCTCAAGCACGCGGCGGAGATCTCCGCCGTCACCAACCAGTGGGTCAACTCCTACAAGCGCATCTGGGGCGGCTCCACCCGCACCGCCGGATCGGGCGGCGAGGCCCCCTCGTACATCTGCTGGGGCCACAACAACCGGTCCGCGCTGATCCGCGTCCCGATGTACAAGCCCGGCAAGACCGGCTCCGCCCGCGTCGAGGTCCGCTCCATCGACTCCGGCGCCAACCCGTACCTGACGTACGCGGTCCTGCTCGCCGCCGGCCTCAAGGGCATCGAGGAGGGCTACGAACTCCCGGCGGGCGCCGACGACGACGTGTGGGCGCTCTCCGACGCCGAGCGCCGCGCGATGGGCATCGAGCCCCTGCCGCAGAACCTGGGCGAGGCGATCTCCCTGATGGAGCGCAGCGAACTGGTGGCGGAGACCCTGGGGGAGCACGTCTTCGACTTCTTCCTGCGCAACAAGAAGCAGGAGTGGGAGGAGTACCGCTCCGAGGTCACCGCCTTCGAGCTGAAGAAGAACCTGCCGGTGCTGTAGCCGCGGTGTCCCGGCCGAGCCGCACGTGTGCGGCTCGGCCGGGACGCGCGTCCGCGATCTGCGGCGGTCTTCCGCCGTCACCTGGTACTAGGCTCGATCCCCGGTGCTCGGCCGTGTGGATGCCGAGCTGACAGGAGACGGCGAGATGACGATGCCGGGACGCAGAAGCAGTACGTTCACCCGACTGCTGCGGCATGGTTTCACCGATCCGTCCGCCGCCGAGCGGCTGCTCGACGTCCCGGAGATGGCGCTCGTACGGTCCGACCCCCTGCTGCTCGACGCGCTCGGCCAGACCGCCGACCCCGATCTCGCGCTGCGCGGGCTCGTCCGGCTCGCCGAGGCGGCCCGGCCCGAGCACCTGCGGATCCTGCTCGACACCCTCATCACCGCCAAGCCCCTGCGGGACCGGCTGCTCGGGGTGCTCGGCGCGTCCGAGGCGCTCGGGGACCATCTCGCCAGGCACCCGGAGGACTGGCACGCCCTCGTCACGTACGAGCTGGCGGATCTGCACCCCGGCGTCGAGGAGTTCGAGCAGGCCCTCGCCGAGGTGAAGGACTCCGTCTCGCTGCGGATCGCCTACCGCCGGTGCCTGCTGGCCATAGCGGCCAGGGACGTCTGCGGCACGGCCGACGTCGCCCAGATCGCCGCCGAGCTCGCCGACCTGGCGACCGCCACCCTCCGCGCCGCCCTCGCGATCGCCAAGGCCGCCGCGCCCGAGGACGCCGCCGCGTGCCGGCTCGCGGTCATCGCCATGGGCAAGTGCGGCGGCCACGAACTGAACTACGTCTCCGACGTGGACGTCATCTTCGTCGGCGAACCCCCGCTGGGCACCGACGACGCCGACGGCGCGAAGAGCGCCGTCCAGGCCGCCACCCGCCTCGCCTCCCACCTCATGCGGATCTGCTCCGAGTCGACCGCCGAGGGAACCATCTGGCCCGTCGACGCCAACCTGCGCCCCGAGGGGCGGAACGGGCCGCTCGTACGGACCCTCAGCAGCCATCTCGCCTACTACCAGCGCTGGGCGAAGACCTGGGAGTTCCAGGCACTCCTCAAGGCCCGCCCCGTCGCCGGGGATCCGGCCCTCGGCGCCGAGTACGTCGACGCCGTCTCCCCGATGGTCTGGCAGGCCGCCGAGCGCGAACACTTCGTGACCGACGTGCAGAAGATGCGCCGCCGCGTCATCGACAACATCCCCGCGGGACAGGTCGAGCGCGAACTCAAACTGGGCCCCGGCGGGCTGCGGGACGTCGAGTTCGCCGTACAGCTCCTCCAGTTGGTGCACGGCCGCAGTGACGCCTCGCTGCACAGCGGCTCCACGCTCGAAGCCCTCGGCGCGCTCGCCGCCGGCGGGTACGTGGGCCGCGCCGACGCCCGGCAGCTCGACGAGGCGTACCGTTTCCTGCGCGCCATGGAACACCGCATCCAGCTCTACCGGCTGCGCCGCACCCATCTCGTCCCGGAGGACGAGGCCGACCTGCGCCGCCTCGGCCGCTCGCTGGGGCTGCGCGGCGATCCCGTCGCCGAGCTGAACAGGGCCTGGCGGCGGCACGCCGCGGCCGTACGGCGGCTGCACGAGAAGCTCTTCTACCGGCCGCTGCTCGACGCGGTCGCCCAGCTCGCGCCCGGCGAGATCCGGCTCAGCCCCAAGGCGGCCGGGCAGCGCCTCGAAGCGCTCGGTTACGCGGACCCGGTGGCCGCGCTCCGTCACCTGGAGGCGCTGTCGTCCGGGGTGAGCCGCAAGGCGGCCATCCAGCGGACCCTGCTGCCCGTGCTGCTCGGCTGGTTCGCGGACTCCGCCGACCCCGACGCCGGTCTGCTCGGCTTCCGCAAGGTCTCCGACGCGCTCGGCAAGACCCCCTGGTACCTGCGGCTGCTGCGGGACGAGGGCGCCGCCGCCGAGAACCTCGCGCGCGTCCTGTCGGCCGGGCGGCTCGCCCCCGACCTGCTGCTGCGCGCCCCCGAGGCGGTGGCCATCCTCGGCGACCCGGACGGGCTGACCCCGCGCGGCCGTGACCACCTCGAACAGGAGGTCCTCGCGGCGGTCGGCCGCGCCGACACCGCCGAGGGCGCGGTCGCCTTCGCGCGCGGGGTGCGCAGGCGGGAGCTGTTCCGGACGGCCGCGGCCGACCTGATCGGCTCGTACGGTACGGAGGAGTCCCCGGCCGAGGAGGACCCCGGCGCGCTGGTCGACCGGGTCGGGAACGCGGTCACCGACCTCAACGCGGCGACGCTCGCGGCGGCCCTGCGCGCCGTCGTGCGCGAGCAGTGGGGCGACACCCTGCCCACCAGGTTCGCGGTCATCGGGATGGGCCGCTTCGGCGGGCACGAGCTGGGGTACGGCTCCGACGCGGACGTCCTCTTCGTCCACGAGCCGCGCGACGGCGTCAGCGAGCACGAGGCGGCGCGCGCCGCGAACGCCGTGGTCGCCGAGATGCGCAGACTGCTCCAGGTCCCCACCTCCGACCCGCCGTTGCTGATCGACGCCGATCTGCGCCCGGAGGGCAAGAGCGGCCCGATGGTCCGCACGCTCGCCTCCTACGCCGCCTACTACCGGCGCTGGTCGCTGGCCTGGGAGAGCCAGGCGCTGCTGCGCGCCGAACCGATGGCGGGCGACGCCGAGCTGGGCCGCCGCTTCGTCGCACTCGTCGACCCGCTGCGCTATCCGGAGCGCGGCCTCGGCGACGACGCGGTACGGGAGATCCGCCGGCTCAAGGCGCGGATGGAGACGGAGCGGCTGCCGCGCGGCGCCGACCCGACGCTCCACACCAAGCTGGGCCGCGGCGGGCTCTCCGACGTCGAGTGGACGGTGCAGCTCCTCCAGATGCGGCACGGCTGGGAGGTGCCTGCGCTGCGGACGACCCGTACGCGCCGGGCGCTGGCGGCGGCGCACGACGCCGGGCTGATCGAGGCGCAGGACGCGGCGATCCTGGACGAGGCGTGGGTCCTGGCGACGCGGGTGCGCAACGGGGTGATGCTGGTACGGGGCAGGTCCGGCGACACCTTCCCCTCGGACGGCCGCGAGATGGGCGCGATGGGCCGCTACCTCGGCTACGCGCCCGGACCGGCGGGACCTGCGGGACCGGCCGGACCGGCGGGACCCGAGCGGGGCGAGCAGCACAACGGGGCCAACGGGCACGGCGGGCACACCAACGGCTACGGGGGCGTCAGCGGCGGCATGCTGGACGACTACCGGCGGACGACACGCAGGGCGCGGGCGGTGGTGGAGGAGCTGTTCTACGGGGCGCCGTGAGGCGGAGGGACCCCGCCGGCGGTGGCGTACGGGCCGGTCAGAACACCGACCAGCCCGTCGCCGTGGTGAACGCGTCCAGCGCCGCCACCGCCGCCACCGAGTTCCCGACCGCGTCCAGCCGCGGCCCCCACGCGCAGAGCGTGGCGCGGCCCGGCAGGATCGCCACGATGCCGCCGCCGACGCCGCTCTTGCCCGGCAGCCCCACCCGGTAGGCGAACTCGCCCGCCGCGTCGTAGGCGCCGCAGGTCAGCAGGACCGCGTTGACGCGCTTCGCCTCGCTGCCGGTCATCAGTCGGGAGCCGTCGGCGCGCAGCCCGTGGCGGGCCAGGAAGCGGCTCGCCAGCGCCAGGTCGCGGCAGCTCGCGGCGATCGAGCAGTGCGCGTAGTAGCGGTCGAGGACCGTCTCGACCGGGTTCTCCAGATTGCCGTGGGCGGCGATGAAGTGGGCCAGCGCCGCGTTGCGGTGGCCGTGCGCGGCCTCCGAGGCGGCGACGGCCGGATCCGTGGCCAGCAGCGGATTGCCGGATTCCGTGCGCAGGAAGTCGCGGACGGCGCCCGCCGCGTCACCGGTCAGGCTCTGGAGCCGGTCGGTGACCACCAGCGCCCCGGCGTTTATGAAGGGGTTGCGCGGGATGCCGTGTTCCTTTTCGAGCTGCACCAGCGAGTTGAACGGGTTGCCGGACGGTTCGCGTCCCACACCCCGCCAGATCGCGTCGCCGCCGTGCGCCAGCACCAGCGCCAGGCTGAAGAGCTTGGACACGCTCTGTATCGAGAAAGGCCGCTCCCAGTCACCGACCCCGTGGACCTCGCCGTCGACGGTCGCCAGCGCCATGCCGAACGCGTTCGGATCCGCCGTGGCGAGCGCCGGGATGTAGTCGGCGACGTGCCCCTGGCCCGCCGTCCGGTGGGCGGCGGCCATCGCGGTGTGCAGCAGGTGCGGGTAGTCGGGCGTGCGCATGCCCGGATCTTCTCAGAGCGACGCCGGACTCTCGTCCTCGGCCCGGCGGGGCGGACGGCGCCGTAGCAGGACGCGCGAGGGGCGGCGCTCCCCGGCGACCCGGCGCGGCAGGCGGTGCGGCAGAGCCCCGTACCAGAGGTACGAGAGGGTGAAGCCGAACGCCAGGCAGATCATGCCGCCCACCGCGTCCAGCCAGAAGTGGTTGGCCGTGGCGACGATGACGACCAGGGTGGCCGCGGGGTAGAGCAGGCCCAGGATCCTCGCCCAGGGCGCCGACGCCAGCGCGAAGATGGTCAGGCCGCACCACAGGGACCAGCCGATGTGCATCGACGGCATGGCCGCGTACTGGTTCGACATGTTCTTCAGGTTGCCCGAGGCCATCGAGCCCCAGGTCTCGTGGCGGACGACCGTGTCGATGAAGTGGCCGCCGTTCATCAGCCGCGGGGGCGCCAGCGGATACAGGTAGTAACCGAGCAGGGCCACGGCGGTGGTCGCGAAGAGCGTCAGCCGGGCGGCGGCGTACCGCCCCGGATGGCTGCGGAAGAGCCAGACGAGTACGCCGATCGTGACGATGAAGTGCAGGGTGGCGTAGTAGTAGTTCATGGCCACGATCAGCCACGTCACGGAATCCACGGCGTGGTTGACGCTCCGCTCGACGGCGATGCCGAGGGTCTGCTCGGTGTGCCAGATCCAGTCGGCGTTCTTCAGCGCCTGGGTGCGCTGCTCCGGCACCGCGTTGCGGATGAGGGAGTACGTCCAGTAACTGACCGCGATCAGCAGGATTTCGAACCAGATGCGCGGGCGGCGCGGGGAGCGCAGCCGCCGCAGCCGCCTGGGTCCGGCCGGTACGGCGGATTCGGCGGGTTCGGTGGCTCCGGGGGTACGGTCCGCCCGCACCGAGGTCTCCCGCGGTGCCGCCGTGTCCGTGTCCGCCCGTGTGTCCGTGACCGTGACCGCCTCCGTCGCCTCCGGGGCCGTTTCCGCGGTGGGTGACGGCGTGGGGTACGGGGTGGCCTTACGGCCTGCCTCTGCCTTCACCGTTGATTCACCCATGGGGCGAGAGTCTGCCAGATTCCTCACCCCCGACCGATCATCCCCCGGACGGGTTCTGTTCGCACGCGGTCCGTCTCAAGGACGAGATCGCGACCCGGATATTCCCAGGGGTCCGGGGGCCGGCGCCGAAGCCGTTGAACCGCGTACGACCAGCTCGGGCATGAAGACGAACTCGCTGTGCGGGGCGGGCGTACCGCCGATCTCCTCCAGGAGCGTACGGACCGCCGCCTGGCCCATCGACGGCACCGGCTTGCGGATCGTCGTCAGCGGTGGGTCGGTGAAGGCTATGAGCGGGGAGTCGTCGAAGCCGACCACCGACAGGTCGCGGGGCACGTCGAGACCGAGCCGGCGCGCGGCCCTGATCGCGCCGAGCGCCATCATGTCGCTCGCGCACACCACCGCCGTGCAGCCGCGTTCGATCAGCGCGGAGGCCGCCGCCTGGCCGCCCTCCAGGGTGAACAGCGACTGCTGGATCAGTTCGTCGGTCTGGGCCCCGGTCAGCCCGAGCAACTCCTGGACCGTGGCCCGGAACCCCTCGATCTTGCGGAGGACGGGGACGAACCGCTTGGGCCCGACGGCCAGCCCGATGCGCTGGTGGCCGAGCGAGACGAGATGGGTCACCGCGAGCCGTACGGCCGCCCGGTCGTCCGGTGAGATGAACGGCGCCCTCACCTTCGGCGAGAAGCCGTCCACGAGGACGAACGGCACGCCCTGGGCGCCCAGCTTCTCGTAACGCCGCATGTCGGCGGAGGTGTCGGCGTGCAGCCCGGAGACGAAGATGATGCCGGAGACGTCGCGTTCGACCAGCATCTCCGTCAGCTCGTCCTCGGTCGAGCCGCCGGGCGTCTGCGTGGCCAGGACGGGGGTGTAGCCCTGCCGGGTCAGTGCCTGCCCGATGACCTGCGCGAGCGCCGGGAAGATCGGGTTCTCCAGCTCCGGCGTGATCAGGCCGACGAGCCCCGCGCTGCGGCGGCGCAGCCGTACGGGGCGTTCGTATCCGAGGACGTCGAGCGCGGCGAGTACGGACTCACGGGTGGTCGCGGCAACACCGGGTTTGCCGTTCAGAACGCGGCTGACCGTCGCTTCGCTGACCCCCGCCTGAGTTGCGATATCGGCAAGCCGTGCGGTCATGTGAGTGGACTGTACCGGTCGTCTGTCGGATTGCCCACCGCGCGTCCGAGTCGATCGCGCGGCAAGTTCTTGCAAGATCTTGCGAAACCTTCCTGCGGTGCGGTTGACGTCCTCCCGGAGGGGCGCGGACCCCGGTCGCCCCTGGGGGAGCGGGGGAGTGCCACGCGTCAAGGGTGAGCGGCGCAATCGACAGGACACATGCCGGTAACGATCGGCGGACCTTGCAGAAATCTTCCGCAAGGTCTTTCGGCCTTCTTGCATCGCTGTTACGTTCACGTCCGACCGGGCGCCGCGACGGAGCGGTACGGCAGTTGAAGGAGTTCGGATGCGACGTGGCATAACGGCCACCGCCCTGGCCGCGATCCTGGCCCTCGCGGCGACCGCCTGCGGTGGTGACGGGGACGCGGGCGGCTCGAAGAGTTCGGGCGGCGAGCTCTCGGGGACGGTCACGTGGTGGGACACCTCGACCGTCGGCAGCGAGGACAAGGTCTTCAAGAAGCTCGCCGAGGGGTTCGAGGCGAAGCACCCGAAGGTCGACGTCAAGTACGTCAACGTGCCGTTCGGGGACGCCCAGAACAAGTTCAAGAACGCCGCGCAGTCCGGCTCCGGCGCCCCCGACGTGATCCGCTCCGAGGTCGCCTGGACGCCCGAGTTCGCCGATCTCGGCTATCTCGCGCCGCTGGACGGCACGTCGGCGCTCAAGGACGAGAAGGACTTCCTGCCGCAGGCCGCCGCGTCCACCCGGTACAAGGACAAGACGTACGCGGTGCCGCAGGTCATCGACTCCATGGGCATCTTCTACAACAAGAAGATCTTCAAGGACGCGGGCGTCGAAGTGCCCAGGACCGTCGCCGAGTTGAAGACCGTATCGAAGACGATCAAGGCGAAGACCGGGAAGACCGGGCTCTACCTGCGCGGCGACGACGCGTACTGGTTCCTGTCGTTCCTGTACGGCGAGGGCGGCAACCTGGTCGACGCCCGGTCCAAGTCGGTCACGGTCGACAACGCGGCCGGCGTCAAGGCCATGACCGTCGTCAAGGACCTGGTCGACTCCGGCGCCGCCAAGACCGACGCCACCGACGGCTGGGAGAACATGCAGGCGTCGTTCAAGGACGGCGACGTCGCGATGATCATCAACGGCCCCTGGGCCGTGGCCGACACCTACGGCGGCGCCCAGTTCAAGGACAAGGCCAACCTGGGCATCGCCCCCGTACCGGCGGGCTCCGCCGCGCAGGGCGCCCCGCAGGGCGGCCACAACCTCGCCGTGTACGCGGGCTCCGGAAACCTGGACGCCTCCTACGCGTTCGTCCAGTACATGACGGACGCGCAGAGCCAGGCGACCGTCGCCGAGCAGCTCAGCCTGCTCCCGACCCGTACCTCCGTCTACACGAAGCCGGGCGTCGCCGACAACGAGATCGTCGGCTTCTTCAAGCCCGTCGTCGACAAGGCCATCGAGCGCCCCTGGATCCCCGAGACCGGCAGCCTGTTCGCGCCGCTGGTCACCGAGTACACCAAGGTCCTCACCGGCCAGACCACCCCGGACAAGGGCGTCAGGACCACCGGTGACGCCTACCGCAAGCTGCTCAAGGGCTGGAAGTAGCAGGAAAGGAAGGCCGGCTGATGGCTGTCCACACCGGCCAGTCGGCGGCGCGGGCCGCGGGCGACGAACTCGCCCGCGGCCGGGGCCGTGGCTCTGGCACACCCCCCGGCTCCCCGGCCGGAACCCCGTCCGCCGGGCCGGCCGGCAGGCTCCGGCGGGCCCTGTCGACACACTGGTACGCCTGGACCATGGTCACCCCGGTGGTCGTCGTGATCGGCGTGATCATCGGCTATCCGCTGGTCCGCGGCGTCTACCTGTCGCTCACCGACGCCAACGAGCGCAACGTCGAACGCAACATCGGCGTCAACCACCTGCCGGCCACCTACGAGTTCGTCGGACTCGACAACTACACCGCAGCCCTGACGGGCAGTCAGTTCCTGTCCACCCTGGGCTGGACACTGGTGTGGACGGTCTCCTGCGTCAGCCTCACCTTCGCGCTCGGCCTGTCCCTCGCGAACATCCTCAACCGCCGTATCGCGGGCCGCTCCCTCTACCGGATGCTGCTGATCCTGCCCTGGGCCGTGCCCGGCTTCGTCTCCGTCTTCGCCTGGCGCTTCCTCTACAACGAGGACCGCGGCCTCCTCAACAAGCTGCTGGCCGGCGGCGGCATCGACGCCGTGCCGTGGCTCAACGACCCGACCTGGGCGAAGTTCTCCGTCATCGCCGTCAACATCTGGCTCGGCGTGCCCTTCATGATGGTCGCGCTCCTCGGCGGACTCCAGTCCATCCCGGGGGAGATGTACGAGGCCGCCGAGATGGACGGCGCGGGACCCTGGCAGCGCTTCCGCCACATCACCATGCCGGGGCTGCGCTCCGTCAGCACGACGGTCATCCTGCTCTCCACCATCTGGACCTTCAACATGTTCCCGGTGATCTTCCTGCTGACCAGGGGAGGACCCGGCGACGCCACCCAGATCCTGGTCACCCAGGCGTACAAGTTCTCCTTCGAGATCAGCCCGCGCGACTTCGCGCAGTCCTCCACCTGGGGCGTGCTGATCCTCGTCCTCCTGATGGGCTTCGCCGCGGTCTACCGGCGAGTCCTCCGCAAGCAGGGAGATACCTGGTGACCACAGCTCCGGCCACGTCCACGTCCGACCGCCTCGCCGCCTCCGGGAGCGCCCAGCCGGCCAACGCCCCGCTGCGCGGGCGCCGTTCACCCGCGGCCTCCGTCGCGCTGCACACCACCCTCACCGTGGCGTCGGTGATCGCGGTCTTCCCCGTGCTGTGGGTCCTGCTGACCTCGCTCAAGCCCGCGAGCTACGCGACCACCACGGACTTCTTCAAGGACACCACCTTCGAGAACTACACCGGCCTGCTGCGGGACACCCCGTTCCTCACCTGGTTCGGCAACTCGCTGCTCATCGCGGGCCTCACCACCGTGCTCGGCGTCTTCGTGGCCGCCACCACCGGCTACGCCGTCAGCCGCTTCCGCTTCCCCGGCAAGCGCGGGCTGATGTGGACCCTGCTGATCACCCAGATGTTCCCGGTCGCCGTCCTCATCGTGCCGATCTACAACATCATGTCGGGCCTCGGACTCCTCAACAATCCGACCGGGCTCGTCATCACGTACCTCACCATCGCCGTGCCGTTCTGCGCCTGGATGATGAAGGGCTTCTTCGACACCATCCCCCGGGAGATCGACGAGTCCGGCATGGTGGACGGGCTCACCCCCTTCGGCACCTTCTTCCGGCTGATCCTGCCGCTCGCGAAGCCGGGGCTCGCGGTCACCGCGTTCTACTCCTTCATCACCGCGTGGGGCGAGGTCGCGTACGCCTCCGCCTTCATGACCGGCGACGAGAACCTGACCCTCGCCGGCGGCCTCCAGAAGTTCGTCAACCAGTACGGCGCTCAGTGGGGCCCGATGACCGCCGCGTCCGTGCTGATCGCCATCCCGGCCGCCCTCGTCTTCCTCTTCGCCCAGCGCCATCTCGTCACCGGGATGTCCGCGGGCGCCGTCAAGGGCTGACGCGACCGGCACCGGCACAGGCACAGGCGACATGTGCGAGAACCCGGCCCGGAAACCCTCCAGGCCACACCCAGATCTCCAGGCCACCCCCCAGACACCCAGGGACGACATGACCCAGCACCTCGCTGCCCCTCTCTCCGGCACGTCCGACGACGCCCCGGGCCACCGCACCGGCTGGTGGCAGGACGCGGTGATCTACCAGGTCTATCCACGGAGCTTCGCCGACGGCAACGGCGACGGAATGGGCGATCTCGACGGGGTACGGCGCCGCCTCCCGTACCTCAGGGAACTGGGCGTCGACGCCGTCTGGCTCAGCCCCTTCTACGCGTCCCCGCAGGCCGACGCCGGTTACGACGTCGCCGACTACCGCGCCATCGACCCCATGTTCGGCACGCTGCTCGACGCCGACGCGCTGATCCACGACGCCCACGCGCTGGGGCTGCGCGTCATCGTCGACCTGGTGCCCAACCACTCCTCCGACGCGCACGACTGGTTCCGGCGGGCGCTGCGCGAGGGCCCCGGCTCCGCGCTGCGCGAGCGCTACCACTTCCGCCCCGGAAAGGGCGCGCACGGTGAACTCCCGCCCAACGACTGGGAGTCCGTCTTCGGCGGCGCCGCCTGGACCCGTACCACCGACCCCGACGGCACCCCCGGCGACTGGTACCTGCACCTCTTCGCCCCCGAGCAGCCCGACTTCAACTGGGACCACCCGGCCGTCGCCGACGAGTTCCGCTCCATCCTGCGCTTCTGGCTCGACATGGGCGTCGACGGCTTCCGCGTCGACGTCGCCCACGGCCTGGTCAAGGCGCCGGGGCTGCCCGACCTCGGCGGCGCGGGCCGGCTCCGGCTGCTCGGCACCGCCGACGGCGGCACGCCCTTCTTCGACCAGGACGGCGTCCACGCGATCTACCGCCAGTGGCGCACCATCCTCGACGAGTACCCGGGCGAGCGTATCGCCGTCGCCGAGGCGTGGACCCCGACCGTCGAGCGCACCGCCCACTACGTACGCCCCGACGAGCTGCACCAGGCATTCAACTTCCAGTACCTGGCCACCTCGTGGGAGAGCGAGGCGCTGCGCGAGGTCATCGAGGTCTCCCTCGCCGCGATGCGCCCCGTCGGCGCCCCCGCCACCTGGGTGCTCTCCAACCACGACGTCACCCGGCACGCCACCCGCTTCGCGGGCCCGCCCGGCGTGGGCACCCAGACCCGGGAGCCCGGCGACCGGGCGCTCGGACTGCGCCGGGCCCGCGCGGCGACCCTGCTGATGCTCGCCCTGCCCGGCTCCGCCTACGTCTACCAGGGCGAGGAGCTGGGGCTCCCCGACGTCACCGACCTGCCCGACGAGGCCAGGCAGGACCCGTCGTACTTCCGCGCGGACGGCCAGGACGGCTTCCGTGACGGCTGCCGGGTGCCCATCCCCTGGGCGCGCGAGGGGAGTTCGTACGGCTTCGGCGCGGGCGGGAGCTGGCTGCCGCAGCCGGACCACTGGGGGGAGCTGTCCGTCGAGGCGCAGACCGGGGACCCCGCCTCCACGCTGGAGCTCTACCGGGCGGCCCTCTCCGTACGCAAGGAACACCCGGGGCTCGGCGGCGGCTCCGCCGTGGAGTGGCGGGACGCGCCCGAGGGCGTGCTGATCTTCGCCAGGACCGGCTTCGTCTGCACCGTCAACACGACGGGGACGGCGGTACGTATCCCCGCCCCGGGCGAGCTGCTGCTCGCCAGCGGCCCGGTGGACGCGGGGAACACCGCCCCGGGCGCGGAGTTCGAGCTGCCGGCCGACACCACGGTGTGGTGGTCGGTCTGAGCATCTCCTGCCCCGCGTAGACGCACCTCCGGCCCCGCGTAGACGCATCCGCGGCCTCCCATAGACGCACCACCCGCACCATCCGCACCTCCCGTACGCCCCTCTCCCCCACCAGTGCTGTTGGAGGAACCATGGCTCGCAGACCCCTGGCAGCCGCGCTCGCCCTCGTGGCGGGCGCGGCGGCCGTCCTCACGGTCCCCGCCGGGACCGCGCAGGCGGCGCCGCCCGGATCCAAGGACGTCACCGCCGTACTCTTCGAGTGGAAGTTCGACTCCATAGCCAAGGCGTGCACGGACACCCTCGGCCCCGCCGGCTACGGCTACGTACAGGTCTCGCCGCCCCAGGAACACATCCAGGGCGCCCAGTGGTGGACCTCGTACCAGCCCGTCAGCTACAAGATCGCGGGCCGGCTCGGGGACCGCGCCGCCTTCTCGGCCATGGTGAACACCTGCCACGCGGCGGGCGTCAAGGTCGTCGCCGACAGCGTCATCAACCACATGGCCGCCGGTGACGGCACCGGCACCGGCGGCACCTCGTACACCAAGTACAACTACCCGGGCATCTACTCGGGCGCCGACATGGACGACTGCCGTTCCGCCATCAGCAACTACGGCGACCGTGCCAACGTCCAGAACTGCGAACTGGTCGGCCTCGCCGATCTGGACACCGGCGAGGAGTACGTACGCGGCCGGATCGCGGCGTACCTCAACGACCTGCTCTCGCTCGGCGTGGACGGCTTCCGCATCGACGCGGCCAAGCACATGCCCGCCGCCGACCTCGCCAACATCAAGAGCAGGCTGACCAGTCCGGGCGCCTACTGGAAGCAGGAGGCGATCCACGGCGCGGGCGAGGCCGTCTCACCCAGCGAGTACCTCGGCAGCGGGGACGTCCAGGAGTTCCGGTACGCCCGCGACCTCAAGCGGGTCTTCAACAACGAGAACCTCGCCTATCTGAAGAACTTCGGCGAGAGCTGGGGGTACATGGAGTCGGGGAAGTCCGCCGTCTTCGTCGACAACCACGACACCGAGCGCGGCGGCGACACCCTCAGCTACAAGGACGGCGCCAACTACACCCTGGCCAATGTGTTCATGCTGGCGTGGCCGTACGGCTCGCCCGATGTGCACTCGGGGTACGAGTACACCGACCGCGACGCGGGACCGCCCAACGGCGGTACGGTCAACGCCTGTTACAGCGACGGCTGGAAGTGCCAGCACGCCTGGCGCGAGATCTCCTCCATGGTCGGCTTCCGCAACACCACCCGGGGCCAGGCCGTCACCGACTGGTGGGACAACGGCGGCGACCAGATCGCCTTCGGCCGCGGCTCGGCGGGGTACGTGGCCATCAACCACGAGAGCTCCGCGCTGACCCGTACGTTCCAGACGTCCCTGCCGGGCGGCGCCTACTGCGATGTGCAGACCGGCAACGCGGTGACGGTCAACGGCTCGGGACAGTTCACGGCGACACTCGGCGCGAACACGGCACTCGCCCTGCACACCGGCGCCCGGACGTGCTCGGGGAGCGGTGGCGGCGGTACGGAGCCGCAGCCGGGCTCCTCCGGGGCCTCCTTCGGGGTCAACGCGACGACGACGGTCGGACAGAACATCTATGTCACCGGTGACCAGACCGCGCTGGCGAACTGGAGTACGAGCGGTGCGCTGAAGCTCGACCCGGCGTCCTACCCGGTGTGGAAGCTCGACGTGGCGCTCCCGGCGGGCACGACGTTCGCGTACAAGTACCTCCGCAAGGACGCGGCGGGCGCGGTGACCTGGGAGAGCGGCGCCAACCGCACGGCCACGGTGCCCGCCTCGGGCAAGGTCACGCTGAACGACACCTGGCGGAGCTGACACCTCCGGCTCCGAGCGCCGGGCGGGCCGCGCCCACGGCCCGCCCGGCGCCCTTCCCGCGTACACCCGTCCCCCTCCGCCTCCCCCCGTCATCCCGAGGAGCCCTCGCGTGCCACGCCCCTCCCTGCGCGCCGCGGTGACCACCGTCGTCGCCGCCGCCCTGTGCGCGGTGCTCGCGCCCGCACCGGCCACCGCCGCCCCCGTCCCTCTCCCCGCGTCCGTGCCCGCGTCCCCGCGGGCGGCCACCTCCGAGGCCCAGTGGATCGACGCGGGCACCGTCGTCTGGAAGGTGGCCGCCGTCCCCGGGGCCCGCCTGGAGCTGGGTTACGGTGACGGCGGCGACGAGCGGCTGCGGCTCGCGCCCGGCCGTCTCACGGCCGCGCAGGCGGCCAGGTTCCCGCACCTCAAGGAGTATCCGGCGTTCACCGTGGACGTACGGGACCGCGCCCGCGCCCGTACGGCGCTGCGCGGGCCGGTCACCGCCGTCCAGCGCGCGGCCGACGGCATCGTCCTCGCCACCACCGGCGTGCAGATCTCCGGCGTCCTGGACGACCTCTACAGCGCCCGCGCGACCAAGGCGTCGCTCGGCCCCGTCTTCGCCGGGGGCCGCCCCACCCTCTCCGTCTGGGCGCCGACCGCCCGCACCGTCTCCCTCGAACTGGGCGACGGCGCCGAGGCGCGTACGGTCGCGATGCGGCGCGACGACGCCTCCGGCGTCTGGTCGGTGCGCGGCCCCGCGTCCTGGGCGGGCGAGCCGTACCGGTACGCCGTGACCGTCTGGGCGCCGAGTGTCGGCAGGACCGTCACCAACCAGGTCACCGACCCCTACTCGACCGCGCTCACCACCGACTCGGCGCGCAGCCTCCTCGTGGACCTCGCCGACCCGCGGCTCGCGCCCGCCGGCTGGTCCACCCTGCGCAAGCCGGCGGCCGTACCGCTGCGCGACGCGCAGATCCAGGAGCTGCACATCCGCGACTTCTCCGTGGCGGACCGCACCTCGCGCCACCCAGGCGGATACCTGGCCTTCACGGACACCGGCTCCGCCGGGATGCGGCACCTGCGGACGCTGGCCGCCTCGGGCACCTCGTACGTCCATCTCCTGCCGGCCTTCGACATCGGCACCATCCCGGAGCGGAAGTCCGAACAGGCCGTGCCCGCCTGCGACTTGGGCGTCCACGCGCCCGACTCGCAGGAGCAGCAGGCGTGTGTCGCGCGCACCGCGGCCCGGGACGCGTACAACTGGGGGTACGACCCGCTGCACTACACAGTGCCCGAGGGATCGTACGCCTCCGACCCCGAAGGGACCGCGCGTACGGTCGAGTTCCGGCGGATGGTGCAGTCGCTGAACGCCACCGGGCTGCGCACGGTCATGGACGTCGTCTACAACCACACCGTGGCGAGCGGCCAGGACGAGAAGTCCGTACTCGACCGGATCGTGCCCGGCTACTACCAGCGGCTGCTGGCGGACGGCACCGTCGCCACCTCCACCTGCTGCGCGAACACCGCGCCCGAGAACGCCATGATGGGCAAGCTCGTCGTCGACTCGGTGGTCACCTGGGCCAAGCAGTACAAGGTCGACGGCTTCCGCTTCGACCTGATGGGCCACCACCCCAAGGCGAACATCCTCGCCGTACGGAAGGCGCTCGACGCGCTGACCCCCGCGAAGGACGGTGTCGACGGCCGGGCGATCGTCCTGTACGGCGAGGGCTGGAACTTCGGTGAGATCGCCGACGACGCCCGCTTCGTCCAGGCCACCCAGCACAACATGGCGGGCACCGGCATCGCGACCTTCTCCGACCGGGCCCGCGACGCGGTACGCGGCGGCAGCCCCTTCGACGCGGACCCGGGTGTCCAGGGCTTCGCCTCCGGCCTCTACACCGACCCCAACTCCTCGCCCGCCAACGGCAGTCGGGAGGAGCAGCGGGCCCGGCTGCTGCACTACCAGGACCTGGTCAAGGTGGGGCTCTCCGGCAGCCTCGCCGGGTACCGGTTCACGGACACCTCCGGGCGTACCGTCCGGGGCGCGGAGGTCGACTACAACGGCGCTCCGGCCGGGTACGCGGCCACCCCCGAGGACGCCGTGGCCTACGCGGACGCCCACGACAACGAAACCCTCTACGACGCGCTCGCGTTCAAGCTGCCGCCGTCGACGTCCGCCGCCGACCGCTCCCGTATGCAGGTGGTGGCACTGGCCACCGCCGCGCTCTCACAGGGGCCCGCGCTCTCCCAGGCGGGCACGGACCTGCTGCGCTCCAAGTCCCTGGACCGCAACTCGTACGACAGCGGCGACTGGTTCAACGCGATCCACTGGGACTGCCGCGACGGTGGCAGCGGTGGCAGCGGTGGCAGTGGCAACGTCAGCGGCAACGGCTTCGGGCGTGGATTGCCGCCCGCCGCCGACAACGCGGACAAGTGGCCTTATGCCCGGCCCCTGTTGGCCAACCCGGCCCTGAAGCCCGGCTGTTCGGAGATCGACGGCACCTCCGCCGCCTACCGGGACCTGCTCCGCATCCGCACCACGGAACCGGAGTTCGGCCTCGCCTCCACGGCCGCCGTCCAGTCCGCGCTGTCCTTCCCGCTCTCCGGTCGTGACGAGACCCCGGGCGTCATCACGATGCGCCTCGGCGATCTGGTCGTGGTCTTCAACGCCACGCCGTCGGCGCGGAGCCAGCGGGTGACGGAGCTGGCGGGCCGTCCGTACGCGCTGCACCGCGTCCAGGCCCGGGGAGCGGACCGTACGGTCAGGTCCGCCGCGTACGAGCGGGCGTCCGGCACCTTCACCGTGCCGGCCCGCACGGTCGCCGTCTTCGACGCGGGGCGTTAGGCCATCGGACGGTAAGTGAATTGACTAATAGTCAACGGTAACTGACCGAAAAATGGCGTCTAGCGGTTGTTTCTGACCGTTTCCCACCACGGGTGTCGGTCCTGGGCCCGAACTGGTCCAGACTGTCCCCGTGGTGGGGAACATGCCCGAAGAGACGACCAGCTTCGTAGGGCGCAGGACCGAACTGATCCGGGTGGAAAGCGCGCTCAAGGAGCACCGGCTGACCACGCTGACCGGCAGCGGCGGCGTGGGCAAGAGCAGACTCGCGCTGCGCGCCGCCGAGCGCGCGCGGGAGGCCGAGCGCTACCCCGACGGCGTCTGGTGGGCCGACCTGGCCCCCCTCCACGACGAGCGGATGCTGCTCATCACGGTCTCCGACGCCGTCGGACTCTCCGACCACTCCCTGCGCATGCCCATCGACGCCCTCTGCGAATGGCTCGCCCACCGCTGCCTCCTGCTCGTCCTCGACTCCTGCGAGCGGATGGCCGACGCCTGCGGCCGGCTCGTCGACGTACTCCTCGGCGCCGTTCCCGGCCTCACCGTCCTCACCACCAGCAGGCAGCCCCTCGGCATCCACGCCGAGCACCTGCTCGACGTACCCCCGCTGCCCCTCGACGGCGCACACGGCGAGGACGGCGAGGACGACGTCCTCCAGCTCTTCCGCGACCGCGCCGCCCGCGCCGCGCCCGGACTCTCCTTCGACGACCCCGGCACCGTCGCGTCCGCCGCCCAGATCTGCCACCGCCTCGAAGGCATCCCGCTCGCCGTCGAACTCGCCTGCGCCCGCCTCGACGAGAACACCGTCGACCAGATCGCCGTCCTGCTCGACTCCCGGCTCGACACCCTCACCCACCCGAACGTCTGGCCCCAGCGCCACCGCGCCCTGCGCACCGCCATCGGCTGGAGCCACGAGCTCTGCGCACCCCTGGAACGGCTGCTCTGGGCGCGGCTCTCCGTCTTCCGCGGCGAGATCGACGGGGACGACGCGCGCGCCGTCTGCGCCGGAGGACCGCTCACCGCCGACGGCGTCACCAAGGCCCTCGCCGGACTGGTCCGGCAGTCAGTCCTGCGCCGGGAGACCGGCGCCGCGGACCGCCGCGACCGCTACCGGATGCTCGACACCATCCGGGAGTACGGCACGATGTGGCTCGCCGAACTCGGCGAGGAGAAACTCCTCGCCGACCGGCACGCCGCCCACTTCGCCGACGTGGCCCGCGCCGCCCACGCGGGCTGGCCCGGCGGCCGGCAGATCGCGTGGTACCGCCGGATCACCGACACCCATGACGACCTGTGCGCCGCGCTCAACCACCTCCTCGCCGACGACCCCGCCACCGCCGTGGAGATGACCGGCCGCGTCGCCTTCTTCTGGACCTGCTGCGGCCACCTCCACGAGGCCAGGATCTACCTGGAGCGCGCCCTCGACGCCGCCCCCGCCCCCGGGCCCGACCGCACCCGCGCCCTGTGGGCCCTCGGCGTCACCGTCATGCTCCAGGGCGACCACGAGGGCGCGTACCGGCTCGGGGAACGGTGCACCACCGCCGCCTGGCGCGACCAGGACCCCGAATCCATGCTCTCCGCCGCCTACCTCCTCAGCCTCACCTGCCTGATGATGGGCCGCGCCACGGCCTCGTACACCGTCGCCGACCGCGCCCTGCGCACCCACCCCGGAGACTTCTTCGACTCGCCGTCCCAGCTCCGCTGCCGGCTGGTCCGGGTCTTCGCGCTCACCGCGCTCGGCCGGTTCGAGGAGTCCCGCGACGAGGCCACGGAGCTGCGCCGCGTCTGCCTGGACCGCGGCGAGTGCTGGACCAGGTCGTACGCGGACTACCAACTCGCCCTGATCTTCCTCCTCCAGGGCAGACCGTACGAGGCGGAGGCCCACGCCCGCTCGATGATCGCCGGCAAGGAGGAGCTGGGCGACAGCTTCGGCATCGCCCTCGGCCTCGACCTGCTCGCCGCCGCGGTCGCCGCCCAGGGCGACGGCGAACGGGCCGCGCACGCCTACGGCACGGGACAGGCGTTCTGGCGCATGGTCGGCCATCCGCAGCGCGGCACACCGGAGTTGGCGCAGGTCCGCGAGGAGTGCGAGCGGCAGGCGCGCGCGGCGGCCGGGCACCCGGCGTACGAGAACGCCTTCCACCGGGGCCTGGTCGACGACGGCCGCAGCGGCCTCACCCGCGCGCTCCGAGGCCATCTGCCGGAAGGCTGACAGGAGTTGACGGAGCCGGGCCTGCGGGCGGGCCCATGGCAAAGCTTTTCCTGTGACCGTGTGAACGCCGTGCGGCGGGACATCCGACAGGTATGACGTCCACCGACGCGAAACCGGAAGAGAGCCCGGGAGAGAACCGGGAGGACCGGAAGGGCCGGGACGGGGCACGCCCCGCGCGGCTCTCCCGCTGGGCCAAGGCGCCCCTCGCACTCGTCGTCGTGGCCGCGCTGCTCTTCCTCGGCAGCCGGCTCGACCTGCTGCCCGGATTCGGTGGCCTCTTCGGCGAGGAGACCCACGACCGTACGGGGCCGACCCTGCTCCAGTCGATCCAGGACCTCGACCGCTACGAGGCCGCGTCCGGCAACTTCCAGGTCGTCGTGGACCTGGAGAAGGACACCAAGTACCTGCCGGACGCCATCCGCGGCTCCAGGACCCTCTTCGTGGGGGCGGGCACGGTCAGTTCGTACGTCGACTTCGGCGCCGTCGGCGACGGCAACGTCACGGTCGACGAGGACCGCACCGCCGCGACGATCAGGCTGCCGCACGCGCGGCTCGGCAGCCCCGCCCTGGACGCGGACCGTTCCTACGCCGTGTCCAAGCAGCGCGGACTGCTCGACCGGCTCGGCGACCTCTTCTCCGACAACCCGGCCGACGAACGCGCCGTGAACCGCCTCGCGGCCCGGCACATCGGCGAGGCGGCCAAGGACAGCGGACTCACCGCCCGCGCCGAGAAGAACACCACCGCCATGCTCCAGGGCCTGCTGCACTCCCTGGGCTTCACCGACGTGAAGGTCGTCTACACCTGACCGCGCTGCCCCGGCACCCCGGTCCCCAGCCGCATGAGCCGGCCGACGAGATCACCGAAGGCACCGTCGGCCGGCTCGTCCGCGAGGATCTTCAGCAGGATCCCGGCCATCTCGTCGTCGTACGCGGCGCTCACCGCGGACAGCGCCGCGAAGTCGTGGACGAGCTGCCACTCCAGCTCCTGGCGCGGAATCCGCCGCCCGTCCAGCCAGAGCAGCGCCTTCGACTCGGCGAGCGACACCCATGACCGTACGGTCAACTCCAGCCGCGCGGGCGGATCCTGGATCCCGAGATGGGCCAGGATCTGCTCGTACGCGGCCTGCCGCACCTCGTCGATCAGCGCCGCCGTCGCCGTCCCGGAACCGGCGGCCGGGCCGCCCCGCATCAACGCGGAGAACCCGGTGCCGTGCTCGTCGACGAAGTCGAAGAAACGCTCCATGACCCGGTGCAGCCGCGCCCCGAGCGGCCCTTCGTGCGGCTCCAGGAACCGCGCCGCCAACTCGTCGGCCGCCCGCCGCAACGCCGCCTCGTACAGGCTCTGCTTGCCGGGAAAGTAGTGGTAGACGAGAGGCCGCGAGATCCCGGCCGCCGCCGCGATCTCGTCGATCGACACGTCCTCGGGGGAGCGGTGGCTGAACAGCTCCAGCGCCACCCCGATGAGCTGCCGCTTCCGCTCCTCGACGCCCATTCTTCGGCGCACCCCGGTCGTCATGCGCACAGCCTAACCGGCTGCTTCCGCGAGATGTCCGATACGCTCCCGGCATATGAGCACATCCGACGAGGCCGCCCCCATCACCCCACTGCCGGACCCCGCCCCGGACCACACCGACACCCCGGACGCCCCGCGCACCGAACTGACGCCTCGTCAGGCCCGCCTCCTCCGCATCACCCTGGCCTCGGCCCTGCTGCTGACCCTGGCGACCCTGCTCGCGATCCGCCTGGCGGAACGCACCTCGGTCCTCGTCGTGGGCGTCTACGGCCTGGCGATGATCCTCTGCGGCGTCGTGATCGAACTCAGCCGCCACGGCCGCACCCGCCTCTCCACCTGGCTCCTGGGCGGGGGCCTCCTCGCGGCCCTGGCGGCGGACTGGCTGCTGCTGCCGTAGCCTCCGCAGCCCTCGGCCCGGGTCAGTGCAGCGCGTCCACCTCCGTGCCGTCCGCCGCCCGGCCGTGGAGTTCCGCGAGGGTGTTCTGCCGGGCCGGGAGGGCCAGGGTGCGGGTCCTGGACGTGCCGGAGACGCCGCCCGTGGCGGTCAGGGTGCGCAGGTCGGGGGTGCCCGCCGCCAGGAGGTACCAGTGGCCCGCCCGGGACTTCCACAGGACGCCTGCCAGGACGCGGGGGTCGCGGGGGCCGCAGGCCGGGGAGTCCGCCGCTCTCGCCGCGAGCGCGGCCGGGGCGGCGGGGTCGGGGGACGGGGCCTGGAAGTGGGCCAGTACGCGGCTGCCCGGACCGCGCCAGGTCTCGGCGCGGGTGCAGAGCCAGGACGCCGTGCCGTTGGACTCGGGGAGGGGCTGGCGGGCGTACTCCCAGGAGTTCACGGACCGTACGCCGTGCCCCTGCGCCGCGGGCAGCAGACAGGCGGTGCGCGCCCAGGCCGCCCGGTCCGCGCGGGTCGACACGTCCTCGGGGGAGTGCGGCGGGCCCGAGGTCAGGCGCGCCGGGATCAGTTCGCCCAGGTCGGTGAGGAGCCGGGCGGTGCCGGACGGGGTGTCGGACGCGGTGTTGGAAGCGGTGCCGGAAGCGGTGTCGGCGGTGCTCACCTCCAGGGTGTCCCAGGAGGTGCAGGAAGCGCGCGGGGTCGTGGGGCTCGGCAGCGGGTCCGTCACCCCGTGCGCGTCCCGGTGCAGCGGGCGCGCCGGGGCGGTCGGGGCGAGCAGGTCGCGTACGGCGGTGCCGGTCACCCAAGGGGCGGTCAGATAGCGGACGTTGCCGTCCGAGCGGCCGAGGACCAGCGCCCCCGACGCCGCCTCGTCCGCGCCGTCCGTGCGCGCGAAGTCCAGCGCCGCGAGACCGCCTCCATCGGTCTCCGCGTAGCGCACCACCCGCAGGCCGTCGTGGAAGAGCACCACCCGCACCCCGTCGACCTCCCCGGTGTAGAGCAGTTGCGGCGACCCCATCGGCGGTCCCGTCGGGGTCGCCGGGGTCGCCGAGAGATGGACGGCGTCGCCCGGCCGGGCCCACACGGCGAGTGCCCGGCGCAGCAGGCCGGTGTCATGGGTCAGCCGGCCGCGCGCGGGCCAGACCGAGAAGTCCGTACGGGGCGCGGTCCGCCACGCGGCCGGTGCGATCCGCCGCACCCCGGCCGGGTCGAGGGCCGACTCCGCCGCCGGGTTCCTGGCGTACGCGGGGGCCGCCGGGCCGTTCGGGCCCCAGCCGCCGGGCAGTCCGAACAGCGCCCCGCAGACGAGCGCGGCGGTGGTCACGGCGAGGGCGGCCCCGCGGTACTGGCGGCGGCGCATCAGGTCGGTGGGCCTGGCCTGGAGCGAGCAGGGGTCGAACTCGGTGGAGCGGAGGAGGGCGCCGGTGTCGGTGGCCGCCTCCGGGCCTGGAGACGCCGAGCCCGGGGACGCCGCCGCCGTGGCCTCCGCCAGCGCCGTGTCGATGTCGTCGGCCCCGGCCGCGCCGAGCAGGTCCCGTACCTCAGGGTCCGTGAGACCTTCGAGCCCGCGCAGCACGAACACCGCCCGCGCCGGTCCCGAGAGGGCGGACAGCCGCTGGTCCAGGGCGAGTTCGTCGGCCCCGCCGGAGCGCGGGAAGAGCCGCAGCCCCCAGACGCGCGGGAGGAGCGGCGGAAGCTGGGCGCGGACGGGACGGGCGAGACGGAGCAACGGGCGCCCGGCCTCCAGGGCTTGGCGCAGCACCCGCACCCGTACGTACGCGTAACCGGCCTGCCGGGCCGCCGGGCCGGTGGTCTGCGCCCGGCGCGGCCCCGGGATCCCGGCCCCGCCCGGCGCCCGGCGCCCGCGCGGCAGCGACCGCTGCACCAGCGCGTGCGCGGTCAGCACGCGCCGGTTGCGGCCGAGGGAGGGCGGCAGCACGAGATAGGCGAGGCGGACCAGGTGGGGGTAGTGCTGTACGAGCGCCGCCTCGGCCTGGTTCAGCCCGACGGGGGCGGCCGTCGGAGGGACCGGGGGCGCGGGCGCGGGGGCGAGTGCGGCTTTGTCTGGGGGCACGTTCAGCAGAACGATCGATGGGTCCGATGGTCACCCGCCCGCCCCGGCCGTGGAGTTCACGGTTCCCCCACCCGACCCTCCGATCACAGGGGACGATGGACGTATGCGTAAGGATCGATTTCCCGTGCTATTCGCCGCCCCCGCTCTCGCCCTCTCCGTGGCGCTGACGGCGGGTTGCGGCGCGAACGACGAAAAGGCCCCCGAGGAGCCGAAGACGGTCACCGGGAGCCTGGAGGAGATCGCCTCGAAGGCGAAGTGCGACCCGGACATACAGCACCCCAACGAGGAGCTGCGGCAGGCCAACTGCACGACGGAGGACGGGAAGTACGTGCTGGTCACGTTCGCCACCGACCGCGGACTGCGCGAGTGGATCAACGAGGCGAAGCCGTACGGCGGTTCGTATCTCGTCGGCCGGAAGTGGGTCGCGGTCGGCGAGGCGAAGGTGACGGAAGCGCTGCGCGGCCGGCTCGGCGGGACCGTGGAGACCGGCTCGTCGCACCACTCTGGGGGAAGTGATGACAGTGGGGGGAACGAGGGTCACTCGGGTCACGACATGAGCTGACCGCGCAGCGCGGGTCTGGGAGTGGGGGGCGGTGGTACGGGGAGGGTGGGTCCTCCCCGTACCACCGGATCACCGGTGGCTCACGTACTGACCTGCGGCACGCGCCGCACGTACAGCACCTGCTCGTGTGCCTACTTGCACTTCTTACCGGTGTTGATGCAGTTGACCATGGTGTTCATCAGGTTCTCGTCGAAGACGTTGATGAAGTCGCCGTGGTCGGTGACGGGCTTGTGGAGCTGCTCCGGGAAGGAGTCCACCGCGAAGCCCGGGCCCGGCGGAACGTCGTAGACGATCCGCTGCTGGAGCTGCGGGATGGCCTTGAAGCCGTTGCCGCAGTTGCCGTTGCCGTCGGCGAACGCCACGTGGGTGCGGTGGTTGGCGCTGTCCGCGTTCACACCGTCCCAGCAGCTCTGGAACTTGAACGTACGCACGACCTGGCTGCCCTCGGGGCAGATCGGGTACTTGTCCTTGAGCTGACGGTCCTCGAACCCGGTGCAGCTCCACGAGGCGTTGGCGTTGGCCGTGCCGTTCACGAACGCCTTGGCGTCACCGGTGATGATGCGCATCAGGCGGGGCATCGCCGTGACCTTGGCCTTCGGGTTGCCCACGAAGGTGTTGGTCACCTGCGCCGGCGTCTGGATGATGCCGACGTTGCCTTCCTTGCCACCGCCGTCGGAGTTGGCGTCGGCCTCGTCCTGGCCGTTCTGGAGCCGGAGCACCGGCCAGAAGTACGAGGACTTGTCACCCTGGTTCGCACACGTGGTGTCGGCCGCGGCCAGGCTCTCGTCGGTCGCGAAGGCGTCGTTGGCCTGGTTGCCGATGTAGTCGTGGAAGTGGTGGGCGCCGTTGGTCACACCCGGGGCGACGATGACATTGTCCGAGTTGAACAGACCGGCCTCGTTGCGACCGCACTCGCTGGAGAAGGTGCCCTTCGATCCGCCGCGGCCGTTACGGGCCTGCTGGACGTTGGGCTGGACGGTCGTGATGTCGACGAAGTCGGAGGCTTCGGGGCCGTTACCAGCCTGGCCGCCGCCCGCACCGCCATTCTGGCCGCCGTCCTGACCTTGGTCCTGACCGCCATTCTGACCGCCGTTCTGGCCCTGGTCCTGGCCGCCGGCGCCGTTCTGGCCGCCGTTCTGGCCGTTGCCCTGGCCACCGTTCTGCCCGTTGTTCTGGCCACCGTTCTGGCCGTTCTGCCCGTTGCCCTGGCCGCCGCCGTTCTGGCCGCCGCCCCGCCCGCCGCCGTTGCCGGCGTTGGCGTTGTTGTCGGCGCGCAGCGTGCAGTTGGAGAGCGCTTCCAGCCCCTGCGGCTTGGTGCCCACCCGGCCCATCGCGATGGAGATCCGGTCGAGCGCCGCGAACCGCTTGGCCTTCAGCGGGCTGAGGATGGCGTTGTTGGCGTATCCCGAGTCCTGCTCTATCGCTCTCTTCTCGCTGGCGAACCGCGCGTATGCCTCGGTGATCTGGGTGTCCATCTTGGCCAGTTCACGGTCGACCTCGGCCCGGGCTGCCTCAGGCACCTCCGTCAGCTTGGTCGACGGGTCCGGGCAACTGATGGTCGACAACGTCTGGGCCACGTTCTGGTTCGCTTGCGAGGACTTGCCCTCGCCCGCCGATGCGTAGACATTGACCGCTGCCAGACCACCCCCGCCCAGGAGCAGGGCAGCCCCGGCGACGATCGCCCGGTTCGCCACTGTGGAGCGTTTTCTCGATGTGCGTGACATGGAACTCCTCAAGCTTCGTTGCCGATTACAGGAAAATCGCGGCAGGGGGAGAAGCGAAGCGCTCCGTTCCATACGGGCCTCAAACACGAGGTGTTCAGAGGCTCGTGGAATTCATAGAAATCTCCATCAACAAACCGGGCGGATGCCCGTCATTCGGACCTGCGGCCCCGGCTGCCGGGCCGGTGCTCCCGGTCGGCACCGGACCCGCGGCCGCCCTCCAGATAGGCGAGGACCGCGAGCACCCGCCGGTTGTCGTCGTCCGACACGGGAAGGCTCAGCTTCGCGAAGATGTTCGACGTGTGCTTGGCCACCGCCCGTTCGGTGACGACGAGTTGTGCGGCGATCGCGGCGTTCGAGCGCCCCTGCGCCACCAGCTCCATGACCTCGCGCTCGCGCGGCGTCAGCCCGCCGATCGGCTCGTCCTGGGCGCGCCGGGAGAGCAGCCGCGAGATCACCTGCGGATCCATCGCCGTACCGCCCGCGGCGACCCGCCGCACCGCGTCGATGAACTGCTCCGCGTCGAAGACCCGGTCCTTGAGCAGATAGCCGACCCCGCCGGCGCCGTCGGCCAGCAGCTCGCGAGCGTACAACTGCTCGACGTGCTGGGAGAGTACGAGGACGGGCAGCCCGGGGCGGGCCCGCCGCGCGGCCAGCGCGCACTGCAGGCCCTCGTCCGTGTGGGACGGCGGGAGCCGGACGTCGACGACGGCGACGTCCGGCTCCAACTCGGCCAGCGCGGTGGTCAGTTCGGGGCCGCTCTCGACGGCCGCCACGATCTCGAACCCGTACGCCTCCAGCATGCGGACGAGACCGTCCCGCAGCAGGAAGAGATCTTCGGCTAGGACAACACGCAAGGAAGCTCCATGGTCACCATGGTGGGACCGCCCGCGGGGCTGCTGACGGCCAGGATGCCGTCGAATGTACCGAGCCGCCGCTCCAGACCGCTCAGCCCCGACCCCCGGCCGATCTCCGCGCCGCCGCGGCCGTTGTCGGTGACCGCGATCCGCAGCATGCCCCCGGTGTACGAGATGTCGACCCACACCCGGTCGGCGCCCGCGTGCTTGACCACATTGGTCAGCGCCTCGCTCACCGCGAAGTACGCGGCCGACTCGACCGGCGCGGCCGGGCGGCCCGGCAGCTCCACATCGACCTCCGGCTCCAGCGGCAGCGGCAGCCGCAGCGCCAACTCCCGTACGGCATCCCCGAGTCCGCGCTCGGCCAGCACCGGCGGATGGATCCCGCGCACCAGGTCGCGCAGCTCGGTGAGCGCGTCCGCCGAGGACCGCCGCGCCTTGCTGATCAGCTCCTTCGCCTTGGCGGGATCCCTCTCGATGAGCGCCTCCACGGTGCCCAGGTCCATGCCCACGGCGACCAGCCTGGCCTGCGCGCCGTCGTGCAGATCGCGTTCGATACGGCGCAACTCGGCGGCCGAGTTGTCCACGGCGTCGTGCCGGGTCTCGGTGAGCCGCTCGATCCGCTCGGCCAGCGCCTGACCGGGGGCGGGGGCCAGCAGGGCCGCGGTCAGCCGGAAGTGCAGGCGCAGCAGATCGGGGCAGTAGCGCAGACCGGCGCCGAACAGCACCAGGCCGACCGCCGCGGCGGCGAGAGCGGTCGACTGGCTGTCGACGGGGACGAACGTGTACCAGTACGCGTCGTCGACGAAGACCCGCCACAACCCGGCGGCCAGCACGAACCCCTCCACCGGGTAGATCAGCAGCGCGGCCGTGAACACCGCGGTGACGAAGCCGGCCGTCATGTCGACCAGCAGCCACTGGAGGTCGCGCCAGGTCGCCGGGTCCTTGAGCATCAGGGTGCAGCGCTCCACCTGCCCGGTGATCCCGGTCCGCAGATCCGGCGGGAAGGGGCGGTACGGCACCGGGATCCGTACGTCGGACCAGGTGGCCGCCAGCAGCCTGCGCCGGTTGGCGTAGGCGCGGAGCGCGGTGAGCACGGCGGGCGTGGTGAAGACGCCGACCCCGACGACGATGAGGACGGTCGACACCACCGTCACCACGAAGAGGATGATCGACCCCGGGAGGCCGACGACGGCCAGCACCAGTGCGCGCCCGGCCGCCGGCAGCGCCTCGCGCGACCGCCGCCTGAGGGCCGCCCCGGCCCCGCCGCCCGGATCGCCGACTCTGACGCTGTTCATGTCCCGCCCCCTTCGTGGCCGGACAGCCCCGACGGCGTCCGGCGTTCCGGTCTCCCCGGTACGACCACCAGTCTCGCCGGAGGGGAGAGGGCGGGGGTAGCCGGTCCGCACCCGGCCCGGGGTGTACCCAGCACCACCTCCGCGGGAGCCGCGGCTTTTGGGCCCTGCCGCCTTCCGCTTCGGGATGACACCATGTGCGGACCATGACAGAGACCGGATCGCCGCTCCGCGCCGTGCGCGCCGTCGCCTTCGCGGCCGTGTGCGTGACGCTGGCGGCGGTGGGACACGCGCTCACCTCCGGAGCGTCCGGGGCGTCCGGGGCGTCCGGGCACGAGATCTCGCTGACGGCGCTGCTCGCGGCGTTCGCGGTGACCGCGTGCGCCGCCTGGCTCGCGGGCGGACGGCGCCGGGGCGCCCTGTCGATCGGCGCCGGACTGCTCACCGTCCAGGGCCTGTTGCACCTCTTCTTCGCCGGAACGCTCTCGTACGGACTGGGACCGGCCACCTCCCGGCACGCACCGCACGCGGGTACGCCTACGGCCACCGGTACGGGTACGGGCGGGGGTTCCGCTTCCGGCATGGGCGTGGGCGCGGACGTGGGCATGGACATGGGGGCGGCGACGGATCCTGGTTCCGGCCCGGCCCCGGCGCTGGGCGAGCTGCTCGGCGCTTCCCCCGCCATGCTCGCCGCCCACGTCGTCGCGGCGGCCGTGTGCGCCCTCTGGCTCGCCCAGGGCGAGGCCGCGCTCTTCCGGCTCGTACACGCCGTCGGGGCCCTCGCCTTCACCCCGCTCCGGCTGCTGCTCACCTCCGCGGCGCTGCCCGCCGCGCCCCGGCTGATCCGGCCCCGGCCCGGCGCGTCCCGCGCACACCGCTTCCGGGGGGTCGTCCTCGCGCACACGGTGTCGCGGCGCGGGCCGCCCGCGCGCCGAGCACCTCGCGCCACGGCCCCGGGAGCCGCCGCCACCGCTGTCTGACGCGGAGGGGACGGCCGGGGCCTTCAGGCCCTTTTTCGCGGCCTTCCCCATGCCGAATCCAACGCCTAGGACAGTCATGGCCATTGACGACCCCGCACAGCGGACGGACCCGTCCGACAGAACCCCGGACACCACCGCGCCCGCGTCTCCTGATCCCGCTCCGGACACCACAGCGCCGACGGCGAACACCGCGCCCACGTCCCTCTGGGGCGCCCTGCGCCCCCTCGTGCTGCGCCTCCACTTCTACGCGGGCCTGCTGATAGCCCCGCTCCTGCTGGTCGCCGCCACCACCGGCTTCCTCTACTCCCTCTCCTACCAGGCGGAGAAGGTCATCTACCGCCATGAGCTGCGGGCCCCGGTCGGCGACCGTACGGTCCCGCTCTCCGACCAGCTCGACGCCGCCCGTACCGCCCATCCGGAGGGCACCGTCACCTCCGTACGCCTCCCGTCCGAGGAGGGGGCGACCACCCGGGTCCTGATGTCCACGCCCGACAGCGAGGAGTTCACGTCCCTCGCCGTCTTCGTCGACCCGTACACGGCGGAGGTACGGGGCGCCCTGACCAGTTACGGAAGCTCGGGCGCCCTGCCGGTGCGCGCCTGGCTCTCCGAGACGCACCGCCATCTCCAGCTCGGCGAACCGGGCCGCCTCTACAGCGAGCTGGCCGCGAGCTGGCTCTGGGTGGTGGCGCTCGGCGGACTGCTGCTCTGGACCGCCCGCAAGCGCGCCTCGAAACGCGCCCTGGTGGTGCCCGAACGCGGCGCCACCGGCCGGCGCAGGACGCTCTCGCTGCACGGCTCGTTCGGCATGGTGGCCGTGACCGGGCTCGTGCTGCTCTCCGCCACGGGGCTGACGTGGTCGGCGTACGCGGGCGGGAACATCACGGCGATCAAGGACCAGCTCGGCTCGGCCACCCCCGCCGTCTCCGCGACGCTCGACAGCGACAGCGACAGCGGCACCGGCACCGGCGGTACGGGGTCGGACACGGGCGGCGCCCACGAGGGTCACGAGTCCATGGAGGACATGCCCGGCATGGAGGGCATGGAGGGGATGCACGGCAAGGGCGGTACCGACGTCGGCGTCGACCTCGCCGTGGTCGCCGCCCGCCAGGCCGGTCTCGACGGGCCGATCGCGGTGACCCTGCCGACCACGGGCAAGGGCTATGTCGTCGCGCAGACGGACAACCAGTTCCCGGCCCGGCTCGACTCGGTCTCCGTCGACCCCGCCAACGGCATGGTCATGGACGAACTGCGCTTCGCCGACTACCCGGTGCTCGCCCAGCTCACCCGTATCGGGATCGACGCGCACATGGGTCTCTTCCTCGGCCTCCCCAACCAGCTTCTGCTGGCGGCCCTCGCCCTCGCCCTGATCCTGCTCATCGTCTGGGGCTACCGCATGTGGTGGCTGCGCCGGCCCACCAGGGAACGGCGGCTGAGCGCGGGCCGGCCCGTCCCGCGCGGCGCCTGGCGGAAGGTACCGCTGCGCCTGCTGCTGCCGCTCGGCGCGGTCACCGCGCTGATCGGCTGGTTCCTGCCGCTGCTCGGGATCAGCCTGCTGGTGTTCCTCGCCCTGGACGGCGCACTGGGCCTGCGCGCCCGCGCACGGGCGGCCCGTACCTGACCCGTATCCGTAGAGGGAGAGCCCCGCCGGACCAGCGGGGCTCTCCCTCTACGCGGATCAGGGGATGTACTTGTAGCCGACGCGCCGCACGGTCTGGATCGAACGGCGGTGGTCCGCGCCCAGCTTGCGGCGCAGCCGCGCCACATGGACGTCGACGGTCCGCCCGTCGCCCACGTGTCCGTACCCCCAGACCGTGGTCACCAACTGGTCGCGGCTGTGCACCCGGTGGGGGTGCGCCACGAGATGGGCGAGGAGTTCGAATTCGAGATACGTGAGATCGAGCGGCCGGCCGTCCACGACGGCGGTCCGCTGCACGTTGTCGACCAGCACGGAACCGCCGCCCACCGCGGCCGTGGCCGTAGCCGGGACGGAGACCGGAGTGGGGCCGAGCACGGGGGCGGGGGCGGGGGCGACGGCTCCGGCCGGGTGCTGGTCGGCCGGTACGAGCACGAGGTAGCCGATCATCGGCGGCTGTCCCGGCAGCGAGGGCAGGGTGTGCTGGGGCGCGGGCAGCCAGGTCGCGCCCGGCGGCAGGAAGTCCACCACCGGACCGGCGGGGGCGCCCACCAGGGCGCCGGGCGTCTCGTCGTCGTCGACGGCCCGGAGCCGGTGACGGCCGGGCGAGGAGAAGGAACCGGGAAGGGAGGAAAGGGAGTTCGCCATGAGGGGTCAGCTCTTTTCGCGCGGAGGACTCGTCGGATCGTCGAGTCGACGGGACGGACGGGACGTACGTCTGCGCGGCGGCCGAAGGCCAGAAGAATGGCTTTAGAGGGCCGGCGCGTTCCTCACGCGGCGACACACCCGGTCGAAGTCGTGATGCTGCCGGGACGGCCAGAACGGCTCCAGGTCGAAGCGACCCCTCGCGGTGTACTGGAAGCTGGCCATGACCCCATTGAAGCAGATTTCGGGGGAGCGCATCAGCCTGCGCACCTCCGGTCCTGAGGTTGGGACGACGAAGGGGGCGGGTGCCCGTACGGCACCCGCCCCCTTCGCGCGATGAGCCGGGATCAGACCTGGCCGGCCTTCTCCAGCGCGGTGCAGCAGGTGTCCACGATCAGCCGCGTGACCACGTACGGGTCGACGTTGGCGTTGGGGCGGCGGTCCTCGATGTAGCCCTTGCCGTCCTTCTCGACCTGCCACGGGATACGGACCGAGGCGCCGCGGTCCGAGACGCCGTAGCTGTACTCGTTCCACGGGGCGGTCTCGTGCAGACCGGTCAGCCGGTCGTCGATGCCCGCGCCGTAGTTCTTCACGTGGTCCAGCGGCTTCGAGCCCTCGCCCAGCGACTCGCACGCGGTGATGATCGCCTCGTACCCCTCGCGCATCGCCTTGGTCGAGAAGTTCGTGTGCGCGCCCGCGCCGTTCCAGTCGCCCTTCACCGGCTTCGGGTCGAGCGTCGCGGAGACGCCGAAGTCCTCGGCGGTGCGGTAGAGCAGCCAGCGCGCCACCCAGAGCTGGTCCGAGACCTCCAGCGGCGACAGCGGGCCGACCTGGAACTCCCACTGGCCCGGCATGACCTCGGCGTTGATGCCGGAGAGGCCGAGACCCGCCTTGAGGCAGTTGTCCAGATGCGCCTCGACGACGTCACGGCCGAAGATCTCGTCCGAGCCGACGCCGCAGTAGTAGCCGCCCTGCGCGGCCGGGAAGCCGCCCTCGGGGAAGCCCAGCGGACGGGCGCCCTTGAAGAACGTGTACTCCTGCTCGATGCCGAAGATCGACTCCTGGGCCGCGAACTTCTCGGCGACCTCCGTCAGCGCCGCACGCGTGTTGGACTCGTGCGGCGTCATGTCGATGTTCAGGACCTCGCACAGGACGAGGAGGTCGGCCCCGCCGCGGATCGGGTCGGGACAGGAGAAGACCGGCTTCAGCACACGGTCGGAGGCGTGCCCCTCGGCCTGGTTGGTGCTCGACCCGTCGAAGCCCCAGATGGGCAGTTCGGCGCCGTCGCTGAGGATCTTCGTCTTCGAGCGCAGCTTCGCGGTCGGCTCGGTACCGTCGATCCAGATGTACTCAGCCTTGAACGTCACGGGGCCTCATCCTTTGCGGGTGCAGCAGGTTTGACCCGAATCCTCGCAATGTGCGGTTTCCCCGCCGTTGCCCTTCCGTGAACCACGTGTTACCCAGGTTTATTCTGTGGCCTTCTGGGACGAGCCGGCCCCGTCCGCCGCGGCTGCCGTACCGCCGACCGCGTGCGCCTTGAGCAGCGAACCGAACCCGGCCGCACGGATCCGCCGCAGCAACTCGACGTCCGTCGTCCCGAGCGCCTCGGCCGTACGCCCCGGATGCCAGTCGTGCGCCGCCAGCCGGCTCAGCAGATGGCCGCGCTTGATCTGCGCGTCGGAGAGCCGGAACGTCTTGAGGTACGCCGTACGCCCCTTGTGGTCGCTGATCAGCTCCCCGATGTGCTGCTCGGGCTCCGCGCCGTACCCGCGCCGGAACGGCGGCAGGAAGCGCCGCAGCTCGAACCCGTCCATCCGGTACACCCGTTCGAAGGAGTACGAGGTGGTGAGCAGGGCACGCGCGAGTACCGTGTCGTGCGCCTCGCTCCACGCCCGCTCCTGCGCGCGCGCCGCCGCCCGCAGGTCCGCGAGCGTGTTCAGATGCCGCCCGTCGGGGATGCGCGCCTCGAACTCCGGGACCGGGGCGCCGTACAGCGCGTGCTGGTGGATGAGTTCGCCGTACATGTCCTGCAACAGCGTCGGATGCAGGGCGCGGTAGTCGTCGGGATGGGGCACGACGAACGCCGCCGCGAGCGAGTCCGCCGCGTACACCATCACCCCGCACTGGCCGGGATGGATCTCGAAGACCCGCAGCGCGTCGGCGAGCCCGCGCACGCGCATGCCGAGGTACGCCGCCTCGACCCGGGGGGAGAGCCCACGCCGTATCGCCTGCTGGGACCATTCGTCCCAGGCGGTGGAAGGCCCCCCGAAGTGCAGGGCGAGGTAGCCGTCCAGCGCGAGATGGAGCGGCAGGAAGCGGCAGCGCGCGACCGGTCCGCCTCCCCGGGCGGTTCGCGCGCGCTTCACCATCCGGTGATGCGGACGCAGGCGTACGGTCCGGGGGCGCTCGTCCCCGAGGTGGCTGCCGTACGCGGCGTGCTGCCCTTCGTCGCCGGACCAGTCCGCCACGAAGCCGTGCGGGATGTACGAGGCGTAACGGACCCCGGACCCCACCTCCACCTCGGAGACGCCGCCGGACGCGGACTCGCCGAGGCCGGTGTAGATCTCCCGGTGCAGCCGCAACCCGGGCACCGGCGCCTCGCGCACCAGCGGGACGAGCCGGATGCCGCCCCAGACCTGGGCGGGGCGGGCGGTCAGCCCGGTGAGATCGAGCCCGGTCATGACGCGGACTCCGTACCCGCACCGGCCCCTACTCCTGGACCTCTGTCCAGACCTGGACCTCTGTCCGCACCCGGGAAAAGGCAGGTCCCGTCGTCCGCCAGGAAGTTCCGCACCCGCCGGTCCAGATACGCCCGCAGCTCCGCCGCCCCCGTACGCCCCTCCGCGAACTGCGCGATCTCCACCAGCGCCGGCAGATCCTCCGCGTCCCGTATCCCGGCCGTCGGCACGCTGGGCGCCAGCCGCCGTACGTCGAAACCGTCCGCGTCGTATACGGGGTTGAGGTGGACCACACTCGTACGCCTCTCCCGGTCGAGCCGCGTACGCCACACCCGCAGCACCTCGCCCGCCAGCCCCGGCGGGGCGTTGTCCCAGCCGTCCGAGACGATCACGAGGCGGTCCGGGCCATGGTCGAGCGCGTCGAGGATCCGGGTGCCGAGCGGCGTCGGCCCGTACGGACGGACGAGCAGCGGATCGTCGCGCCCCGAGGTCCACAGCGCGGCGTACGCCCCCGGCGCGGCCAGCGCCTCCAGCAGATAGTGGCAGGCCAGCGCGGTGCCGAGCGGGCGGCGGCGCTTCTCGCCCGAACCGTACGAGGAGTAGCTGTCGTCCAGTACGGCCGCCACCCGCCCCCAGGCACCGGCGTACGGGCCCGCCACGCGCCGGGCGCCCGTCCGCAGCGCCCGGGTCAGCTCCGCCCGGCGCCGGACCCGCTCGTCCGGGGCCAGCGACAGGACGTACAGCGCGAGCCGGGTCAGCGGCATGACGCTCAGATCGGTCCCGCCGGCGGCGCCCGGGGCGGTGGCACGCCGGGTCTGGGTACGCAGCCGCTCCAGCCGGGTCATCCGGGGCGCCATCCGCTCCAGGAACCCTTCGCGGGCGATGCCGTGCCGGGCCGCGAACCCCTCGGCGACGGTGAGCGGCAGTTCGTACAGCGCGCCCTGCTCGTAGTGCGCCCGGCGGTAGGTGTCGAGGAGACGGTGCTCGTACCGCGTGCGGCGGCCGGGCGCGAAGAGGAAATCGCCGATCTCGCCGCCCGCCGCGGCCCCCGAACCTGTTCCCGGAGCGGAGGAAGCGGAGGAAGCGGAGAGGGCGGAGAGGCGCACATGGAAGTGGCGCGCGGCGGACTTGAGCCCGCTGCGGTACTTCACGGCGTCGTGGGCCGGGTCGGGGCGTGCCGCGAGCCAGTCGCGGAAGATCGCGCGGGTACGGCGGTTGCCGACCCCGGCGGCGCGCAGCGCACGGAACAGCCGGTAGACGCGCTGCGGCGGCAGCACCGCGAGCCGGCGCGCGATCAGCGCGCCCTCCACGCGCTTCTCGGCGGGGCTCGTGTCGTGCGGGGTCCGCAGGAGGTGTTCGACGATCAGGGCCGCGTTGTGGTCGTTGATGTCGAGGGCGAGCGTGGCGGCGTAGACGGGGCGGTAGTTGACGCGTACGTACTCGTGCAGAAAGCCCAGCGAGAGCCGCTGCTCGTGCGCGTCGGAGCGGAACTCGCGCTGCCCGGTCGCCGTCACGGCCGCGTTCACGAAGAGCAGGACGTCTTCGGCCGCGACCAGATCGGCGAGGTTCTCCGCCATGGTGTCGCCCCTTCCTCACGCGGTCGCCGGCCGGGGCATGGGGGCGCGAACAGCGAAATCACTGCTTTAAAGGCACGTCCCGGAAGTCGCACCGGAGGCCCGCGGCCGGCTCGGGCAACGTAACACCCACGGCGGCCCGCCCGGCCACCGTTTTTCTTCCCTCCGGTCGGCTCCACGCGTCACACTGGCCCGCATGGACAAGCCACGTATCGGACTCCTCGGCACCGGCCCGTGGGCGGAGCGCACCCATGCCCCCGCGCTGGCCGCCCACGCCGGGATCGCCTTCAGCGGCGTCTGGGGGCGGCGCCCCGAGGCCGCCGCCGCGCTCGCCGCGGCCCATGGCACCACCGCCCACTCCGGCGAGGTCGGCCTCGACGCGCTCTTCGCCGAGAGCGACGCCGTCGCCTTCGCCCTGCCGCCGGACGTCCAGGCGCCGTTGGCGGCCCGCGCGGCGGCGGCCGGATGCCACCTGCTGCTGGACAAGCCGGTCGCGACGACCGTACGGGGCGCCCGCGAGGTCGCGGACGCGGTGGCGACCGCCGGGGTGGCGTCGGTCGTCTTCTGCACGCTGCGATTCGCGCCCGGTACCGCCGACTGGGTGGACGAACAGGCGGCGAAGGGCGGCTGGTTCACGGCCCACGCGCAGTGGCTCGGCGCGCTCTACGCGCCGGGGGAGACGAGCGCGTACGCCGAGTCGCCGTGGCGTCGCGAGAAGGGCGGGCTGTGGGACGTCGGCCCGCACGCGCTGTCCGCGCTGCTGCCGCCGCTGGGCGACGTGGCGTCGGTGACGGCCGTACGGACGGAGCCGGACCTCACCCATCTCGTACTGCGGCACGTGTCCGGGGCGGCCAGCACCGTGGCGCTCAGCCTGAGCGCACCGAAGGCGGGCGCGGGCACGGGGGTGGAGCTGCGCGGTGAGCACGGCGTCGCGGTGCTCCCGGAGAGCTGGGGCAACCCGGTGGACTCCTTCGGGGCGGCGATCGACGCGCTGCTGGAATCGGCCCGCACGGGAGCGCCGCACGCGTGCGACGTACGGTTCGGGCTCCGGCTGACGGAGATCCTCGCGGAGGCGGAAGCGCAAGCAGGGGCGTAGGCGGGGGAGCAGGGCGGGGCGGGGGCGGGGCCCTCGCACGCCGGGTCGGGTGGCTCGCGCGCGGGGGCGAGGCTCGCGCACGTGGGGGCGTGGCTCTGCGCACGCGGGGTCGGGCGGCTCGCTCAGCGGGACAGGGCGTCCCGTACCGCCTCGTCCGTGCGCGCGACCACGGCCGTACCGTCGTCCGCCGTGATGATCGGGCGCTGGATCAGCTTCGGGTGCGCGGCGAGCGCCGCGATCCAGCGCTCCCGCGAACCGTCGTCCCGCGCCCACTCCTTGACGCCCAGCTCCTTCGCCTCGGCCTCCTGGGTCCGGGTGATGTCCCACGGTTCGAGCCCGAGACGGCCGAGCACCGCCCGGATCTCGTCCTCGGACGGCACGTCCTCCAGGTACCGGCGGACGGTGTACGAGGCGCCCTCCTCGTCGAGCAGGGTCAGCGCGCCCCGGCACTTGGAACAGGCGGGATTGATCCAGATCTCCATGGTCCCGAGCCTACCTCCGAGCGCCCCTCCGAGACTTCCTCCCACCCCCGTCAAACCCGGTCTGGCCAGGGGCGATTGTCAGTGGTGGGCAGTAAAATGGAGGGAGTTCGTGAGGGTCCCACCACCACGCCGGGAGGCTGACGATGGCTGTTGCCACCATCACGGAGAAGTCCGTCGAAACCGCGCCGACTCCACCCGCCCTCAAGCGCAAGCCGCTCCCCGCGGGCCGCCCGCGGGAGTGGTACGAGAGCCACAACCGCCGCCTCAAGGCCATGCGCCTCGCGATCGCCCTGCTCGACTCGGGCGTGTACCAGCGGGCGAGCGCCCCCAACCGCCGGATACGGAGCACGGCGGCCCGGATCGGGATCCACCCGCCGTCCAACACCACCTGCCGCATGGTGCGCGAGCTGATCGGCTGACGCCGGCCCCACCCGCCGCGTCCTTCTGCCCCTGTCCCCGTCCCTGCCCCTTCGCCGCGCCTTCACCGCCCCTCCGTCCATTCCGGAGGGGCGGCGAAGGCGGGTCGGCCCCTCACTCCCCGAAGCGCCGCCGCCAGCGGACCTCGCCGTCGTGCCACTCATCGGTCGGGCTGAGCCCCACCGCCGCCGCGACCGCGCCCGACGCCCGGTGCTCGGGATGGATATGGGCGATCACCGTCCCCACCCCCTGCTCCGCCAGCCACCGGACCAGCCCCCGCGCCGCCTCGGTGGCGAACCCCCGCCCCTGCCACGGCGTCCCCACCACCCAGGAGATCTCGGCGACCGTCTCGTCCCGAAGGGTGCGGTGCGGGGTGACGGTGGCCTGGACCGTACCGGACAGCTCTCCCGGCCCCGCCCGCTCCGTCAGCACCCAGTTGCACCAGGAGAAGGCGGGATCGGGCGAGCCCGCGACCATCCTCGTGTACCGCCCGCGCAGCTCCTCCTCCGTCGACGGCCTGCCGCCGATGAACGTGTGCAGCGCGGGATCGGAGAGCACGCCCGCCATCTCCTCCGCGTGCTCGACCCGCAGCGGCAGCATGGTCAGCCGCTCCGTCTCGATCACGGCGGTCCGTACGGTCGTCACGACGGTTCCTGCCGCACGCCGTCCCCCTGTGCGCCGTACAGGATCCATGGCCGGGTCAGGACGGTGTGCAGCCGCCCGTGCCGGATCGCGAACTCCGGCAGCGAGATCCCGAACTCCTCGAAGAGGGCGTCGAGCGCCTCGTACTCGTCATCAGGATCCAGCCCCAAGCCCCCCTCTCCCCCTTCCTCATCCCCCTCCTCGTACTCGTACTCGGGGAACAACTCCTCCGGATCGAGCGAGTCCGGGAGCTCCCCCCATTGCTCGATCTCCTCGCCGCGCACCGTGAACCCGTACACGCGCTCCCCGTCCTCGGCGTACGAGAGATGGAACGCGCCCGGCGCCGAAGGGAGTTGGCCGCCGCGCTCGCACCACACCGTGACCGACTCGCCGCCCTTCGACGCCGCTTCGCCCAGCCCGGTCAGCCGGTCCGGCAGGAACGGATCAACGAGATCGACGCGGCTCTCGTAGGCGAAGCTCCAGCCGTCCCCGCACCTGCCGATCCGGGCGACGGCCCGCCGCTCCTCACCCTCCGGGCCGAACCGGGCTTCCGCCACCTCGGCCTCGTCGGCCGGCGCCAGCAGCGGACCCCGGCCGATCCGGTCGGCCAGCTCCTCCGGCCGGACTCCCCGTACGAAGACGAAGCGGTACGCGCCGTCCCGCTCGGCGTCCGGGGACGGCTCCTCCGCGAGCCAGGCGAGCCCGTCGTCCCACGACGTCGCCCCGTCCTCGGCCCCCGCCTCTACCCCGTGACCGGGCCCGGCCTCCGGATCCCGCCCCTCCGCGCCCCGGGGCGTCTCCAGCAGATACCGGCCGCGCTCCGGAGTGATCACAGGACCGAGCAGGGGATCGGCGAGCAGCCCGACCGGGGCGATGTGCTCGTCCCCGTACGGCTCCCAGTCGGCCACGGCGGCGGCGAGGGTGTGCCAGGCCGCATCGGTGTCCCCCCAGCGTGCCTGTTCCCGCGCCGCGTCCACCGCGTCGCCGAAGGGCCCGGGGGCCTCGTACCGGAACGTACGCCCCACGGACTCCAGCCCGTCCAACGGATCGTCCAGCGGCCCCACGACACGGTCCCGCGTCCGCCCGCCGCCCAGCAGCGCCCCCATCTGGACGCGCAGGTCCCGTGCGCGCGGCCTGCCGCACTCCTCCGCGTCCGTGAACACCTTCAACAAGCCCTCGACGGCCTCGCCGCGCAGACAGGCCAGCCGCGCCTCCTCGACCTCCGCGTCCAGCTCGCGCGTCGTGTCGTTCTCGAACCCCGGCGTGTTCCGGTTCCGGTGGTGGAAGCTCCGGAACAGGGCCTGCATGAGCTCCATGAAGGACTCGTAACGCTCCTCAGGGGCGTCGCCCGGCCGGCCCCGGTGGAGATACGCGGCCCACTCCCCGTCGGCGTTGACCTCCCCCGGGTCGAGCAGGACCTCCGTCCCGTCCGACTCCACGGAGAGCCGCAGCGCCCTGCCCCACACCCCGGCACCGGCTTCCCTGGCCTCCTGAAGGCCGTGCGGACGCGGATCCCCGTACCAGCGTGTCCCCTCCGTCGTCCCCAGCAGATGGACGCCCGTCCCCGCGGGCCGCCATCCGTCCGTGACGGCCAGGAACGACCGGTAGGTCGGCGGCAGCACCACATCCGGCCCGAGCCGCTCCTCCAGCGCGCCGATCCGCCCCGGATCGGCGCCCGCGAACCCGAGCCACCGCTCACGGAGCGCATCCGCGGCCGAGGCCCCGCCCAGGCCCGGCACGGACTGGGTGGACTCCCGCGCCCGCGCACCGGGGGAGCCGGCCCAGTCCGCACTCCACCGCTCAAGGAAGGGACGCCAGTTGTAGGTCTTCATGTCGTTCATCGTGCCAGTGCCCACTGACAATCCCCCGCGCCCGTCCACAGCCGGGGATCCGCCCGGCTGGCCGAGCCGCGCCCCCTCCCGTTAACCTGGTCGGGAGTACGAAACGGCGGTGGGGCCCGCCGTACCCGAACCGCGGTGCGACCACCGCCAACGGTCCCTACTTGCGATGGAGCGCGCCCCGACGCGGGCGCCCGGCGAGTAGGAGAGAGTGCCCCGGTGATGACCGAGCCCACAGATCCCGACGTCGAGACGGGCCTGACGCCGCCCGCGCGGCGGAGCCGAAAGCGGCCCACAGCGCCGGTGAAAGCGGTGGCGCCGGTGGTGGCCGTGGTGGCGCTGGGCGGCGCGATCGGAGCATCGGCCCGCTACGGCGCCGCCCTCCTCTGGCCCACCGCCCCCGGATCCTTCCCGTGGACGACTCTCACCGTGAACGTGTTCGGGTGCGCGGTGATCGGCGTCTTCATGGTGGTGATCACCGACCTTTGGGCGGCGCACCCCCTCGTACGGCCCTTCTTCGGCACAGGCGTCCTCGGCGGGTTCACCACGTTCTCGACGTACGCGGTGGACATCCAGCGCCTGGTGGCGGACGGCCGGGCGGGCGCCGGTGTGGCCTATCTGGGACTGACCCTGGTCGCCGCGCTCGCGGCGGTGTGGAGTGCGGTGTGGGCGACCCGCCGCGTACTGGCGTGGAGGCAGGCATGACCAGACCGACCGGTACGGCGCTCCGCCTGACCGTCTTCCTCGGCGAGAGCGATCTGTGGCACCACAGGCCTGTCTACACGGAGATCGTCCACCGCGCCCACCGTGCGGGACTCGCGGGCGCCAGTGTCTTCCACGGAGTGGAGGGCTTCGGTGCCTCCTCGATGATCCACACCCAGCGGCTGCTCTCCCTCAGCGAGGACCTGCCCGTGGCGGTCGTGATCGTCGACACCGAGGAACGGATCAGGGCCTTCCTGCCCCAACTCGACGAACTGGCCTGCGGCCTGGTGACCCTGGACCGCTGCGAGGTCGTCCACCGCACGGGCCCGGAGACACCCCGGTGAACTGGCTCCTGGTCATCCTGGGCGCGGCGGTCGGCGCCCCGTTGCGCTATCTGACCGACCGTTCGATCCAGCGGCGGCACGATTCGCTCTTTCCCTGGGGCACCTTCACCGTCAACGTGACCGGCTGCCTCATCCTCGGCGTGGTGACGGGCGCGATCACCGCGGGCGCGGCCGACTCCTCCGTACAACTCCTCCTCGGCACCGGCCTCTGCGGCGCGCTCACGACCTACTCCACCTTCAGCTACGAAACCCTCCGCCTCACCGAGGACGGCGCCCACTTCTACGCCGCGGCCAACATCCTCGCGAGCGTGGCGGCAGGCTTGGGCGCGGTCTACCTGGGCCTCACGCTCGCAACGGCACTGTGGTCCTGACTGCCCCCGTGCGCTACGGGCCTCGCCAGACGTTGTCGAAGGCGGCGTCCTCGATGGAGCGCCGCTGCCGTACGGCTTCCAGCTCCATCACCGCGTCGTTGACGGCGGCGAGCACGGCCACGACCGAATCGTCGGCGATCTCCGGCGAGTCCTCGCCCTGCGGCTCCCCGATCCCCAGCGCCCCGGCGAGCGAGACGAGCACCGGCTCACCGCCCGCCCAGCGCTGCGCCGCGTCACGACGCGCGGGGGAATCGGCCAGGGCAGTCTGCCCGCTACGTACGGGAAGCCAGCGGTGCCTTTGCCGGGTGAGCTGCCCGTCCGCCTCCAGAGCGGAACGGTACGCATCGGACAACCCCTCGCCCCGGCGCCACAGCCAGTCCTCGACCGACTCGTACGGATCCTCCCGCACGAGCACCGACGCAGCCTCGTCCAACAGCCGATCAGGCAGCGTCCCCCGCGCGCCCGGCACGATGCGATCGTCCTCCAGCGTGAGGGCCTGGGCACCGAGGAGATCGATCACCTCGGCCCCGGCGAGCACGAGCGACAGGTCACCCCGCTCCACAGGGCGGCTGGATGCCACGTCCATGGAAACGATCAGCAGGTCACGCGGTGTGGTCATGAGCGGCTCCGTGTCCGAGGCACTGTGGCGATCCTGGCCGACTCCAGTGTCCCCCGAGAAGCCCCGGCAGACACGAAACAGCCCCTCCGAACGGCGGTTTCGCCTGTTCGGAGGGGCTGCCGGGGGCGCTTCGGTTTAGATGTCGAAGTGCAGGCGGAGAAGGTTCCTGACCTGCATAGACACGTGCCCGCCGCTAAACGATGCGGGACGACCACCAGGCCGCCACTGCGCCCTTCTGCCCCGGGTACGCGTCACGCCGCTTCGGTTTCGCTCGGAGCAGCGGATGCAGCAGTCCGCACAGTGAGTAGCTGCCCCGCCCACCACTGGGCCTCGGCCAGGTGTTCAGCCTGGAGCCCGACACGGGGGTCAGGTTGGATCAGGAAGGTCGCCGCGCCACGGGTGGTGCGCTCCGCGGCCCAGGCATGGTCGAGGCTGGTGAAGTCATCGTCGATCCACACAACTGGGGCGTTTTCCAGCCAGGCGCCGACGTGGTCGCGCTTCCAGAGGTAGCCGTTGGGGTGGCTGGTGGTAATCCGGGGGCGCGGCAGGTCGACGTACGGCAGGTACGGGAGGCCCAGGAGGGGCCCGATGAGAGCGGCGGCGTCCTGCCGCCAACTGGTGCACCAGACGGGGGTGACCAGGCCCGTACTGATCACGTCCATCAGCATGGGGCCGTGGGCGGGGTCGAGCCAGACGGTGACCGGGTTGTCGGCGCTGCGCCCGGTGGGGACGACGTCGTGGCGGGCGTGGGTGGCCGGGGTCGACCCGTCCGCATCGGGGAAGGGGATGAGGACGCCGTCGATGTCGAGGAGCAGGTAGGGCAGGCGCATGAGTCCTCCAGGGGCCGGGCGAAGGCGGCTGTCAGAGCTTGCGGGCGCGGATCAGCAGAGTGGTGGGCCAGTGGCCCATGCGGGGGTCGGGGAACTCCTGTGCCGAGGTGAGCAGGAAACCCGCCTGGCTGAGGTGCTTCTCCCACCGGTCGGTGGAGAACTCCCAGCGGGCGATGGGGAGTCGGGTGCGGTCGGGGAGAGTGACGTAGTCGCGGCGGGGACGGTCGTCGCCAGAAGGGCTTTGACCGCCGCGCTGCGGGTGGGGGATGGAGAAGGCGAGCACCCGGCCGGGCGTAAGGCGCCGAGCGATGGCTGGCAGCAGGAGCTCAGGAGCTACAAGGTCGACAGCCCCGAAGACGGAGTAGATCGCGTCGAACTGCTCGTCGGAGGCGTGCAGGTGGTGCAGTGCGTGGCCGGCGACGAAGGTGAGGTTGTTCAGCCGTCCGTAGTGGGAGCGGGCGCGGCGGATCTGGAGGCCGACCAGGTCGACGCCGGTGACGTGAGCGCCGTGGCGGGTGGCGAGGTGTGCGGCGTTGTGGCCGGGGCCGCAGCCAAGCTCCAGGAGCCGCTTGCCGCGCAGGTCAGGCCCGAGAACGTCGGCTCCGGGTCCTTGGCCGGGCCGGGTGGTCCACTCCATCCGGGCGGGTACGGCGAGGGGTTCGGCGAGTCCGACTGCGGTGCGCTGGAGGGCGTGGGCGTGCCATGGGGATGCCTGGGCGAGCACGTCAGATCTCCAGGAGGTGGAGGACGTCGGTGAGGTGGCGGCGTACGGCCTTGAGGTAGGCGGGGTCGGTGGCCGGGTCGTTGATCCAGCGGATGGACTGTTCCATGAACCACTCGACGGCCCACATGCGATGCCAGCCCAGGGCCCAGTTCTCGGCGGGGAGTCCGCCGCGTGGGGCGAGGGCATCGGGGGTGCCGCCGGCGGTGACGTACTGCTCCAGGAAGACGCGCAGGCGGACGGGGTGCGGGGGTTCGATGGTGCCGTGCCAACTGGCGAGGTCGAGCAGGCCGGGACCGGTGAAGGCGCGGGCGAAGTCGAGCAGCCGCCAGCCGTGCTCGCCGATGTGGAGGCTGGTGGGGTGGAACTCGGAGTGCACCCATCCGAAGGGCGCCAGCGTTGCTCCGGCCGACCGGGTCTCGGCGGCCTGGGCGATCCGGTCGAGCGCGTCCTCGATGTCGTCGGCGTCCTGCCACCGGTCGGCCTTGCGCAGCCGTTCGAGGTGCTCCAGCGCCCGGGCCGGCAGCATGCGCAGCCGCTCCTGGTCGAGGACGGGCAGGGGCGGAGCCGTGCGGGTGCTGTGCAGGACCACAGCCGCGGCGACACCGTCCAGGTCGTCGGCCTCGCGGACGGACGGTCCGAGGTCCTCCATGAGCATGCCGAGCCAGCCGTCCAGGGCGGCGGAGGCGTGGACCTGGGGGACGGGAACGCCGAGGGTGTGGGCCAGGCGGAGGGCCCGGTCCTCGCTGTCGAAGGGCTTCTTGGCGTACTTGAAGATGGCCGTGGTGCCGTCGGGGAAGGTGACGCGCTCGACGCCGGACATGGACCACACGCGTACCTCCTCCCGTACGACGCTGGCCTGGCCGGCCACAGTGAGCAGGTTGTCGAGGAGTTCGGCGCTGGGATTCGGGCTCATGGGGGCTCCAGTCGGTTGGAGGCATCCGGGGCGGGCGAGAGATACCGGCCCACCCCGGAGCTTGATCGGGAGGTGAGTTACGCGGCGGGGTTCACGCGGTGGGCGTAGACCTGCTCGATCCAGCCCGCCTTGAACGCGGCGAGGTCGTCACGGAAGTTCGCCATCGAGGCACCGTAGGGCGCGACGACGCCGCCGGACTGGTCCGGCACGGACTGGCAGCCGTGCACGAGCCGCCCGCCGAGCGCGGCGTGGGCCTTGATGGACTCGATGCGGCGATGCTCGTTGAACCAGCCGCCGTGGTAGACCTCGTCGAGCATCCCGCCCATCTCGTCGTCCAGGTCGAAGACGACGGAGGTGGCGGCGGGGAAGAACCAGCACGGCCCGACGTTGGAGATGTGCCCGTCCAGCTCGACCTTGTTGAGCGCCATGAGGGTGGCCGCCTCGCGGAGCATCCGCAAGTGGTCGGCTGTGATCTGCGGGACTCCGAGGCCGGCGAGATGCTCGTCGCGGAACAGGTACGCGTACACCTCGTACGCGGTGGTCAGCACGCGGGCGGCGTCCGAGGTGGACTCGGCGTGGTTTCTGACGAAGTTGAGCGCGAGCTGCTCGACCGCGCTCTCGGCGGTCTCGTCCGCACCGAGGAGCTGGGACTTGACCAGCTCCCAGTCGGCGACGAGCCAGGTGTGGGACTCGAAGCGGAAGAAGTACTCGACCGGGTCGATCGTGATGCGCTTGCCGTCGACCTGGATGCCGGGCAGGCGGCTCCAGCGCGGGTCGAATGCCTCGGGCAGTTCGACCGTGATGGTCGTGGTGTCGATGGTGGTCACCGTGTCTCCGTCTCTGATCGGCCGGATCCGGGCACAGGAATGCCCGAACCCGGTGTGGGCGTACGGAACTTCGAGGAGCCGCCCGGACCAAGGGAAAGCCTGGATCAGGGTCACGCCGTATCGGGCGGCTACTGATAAGTGAACTCTTGGTCACGCTCAGTGGGTACGGTGGAGAGCGGCGGAAGCGGTATACGCGGTTTACAGCTCCGGGGCGGAGGCGAACATGACGGAGCAGAGAGACCCCAACTCCCGTCTGCGCGACGTCATCGACGCGGTCGACTGCACCTACGAGGCCCTCGCCAGGGACGTGCGACGTGTCGCCGCCGAGAACGGCGAGATCCTCCAGACCAACAAATCAGCGATCTCGCACTGGGCGAACGGCACCCGTACGCCTTCGGGCCGGGCAGGTCAGTACCTTGCCGAAGCGCTGTCCCGCCGAGCCGGACGCACCATCACCCGGACCGAGATCGGTCTCCGCTCCGACGAGGCTGAACAGGAGTCGGAGCCCGACCCCGTCCTCGCCGTCACCGACCTCGGCCGCGCCGACGTCGAGCGGCGCCGCTTCCTCGCGGTAGCCGCCTTCACCACTGCCGGCGTCGCCATGCCTCTCGCTCACGACCACGAGGCCACCGCCCGCATGCTCCGCGCCCGCACCGGCACGTCCGTGGTCGGGGCGGATGACGTGGATGTCGTACGCCAGATCACAGCGGCCTTCAGCGCCGCCGACGAACGCCTCGGCGGCGGCCATGGCCTGACCACGGTCACCGCGTACCTCGCCGATACCGCCGCCCCCATGCTGCGTGGACGCTTCCTCGGCGAAGCCTTACGCCGGGCCGCGTTCGGCGCCGTCGCCGAACTCGCCTACCTGGCCGGTTGGAAACACCACGACCTCGGCCACGAAGGCGCAGCCCAGCGCTACTACCAGGTCGGCTACCAACTCGCCTGCGAAGCCGACCCGCATGGCCACGCCGCCTGGATGATGCGCGCCCTCGCCCACCAGGCCCTCAGCCTCAAACAGCCCCACCACTGCGTCGACCTCGTCGAAGGCGCCCTCAGCCGTGGCCTCGGCCACGTCGACGGCCCGACCCAGGCGCTCCTCCACATCACCCACGCCCGCGCCTACGCCGCCACCGACGAGCACTCCCTGGCCGCGCGTGCCCTGCTCGCCGCCGAGGACGCCCTCCTGAGGGAGGACGGCCCCCAGCCCGGCTACTCCCGCGTGAGCGGCCCCGCCGCAGGCACCGTGGCCAGCCACACCGCCCGCACCTTGACCGACCTCGCCGACCACATCGGCACCGAGCAGCAGCACCGGGCCGCGCTCACCCGCTGGGACCCCAAGAAGTACAAGCGCGTCCACGCCCTCACCCACGCCGACCTCGGCGACAGCCTCGCCGCCCAGGCCCGCGCCGACGAAGCCGTCGCCGCCTGGACCCAAGCCCTCGTCCTCATGGAGGGCATGACCTCCGACCGCACCCGCAAGGCGATCACCTCAATCCGCTCCACGCTCGCGGTCTACCAGCGCCGCCGCGTTCCCGGCGCCGCCGAACTCGCCCGCCGCGCCCGCGAGGCCCTCGCCTAACATGCCCAACAATCCGCCCGACGAAGGGAACACCGTGGCCCAGCAGACCAACGACCAGCCGAAGACCCTCAAGCCCGCCCTGGAATCCATGACCCTGCTGGTCGCCGCCGTGATCGTCCACGACAAGGCCACCAACCGCGTCGTCCTCCTCCAGCGCAGCGAGAACGCCAAGTTCGCCCAGGGCATGTGGGACCTCCCCGTCGGCAAGAGCGAGCCGGGCGAGCCCATCACCGAGACTGCGGTACGCGAGCTCTACGAAGAGACCGGCCTGACGGTGAAGCCCGAGTCCCTCAAGGTAGCCCACATCATCCACGGCGCCTGGGGCGTCGAAGCCCCCAACGGCTTCCTCACCGTCGTCTTCGCCGCTGAGGAATGGACCGGCGAACCCGAGAACCGCGAACCCCGCAAGCACTCCCAGGTCCGTTGGGTCGACGCCGAGGCCATTCCCAAGGCATTCGTGGCGACCACTGCCAGCGCCCTCCATCGGTACCTCACGGGCTGCCTTCAGGTGTCGCTAGATGGCTGGAATTAGGAGAGCGCTAATTGCTGGTAAGGCCCCGAAAGGATGGTGCTGAAACGCTTTGCTCCGGACCATCGAGGCAGATCGCGTGAAGGTTACCGTTTCCGGTGACGACATACAGGACACCGTCGCGCAGCTCGGGCATGCCCTGCACGTCAGGCTTCCATAGCAAGTCCTCATGGGCACCTGCGAGACGGCGCCGGGTGCGCAGATCCCAGCCTTGGAGCACTCCCGCACGGGTCACTGCCCAAGCCGAGTCACCCGCGAGGTATGCGGGAGTCATGAGCGCGGCAGTCGGCCGGACCGTGCCGCGCCACGTGACCGTTCCGTCGGTGCTGTCCAGGGCAACGAGCCGGCCAGGGTCCCACGACGTGATCAGCACCTGTGTGCCTGCCGCTACGGGGTGGGTACGAAGAGACTTCGCGACCTTGGCTTTCCAGTGAGTGTCGCCGGTCAGGGCGTCCCAGGACGAGACGTGGCCGTCGGGGTGAGCCAGGTGGAAGGACTTCTCGGAGGTCGTCGGCTTCCCGACGACCCAGTCGCTCAGATGCTTCTGCCATAGCAAGGTCCCACCGCATACGTCGTACGTAGCCAAACAAGGTGCGCCCGTGTCTGGATCGGGAATTATCGCGAGGACTTTGTCACCGGAGATCAGCCACCGCTGCGGAGAGGGAAGACGGAGCGGTTCGGGCCAGCGTGTGTCGCCTGTGTCAGCATGGAGAGCCTGAACTGCCCAGGGCTGGGACGAGCTGGGGCTGATCCAAGTAACGTACACAGTGTCATCAACGATGCGCGGGGGCTCAAGGAAGCCTGAGGCTGTGGGCTCAGGCCGCCAGCTCCACAAACGCCGTCCCAAGGTCGTGTCGTAAGCGTGCAAGGTGCCCTTTCGATCAGGCACATAGAGCGTGCCGCGATCACACACGGCCTGTGCTGCCGCGCAGCGGTCCAGGCGGGGGCCGGTCTCCGCGCCCGAGCGGATGTCCCGGGGACGGAGCGTGTTTCCCATTCCTGAGGTGAAGACGGTGGTGCCGTCCACGGGCGGCTGGTTGTTGTGTCCCATCGGCCTCGGTCTCCACAGCGGCTCGCCCGACTTGGCGTCGAATGCGTGCAGGACGTGGCCGTCCACGACCAGCAGCGTGTCGCCGTGGAGCCGGGGCTGGCGGGCACCTGGCCGCAAACGATCCGGACGCGACCACAGGAGTTGGGGAAGACTCCGGCTGGCGGCGCGCTTGCGGAGGGGGCGTGGCTTGTCCGGTGGGGTAGGTGGAGCCGAGTTTTGTGTCAGAGGCCAACCGGAGAGGGCTCGGAGCAAGGACTCACGGGTCACGGTCGCACCGGTCGGAGCGTAGTCGCTCGCGCATTCCCTCAGCCGCGAGAACAACGCGGATCCATCCGCTGCTGCACCCTGGGCGGCCACAGGCTGGAGTCGTTCCACGGCCGCTGTGCGGTCTTCGGGACGGACGCCCTCCAGGCGAAGGTCCAAGATGGACAGGTGAGCCAGAAGGCGCCACGTAAGAGCGTCAGGCGCGAGTCCGGAATCAGGGGCACCGGCATTCACCGCGCCCGTGACCAAAGCCTTCAGGTCCCTGAGCACGTGGTGTGCCGACTTGTTCAGTCGCCCCGGCTCGGCCACGCGATCTCGGAATACGCGGGCACTCCCGGCAGCGACAGCGGTCGTGGCCAGAGCTTGCAGAGATGCTGCCCGGGGAAAGGGTGAGGCCACAGCCAGCGCCAGATGCCAGCGGCCTGCGTCCAGAGACGCCCACTGTTCCTGCAAGATCGTCAGGAAGGACGTCATCAATTCGACCGACGGGGAGTCTGTGACTGCCAGCTTGGGGCGACGGCGCACTGCGACCGACATGCGGTGCCGAGCCCCATTATCCGCTTGGCCGACAACCAAGTAATCGTCCACGGCGGTCACGGCGCGGGCCTGAAAGCGGACCTCGAAAGGTGTCACCTCGTCACCCAGGCCGGGCACCGGTGTGCCGGTTAGCAGGTGTGAGAGCAGGACGGCGCCATAGTGGTGCTCGAATACGGTCCCGCCCCCGCCGGTCGAGTACGGACTCACACCGCCCGACGCGTTCATCTGGATCTTGTCCTTCCGGGCCGTTCGCGTGAGTGCCGCTCGCAGCTTTCATATCGCCTGAAGTGGGTACGAACTCGCCGCCCGAAAGTTTACGTGCTGTACCAGTGGGGCGTTCCGCGAAGTGGGGCCGCTGGCGAGCAGGACCGCGCATGAACGAGGGCCGCCACCCCAGTCATGGGATGGCGGCCCTCGTTCATTTGCCCGGTCTCCAGACTTCCGCCCAGGTCGCCGGAACTCGCCTCTTAGATGTCGAAGTACAGCTCGAACTCGTGCGGGTGCGGGCGGAGCTGGATCGGCGCGATTTCCTTCGTGCGCTTGTAGTCGATCCACGTCTCGATCAGGTCGGACGTGAAGACGCCGCCGGCCTGGAGGTACTCGTTGTCCGCCTCCAGCGCTTCCAGGACGGCCGGGAGGGAGGTCGGGACCTGGGGGACGCCCGCGTGCTCCTCGGGGGCGAGCTCGTAGAGGTCCTTGTCGATCGGCTCGGCCGGCTCGATCTTGTTCTTGACGCCGTCCAGGCCCGCGAGGAGGAGCGCGGAGAAGGCCAGGTACGGGTTGGAGGACGGGTCCGGGGCGCGGAACTCGACGCGCTTGGCCTTCGGGTTCGAGCCCGTGATCGGGATGCGCATCGCGGCGGAGCGGTTGCGCTGCGAGTAGACCAGGTTGACCGGGGCCTCGAAGCCGGGGACCAGGCGGTGGTACGAGTTCACCGTCGGGTTGGTGAAGGCCAGCAGCGACGGGGCGTGCTTGAGGATGCCGCCGATGTAGTAGCGGGCGGTGTCCGAGAGGCCCGCGTAACCCTGCTCGTCGTAGAAGAGCGGCGTGCCGCCCTGCCACAGCGACTGGTGGACGTGCATGCCGGAGCCGTTGTCACCGAAGATCGGCTTGGGCATGAAGGTCGCGGTCTTGCCGTTGCGCCAGGCGACGTTCTTCACGATGTACTTGAAGAGCATCAGGTCGTCGGCCGCGGCCAGCAGCGTGTTGAACTTGTAGTTGATCTCGGCCTGGCCGGCGGTGCCCACCTCGTGGTGCTGGCGCTCGACCTGGAGGCCGGACGCCTCCAGCTCCAGGGAGATCTCGGCGCGCAGGTCGGCGAAGTGGTCGACCGGCGGGGCCGGGAAGTAGCCGCCCTTGTAGCGGACCTTGTAGCCGCGGTTGTCCTCGACCGCACCGGTGTTCCAGGCGCCGGCCTCGGAGTCGATGTGGTAAAAGCCCTCGTTGGCGGTGGTGTTGAAACGCACGCTGTCGAAGACGTAGAACTCGGCCTCGGGGCCGAAGTACGCGGTGTCCGCGATGCCGGTGGAGGCGAGGTATGCCTCGGCCTTCTTGGCGATGTTGCGCGGGTCGCGGCTGTACTGCTCGCCCGTGATCGGGTCGTGGATGAAGAAGTTGATGTTCAGCGTCTTGTCACGGCGGAACGGGTCGACCCGAGCGGTCGACAGGTCCGCGCGCAGCGCCATGTCGGACTCGTGGATGGCCTGGAAACCGCGGATCGAGGATCCGTCGAACGCCAGCTCCTCGGTCGGGTCGAACGCCTTCGCCGGGATCGTGAAGTGCTGCATCACGCCAGGCAGGTCGCAGAAGCGGACGTCGACGAACTTGACGTCCTCGTCCGCGATGAACTTCTTGGCCTCGTCGGCGTTCTGGAACATCCAGCTCCTCCTCCTCCCGACCCGGGGAGGGGCGGGGGTTATCGGTCGTGCGGCCAGTGCGGTGGCACACGCTGGACCCGACCTTAGGTTTCCGGGATTTCTCCAGCATGACCCATTTGTTTCGTTGAAGTTAACCAGCCCGGGTGGGTGCCGGGCGTGCGACGGCTCCGCACGAGTACCCCCACGCCTCTGGTGCCAACCCCGTCCCCCACGCGCGGACACCGCCGCAGTACCGTGGACGGGTGGACAACAGGCAAGCAATCGGATCGTGGCTCTCGGGGCCCCGCGCGGCGGCCGAGAACATGGGCGTCGACTTCGGCTACCGGGGTGAGCGGCTCGGTCTGCCGGAGCACGGGCCCGGCTCCGTCGCCCCGCTCGGGCGGCGTTTCGGCGCGCTCTTCGTCGACTGGGGGCTCTGCATGCTGATCGCATACGGGCTCCTCGCCGACGGTGACTGGCAGGCGTCGGGGAACTGGGCGCTCGGCGTGCTCCTCGTACTCAGCGTTCTCACCGTCGGCACGGTCGGCTTCACGCCGGGCAAGCGCCTTTTCGGCCTGCGCGTCGTCGCGGTGAACGGCGGACGGATCGGCTTCGGCCGGGTCCTCGTCCGTACGGTGCTGCTCTGCCTGGCCGTTCCGGCGCTGATCTGGGACCGCGACGGGCGCGGGCTCCACGACCAGCTCGGGCGCGCCGTGCAGGTTCGTGGCTGAGTAGCCGAAGACAAAGAAGAGCAAGACAGAGGCAGAGGGTGTGAAAGAGGGCGGCCGGAGAGATCTCCGGCCGCCCTCTTGTGTCTCTGGTGTGTCCCGCTAGCGCATCTTTCCGCCGCGCGGCATCCGCATGCCCTTGGGCATCGGGCCCTTCGGCAGTGGCATGTTGCTCATCAGGTCGCCCATCGCCCGCAGCCGGTCGTTGGCCGCCGTCACCTGCGGGCCCGCCAGCACCCGGGGCAGCTTCAGCATGGTCGTACGGACCTTCTTCAGCGGCACCTGGCCCTCGCCGTCACCGACGATGATGTCGTGCACCGGCACGTCCACCACGATGCGCGCCATCTTCTTCTTCTCGGCCGCCAGCAGGCTCTTCACCCGGTTCGGGTTGCCCTCGCCCACCAGGACGATGCCCGCCTTGCCGACCGCCCGGTGGACGACGTCCTGGCTGCGGTTCATGGCCACGGCCGGGGTCGTGGTCCAGCCACGGCCGACGTTCTCCAGGACCGCCGCCGCCGCGCCCGGCTGGCCCTCCATCTGACCGAAGGCGGCCCGCTCGGCGCGTCGGCCGAAGATGATCGCCATCGCGAGGAACGCCAGGATGAATCCCAGGATCCCCAGATAGATGGGGTGATTGATCAGGAAGCCGATCGCGAGGAAGACACCGAAGGTGACGATTCCCACACCACCGACGACAAGCCCGACCTTCGAGTCGGCCCGCCGGGTCATCTTGTAGGTGAGGGCGATCTGCTTCAGTCGCCCCTGGTTCGCAGCAGTGTCTGCGTTGTCCTTCCTCGCCATGCCCAGAAGTTTACGTGGCGTGGGAAGTGGCGTCCGACACCGCCTCCAGTACGTGCTCCGTCTCGACCCGGTCCTTGGCCCTGCGGCGGTCCTCCAGGACGGCCGTCCAGGCGTTGCGGCGCGCCGTGCGCTGGCCGCCGCTGAGGAGCAGGGACTCCACGGCGCGCAGCGCGGCGGAGACGGACGGCAGTGTGTACGGCAGGGCCATGGAGGTACGGGCGGGTGTGGCTGCCGTCATCGCCTCGGTGACGGTGGTGGGTCGTGCCGGCGCGACCTGCATGATGGCGGTCCCCTCAGGAGCGATGAAGGCAGACAGGCGACCGAACGCGTAAGCGAACGGGTGAGCGGAGAGTGGGACGTCTGTTCGCGGAGTGTGCGTCCAGTGTCACTCATTGGTGTTACCAGGGCGTGACCGACCGGTCAAACGCGGATGAAACCCTGGCGAGAGGGGAGAGCGCGGGACCGAACGGCCGCGCGGCCCGTACCCCACCTCCGACCTGCGAGGAGCGTACGGACCGCGGCATGCCGGGCGCTACCGGCGAGTAGCTACTTGTGCGCCGATTCACACAGCCTGGGCGGCGGCGACCGCCGCGTCGCGCCGCTCGGTCGCCTGCTGGTACAGCCGGCCCGCGCGGTACGAGGAACGCACCAGCGGCCCCGACATGACACCGGAGTAGCCGATCGCGTCGGCCTCGTCCTTCAGCTCCACGAACTCCTGCGGCTTCACCCAGCGTTCGACCGGATGGTGACGCGGGGACGGTCGCAGGTACTGCGTGATCGTGATCAATTCGCAGCCCGCGTCATGGAGCTGCCGCAGCGCCTCGCTGACCTCTTCACGGGTCTCGCCCATGCCCAGGATCAGGTTGGACTTGGTGATCAGCCCCGCCTCACGGGCGCGCGTGATCACTTCGAGGGAGCGCTCGTAACGGAAGCCGGGGCGGATCCGCTTGAAGATCCGCGGCACCGTCTCGACGTTGTGCGCGAGCACCTCGGGCCGGGACGAGAAGACCTCGGCGAGCTGCTCCGGCACGGCGTTGAAGTCCGGGATGAGCAGCTCGACCTTGGTGTGGCCCGTCTCGCGCCCACCGGTGAGGGTGTGGATCTGGCGTACGGTCTCGGCGTACAGCCAGGATCCGCCGTCCTCCAGGTCGTCGCGGGCGACGCCGGTGATCGTGGCGTAGTTGAGGTCCATCGTGACGACGGACTCGCCCACACGGCGCGGCTCGTCGCGGTCCAGCGGCTCCGGCTTGCCCGTGTCGATCAGACAGAAGTCACACCGCCGCGTGCACTGCTCGCCACCGATGAGGAAGGTGGCCTCGCGGTCCTCCCAGCATTCGAAGATGTTCGGACAGCCGGCCTCCTGGCAGACCGTGTGCAGGCCCTCGCTCTTCACGAGCTTCTGCAACTGTTGGTACTCGGGGCCCATTTTCGCCCGGGTCTTGATCCACTCGGGCTTGCGCTCGATGGGGGTCTGGCTGTTCCGGACCTCCAGGCGCAGCATCTTGCGTCCGTCGGGTGCGACAGCGGACACGTCCGGCACCTCTCTCTGCTGGCGCGGCATTCGATTCTTCGGCGAACACCAGGTTACGCCCGTTATTTGCGTGGTCTTCACTCTGCGCAACCCCGGCGCGGAGGGGTGCATTCCCCCGTACGGCCGAGGCCCACGGGGAGGTGTGTGTCAGGCGCTCGCTTTCAGCGCCCCGGCGGCCGGCACGGTCTCCCGTACGGGCCCGTCCGTGGCCTCCCGTACGGGTTCGCGCTCGATCACCCGCGGAGCCGGCTCGGCCCGCTCCAGGATGGCCCGCAGGTGTTTCTCCACCACGGGGACGACCTCGGCGACCGTGATCTCGCGGCCCAGTTCGTACGAGAGCGACGTCACGCCCGCGTCCCGGATCCCGCACGGCACGATCCGGTCGAACCAGGTGTTGTCCGGGTTCACGTTGAACGAGAAGCCGTGCATGGTCACGCCCTTGGCGACCCGGATCCCGATCGCCGCGAGCTTGCGGTCCTCCCGGCGCTGGCCCGCGTTGGACGGGGCGTACTCGGGCCCGTTCAGCCGTGGGTCGAACTCCTCGTCCGCCAGCCGGGGATCGACCCCGGGGGCGACTCCGGGGGCCGTCCCTGGCGCGAGGTCCAGCGAGAGCCCACCGTGGGGGAGCCCATCGTGCGAGAGTCCGCCGTGCGGAAGTCCGCCCTGCGGGAGCCCGCCCAGCGGCGCGCGCTCCGCGACCGGATCGCCGAGCACCCACACGCCGCTGCGCCCCTCGACCCGGCTCGTCTCCAGGCCGAAGTCGGCGGCGGTGAGGATCAGCGCGTCCTCAAGACGGCGTACGTGCGCGACGACGTCCACCGGACGCGGCAGCTTCAGGATCGGGTAGCCCACGAGCTGTCCCGGACCGTGCCAGGTGATCTTCCCGCCGCGGTCCACGTCGACGACGGGGGTGCCGTCGAGCGGGCGCTCGCTGTCCACCGTGCGCCGTCCGGCCGTGTAGACCGGCGGATGCTCCAGCAGCAGACAGGTGTCGGGGACCTCGTCCGCGAACCGGGCCGCGTGGACCCTGCGCTGCTCCTGCCACGCCTCCTCGTACTCGACGGCCTCCGCGCCGAACCCGAGATGGACGTACCGCAGCTCACTCACGGCAGAGCCTCCTTACCACCGGCCGAGAAACCTTCGTCCTGCACGCATAGCGCCTCTGCCACTGTACGGCGGCCCCCGGGAGGACGACCGAGCAGGTGTACGGGGCTCAGGGCGCCCGGCAGACGCCCGCTCCATCGCTCCGTCCCACGTCAGCAGCGCAAAGGATCCTCACACGATCGGATGAATGTGGGGCGAACGTGACAGTGAGACCGGTCACGGCTACTACATTCGCGCCGTTCCATAGGGCTGCTCCCCGGGCCCGGAAGGCAGGAGACCGTACAGCACATGTCGGAACGACCTCCGCAGCGCACCCCCAACCGCCAGCTCGCCGCCCTCATCGCGGAAGCCGGTTTCTCCCACGCGGGTCTCGCCCGCCGGGTGGATCAGCTCGGCCTTGAGCACGGCCTCGATCTGCGGTACGACAAGACGTCGGTGACCCGGTGGCTGCGCGGGCAGCAGCCGCGCGGCACCACGCCCGCACTCATCGCCGAGGTCTTCACCCGCCGGCTCGGACGCCGGCTCTCCGCGCAGGATCTGGGCCTGGACGCCTGTGCCCCGGTCTACGCGGGCCTCGAATTCGCCTCGACACCCGAGGAAGCCGTCGACATCGTCGGCGGACTGTGGCGCAAGGACTCAGGCAGCCACAACGAACTGCGCAAGATCGCGTTCACCCCGGCGGGTCTGGTCGTCCCCAGCCGCGACTGGCTGATCGGACGCGCGGACGAGCGGGTGGCCCACCCGGGACTCGCCGCCGCCGGCCCCGGCGGTCCGGCCGGGAACGGGCCCGCCGCACCCGCCGGTCCCGCCCTGTCCGCCGGTCCCGCCCCGGCCGCCGGGCTCACCGGGCCCGCCGCACCCGGCGGCTCCCTGCCCGGCCGCACCACCGGCCTCGTCCCGCAACGCCCCGGCCGCGGGCCCGGATCCCCCCGGGTGCCCGCCCAGGCCCAGCCCCCGGCGCACGCCCAGATCCAGGGACGGCCCTCGGCCGCCGTCCCCGTCCCCGCCCTCGCTCCCGCACACGCCCCGCCCCCGCTCCACACCGCGCGGCTCTCCCCGCCCTCGCCGTCCTCCCCGCCCTCCGTTCCGCGCCCGCGCACCGAACGCGCCGTCGGCCAGCGCGTCACCGCCGGCGACATCGAGGCGCTGCGCTCCGTCGGCGATCTCTTCCGCGCCCTCGACCACGCCTACGGCGGCGGCCACGCCCGCCAGGCCCTCGTGCGCTACCTGGAGCACGAGGCCGAACCGATGCTGCGCGGCCAGTACGGCGAGTCCACCGGCCGCAGACTCTTCGCCGCCGCGGCCGATCTGACCCGGCTGGCGGGCTGGACCTCGTACGACATCGCCGCGCACGGCCTCGCCCAGCGCTACTTCGTCCAGGCGCTGCGGCTCTCCCAGGCGGCCGGGGACCGCGTGTACGGCTCGTACGTCCTGGTCACGATGAGCCGGCAGGCGGTCTACCTGGGCCACGGCCGCGAGGCCGTCCAGCTCGCGCGCGTCGCCCAGCAGGGCGTCGGCGCGTCCGCGCCCCCGGTGGTCCAGGCGCTGCTGCACTCCGCCGAGGCGCGCGGCCACGGCGTGCTCTCCGAGGCGCGGGCCTGTGCCGCCTCGCTCGTACGGGCCGAACGCGCCCTGGAGGCGGCGCGCCCCGGCGACGAGACACCGCGCTGGGCGCGCTTCTTCGACGAGGCGCAGTTCGCGGACGAACTGGCCCACTGCCACCGCGATCTCCAGCAGTACCGCGTCTGCGTCCAGCACGCCGAGCGCTCGCTCCAACTGCGCGCCCCCGAGTACGCCCGCAGCCGCCTCTTCTGCCGGGTCGTGCTCGCCTGCGGCCGTCTCGGCCTGGGCGAGCTGGACCAGGCGTGCCTGCTCGGCGCGGAGGCCGCCCAGCAGGCCGCGGAGATGCGGTCGGCGCGGGCGGTGGAGTACGTACGGGACTTCGAGCGGCGCCTGGAGCCGTACCGGGACGCCACGGCGGTACGGAACTACCGCGACCGGGTGGCCGCGATCGGCTGATCCGCCGCGGCCGGCCCGCGCGAGGTGGTGAGCCGGTCCCGTCCGGGGAAGGTCGACGCCCGGACGGGACCGGAGCTGGGTGCCCGCGTGTCCCCGGTCGGACCGGGCCTACGCCACCGCGGGCATCGGCGCCGTCTCGTACGCCGGGCGTACGCCCAGATCGCGCAGGATCGCGTGCGCCGCGCGGCGGCCCGAGAAGAGCGCGCCCTGCACGGTGTTGGTGTCGCGGTGGTCGCCGCACACGTACAGCCCCGACAGCACCCGGACCGGCCGGCGCAGGTCGTGCGGCGGGTCCATCGCGGGTACGGACTCCGGGTCGTGGTGGACGGCCAGCAGCTCCCAGTCGTCGGTCGGCGTCCCGTACAGACGCGCGAGGTGGGCCCGGACCGTACGGTCGAGTTCGGCGGCCGGGGGAGGCGTGCCGAGCACCGTCGACGAGATCAGCACGCGGCCCCGCGGCGCGCGCGACGGGTCCACCGTGCTCATCACGGCCGTGTGTGTGACGGGTCCTTCACGGTCGGCGTCGAGCAGCAGCGCCGGTTCGGCCAGCGGGGGTTCGGGCGCCGTGTGGTGCAGCACCGTCACGGCGTGGAAGTCCGGCACCCGTAACCCCGGCAGCAGTTCGGCCGCCGCGCGGGCGCCCGTCGCCAGAACGAGCGACCGGCAGGCTATCTCGCCGTGCTCCTTGGTCGTCACGCAGTTGATCGACGTGTCCGTGACACAGACATCCGTACGGACGGTGCCCTCCGGCAGCGTCCGCGCCAGCAGTTCGGGCAGCGTGGCGGCGCCGCCCGCCGGAACGAAGAGCCGGCCCCGGGCGAACGCCCGCAGCGCGAGATCGGCGCACCGGCTCGACGTCCGCAGCTCCGGGTCGCAGAGCAGCGCGGTGAGCAGCGGCCGGATGAAGCCGTTGACCGTGCGGGCGGGCAGCCCGCGCACCGCGAGCGCCTCCGCGGCGGTCCGTTCGGGGCGGGCCAGCAGCCGGGCCGTCGGCGTCGCCGCGAGACGGCCCAGAGCGGCGCTGAGCCGCGCCTGGTCGACCGCGCCGCCCAGTGGCGGGCGGGGGGCGCTCGCCAGGGCGCGCGCAACGGTGAGTGCGCTCCGTGCGCTCCCGACCGCACCGGTGCGGTAGTTCCTGCCGTCGCTGTGGACGAGCACGCCCGGCGAGAACATCCGGACGGCCGCGCCTTCGAGCCCCGGCGTACGGAGCAGATCGGGGTAGGCGGTGGTGAGCAGCCGTCCGCCACGGTCCAGACGGAAGCCGTCGACCTGGTCCGTGGTCATCCGGCCGCCGACGTGGGGAGCGGCCTCCAGGACGCTGACCGTGACGCCCGCGCTGGTGAGATGGTGCGCGGCGGACAGACCGGCCAGGCCGGCTCCGATGATGACGACGTCTGCGTGGTGCGCGGTGCCGAGTGCGGTGCTGAGCACGTGCCCCTCCCCGAGGTCAGCGCGGCTGGGTGGGGGGCCGATGCCCGCATCGGGCCCCCGGGAACGCCCTGGACGAGTGAGTCCTGCGAAGGGGCGTCGTCCCGTTCCCGGTCGAGCGTAGGGACGGATCGGCGCGGCGCGGACGCGCGCGGGCGGGGGCACCGATGCATGGGGGGTGCGTGCCACCGCGCGGGAGGGCGGCGGAACGGAGCGGGACGCTCCCCGGCGGCCCGGCCGGTGCGGGGGCGCGACGCACCCGGGCGCGGGGGCCGCGCGACGCGAACCGGTACGGGAAGCCCCTCCGGCGCCCTTCCGGCACCTCCCCGGCGCCTCCTCGGCGCCCCTCCGACGGCCGGGCACCGCCGCCGGGCCGCTCCCCGGCCGCTCCCCGTGCGCTCCCGGGGGCCGGAGGTTGACCTGAAAGGGCAGCCTCTACGCCGCCGGTACCGCTCGTACCGCTACGCCGCCCGTACCGCCTCGTCGATCGTCGGGAACGCGAACGTGAAGCCCGACTCCAGCAGACGCGACGGAACCACCCGCTGGCTGCCCACGATGTCCTCCGCCAGGCCCCCCACCACCAGCCGCAGCGCCGCCGCCGGGACCGGGAACGGGGTGGGGCGGTGCAGGACGCGGCCCATCGCCGCGGTCACCTCGCGGTTGGTGACGGGCTCGGGGGCCGTCAGGTTGACCGGGCCCTCCAGGCCGTCCGTGTCGATGAGATGCCGCAGCGCCGCCACCTCGTCGTGCAGCGAGATGAAGCTCCAGTACTGGTCGCCCGAGCCGAGCCGGCCGCCCAGGCCAGCGCGGAAGAGCGGGAACAGCCGCCCCCACGCGCCGCCCTTGCGCGCGACCACCAGACCGGTACGGGGGAAGACCGTACGGATGCCCGCCTCCTCGGCGGGCAGCGCGGCCTCCTCCCACTCCACGCAGAGCGACGGGAGGAAGCCGTCCCCCGGAGGGGAGCTCTCGTCCACCTTCCGGTCCCCGGTGTAGCCGTAGAAGCCGACGGCCGAACCGGAGACCAGCACCCGGGGCGGCGAGTCGAGCGAGGTCAGGGCCTCCGCGATGGTGGCCGTACCGAGGACCCGGCTGTCCCGGATCTCCCGCTTGTACGCGTCGCTCCAGCGGCGGTCACCGACGCCCGCGCCGGCGAGGTGGACGACCGCGTCGCAGCCGTTCAGCTTCCCCGCGTCGATGGTCTGCCGTACGGGGTCCCACTCGATCTCGTCGGCCGTGCGCGCCGGGTGCCGGACCAGCCGCGTCACCTCGTGCCCGTCCGCGCGCAGGGAGCTGACAAGAGCCGTACCGATGAGCCCGGTGGAACCGGTGACCGCGATTTTCATGCACCCATCCTGCCTCCGGAACATCCCATGGCACAGTTGCGCCATGGTGGAACCCCGGATACGCCCCGCCGTACGCGCGGACGACGAGGCCCTCGGCGCGCTCGACCGGGCGACCTGGTCGCCGCTGCACGCCGTCACGCCCAGGCCCAGCCCGCCGTACGGACCGTTCTTCGACGCCCAGCACCGCCCGGAGGACTTCCTGGTCGCCGGGTTCGACGGCGGCCCCGGCCTCCGGGGCGGCGGGACCCGCGACCCCGAGGACGCCATCGCCGGGTACATCCGCGTCGCCCGCCCCACCCCGCTCGCCAGCAACGCGCACGTACGGCAGATCCAGGGCCTCGCGGTCCATCCCTGGGCGCGCCGCCGGGGCGTGGCGCGCGCCCTGCTGCGCGCGGGCGCGCTGCACGCGCGCAACCAGGGCGCGCGCCGGCTGACCCTGCGCGTCCTGGGGCACAACACGGCGGCGCGGGCGCTGTACGAGGCCGAGGGGTACCGCGTCGAGGGGATCCTGCCGGGGGAGTTCCACCTGGACGGGGCGTACGTCGACGACGTACTGATGGCGCTCCCGCTGGAGTGAGCCACCAGGCACCGCCGGGGCACCGCCCCGGAGCAGTCGGCCCCGAAACGGCGACCGCCCCCGGCTCACTCGCCTCCGAAGCGCTCCGTCAGCCGGGGGAACCGCTCCGCCAGCGCCGCCTCGTCCTCGAAGTCGAGCGGCGTGCCCTCCGGCTCCGCGCGCTGCGCCGCGATCCCCAGGGCGGGCGCCACCACCCCGGTGAGCTGCTCGTACGCCTCGTCCGCCGCGTACCCCAGTTCCTCGCCGTCCCCGTCGACGGTCTCGTCGAACTCGTCGAGCAGCTCGGCCAGGCTGTCCGGATCGTGCAGCGCGCCCTCGAAGATCTCCCGGCCCTGCCCGATGAGCCAGCAGCGGAAGTAGTCGAAGGCGTCGTCGCTCGCCCCGCCGAGCAGGACGGCCGCCGCGCCCCACAGATCCCAGTGGTACGCCCGGTTGTAGCGCGACTCGAAGTGCCGCGCGAAGTCCAGTACGGAGTCGGGATCGAGCTGAAGCAGCCGCTCGACCAGCAGATCCGCATGGTCGTCGGGGTCGCCCTCGGCGGCCTCGCGGGTGCTGTCGACGATCTCCCAGAACTCCGTCTCGTCCATCACGGGTCAAGCATCGTGCCTGAGGAGGGGCGGCGCACGCGGAGCCGCGAGTTACGGGGACTTCTGTGACCTGTGGGGTCGCGCGGACCCCTGCCGGTACGGTCGTCCGTCCGCTACCGGTACAGGTCGTCCATCCGAGCCGCCGCCTCCGCGAACCGGCTCCTCAGCGTCTCCGGCGCCAGGACCTCCGCGTCCGGGCCCAGCGTCAGCAGTTGGCCGTACGCGACCTCCTCGGACTCCACCGGCAGCGTGAGCGTGATCCGGTCCTCCTCGTCCGCCGGGGGCGCCGCCTCGATCGCCGCGCGCGCCGCCGCGCGGTCCGTCACGTACGGGAGTCTGCGGGCGCCCTCGGGCGAGAGGCGCACCTCGATCTCCGTGCGCAGGAGGGAGCGCGCGAACTCCGCCGCGCGCTCCTCCCAGAACGCCGGCAGATCGAAGCACTCATCTCTGACGAAACGTTCCTGCGAGGTCTCCACCGCCGTGAACCGGTCGATCCGGTAGACCCGGAACGTGGACTCCGTACCGGCGCACAAGTACCAGACACCCGCCTTCAGCACGAGCCCGTACGGCGCCAGCTCCCGTTCCACCTCCGCGTCCTCGCGCAGATAGCGCGCCGCGACCAGCCGGTCGTCCCAGACCGCCTCCGCCACCACCGGCAGCAGCTCCGGCGTCTGGGGCTCGTGGTACCAGCCGGGCGCGTCGAGGTGGAAGCGCTGCGCCGCCGTGTCCTGCGCGTCCCGCAGCGACGGCAGCAGCGCCGCCGAGACCTTCAGGCGGGCGGCCGACGAGATGTCGTCGAGGCCCATCTCCCGCAGCGCCCCCGGTACCCCCGAGAGGAACAGCGCCTCCGCCTCGCCGCGCGCCAGTCCGGTCAGCCGGGTGCGGTAGCCGCCGACCAGCCGGTAGCCGCCGGACCTGCCCCGGTTCGCGTACACCGGGATCCCGGCCTCGGAGAGGGCCTGGGCGTCGCGGGTGATCGTGCGCTCGGACACCTCCAGCTCGCGGGCCAGTTCGCCCGCGGTCATGGAGGGTCTGGACTGGAGGAGAAGGACCATCTTGATCAGGCGGGCAGCACGCATACGTCCATGATGCAGGGAGCCCCTGCCACTCAGTGACAGGGGCTCCCCGACCTGCTATAGGGGCTGCGAAGGGTCATGGCGGCTGCGAAGAGACCGGCCGCCAGGGACCAGCAGCCAGGGACCCGCCGCCGGAAACCAGCCGCCGGAAACCAGCCGCCAGAGTCCGGCCGCCAGGGACCCGCCGCCGGAGACCGGCCGTCAGAGACCGTAGCGCTCGCGTGCCTCCGCGATCCGCTCCGGCTTGACCTCGCCCCGGCGGGCGAGCTGCGCCAGCGCCGCGACCACGATCGACCGGGCGTCGACCCCGAAGTGACGGCGGGCCGCCTCCCGGGTGTCCGAGAGCCCGAAGCCGTCCGTGCCGAGCGAGCTGTAGTCCTGCTCGACCCACTGGCTGATCTGGTCCGGCACCTGCCGCATCCAGTCGCTGACCGCGAGGACCGGGCCCGGCGCGCCTTCGAGCGCGCGGGTCACGTACGGCACCTTCTCCTCGCCGCGCAGCAGGGCCTCGTCGGCCTCCAGCGCGTCCCTGCGCAGCTCGGTCCAGGACGTGGCGGACCAGACGTCGGCCGTCACGCCCCAGTCGGCGGCGAGCAGTTCCTGCGCCTCCAGGACCCAGTGGATGGCCGTACCGGACGCCAGGAGCTGGATCGCCGGGGCGTCGGCCGCCGCCGGGACGCCCTCCTTGAAGCGGTACAGGCCCTTGACGATGCCCTCCTCGACGCCTTCCGGCATCGCGGGCTGCGGCATCGGCTCGTTGTAGACCGTCAGGTAGTAGAAGACGTCCTGGTCCTCGCCGGGTACGGGCTCGCCGTACATCCGCCGCAGGCCCTCCTTGACGATCACCGCGATCTCGTAGGCGAACGCGGGGTCGTAGCTGAGGGAGGCCGGGTTGGTGGCCGCGATGAGGTGCGAGTGGCCGTCCGCGTGCTGGAGGCCCTCGCCGGTCAGGGTCGTGCGGCCCGCGGTGGCGCCGACGATGAACCCCTTGCCCATCTGGTCGGCGAGCTGCCACATCTGGTCGCCCGTGCGCTGCCAGCCGAACATCGAGTAGAAGATGTAGAACGGGATCATCGTCTCGCCGTGCGTCGCGTACGACGTGGCGGCGGCGATGAAGTCCGCCATCGAACCGGCCTCGGTGATCCCCTCGTTGAGGATCTGGCCGTCCTTGGCTTCCTTGTAGTACATGATCTGGTCGCGGTCGACCGGGTCGTACGTCTGGCCCAGCGGCGAGTAGATGCCGGCCGAGGGGAACAGCGCCTCCATGCCGAAGGTGCGCGCCTCGTCGGGGACGATCGGGACCCAGCGCTTGCCGGTCTCCTTGTCCCGCATCAGGTCCTTCATCAGCCGGACGAACGCCATCGTCGTCGCCACGGACTGCTTGCCCGAGCCCTTGGTGACGGCCTGGAACGGCTTCTCCGTCGGCTGGGGCAGCGCGACCGCGTGCACCCGGCGGGCCGGGGCGGGGCCGCCCAGCGCGGCGCGCCGCTCCTGGAGGTAGCGCACCTCGGGGGAGTCCGCGCCGGGGTGGCCGTACGGCACCAGGCTCTCGTCGAGTTTCGCGTCCGGGATGGGCAGGTCCAGCAGGTCGCGCATGGTGCGGAACTGCTCGCCCGAGAGCTTCTTCATCTGGTGGTTGGCGTTGCGCGACTCGAAGCCGGCGCCGAGCGTGTAGCCCTTCACCGTCTGCGCGAGGATCACGGTCGGCGCGCCCTCGTGGGACAGCGCCGCACGGTAGGCCGCGTACACCTTGCGGGCCTCGTGGCCACCGCGCGAGGTGAAGAAACACTCGGCGATCTTCGCGTCGGTCAGCAGCTTCGCCAGCTCGGCGAGGGCCGGCTCGGCGCCGAAGAAGTGCTCGCGGATGTACGCGACGTCCCGCGTGGCGTACGTCTGGAACTGGGCGTCCGGTACCTGGCGCAGCCGGCGTACCAGCGCGCCCGTGGTGTCCAGCGCGAACACCTCGTCCCAGGCGGAGCCCCACAGCGTCTTGACGACGTTCCAGCCGGCGCCGCGGAACTGCGCCTCCAGCTCCTGCACGACCCGGAAGTTGGCGCGGACCGGGCCGTCGAGGCGCTGGAGGTTGCAGTTGATGACGAAGGTCAGGTTGTCCAGCCGCTCCCGTGCCGCGAGGGCGAGGGCCGCCGTCGACTCGGGCTCGTCCATCTCGCCGTCGCCGAGGAACGCCCAGACGTGCGAGGCGGACGTGTCCTTGATACCGCGGTTGGTCAGGTAGCGGTTGAAGCGCGCCTGGTAGATCGCGGAGAGCGGGCCCAGGCCCATGGAGACGGTGGGGAACTCCCACAGCCACGGCAGCCGCCGCGGGTGCGGGTACGAGGGCAGGCCCTGGCCGCCGGACTCCTGGCGGAAGTGGTCCAGGTCCGTCTCGGTCAGCCGGCCGTCGAGGAAGGCGCGGGCGTATATGCCGGGGGAGGCGTGGCCCTGGATGTAGAGCTGGTCGCCGGAGCCGTCCCCCTCCTTGCCGCGGAAGAAGTGGTTGAAGCCCGTCTCGTACAGCCAGGCCGCCGAGGCGAAGGTGGCGATGTGGCCGCCGACGCCGTAACGGGCGCCGCGGGTGACCATCGCCGCCGCGTTCCAGCGGTTCCAGGCGGTGATCCTGGACTCCATCTCCAGATCGCCGTCGAACTCGGGCTCGGCGGCGGTCGGGATGGTGTTCACATAGTCGCTCTCCAGCAGCTCGGGCACCGGGACCCCGGCGGTTCCCGCGTGCTGGAGGGTGCGCCGCATGAGGTACGCGGCGCGGTGCGGGCCCGCGTGTTCGGTGACGGCGTCGAGGGAGGCCGCCCATTCGGCGGTCTCCTCGGTGTCACGGTCCGGGAGCTGGTCCAGCTCGCTCGGAAGCTTGCCTACGGGGTCGGGCATCATCGCCGCCTTCCGGACAGGAGGGGGGTGGAGAAGTGGTCATGTCTGGCAGGACAGGACGCTGGGCTGGGTGCAGCCCGTCGTCGACTGTAATTCGCTGATCGATGATCGATCAAAGGGTTGAACGGCAAAACTTCTCGATCTCAAGGAATTGGCATCCCGTGCCGCACGAAAGGGCACGGAGTGACGGACGGTAATTCATGACAGATGGGGTGGAATCAGGCACGCGGCGCGCATCCGAGCACATGGTCCTTCACCAGTGAGCCGATGCCCGGGTCCCGTCTGCGGAACGCTTCGACCAGCTCCTGATGCTCTTCGGCGTACGACTTCTGCACCGTGCCGAGCCAGCGGATCGACAGCGCGGTGAACACCTCGATGCCGAGCCCCTCCCAGGTGTGCAGCAGCACTCCGTTACCGGCGGCCCGCACCAGCTCCCGGTGGAAGCCCACCGTGTGCCGTACCTGCGCGGTCCCGTCGGCCGTACGGTCCGCCGTGTACAGCGCCGTCACATGCGGCTCCAGCGCCGAGCAGTCCACGGCGAGCCGCTCGGCGGCCAGCTCCGCGGCGATCTGCTCCAGACCGGCCCGTACGGGATAGCTCTCCTCCAGGTCGGCCGCGGTCAGGTTGCGGACGCGTACGCCCTTGTTCGGCGCCGACTCGATCAGCCGCAGGGACTCCAGCTCGCGCAGCGCCTCCCGTACGGGCGTCTGGCTGACCTGGAGCTCCGTCGCGATCCGGCGCTCCACGATCCGCTCACCCGGCTTCCAGCGACCGCTGACGATCCCTTCCACGATGTGCTCGCGGATCTGTTCCCGCAGCGAGTGGACGACGGGCGGACTCATGAAGGGCTCCTCGGGCCGGGCCGGACGTTGTCTGGACAATACGGCGCCCCCGCCCGGAGAACAGTCTCCGGACGGGGGCTGTGCCTTGGTACGGCGTGTCTGGTACGGCCCGGGTCAGAGACCCAGCTCCACCTCGAACTCGCCCGCTTCGAGGATGGCCTTGACCGCCGTCAGGTAGCGGGCGGCGTCGGCGCCGTCCACCAGACGGTGGTCGTAGGAGAGCGCGACGTACGTCATGTCGCGCACCGCGATGGTCTCACCGAGGTCCGGGTGGTTGATGACCACCGGGCGCCGCACGGTGGCGCCGATGCCCAGGATGGCGACCTGGCTCGGCGGCACGATGATCGTGTCGAAGAGCGCACCGCGCGAGCCGGTGTTGCTGACGGTGAAGGTCGCGCCCGCCAGGTCGTCCGGGGCGATCTTGCTGGACCGGACGGCCGCCGCCAGCTCCGCGGTCTTCTTGGAGATACCGGCGATGTTCAGGTCGCCCGCACCCTTGATGACCGGGGTCATCAGACCCTTCTCGGAGTCCACCGCGATACCGATGTTCTCCGAGTCGAAGTACGTGATCGTGCCCTCGTCCTCGTTGATCCGGGCGTTGATGACCGGGTGGGCCTTCAGCGCCTGGGCCGCCGCCTTGACGAAGAACGGCATCGGGGACAGCTTGACGCCCTCACGGGCGGCGAAGGAGTCCTTCGCCTGCGCGCGCAGCCGCATCAGCTTGGTGATGTCCACCTCGATCACGGAGGTGAGCTGGGCCTGCGAGTGCAGCGCCTTCATCAGGTTGTCGCCGATGACCTTGCGCATGCGGGGCATCTTGACGGTCTGACCGCGCAGCGGGGACGCCTCCAGCTTCGGCGCCTTGGACGCCGCGGGGGCGGCGGCCGGGGCCGGAGCGGCAGCGGCGGCCTTGGCGGCCTCCGCGGCGGCGATGACGTCCTGCTTACGGATCCGGCCGCCGACGCCGGTGCCCTTGACGGACGCCAGGTCGACCGCGTTCTCCGCGGCCAGCTTGCGGACCAGCGGCGTGACGTACGCGCCGTCGTCGCCCGCGGGAGCGGCCGGCGCGGCGGGAGCCGCGGGGGCCGGGGTGACGGGCGCCGGAGCGGCCGGAGCCGGAGCGGCGGCCTGGGCCGGCGCGGGGGCCGGTGCCGGGGCGGCGGGGGCGGCCGGCGCGGGCGCCGGAGCCTTCGGGGCCTCCTGGGCGGGGGCGGCCGGAGCCGCGCCCGGGGCGCCGATGACGGCCAGCTTCGCGCCGACCTCCGCGGTCTCGTCCTCGCCGACCACGATCTCCAGCAGCACACCGGCGACCGGGGCGGGGATCTCGGTGTCGACCTTGTCCGTGGAGACCTCAAGGAGCGGCTCGTCCTCCGCGACCTCCTCGCCGACCTCCTTCAGCCAGCGGGTGACGGTGCCCTCGGTGACCGACTCGCCCAGCGCGGGCAGCGTGACATCGGTACCGGAGGCGCCACCCGCCGGGGCGGCGGCGGGAGCGGCCTCGGCAGCGGGCGCCGGAGCGGCCGGAGCCTCGGCGGCCGGGGCCGGCTCGGCGGCGGGAGCCGGAGCGGGCTCGGTCACGGTGGCCGGGGCGGCCTCCGTCGGCTGGGCCGCCTCGTGGCCGCCCGTACCGTCGTCGATGATGGCCAGCTCGGCGCCGACCTCGACGGTCTCGTCCTCGGCGACCTTGATGGACGCCAGTACACCGGCGACGGGCGCCGGGATCTCGGTGTCGACCTTGTCGGTCGAGACCTCCAGCAGCGGCTCGTCGGCCTCGACGCGCTCGCCCTCGGCCTTCAGCCAGCGGGTGACAGTGCCCTCGGTGACGCTCTCGCCGAGCGCCGGCAGGGTTACAGAAACCGACATGGTTTCAGTTGCTCCTAACGGTGGTGTCTCCCCAGCTCGCGCGGGGCGCCGAGCGAGGGGAAGTACGGAAGTGGTCGTCGCGCCCGGACCTAGTGCCCCTCGCGGCAAGTTTTGCCCCGTCGCGCCGCCCAGCACGCACGCTCGCGGCGTTGGCCGGAAGCCCTGGTAGCTCCGCTACAAGGACTTCCGGCCGCCTTGCGATCGCACGCACCTGACGACGCTCCTTCGGGGCAAAATTGCCGGTCGCGGCACTGGCCATCAGTCGTGGGAGTGCAGCGGCTTGCCGGCCAGGGCCAGGTGGGCCTCGCCGAGCGCCTCGCTCTGGGTCGGGTGCGCGTGGATGAGCTGCGCGACCTCGGCCGGCAGAGCCTCCCAGTTGTAGATGAGCTGAGCCTCGCCGACCTGCTCGCCCATACGGTCGCCGACCATGTGGACACCGACCACGGCACCGTCCTTGACCTGGACGAGCTTGATCTCACCGGCGGTCTTGAGGATCTTGCTCTTCCCGTTGCCCGCGAGGTTGTACTTGAGGGCGACGACCTTGTCCGCGCCGTAGATCTCCTTGGCCTTGGCCTCGGTGATGCCGACGGAGGCGACCTCGGGGTGGCAGTACGTCACCCGGGGCACGCCGTCGTAGTCGATCGGGACGGTCTTCAGACCGGCCAGCCGCTCGGCGACGAGGATGCCCTCGGCGAAGCCCACGTGCGCGAGCTGGAGGGTCGGGACGAGGTCACCGACCGCCGAGATCGTCTCCACGTTCGTGCGCATGTACTCGTCGACGACGACATAGCCGCGGTCGACGGCGACGCCCTGCTCCTCGTACCCGAGGCCCTGCGAGACCGGGCCGCGGCCGATCGCGACCAGCAGCACCTCCGCCTCGAAGGTCTTGCCGTCGGCGAGCGTGACGCGGACGCCCGTCTCCGTGTACTCGGCCTTCTCGAAGAACGTACCGAGGTTGAACTTGATCCCGCGCTTGCGGAACGCGCGCTCCAGCAGCTTGGAGCTGTTCTCGTCCTCGACCGGGACCAAGTGCTTCAGGCCCTCGATGACGGTGACGTCCGTACCGAAGGACTTCCACGCGGAGGCGAACTCGACGCCGATGACGCCGCCGCCCAGGATGATCGCGGACTCCGGGACGCGGTTCAGCGTCAGCGCGTGGTCCGAGGAGATGATCCGGTCCCCGTCGATCTCCAGGCCCGGCAGCGACTTCGGTACGGAACCGGTCGCGAGCAGCACGTGGCGGCCCTGGACGCGCTGGCCGTTCACGTCGACGGAGGTGGGGGACGAGAGCCGGCCCTCGCCCTCGATGTACGTCACCTTGCGGGAGGCGACCAGCCCCTGGAGCCCCTTGTACAGGCCCGCGATCACGTCGTCCTTGTACTTGTGGACCCCGGCGATGTCGACACCCTCGAAGGTGGCCTTGACACCGAACTGCTCGCTCTCGCGTGCCTGGTCGGCGATCTCGCCGGCGTGCAGCAGGGCCTTCGTGGGGATGCAGCCGTTGTGCAGGCAGGTGCCGCCCAGCTTGTTCTTCTCGATCAGTGCGACGTCCAGACCAAGCTGCGCTCCGCGCAGCGCCGCGGCGTAACCGCCGCTACCGCCGCCGAGGATCACTAGGTCGAAAACGGTGCTGGCGTCGTTCGCCACGTCACGTCCTCCATGCATGTGCGCCGGGCGCGGTCTCACATTGACCGGGCGGCGGCTGGTCTTCGGCCGCTATGTCTTCGGCCCTGTGGTGGGGGCCCTGTCCTGCCGATTACCCATCTTTGCACGGTGCGCCGCCCGACGGGGTCGGGGGTCAGGGTGCGGGCGCTCACTCCCCGCCCGCACCCTGACCCCCGTACCCCACCGGTCCCGGGTCAGGCCAGGTCGCCCGAGGCGGTACGTTCCGCCAGCCGCACCAGGGTGCGCACCGAGGAGCCCGTGCCGCCCTTGGGGGTGTAGCCGTACGGGGCGCCCTCGTGGAACGCCGGGCCCGCGATGTCCAGGTGCGCCCAGGTGATGCCCTCGCCGACGAACTCCTTCAGGAAGAGGCCGGCGACCAGCCCGCCGCCCATCCGCTCGCCCATGTTCGCCAGGTCCGCGGTGGGGGAGTCCATGCCCTTGCGCAGGTCGCCGGGGAGCGGCATCGGCCAGGACGCCTCGCCCGCCTCCTCGGCGATCTCGTGCAGGGACGTACGGAACGCGTCGTCGTTCGACATGATGCCGAAGGTGCGGTTGCCCAGCGCCAGCACCATCGCGCCGGTCAGGGTCGCCACGTCCACGATCGCGTCCGGGTTCTCCTCCGAGGCGCGGGTCAGCGCGTCCGCCAGCACGAGCCGGCCCTCGGCGTCGGTGTTGAGGACCTCGACGGTCTTGCCGCTGTACATGCGCAGCACGTCACCGGGGCGGATCGCGGTCCCCGACGGCATGTTCTCGGCCAGCGCCAGCCAGCCGGTGATGTTGACCGGCAGGCCCAGCCGCGCGGCGGCGACGACGGCGGCGAACACGGCGGCGGCGCCGCTCATGTCGCACTTCATCGTCTCGTTGTGCCCGGCGGGCTTCAGCGAGATGCCGCCCGAGTCGTACGTGATGCCCTTGCCGACGAGCGCGAGCGTCTTCTCGGCGCCGGGGTGCGTGTACGCGAGCTTCACCAGGCGCGGCGGGTTCGCCGAGCCCTGGCCGACGCCGAGGATGCCGCCGTAGCCGCCCTTGGCGAGCGCCTTCTCGTCCAGGACCTGGACCTTGATGCCGTGCTCCTTGCCCGCGGCGGTGACCACGGCGGCGAAGGACTCGGGCGTGAGGTCGTTCGGCGGGGTGTTCACCAGGTCACGGGCGCGGTTGACCTCCTCGGCCAGCGCGAGCGCCCGCTCCGCCGCGGCCTTGTGGGCCTTGTCACGCGGCTTCGCGCCGACCAGCGCGACCTCGCCGAGCGGCTGCTTGGGCCCTTCGCCCTTCTTCGCCTTCTTCTCGCCGCCCTGGTAGGCGGTGAAGGCGTACGCGCCGAGCAGTGCGCCCTCGGCGATCGCCTCGATGTCCTCGACCGCCTCGACGGGCAGCGCGAACGCGGCCTTCTTGACGCCGGAGAGGGCGCGCGCCGCGGAGCCGGCGGCCCGGCGCAGCGTCTCGGCGCCGTACGTCTCGTCCTTCTCCGGTACGGGGCCGAGGCCGACCGCGATGACGACCGGGGCCTTCAGACCACCCTGCGCGGGCAGCTTGGTCACCTCGCTCTCGCCGCCGGAGGCACCGAGGGTCTCCAGGACGGCGGCGAGCTTTCCGTCGAACGCCTTGTCCACGTCCTCGGCGCCCGGAGCCGCCACCGGCCCCTTGGGGCCCTTCGCGACGCCGACGACGATCGCGTCGACGCGCAGGGTCGCCGCGCCGGCAGGCTTAAGAGTGAGAGCAGTCACGGTGGTGAAATCTCGCTTCCATTGAGTTCTCGACGGCCGGGGGGTTGCACCGGCCGTCACCGCCGCGTCGCCCGTCCCGGCCGCGCGCGGCGGGGACGAGCCTACGCTCGGTGATGGACGGCCCTCACGGCGGCGGCGGTTCACTCGTCTGTGGGGGTGTTCCCCACCTTTTGGTACGGCCTTTTGGCACGGCCCCGGACCCGACCTCGCGGCAGGGCGTCAGCCCAGCGTCAGTGTGACCAGGACCACCGTCGTGGCCGTCTCCGCGAGCGCGCCGAACACATCGCCGGTGACCCCGCCGAAGCGCCGTACGCAGTGCGCCAGCAGCAGCCCCGCCGCACCGAGCCCGGCCACCACCGCCAGCGCGTGGTGCACGGCTTCGGCCGCCCCGAAGAGCCCGCCCGCCGCCGCGCCCGCGCAGATGACCAGCGCCGCCGTGCACCAGGCGGCCCGCAGCCCCACCGTGCCCGCGACCGCGGCGCCCAGCCCCTCGGGACGGGCCGGGGGTACGCCCGCACGGCAGCCGAGGGTGAGCGCGAGCCGGGAGACGAGCCCGGCCAGTACGGCCGCCACCGCGCCCCGGGCCGGGGACGCGCCGTACAGCTCCGCCACCGCCGCGACCTGCGCGAACAGTGCCAGCAGCAAGGTGATCACGCCGAACGGGCCGATGTCCGACCGCTTCATGATCCGCAGCGCGTCCTCGGCGGGCCTGGCGCTGCCCAGGCCGTCCGCCGTGTCCGCGAGCCCGTCCAGGTGCAGCCCCCGGGTGAGCACGGCGGGCACGGCGACGGCCGCCACACCGGCCAGCAGCGGCGAGGCGCCAGCGAGCAGCAGCCCCGCCCCGGCCGCCGCCGCGCAGCCGCCCACGGCCAGCCCGGCGGCCGGGGCGCTCAGCATCCCGGCGCGGGCGGCCGTACGGTCCCAGCGCGCCACGCGGACGGGGAGCACGGTGAGGGTGCCGAACGCGAAGCGCAGGCCGTCGGCGAGCGAGGCGCGGTCGTTCGAGGAGGTCATCGCGGGAAGGGTAGCCGGGCGCCGGCTCCGCGCCCGGGGCAGGGCGGACGGAGCCGAAAGGCGCCAACGCCGCGAAAGGTACTAAATTACGCGTACGGCGCGTACGGCGCGGTACCGCCTGTACGGCGCGTGCGGCGCGGATTCGGGAGCAGAGGGAGCAGAGGCGCAGAGGGCATGGGGCACTGGTTCCACCAGAACATCACCGAGCCGGGCAAGCTCCCCACCCTGCTCGCCCTCGCCTCCTTCGTCCTCACCTTCCTGCTGACGCGTACGGTCACCCGGCTCATCCGGGCCGGGAAGGGCCCCTTCCGGAACATCGCGGCGGGCGGGACGCACATCCACCACGTGGTCCCCGGTGTGGTGCTCACCGTGATCGGCGGCTTCGGCGCCGTCGGCAGCGGACGCCACGGGGTGACCGCGTGCGTCTGCGCCGTGATCTTCGGCATCGGCGCGGGGCTCGTACTCGACGAGTTCGCGCTGATCCTGCACCTCCACGACGTGTACTGGAGCGAACAGGGCCGCCAGAGCGTGGAGGTCGTCGTCCTCGCCGCCGCGCTCGCCCTGCTCGTCCTCAGCGGGTTCTCGCCGCTCGACGTCAACGAGCTCACCCCAGGCCAGGAACAGAGCCGCGGCTCCGCGATCCTCACCCTCCTGGTCAACTTCGTCTTCGTGCTCGTGGCGCTCTTCAAGGGCAAGCTCCGTATGACCCTCATCGGCACGCTGGTGCCCTTCGTCGCGCTCGTCGGCGCGATCCGGCTGGCCAAACCGGGATCGCCGTACGCCCGCCGCTTCTACCGCCGCCGCCCCAAGGCGCGCGCCAGGGCGGCGCTCCGCGCCTACCGCCGTGATCTGCGCTGGGCCGGCCCGCGCCGCCGCGTCCAGGACTGGATCGGCGGGACCCCCGACCAGCCGTAGGGCACGCCCCGGCGCAACCCGGGGCGGGGCCGCCGCCTCGCGCGCCGCCTGTGCCTGGAGCGCTCCCTGTGCTCCAGCACGGCGATCAGCGCCAGCACCGCCGCCGACGCCGCCAGATGTTCACGGCCCGCCAGATTGTCCTTGACCAGGCACTCCCCGATCAGCGCCAGGAGCAGCGCCCCCGCCGTCCACCAGGCCCGGTGGCGCCGGCACAGGAACAGCGCGAGCCCCACGACCGCCGCCGAAGGGCCCGTGTCGACGATCTCCGCGTCCGACGCGGGCAGCCCCGGGAAGACCTGTGGCCCGAGCGCGACACCGATCCGCGCGTACAGCGTCCCGGCCAGCGTCGCCACGTACGCGATCAGCAGCGTCCGCCGCCGGCCCAGGCAGATCTCCGCGACCCCGAAGACCAGCAGGATCTGCGCCAGCGCGCCCCACACCGGCAGGTCGAGCGCCGGTACGAACAGCGACAGCGGCGTACGGAGCAGGGCAGCCCCGAGCGGATCCTCGGCCCGTACCGCCCCGAGGTCCATCACCGGCCGGTATCCCCACGGCTGGTTCTGCGCGACCTGGAACAGCGCCGTCAGCCCCACCGCCGCCAGCGTCATCGGTACGGCCCGCGGGCCCCGTTCGGACAGCGCGGTCCGCACCGTCGTCAGCAGCGGCCCCCACTCCCGCCGGGCGAACCGGCGCAGCCGCGTACGGAGCGCCGCCCCCCTCGCCCCCTCGGTCACCGGCGGCTCTCCAGCCGTCGGCGATGCAGCCACCCGGGCAGCCCCGGCGCCTCCAGGAACCCCTCGGCGCGGCCCGCCGCCAGCCCGATGCGCAGCAGGTCCGCGCTCTTCTCGAAGAGCATGAAGCGTGGCTCCCAGATCGGCCGGTACTTGGCGTTGGCGCGGTACAGCGACTCGATCTGCCACCACCGGGAGAAGAAGCTGAGCAGCGAACGCCACAGCCGCAGCACGGGCCCCGCGCCCAGCTTCGCGCCCCGCTCGAAGACGGACCTGAACATCGCGAAGTTCAGCGAGACCTGCGCGATCCCGATCTCGTCGGACCGCTGGAGGAGTTCGATCACCATGAACTCCATCAGGCCGTTCTCGCCGTCCCGGTCACGGCGCATCAGATCGAGCGAGAGACCGTGCGGACCCCACGGCACAAAGCTCAGCACCGCCCGCAACTCGCCGTCCTTGTCCAGGCATTCGAGCATCACGCAGCGCCCGTCGCCCGGATCGCCCAGCCTCCCCAGCGCCATCGAGAAGCCCCGCTCGGTGGCCCCGTCCCGCCAGTCGTCCGCGCGCCGCAGCAGCAGGGCCATCTCCTCGGCGGGGATGTCCTCATGGCGCCGGATCCTGACCCGGTAACCGGCCCGCGCGACCCGGTTGTACGCCTGCCGCACCGTCCGCATCGCCCGGCCCTCCAGCGCGGCGGGCTTCCCCGGCCGGCGCCCGGCGAGCGTCCAGTCGGCGGTCTCCACCAGCGCCTCGTCCCCCAGCTCCAGCGCGTCCAGACCGTGCCGGGCGTAGATCGTCCCGGCCTCCTCGCTCGCCCCCATCACGGCCGGGATCCAGCCGTGCTCCCGCGCCTGCGCCAGCCACGGCGTGATCGCCCCCGGCCACGCCTCCGGATCCCCGATCGGGTCCCCCGACGCCAGCGACACCCCGCCCACCACGCGATAGGCGACGGCGGCCTTCCCCGTCGGCGACCACATGACGCTCTTCTCGCGGCGCAGCGCGAAATAGCCCAGCGAGTCCCGCTCGCCGTACCGGTCGAGCAGCACCCGCAGCCGCGCCTCGTCCTCCACCGTCAGCGCATCCACCGCGCGCCGGGCGCGGAACGCCGCGTACACCACCGCGAGCAGCAGCAGCGTCGAGAGGACGTTGATGACGACATCGACCCAGCCGGGCGTGGCGATCCCCGGGAACCGCGCGTGGTCCGCCGCCAGCGAGACCAGCCGCATCGTGCCGTACCGCCACCGCTCGGGGAACGACGAGCCGCCGTGCGCCGTGTTGGTGACGGTCACCAGCAGCGCCGCCAGCAGCGAGGCCGCCAGCAGCCCGCCCACCGCCACCACCGCGGCCAGCCGCGGATTGGACCGGTCGCCCTTCGCGTAGAACTCGCGGCGCCCCAGCAGCAGCGCAGCGACGAACGAGGCCGTCAGCCCCAGCGAGACCCAGTTCTGCGCGTAGTGCCGGATCTCCGCGAACGTCATCGCGAACGAGAACAGCAGCAGGAACAGCCCCGAGACGACCAGGTTGAGAATCCAGGCGGCGCGCTTGCGGCGCCGCATCGTGATCGCCAGGAAGAGCGTGAGGACCCCGGAGGCGAACCCCGCCGTCAGCAGATACGGGGTGAAGTAGTCGTCGACGTTGTGCCGGCGCAGATCCTGGCCGAGCGAGACCCACACGGCGCTCAGGAAGTTGATGAAGGCGACGGTCCGCAGATACCAGACGGCGTACGCGGCGGCCCGCAGCGAACGGACCGTGCCCCGGCCCGGGGTGTCCCTCGGATCCGGGGCGCCCACCCGGGGCGATCGGTCGGCAAGCACGTGGACTTCTCCCATGAAACGCGATCATATGGGGCATCGCGCTCCATGCCGGGTGAGGCGGCGGCCCGTCCCGGCCGCCGCATCCGATGCCCTACTCCGTCGTGGTCACCCCGTCGGACCCGGCGACACCGACGGCGTCCCCGGCCTCCTCCGCGGCCTCGGGCTCCACCCTCTCCGGCAGCTCCGCGGCGAGCGCGGCGGCGGCCTGGACCAGGGGAAGCGCGAGCAGCGCCCCGGAACCCTCGCCCACAGTGACGCCCTGGTCGAGCAGCGGGTTGAGCGCCATCCTGTCCAGCGCCTTCGCCTGCGCCGGCTCCCCGCTCAACTGGCCCGCGAGCCACCAGTCCGGAGCCCGGAACGCCGCCCGCTGCCCCACGAGCGCACACGCCGCCGACACCACACCGTCCAGGATCACCGGCATCCGGCGCACCGCGCTCTGCAGCAGGAACCCCGTCATCGCCGCCAGATCCGCGCCGCCCACCGCCGCCAGCAGCTCCACCTGATCCCCGAGCACCGGCCGCGCCCGGCGCAGCGCGTCCCGCACCGCCGCGCACTTGCGCATCCACGCCAGATCGTCGATCCCCGCGCCGCCCCGCCCCGTCACCACGGACGCGTCCGTGCCGCACAGCGCCGCGATCAGGGTCGCCGCGGCCGTCGTACCGCCCACGCTGAGATCGCCGAGGACCACCAGATCCGTCCCCGAATCCGCCTCCTCGTCCGCGATCGCCATCCCCAGCCGCACGGCACGCTCCGCCTCGTCCGGCGTCAGCGCGTCCTCGACATCGATCCGCCCGCTGCCACGCCGCACCCGGTGCCGTACGACCTCCTCGGGCAGCAGCGCCGGATCGCAGTCCAGACCCGCGTCCACGACCCGTACGGACACCCCGGCCCGGCGGGCCAGCACGGCGACCGGGCTCGCACCGTCCAGCACCGCCCGCACCAGCACATGCGCACTGCCCGCGGGCCGGCCCGACACACCGAGACCGGCGACACCGTGATCCCCGGCGAACAGCACCACGCGCGGCCGCTCGACCGCCCGCACCGGTACGGACCCCTGCGCGGCCGAGAGCCACTCACCCAGCTCGTCGAGGCGCCCGAGCGCCCCGGGTGCCACGACCAGCCGCTCCCGGCGTTCCTCGGCGTCGCGCCGGGTACCGCTGTCGGGGCGCTCGATCAGATCGGAGAAGTCATCGAGATTCAGCGAACTCATCCGGCGAGATTACGTGTTTTTCGCAGGGCACGGTTCGTCGGCCCTCGACGGTGTCACCTGAGGGTGAGGGCCTGGCCCGCGACCACCAGGAGGACCTGCTCGCACTCCTCCGCGACCGCGGCGTTGAGCCGGCCCAGTTCGTCGCGGAAGCGGCGGCCCGAGCGGGTGGCCGGGACCACGCCCGCGCCCACCTCGTTCGTCACCGCCACCACCGTGCGCCGTGTGGCCCGCACCGCCGCGACCAGTTCGGCCGTACGCGCGCGCAGCGCCTTCTCGCCGCCCGACGACCAGGCCGCGTCGTCCCACGCGTTCACCCGGTCCATCGCGTCCGTCAGCCACAGCGACAGGCAGTCGATCAGCAGCGGCGGGCCCTCCGCCTCCAGCAGCGGGACCAGGTCGCAGGTCTCCGCCGTGCGCCAGGAGCCGGGGCGGCGCTCGCGGTGGATACGGACCCGCTCCTCCCACTCCGTGTCGCCGCCCCGGGCGCCGCCCGTCGCCACGTACAGCACCCCGGGGAACGCCGTCAGCCGCCGCTCCGCCTCCCAGGACTTGCCCGAGCGCGCCCCGCCCGTCACCAGCGTGCGCCGGGGCACCTCCGGTACGGGGTGGTACGCGCCCACCGTCAGCGTCGTCCCGTCGGGGACCGCCCGTGCGCCGGCCGCCGCCAGCCGCCGTACCAGCTCGGGGCCGGGCGGTACGTCGTGGTCGAGATGGACGGCGATGACATCCGTGTCGGGGCCGATCGAGCCCGCAGCGCGCAGCCGGGCCACCGCGTCGGGCCGTCCGACGACATCGGCGGCGACCATGTCGTACGGGGCGGGGGCGGCCTGGTTGCGGCCGTTGCCGGGGGACACCCCCGCCGGGGCGCCGCCCGGCGGGAGGTGCAGCAGCCGTTCGCCGCCGGGGCCCGTCACCTCGTACCCCGTGCCCGGCGCGTCCATCGCCACCGCCCGCACCCGGTGGCCGCTGAGCAGCGTCAGCACCCGGCCGTCCGCGACGCGCCCGGCCGACGGCAGCCCGGCGGGCAGCTCCACCGCGGGGCCGTCGTGCGGATGGGTGAGCAGGACCTGCCGTACCCCCGCCAGGGAGTGCCCGGCGCGTGCCGCGGCGAGCGCGGCGCCCGGGGTCAGGTCCAGCAGCAGCACACCGTCCACCAGCAGGGCGGTGGCGGCGCGGGCCCACGGGCCGCGTGCGGTCGCGCAGGCGGCACAGGGGCAGTGGGGGCGGGGGAGACCGGTGGGGGCACCGGTGCCGAGCAGAGTCAGTTCCACAGAGATGATCCTCCCGCGTCACCGCGTACGGTGCGCGCCCGGCTACGCTGCGGGCAGGTAATCGATCAGTTCCGCGGGAGCCGGGAGGCGCACATGGCGTGGATGTGGCGGTTCGAGAAGGCCGACGGGACGGAGGTCCCGCCGGCGGTGGAGCCGGAGGAGTTCACGACGCAGGGGGACGCAGAGTCATGGGTCGGTGAGGTCTGGAGAGAGCTTCTGGACGGAGGCGCCGACCAGGTGTCGCTGTTCGAGGACGGTGCCAAGATCTACGGCCCGATGAGCCTCCAGGCCGAGCCGAGCTGAGCTGACCGCACGCCGGTGCGTGCGTGACGCGGTGGGCCGTACGCGCGTGAACTCGCGCGCGTACGGCCCGGTACGCGTCGCATCTCCGTGCGTCACATCTCGCCGAGCGTGACCTCCGCCGTCTTCGTCGCGCCGCCCCGGGTGAAGGTCACCTTCACCTTCTGCCCCGGCTTGTCCGCCGCGAGGGCCTCGGAGAGCGAGGCGATCGTCGTCACCCGCACCCCGCCGACCCCCGTGATGATGTCCCCGGCCTTGATCCCCGCGCCCGCCGCCGCGCCGCCCTTCCGCACGGTGACGACCGCGACGCCGGCCGGCTGGTAGTCCGGGCCGACGACCGTACGCCCCGTGATGCCGAGCGCGGCCCGCCCCGAGTCGACGACCCGGCCGTGCTCGATGATCTGGTCGGCGACCGTCCTGACCATCGACACCGGGATCGCGAAGCCGATCCCCGGCGCGGTGCCGTTGCCCAGCTCCGGATCGGTCGCGGCCAGCGTCGGGATGCCGATCACCTCGCTGTCCAGATTGACCAGCGCGCCCCCGCTGTTGCCCGGGTTGATCGCCGCCGAGGTCTGCACCATGTTGGCGATGGTGGCGCCCGTACCGCCGCCCGCCGCGCCCTCGCTGACCGTCCTCCCGACCGCCGAGACGATGCCCTGCGTGACGCTGCTCGACAGCCCGAGCGGCGAGCCCATGGCCAGCACGATCTGACCGACCGCCACCTTCGCGGTGTCGCCGAACGCCGCGGCCCTCAGCCCCCGCGGCATCGTGTCCAGCTTGATGACGGCGAGGTCCTGCTCGGGGAAGCTGGAGACCAGCTCGGCGCGGAGCGGCTGCTCGCTGTTGGCGACGGTCACCGCGAAGCTCCGGCGGCCGCCGATCACATGGGCGTTGGTGACGATGTGGCCCTGCCCGTCGTAGACGACGCCCGAGCCCAGACTGTTCCCCGCCTCGATCTGGACGACCGACGGCAGGACGTTCCTGATCACGGTCTCGTAGTCGGTCTGGAGATCGTTCCCGGAGCGCTGGGTGAGCGGAGCGGGCTGCGCGGAGTGCGCCGCCCGCCCCGGCCGCTCGGCGGAGACCTGGGCCGTGGTGCCGGCCGGGGAGCAGCCGCCGGCCAGGGCGACCGCGCAGAGCGCGGCGGTCAGGGACAGCGGCGTCCGGCGAGCGGTGCGGCGGCGACGGCGGGAGGGGAGGGAAGCGTCCATGCCGGGATTATCCCGTTTGTCCGCCTGTTCGGCTCGCTGTCCGACGCGCTACGCGTCCATGGCCTGCGTGCCGCGGGATCAGCGCGCCGCCGCCAGGAACTGCGTCGCCGCCAGCTCCCCGTACAGCGGATCCCTCGCCACCAGCTCCTCGTGCGTGCCCACCGCGCGCACCCGGCCCGCGTCCATCACCACGATCCGGTCCGCGAGCGTCACCGTCGACAGCCGGTGCGCCACCACCAGCACCGTCACCTCCCGCGCCGCCTCCGCCACCACATCGCGCAGCGCCAGCTCGTTGACCGCGTCGAGCTGCGACGTCGCCTCGTCCAGGAGCAGCAGCCGCGGCCGGCGCAGCAGCGCCCGCGCGATGGCCACACGCTGCCGCTCACCGCCCGACAGCTTCGAGCCGCGGTGGCCGACCAGCGTCTCCAGCCCCTCCGGCAGCCGGTCGACGAGCCCGTCCAGCCTGGCCCGTACGAGAACCTCCCGGATGCGCTCCTCGGAGGCGTCGGGCGCGGCGAAGACCAGGTTCTCGCGGAGCGTCCCGGCCAGCACGGGCGCGTCCTGCTCCACGTAGCCGATCGTGGCGCGCAGCTCGGGCAGCGACCACTCCCGTACGTCCCTGCCGTCCACCAGCACCCGGCCGCCGGTCGCCTCGTAGAACCGCTCGATCATCCCGAAGACGGTCGTCTTGCCCGCGCCGGACGGGCCGACGAAGGCGGTCATCCCCGGTCCCGGCACCTCGAAGGAGACCCCGTGATGGACATACGGAAGGTCCTCGCGGTACCGGAAGGTGACGTCCTCGAAGACCACGGAGGCGGGACCCGCGGCCTCCACGGGTACGGCCGCGGTGGAAGGCTCCAGCGTCTCCGTGCCGAGCCGTTCCGCCTCCACGATCCGCGCCACCGCCGCCGACCCCACCTGGTACTGCGTCACCGCCCCCACCAGCTTCGACACCGGGTCGATCAGATAGAACAGGAAGAGCAGGAACGCCACCAGCGTCGATACGGAGATGGCCCCCGAGGCCACCCGCGCCCCGCCGATCCCCAGCACCGCCAGGAACGACACCTGCACGGCGAGACCGACCGAGGACCCGGCCACCGACTGCCACTTCGCCGCGCTGACCCCGTGACGCCACGCCTCCTGGGCCGCCGCCGCCACCACGGCGGTCTCCCGCTCCTCCGCGCCCGACGCCTTGACCGTGCGGAACGCCCCGAAGGCCCGCTCCAGCACTGTCGAGATATGGCCGACGGCCTCCTGCGAGCGCTTCGTCGCCCGCGAGATCCGCGGCATCACCAGCGCCACGGCGCCGCCGATCACCACGATCACCCCCAGCGTGACCCCGAGCAGCACCGGGTCCAGCCAGCCCATCAGCGCGATCGTCGCCACGAACGCCAGCCCGCCGGTGGCGGCCGAGACGATCGACTGCGTGGTCACCGCCCGCAGCAGCGTCGTGTCCGAGGTGATCCGGGACATCAGATCGCCCGGCTGGGTCCGCTCCACCTCCGGGAGCCGCAGCCGCAGCAGCCGCCCTATCAGGGTGCGGCGGGCGGCCAGCACGACGGACTCGGCGGTCCGCTCCAGGAGGTACGAGCCCACCGCCTCGATCGCCGTCCCGAACACCACCAGGGCCGTCAGGATCAGCAGGATCCCGGTGATCGAGGAGTCACCGCCGAGCCGGTCCACCAGCTCCCGCGCCGCGAGCGGCTGCGCCAGCCCGCTCGCCGCGCCCAGCAGCGCGAGGAACGCGCCGAGGGCGACGGTCCTGCGGTGCGGCCGGAAGTGCCGGTAGAGGGCCACCCAGGTCTCCCGGGCGGGCAGCGGGGGCGTCTCGGCTCTGTCGCTCTTGATCTTCTTGTCCTTCTCGGCGCCGCTCTCGGGGCTCGCAGCGCTCGTGCTCACAGTGCTCACCCCGGTGAGGACGCGGTCACGGCCCGATCACCTGAGCGGACCGCGCCCCCGATCATCCGGCGTTCCCTCAGCCGCGTACGCCGCACAGGTGCAGCAGCGCCGCGACCCCGCGGTACGGATCCGTGCGCCCCGCCCGGTCCTCCGCCGCCAGCAGCCGCTCCAGCGCGTCACCGGCGGGCGGCAGCGCGTCGTCGGCCGCCCCGTCCGTGAAGACCCGTACGCCGTACCAGACGTGCAGCGGCGCGGCGATCCCCGCCAGCGTCGCCGTCAGCGCCTCCAGCCGGTCCGCCCGTACGCGCAGACCCAGCCGGTTCGTGTACGTGTCCGCGTCGAAGGCGTCGAGCGCCCCCGCCCAGTCCCCGGCCACGCCCGGCCGCACGGCCAGGCTGTTCCCGTTCCGTACCAGCAGCGACAGCAGACCGCCCGGCGCCAGCACCCTGGCCAGCCCCGCGAGCAGCGCGTCCGGCTCGTTCACGTACATCAGCACGCCGTGGCACAGGACGAGGTCGAAGCTGCCGGGCAGGAAGTGCACCCCGGTCTCCAGGCCGTCGCCCTCGATCAGCCTGACCCGCTCACGTATCCCCGCGGGCTCCGTGGCCAGCGCCTCGCGCGCCGTCGCCAGCATCCCGGCGTCGGACTCCAGGCCCGTCACGGCGTGCCCGGCGCGCGCCAGCCGCAGGGCCTGCGTGCCCTGGCCCATGCCGACGTCCAGCACCCGCAGCCGCCGCCCGACCGGGAAGCGCCCGGCTATCTGCTCGTCGAGCTGGCGTGCGACCAGCTCCTGGCGGACCACGTTCCGTAGCCCTCCGAGCCCGGCGAGCCAGCTCGCCGAGCCTCCCGCGAAGCCGGAGACCTCAGCGCTCAGGGCCGCTCTCCGCGCTTGACCTGCGGCTTCGGCAGCCGCAGCCGGCGCATCTGGAGCGTACGCATCAGGCCGTAGGCCACCGCACCGCGCTTGGGGGTGTCGGGGAAGCGCTCGGCGAGCTGCTTCTTCAGCCGCAGCCAGATGCCGATCGAGTCGACGACGATCATCACGATCACACCGAGCCACAACAGCAGCGCGATGTTCTGGAGCGAGCCGACCCGGACCATGGACAGCACGAGGATCACCACCGCGAGCGGCAGGAAGAACTCGGCGACACAGAAGCGCGAGTCGACGTAGTCACGGACGAAGCGGCGCACCGGCCCCTTGTCACGGACCGGCAGATAGCGCTCGTCACCGTTGGCCAGAGCCTCCCGCTGCCGGGCCAGATCCACGCGGCGCGCCTCGCGCTGCTGCTTCATGGCCGACTTGCGGTCGGTCGGCGTGGTGGCGGCACGACGACGCTGCGTCTGTGCCTCACTGCGCTTGGGAGTCGGGCGGCCCTTCGGGGCCTGCGGGTCGCGGGGCGTGGAGAGGTCCGCCGTCACCTTGGTGGCGGTGGCCTTCTCTTCCTTCGAGCGGCTTCGGAACACAAAGCCCAAGGGTACGGGGTGTCGCGGTTGGACCCCACCCCGGTGGGGAACGATCCCGCAACAGCGTGCGTCTGTACCGGGACAGACCCGACTTTGCGCCGCTTTCCCTGATGGTCATCTACTCCTTGCGCCTGACGGCGGGGCGGAGCAGTCGTCCTTGGGGAGGAGCGCATCCGAGCTGGAACAGTGCGGTAATAGAGGCAGGGCCCGTACTGTGGGTTCTGTTGGAGTGCTGGAGCTGTAGTCCGTCAGAAGGGGGCGCGCGAAGCCCATGAGCGGTGTCATGAAGCGTATGGGGATGATCTTCCGCGCGAAAGCCAACAAGGCCCTTGACCGGGCCGAGGATCCGCGCGAGACCCTCGACTACTCGTATCAGAAGCAGCTCGAACTGCTGCAGAAGGTACGCCGCGGCGTCGCCGACGTCGCGACGTCCCGCAAGCGGCTGGAACTGCAGCTCAACCAGTTGCAAGGCCAGTCGAGCAAGCTGGAGGACCAGGGCCGCAAGGCGCTGGCGCTCGGCCGGGAGGACCTGGCCCGCGAGGCCCTGTCCCGCCGCGCCTCGCTCCAGCAGCAGGTCACCGACCTGGAGACGCAGCACCAGACCTTGCAGGGCGAGGAGGAGAAGCTGACCCTCGCCGCACAGCGCCTCCAGGCCAAGGTCGATGCCTTCCGTACGAAGAAGGAGACGATCAAGGCCACCTACACCGCCGCCCAGGCACAGACCCGGATCGGCGAGGCGTTCTCCGGCATCTCCGAGGAGATGGGCGACGTCGGCATGGCGATCCAGCGTGCCGAGGACAAGACCGCCCAGCTCCAGGCGCGCGCGGGCGCCATCGACGAGCTGCTGGCCTCCGGCGCCCTCGACGACCACTCCGGGCTCGCCAAGGACGACATCGCGACGGAACTGGACCGCATCTCCGGCGGATCCGACGTCGAGCTGGAGCTGCAGCGCATGAAGGCCGAACTGGCCGGCGGCTCGACCCAGAAGCAGGCGATCGAGGGCGGCGCGACCGACCCCCAGGACGCCCCTCCCAGTCAGCACAAATTCGACAAGCAGTAGGGATTCGTCATGATCGTACGGATCATGGGGGAGGGCCAGGTGAAGCTGGCGGACAGCCACTTCGCCGAGCTCGACAAGCTGGACGACGAACTGCTGGCCGAGGTCAGGAGCAGTGACGAGGACGGCTTCCGCCGCACCTTCCACGCGCTCCTGGCCAAGGTGCGCGAACTGGGCGAACCACTGCCCGCCGACGCGCTGGAGCCCTCCGAACTGATCCTGCCGTCCCCGGACGCCACGCTGGAGGAAGTCCGGGCCCTCCTGAACGACGACGGCCTGATTTCTACCTCTTCTTGAGGGCTCGGTTCGCCTCCGGGGCGCTTGCTGTACTCATCAGCGGCCTCCGGCCGCGGGCACTGTCGACGGTCGACCGTGCTCGGTTCGTTCGTTCCTCACGAACCTGCGCGCGCTCTCCCTTACGACAGCGGCGCGCCCTTCGGCTCACTCGCCGGCTTGGCGAGGAGCTGGCCGAGGACGTGGCACCGCGACGATCGGATCGCACCGTACCGTGGGCGGGGTGAATCCCCTCGGTAGTGCGTTCGTCCGCGCGCGGCGCTGGGCCCGTGGCCATCCGCTCGCCGCCGACGGTGTGCTCGCCGTGGGCGCCCTGGTCTGCATGGGCATCGGTTCGTTCGCCGAGCCGCACCGTGGGGACGGCGTTCCCTCCTTCGACGCGCGTACCCCGACCACCCTCAGTCTCGTGCTCGTGGTGCTCGGTGCCGGCATGCTGGTCTTCCGGCGCCGTGCGCCCATGCTCGTCCTGCTGGGCGCCGGCCTGCTGACCATGATCGAGCTGATCACGATGCGGCCGCCCGCCCCGGTCTTCATGTGCGCCGTGCTGGCGCTCTACACCGTCGCCGCCCGCACCGACCGGCCCACCACCTGGCGGGTCGGGTTCGCCACCATGAGTGTGCTCGCGGCGGTGGCGATGGGGCTCGGCGACGGGCCCTGGTACTCGCAGGAGAACTTTGGGGTCCTCGCCTGGACGGGGATGGCGGGCGCCGCGGGCGACGCTGTACGGAGCCGCCGGGCCTTCGTTGACGCCATCCGGGAGCGCGCCGAGCGCGCGGAACGCACCCGGGAGGAGGAGGCCCGCCGCCGGGTCGCCGAGGAGCGGCTGCGGATCGCCCGTGACCTGCACGATGTCGTCGCCCACCACATCGCGCTGGTCAACGTGCAGGCGGGCGTCGCCTCGCACGTCATGGACAAGCGGCCCGACCAGGCCAAGGAAGCCCTCGCACACGTACGGGAAGCCAGCCGCTCCGCGCTCAACGAGCTGCGCGCCACCGTCGGCCTGCTCAGACAGTCCGGCGACCCGGCGGCGCCCACCGAACCGGCGCCGGGGCTCGCCCAGCTCGACGGGCTGCTCGACACGTTCCGGAACGCGGGCCTGCCCGTGGAGTTCGCGGCGAACGGCGCGGTGGCCCCCGGGCGCGAGCTGCCCGCGGCCGTCGACCTCGTCGCGTACCGGATCATCCAGGAGGCCCTGACCAATGTGCGCAAGCACGCGGGCGGGGGAGCGAAGGCCGAGGTCAGCGTCGTACGGGTGGGGCCCACCGTGGAGATCACCGTCCTGGACAACGGCACCGGTCCCACCGCCGCCGGCGATCCTCAGGCGGCGGACACCCACAGCGGCGGCCACGGCCTCGTCGGCATGCGCGAGCGCGTCACCGCGCTCGGCGGCACCCTCACCGCGGGACCCCGCTACGGCGGCGGCTTCCGCATCCAGGCGATACTGCCGGTCATGAACCGTACGGGGGAGAACACGTGACGATCCGGGTGCTGCTCGCCGACGACCAGGCGCTGCTGCGCAGCGCGTTCCGCGTGCTGGTCGACTCCGAGCCCGACATGGAGGTCGTCGGCGAGGCCGCCGACGGAGCGGAGGCCGTCGCCCTCACCCGCGCCCTGCGCCCCGACGTCGTCCTCATGGACATCCGGATGCCCGGTACGGACGGCCTCGCCGCCACCCGTACGATCAGCGCCGACCTGGAGCTGGCCGGGGTGCACGTCGTCATGCTGACCACCTTCGAGGTCGACGAGTACGTGGTGCAGTCGCTGCGCGCCGGGGCCTCCGGCTTCCTCGGCAAGGGCGCCGAGCCCGACGAACTGCTCAACGCCATCCGGATCGCCGCCGCGGGCGACGCCCTGCTGTCGCCCGCCGCGACCAAGGGCCTGATCGCCACCTTCCTCGCGCAGAGCGCGGGACGGCCGGAGGGCCAGGACACGGTGGCCCGCCACAGCGAACGCCTGGCGGCGCTCACGGTGCGCGAGCGCGAGGTGCTCGTACTCGTCGCCGCGGGCCACTCCAACGACGAGATCGGGGAGCGTCTCGAAGTCAGTCCGCTGACTGTCAAGACCCATGTGAACCGGGCCATGGCAAAACTTGGCGCCCGGGACCGGGCCCAACTCGTCGTAATTGCCTACGAATCGGGCCTCGTACGTCCAAGGGTGGAGTAGGACGCCCCATCCGCTACTCCAAGCGCGGTATGCGGCGCATAAGGAAAGGCACCTTGGGGCGACGGATCCGGCTCTCGAATGGTTGATCGTATGGAGAGGGGCCGTTGCCGTCCTCCGTCGGAGGCGCAGGCGTAGGCCGTACCTCCGCGCCCGGGCCGCACCGCCCGCCTGCCGCGTACACCACAGAAGAGAGACCCCATGTCCTGGCTGGCAAAATTCAGCCTCGCGCAAAGGGCCCTGATAGGGCTGATGTCTATCGTCGCGCTGCTCTTCGGGGCGATCGCGATACCGCAGCTCAAGCAGCAACTGCTGCCCTCCATCGAACTCCCGATGGTCTCGGTGCTCGCCCCCTACCAGGGCGCCTCCCCCGATGTGGTCGAGAAGCAGGTCGTCGAACCGCTTGAGAACTCCATCAAGACCGTCGACGGGATCAAGACCGTCACCTCCACCGCCAGCGAGGGCAACGCCCTCGTCATGGCGAGCTTCGACTTCGGTGACAGCGGTACGAAGCAGCTCGTCGCCGATGTCCAGCAGGCCGTGAACCGCGCCAGGGCGCAGCTCCCGACCACCGTCGACCCGCAGGTCATCGCCGGCTCGACGGACGACATCCCGACCGTCGTCCTCGCCGTCACCTCCGACAAGGACCAGCAGGCCCTCGCCGACCAGCTCGACCGCTCCGTCGTCCCGGCCCTCCAGGACATCGAGGGCACCGGCCAGGTCACCGTCGACGGCGTCAGGGACCTCCAGGTCTCCGTCACGCCCGACGACCGGAAGCTCGCCGCGGCCGGCGTCAACGCCATGTCGCTCTCCGAGGCGCTCAAGGCGGGCGGCGCGACCCTGCCCGCCGGCTCCTTCACCGAGGACGGCAAGAGCCGTACGGTGCAGGTCGGCGGCGGCTACACCTCCCTCAAGCAGATCGAGGACCTGCGGATCGCGCCCGCGGCCGGCGGCTCCGGCGGCGCGGGTGCGGGTACGGCGCCCTCGTCCCCCGTACGCCTCGGTGACATCGCGAAGGTCGAGCAGACCCAGTCCGCCGCGACCGCGCTGACCCGTACGAACGGCAAGCCCAGCCTCGCGGTCAACGTCACGATGGACAAGGACGGCAGCGCCGTCGCCATCTCGGACGCGGTCAAGGAGAAGCTGCCCGACCTCCGCAAGGACCTCGGCTCCGGCGCCACCCTCACCGTCGTCAGCGACCAGGGCCCCGAGGTCTCCAAGTCCATCTCGGGCCTGACCACCGAGGGCGCGCTCGGCCTGCTCTTCGCGGTCCTCGTGATCCTGGTCTTCCTGGCCTCGCTGCGCTCCACCATCGTCACCGCGGTCTCCATCCCGCTGTCGATCGTCCTCGCGCTGATCGTGCTGTGGACGCGTGACCTGTCGCTCAACATGCTCACCCTCGGCGCGCTGACCATCGCCATCGGCCGCGTCGTCGACGACTCGATCGTCGTCCTGGAGAACATCAAGCGGCACCTCGGCTACGGCGAGGAGCGCGAGAAGGCGATCCTCACCGCCGTCCGCGAGGTCGCCGGCGCGGTCACCGCCTCCACGCTCACCACCGTCGCCGTGTTCCTGCCGATCGGTCTCGTGGGCGGCATGGTCGGCGAGCTGTTCGGCTCGTTCTCGCTCACCGTGTCCGCGGCCCTGATCGCCTCGCTGATCGTCTCGCTCACCGTGGTCCCGGTGCTCTCGTACTGGTTCCTCAAGCCGCCGAAGGCCATCGCCGGGATCGACCCCGACGAGGCGCGGCGCCTGGCGGAGGAGAAGGAGACCAGCAGCAGGCTCCAGCGGCTGTACGTCCCGGTCCTCCAGTTCGCGACCCGGCGACGGATCGCGAGCCTGGGCATCGCGGTCGTCGTGCTGCTCGCCACGTTCGGCATGGCGCCGCTGCTCAAGACCAACTTCTTCGACCAGGGCGAGCAGGAAGTCCTCTCCATCAAGCAGGAGCTGGCGCCCGGCACCAGCCTGGAGTCGGCCGACGCGGCCGCGAAGAAGGTCGAGAAGGTTCTCGCCGACTCGGACGAGATCAAGGACTACCAGGTCACCGTCGGCTCGTCCGGCTTCATGGCGGCCTTCGGCGGCGGTACGGGCTCCAACCAGGCGTCGTACCAGGTGACCCTGAAGGACGCCGCGACGTCCGAGAAGACCACGGAGCACCTGGAGAAGGAGCTCGCCGCGCTCGACGGCATCGGCACCACCACGATCGGCGCGGGCGGTGGCTTCGGCGACCAGAACCTGAGCGTCGTGGTCAAGGCGTCCGAGGGCGACACCCTCGACAAGGCCGCGGAGCAGGTACGGGACGCGGTCGCCGGTCTCGACGACGTCACCGACGTCGAGAGCGACCTGGCGCAGAGCATCCCCCGTATCTCGGTCAAGGCCAACTCCAAGGCCGCCGACGCCGGTTTCAACGACACCACGCTCGGTATGGCCGTCGGCCAGGCCGTACGCGGCACCCCGTCCGGTTCGGCGATGCTGGACGACAGCGAGCGCGATGTCGTCGTCACCTCCGACAAGCCCGCCACGACGATCGCCGAGCTGAAGAACCTGCCGCTCGGCCCGGTGAAGCTCGGCCAGATCGCCGATGTCGAACTGGTGCCGGGTCCGGTCTCCATGACGCGGATCGACGGCGCGCGCGCCGCGACGATCACCGCACGGCCCGTCGGTGACAACACCGGCGCGGTCAGCACCGAGCTCCAGACGAAGATCGACGCCCTGAAGCTGCCCGAGGGAGCCACCGCCACCATCGGCGGCGTCTCGGCGGACCAGGACGACGCGTTCCTCCAGCTCGGCCTGGCCATGCTCGCGGCCATCGCGATCGTGTTCATGCTCCTGGTCGCGACCTTCCGGTCGCTGATCCAGCCGCTGATCCTGCTGGTCTCCGTCCCGTTCGCGGCGACGGGCGCGATCGGGCTGCTGATCGTGACGGGTACGCCGCTGGGCATCCCGGCGATGATCGGCATGCTGATGCTGATCGGCATCGTGGTGACCAACGCGATCGTCCTGATCGACCTGATCAACCAGTACCGCGCCCAGGGCCTGGGCGTCGTGGAAGCGGTCATCGAGGGTGGCCGCCACCGGCTCCGCCCGATCCTGATGACGGCACTGGCGACGATCTTCGCGCTGATCCCGATGGCGCTCGGCGTCACGGGCGAGGGCGGCTTCATCGGCCAGCCGCTCGCGGTGGTCGTGATCGGCGGCCTGCTGTCGTCGACGCTGCTGACGCTGCTGCTGGTGCCGACGCTCTACGCGATGGTGGAACTCCGCAAGGAGCGCCGCGCGAAGAAGAAGGCGGCGAAGAGGTCCACGCCCGCGAACCCGCCCGCCCGGACGGACGCGGACGCGGAGCAGACCCCGGAGCCGGCGAACGCCTGACGATCGGTCCGGCCTGCCAGGCCCGCCAGCCTGAAGTGCCCCGAAGCCCCCGCGCGAGCGGGACGCTTCGGGGCACGGCCATACCCGCATGCCCCGTCCCAGGACCTTCCTGGGACGGGGTCTTGCTTCCCGGCGCCGTGAGCCTGCACCGCACCGCGATCGATGCCGCCGTCGCGGCGGGGGTCGGGCGCATCCTCTGCACACGTCACCAGGGCGCCGGTTGCGACAGCCCCTTCCGCCCCGGTAGCCGACTTCTATGCCTTGAGGGTGGTGACGAACGCGGTCCAGGAGCGGGCCGGGATGATGACTATGGGGCTGTGGGGGAGCTTGCTGTCCCTTACGGGGACGAGACCGGGGAGGTCCTCGGTGATCTCCAGGCACTCGCCCCCGTTTGGGTTGCTGTAGCTGCTCTTGCGCCAATGGGCGATGCTCAGCTCGGGGGCGTTTCGCATGGCTGGTACTCCTCCATTGTTTTCCGGATCAACTTCGCCGACTCCGTCAGCGAGAGGGCGTTGGCGCGCACCAACTCGTACTGGAGCCGCCATGCCTTCACCGCGCCCCGGTCCTCGTAGAGATGGCCGATGTCGATGCCCTCTTCGTAGGCCATCGTGGAACCGTCGGTGAGTGTCAGCAGCGTCAGTGAGCCGCCCATCAGCGAGTGTGGACCCGCACTGAACGGCATCACCTGAATTTTACTGTCCGGAGTATCCACCTGGGCGAGGAGCGAAGCCAGTTGGTTGAACATGCACTCCTTGTCGCCCACCTGTCGCCGGAGCGCCGATTCGTCGACGATCGCCCAGCGGAACGGAGGAGGGTCCGCGTGCTGCCGTTCCTTCCGGGCCATCCGGAGTGCGACCCGCTCCTCAACCTTCTCCGGGGGTACTCCCGGAACGGTCTTGATGTACGCGCGTGCGTATGGCTCGGTCTGGAGTAGCCCAGGTACGGCTTGAGCCCCGTACTGCTCGATGATCTCCGCCTGCGCGTCGAGGTCCATATATCGCCGGTACTGGTCCGGATGAGCCTCCCGCTTTGCCAGTTGGTACAGGCCGTGGAAGTGGTTGCCCGTCCCGAACGCCGCATCCAGCTTGCGCGGCAGATCCGGCGGCGCCAGCAACTCCGCCGTCTCGATGCGCGCGAGCGTGCTCTTGCTGGAGTTCAGGATGTCCGCGAGCTGTACGAGCGACAGGTCTGCGCGCTCCCGGTGGCGGCGCTGTTCCGCGCCGAAGTAGTGGCGGGCGGACAGGTACGGGTTCAGGGCCTGCGGCGTGAACTTCATGCTGCTTCACCTTTCGGTCGTCCCGTGCTCAACGCTGGGACGGAACGCCCCTGTTGAGGTCATACGTCACGGTGTGACGATGGGTGCACACAACGTAACGATCGGTGTTCGTTCGCGCCAGCCCGGCCCGACAGACAGGAGCCACCCCCAGATGCACCAGCAGACAGCCGGCCCCCACAGCCCCCTTCGGCTCCTGCCATGGACCACCGCCGAGGGCACCCCCTGCTACCTCAGCGCCGCCGGCCCCGACAGCCGGATGTCCCGGCTCGCCGACGAGGCCGAGGAGGATCTGATCGCCTCCGTCGAGCAACTCCTCTCCGACGCGGGCCCCGAGCCCATTCCGGCCGATGCCGATCGGGACGCGCTGTGCGGGATGGTCGGCTGCCTCATCGAGGCGTTGCGTACGACCCTGCGTATCGCCGTGAGCCGGGGAGCCCGCCTGCCGTAGCGCCGTGGAACCGTAGTGCTCCGGAAGGACCGGCCGGACCGGCCCCGGCCGACGACCATGGGGGCCGCGAATCGCTCCGTACTGGCGCCGTACGACGTGCGGTACCGTCGGAAGTCGAAGGGGACCGGGGGTACACCAACTCCCACCCGGCGCAGGCGGATCCGACGGAGCCTCACCGAGGAGGGGCCATGCCCGACGCTTTCGAGAACCCGGGTGAGGCGACCCCGGCCGAGGTCGCCCGCGCCCGGTACGCGCTCTACGTGGAGTCGCTGCGGGCCCGGATGCCCGGCGAGCAGTTCGAGCTGCTCATGGAGATCATCCGGATGTGGGCCGAGGCCGGGGGCGGCACCGTACGGCTGCGGATGGACGGCCCCGAGCGGGAGTTGTTCACGCCGGAGCTCCAGCAGGAGTTCCTCAGTCTGATGGGCCTGATCGGCGCGATGCAGCCCGGTCACGAGGACCGGGCCGACCATGTCGTCGCTCATCTCGGTGACGGCGAGCACACCAAGGGCGCCATGTCGCTGGTCCCCCCTGAGGTGGCCGCCGATCCGGCCAAACTGCGCGCCATGCGGGACAAGTTGGAGGCCCAGCAGAGCAGGCGCCACAGCGACGCACAGACGGTCGAGGGCATCGCCCGTGCGAGTGGAATGTCCCGGACGGCCGACGACGGCGAGGGCGAAGGGGACGCCGTCCCGTAACGACCGGGGATCAGGGGGATCGGGGCGTCAGTTGCCCAGCCGGCCCGTCGGATCCGTCGGACTCGTCGGATCCGTCAGCCCCCGTCCCCGCCCGCTCCGCACGCCGCGCCGCCAGGACCGCCACCCCGCCGCACACCGCCATCCCCGCGAACGCCGACACCGCCGACCCCGCCCCGCCCAGCCCCGCCAGCGGCGCCACCACCGCGCCCACCGCGCTCTGCGCCGTGCCCAGCAGGGCCGACCCCGTGCCCGCCGCCTCCGGGACGCGCGCGACCGCCAGCGACGCGGCGTTGGCGAGCACCAGACCCATGCCGCCGCAGAACACCGTCACGAGCGGCAGACACGTGGCGAGCGCCGGCGTCCCCGCCCCGGCCACCGCGAGCAGCGCCACCGCCGCCGCCCACAGCGCGTACAGACCGAGACGCAGCAGCCGTTGCGGAGCGACCCGGCCCACCAGCCGTGCCGACACCGCACCCGAGAGCGCCATGACCACCGCGCCGCCGGAGAAGACCACGGACGAGACGCCGACGCTCAGCCCCAGCACGTTCTGGAGCAGGAACGGGGACCCGGCGACGTAGCAGAACAGCGCGCCGAAGGCGAAGGAGAACGCGAGCGCGTAGCCGGTGTACGCGCGGTCGCCCGCCACCGTCCGTACCGTACGGAGCAACGCGCCACGCCCGCCCGTACGGCGCCGCTCCGGCGGCAGGGTCTCCGGTACGGCGACGGCCACGGCGGCCAGGGCCAGCAGCGACACCCCCGCCAGCCCGCAGAAGACCCCGCGCCAGCCGGCCACGCCGATCACCGCGCCGCCCGCGAGCGGGGCGAGGACGGGCGCGAGGCCCGCCAGCGTCATCAGCACGCCCAGCAGCCGCGCCGCCGCCGCGCCCGTCGCGACGTCCGCGACCACGGCCCGCCCGACGACGACGCCCGCAGCCCCGCTGAACCCGGCGGCCAGCCGCAGCGCGATCAGCGGGCCGAGCCCGGGGGAGAGGGCGCAGAGCGCGGTGGCCACGGTGCAGACCGCTGCCCCCGCGAGCAGCGGGATCCGCCGCCCGTAACGGTCGGAGAGCGGGCCGAGCACGAGATGGCCGAGCGTCATGCCGACCAGGAACGCGGTGAGCGTGAGCTGCACGCCGGAGGCGTCCGTACGCAGCTCGGCGGCCATCCGGGGAAAGGCGGGCAGATACATGTCGGTGGAGAGCGGACCGACGAAACAGAGCAGGACGAGTGCGGCGGTGAGCCGGTGACGGGGCACGGTAGGGCGACCTCTGCTGTCCGGAACGGGAAGAAGGGTGAGGAGAACCGGGACGAACAGGGGATGGGGTGGAGCGTGACAGGGCGGACCTCGACAAGGTGCGCGTGCTCCGGTCAACCGGCTGCCACGGCGGAGCGGGGGCATGGCCCCGTACTCGGAACGCCTGGCCGGTGGGACCGCCACTCTAAGGCAGAGGGGCGGTGTACGGGGAGGATCGGACCCCTCCTGTACACCGCCCCACGGCGCCTTCGGAACCGGCTACGGCAGCGCCAGCATCCGCTCCAGCGCGAGCTGCGCGAGGTCCGCCGTCTCCTGGTCGACCTGGATGCGGTTGACCTCGTTGCCCTCGGCCAGCGATTCCAGCGTCCAGACCAGGTGCGGCAGGTCGATCCGGTTCATCGTGGAGCAGAAGCAGACCGTACGGTCGAGGAAGACGATCTCCTTGCCCTCCGGGGCGAAACGATTCGCCAGGCGCTGTACGAGGTTCAGCTCCGTACCGATCGCCCACTTCGAGCCCGCCGGGGCCGCCTCCAGCGCCTTGATGATGTACTCCGTCGAACCGACGTGGTCCGCCGCCGCCACGACCTCGTGCTTGCACTCCGGGTGCACCAGTACGTTCACGCCCGGGATCCGCTCCCGTACGTCCCGTACGGAGTCCAGTGAGAAGCGCCCGTGCACCGAGCAGTGGCCGCGCCACAGGATCATCTTGGCGTCCCGCAGCTCCTGCCGGGTGAGGCCGCCGTTCGGCTTGTGCGGGTTGTAGAGGACGCAGTCGTCGAGCGACATCCCCAGGTCACGCACCGCCGTGTTCCGCCCCAGGTGCTGGTCGGGCAGGAAGAGCACCTGCTCGCCCTGCTCGAAGGCCCAGTTCAGGGCGCGCTCGGCGTTCGAGGACGTGCAGATCGTGCCGCCGTGCTTGCCGGTGAACGCCTTGATGTCCGCCGAGGAGTTCATGTACGAGACGGGCACGACCCGGTCGGCTATGCCCGCGTCCGTCAGCACGTCCCAGCACTCCGCGACCTGCTCCGCCGTCGCCATGTCCGCCATGGAGCAGCCCGCGGCGAGGTCCGGCAGGACGACCTTCTGGTCGTCGGTCGTCAGGATGTCCGCGGACTCGGCCATGAAGTGCACACCGCAGAAGACGATGTACTCGGCGGCCGGCCGCGCCGCCGCGTCCTTGGCGAGCTTGAAGGAGTCGCCGGTCACATCGGCGAACTGGATGACCTCGTCGCGCTGGTAGTGGTGGCCGAGGATGAACACCTTCTCCCCGAGCTTCTCCTTCGCCGCACGGGCGCGCGCCACCAGGTCGGGGTCGGAAGGGGAGGGCAGGTCGCCGGGGCACTCCACGCCGCGCTCGCTGCGCGTGTCGGCCTCCCTGCCCAGCAGCAGCAGGGCGAGGGGCGTCGGCTGGACGCCGAGATCCTGGACGGCGAGATCCTGAACGGGCTGGGCCGTGGTCACGTCACGCACCCTCTCTTCTCAGCAGATGCTTCTCGGCAGCCGCACCTTTTCGTCTCATTGACGCTATCTATCATAGCTGCTTCATGTCACGTTGACGATGGCCATAGCGTCGATGTGACGCATTCCGGCGCGGCGCCCGGTGTGCGAGCATGAAGGCAGGGAAAGACACGTGCCGGCGCCCGGAATGAATCCGTGGCCGAGCAGGTTGCACTGTCGGCAAGCAGTCCGTACAACCCGGGAGAGAAGCAGATGTCCGTATCGGACGAGACCACCACCGTGAGCGACGGCATCCTCCTGTCCGACGCCGCCGCGGGCAAGGTCAAGGCACTGCTGGACCAGGAAGGCCGGGACGACCTCGCCCTCCGCGTCGCCGTCCAGCCCGGCGGCTGCTCCGGCCTCCGCTACCAGTTGTTCTTCGACGAGCGCTCGCTCGACGGCGATGTCGTGAAGGACTTCGACGGCGTCAAGGTCGTCACCGACCGGATGAGCGCCCCGTACCTGGGCGGCGCCTCGATCGACTTCGTCGACACGATCGAGAAGCAGGGCTTCACGATCGACAACCCGAACGCGACGGGCTCCTGCGCCTGCGGTGACTCCTTCAGCTAGGACTCGCCCCCAGCAGCGGTACGACGAAAGGCGGCGGCGCTCCCGTGAGGGGAGCGCCGCCGCCTTTCGCGTTACGTGACCTCAGCGTCTGAGCGCGTCTGAGTGCGTCGGTTCCTCAGAGCCTCAGTGGCGCGCGATCTTCTCGCCCGTCGTGGTGTCCACGACCTGCCGGTCGCCCAGCGGCTTGTCCAGCGTCACCTTGACGGACTGCTCCTTGGCCAGGGCGATGCAGACCCGCTCGGGGTCGGGGTCGGTGACGACCAGCTTCACCTTCACCGCCGTACCGCTCTCGTCCGCCGTCGCCGCGTACTTGCTGCACACACCGCCCGTGAAGTGCAGCGTCAGGCTCCGCCCGGCCGCCTCGTACGACGTGGCGCGCGGTCCCTCGGCCGTGCCGGGGTCGGCCGCGCCGGGGCCGCCGGGCAGCTCCTTGTGCGGGGGCGCGGGCGAGGACGGGGGCTTCGGCGCCGCCTTCTTCAGGAACTTCGGCGCCACTGCGGGGTGCGTGACCGTGTACGGCGCCGAGCCGTCGCCCGGTGTCACCTCGAACAGCCAGGACGGTACGAGCGCCCCGCGCCCGTCCACCGAGCGCACCGCGAGCCCGAAGACCGCCTCGGTGATCTCCACGGACTCCGGGGTCCGCTGGGACTTCTGGGTCGCCGCGCCGCTCTTCGGGGCGCACGGGAGCGCCGGAGGGACGTCCGCACCCGTGGCCGCCCTGCCGTCAGCACCGGACCTGCCCTCGTCCAGCGGCACCGGCGTCGCGCACCCGCCGATCCGGCCGGCGCCAGAACCGCTGCCGGAGCCGGCGCCCGAACCCGTGCCGTCCGCCGCCTTGTTCAGCTCCTTCAGCGCCTCCGCCGCGCTGATCACCGGATAGGCGTCACCCCGCTCCGGGGTCGTGAGCTGCCCGTAACCGCCGGTCACCCGGCCGTCGGGGTCCACCTGGACCGCCGTCGACCAGCCGTACGTGGGCAGCCCGCCGATCACCGGGTCCGCGTTGACCACCCGGACCGCGCCCATGAGCCGGCTGGCGTCGATGTCCGCGTCGTCCTGGCGCAGCGCCTTCAGCACCGGCGCCGCGGCCTTCTTCGCCGCCGCCTCGTCGATCGCCCCGGCCTCACTGCCCGGCGCGAAGGAACCGCCGCCGGACGCGCCGCCACCGCTCGGGCAGCTCTTGCCCTTGAGGCAGTTGTCGCCGCCCGGCGCCGCCCCGAACTCCGCGAACGTCCACGCCCCCGGTGCCTGCTTGGCGACCCGCAGCAGCGGGCCCGAGCCGTCCTTGTCCGTGCCGACCTTCCAGGACGTGCCGTCCGACCGGGGCGCGCCCGTCATCCCGAACGCCTTCGCCAGCCGGGCCACATCGGCCGCGGCGACCGTGCCGCTCGTACGGTAGACGCGGGCGGTGTCCGGCCCCGCGGGCAGCTCGCCCGTGGCGCGGTAGACCACCCCGCTCGGATCCGGCTCACCGGGCGCGATACCCGGCGGCGGGGAGTCCCCGGAGCCCGCGCCCGGGCCCGTGGCGCCCGACTCCGCCGCCGGGGCGTCGAGGGCGAGCAGCGGCGGGTTCCCGTCGCCCGCACCGCCCTTGCTGTCGCCGCTGCCACCGCTTCCGCCGCCGGAGCTGCCGAAGGCGCTCGTGGCGAAATACGCGCCTCCGCCCCCGGCGATCAGGACCGCCGCCGCCACCGCGGCGACGGCGAACGGTGAACGCCTGCCGCGCGGGCGGTCAGCGCTGTCGGCTGTGTTCTCGTCGGGCCGCTCCGTGCTGGTCACCGCTGCGCTCCTTCGACTCCGTGTTTCGTTGCCCTGGCACCGGTGGGACGGACGAGGGCGGCGTGCGGTTCCCCGGTGGGGCCGTCCGGGGCCGGAGTTACGCCGTTCGGGTGGAGCGGCCGTATCCGGACATCCCGTCGATCATTCCTCCGGGTGGGCCGAACTGCGGCTTAGGGGAGAGCGCCGCGAACCGGTAGCGTGAACTGTCCACCGTTCTCCCTCATCAGGAGCGTTCACGCCGTGCGAATCGCAGTCACCGGCTCCATCGCCACCGACCATCTGATGACCTTCTCCGGCCGTTTCGCGGACCAGCTTGTCGCGGATCAGCTCCACACGGTCTCCCTCTCCTTCCTGGTCGACAACCTTGAGGTGCGCAGGGGCGGTGTCGGCGCGAACATCGCCTTCGGCATGGGCCAGCTCGGCACCAACCCGATCCTGGTCGGCGCCGCCGGCCAGGACTTCGACGAGTACCGCGCCTGGCTCGACCGGCACGGCGTCGACACCGGCTCCGTACGGATCTCCGAGGTCCTGCACACCGCGCGCTTCGTCTGCACGACGGACGCCGACCACAACCAGCTCGGCTCCTTCTACGCGGGTGCGATGAGCGAGGCCCGCCAGATCGAGCTGAAGAAGGTCGCCGACCGCGTCGGCGGGCTCGACCTCGTCGTGATCGGCGCCGACGACCCGGAGGGCATGCTCCGGCACACCGAGGAGTGCCGTACGCGCTCCATCCCCTTCGGCGCGGACTTCTCGCAGCAGATCGCCCGTATGGAGGGTGACGAGATCCGCACCCTTCTCGACGGCGCCACGTACCTCTTCTCCAACGAGTACGAGAAGGGGCTCATCGAGGCCAAGACGGGCTGGACCGACGCCGAGATCCTCTCCCGCGTCGGCCACCGCGTCACGACCCTCGGCAAGCGCGGCGTCCGGATCGACCGCGTCGGCGAGGAGCCGATCCTCGTCGGCTGCCCGGAGGAGGAGGCGAAGGCCGACCCGACCGGCGTCGGCGACGCGTTCCGCGCCGGATTCCTCTCCGGTCTGGTCTGGGGCGTCGGCCTGGAGCGCGCGGCCCAGGTCGGCTGCATGCTCGCCACCCTCGTCATCGAGACGGTCGGCACCCAGGAGTACACCCTGGCCAGGACCCGCTTCATGGAGCGCTTCACCAAGGCGTACGGCCACGACGCGGCGGCGGAGGTCCAGGTCCACCTGGTCTAGGCCCACCCGGTCCGGGCCCACCCGGTCCAGGCCCCGCCGGACAGGGCCCGGCGTCACGACACCCGGCGGACCACATACGCGACACCGTGGTCCGCCGGCTGCTCGCCCACGTACTCCTGACCGCGCATCTCGCACCACGCCGGGATGTCCAGCCGCGCCGCCTCGTCGTCCGAGAGCACCGTCACCGTCCCGCCCACGGGCACCTCGCCGAACACCTTGGCCAGCTCGATCACCGGGATCGGACAGCGCCGCCCGAGCGCGTCCACCACCAGCGAGGCCCCCACCGCGTCCGTCCCCGCCACCGCGCGGGCCCCGGCCGCCCCGGCCGGCGCCCCCAGCCTCTCGCGTACGCCGGACACCACCCCCGGCAGCAGCTCCAGGAACCGGTCCACCTCCGCCTCCGGCGTCCCGACGGGGAGCGAGATCCGGACGTTTCCCTCCGACAACACGCCCATCGCGCGCAGCACATGGGACGGCGTCAGCGTGCTGCTCGTACAGGACGACCCCGAGGAGACCGAGAAGTCCGCCCGGTCCAGCTCGTGGAGGAGCGCCTCCCCGTCGACATAGAGACAGGAGAACGTCACGAGATGGGGGAGCCGGCGCTCCGGATGCCCCACCACCTCCACGTCGGGCACCAGCTCGGGCACCCGCGTCCTGATCCGGTCCACCAGCGCCCGCAGCCTGACCGCCTCGGCCGCCGCCTCCGCGCGCACCGCGCGCAGCGAGGCCGCCGCCGCCACGATCGCCGGGATGTTCTGGAAGCCGGGGGAGCGCCCCGACTCCCGCTCGTCGGCCGGGCCGCGCGGGGCGAACCTGACCCCCTTGCGTACGGCCAGCAGCCCCACGCCGGCCGGACCGCCCCACTTGTGCGCGCTCCCCGTCAGCAGCGACCACGCGCCCTCCACCGGGCCCCAGCCCAGCGACTGCGCCGCGTCCACCAGCAGCGGGACGCCCCGGCTGCGGCACACCTCGGCGACCTCGGCCACCGGCTGCTCCGTACCCACCTCGTGGTTGGCGGACTGGAGGCAGGCCAGCGCCGTGTCCTCGCGCAGGGCACCGGCGTACGTGTCCGGCACCACCGCCCCGTACCGGTCCACCGGCACCTCGGTCACCGTGCCGCCGGTCGCCGCCTCGTGGGCGGAGGCCGCGTGGAGCACCGAGGAGTGCTCCACGGCGGAGACGGTCACCCCGAGGCCGACCCGGCGGCGGCCCGACAACACGCCCGACATCCCCGCGTGGACCGCATGTGTCCCCGAAGGAGTGAAGACGAGTTCGTCGGGGCGACAGCCGACGGCCTCCGCGGCGGCCTCCCGGGCCGCGTCCAGCAGCAGTCCGGCCCGGCGCCCCTCGCGGTAGAGCCGGGCGGGGTCCGCCCATCCCTCGTCCAGGGAAGCCTGAAGGGCCTGCCGGGCCACGGGGTGCAGCGGGGCGGAGGAAGCGGCGTCGAAGTAGGGCACGCCCGCCACGCTAACCCGCCGCCGGAGGGGGCGTCAGAAGCGGACCCGGGGCGGCCGGTCGGGGCGCGCGGGCGCCCCGGAATAGCACAGTCCACCCCTTCGGGGAGTCGGGCGGCGCGTTGGGCACCCTCCCCGCACACCCTGAAAACGCGTCCAGTAGGGTTTGGTCCGCATAAACATCCACACCCCCGCCCGCGTCAGGGTCGGCGACCGACCACGAGACGGCCGCAGCCCGCCGCGCGGGCGAGACTCTCGGGAAGGCGCTACGTGAGTCCCAACGGCTCCGACCGCTCGTCGCGGCGCCCGATGCGGCGGAAGCTGCCGCAGGTGCTGACTGCGGGCCTGATCCTCGCGACCTCCACGGGTTGCACATACAAGGACTTCCCCCGCCTTGGAATGCCCACCCCAGTGACGGAGGAGGCTCCCCGGATCCTCTCCCTCTGGCAGGGCTCGTGGGCGGCAGCGCTCATCACGGGCGTACTGGTTTGGGGGCTGATCGTGTGGAGCGTCATCTTCCACCGGCGCAGCCGCACCAAGGTGGAGGTACCTCCGCAGACCCGGTACAACATGCCCATCGAGGCGCTGTACACCGTGGTCCCCCTCATCATCGTGTCGGTGCTCTTCTACTTCACCGCACGGGACGAGTCGAAGCTCCTCACCCTTTCCGCGAAGCCCGCCCACACGGTCAACGTGGTCGGCTACCAGTGGAGCTGGGGCTTCAACTACATCGAGAACGTGGACGGCAACGCCGCCACGGGCAACGAGGTCCCCAAGGAGCTCGACGCCATCCCCAACCGGTTCACGAAGGACTTCCCCAAGGGTGCCGAGGGCGTCTACGACTACGGCGTCCCGGGCACGCGGAACCCGCAGACCGACAACCCGGGTCCGACGCTGTGGCTGCCCAAGGGCGAGAAGGTCCGGTTCATCCTGACCTCGCGTGACGTCATCCACTCCTTCTGGGTGGTGCCGTTCCTGATGAAGCAGGACGTCATCCCGGGGCACACCAACTCCTTCGAGGTCACCCCGAACCAGGAGGGCACCTTCCTCGGTAAGTGCGCCGAGCTCTGCGGTGTCGACCACTCGCGGATGCTCTTCAACGTCAAGGTGGTCTCTCCGGAGCGCTACCAGAAGCACCTGGAAGAGCTGGCCAAGAAGGGCCAGAACGGCTACATCCCGTCGGGCATCGCGCAGACGGATCCGGCCAGGAATGCGGAGACGAACAAACTGTGAGCATCCTCAACGAACCTCAGGGTGCCGCCGCAGCAGCAGAGGACTCGTACGAGAACGAGCTGCCGGTACGGCGCAAACAGCCGGGCAACGTGGTCGTGCGGTGGTTGACCACCACCGACCACAAGACCATCGGCACGATGTATCTGATCACGTCGTTCGCGTTCTTCTGCATCGGCGGGGTGATGGCGCTCTTCATGCGCGCCGAGCTGGCCCGTCCGGGTACGCAGATCATGTCGAACGAGCAGTTCAACCAGGCGTTCACGATGCATGGCACGATCATGCTGCTGATGTTCGCGACGCCGTTGTTCGCGGGATTCGCGAACTGGATCATGCCGCTGCAGATCGGTGCGCCGGATGTGGCGTTCCCGCGGCTGAACATGTTCGCGTACTGGCTGTACCTCTTCGGTTCGCTGATCGCGGTGAGCGGTTTCATCACACCGCAGGGCGCGGCGGACTTCGGATGGTTCGCCTACTCCCCGCTGTCGGACGCCGTGCGTTCGCCCGGGATCGGCGCGGATCTGTGGATCATGGGACTGGCGTTCTCCGGGTTCGGGACGATCCTGGGGTCGGTCAACTTCATCACCACGATCATCTGCATGCGCGCGCCGGGTATGACGATGTTCCGGATGCCGATCTTCACGTGGAACGTGCTGCTGACCGGTGTGCTGGTCCTGCTGGCGTTCCCGGTGCTGGCCGCCGCGCTCTTCGCGCTGGAGGCCGACCGTAAGTTCGGCGCTCATATCTTCGACGCGGCCAACGGCGGGTCGTTGCTGTGGCAACACCTGTTCTGGTTCTTCGGGCATCCCGAGGTGTACATCATCGCCCTGCCGTTCTTCGGGATCGTCTCGGAAGTGATTCCGGTCTTCTCGCGGAAGCCGATGTTCGGTTACATCGGTCTGGTGGCGGCGACGATCTCCATCGCGGGTCTCTCGGTGACGGTGTGGGCGCACCACATGTACGTGACGGGCGGGGTACTGCTGCCGTTCTTCTCGTTCATGACGTTCCTCATCGCGGTACCGACCGGGGTGAAGTTCTTCAACTGGATCGGCACGATGTGGAAGGGCTCGCTCTCCTTCGAGACGCCGATGCTCTGGACGGTCGGCTTCCTGGTGACGTTCCTCTTCGGCGGACTCACCGGCGTGATCCTGGCGTCGCCGCCGATGGACTTCCACGTCTCGGACTCGTACTTCGTGGTGGCGCACTTCCACTACGTGGTGTTCGGGACGGTCGTCTTCGCGATGTTCGCGGGCTTCCACTTCTGGTGGCCGAAGTTCACCGGCAAGATGCTCGACGAGCGGCTCGGGAAGATCACTTTCTGGACGCTGTTCATCGGCTTCCACGGCACCTTCCTCGTCCAGCACTGGCTGGGCGCCGAGGGCATGCCGCGCCGGTACGCGGACTATCTCGCGTCGGACGGTTTCACCGCGCTGAACACCATTTCCACGATCAGCTCGTTCGTGCTCGGTCTGTCGATACTGCCGTTCTTCTACAACGTCTGGAAGACCGCCAAGTACGGCAAGAAGATCGAGGTCGACGACCCGTGGGGCTACGGTCGTTCACTCGAATGGGCGACTTCGTGCCCGCCGCCGCGGCACAACTTCCTCACGCTGCCGCGTATCCGCTCGGAATCCCCCGCGTTCGATCTGCACCACCCGGAGATCGCCGCGCTCGACCAGCTTGAGAACGCGGGCCACGGGGCCGCGGCCGGCGCCCTCGCCGGTGGCAAGGAGGCCGGCAAGTGAAGATCCAAGGCAGGATGTTCATCTGGCTGAGCGTCTTCATCCTCGCCGTGGCCGTCGTGTACGGCGTCTGGTCGAAGGAGCCGGTCGGTACGACGGCGCTGTTCCTGGCCTTCGGGCTGAGCGTGATGATCGGCTTCTACCTGGCCTTCACGGCCCGGCGGATGGACGCGCTGGCGCAGGACAACAAGGAAGCCGACGTCGCGGACGAGTCCGGCGAGGTCGGGTTCTTCGCCCCGCACAGTTGGCAGCCGTTCTCGCTCGCCATCGGTGGCGCGCTGGCCTTCCTGGCCATCGCCATCGGCTGGTGGCTGCTGTACTTCTCCCTGCCGCTGATCCTGGTCGGCCTGTGGGGCTGGGTCTTCGAGTTCTACCGCGGTGAGAACCAGAACCAGTAGACGCGTACGGCATCGACAGGGGGCCCGGCCTCTCCGACCAGGAGAGGCCGGGCCCCCCGTTTGCATCACCCGTCGCGCTGCCGGCGGAGAATCTTCTTACCGTGAGCACATGAACCACACGCCACGCTTGCGCGCCATCCTGAGCTGCACCGTACTGGTCGTGTCCCTCGGGGCGAGTGCGACCGCGTGCGGTGGCCCCGACACCCACCCGCTCTCCGACAAGCCGTACGACGCCGACGGCCAGATCGTGTTCAGCGTCACCGCGGGCGGCAAGAAGGTGAACCCCGACAAGCCGCTCGAAGTGGTCTCCAAGAACCGTGACGGCCGCATCACGGACGTCACGGCCGTCGACGCGAGCGGCCACTACCTGGCGGGGGAACTCACCGCCGACGGGATGCGCTGGCACTCCACCGCCCCACTGGCCGCCGGTGCCCGCTACACCGTCAGGGTCGCCACGGAGAACGAGGAGGGCAAGCCCGGCTCCCGGCGGCTCACCTTCGACACCGCCAAGGCGAAGAAGACCCTGGAGGTCGAGTTCGGCCCCGACGCGGGCACGTACGGCGTCGGCCAGCCGATCACCGCCACCCTCAGCCAGCCGGTCAAGTCCAAGGCGGCCAGGGCCGTCGTCGAGCGCTCCCTGAAGGTACGTTCCACGCCCTCGGCGGAGGGCGGCACCTGGCACTGGGTGGACGACGAGACGATGCACTTCCGCCCCAAGGAGTACTGGCCGGCGAACAGCAAGATCACCGCCACCAGCAACCTCGAAGGGGTGAAGATCGGGGACAAGCTGTACGGCAGCGCCACCAAGCCGCTGAAGCTCACCATCGGCGACCGGATCGAGGCCATCACCGACGCCTCGGCGCACTACATGACGATCTACCGCAACGGCGAGGAGATCAACAGCATCCCGGTCACCACCGGGAAGCCCGGCTTCTCCACCCGCAACGGCATCAAGGTCGTGCTCGGCAAGGAGTACTTCGTACGGATGCGCGGCACGTCCGTCGGCATCGGCGGCGGCGAGGGGTACGACCTGCCGGTCTACTGGGCGACCAGAGTCACCTGGAGCGGTGAGTACGTGCACGCCGCCCCGTGGTCCCTGGGCTCCCAGGGCGCGGCCAACGTCAGCCACGGCTGCACCGGCATGTCCACCGGCAACGCCGCCTGGTTCTTCGAGACGGTGAAGGAAGGCGACATCGTCCAGGTCATCAACAGCGCCGGTGACTACATGGAGGAATTCGGCAACGGCTACGGGGACTGGAACGTGGACTGGAAGGACTGGCGCAAGGGCAGCGTCCTCCAGGCCGGCCTCAGAGAGGGCAGCTCGCCCGCCGACTCGGCACGGCTGCGCCCGGCGATCTAGAGCGCCGCTGACAGCCCGGACGGCTGACAGCCCGGACGGCGGTCGCGTGGGCCCAGGGCCCCGTGACCGCCGTCCGGGTACGTGAGCGGGGTCAGACCTCCACGGAGAGCCTGGAGCGCAGCAGGGAGGCCAGGGCGTCCGCGAAGCCGACCGGTTCGACCGGCAGCGTCACCGCGGCGTCCGCGCGGCTCCAGGTGGCCAGCCAGGCGTCCTGCGGGCGGCCGATCAGCAGCAGCACGGGCGGGCAGTGGAAGATCTCGTCCTTGATCTGCCGGGAGACGCCCATACCGCCGGCGGGGGCCGTCTCACCGTCCAGCACACAGACGTCGATCCCGCCGCGGTCCAGCCGCTCGATCACCGCGGGAAGGGTCGCGCACTCCACGAACTCGACCGGTGGGACATCGGCGGCCGGCCGCCGGCCCGCCGCCAGCCTGACCTGCTCGCGGGTGTTCGCGTCGTCGCTGTAGACCAGCACGGTGGCGGTCGGCTGCATTGTTCCTCCGTGACATCGGTGTCTGCGGGGGCTCCAGGGCTCCACGGCCCTGAACCGATGCGCGGATCGTACTCCGTCGGACACCCTGTCAGCACGGGTAAGGACAGTCCTTCGCTGGGCCGTTCGAGCTGGACACAGCCCATGGACACACCGAACGGCACCCCGGGAGTCAGCGCGGGATAAGCGACCGACATAATGTCGGTCGTGGCGACAGCAACGACAGTAGAAACCGGGCACGCGCACCCGTCGGTCAATCGGCCGAACCTCACCAGTGTCGGAACCATCATTTGGCTGAGTTCCGAGCTGATGTTCTTCGCGGCCCTCTTCGCGATGTACTTCACCCTGCGATCGGTGATGGGGGCTGAGTACTGGAAGGAAATGGCTCATGCCCTGAACGTCCCGTTCTCGACGGCGAACACGACGATCCTGGTGCTCTCCTCCCTCACCTGTCAGCTCGGCGTCTTCGCCGCCGAGCGCGGTGACGTGAAGAAGCTCCGAGCGTGGTTCGTGATCACGTTCGTGATGGGTGCGATCTTCATCGGCGGCCAGGTCCTCGAGTACACCGAGCTGGTCAAGAAGGACGGCATCTCGCTCTCCTCCGACCCGTACGGCTCGGTGTTCTATCTGACCACCGGCTTCCACGGTCTGCACGTGACGGGGGGTCTGATCGCGTTCCTGTTCGTCCTGGGCAGGACGTACGCGGCCAAGAGGTTCACCCACGAGCAGGCAACCGCCGCCATCGTCGTGTCCTATTACTGGCACTTCGTCGATGTCGTCTGGATCGGCCTTTTCGCCACGATCTACTTGATCAAGTAGCGGGACGCCGCGCCCGACGCGCGCCGCCCTACGCACACAGTCCAGAAGCACCGACGCAGAAGATCCTGACACCGGGGTAATCCGTGAAAAAGCTCTCCGCACGACGACGCCATCCGCTGGCGGCGGTCGTCGTCCTACTCTTCGCGCTGGCGGTCACCGGGGGGCTGTACGCCACGTTCGCGCCCGCGAGCAAGGCACAGGCTGACGAAACCGCCCAGTCCCTGGCCATCGAGGAGGGCAAGAAGCTCTACTCGGTCGGCTGCGCAAGCTGCCACGGGACCGGGGGTCAGGGTTCCTCCGACGGTCCGAGCCTGGTCGGCGTCGGCTCCGCCGCCGTGGACTTCCAGGTCGGCACCGGCCGGATGCCGGCCCAGCAGCCCGGCGCGCAGGTACCGAAGAAGAAGGTCATCTACTCCCAGAAGGAGATCGACCAGCTCGCCGCGTACGTCGCGTCCCTCGGCGCCGGTCCGATCACGCCGACCGAGAACCAGTACAGCCCCGACGGTGCCGACATCGCCAACGGTGGCGACCTGTTCCGTACCAACTGCACCCAGTGCCACAACTTCACCGGTGAGGGTGGTGCGCTGACACACGGCAAATCCGCACCGAGCCTTGAGGGCGTGGATCCGAAGCACATCTACGAGGCCATGCAGACCGGCCCGCAGAACATGCCTTCCTTCCCCGACTCCACGATGCCGGAGCAGCAGAAGAAGGACATCATCGCGTACGTCAAGGCGGTGAACGGGGATGAGACCGTCAGCCCCGGCGGCCTCTCCCTCGGCGGCCTCGGCCCCGTCAGCGAGGGCCTGTTCGCCTGGATCTTCGGACTGGGCGCATTGATCGCCGTTGCCGTCTGGGTCGCGGCCCACACCGCTAAGGCCAAGAAGTCATGAGTAGCCAAGAGAATTCAGTAGACGAGAACCTGCCGAGCGGGCACGTCGCCGCGCACGGCGAGGTGGAGCGCGCCGACGATCCCTTCGCGGATCCGGGGCTGCCGGCCCACAAACCGCGGATCCAGGACATCGACGAGCGGGCGGCCAGGCGGTCCGAGCGCACCGTCGCCGGCCTGTTCCTGCTGTCGATGCTGGCGACGGTGGCGTTCATCGCCTCCTTCGTCGCCTTCCCGGTCGACAAGAGCGTCTTCATCTTCCCGTTCGGGCACGTCAGCATCCTGCACTTCTCGCTGGGTGTGACCCTCGGTGTCGCCCTGTTCGCCATCGGCGCCGGCGCGGTCCACTGGGCCCGCACGCTGATGTCGGACGTGGAGATCGCCGACGACCGGCACCCGATCGAGGCGTCGCCGGAGGTCAAGGCGAAGGTCCTGGAGGACTTCGCCGCGGGTGCGGCCGAGTCGGGCTTCGGCCGGCGCAAGCTGATCCGCAACACGATGTTCGGCGCGCTGGCGCTCGTACCGCTCTCCGGGGTCGTGCTGCTGCGCGACCTCGGTCCGCTGCCCGAGAAGAAGCTCCGCACGACGCTGTGGGCCAAGGGCAAGCAGCTCATCAACATGAACACCATGGAGCCGCTGCGTCCCGAGGACGTCATCACGGGCTCGCTGACGTTCGCCATGCCCGAGGGTCTGGACCAGCACAGCGAGGAGTTCCAGAAGGAGATCGCCAAGGCCGCCCTGATGATCGTCCGGATTCAGCCGGACGAGATCAAGGACAAGCAGGAGCTGGACTGGTCCCACCAGGGGATCGTGGCGTTCTCGAAGATCTGCACCCACGTCGGGTGCCCGATCAGCCTGTACGAGCAGCAGACGCACCACGTGCTCTGCCCGTGCCACCAGTCCACCTTCGACCTCTCCGACGGCGCGCGCGTCATCTTCGGCCCCGCCGGTCACGCCCTGCCGCAGTTGCATATCGGCGTGAACGCTGAGGGCAACCTTGAGGCACTCGGCGACTTCGCCGAGCCCGTCGGCCCTGCCTTCTGGGAGCGCGGATGAGTACCACGACAACCACAGCCACGACGGACGACAAGGCCCGCAAAGCGCCCGCGGGCGAGCGCGTGGCCGACTGGGCGGACGGCCGGCTGGGTATCTACAGCCTGGCCAAGGCCAACATGCGGAAGATCTTCCCGGACCACTGGTCCTTCATGCTCGGGGAGATCTGCCTCTACAGCTTCATCATCATCATCCTCACGGGTGTGTATCTGACGCTGTTCTTCCACCCGTCGATGAACGAGGTGGAGTACCACGGCGGTTACGTCCCGCTCCAGGGCGTGATGATGTCGGAGGCGTTCGCCTCCACGCTGGACATCAGCTTCGACGTCCGCGGCGGTCTGCTCATCCGGCAGATCCACCACTGGGCGGCGCTGATCTTCCTCGCGGCCATGATGGTCCACATGATGCGCGTCTTCTTCACGGGCGCCTTCCGCAAGCCGCGCGAGGTCAACTGGCTGTTCGGCTTCCTGCTGTTCGTCCTGGGCATGTTCACCGGGTTCACCGGCTACTCGCTCCCCGACGACCTGCTCTCCGGCACCGGTGTGCGGTTCATGCAGGGCGCGGTCCTGTCGGTGCCGATCGTCGGAACGTACCTGTCGATGTTCCTGTTCGGCGGCGAGTTCCCCGGCGGCGACTTCGTGGCCCGGTTCTACTCGGTCCACATCCTGCTGCTGCCCGGCATCATGCTGGGCCTGGTCGTGGCCCACCTGATCCTGGTCTTCTACCACAAGCACACGCAGTTCGCCGGCCCCGGCAAGACGAACACCAACGTCGTCGGCATGCCGCTGCTGCCGGTCTACATGGCCAAGGCCGGAGGCTTCTTCTTCCTGGTCTTCGGGGTCATCGCGATCGTCTCGGCCATCGCCACGATCAACCCGATCTGGGCCCTCGGCCCGTACCGGCCCGACCAGGTCTCCACCGGCGCCCAGCCCGACTGGTACATGGGCTTCTCCGAGGGCCTCATCCGTGTGATGCCCGGCTGGGAGATCAACGCGTGGGGACACACGCTCGTCCTGGGTGTCTTCATCCCGCTGATCATCTTCCCGCTGGTGCTGGTCGCGATCGCGGTCTACCCGTTCGTCGAGTCCTGGGTCACCGGCGACAAGCGCGAGCACCACATCCTGGACCGCCCGCGCAACGTACCGACCCGTACGGCGTTCGGTGTGGCCTGGCTGACCTGGTACTTCATCCTGCTGGTCGGTGGCGGGAACGACCTGTGGGCGACGCACTTCCATCTGTCGATCAACGCGATCACCTGGTTCGTCCGGATCGCCTTCTTCGCCGGACCGGTCATCGCCTTCATCGTCACCAAGCGGATCTGCATCGGTCTCCAGCGACGCGACGCCGAGAAGGTGCTGCACGGACGCGAGTCCGGTGTCATCAAGCGGCTGCCGCACGGTGAGTTCGTCGAGGTCCACACCCCGCTGGACCAGGCCGACCTGCACAAGCTGACCGCGCACGAGCAGTACAAGCCCGCCGAGCTCGGCCCCGAGACCGACGAGAACGGGGTACGCCGCAAGGTGTCGCCCGTCGAGCGGCTCAGGGTCAAGCTGAGCAAGGGCTACTACGGCGAGCACAACCAGCTTCCCAAGCCCACCGCGGAGGAGTACAAGGAGATCACCAGCGGCCACGGCCACCACTGATCGCCCGGCCTGAAACAGGTCGCCACCACCGAGGGCCCCGGCCCGGTCTCCCCAGGGAGCCGGCCGGGGCCCTCGGCGTGTGTGCCCGTACGTCCGCCGCGTCCGGAGTACGGGCACCCCTCCGCCGGGCGCGGCGTACGCCGATAGGCTTGCGGCCGGGCCGTACGCCGTCACGCCGTACGAAGCCCACGCAGCCGTCCCAGACACCCAGGAGCGAGCATGAGCGCTGTTACCCCCGTCGGAGGCGACACCGTGGCGGCCCGCACCTGGCCCGGCGTACTGAACCCCCTGCTGCGCGGCGAGAACCTGTCCACCGACGACACGGCGTGGGCCATGGACCGCATCATGAGCGGCGAGGCCACCGACGCGCAGATCGCCGGCTTCGCGGTCGCGCTGCGGGCGAAGGGCGAGACCGTCGAGGAGGTCTCGGGGCTGGTCCGCGCGATGTACGCGCACGCCAACACCATCGAGGTGCCCGGCCGTACGGTCGACATCGTCGGCACCGGCGGCGATCTCGCCAAGACCGTCAACATCTCCACGATGTCCGCGATCGTCGTGGCGGGCACCGGCGCCAAGGTCGTCAAGCACGGCAACCGCGCCTCGTCCTCCGCGAGCGGTGCCTCCGACGTACTGGAGAAGCTCGGCGTCAATCTGGAGCTGACGCCGGGGCGGGTCGTGGAGGTCGCGGAGGAGGCGGGCATCACGTTCTGCTTCGCGGTCAAGTTCCACCCGGCGCTGCGGTACGCGGCCAAGGCGCGCAAGGAGCTGGGCGCGCAGACCACCTTCAACATCCTCGGCCCGCTCACCAACCCGGCCAGGGTCAGATCCCAGGCCGTGGGCGTGGCGGACGCGCGGATGGCGCCCATCGTCGCCGGGGTGCTCGCCGCCCGCGGCAACTCGGCGCTGGTCTTCCGCGGCGACGACGGGCTCGACGAGCTGACCACCACCGCGACCTCGCGGGTGTGGACCGTACGGGACGGCGAGGTCACCGAGCAGCCCTTCGACCCGCGGGACGTCGGGCTGGAACTGGTCCCCGTGGAGGCGCTGCGCGGCGCGGACGCCTCGTACAACGCCGATGTCGCCCGCCGGCTGCTGGCCGGCGAGGGCGGACCCGTACGGGAGGCCGTGCTGCTCAACGCGGCGGCGGCGCTGGTGGCGCTCGACCCGACCGGGGACCCGCTGGAGACCCAGCTCGTGGCGGGGATCGCGCGGGCCGCGGAGGCGATCGACTCGGGCGCGGCGCGGGACGCGCTGGCCCGCTGGGTGGCGGCCAGCAACGCCTGACCGCTTGACGGAGGGAGGGGCCGGGACGCGGAACACGCGCCCGGCCCCCTCCTGTTGGACGGGCCCGTCCCGTATCGCGGACGGCGACTTGGGCGGTCCGCGCCCCTGTGCCATACTTTCGGCCAAGGTCATGAGTGACAGCGATTAAGGCCCCGGCTCGCTGTCCGGCAACCCTCCGTCCGTGGCGGGGTGCCCCGGGTGAAGACCAGGCCGTAGGCAGCGAGGTCTGCGGCAAGCGCGGACCCCTTGCCACCTTTGGGGTCCTGGTCCTCAAGGGAGCAGTCTCGTGAGCAAGCGAATGCGTTAGGGCTTCAGGATCCGTCGGATCCTCGCCCCTTCTTCAACCACCTCCGCGCGGTCCGTTCCGTGCGTCGAGGCATCCCCGCATCATCCGGCGCCGCTCCGTCGTGGAGTCGTGGAGCCGTGCGGGTCCTGAAGCCGTTCCGACTTTCCTCGCCGGGAGACAACGCCATGTCCGCACGCCCGAACGCCGCCGCCCCCACCGCCACCGCCTTCGTCGCCCCCACCGCCGACGACCCCGCCTGTGCGGCCCCGCTCCCCGTGCTCGGCGCCGATGTGACCGTCCCCCTCGTCACCGGCGGCGAGGTGACGTACGCGGCCCTCGACTACGCGGCCAGCGCCCCGGCCCTCCAGCGGGTGTGGGACGACGTCGCCGCGTACGCCCCGTACTACGGCAGTGTCCACCGCGGCGCCGGCTACCTCTCGCAGCTCTCCACGGACCTCTTCGAGAACAGCCGCCGCACGGTCGCGGAGTTCCTCGGCTGCCGCGCCGGCGACCAGGTCGTCTTCACCCGCTCGACCACCGACTCGCTCAACCTGCTGGCCGCCGCGCTGCCCGCCGACTGCCAGGTCTTCGTCTTCGAGACCGAGCACCACGCGTCCCTGCTGCCCTGGCGCGACGCCCGGGTCACCTACCTCAACGCCCCGCGCACCACGGACGAGGCCGTCGCCACCCTGGAGCGCGCGCTCGCCTCGCGCGACCCGCAGGGCCCGGCGCTGGTCTGTGTGACGGGTGCGTCCAACGTGACCGGTGAGCTGTGGCCGGTACGGGAGCTGGCCGCCGCCGCACACGCCCACGGCGCCCGGATCGTCCTCGACGCCGCGCAGCTCGTACCGCATCACGCGGTGGACATCGCGGATCTCGACGTCGACTGGATCGCCTTCTCCGGCCACAAGCTGTACGCGCCGTTCGGCTCCGGAGTGCTCGCGGGCCGCGCCGACTGGCTCCAGTCCGCCGAGCCGTACCTCGCGGGCGGCGGCGCCAGCCGCAAGGTGGCGCGCCGTGCCGACGGCGGTGTGGACGTCGACTGGCACACCACGGCCGCCCGGCACGAGGCGGGCTCGCCCAACGTCATCGGCGTCTACGCGATCGCCGCCGCCTGCAAGGCGCTCACCGAGGCCGGCTTCGACGCGCTGGCCGCGCGGGAGCAGCGGCTGGTCGCCGAGGTGCGCGCCGGTCTGGCGGAGGTGCCCGAGGTCAAGGTGCTCTCGCTCTTCGGCGACGACGCGGCGCGGGTCGGCGTGCTGTCGTTCGTGGTCGAGGGGTGGAACAGCTCGCACTTCGCCGCCGCGCTCTCCGCGGAGTACGGCATCGGCGTACGGGACGGTCTGTTCTGCGCCCACCCGCTGGTCAGGACCCTGCTGGGCAGCGACCCGCAGGACCCGGGGGAGTGCGGCGCCCCGGAGGCGGAGCCGGGCGAGCGCTCGCTCAACGCGATCCGGGTCAGCTTCGGCGCGGGGACGCCGGACGAGCACGTGGAGCGCTTCGTGCGGGCGGTGCGGGAGCTGGTGAGCGACGGCGCGCGGTGGAACTACCGTACGGAGGACGGCCGTTGCGTCCCGGACCGGGACGGCGCCGCCGCGTAGCGCTGACGTACCCGCCGGAGGCGGTCCTACGCGTCGAGTCCGATCGCGAAGGCCGCCTCCAGGTCGTGCTGGGAGTACGTACGGAACGCGACGTGGGTGTCCGTGCCCTCGACGCCCTCGATCTTGCTGATCCGGCCGGGGATCACATCCGCCAGATCGTCGTGCTTGGCGACCCGGACCATGGCGATCAGGTCGTACGTACCGGTCACCGAGAAGACCTCGCTGACGCTGTCCAGCGCCGCGATCGACTCCGCGATCTCGGGGATCCGGTCCACGCTGGTCTTGATGAGCACGATCGCGGTGATCACGGTTGGCGTTCTCCCTCGGTGGCCGCTGGCTGGGCTCTCACTCTATCGGTACGCCAGTACCGTCCCCAGGCGTAGAGGAAGCCGGCGCCGAAGCCCACGAGGTGCGCCAGATAGGCGATGCCGGGGCCCTCTCCGGCGCCGTGCGCGGCCAGCCACTGGAGCACGAACCAGAAGATCAGCACGATCCAGGCGGGGAAGCGCAGCGGCAGGAAGAAGAGGAACGGGAAGAGGCTGGTGACCCGCGCCCGGGGGAAGAGGTACAGGAACGCGCCGAGCACCCCGGAGATCGCGCCCGACGCCCCGACCAGGGTCTGGGAGGAGGCGGCGTTCGCGAGCGCGTACACGAGGAGCGCGAGGGCGCCGGTGGCGAGGTAGAAGAGCAGGAACGCGGCGCGGCCCATCCGCTCCTCGGTCATCGCGCCGAAGACATGCAGGAAGAGCATGTTCCCCAGCAGGTGCAGCCAGCTCCCGTGGACGAAGAGCGCGGTGAACGGGGTGAGCAGGGCGCGCGGCTCGCCGCGCGTCAGCTCGCTCGGGATGACGCCCCACCGCTCGAAACAGGCGCTCTGCGCGGCCAGCAGCGCGTCGCCCTTCCCGTACGCGGGAGTGAATCCCGAGAGCGGGCCGAGGAGGAAGGCCAGACAGCAGAGGGCCATCAGCCCGTAGGTCACCAGGGGCGCTCCGTACGCCGTACGCCTTTTGCTCACGGACAGAGCATGGCGTACCGGTCCCTAACGGTGCAGAGCGCCTCGCCGGGGCGCGGGGGAGCCGCGAGGCCGTAGGGTTGCCGGGTGCCATCCGCGGTTCGACGCCGCACCGCGGGGCACCGCATAGGGACGACGAAAAGAGGACGGCACGATGGCAGCAACTCCGACGGTTCCGCAGCCCACGGCCTCCACCCGGTGGCGCTGCACCTTGTGCGGCAATCTGACGCGGTTCGATGTGACGCGCTCGTCGAAGGTCGTCGAGTACGTCCATCTGGACCTGGCAGGGGAGCCGAAGGTCGAGGAGCGTGAGGTGGTCAGTGAGACCATCGAGTCGGTGCGCTGCCGTTGGTGCAACGCCGTGGATCAGATCGAGCTGGTGGACAGGCCGGGTGCCGGTTCCTGAGGGAGCCGCCCGTAAGGGGTGGATGGGGTGACGGATCGTGGAGCAGCCCGCGAGTGGCGCTGAGCCGGCCGGTGCGGCCGGCGGTGACGCCGCGGAAACGCTCGACCGACCGCTCCCCGACGGGGTACGGCGCCGGGTCGTCGCGCTCGTCTCGGACGCCTTCGGCGGGCTGACGGTCACCGAGCTGCCCGCCCAGCTCCGGCAGTACGCGCGCTTCGCCCCGAACAGGCGTGCGAAGTTCGCAGGTAACGCGATGGCCGCCGCGCTGGAGAGCGACCCCCTCTTCCGGCAGCGGATCGGCGAGCGGATCGCCCAGGCCCAGCCGGAGCTGGCCGCCGCCCTGGAGTCCGGATCGCCCCCCGCCGCCGCCGATCCCGTCGATGTGGCCGCCGCCGCGTATGTGCTCAGGCCCCCCGGATGGGTGAAACTGGTCGCCGCCGCCGGCGAAGAGGCGCAGCGCGCCGACGCCGAGCGCGCCGACGAGGAGAACCGGCGCGAGCTGGAGCGGCTGCGCGAGGAGCTGGCCGCCGCCAGGTCCCTCACCAGGACCGAGACGGAGCGGCTGCGCACGGAGCTGGACACCGCGCGCAAGGAGACCGAGGCGCTCCACCGCAAGCTGCGCAGCGCCTTGAGCGATGTGAAGCGCGGCGAGGCCGCCCTGCGCCGTACGCACGCGGAGTCCGAGGCCCTCCGGGCGGAGAGCGCGGCCCAGGTGTCGGCGGCGGAGAGCGAGACGCGCCGGATCAGGGCGCGGCTCGCGGAGGCGGAGTCGGCGGTCGAGTCGAGCCGCAGGGCCGCCCGCGAGGGGCGCTCGGTCGAGGACATGCGGCTGCGGCTGCTGCTGGACACGGTGCTGGAGTCGGCCCAGGGGCTGCGGCGCGAGCTGGCGCTGCCGCCCGCCGCGAGCCGGCCCGCGGACACGGTCGACGCGGTGGAGCCCGGCCGGATGTCCCCCAAGGACGTGGCGGCGCGCGCGCTCTCCGATATGGATCCGGCGCTGCTCGATCAGCTTCTGGCGCTTCCGCAGGCGCATCTGATCGTCGACGGTTACAACGTGACCAAGACCGGTTATCCCACGATGCCGCTGGAGAAGCAGCGGCTGCGGCTGCTGGGCGGGCTCGCGATGCTCGCCGCGCAGTCGGGCGCCGAGATGACCTGTGTCTTCGATGGCGCGGAGCTGGTCGCGCCGGTGCTGCTCGCACCGCCGCGCGGCGTACGGGTGCTCTTCTCCAAGCCGGGGGTGACCGCGGACGAGTTGATCCGTCAGCTCGTCAGGGCGGAGCCGCCCGGCCGGCCCGTGGTGGTGGCCTCCACCGACCGTGAGGTCGCGGACGGGGTCGCGAAGGCCGGCGCCAGGCCGGTCGCGTCCGCCTTGCTGCTGAAGCGGCTTTCGCGCGTCTAGCTGATGTCCGGTCGGATCTGCCCTGACCGGATCTCTTCTGTCTGTCTCTGACCGCCTCTGACCTTCTCCGGCCACTTCCGGCCACCTCTGGCCTTCTCTGGTCAACCAACAGTGGCAATGACCGAATTGAACGCCACTTGTCTGGGCGTGGCGTCAAATGTCCACTACTGCATGTGTATTGCCGCTCTGCTGTCTGTAGGGCGCCTGTAAATAATGTGCTTCGTGACAGAGTTTTTCCTTGCAAGGATTTGAACTGATCACAAGAAGGTCACTAGGGTCATGCCTCGAACCTTCGCGCGGTTGATCACCCATCCGGGGTGACAGTGAAGGAACCGCCGTTTTCGCGCAGTTCGGCCCAGTTCGCGGGGGAGCCGTACGCACGAAGCCGGGACTGACGTCCCCAAGGACCGGCAGGCGGCTGAGGAAGAAGGAGCTCGCCTCCGTGGCGTCCCACCGTCGTCCCAAGCCCCCGAGCCGTACCCGGGTGACCGTGCTCACCGCGACCGCCGCCGCTGCTGTCGCGCTCTCCTCCCAGGCCGCCAACGCCGCACCGACGCCGAGCAAGGCCGACGTCAAGGAGAAGGTCGACAAGCTCTACGAGGACGCCGAGAAGGCCACCGAGAAGGCCAACGGGGCCGAAGAGGCGCAGGACAAGCTGGAGAAGCAGGTCGGCGCCCTCCAGGACAAGGTCGCCCGTGGCCAGGACGAGCTCAACGAGATGCGCGACGGCCTCGGCCTGATGGCCAGCAGCCAGTACCGCACCGGCGGTATCGACCCCGCGCTCCAGCTCTTCCTCTCCTCCGACCCGGACAGCTACCTGGAGAAGGCGTCCACGCTCGACCAGGTCAGCGGCAAGCAGGCCGAGTCGCTCAAGCGGATCCAGGACAAGCAGCGGACCCTCGCGCAGCAGCGCCAGGAGGCCCAGGGCAAGGTCAAGGACCTCGCGGACACCCGCAAGGTGCTCACCGAGAAGAAGAAGGAAGTCCAGGGCAAGCTCGCCTCCGCGCAGAAGCTGCTCAACTCGCTCACCGAGAAGGAGCGCGCCGACCTCGCCAAGGCCGAGGAGGAGCGCGCCAGCCGGGGCAGCGGCAGCGGCGGCGGCTCGACGTCCTCCCGCGCCGACCTCGGGGACACCCCGGCCTCCTCGTCCCGCGCCGCCGCGGCGTTCGCCGCCGCGCAGGGCAAGATCGGCACGCCGTACGTCTACGGCGCCTCCGGCCCCAGCTCCTTCGACTGCTCCGGGCTCACCTCCTGGGCGTACGCGCAGGCCGGTGTCTCCATCCCCCGGACCTCCGAGTCGCAGGCCAACGCCGGTTCGCGGCTCTCGCAGAGCCAGCTCCAGAAGGGTGACCTGGTCATCTTCTACGGCGACCTGCACCACGTCGGCTTCTACGCGGGCAACGGCCAGGTGCTGCACGCGCCCAAGCCGGGCGCCAGCGTCCGCTACGAGGCCATCGGGAACATGCCGTTCCAGTTCGGTGTGCGCATCGCCTGACCGCCGGGCGGGCGTGGCCGGCTGTTGACGTCCTGACCGTCATCTCCGGCTCGACACCCGCCCATTCGGGGGAATTCCCACCCCACACGCTGACACCCGCGCCCCGCCGATGACCTTGAGGTCTACGGCGGGGCGTCACTTTGTGTGCGCGGGGCGGTCGTTGGCCGCTCCGTGATCGCCCGGCTACTGTCTGCTCCGCGCAGCACCGGCCAGCGGTCCGCCCACCGGGCGGCAGGGCTGCGCCTGCGCGTACAGCGGAAGGGAGTTCGGCTTCCCGTGGTGTCCCATCGCCGTCCCTCACAGTCCGGCCATGCTGCTCTGCGTTCCGGCACCCGTGGCAGCGCCGTCGCCGCCGTGTCCCTCGCGGCGGCCACGACGGCGGTGGCGCTCGGCGCCGCCCCGGCGGGCGCCGACCCACAGGCGACGCCCGACGCGACCCGGGCCCAGGTCGACCGGCTCTTCGAGCAGGCCGAGCGGGCCACCGAGCGGTACAACAAGGCGGGCGAACGCGTCACGGAGCTGCGGACGCTGCTGGACACGGCGCAGGACAGCGCCGCGCGCGGCCAGGAGCGTGTCAACGCGATGCGCGGCGCGCTCGGTTCGCTCGCCGGCGCCCAGTACCGTTCCGGCGGCGTCGACCCCACCCTCGCGCTGCTGCTCTCCTCCGACCCGGACGGCTATCTGGAGAAGGCCGCCGTCCTCGACCGGGTCGGCGCCCGCCAGTCCGGCGCCCTGAAGGAACTCGGCCTGGCCCAGCGCAGCCTCGGGCAGGTACGCAGCGAGGCCGCCCGCGACCTCGCCGAGCTGGAGCGCAGCCGGGCCGCCGTCGCCCGCCACAAGCGCACCGTCGAGGGCAGGCTCGCCGAGGCGCGCCGCCTGCTCAACACCCTGACCGAGGCCGACCGCGTCTCCTACGACCGGGCCTCGCGCTCCGACCGGGGCGATCTGCCGGGCGCGCTCTCGGGACCCGGGGCGCCCGCCACCGGGCGGGCCGCCGCGGCCGTCCAGGCCGCCCAGCGCGCCGTCGGGCGGCCCTACGTGTGGGGCGCCAACGGGCCCTCGGGCTTCGACTGTTCCGGGCTCACCCAGTGGGCGTACGGGCAGGCGGGCGTCGGCCTGCCGCGCACCTCCCAGGCCCAGCGGTACGCCGGAGCCCGCGTACCGCTCTCCCAGGCGCGCCCCGGCGACCTGGTGGCGTACCGCGACGACGCCAGCCACATCGGGATGTACGTGGGCAACGGCCAGGTGATCCACGCCCCGTACCCCGGCGCCTCCGTGCGCTACGACCCGGTCGGCATGCTGCCGGTCTCCTCCGTCACACGCGTCTGAGGCGCCGGCACCCGCCCCGTACGATCGGCGGCGTGGCAGGTCAGGAGCGTACGGGCGGTGCCGCCACCGGCAGCGGCGGCACCGGTGGCGCGGTGGGGCGGCGCGCCGTTCTGCCGCTGCTGGCCGGAGCGCTCCTGGCGCCCGGCTGTACGGCCCCGGCGCGTGCCCCCGACCCGGCCGCGACGGCCACGGACGGCATCCGCCGGACCCTGGACCGCCGGGCCGCCGCCGTCCTGGACCGCGACGAGGCCGCCTACCTGGCCGCCGTCGACCCCGCAGCGCACGCCCTGCGCGCCACCGCGCGCGCCGAGTTCGGGAACCTCGCCGAGGTGCCCCTCGGCTCATGGGCGTACCACCTCACCGAGGTACGGCGCTCCGGCGCCCGCGCGACCGTACGCGCCGAACTGCGCCACCGGCTCGCCGGCCACGACAGTGCGCCCGTCACCGCGCCCCGCGCGCTGGAGCTGACCGAGCGTGCGGGCCGCTGGTACGTGAGCGCCGACCGGCCCGGCGACGGGGGCGGCGCCCAGCTCTGGGAGCAGGGCGCGGTACGGGCCGTGCACGGCGCCCGCGGCCTCGTCCTGGGCGTCGGGCAGGACCGGGCGCGGCTGCGGGAGATCGCGGCCGTCGCCGACCGCGCCGTACCGGCCGTCGACGCCGCCTGGCCGGGCCGCTGGGCGCGCCGGGTGGTGCTGCTGGTGCCGGAGGACCTGACGGCCATGGGAGGGCTCCTGGGGGCGCCCGCCGCCGGTTACCGGGGCATCGCCGCGGTCACCACGGGCGAGACCGGCGGCGCGGGCGCCTCGTCGGCCGACCGGATCGTCGTCAACCCGGAGGCGTTCGGGGAACTCGGCGCCCACGGCCGGGAGATCGTCCTGACCCACGAGACCACCCACGTGGCGACCAGGAAGGCCACCTCCGCCGCCACCCCGTCCTGGCTCTCCGAGGGCTTCGCCGACTGGGTCGCGTACCGGACCACCGGCCTGACCGCCGGGCGGATCGCCCCCGAACTCCGGCGCGCCGTACGCCGCGGCGACGCGCCCGCCGCGCTCCCCTCCGACGAGGACTTCGCGTTCGCCGGGGACGCGGACCGGCTGGCCCGCGCCTATGAGAGCGGCTGGCTGGCCTGCGACCTGATCGCCGCACAGTGGGGCGCGGAGAAGCTGACCGCCTTCTACCGCGCGGTAGGGGACCGTCCGGGTCGCGAGGGCGCCGTGAAGAAGGCCGCGCGCGACGTCCTGGCCACCACGCCGGAGCGGCTCACGGAGCTGTGGCGCGATCGGGTGCGGCGGCGTCTGGGCTGACGTCCGGCGCCGCGGCGGCGCGCCGGGGCCCGGAGACCGTCTCCCGCCACAGCCGCAGACAGGCCAGCAGCGTCGCGGCGACGAGCAGACCGTTGCGTACGAACAGCAGCAGCACCCCGAGCGGGTCCCCGGACACGACATGGGCGAACCCCAGCGGGAATTCGAGCAGGGTCACCGCCGACGCGACCACGACCAGCCACGCGGGCAGCGCCATCCGGCTCGCCCGCGGCGTCAGACACACCGCGGCGAGCCCGACCAGCCAGAGCAGGTACTGCGGGCTGATCACCCGGCTCGTGGTGGTGAACAGCAGCACCGCCGCGAACGCCGCGTCCGGCGCCGTACGGGCCGAGTACGTACGGGCGCGCAGCCGCCACACCAGCAGCCAGCCCAGGGCGAGCACGGACAGCGCCAGCGCCACGGAGCTCACCAGCGGGACGTACGGTCCGACGAACTCCACGGAGCCGTAACTGAGCTGCACGCCCCCCTCCCAGCCGAAGTGCCGCCACACCTGGAACACCAGCGCGCCCAGGGACTCGACCTCCGTCCCCCGGTCCCGCTGGAAGGTGAGGAACGCCAGCGCGCCGGGGAGCGCCGCGCAGGCGACCGCGACCAGCAGGGCCGCGGTCAGCGCCGCGCTCGTCCACGCCCGGCGGGTGACCCGCCCCGGCTCCGTCCCCACCAGCAGCAGCGCCGGCCACACCTTCAGCAGCGCGCCGAACGCCGCGAGCGCCCCCATGAGCCTCGGCCGCCCCACCCCGGCGAGCAGCGCGGCCACCGCCACCGCCGTCACCATCACGTCGTACCGGGCGTACGCGGTCGGCCCCAGCAGCGGTACGCCCACTACCCACACCCACGCCCCGCGCGCCGACCGGTCCGCGCCCCGGGCCGCGCGCAGCAGCAGCCCCAGGACCAGCGCGTCGCAGAGGAACGCCAGCACGAAGAAGGCCGACGCGTACCCGAGGAACGGCAGCACGGCGGGCGAGACGATCGCCAGCGCGGCGGCGGGCGGATACTGCCAGGTCACGTCCGACAGCGGATACGTGCCGGACTTCAGCACCTCGTACCAGCCCCGGTAGATCACCGAGACGTCGCTGGTGACATCGGGCCCCGGCACGGTCACGACCTTGAGGACACAGAGCAGCAGAGCCGCCCTGGTGAGGGTCCACACCGCGACCGCCGTCCGTGTGCCGTGCGCGCCCGTCATGACCGGCCCTTCCCTGTTCCGTACGGTTCCGTGCGAGCCGACCACCGTCCGTTTCATCCCTGATTGCGGAAGCCGGCGGACGCCATGATGCCCGCCCCCGCTGTGCCGGAGCCATGAGGCGGGGCCGCGTCGCCGCCCGGTACTGTCGGCGGCGATGCACAAGACATTGATCGTCACCAATGACTTTCCGCCCAGGCCGGGCGGCATCCAGGCGTTCCTGCACAACATGGCGCTGCGCCTGGACCCCGAACAACTCGTCGTCTACGCGTCCACCTGGAAGCGGGGGCGCGAGGGCGTCGAGGCCACCGACGCCTTCGACGCGGAGCAGCCCTTCACCGTCGTACGCGACCGTACGACGATGCTGCTGCCGACCCCGCGCGTCACCCGCAGGGCCGTCGGGCTGCTGCGCGAGCACGGCTGCGAGTCGGTCTGGTTCGGCGCGGCGGCCCCGCTCGGTCTGATGGCGCCCGCGCTGCGCCGGGCGGGCGCGCGGCGCCTCGTCGCCACCACGCACGGCCACGAGGCGGGCTGGGCGCAATTGCCCGCCTCCCGGCACCTGCTGCGGCGCATCGGGGAGTCCACGGACACGATCACCTATCTGGGTGAGTACACCCGGTCGCGGATCGCGCCCGCGCTCACCCCCGAGGCCGCCGCGCGGATGCGGCAACTGCCGCCGGGCGTCGACGAGAAGACCTTCCACCCCGACTCGGGCGGCGCCGCGGTGCGCGCCGCGCTCGGGCTCACGGACCGGCCCGTCGTCGTCTGCGTCTCCCGGCTGGTGCCGCGCAAGGGCCAGGACACGCTGATCCGCGCGATGCCCGCGATCCTGGCGCGGGTGCCGGACGCGGTCCTGCTGATCGTGGGCGGCGGCCCGTACGAGGCCGACCTGCGGAAGCTGGCCGGGACCACGGGCGTCGCCGCCTCCGTACGCTTCACCGGTGCCGTGCCCTGGGCGGAGCTGCCCGCGCACTTTGGCGCGGGCGATGTCTTCGCGATGCCCTGCCGCACCCGCCGCGGCGGCCTCGACGTGGAGGGCCTGGGCATCGTCTACCTGGAGGCGTCGGCGACCGGCCTCCCGGTCGTCGCTGGCGACTCGGGCGGCGCGCCCGACGCGGTGCTGGACGGCGAGACGGGCTGGGTGGTCCACGGGGGCCCGCCGGACGTGGCAGCCCGGGAGTCGGCCGACCGGATCGTCACCCTTCTCGAAGACCCGGAGCTGCGCCGCAGGATGGGCGAGCGCGGCCGGGCCTGGGTGGAGGAGCGCTGGCGCTGGGACCTCCTGGCGGAACGGCTGCGCCTGCTGCTCTGACGGCCCCGGCGCGCGGAGGGTCGACCGCGCGTCCGGGCCGGGCGCCGGGCGCGGCTCCGGCCGGACCGGGCGGGCGCGCCGGGGCACGCGCTCCGGCGCGCCCGCCCGTCAGCTCTGGTAGATCGCCTCGATCTCGTCCGCGAAGTCCTTCGCCACCACGTTCCGCTTCAGCTTCATCGACGGCGTGATGTGCCCCGCGTCCTCCGTGAACTGCGCCGTCAGGACGCGGAACTTCCGTACCGACTCCGCCTTCGACACCGCCGCGTTGCCCTCGTCCACCGCCCGCTGGACCTCCGCCAGCAGCTCCGGGTCGAGCCGCAGCGTCGCCGCGGTCGAGGCGGCCGGTTTGCCGTGCTCCTTCGCCCAGCGGGTGAGGAACTCCTCGTCCAGGGTGATCAGCGCGCCCACGAACGGGCGGCCGTCGCCGACGACCATGCACTCCGCCACCAGCGCGTGCCCCCTGATGCGGTCCTCGATCACCGCGGGGGCGACGTTCTTGCCGCCCGCCGTGACCAGGATCTCCTTCTTCCGGCCTGTGATGGAGAGGTAGCCGTCCTCGTCGAGGGTGCCGATGTCGCCGGTGTGGAACCAGCCGTCGGCCAGCGCCTCCGCCGTCGCCGCCTCGTTGTTCCAGTACCCCGTGAACAGGTGCTCGCCGTGCAGCAGCACCTCGCCGTCGTCGGCGATCCGGACGACCGAGCCCGGCAGGGGCTGGCCGACCGTGCCGATCTTCTGGCGGTCCCACGGGTTGAACGAGGTCGCCGCGCAGGACTCCGTCAGGCCGTACCCCTCCAGCACCGTGAAGCCGATGCCCCGGTAGAAGTGGCCCAGCCGCTCGCCCAGCGGGGCGCCGCCGGAGATCGCGTACTCGCCGCGCCCGCCGAGCACCGCGCGCAGCTTCCGGTAGACGAGCCGGTCGAAGACCGTGTGGCGGATCCTGAGCCCCAGGGACGGGCCCCGCGGGGTGGAGAGCGCCCGGCTGTACGCGATCGCCGTGTGCGCCGCCTTGTCGAAGATCCGGCCCTTGCCGTCCGCCTGCGCCTTGGCGCGCGCCGCGTTGTAGACCTTCTCGAAGACGCGCGGCACCCCGAGGATCAGCGTCGGACGGAAGGAGGCCAGCTCTTCGGTCAGGTTCTTGATGTCCGGTACGCAGCCGAGTTTGATCGGCGCCATCACGGCCGCCACCTCGACCAGCCGCCCGAAGACATGCGCGGTGGGGAGGAAGAGCAGGACGGAGCACTCGCCGGTACGGAAGAGGGGGTTGAGGCGTTCCACCGCGTTGCCGCACTCGGCGAAGAAGCTGCGGTGCGTCAGCACACACCCCTTGGGGCGGCCGGTGGTGCCCGAGGTGTACACGATCGTCGCCGGGTCGTCGGCCTTCGCCGTAGCGGCCCGCTCGTCGACCGTCGCGTCCGTGACCTCCGCGCCCGCGGCCGTCAGTTCCGCCACCGCGCCCCGGTCGAGCTGCCAGACGTCGCGCAGCGCGGGCAGCCCGCCCCGTACGGACGCGACCGACGCCGCGTGCTCGTCGCTCTCCACGATCGCGGCGACCGCGCCCGAGTCACCGAGGATCCACTGCACCTGCTCGGCCGAACTGGTCTCGTACACCGGGACGGTGACCGCCCCAGCGCTCCAGATCGCGAAGTCGAACTGCACCCACTCGAAACGGGTGCGCGACATCAGCGCGACTCTGTCGCCCGGCCGGATGCCCGCCGCGATCAGCCCCTTGGCGACGGTCCGCACCTCCGCGAGGAACTGCGTGGCGGTGACGTCGGTCCAGGCCCCGGCCACCTTGCGGCCCAGAACCGCGACATCGGGGTGCTGAGCGGCATTGCGGCGGATGAGATCCGTCAGATTGCCGTCCGAGGGGACCTCGTACAGGGCCGGAAGGCCGAACTCGCGCAAGACTGCTGCTCCTCATCGGGCGCCGGCGCCACGGCGTTGTGCGTGCCGGCTGCGGTCCAAGATCGGGCAGGTGCTCGACGGGACGAGCACGACTGGACTGCCCGGACGTTACCCATCGGTACTTCCCACCGATAGGGGTTTCCGGCCAGATGTTCCTTGCGTCACATCGCCTTTGACGGTACTTCGCGCACAGTAGTCCACCCCTCTCGCACCGCGAAAGTAACCGCAGGTCCGGCACCGTCTACGCGGGGAACCTCCGCCCGCCGCAGGGGAACCCCCTACCTCCGTGGGGGACGGGCACCCTAGGGTGATCGGCATGCGGGTCAATGTGGTGAGTGACGTACACGGAAACGCGAGGGACCTCGCGCGGGCGGGGGACGGTGCCGACGCGCTCGTCGTGCTCGGCGATCTCGTGCTCTTCCTGGATTACGCGGACCACTCGCGCGGGATCTTCCCCGACCTCTTCGGCGTCGCGAACGCCGACCGGCTCGTGGAGCTGCGCACCGCCCGGCGCTTCGACGAGGCCAGGGAGTTCGGCCGCGCGCTGTGGGCCGCGCTCGATCTCGACCAGGAGACCGCGATCCAGCAGGGCGTACGGCGTCAGTACGCCGAACTGTTCGCCGTCCTCCCCGATCCGACGTACGCCACCTACGGCAACGTGGATATCCCCTCCCTCTGGCCCGAGTACGTACGGCCGGGCACCACCGTGCTCGACGGCGACCGGGTCGAACTCGGCGGCCGGGTCTTCGGCTTCGTCGGCGGCGGGCTGCGCACCCCCATGCGCACGCCGTACGAGATCTCCGACGAGGAGTACGCCGCCAAGGTCGAGGCGCTCGGCGAGGTCGACGTCCTCTGCTCGCACATCCCGCCGGAGGTGCCCGAGCTGACGTACGACACCGTCGCCCGCCGCTTCGAGCGCGGCAGCCGCGCCCTGCTGGAGGCCATCCGTCGGACGCGGCCCCGGTACGCGCTCTTCGGCCATGTCCACCAGCCGCTGGCACGCAGGATGCGTGTAGGGGCCACGGAGTGCGTGAATGTCGGGCACTTCGCCTCGACCGGACGGCCGTGGACCATGGAATGGTGACCGTCGCACTCGCGATAGCCTGCACACCACAGACCCAGAAGCCGGAACAGCACCGGCACCGGAGGACACGGCGATGGCGGAACACACCAGTTCGAGCATCACGATCGAGGCGGCACCGGCCGACGTCATGGGCGTGATCGCCGACTTCGCCCGCTACCCGGACTGGACCGGCGAGGTGAAGCAGGCCGAGGTGCTCGCCACCGACGACCGGGGCCGCGCCCAGCAGGTCAGGCTGGTGCTGGACGCCGGTGCCATCAAGGACGACCACACCCTCGCCTACACCTGGACCGGCGACAACGAGGTGAGCTGGACCCTCGTCAAGTCCCAGATGCTGCGCGCCCTCGACGGCTCCTACCTGCTCAGGTCCGTCGCCGGCGGCCACACCGAGGTCACCTACCGGCTGACCGTCGACGTCAAGATCCCGATGCTCGGCATGATCAAGCGCAAGGCGGAGAAGGTCATCATCGACCGCGCCCTCGACGGCCTGAAGAAGCGCGTCGAATCCGGCTCGGGGGCCTGACCCCGGATGCGTACGGTCCTCGTCACCGGTCCCGGCGGCGCGGGCCGTACCACCATCGCCGCCGCCACCGCGCTGGCCACCGCCCGCCGCGGCGGACGCGTCCTGCTGCTCTCCGCCGACCCCCTCGACGACCTCCTCGGCCTGGCCCCCGGCACGGTGGGTACGGACCCGGCCCCGGTCGGCCTGGACCCGCTCCCGGTGGGTACGGACCCGGCCCCGGTGGGCTCCGGCGGACTGTGGGCCGCCCGTGTCGACCCCGGCGCACACTTCCGTACGGAAACCCTCGCCTTCCAGGAGCGCGTCGCCGCCGGACTCGACCTGCTCGGCGCCCGCCCCCTGGCCGGCGAGGAGCTCACCACGCTCCCGGGCAGCGAGCAGTCCGCCCTGCTCCAGGCGCTGCGCCGGGCCGCCGCCGGTGACTGGGACACCCTCGTCGTCGACCTCCCGCCGCTGCGCGAGGCCCTCGCCCTGCTCGCCCTGCCCGAACAGCTCCGCCGCTATCTGCGCCGGCTGCTGCCCCAGGAACGCCAGGCCGCCCGCGCGCTGCGCCCGATGATGGCCCAGCTCGCCGGGATACCCATGCCCGCGCAGTGGCTGTACGAGACCGCCGCCCGCTGGGACACCGAACTGGCCGCCGTACAGCGGCTGATCGAGGACCCGGCGACGACCGTACGGCTGGTCGCCGAGCCGGGACCCGCCGCGGCACGGGCGCTGCACACCGCGCGGACCGCGCTCGCCCTGTACGGGCTGCGCGCCGACGCCCCCGTACCCAACCGCCTGCTGCCGCACGACACGGCCGACCCCTGGCTCGCGACGCTCGTCGCCCAGCAGCGGAAGTACCTCGCCGAGTGGCCGGCGGACCGGCGGCCGGTCGGGCATCTCGGCCGCGATCCGCAGGGGCTCGACGATCTCGCGCTGCTGGCCGCCGCGGGTACGGAGACGGTGGGAGAAGCGGGGGGAGAGGCGGCCGGGATCTCCTGGCCCGTCGAGGACCGGCTCGCGGAGGAGAACCTGCTGGTCTGGTGCATCCCCCTGCCCGGCGCCGTCAAGAGCGAACTGAACCTGGTCCGCAAGGACGACGAACTCCTGCTGACCGTCGGCCCGTTCCGGAGAATCGTTCCGCTGCCCTCCGCGCTGCGCCGCTGCACCGTCACCGGCGCGGCCCTCGCGGACGGGGTGCTCCGGGTGAGATTCGCCCCCGACCCCACTCTGTGGCCGCGCGGACACTGAACGGCGTACCTCCGTTCGGGTACCGTCGAAGGTACGAACCCTTCCGCTGCCCATGGCGGAAGGCTCTGTCCCTGACGCAGGAGTACGCCATGAGCGACGCCACCGAGCGCCCCGCCGCCGACTCGGACGCCTGGGCCACGGCATGCGCGGAAGACCTGGAAGCGGAGAAGGCGCGCCGCCGGGCCGCCTACGGGCCCCCGCCCGGCTCCGCCGCCGACGAACTGCGCAAGCTGTTCGACGCCGTCGCCGACAAGGTCTCCACGTTCCAGAGCCCGCTGCTCGGCATGGCCGCGCAGGGCGCCGTCCAGCAGTTCGTCCAGCAGGCCAAGCAGGCCGTCGAGCCGGTCATCGAGCGCAACCCCGGGGTCTTCGACCACCTCGCGGCGGCGGGCGGCGAACTGCTCGCCGCGTACCGCTCCGCCGTCGAGGGCCAGGAGGCCCGCTGGACCCAGGGTCCCTCGGCCCCGTCGTCTCCCTCGTCCGCCTCGTCCGCCTCGTCCTCCGGGGGTCCGGACGCCGCGCGGCCGGACACCGAACAGCCCGGCCCCGTACGGCCGGACACGAAGAAGTCCGAGGACCCCACCGATCCCCGCGACGAGAAGCCCGGTCCTGACGGCCGCATCGACCTGGACTGACCGGTCGGGCACCCGCCCTCGGGTACCGTTGCCCGTAGCGGGGCTCGACCGAAAACTGAGGGACACATGGGACTCACCATCGGCGTCGACATCGGCGGCACGAAGATCGCGGCCGGCGTGGTCGACGAAGAGGGCACCATCCTGGAGACGCACAAGGTGCCCACTCCGCAGACGGCCGAAGGCATTGTCGACGCGATCTGCGCGGCCGTCTCCGGCGCGGGCGAGGGGCAGCAGATCGAGGCCGTCGGGATCGGCGCCGCCGGTTACGTCGACGACAAGCGCGCCACCGTCCTCTTCGCGCCGAACATCAACTGGCGCCACGAACCGCTCAAGGACAAGGTCGAGCAGCGGGTCGGGCTCCCGGTCGTCGTGGAGAACGACGCCAACGCGGCTGCCTGGGGCGAGTACCGCTTCGGCGCCGGACAGGGCCACGACGACGTCATCTGCATCACGCTCGGCACCGGCCTCGGCGGCGGCATCATCATCGGCAACAAGCTGCGCCGCGGACGCTTCGGTGTGGCGGCCGAGTTCGGGCACATCAGGGTCGTCCCGGACGGTCTGCTGTGCGGCTGCGGCAGCCAGGGCTGCTGGGAGCAGTACGCCTCGGGGCGCGCCCTCGTCCGGTACGCCAGGCAGCGCGCCAACGCGACGCCCGAGAACGCGGAGACCCTGCTCGGTCTCGGCGACGGCACCATCGAGGGCATCGAGGGCCGGCACATCAGCGCGGCGGCCCGGGCCGGCGACCCGGTGGCCGTCGACTCCTTCCGCGAGCTGGCCCGGTGGGCGGGCGCCGGCCTGGCCGACCTGGCCTCGCTGTTCGACCCGTCCGCGTTCATCGTCGGCGGCGGCGTCTCGGACGAGGGCGAACTCGTCCTCGACCCGATCCGCAAGTCGTTCCGGCGCTGGCTCATCGGCGGCGAGTGGCGCCCGCACGCACAGGTCCTCGCGGCCCAACTGGGCGGCGAGGCCGGGCTGGTGGGCGCCGCGGACCTGGCCCGCCAGGGCTGACCGCACCCTTCCGGGCCTCCCCGGCCGGACAGGGAATCGCTCGGCATACGCGCCCGTCGCACCCCGCGGGAAGGGGCGCGGCGGGCGCGGTGCCGTGCGGAGCCTCCCGTATCCTCTGCGCCATGGCGACGCCCCCGCCCCCGCTCCCCGACTCCCGTACCGAGCCGGACGGTTCGGCCGTGATCAGGGTGCTCAGCTACAACATCCGCTCGATGCGTGACGACCGCGTGGCACTGGCCCGGGTGATCACCGCGTGCGCGCCCGATCTGGTCCTCGTCCAGGAAGCGCCCCGCTTCTACCGCTGGCGCAAACAGGCCGCCTGGCTGGCCGCGCACACCGGGCTCGTGGTGCTCGGCGGCGGCGCCCCCGCGACCGGGCCGCTGCTCCTGTGCTCGCTGCGCGTCGCGGTCGAACGCGCCGAGGACGTCCTGCTGCCGCACACCCCCGGTCTGCACCGGCGCGGCTTCGCGACGGCGGTGGTACGGATCGGGCGCGCCCGCCTCGCGGTGCTGAGCTGCCACCTCAGCCTCCAGGCCGCCGAGCGGTACGCGCAGGCGGGCATGGTGCTCGACCGGCTCGCGGCGATGGACGTACCGCACGCGGTCGTGGCGGGCGACCTCAACGAACGGCCCACCGGCCGCGGTTTCCGGCTGCTCGCCGGGAAGCTGCAGGACGGCTGGGCGGTCAGCCCGTGGGGCGACGAGTACACCTCCACACCGGACCGCCCGCACCAGCGCATCGACGCCGTCCTCGCCACCGAGGGCGTCGACATCCTCGGCTGCGGGGTGCCGCGCGGGCTGCCCGGCGTCACCGAGGCCGATCTGCGGGCGGCCACGGACCACCTTCCGGTGCTTGCAGCCCTGCGCGTACCGGCGGCGCCGTGAGCAGCGCGCTCCGGCGGTTGTACGACCGCGTAGCTGTACGACCGCGTAATTATACGACCGCGCCGCGGCCCGGGTCGTCGCTCTCGTCGTCGTCCGGATCCATCCGCGCCACCAGCGTCGCGAACCCGCCCAGGAAGCCGCCGATGCAGAGCGTGGTCAGCCACCACGTCATGTCCCAGCTCAGCAGGACCGCGATCAGCATCAGCACCGGCCCGCCGATCACCGCGAGCCAGGCGAACCTGGCCGTCACGTCGGACTCGGGCAGCGGGGGCGGCTCCGGCGGGACGAAGTGGCCCTCCCCGTCCTCGGTGTCGCCGTCCTCGGGCTCCGCGAGCCGGTAGTCGCGCGGGCCGCCGGCGCTGGGGACGGCGATGCCCGGCCCGCCGACGCCGGGCGCGAAGGTGATCGAGCCACCCAGGGCGGGCTTCCCGGCCTCCGGGCTGCTGTCCTCGCCCGTGCCGCCCGTGCCGCCCGCGTCGGCCTTGCCGTCTTCGTCGTTCTTCGCCTCGTCCCCGGCCGAGTCCGCCGACGAACCCGCCGGTGAATCCGCTGCCGGGGTCGGGGCAGGGGCCGGAACCGCCGGCATCGGGGGCTTCAGCAGCCCCGGAGGCTCCGGCGCCTTCTTCCCCGCGTCACGTCCGTCAGGTCCGTCGAGTCCGCCGTCGAGCCCGTCCAGAGCGTCCGCCCCGGGTCTCGTACCGTTCCGCTCGCCCTCCAGCAGCGCCAGGTCCTCGACCGACTTGAACGGCTTGGCGCCCGGCGGGTCCGCCGGCTCCTCCCCGTACCCGGCGACGATCGCCGCCCAGGCCGCCTCCTCGTCGATCGGCTGCGGTTCGCGGTTCGCGTCATGCTCAGCCACCGGTGGTGCTCCCCTTCTTCCCGACAGTCGGAGCGAGCCGGCCGATGAACGCGTGACTCTCCTCGAAAATCCGCTCCGCGTCATGGTCCAACGTCGCGACGTGGTAGCTCTGTTCCAGCAGGACCTCACGAACATCCGTCGAGGAGACCCGGCCGAGGATCCTGGCCGAGTCGGCCGGGGGCACCACATGGTCCACCGTGCTGTGCAGCAGCAACAGCGGCTGGTTGACCTGCGGCAGCTCCCCGTCCACCAGCCGGAAGAAGTTCCGCAGCGAGTGCGCGCAGTGCAGCGGCACCCGGTCGTAACCGACCTCCGCGTTGCCCTGCTTGGCGATGTCGCTCGTCAGCCCCTTGGTCGTCGGGACGAGATGGCGGAGGACCGGCAGCGCGTACGCCGCCGCCCCGTGCACCTTGATCCCCGGATTGACCACGACGATCCCGCTGACCGCCCGCCCGTGCTTCGCGGCCAGCCGCAGCGCCAGCGCCCCGCCCATCGACAGCCCCAGCACGAAGACCCGCTCGCACCGCTCCAGCAGCTCCCGCAGCGCCCGGTCCACCTCCGCGTACCAGTCCTGCCACCCCGTGAGCCGCATGTCCTCCCAGCGCGTGCCGTGCCCCGGCAGCAGCGGCAGGGACACGGTCAGCCCCCGCCCGGCCAGATACTCGGCCCAGGGACGGAGCGACTGGGGGGAACCGGTGAATCCGTGACAGAGGAGGACGCCGACCTCGCCGCCCTCATGGCGGTACGGCTCGGCTCCAGGAAGGACCGGCACCAAAGGTCTCCTGTTCGTGAGGCTCGGGAAGGTGTACTTCACCGTACGCGACCGGACCGACACCGACCAGGTCCTTCCGTCCCTTCCGCGGACCTCCCGGCACGCCCCGCGAGCGGCCCCGAGGAGGAAGGGGGCGGGCACCCCACGGGTTAAGGTCTGTCCACAGCACACAGGAGGAATTCGAGTTGATCTACGGCGCAATGAAGTTCTCCATCGGAGGGTCCCTGAAGCTCGCCTTCAGGCCCTGGGTGGAGGGACTTGAGAACATCCCCGCCGAGGGGCCGGCGATCCTCGCGAGCAACCATCTGTCGTTCTCGGACTCGTTCTTCCTCCCGGCGGTGCTCGACCGCAAGGTCACCTTCATCGCGAAGTCGGAGTACTTCACCTCACCCGGGGTGAAGGGCAAGCTCACCGCCGCCTTCTTCAAGGGCGTCGGACAGCTCCCCGTGGACCGCTCCGGCGCGCGCGGCGCGGGCGAGGCGGCGATCCAGAGCGGCATCAAGGTCCTGGAGAACGGCGAACTCTTCGGCATCTACCCCGAGGGCACCCGCTCGCCCGACGGCCGCCTCTACCGGGGCAAGCCCGGCGGTCTCGCGCGCGTGACGCTCGCGACGGGGGCGCCCGTCATCCCCGTGGCCATGATCGACACCGAGAAGATCCAGCCGCCCGGCAAGGTCGTCCCCAAGCTGATGCGCCCGGGGATCAGGATCGGCAAGCCGCTGGACTTCACGCGCTACCAGGGCATGGAGGGCGACCGCTTCATCCTGCGGTCGGTCACCGACGAGGTGATGTACGAGATCATGAAGCTGTCCGGCCAGGAGTACGTGGACGTCTACGCCACGGCGGCCAAGCGGCAGATCGCGGAGGCGGCGAAGGCCGCGTCGCCCGCCGACAGTTAGGACGCACGGCGGGCCGCAGGGGGAAGGCCAGGAGGAAGGCCAGGGGGGAAGGCAGAGGGTATGGCCAAGCGCGAGCGTGTGGTGCGGATGTCGGTCGAGCAGCCGCTGTGGAGCGCGCTGAGGGGCTACCGCGTACTGACGATGGGCTACGCGGTGCTGCTCTTCGTCTTCGAACGCGGCCGCTTCGAACGGCCGTGGGTCGCCGCGGCCTTCCTCGCCGTCCTGGCCGTCTGGACGCTCGCCACGCTCCCCAAGGTCGCCAACGCGGTGAGCTGCACCAAGCGCTTCCTGGGCGTCGATCTCACCATCGGCCTCACCGGCATCCTGCTCACCCCCTTCGCCGACGTCCAGGCCCGCTCCGTCGACGGGCTCACCCTGCCGTCGATATGGGTCGCCGGATCGGTCCTCGCCTTCGCCGTCAAGGGCGGCTGGCGGTGGGCCGCCTTCGCCTCGACCTTCGTCGCCGCGGCCAACCTCATCGAGCGCGGCCACCCCACCCTGGACACCGTCCACAACGTGCTGCTCGTGTGGGTCGCCTCCATCGCCATCGGTTACGTCGTGGAGGTCGCCCGCGCCTCCGAACGCACCCTCGCCCGCGCCCTGGAGATCGAGGCCGCCACCCGGGAACGGGAGCGGCTGGCCCGCGACATCCACGACAGCGTGCTCCAGGTGCTCGCCATGGTGCAGCGGCGCGGTACGGCGCTGGGCGGCGAGGCGGCCGAGCTGGGCAGGATGGCGGGGGAGCAGGAGATCGCCCTGCGGACGCTGGTCTCCAGCGGGCTGGTGCCCGCCTCGCGGACCTCGGAGGACACCGCGCGGGGCGCGGTCGTCCGTACGGTCGACGACGCCGACCCCGACGCCGACTCCGACGACGCGGCCGACTCCGCCGACCCGGCCACCGGGGGACCGGAGGAGGGCGGCGGGGCCGGGCCGTGCGACCTGCGGACGCTGCTCGCGCCGTACGCGGGCTCCCGGGTCACCTTCTCCGAACCGGGCGCCCCCGTCGTACTGGAGCCCGCCGCCGCCCGGGAGCTGGCGGCGGCTGTCGGTGCCGCCCTGGACAATGTGAACCGACACGCGGGCGCGGACGCCCGCGCCTGGATCCTGGTCGAGGACTGGGGGCAGGAAGTGATCGTGACCGTACGGGACGACGGCCCCGGCATCCCCGAGGGCCGGCTCGCGCAGGCGGAGGGGGAGGGGCGGCTCGGTGTCGCCCTCTCGATCCGCGGCCGGCTGCGGGACCTGGGCGGCACGGCCGAGCTGGTGTCGGTGCCGGGACAGGGCACGGAAGTCGAGTTGAAGGTTCCACGGGGACGGGGAAAGACGGAGCGATGAGCGAGCAGACCACGGCGGCCACCACCGGGCCCGGGACGGACGGCGGCAACGGCGGGAGCGGGCCGATCCGGGTGATGGTGGTCGACGACCACCCGATGTGGCGCGACGCGGTCGCCCGCGACCTGGAAGCGGCGGGCTTCGACGTCGTCGCCACCGCCGGGGACGGCCCCCAGGCGGTGCGCCGCGCCCGCGCCACCACCCCCCGGGTACTGGTCCTGGACCTCAACCTGCCCGGTATGCCCGGCGTCCAGGTCTGCAAGGAGCTGGTCGGATCCCTGGCCGGGCTGCGCGTCCTGGTGCTCTCCGCCAGCGGTGAGCACGCCGACGTACTGGAGGCGGTCAAGTCGGGGGCCACCGGCTATCTGCTCAAGTCGGCCAGTACGGAGGAGCTGACCGACGCCGTACGCCGCACCGCCGAGGGCGACCCGGTCTTCACCCCGGGCCTGGCGGGCCTGGTGCTCGGGGAGTACCGCCGCCTCGCCTCGGAGCCCGCGCCGGCCGCCTCCGACGAGCCGAGGGCGCCCGAACTGACCGACCGCGAGACCGAGGTGCTGCGGCTGGTCGCCAAGGGCCTCTCGTACAAGCAGATCGCCGAACGGCTGGTCATCTCGCACCGCACCGTGCAGAACCACGTCCAGAACACCCTCGGCAAGCTCCAACTCCACAACCGTGTCGAGCTGGTGCGTTACGCGATCGAGCGCGGCCTCGACGACATCTGATCCCGGCCGGCCCCTCCGGCCCGCCCGCGAAACAGTGCCGTCCGCCCTCTGGTGGAACGGGACCGCCCCTGTGCACCATGCCGGAGTGACCTGAATCACCCCTCCTGGCGAAGGGACGTGTTTCATGCGGGTCGGAGTACTGACGGGCGGCGGCGACTGCCCCGGGCTCAACGCGGTCATCCGCGCCCTCGTACGCAAGGGCGTCCAGGAGTACGGCTACGGCTTCACCGGCTTCCGGGACGGCTGGCGCGGCGCGCTGGACGGCGACACCGTACGGCTCGACATCCCCACCGTGCGCGGCATCCTGCCGCGCGGGGGCACCATCCTCGGCTCCTCGCGCACCAACCCGTTCAAGGAGGAGGACGGCGTCCGCCGGATCAGGGAGACCCTGACCGCCACGGACGTCGACGCGCTGGTCGTGATCGGCGGCGAGGACACCCTCGGGGTGGCGTCGCGGCTCTCCGACGAGTACGCGGTCCCCTGCGTCGGCGTCCCGAAGACCATCGACAACGACCTGTCGGCGACGGACTACACGTTCGGCTTCGACACCGCCGTCGGGATCGCCACCGAGGCCATCGACCGGCTGCACACCACCGCCGAATCCCATATGCGGGTCCTGGTCTGCGAGGTGATGGGGCGGCACGCCGGCTGGATCGCCCTGCACTCCGGGCTGGCCGGCGGCGCGAACGTCATCCTCATCCCCGAGCAGCGCTTCGACGTCGACCAGGTCTGTGCCTGGGTGACCTCCCGCTTCAAAGCGTCGTACGCGCCGATCGTCGTCGTCGCGGAGGGTGCGATGCCCAAGGACGGCGATCTGGTCCTCAAGGACGGCTCGCTGGACTCGTACGGGCACGTCCGGCTGTCCGGCGTCGGCGAGTGGCTGGCCAAGGAGATCGAACGGCGCACCGGCAAGGAGGCCCGCACCACCGTGCTCGGCCATGTCCAGCGCGGCGGCACCCCGAGCGCCTTCGACCGCTGGCTGGCCACCCGCTTCGGCCTGCACGCGATCGACGCGGTGCGTGACGGCGACTACGGGAAGATGGTCGCCCTGCGCGGTACGGACATCGTGCGCGTCCCGATGACGGAGGCGACGGCCCGGCTCAAGACGGTCCGGCCCGAGCTGTACGCGGAAGCGGGCGTCTTCTTCGGGTAGCGCCCGCCGCGCCCGGCGCGGGTGCCGCGTGGTGCTGCCCTGCCGGGGGGCCGGGGGGGGGGGGCCCCCCCCCCCCCGCCCGGCGCCGGCCCCCCCCCCCCCCCCCCCCGCCCCCCCCCCCCCCCCCCCCCCCCCCCCCCCCCCCCCCCCCCCCCCCCCCCCCGGGGGGGGGGGGGGCCGCCCCCCCCCCCCCCCCCCCCCCGCGGCGGCCGGCCGCGGTCAGCCGCGCGTGGTGTCGTCCGGCGCGCTGACGTCGGCGCAGGTGGAGGCCGGGCTCTTGTCCTTGGCGAGGAAGATGGTCTGCGCCATCATCCGGTATCCCGACATGCCCTCGCGCAGGGTCTCGATGGACTCCTCCGGGTGTACGGAATCGATCACCGCGTTCGGGCCCACCGCGTTGAACTGGTGCGACACCCCACGGGGTATCTGCATGTCCACCCAGGAGTTCGGCGGCACGATCACGTTGTGCCGGAGCCGGTCCACCCCGGTGGGCGTACCGGGCAGCGCGTCGGTGAACGTGCTCAGCGCACCGGACCAGCCCGCCGCGGGCCGCACGGTGATCGGGGACAGGCTCGACACCCGGATCGTGGTGCCGGGGCCGGTCATCATCCGGACGAACCGCAGCCCGGTGTGCAGGTGCATGCGCGAGCAGATGTCGCGTTCGGCGGTGTCGTAGAAGTCCATCAGATAGCGGTCGGCGAAGAAGCCCTCGAAGGGGGGCTCCAGCATGAAGACATCGCCTTCCTCGAACTCCTGCGCCTGCTTGAGCGCGCCGTCCGGGGTCGGGCTCGCCTCCTCCCCGCGGTGCGCCGCCCGTACCAGACCGGCGAGGGCGTCGACCACGGCCAGGGCGACGTCCGGCGGCAGTGTCACCACCGGGGTCAGCCGGTTCCGGCCGGGATCCTGGTGGTGGCGGACGTCGAGGATCTCGTCCTCGACGTCCGGGGACTGCTTCATCCGGCCGGTCGTTTCCGTACCCAGGGTCATCCAGTTACTCCCGTGTGCTTGTTCGTTCGGAATCCGGCGTTGGTCCGGAGTCCGGCTGCCGTGCCCACACCACGCCGCCCGCGTCGTACCGCCCGGCGCGGAGTACCGAGCAGCCCGCCGTAGGGAATCCTCGCTCCCGCAGCAGAGTCAACCGCGTCCAGCGATCCGTCCCGCCGCCTTCGGTGGAACCGTCCAGGAAAGCCAGGAGCGGACCCAGCGGCCAGACGGGTCCGTCGGCCGCGGGCCCGTGCGGAAGCACGAGCAGCGCGCCGCCGCCGAAGTGTGCTTCGGTGCCGAACGGTACCGGCGGCCCCTCGTACCCGTGGCGGGCCGCCACCTCAGCGGCGAGTTCTCCGTGCACCGCCAGGGGCCACTCGGTGAGCAGCGTCCTGTGCCAGCGGGCCTTGGCCCGGGACAGCTCCGCGTCGTCCTCGTCGTGCCAGTGCTCCCGCAGGAAGGCGAAGGCGTCGAGGACGGCGTCGTCGCCCCCTCGCGGGTGGTCACCGGAGCGCGGGTGGTCACCGGCCCGCTGCGCGGCCAGCGCGCGCAGGCCGGGGTCCTCGGCGCCCGAGCGCAGCAGATGGCGGGCGGTGGCCGCGGCATGGCGCAGCAGCCGTTCGTACCGTGCGGGGGCCAGTCGGCGTGCGGCCAGGGTCCGGCCCATCGCGGTGCGCCGGGGCTTGCCGGTGGAGGTCGAGAGGAACCCGCCGAACTGGAACGCCGCCGGGCGCAGCGGCGCCCGCTCGTACAGTTCGCGTACGGCGGAGACCGGCTGCCGCGTGGCGATCAGCCCGACGTCCTGGCCGAGCGCGGGTTCGTCCACCGCGACCGCAGCGAACCGGCCGGACAGGCCCGCCCGGCGCCAGCCCTGTTCGAGGTCGAGCGGGTAGTGCTTCTCGCCGCCCCGGTTGATGCGCTCACCGGTGCGGCCCCGCAGCACCAGCAGTCCGTCGCGGAGTTCGCCCAGATCGCCGGTGCGCAGCCAGCCGTCCTCGGTGACGGTGGCGGCGGTCGTACGGCTGTCCTGCCAGTAGCCGCTCATCAGGTCCGGGGTCCTGATCCACACCTCGCCGGACTCCAGCCGCAGTTCGGTGTCCGGCAGCGGCGCCCCGACCGGGGGTACGTGCTCCAGGTACTGGTCGCGGAACTCGGCGTCGTCGAGCCGGGGCATGGTGAAGCTGAAGTTGACCGCCTCGGTCAGGCCGTAGCCCTGCCGCAGGCGCGGGCCGTACCTGCGGTGGAAGCGGCGGGCGAGGTCGCTGGTCAGCGGGGCGGCGGCGGTGATCAGGTACTCCAGCCCTTCCGGCCAGTCGGGACCGGCCTCCAGCAGGTCCGTCAGCAGGGCGGGCACGATGGACGCGGTCCTCGCCCCGTCGGCGTCCAGTGCGGCGAAGTAGCCGGCCGGGTCGAAGGCGGCCCGGAGGGTCAGCGGCGTGCCGGTGAGGTGTGTGCCGAGCAGGGACATGACCAGCGCGTTGCAGTGGTACAGCGGGAGGCAGGTCCCGTGCGGGCGGCCCGGTGTCAGCCCGTGCAGCGCCGCGGTCCTGGCCGCGTTGCCCCGTACCGCCCGCCGGCTGAGCATGACCCCTTTCGGCGGACCGGTGGAGCCCGAGGTGAACATGATGAACGCGAGGTCGTCCGTCGGCCCGTGGCGGTCGGGCAGGCCGGTGCGGTGCAGCCCGCGGACGTCCACCAGGGCCGTCGCGGAGACGCGTTCGGCGATGTCCGCGACCGCCCGGTCGGTGGCGCGCGGGGGGAGCGGGACCGCGACGAGCCCCCGGTCGAAACAGGCGAGCAGGGTGTCCGCCAGCGCGCGGCCGTTGGGCAGCCGTACCACCATCCGTGCGCCCGTGGGCAGTTCGGCGAGCGCGCGGACAGGGCCTCGCGGGCCGGGCGGTCGTTCCGGGTCGTGCCCGAGGGCGCCGGTGCCGGTCAACGCGGCCTCCTCAGCAGCTCGCGGAGGTGGACTCCGACATCGTCCACGTGCCGCGACTGCATCACCTGGTGGTGGAGCGCCGCGACATGACGGACCGTCAGGTCGCCGCCGGTGTGGGGCCGCCACCGTTCGTGGTGCGGTACGCGGCGTCGTGTTCCGGCGCCCGCCCCCGCTTCGACGTACGTGGTGTCCCCCGGGTAGCGCGGTGGCCGGTAGGCCCGCGTGAGCCTGTCGTTGTGGCGCGACACCGCGATGACCCGGCTGATGTCGTCCGTGGTGAACCGGGCGAACACGCTGCCCTCCCGGTGCAGCAGCGCCGAGACGGTGCCGAAGTCGAGCTCCGCGGAGGCGAAGCGCTCGTCGTCGAGCCCCGCGGCCGTCAGCAGCACCCGGAAGACCCGCTGGTCGTCGACGGGCTGTTCCGGTCCGGCTCCGGTGCCCGCGACGGGGTCCACCAGGAACAGGGATCCGGCCGGTTCGCCGAGTTCGCGCAGGCGCACCGCCATCGCGTGCGCCACGAGCCCCCCGAAGGACCAGCCGACCAGGTGGTACGGGCCGCCGGGGCGGACCGAACGCAGCAGGTCCACGTAGCGCTCGGCCATCGCCTCGACGGTGCCGGGCAGATCCGTCACCCCACCGGGCCCCTCGGCCTGGATGCCGTACACGGGATGGTCCCGGTCGATGTGCCGCAACAGCCCCGAGTACAGCCAACTGATCCCGCTGAGCGGATGGACGCAGAACACCGGCGTCCCCGGGCCGCCCGTCCGGAACGGCACGAGGTGCGCGGGTGCGTCCGTGGCCGGTGCCCGGTCCAGCAGCAGGCTCAGCGCTGCGGGGGTGGCCGCCTCGAAGACGTTCCGGATCGCCGGTTCCAGGCCGAGCACGGTCCGTATCCGATCGGTCAGCCGAGCCGCCAGGAGCGAGTGCCCGCCCAGCTCGAAGAAGCTGTCGCCGGGGCCGACCCGGCGCAGATCCAGCACCTCGGCGAAGAGTTCGCACATCAGATGCTCACGGAGGCTCGAAGGCGGCGCCGCATCGCCGGCGGACGCCCAGTCGGGTTCGGGCAGTTGGTCGCGCAGCAGCTTTCCGTTGGCGCTGAGCGGGATCTCGTCCAGGGCGAGCAGGCGGGCGGGCACCATGTGGTCCGGGAGGTGCCGGGCCAGATGCGCGCCCACCGAGCGCAGGTCGACGCCGGCGGGGACGACGTAACCGACCAGACGGCGGTCGTCGGCCTTCCGGTCGTGCACGGCCACCGCGGCCGCCTCGACGCCCTCGTGACGGGCCAGCACGGCCTCGATCTCACCCGGCTCGACACGATGGCCCCGGATCTTCACCTGGTCGTCGGTCCTGCCGTGGAAGCACAGCACTCCGTCGGGGGTCCACGACGCGAGATCGCCGGTACGGTACATCCGCCGGCCCGCCGGACCGAAGGGATCCGGGACGAAGCGGGTCGCCGTCAGCCCCGGCCGGTGCAGGTAGCCGGTGGCCACGCCCGCGCCGGCCACGTACAGCTCGCCGGTCACGCCCGGTGGCACCGGCCGCAGCCGGGCGTCGAGCACGTAGCACCGGGTGTTCCACAGGGGACGTCCGAGGGGCACCGCGGCGGTCGTCACGCGGCCGACCGGGTGGGTGGTGGACCAGACCGTGGTCTCGGTCGGGCCGTAACAGGCCAGCAGGGACGCCGTGAGCCCGGTCAGTGTCTCCGCCATCTCCGGCGGTACGGGTTCGCCACCGATGACCGCGCGGATGTGGCGCAGCCGGTCGGGCCGCCGGGCCGCCAGGGCCTGCCACAGCGACGGGGTCGCCTGCATCACGGTGACCTGGTGCCGGTCGAGCAGGGCGGACAGCTCGTCGGGGTCCCGCAGCGCGCCCTGCTCGGCGAGCACCATCGTGGCACCGGTGACCAGCGGGAGATACAGCTCCGGCTTGGACATGTCGAAGCTCGCGGGCGCGGCGGCCAGGACGCGGTCCTCGGCGCCGACCCCCAGCCGCTCCCGGAGGGCGAGCACCAGGTTCGTCAGCGCGCCGTGGGGCACGACCACTCCCTTCGGCCGCCCGGTGGATCCCGACGTGTACGTCACGTACGCCGTGGTCCCCGGCACGGACGCCGGGTCCACGGACCCGGCGCTGACGTCGAGTCCGTCGCCGTCCCGCACCACCAGCAGGGGGCGGGCGTCCGCCAGCAGCTCCGCGATCCGCCGGGGCGGCAGCGCGGGGTCGACCGGCAGATAGGCGGCGCCGACCGACTGGACGGCGAGGAGGGCGGCGGGCAGGTCGGGGCCGCGCCCGAGCTCCAGCGCGATCAGGCTGCCGGGGCCGGCCCCGCGGGCGCTGAGCTCCGCCGCGATACGGGCCGCCCGTTCGGACAGCTCGCGGTAGGTGAGCACGGTCTCCCCGTGCCGTACGGCCGGTGCGTCGGGAACGCGGAGCACCTGGGCCGCGAACAGCTCGGCCACGGTGGTCCCTGGCACGTCGTGGGCGGTGGCGTTCCAGCGGCCGGTCATCCGTTCGCGTTCACCGGCGACGAGAACCGGGAGGTCGGCTATCAGGCGGTGCGGCTCCGCCACCACCGCCCTCAGGAGCTGCTCCAGCCGTGCGAGCAGCAGCCGGGCGGAGACCGGGGTGAACAGTTCGGTGTCGTACTCCAGCAGGCCCTCGACCCCGGCTTCCGCGCCGTGGTCCGTGTGGCGCCGGCGCAGGCTCCACAGCAGGTCCATGCGCGACGCGCCGCCGTGCGCGGCGAGCGGCTCGACCCGCAGCCCCGGCAGGTCGAACTCCACGGGCGGCGTGTCCTGGAAGGCCAGCATCACCTGGAAGACGGGATGACCGGACAGCGAGCGCGGCGGGTTCACCGCCTCGACCACCTGCTCGAAGGGCACCTCCTGGTGGGCGAACGCGTCGAGGTCGGTGGTGCGGACCCGCTCCAGCACCTCGGCGAAGGTCGGTGTGCCGCTGAGGTCGGTGCGCAGCACCACCGTGTTGACGAAGCAGCCGACCGTGTCGTGCAGTTCCGCGTCGTGCCGCCCGGCCACCGGGGTGCCGATGGGGATGTCCTCACCGGCGCCGAGCCGGCTCAGCAGCACCGCGATCGCGGCGTGCGTCACCATGAACAGACTGGTGCCGGTGGACCGCGCGAGCCGGGCCAGCCCCGCGTGCAGGCCGGCGTCCAGCGCGAATTCGACGGTCTCCCCACGGTGCGCGGACACCGGCGGCCTCGCGTGGTCGAACGGCAGCGGCAGCGCCTCCGGGGCCCCGCGCAGCGTCTCCGTCCAGTACGCGATGCCGGGACGGAGGTCGAGGCCGCGCTGCCGGAGGGTGTAGTCCGCGTACGGCAGGGGACGGCTCGTCCACCGAGGGGCCTCGCCCGCCACGCGGGCCCGGTAGGCGGTGGACAGGTCGCGGGCCAGCGGAGCCAGCGACCAGCCGTCGGCGGCGATGTGGTGCAGCAGGATCAGCAGGACGTACCGCTCGGGCGCGGTCTCGAAGAGCACGGCACGGAGGGGGAGTTCGGCGGCGAGGTCGAAGACGTGGGTCGCCGCGTCGGCGAGCAGGCCGGGCAGCTCGGCCTCCGAGGTGGTCACCGTCGCGAACGGCGGCTCAGCGGCCGTACCGATGTGCTGGTAGGGCTCGCCGTCGATCTCGGTGACGGTGGTACGCAGGCTCTCGTGCCGGTCCAGTACGTCGCCGAGGGCCGCGCGCAGGTGGTCCGTCAGGTGTTCCGTCGTCACGGGGCCGCTCAGCCGGACCGCGAAGGACATGTTGTAGACCGCGTTGGGGCCGGCGAACCGGCTGAAGAACCACAGCCGGCGCTGCGCGGGGGAGAGCGGGATCCGCTCCGGCCGCGTGGTCGCGACGAGCCGGGAGCGTGGCGCGCCCGCGGGCTCCGGCAGACGCCGCGCCAGCTCGGCGACGACGGGGGCGTCGAACAGGGTACGGATGCTCAGCTCGCGGCCGGTCTCCGCCCGCACCCGGTTGATCAGACGGGTGGCCAGCAGGGAGTGCCCGCCCAGATCGAAGAAACTGTCCTCCGCGCCGACCTCGGGTACCCCCAGGATCTCGGCGAACAGCCCGCACAGGAGCCGTTCCCGCTCGGTCGCCGGCGGCCGGCTCACCGGCAGCGCGGACTCCGGACGCGGCAGGGCTCCGCGGTCCAGCTTGCCGTTGCCGGTCAGCGGGATCCCGTCGACCGGCAGGACGAACGCGGGCACCATGTGCGCGGGCAGAACCGTACGGGCGTACGCGCGCAGCTCGGCCGGGGCCGGATCCCCGCAGGTCACGGCGTAGCAGAGCAGTCTGCCGCCGTCGGAGTCCGGGTCGGCGAGCACCACGGCGCGCTCCACGGCGGGGTGCCGTTCGAGGACCCGCTCGATCTCCCCGGGCTCGATCCGGTAACCGCGGATCTTCACCTGCTGGTCCGTCCGGCCCAGATACTCCAGCGCGCCGTCGGCCCGCCGCCGCGCGAGGTCACCCGAGCGGTACATCCGGGCGCCGGGCGCGCCGAAGGGATCGGCGACGAAACGGCTCGCGGTGAGCCCGGGACGGCCCAGATACCCCCGCGTCACCCCGGGACCGGCCACGTAGATCTCGCCGGGACAGCCCGGCGGGACCGGCCGCAGCGCGTGGTCCAGCAGGTGCAGGCGCAGATCGGGCAGGGCGGTGCCGACGAGGCCGGCGCTCTCGTCGGGATCGGTGAGTTCGGCGCAGGTCGCGTGCACGGTCGTCTCGGTGATCCCGTACATGTTGACGAGCCTCGGCCGGCCGGGGCCGTGCCAGGAACGGATACGGGAGAGCTCCAGCGCCTCCCCGGCGAACACGACGACCCGCAGTGCCGGCAGCCCGTCCGGCTCCGCCTCGGCCTCGGCCCGCATGAGTTGGTAGAAGGCCGAGGGGGTCTGGCTCAGCGCGGTCACCCGCTCCCGGGCGAGCAGCGCCAGGAGGTCCCGCGGCGACCTGGCGACGTCGTCAGGGACGACCACGAGGCGGCCCCCGCGCCCCAGCGCCGTCCACAGCTCCCACACCGAGACGTCGAAGGCGTAGGAGTGGAACAGCGTGTGCACGTCGTCGTCACCGAAACCGAACCGGCCGTCGGTCACCGCGAGCAGCCGCCCGACGTTGTGGTGCGACACCACGACACCCTTGGGGGTCCCGGTGGACCCCGAGGTGTGGATCACGTAGGCGACGCTGTCGGGGTCCACGGCCACCCCGAGGTCGTCCGCCGGAAGGCCGGCGGCCGGGTCGGTGCCGTCGAGCACGAGTTGCTGACGGTCCCCGGCGACCGGTGCCTGCGTCACGACGAGTACGGGATCGGCGGCGGCCAGCACCTGTCGTACGCGCTCCTCGGGGTGGGCCGGGTCCAGGGGCAGATAGCCGGCCCCCGACTTCAGCACGGCCAGCACCGCGACCACGAGGTCCGTGGAACGCCCCAGGACCAGGGCCACCAGGCGTTCAGGACCGGCCCCGCGCGCGACGAGGAGCCGCGCGAGGCGGTTCGCCCGCGCGTTGAGCTCCTGGTACGACAGGGTGGTGTCCCCGCAGGTGAGGGCCGGGGCCGTCGGCCGCCGCCGCACCTGCGCCTCGAACAGCGCGGGCAGCGCCACCGGGTCGGGTGCCGCCGCGGGGTCCTTCGGGGTGTCCCGCTCGGCGGGCAGCAGCAGGTCGAGCCGGCCCAGGGGCGCCCGCGGATCCGCGCCGATCCGGTCGAGCAGTGCGGTCAGACGGTCGAGGAGGCGGCGGGCTCCCTCCTCGTCGAACAGGGCGGTGCTGTGGTCGAGGCGCAGCCGCAGCCGGTCGCCCGGCATGGCGATGAGCGTCAGCGGGTAGTGCGTGCCGTCCCGCCCCTGGACGTCCCGGAGTTCCAGGCCGGGCACGAGGGCGCGCAGCCCGTCCTCGTCCACGGGATAGTTCTCGAAGACCACGACGGTGTCGAAGAGTTCGGCGTGCCCGGCGATCGACTGGAGCCGCGTCAGGTCGGCGTGCTGGTGGTCCAGCATGGCGAGGTGCTGGGCGCGCAGGCCGGCGAGGGTCTCGGCGACCGACCGGCGCGGGTCGAGGCGGACCCGTACGGGGATCGTGTTGATCAGCAGGCCGACGATGTGCTCCGCACCGGGCAGCTCGGCGGGCCTGCCGGAAACCGTCGCGCCGAACACCACGTCGTCCCGGCCGGTCAGCGCGCCGAGCAGGACCGCCCACGCCAGTTGCACGACGACGTTGGCGGTCAGTCCGTACTGCCGCGCCACGGCGTCGACCCGCGCACTCGTGGCGCCGTCCAGCTCGGCCGTCAGCCCCCGCCGGGCCGCGGCCGAACCACGCCGTCCCGCCCCGGCGACGAGCGTCGGACCGTCCACCGACGACAGCAGCGCGCGCCAGGCGGCCTCGTCCGCGCGGGAGTCCCGCGTGGACAGCCAGTCGAGGAAGTCGCGGTACGGCGTGGCGGGTGGCAGCGCGTGGCCGGCGTAGAGCGAGAACAACTCCCTGACCAGGATCGGCATGGACCAGCCGTCCAGCAGAAGGTGGTGCGTGGTCAGCACGAAGGTGTGCCGCTCGCCGCCACGGTGCAGCAGCGCCGCGCGCACCAGGGGAGGGCGGGCGAGGTCGAAGCGCCGCCCCCGGTCGGAGTCGAGGAAGCGATCGAGGTCCTCGTGCGCGGGCAACTCCTGCCACTCCACGGTGAAATCCGGTTCGACCACCTGTACGGGACGTCCCGACGGGCTCTGCCGGACGCCCGCGGAGAGCTGGGGATGGCGCTGGAGCAGCCGGTGGAGCGCGTCCCGCAGCGCGGCGGGGTCCAGCGCTCCGCCGAGTTCGAAGACGAACTGCACGAGGTATGGGTCGGCGCCGTCGTGGTCGTAGAGCGAATGGAACAGCAGGCCCTGCGCCAGCGGGGGCAGCGGCAGCGCCCCGGTCGCCCGGGCGCGGCCCCGGTGCGCCAGCGCCGCCAGCACGTCGAACCACCGTTGCCCGAGGTCGGCGATCCGCGCCTCGGCGAGCAGTTCACCGGGCCAGGACCAGTGCGCCACCAGCCGGGGGCCGTCCGCGTGATCGGTGATGACCGTGTCGAGCGCCACGGTGTGGCTCATCGCGAGCCCGCCACCGGTGGGCGGGCCGAGCAGGGTGGCATCGGCCCGCACGGCGGCATCGGTCCGCACCGCCCAGTCGCCGTCGCCCGCGTCGAAGCGGCCCAGATAGTTGAAGGCGAACTGCGGCGAAGGCCGGGCGGCCAGCACCGGACCGCTCTGCGGGTTGAGATGGCGCAGCAGGCCGTACGCCAGCCCCTTGCGCGCGGCGTCCCGCGCGCAGGACCGCACCGTGGCCACCGCGCCGTCCAGCGCGGTCGGATCCGCGCGGGCGTCCGCCCAGGAGCAGCCCGGATCGAGCACCACGGGGAACAGGGTGGTGAACCAGCCCACCGTGCGGGACAGGTCCACGTCGGCGGCGAACTCCTCGCGCCCGTGGCCTTCGAGGTCCACCAGCAGCGCGTCAGGTCCGTCCCGCCAGTCGGCGCAGGCCAGCGCGAACGCGGTCAGGAGGAGTTCGTTCACCGAGCAGTCGAAGGCCGCGGTCGCGTCGGTGACCAAGGCGGCGGTGAGCGCGCCGGGCAGGGAGGCGGAATGCCGGCGCCGGGTGTCCTCGGTGTCCACCGCGCCGTCCAGGGCGCGTTCGGCGACGGGGGGATCCTCGGGGGCCGTGCGCCACCGGGCGAATTCGTCGAGTACGGACGCATGGTGCGCGTGGTGCGTCAGGGCCCTCGCCCACTGGGGGAAGGACGTTCCGGTCGGTTGCAGCCGGGGCGTGTCCCCGTTCCGTACGGCGTCCCAGGCGACGCGGAGATCATCCTGGAGGATGCGCCAGGAGACACCGTCGACGCTGAGATGGTGCACCGTGAGGGTCAGCTCACCCCGTTCCCCGGGCCCGGGATCCGACCACCTCGCGTGCACCATCTGCCCGTGCTCGGGGGAGAGCACCGCGCCCGGCCGGTTCCACCCGACGGCGGCGTCCGGCAGAACGTCGAGCGACCACAGTGTGTTCACCGTGGTCAGGGAGAGCCGCAGCATGTCGTGGTGATCGACCAGCGCCCGCACCACAGCGCGCACCTGTGCCTCGGTCATGTCCGCCGGTGTACGTACGGTCAGGGACTGGACGAAGCCGTCGATCGGGCCGCCGCGTTCCCGCAGCCAGTGCATGATGGGCGTCAGCGGGACCGTGGGATCGTCCGCGTCGCCCGGACGGGCCCGGAACCCCGCTGCCTTCCCCGCGCCGACACCGGCGACATCGGCGCCGACATCGACACCGGCGGCGAGGCCGGCGACGGTGGGTGTGCGGAACACGTCCGGGGTGCTGATGGCCAGACCGGCCCGCCGCGCCGCCCCGGCGAGCTGGATCGCCTTGATGCTGTCACCGCCGAGCCGGAAGAAGTCCTGGTCGAGCGGGACCTCCGCCAGGCCGAGGACAGCACCGAACAGCTCGGCCAGTTGGTGTTCCGCGGGGGTGCGCGGCGCCCGTACCGGGTCGGCGCCCCCGGTGTCCGGAGCGGGCAGCGCGGCCCGGTCGAGCTTGCCGTTGCGGGTCAGCGGCAGCCGGTCCACCGCCACCACGGCCGACGGCACCATGTACGGGGGCAGCCGCCGCGCCACCTCGCCGAGCAGCGACGCCGGGTCGCCCGAAGCGGCCACGTAGGAGACCAACTGCCGTACCCCCGGCCGGTCCTCGCGCAGGACGGTCGCGGCCTGCCGTACGCCCGGCCCGGCCAGCAGGGCGGCATCGATCTCCCCCAACTCGATCCGGTGGCCGCGCAGTTTGATCTGTCCGTCGGCCCGCCCGGCGAACTCCAGCCGCCCGTCGTGGTTCCAGCGGGCGAGGTCGCCCGTACGGTAGACGCGCGCGCCGGGCGGGCCGGAGGGGTCGGCCACGAAGCGCTCGGCGGTCGCGACCGCCCGGCCGAGGTAGCCGCGCGCGACGCCCACGCCCCCGAGGTACAGCTCACCCACCACACCGGGTGGCACCGGCCGCAGCGCGTCGTCGAGTATCAGCACCCGCTTGCCGTCCAGCGGCGCGCCGATCGGGACCGGGCCGGTGTCCCCGGGAACCTCCCCGACGGCGTACCTGGTCGCGAACACCGTGGTCTCGGTGGGTCCGTACCCGTTGACGACGGTGAGTTCCGGCAGCGCGGACCGTACGGCGCGTACCGCGGCCGGGGACACCACATCACCACCGGTCCAGACCTGGCGTACCCCGGCGAGGCACGCGGGGTCCTCCGCGGCGATCGCCTGGAACAGGCCCGCGGTCAGCCACAGCCCGGTGATGCCGGTGGTGGCCGTGATCCGGGACAGCTCGGCCGGGTCCAGCCGTCCCGGCGCGGCGACGACCACCTCACCGCCGGTCAGCAACGGAACCCACAGCTCCAGGTTGAACGCGTCGAAGGCGTGCGGCGAGTGCAGCAGCACCCGGTCCGTGCCGCCCTCGGACCACCACCGGTCCGCGGCGAGCCCGGCCAGATTGCCCTGGGTGATCGCCACCCCCTTGGGCCGTCCCGTGGAGCCGGAGGTGAACATCACGCACGCCAGCGCTTCCGGCGTGAGGCGCGGCTCCGGGGCCCCGGTTCCCCTCGCCCGTACGTCCAGCCGCCGCACGCCCCGGCCATGGGCCGACGCGACGATGCGGTCCTTCCCGGTCCTCCGGTCGGTGAGCAGTACCCGCGCGCCCGCGTCGGACAGCGCCGCTTCCTGCCGGGAGAGCGCGTCGTCCCGCTGCAACGGGACATAGGCCGCGCCCGTCCTCACCACCGCGAGCGCCGCGACGACCAGATCCACCGACCGTTCGAGCAGCAGGGCGACCGTCCGCTCGGGGCCCGCGCCGGCCGCGGCGAGTTCGGCGGCCAGCGCCGCGCTCCGCGCGTCCAGTTCGCGGTAGGTGAGCCGCTCACCGGTCTCGACCGAGCGCACCGCGAACGCGTCGGGCGTGCGGCGCGCCTGCTCGGCGAACCCGCCGGCGGCCGTGCCGGTGGACGCGGCCGACGTACGGCGACCGGTGCCCAGAGCGGTGCCGCGCAGGCGCTCCGGCGCGGTGGTCGCCGGGATCCGCGCCAGCGGCGTGTCCCCGTCGGCCCGCGCCGTCTGCCACAGCAGGTGCAGGAAGCGGTCGGCGATGTCGTGCAGCAACTCCTCGCCGTGGTTGGCGGGGTTGGCGTCGAAGTCGAGGCGCAGCACGCCGTCGCCGCGGTCGTAGGCGACGATCGAGAGATCCTCCGACGGCGGGGCCTGGAGGTTGTGGACGGTCGCGGTCGCCGGGCCGAACTGCAGCGGCCGGTCGAAGCGCTGGATGTTGAGCACCGGACCGAAGAACTTCCGGCCGTCCTCGGGATATCCCAGGTCACGCCGGAGACGCTCACCCCGGTAGCGCTGGTGACGGCGGATCAGCCGCAGTTCGCCGGCCACCTGGTCCAGCAGGGCCCCGACGGTGGCCGCCGGGTCGACGCGCAGCCGCAGGGGGACGACGTTGGCCGACATCGCGGGTACGGTCCTGGCGAGTTCGGGCGGGCGGCCCGCGACCGGCAGGCTCAGCACGATGTCACGGCTCCCGGTCACCGCGTGCAGGTGGAGCGCGGTCGCCGCGGTGAGCAGCCGGGTCCAGCGGTGCCCGAGTCGCCGCGCGCCGTCCCGCAGTTCGGCGAACTCCGCCGCCGGCAGCACCCTGGTCAGCCGCAGTGAGCCGGCCGCGGCCGGCGCCGGACGGCTGCCGAGGCTCAGGACGTCAGGGCGTCCGGCCAGCCGCTCCAGCCACCACTGCCGGTCCGCGGTGCGCTCGGCGCCGTCCCGGTAGGCGGCCTCGGCCCGCACCAGGGGGAGGAGCCCGGTCCAGCCGCTTGCCGGGACAGCGCGCCCCGCGTGCAGACATCCGTAGATCTCGGCGACGCGTTCGGCGAACAGGGCCATGCCCGCGCCGTCGAGAGCGAGGTGGTGGACCCGGTGGAACACCAGCGTGCGCCGGTCGGTGACGCGGAGCACGGCTCCCAGGAACAACGGCCCGGCGTCGCTGTCCCCTGCCTCGGCCATGGAGGCCCGCATCCACTCCTGTGCGGCGGCGTCCGGGTCGGACGCTCCCCGCAGGTCGACCACGTCGACGGTGTGCTCCGGGTCCGGGAGAATCCATTGCACCGGCAAATGGCCTGTTGTCTCGGTGACATGGATGTGGAGCGCCTCGCAGTCGGCCGCCGCCCCGGTGACCGCGGCGGCCACGAGGCGGGCGTCGACCGGGCCGTCCAGGGCGAGATACTCCGCCCACTGGTAGGCGCCGGGACGGCCGAGCCCGGCACGCTCCGCGAGCCAGACCCCGAGCTGGGCATCGGAAAGTTGCAGTTCAGGGCGGTTTTCGGGCATGGGTGTGAGCATCCCCATCGGTCTTGCCGGCACTGCGCCGGCGACTGCCGTCGGATGTGGTCGACTTGATCAAGAAGCGGACCGCCCCATCGAAACACGAAAGGCAATGAAAGAGTAAAGAGTCGACAATATGTTCCATCTCACGTTTGCCTGGGGCCCGGTGAACTTGCTGGTGGGAAGGCGAAAATGCTCGGGTGGCCTGAAAAATCCAACCGGATCCCACCGGATCCGACCGTAGGTCACGGGCCTGACGGGCGCTCGATCCGCAGGTGCCGCGGGCCGCGCAGGATGGGGCTGCGGCGGTACGGCGGTGGATCCTCGGCCAGTTGGAAGCCCTTCAGCCGGGGGAGGAGCGCGCGCAGGGCGAGTTGGGTCTCCAGGCGGGCGAGCGGCGCGCCGAAGCAGTTGTGGACGCCGCTGCCGAAGCCGAAGTGCTGGTTGTCCGCGCGAGCCGGGTCGAAGCGGTCCGGGGCGGCGAACCGCAGCGGATCCCGATTGCCGGCGGCCAGGACGAGGATCAGCGGGGCGCCCTTGGGGATGGTGACGTCCGAGACCTCGACATCGGTCAGGGGGCTGCGCTGCGGGAGCAGATGGACCGGGGGCTCGTAGCGCAGGAGCTCCTCGACCGCCCCGGGCATCAGTTCGGGATTCCCGCGCAGGGCCCGAAAGGCGTCGGGGTACCGCAGGAGGGTGAGCACTCCGTTGGTGATGAGGTTGACCGTCGTCTCGTGCCCGGCGATGAGCAGGAGCGTCGCCGTCGCCATCAGCTCATTCCTGGTGAGGTGCCCGTCGGGGCCGGAGTCGTGCACCAGGGCGGAGAGCATGTCGTCCGACGGGTCGTCACGGCGCTTGTCGGCGAGGTCCCCGAGGTACGCGCCCATCGCCTGCCGGGCCTCCAGCCCCGCGTCGCGGTGGCTCTCCTCGTCCTTCCCGGGGGTCAGGTCGAGACTGGCGATGATCGTGTTCGTCCAGCCGCGGATCCGGGGTACGTCCTCGTGCGGCACCCCCAGCAGCCGGCAGATCACGGTGACGGGGAGGGGATAGGCGAAGTCCTCGACCACGTCGATCCGGTCCCTGTCCCGGAAACCGTCGATCAGCTCCCCGGAGATCCGGGTGATCTCGGTGCTCAGGTCATCGATCCGGCCGGGGGAGTGGGGCGGCCCGAAGGGGCGCATCGCGATACGGCGGAGCCGGTCGTGCTCGGGGTCGTCGAGGCCGATGAAGGCGGGCTGCGCGCCCCTCCTGAGCATCGGGAGCGTGTCCGGGTCGGCGCGGCTGCGGGAGTCCGAGCTGATCCGCGGGTCGTGGAGCAGCGCGGCGATGTCGTGGTAGGCACCGACCAGATAGCTGCCGTCGGCCTGCCGCGTCACCCCGTTCTCGCGGAGTTCGGCGTACAGCGGATAGGGGTCGGCGCGGTTCGCGTAGTCCGTGATGCGCTGGAGAAGAGTGTCCGGGGACATGTACGGGGCTCCTCAGGGACGGTGGGCGACGGCGGAGGGAGGTTCGTGCCTGACCAGGGTCAGGCGCCGGTCCGGCAGATGGCCGGTGAGGGCCACGGTCGGCCCGTGCGAGAGCAGCCGGGGATCCGGCACGTCGGAGGGGACGGGCGCCTCCGACGCGGGCCGGTCGGCCGCGCCGCGCCCGGGCGGGAAGGGGGCCGCCGTCTCGATGAGGTGCTGGTAGTGCTCCAGCCACTTGGCCCGGTTCACACTGACCGCAGCGGTGATCCGCCCCCGGTAGCCGTAGACCGCGACGAGACGGCCCTCGCGCAGCGACCCCTGGGCGATGACCACGTGGTCGGAGAAGGTCGGCACGCCGACGGACTTGATGTTGAGGCCGAACTGACTGGACCAGAAGGCGGGCACCGCCAGATGAGGGCGCCTGTCGGGCCCCGTGCTGACCATGTTGTGAGCCGCCACCTCGGCCTGGGCGACCGCGTTGCCCCAGTGTTCGAGGGCAAGCATCTGATATTCGAACAACGGGTGAGGGAAGCGGGCCACGTCACCGGCGACGAACACATCGTCGGTGACGATCCCGTACATGTTGAACGCGCGGCATCCCGCGTCGCACGCGACGCCCCGCGGGCCCGCGGCCAGCTCCGAGCCGGCGAGCCACTCGGTGTTGCGGACGGCGCCCAGGGCCACCACGGCGACATCGGCCTCGATCCGGCTGCCGTCGGAGAACTCGGCGCCCGTGAGCCGTCCGTTGTCGCCCTTCAGTGCTGTGACCGTCACGCCGCAGCGCAGATCGACCCCGTGCGCGCGCTGCAACCTGGCGGCGAAGGCGCCGAGCGTTCCGCCCAGCGCGCCGACGAGCGGCGAGGGTCCGCGTTCGGCGACCGTCACCTCAAGTCCGCGCTCCCGGCAGGCGGACGCGATCTCCGAGCCCGTGAACCCGGCGCCGATCACCAGGACCCGGCGCGGCCCGGCGTCGAGCCGGTCCGCGAGCGCCGCCGCGTCCTCGCCCGTACGCAGCGTCAGTACGCCGTCGAGGCGGGCCTCCGCGGGGTTCGGCCAGGGACGGGCACGGGTGCCGGTGGCGATCAGCAGCCGGTCGAACGGCAGCCGTTCGCCGTCGGCGAGGATCACTCGCTTCCCGACCGGGTCGACCCCTTCGGCCCGCACCCCGAGCCTCCAGCGGGCGTCCACCTCGCGGCGGCGCGGCAGCCCGACGTCCGCCGCCCCCGCCCGCCCGAGCAGCACCTGCTTGGAGAGCGGCGGCCTGTCGTACGGGGGCCGCGGCTCCTCCCCGACCAGCGTCAGCGATCCGGCGAAGCCTTTGTCGCGCAGCGTCTCGGCGGCCCGCAGACCGGCCAGCGACGCCCCGACGATGACGATCCGGCCGTCCCTCGGGTCACCGTTCACCGGGGCCCGCCCGCTCACCCACGAGAATGGCCTGCACCGGACAGGCCGCCGCCGCCCGGTGTACGCGCTCATGCGAGCCGTCGGGGACGGCGGGCGTGAACATCAGGGCCTCCTCGCCATGCAGCTCGAACACCTCGGGAGCGAGGAACGCGCACTGCGCGTACCCCTGGCAGCGATTGAGGTCGACAACGATCTGCATCCAGGTCCACTCCTCCGCGCGTCGCCCGCACTCTCCGTCTTATGGCCTGCGGGCAGGAGTCGCGAGCGGTGGTGCGCCAAGGGAGGAAGGGAGACCGGTACGGGTCAACCGCGAACGGCGGTGCGCCACGGCGCGACGGCCGCGCGAGAGACGGCCGCAGGCGATGCGTCCGTGCGAGAGACGGCCGCAGGCGATGCGTCCGTGCCCCTTCAGCCGGCTGCCATGGCGCGCCTGACGCTCTCGCGCAGCAGGGCGCGGCGCTGTTCGTGCGCTTCGGGGGGGTCCTGGGCGGTTGCCGCGTAGACGTTGCTGACCGGCGACCAGGCCATGGACATGGTGATGACCATGGCCATCACGTCGAACGGGTCCCCCTGGCGCACCAGACCGGCGTCCTGGGCCTCGGCGATGGCGCGCAGCTTGCGGTCGTCGAGGCGGTCGCTGTCCTCCACCAGGTGCCCCGTGGGGCGGCGCTCCAGGCGCGCCCAGGTGGCCAGCCGGATCAGGTCGGGGCGGCGGAGGTACTCGTCGTAGAGGCGTACGGCCCAGTCCGCGAGGTCGGTGGCGTCGATCGGGACGACGTTCATGATCCGTTCCAGCGAGCCGAAGAAGATGGCGTCGAAGAGCCCTTCCTTGTTTCCGAAGTAGGCGTAGAGCTGCGCCTTGTTCGTACGCGCGGCGGCCACGATCCGCTCGACGCGCGCTCCGGCGATCCCGTGCTCGGCGAACTCCTGGGTCGCCGCTTCGAGGATGCGCTGGTACGTCGCCGCTCCGCGCGGGCTCAGGGGCTGGTCTGCCATGTCCGTCACGCTACCAGACAGAACAGTTGGTTTGCCTGGCGGCCCGGTCGGGCTTATGTTGAGGCAGACAGAACAGTCTGTTTAAGGAGATGCGCTGTGCGGACCACCACTGGCTGGCAGGCCGACAGCTCGACGGGGACGCTGCGGCGTACACCGCTGGAGCGACGCGACCTGCGCCCCGACGACCTCGCGGTCCGGGTCGACTACTGCGGCGTCTGCCACACCGATCTGCACGCCGTCCGCGGCCAGGACGGCGGAGCGGACCGCCCCTTGGTGCCGGGGCACGAGTTCACGGGCGTGGTGACCGAGACCGGGCCCGCGGTCACCCGCTTCCGTGCCGGCGACCCCGTCGCCGTCGGCAACATCGTCGACTCGTGCGGCGAGTGCCCCATGTGCCGGGCCGGTCAGGAGAACTTCTGCCACGCCTTCCCGACCCTCACCTACGGCGGCGTCGACCGGCAGGACGGATCGACCACCTTGGGGGGCTACTCCCGCGAGTACGTCGTCCGGGACCGCTTCGCCCACCCCCTTCCCGCCGGTCTGGAGCCGGCCGCCGCCGCTCCGCTGCTCTGCGCCGGGATCACCGTCTGGGAACCCCTGCACGCCCTGGGGGTGGGGCCGCACAGCCGCGTCGCCGTGGCAGGACTGGGCGGCCTGGGTCATCTCGCGGTCAAGATCGCCGTGGCGCTCGGCGCCGAGACCGCGGTCATCAGCCGCTCACCCGGCAAGGCCGAGGACGCCTGCCGTCTCGGCGCCCTCGATCTCATCGTCTCCACGGACCCGGAAGCGATGGCCGCCGCCCGTGACCGGTTCGACGTCGTCATCGACACCATCTCCGCCCCGCACGACCTCGGCCCGTACCTGCGCCTGGTCGCCATGGACGGCACGCTCAGCCACCTCGGGCACCTCGGACCCGTCACCGTGGAGACCATCGACCTGCTCGTGGGGCGCAAGAAGCTCAGCTCCGCGGGCAGCGGCGGCACCCCCGCGACCGCCGCCCTGCTGGACTTCTGCGCCCGGCACGGCATCACCGCCGACATCGAGCTGCTTCCCTCGGCGCGGGTGAACGAGGCCCTCGACCGCCTCGGGGACAACGACGTCCGCTACCGCTTCGTCCTCGACATGTCCGACCTGGGCTGAGCTGCCTTCGGAACGCGGGCAGATGGAGCAGGCGAAGAACGATTCTGCGGGTTGTTCCGCACCCGCCTCGCCGCCGTCCGCCCGCCGACCGCACGGCGGCGGAGTAGACATCGGTCATGGACGATCCCTTTGCCTTCAGCCCTGTTGCCCTCGGCCCTGTCGACATGGTCGGCGGGCCGCCGGTGTCCGCGGTGGCGCCGTCAACCGGAGCTCCCCGCGGCCCGGACGGGTCAGGGAACCTGTCGCCGGGGGTGGGGAGTGAGGCCCCGAGCGCGACGGAGTACGGCGGCGGCGTGCGGCCGGCGGCGGAAACCCCGCAGGGAGGTGTGCAGATGCCGGAGAGCCCGGTCCGCGGTGGCCGAGCGCAGACTCGGGTAGTGATCGAGGAAGACATGCCAGTGGACGCATGACTCCTCCAGACGCCCCAGGGCCAGCAGGGTCTCCGCGAGCCGCGCACGGGTGAGCGCGCTGGACCTGTGCCGGTCGTCGGCGCGGGCCCCGGCCGCGGTCCCCAGGGCCTCCACCGCCTGGGTCGTATCCCCCAGGGCGAGGAGGGCCCGGCCACGCTGATAGTCGAGGCCGGGGCGCGGATAGTGGGTGAAGGGGCCGGCCGGGCTGGTCGCGCGGTCATGCTGCGCCTCGGCCGTCGCGAGATCGCTGACAGCTTCTCTGCGGTGCCGCGCGTGCGCGTGGGTGAGGCCGCGCTGGCTCAGCAGAAAGGCCCGGGTGGACGGGTCGGTACGCGGACCTGCGGTGTCCACGGCGGCGTCGGCCAGATGCCACGACTGGTCGACGAACCCGAGGTGCAGCGCCTGGAGGCTCATCGCGCGCAAGGTGATCGCGTACAGGCGGCGGTCGCCGGCCTCGCGCGCGAGGCCGAGCGAGGCGGTGAAGTAGTGCTGCGCCAGGCCCTGGTGGCCGGCGTCCATGGTCATACGGCCCAGCAGATGGGTGAGTTGCCCCGCTCCGGTGAACAGTTCCCGGCGCAGGGAGGGCGGGGCCGGGGCCGCCAGCAGGCTGCCCGTGTCATCGGCGACGTAGGCCGTCACGGCGGTGCGCGCGTGGGCTCCGCCATGGCGTTCCATGAGATCCGCGAAGAGGGGGATCATCCAGTGCATTCTCCGGAGGTCCGCGGCCGTGGCCCGGGGGACCTGGGCGGGTTCCCGCCCAGGAGTGGGACCGGCGGGGCGGGTTCGGCGCCAGGCGGGCGCGGTGGCGTCGACGAGGCTGTAGGCGGAGCCGGTCAGTGTGACCCGGCGCGCGGGGTCGGTGTCGGCGCGGCTCAGCGCCGCCAACCGGTCCAGCACATCGTCCTGGGGGGACCGATGGGGCGCGAGCGGGTCGTCGGCCGAGGAGCCGTGCTGTGCGAGGCCCGTCTCCTCCGCGGTGACCAGCCGGCCGCTGCGGCGGCTGAACGCCGATGCGACCAGAGTGGGGACGGGCGGCCGGGGGCGGGAGCCGGCCAGCCAATGGGCGACCGAGGTGCGGTCGTAGCGCAGCGGAAGGCCCTGCGCGGCGCCCAGGCCGTTGACGGCTCTCGCCAGATCCGCCGCGCTCCAGTCGGCCTCGCCGAGCAGGGCGGCAAGGTGGGGATTGGGCTGACCGCGTGCCACGACCCGGCCTCCTCGGGGTGAGCCCCGCTCGCGCCCGTCAGGCTCATGACGGCGCACACGCAAGGCGGTTACGCGCGTCGGTCATGGCGGGTCACGTTTCAGGGACGGACCGGTGGGCCGTCGTGGGACGTCATTCCCGGTCTCCGGCTCATCATCCTGCCAAGGGCGCCGCAACGGGAGCCGCGGACCGGTAATTCTCCTCGTTCTTTACCGAGGACGGCCTGATGGCTGTTCCCGCGTTCAGCCCGCACATGGGGAACCGCGACGGGACGACGCGCGCCTCCGGAGCGGTCCGGCGCTCCAGGAGCTGTCGCCGCCTCGTTCACAAGTACGCAAGCGTTCAACGCGCGCACGCATCGTCGGCCGGGGACCGGTATCCCGCCGAGTGGGCCGGGCAGGCGCCTCCCAGAGCGGGACCACCCCCTGCGCCTCCAGGCCCTGCGTCTCCAGGCCCTGCGCCTCCAGAAAAAAGAGGAGTGCCCTTCGATGACACAATTCGATGAACTCGCCGATATCTATGAGGAGTTCTCGCGGCTGCCCTTCCGCCGAGAACTCGAATTCCCCAGCGTGATCGGATTGCTGGGTGATCCTTCGCGTCTGCGGATTGTGGACATGGGCTGCGGAAGCGGCGTGTACAGCCGGGTATTGGCCCGGCGCGGCGCGGGACAGGTGGTAGGGCTCGACGAATCCAGCGGAATGATCGAGCACGCCCGCGCCCGCGAATCCGGAGAACGCCTGGGCATCAGCTACACCGACGGCACCCTGCCGGCCGCACTGGCGGGCAGCTTCGATGTGGTCCTGGGCGTGTACGTCATGCCGTACGCCACCACGTACAAGGAACTCGTCGGCCTGTGCCGGACCGCCGCCGAGGCCCTGCGGCCCGGCGGACGGTTCCTCACCCTGCCCCTTCACCCCGAGGTCCATCAAGACCCCGACCACTACGAACGCTACGGCTTCCGTCTGACCACCGACGGCGCCCTCACGGACGGTTCCCCGGTGGATCTCGCCCTGTGCTTCGGCGGCCACGACATCCACGTCACCGCCCGCTACTGGAGCGCGGCGACCTTGGAAGAGGCGCTGCGAGAGGCCGGGTTCGGCCCCGTCCGGTGGCGGCAGCACCGTCTGTCCCCCTCGGCGGCCGCCGGACCGCCCGAATTCTGGGAGCCCTACCTCTCCGCGCCGCACGCCGCCATCCTCGACACCCGCAAGGAGGCCGAACCGTCATGACACCCCTGCCCGAACTCACCGCACGCAGCGAATTCCTCATCGAGAACGCCCGGTTCACCACGCTGGCCACCCACGGCCCCGACGGGCCCTGGGCCTCCACGGTCAACTACGTACCGCTGCGCGAGCCCCTGCGGCTGCTGTGGTACTCGCTGCGCCGTGCCCGGCATTCACACAACATCGAGTCCGACCCGCGGATCTCCGGCTCGATCTATCTGACCGGACTGCCCGGATTCGGGCTGGACGGCGCCCAGTTCACCGCCACGGCGCGAGCGGTGGAGCCGGATGAACTCGACGAACTCAGTAGCTGGTACTACGAGCGGAACTTCCCGGACGAGGACGTACGCCGCCAATGGCGGTTACCTCTCGACGAGTTCAGGGGCGAGGGCCCCCGGCGTTTCTACCTCCTCGAAGTCCGGCGGTGGTGGCTGCTGGACATCGACCAGTGGCTCGTGGACAAGAACGACCAGCGCATCGACGTTCCGCTGGACGAGATCACCCGCCACCCGGCGCCCACCGGGGACTCTTCGGCAGGTGTCCGATGAAGGCGCTCGTCAAGCAGGGGCCCGGCGAAGGGCTTGAGTACGTCGACATCCCGACGCCCGTACCGGAACGCCACGATGTCCTCATCCGGGTGTTGCGCACCGGCATCTGCGGTACGGACCTGCACATCTTCGAGGGAAACCCCTGGGCGACGCGGACGGTCAGGACACCACGCGTCGTCGGCCATGAGTTCGTCGGCGAGATCGCGGCGGTCGGACCCGGCGTCGGCGGCCTGCTGCCCGGCCAGCTCGTCAGCGCGGAAGGACACCTGACGTGCAACAGTTGCGTCAACTGCCAGGCCGACCGTAAGCATCTGTGCCGTGCGGCGCAGGGCCTCGGGGTGCAGCGTGACGGGGCCTTCGCGGAGTACCTGGTGCTGCCGGCGGAGTCCGTCTGGGTGCACCGCCCCGGTGTCGCCCTGGATGTCGCGGCCATGTTCGACGCCTTCGGCAACGCCGTTCACGTCGCCGACGCCTTCCCCCTCCGCGACCGAACGGTCCTGGTCACCGGCGCGGGGCCGATCGGCGCCATGGCCGTCGCAGTCGCCCGCCACCGGGGCGCACGCCTGATCGCGGTCAGCGATCTCAGCCCCTTCCGGCTCGACCTCGCCCGGCGGGCGGGCGCCCATCTCGTCGTCCAGGCCGGTGAACAGCCCGTCGATCCTGCCGCACTCGGTCAGGAACAGGGCTTCGACATCGGCTTCGAGATGTCCGGCAACCCGTCCGCCCAGAGCGACCTGATCGCCGCCATGGCCCATGGCGGCCGGATCGCCGCCCTCGGCCTGCCCGACGAGGACGTACCCACGGACTGGTCGGACATCTCCCTGCGCATGCTGACCATCCAGGGAATCAGCGGCCGCAAGGTGTTCGACACCTGGCACACCATGGCCGACCTGCTCGACGACGGCCTGGACCTGTCGTTCGCCGTCACGGACCACTTCGCCGCCCAGGACTACGAGAAGGCATTCGCCACCGCCGCGCGGGGCGACGCGGGCAAAGTGATCCTCGACTGGGCCCCGAGGGACTGAAGGGAGCCGTCATGCCGTACTCCGTACGTGTCCACACCACGATCGACGACATCGACGAGCGCTGGGACGACCTGATGACGGCGGCCCGCGCCCCCGTCTTCTACCGGCGCCCCTTCCTGCGCGCCTTCGAGAAGCATCCGCTGCATCCGGTCCTGCGCACCGCGTACCTCCTGATCGAGGACGAGGCGGGGCAGATCCAGGCGGCCCTGCCCGCCTACCTGCAACGCGACGTCGACCCGATGCGGGTCATCGCCGACCACTACCCGCACGCGGTCGGCCGGACCGTGCTGCTCAGCCATGCCTGGCACTGCTACGACAGCGTGCTGCCGGTGCGTCCCGGCCCCGGGAGCCGGTCCGCCGCCCGGCGCGCGGTGAGCGCACTCAGGGAGGTGGCGGCGCGGTGGGACGCGCGACTGTGCGGCATCGTCAACGCGGACGCCGACGGCCCACTGGGCACGCTGCTGCCCGACGCCGGATTCACCGGCGTGGACATCGACGTGGGATGGGGGCTGACCCTGGACGACTACGACGGATTCGACGACTACCTCTGCAACGCGCTCAAGAGGAAGGCGAGGAGCAACCTCAGGCATGACCTGCGCGAGGCCGACAAGGCCGGGGTCACCGCCCACACGGGCGACGCGAAGGACGCGGACCTGGACACCTTCGTACGGCTGGCCCGCGCCACCGCGGCCAAATTCGACAACTCCGACTACTACCGGCCCGGCCTCTTCCAGGACTTCGTCCTGGCCCTCGGAGACTGTGCCGGGTCGGTGGAACTGCGCGTCGGAGACCGTACGGTCGCCTCCGCGCTCACCCTCACCGACGACACCCGGCTCCACTTCTGGGCGGTCGGATACGCCCAGAAGGACACCCCGGGCTACAGCCCCTTCTACGTGACGTACGCGCACGTGATGCGGGAGGCGTGGGCTTCGGGCCGGGAATGGGTCGAACTCGGCCGCCGCAACCCCACGTTCAAGCGGCGGTACGGGCTCCGCCCTCGGGCACTCCGCGGCTACTTCGCCGACGTCGTACCGGAAGGCGAACGCCTCCGCGGATGACCGCGGCGGCCGTCAAGGAGGCCACGGCGAGGAGACGACCGGCCGGTGGCACAACCCCGCCACCAGGCGCCCTGGTTCACGGAGCCGTGGAGAAGGAATTCCGTGGCACGCGAGGCGCCTCCTTCAGTAGGTTCCGCGGATGCGGCAATGCGCGGACATCGAAGACCTCTCGGAGCTTGTACGGGACGCACTGGGCGCGGACGGCCGTGTCGTCGCCGCGGAACGGTTGCGCGGAGGCAGCAGGAAAGGGGTGTACCGGGTTCGCCTTGAAGGAACCCGCACGGCGAGTGTGATCGTCTACATCTGGGCCGAAGCCGAGAACTTCTGGCCGACCGCGCGAGGGACCGACCCCGCCGACCCGTTCGCGCCCGCCTCCGGGCTGGTCCCGTTCCTCACCGCGCAGCGGAGCCTGGACGGCCTCGGCGTACGGGTACCGCGCGTACTCCTGGCCGACGACAGCCGACGCCGCTGTCCGGCGGACGTCGCCGTGGTCGAGGACGTCTCCGGCGGCACGCTCGAAGCACTCTTCGAGACCGATCCCCAGCGCGCGGCGGGCGCCCTGGGTGTTCTCGCCGGCACGCTGGAGACGATGCACCGGCAGCGGGCCCGGCGCTACGGCAGGGTGGACGTGCTGGAGCGAGGCGGCTCCGCCCCACAGGTCTCCTGCGAGCGACGGGTCCTCGACGGCGCCCTGCGCGACGTCGAGGAGGCGGCAGGGCGCGACGGCAGGATCGCGAAAGCCGGCGACGCCTTGCGCGAGCGGCTGCGAGAACTCGCCGATCGGGTGAGCCCGCGCACGGAGTACGGCCTGATCCACGGAGAACTCGGCCCCGACCACGTCCTGGTCGACACCGACGGGCGCCCCGTCCTGATCGACATCGAGGGCCTGATGTACTTCGACGTCGAGTGGGAGCACGTCTTCCTCCAACTCCGCTTCGGCGACCGGTACACCACACTGACCCGGCCCGGTCTCGACCCGCGGCGACTCGACCTCTACATGCTCGCGATACGCCTGTCGCTGGTAGCCGGCCCACTGCGTCTCCTCGACGGTGACTTCCCCGACCGGGACGCGATGCGGGGCATCGCCGAGCACAACACAAAGGAGGCGCTGGCACTCCTGGCGTAGCCCTCGGACACGCGGGGCGGCGCGGTGTCACATGACTATGGGCCAGCCCATGGAGGCCCAGCTTCGAGGAAACGACTCCACGGTCCCGGAGAAGTCCGGAGAGACTCCTCGGGTGTCTCGGGTGTCTCAGGTGTGTCCAGGGAGGAGAGAGCTGTGCGACCGATCGAGAGGGAGATCGCCCGTCAGAACTGGAAGGGCATGGTGTGCGGGTGCGGCAACTCCGCGGAACATCTTGCCGAGGACCTGCTGCGGCTTGCGGGGTGCGGTCCCGGGCGGGAGCCGGGCCATGTCAGCTTCGAGGAGCATGTCTGGTCCCCGGCGGTCCTCTGGGAGCCCGCACCTGCGGTGGCGTCCGTCGCTCTGGCGGCCCTCACGGACGAGGTGACACCGGCTGCTCGTGGGTGGTTTCTCGGCCTCCTTCAGTGTCTGGTGGCCGGCGAGGGCACGGATAGGGCGTCTGCCGGACGCGGGCTCGACCTTCCGGAGATATGCCGGGACCTTGCCGTGCAAGGACTTTGGCTCCTCTACGAGGAGGTGATGCTGAATCGATCCCCTGGTAGCGCCGGTACCGCCTTCGAGATCCTGACGGTGGTGGAGCCCGACCGGACTCGTCTGCAACGCGTTCGGGAGATCGCCGCTGATTGGCTGCCGGTGTGCTGCCGGACCGGCCATTGCGACGACGACTCCGTCTCCGACAGTGCGAGCGGTGTGTAGTTGCCGTACCGGGGCGCGGTGGGCGGCGCCGGTACCACCACGCATACCGAGTCGCTGCAGTGTGCCCGGGCCGTCGCCGCTCGGATCGGGTGATCGACAGCTCTGCCGTCGGCCGCCCCTTCTCGCGGCGGCTGGGGGCGCGTTCCCGATGCGCGGGAGTCGTGGATCAGGGCCTGTTTCGGAGAAACCCGAGACGGGCCTTTGATCATTCGAGGGACCGGTTGAAGATCTAGGTGCCTTGGCCGAACGCGATGCGGCAGCGCTCAACCTGGTCGGTCACCTGCTCCATGAACCAGTGCATGATCTCGTAAGGGATGACGTGCTCGTCGTGGCTGTGGATGTGGACGGTCGGTGTCAGATCCGGATCCTCATCGGGGATAAAAGCCACCAGGAAGGCGGATCCGGGCAGATGTCTCGCCGCGTTCGGGTTATCGGCCCACGCGGCCGGGGCAGGCACCGCCTCGCTCAACTCCACGGCCCAGGCATCGTCGGGCAGGGCGTAGTGGAACTGGACGGCGTAGTGACGGCCTGCGTGCTTACGCAGCTCTGCTGGCATGGCGGCAGGATGGCACATCTGCGGGATCCGGGTCGCGAGCATTGGGAAGCTGATCGAAGGGGCGCGGAAGTCACCGGGGGGGCAGGGGTGAGGGCGCAGACCGGAGAGGGCCGGAGGGGGCCCGCGTCGACGACCCTCGTGTGGGGATGTCCGCCACCGTCAGGGCCCGCACGTCCTCCTGGACGACCACGCCGCCGTCGTGTCACACATCAAATGATCAGGTTGTCCTCCGCGACGCGGGCGTCGTACGTCTCGCGGTTGGCGAGCACATCGTCCATGTGTGTCTGGGCCCAGGTCTTGAGGCCGCGGATCATCTCGTGCAGGGAGAGACCGAGGTCGGTCAGTTCGTAGGAGACCGTGACGGGCACGGTCGGTATCGCGGTGCGGGTGATGAAACCGTCGCGCTCCAAGGAGCGCAGCGTCTGCGTGAGCATCTTCTGGCTGACGCCTGCCAGCATGCGGGCCAGCTCCGAGTAGCGCATCGGCCGGGGCTCACCGGCGCAGTCCGCGCCGAACTGGTGCGAGCCGTCGCTGCGCAGCGCGGCCAGGATCAGCGCGACCCACTTGTCGGAGATCCGGTCGATCAGCTTGTGGCTGGGGCATTCCGCCAGGAACGCGTCGTACTCCACCTTGGCCTGTGCCCTCTTCTGGGCCGCCGTCATCGTCGCCATCGACGCTCCTCCAACCGTGGGGGTGCCTTACGCACTCCGAAGTGCCTACTTCTCATCAGGAGGTTACTTCTCCACAGTGAAGCAGGTACCCGCCAGGCACCACCGCTGCCTGGTGCCCGTCACGGCACCAACTCCACACGAAAGCCAGAGGTATGAGCGTGCTCCCCACTTCCCTCCCCGGAGGCACCTGGACGCTGGGCGACCTGACCGTCACCCGGTTCGGCTACGGCGCCATGCAGCTCGCCGGTCCCTGGGTCATGGGACCGCCCGCCGACCACGACGGCGCACTCGCCGTCCTGCGCGAGGCCGTCGCACTCGGCATCACTCACATCGACACCAGTGGCGCCTACGGGCCGCACGTCACCAACCGCCTGATCCGCGAAGCGCTGCACATCGTGACCAAGGTGGGTGCGACCCGTGACGAGCAGGGCGGCTGGCCCCCGGCCCGCGAGCCGGAGAACCTGCGCCGGGCCGTCCACGAGAACCTTGAAACCCTCGGCCTTGAGGTGCTCGACCTGGTCAATCTCCGGCTCGGCAACGCCGAGGGACCTCAACCCGGCTCGCTCGCCGAGCCGTTCGAGACGCTGGTCGAACTCCAGCGACAGGGCCTGATCCGGCACCTCGGCGTGAGCAACGCGACGGCGGAACAGGTCGCCGAGGCACAGACGATCGCGCCGATCGTCTGCGTACAGAACATGTACAACCTCGCCTCCCGCCAGGACGACGAACTGGTCGACACCCTCGCCGAGGAGGGCATCGCCTACGTGCCCTTCTTCCCGCTCGGCGGCTTCAGCCCACTGCAGTCCTCGGCGCTCTCGACCGTGGCCTCCCGGTTGGACGCGACGCCGATGTCGGTCGCCCTGGCCTGGCTGCTGCGGCGGTCGCCGAACATCCTGCTGATCCCCGGCACCTCCTCGACGGCGCACCTGCGCGAGAACGTCGCCGGCGCGGGACTCCCGCTCTCCGACGAGGAGCTCGCCGAGCTGGACCGGATCGGCGGCCACTGAGGTCGTACGTTCACCGCGGACCGGTCCGGTCGCCTGGGGTTACGAGGTTGCGGGCGCCCCGGTCGTCCTGCGCCTCGAAGCGGGCGGGCTCCTCGGCCCGCATGGCCCCGTCGCTGTCCACGAGAGCCTTGAACGGCCCGGCGAGAAATCGTTCCGGTCAGGCGTCGGCCGTCGGCGGAGTACTTCCGCATGCTCGGTGCGTACGAGGCGATGAAGTCGAGGTCGTCCCGGCCGGACAGGTACCGGAGCGCCTCCGCGAAGTTGAAGACGATGTGATGTTGGGGAGGTCTCTAGCCACAAGCGGCTGTTGCTGGGATTTCAGTGACTGTGAGTGGCTGTATGTTCACTCGTTGATGATCGATGAACTTGAGGTGGACGCCGGGCCGTTGGCGCGGTGGCAGGTGCATTGGTGCGACCCGCGGCGGGAGGTGTCGTGGTACGCGGCCGATCCGGTGCTGGCGGGCCTGCCGACGCTGGCGGAGTGGGCGCACATGCACGGTACGCAGCCGGGGCAGCCGGTGCTGCTGCGGGCCGATGGGTGGTCAGTGCCGGAGGTCAACGGGTTCTTCGCCTCGGCGCGGATGCGTAACGCGAGGGCAGGCACGCGGAGGAAGTACGCCTTCGCGGTAGCCGTCTGGCTGGGGTTCCTTGACGCGGCGGGCCGGGCTTGGCACGACGCAGACGAAGAGGACGTCGCCGGGTTCAAGTTCTGGCGGATGACCGCCGAGGATAACGTCCGGCGCGTGGCCGGCGGGACGGTGCTGGACGACCTGGTCGCGATCAGCGCGCTCTACCGCTGGGCCGGAGTCCGGTTCGGAGTGAGCGATCCGGTGGCCCGACGGCAGGTTCCCGGCCCTGACCCGGGCACGGTGACGGAATCGTTCGAGGCAGGCCCGCATCTCGTACGCAGCAAGGACGTGAAGTGGCTGGACCCGGCCGGCTACGCCCGCTGGGTCGACGTCGGGCTGCGCGGACTGGACCCGCGCGGTCGGGAGATCGACGGGTGGCGGGGGCGCAACAGCCAGCGCGACTGCGCGTTCGTCGACGGGCTCTACGGCACCGGGCTGCGGCTGAGTGAGTGGGCCAGCGTCCTGCGCCTGGAGCTGCCCGCCGACGACGAGACCCGCACCTACTACACCTGCCGGCTGGCGGAGGCATGCGCCAAGGGCGGCCGTGGGCGCCGGTTCTGGATGCCGCGCAGTGTCCTGGTCGACGTCCTGGCCTACGAGGAAGGCGAACGCTCCGCAGCAGTCCGCCGGGCTCAGCGCGCTTGCCGCTACGAGCGGTTGCCGGGGCTGCTGCTGGTCGAACGCAGGACCCGCAACCGGCGGCTGGAGATGCGCGACACAGGCGGCCGGCGGATCACCGCGTCGCTGGACTCGCTGGACCCCGCCGCCCGCGAGAGGCTGTTCCGCCGGACCGCCGCCGGACTGGAACCGCTGGCGGTCTGGCTGAACGAGGACGGCCTGCCGCGCGCGGCGCACGGCTGGCAGCACACCTTCGACACCGGCAACGAGCGGGTCGCCCGCGCCGGGCTCACCTCGTTCGAGGCCAACGCGCACATGATGCGGCACTCCTTCGCGCTGCGCTGGTACTCGGTCGGCCGACTGCTCTACGAGCGGCAGGTCGCGCACCTAAACCCTGAGGAGGTACGCGACTTCCGCGCCCAGTTCGGCGACACCTGGTATCTGGTCAAGACGCTGCTGGGGCACGGCGACGTGACCACCACCATGGACACCTACCTGGAACCCTTCCGCGACCTCGACGTCTCGCTGCTGATCGAGCACGCTCATGGTTTCGCGCTGTCGACCCTGATGGCGTCCATGTTCGCCACGCACCCGCAGGTCCTGTCCGACCCGCTCGCCGGAGAGCCGTCATGACCCGAGCAGAGGGGCGCCCGGCTGCGCTGCCGACACCCGGATACCAAGCGCCGCAACGGTTGTTCCTCGACGACGGCCAGTGCCTGGTCCGCTTCTTCCCCGAGCGCGGCGGCCCGCCTGTCGACTACGACTTCGCCGCCTTCCCCATCACCCGCGAGCTGGTGGTGTGGCTGGCGACCGCCTTCGCCGGGGCGACCGGCCCGGCCGGGCGGCGCAGAACGACCTCCTCAGCCCTGAGCGCCTACGGTCTGCTGCGCCGCTTCGCACACCACCTGGCCTCGCTCAACCGCCCGCCGGCACATCCGGCGCAGCTTCGAGCCGCCCACCTGGAAAGCTTTCAGATGGCCAGGCTCGGCACGCCAAACCTCAACCGGGAGTTGCCGACGCTGCGCTCGGTGCTGCGGTTCGCACCCGAGGGCGCCGGGCAGGACTTCCTGGCGCGGTTGGCCAGCAAGGGTCTGGAGCGCAACTCCACGCCCGCCGCCAGCTACACCACGGCCGAGTTCGACCGCATCACCACCACCGCGCGCTCCCAGCTCAGGCGGGCCGCCGAGCGGATCTTCGCCGGGCGGGAACTGCTGGCCCGCTGGCGAGCCGGACAGATCGACGCCGAAGCGGAGCCACGAACCTGGCAGCACGGCGAGCTGCTGGATTACGTGGAGCGGCACGGCGACGTCCCGCGCAGGGACACCCGCTGGGGCCGGCAGCCCGACATCTGCGTCCGTCCGTTCGGGGCGGGCCGGCTGATGGCGGACCTGCACCTGACCTTCGCCGACATCGGCGCGGCCGGCGTGCTGCTGCTCTGCCTGACCGGGCAGAACTACAGCACGATCTCCACCGCCACGGCGACGCACCACCGCGCCGACGGGCACACCGGGACCACCGCGACTGCGGTGGTGGACCTGGTCAAGCCGCGCCGCGGCCGGGACCGCGCACACATGCCGACCGCGCTGTCCGGCAGCGCGCCCGGCGAGCCAGGCGTCCCGCACCGGCAGTTCGACCTGCACACCCCGTTCGGGGTCTACGCGCTGCTGGTCGATCTGGCCGGCCCGGCACGGGCGCACCTCGGAACGGATCAGCTCCTGGTCTTCTTCTGCTCCCAGGGAGTGGTGAAGGCCCGCGGGTTTCGCACCGGCCTACCCAATGCGATCCTGGCCAGCTGGAGCCGTGGCGCGAACCTGAGCGCCGACGCCCTGGGCGAGGACGGTCTTCCGATTCCGCTCGTGGTCGACAGCCGACGGCTGCGGATGAGCTGGCTGGAACGCCACCAGCAGCCGGTCGCCCACACCGAACGGACGCTGGCGAACGAGTATCTGGCCCGCAACCGCGGCAACCTCGCCGAGTACCAGAAGGTCGTCGCCGACGTGCTGGAGGAGCAGCTGGCCGGCGCGAGGGCCGCACAGGTCATGCGGGTGCTAACTGCCGCCGACGTCGCCGAGGCCCGGCAGAGGCCCGAGGCCGTCGCCCGGCGCCACGGCCTGGAGACGGCCACTCTGAAGAAGCTGTTGGCCGGGGAACTGGACACCGTGCTGGGAGGCTGCACCGACCATCTGGCCAGCCCACACAGCCCGGCGGGTGAGCCCTGCCGGGCCTCGTTCCTCCTCTGTCTGTCCTGTCCCTGCGCCCGTGCGACTCCGGCGCACCTGCCGGTGCTGATCGCCGTCCAGGACGGACTGGAGGCCCGCAGGCAGGAGATGACGCCTCTGCGCTGGGCCGAACGGTTCGCCGGGCCCGTCGCGCAACTGGCCGACCTGCTCGCCAGCTTCCCCACCGCGACGATCGCCACGACCCGCATCGAGATCACCGCTGAGCAGCGCGCCCTGGTCGAGCGGTTCCTGACCCGAGGACTCGACCTGACATGATCATCCCGGACACTGCCCCGGCCCCGTCTGCGCCTGCACTGCCCGAGCCAGACACACTCGTGCTGCTCAACCGGCCGTTGCGCCCCGGGACCGACCCCAGCACCCTGTCGGTCTTCGCCGACCAGCGCTGGCGCCTTTCGCCCGCCGTCTTCGAGGGCCACACCACCGCGTTCTCGATCGACTTCAGCCCCATCACGGCACCGTTCCTGCATACGGTCAAGACGCTCACGTGGTTGCTGCTCAACCACACCAGCGCCGGCGTCTCCACCTTCTACTTCCGTCCGCGCACGTTGGCGATCACGACCATCACCTGCATGTTCCGCAGCCTCCGGCTGTTCACCGACTGGCTCCACGGACGCGGCCGGACATGCTTCGGCGAGGTGTCGCTGGCTGACCTCGATGACTACGCCGCACACGTCAAAGCAACCGAGACCAGCCATGGCCAGCGCGAAGACCGGCTCTCGATCGTGAACCGGGTGTGGTCCTACCGGGACCTGCTGCCCGAGGCCGACCGGCTGCCGCAAACACCGCCCTGGCGCGGCGAGCGCATCCAGGACATCCTCCAGCAGAGGCGCGCCATCCGCGAAGAGAACCGCACCCCCCGCATCCACCCCGAGACGATGTCGGCGCTGCTGGCCTGGTCCCTGCGGTTCGTGGAGACCTTCGCCGAGGACATCACCGCGGCATTCAGCGAACACCTTGTCCTCAGCGAGCGCAGCGGCCGCAGCCGCGGGGGCCGGGACATTCCCCCACCGCGGCGCCTGAAGGGCGCACTGACTGACGACCTCCGCGTCCTGCTGAGCGACTACCGCGAGCAGGGACGTCCGCTTCCCGGCATCCGGGACAACGACGGCACGCTCCGGGTCAATCTCTCACATCTGGGGAAGGTGCTCGACACCGCCCGCGGCGCGCTGGAGGCCCCCAGCAACCGCGCCGTTTTCGCGGAGATGGGGCTGCCCGTCATCGAAGGCGCACCGCTGGACGCGCCGGTCACCGGGCGGTTGGACGGCCGGCCCTGGCACGACGGGGCCATCGAATACACCGAGGCCGGGTTCCTGGCCCGGCACCTGAGTACGGCCTGCTTCATCGTGATCAGCTACCTGTCGGGGATGCGGTCGGGCGAAGCCCTCAGTCTGGAACGCGGCTGCGTCGAACGAGACCGCGCCCACGGCCTGGTCCTCCTGCGCGGTAGACACTGGAAAGGTGTCCGCGACGCTGCCGGCGACAAGATGCCCGAGGGCGAGATCCGGGCCGATCCGTGGGTCGTCACCGAGGCCGTCGCCACCGCCGTCGCCGTCCTGGAACGCCTCCACACGAGCACCTGGCTGTTCCCGGCGACGTTGTTCACCGACGGCCGCGACGGCGCGACCATCCTGCGCAGCCGCATCGGCGGCTCCCGGTCGGAGACCAGGATCAACCACGACATCGCCGAATTCCTGGCCTGGGTCGAGACCTACTGCACCGAGCACGGCCGCAGCGACCGCATCCCGCCCGACCCGGTCCACCCGGTCATCTACTCCGCTCGCCTGCGCCGCACCCTGGCCTGGTTCATCGTCCGCCGGCCACGGGGCCTGGTCGCCGCCGCCATCCAATACGGACACCTCCGCGTCCAGATGACCCTCGGCTACGCCGGAAACTACGCCTCCGGCTTCCCCGACGACCTCGCCTTCGAAGACTGGCTGGCCCGGCTGGACACTCTTGCCGACGCACACCAGCGCCTACGTGAAGGCGAGCAGGTCAGCGGCCCAGCAGCCGAGACCTACCGGCACCGCGTCCAAGCCGCCACTCGCTTCGCCGGCCGAGTCCTGCGCACCAAGCGGCACGCCACCACCATGCGCGCCAACCCCGACCTCCAGATCTTCCCCGGCAAGGGCATGACCTGCGTCCTGGACCCCAAGCGAGCAGCCTGCCGCCTGCGCAGCGAGGAGGACAGCACCCGCCGCACACCCGACCTCAACGACTGCCGCCCGAACTGCGTCAACATCGCACGGACCGACCGCGACATCGAACAGGTCCTCGTTCAGATCGAGCGGCTACGGCCGCTCGTTGACGACCCGCTGGCCCCCGCGTTCCGACACGCCCGCGAACAGCACGAGCTCCACCGCCTGGAGCACATCGTCACCGCCCACGACCGCACCGGAGAACGCCACGATGGCCACTGACCGCGACGCCGAACGCGACGCCATCACAGCAGCGATCCAGCGGCTGCTCGATGGACGTCCCACACGGTCCACCGGGGCGCTCACCACGCTGCAACTCGCCGCCGAGGCAGGCGTCAAGCGCTGGGTCCTCACCCACAAGCACGTCGACCTGAAAGAAGAGTTCGTCCGCCGAAAGTCCGAGGCGAACGGCATCCCGCCCGCGTTCCAACACCTGCACGCCCGCGCCATCGACGCCGAAGCCGCCGCCCAGGCCCTGCGGGAGGACAACGACCGGCTTCGCGAGCGCGTCGCCGTCTATGCCCAGGTCATCTACGAACTCCGGACCGAGCTGGACAGGCGCACCGACAGCACCACCCACCGCAGCCCCGTCCGGAGCCTGCCGACCAGGGCCTGAAGGGCGAGGCGACATGGCTGTTGAGCGCGTCCTGTGAACGAGTCTTGTAGTCGACCCGTCCTGCCAGCTCCATGCTCAGCTTCAGTCTCCTCCGCACCCACGCAGGCAGTTTCAGCTCAGGAGAGGATTGCCCCTGAGGTTCGCTTCCCCGCACGGCCAGGGGCCCTCGGCCAGGGACCCCAGCGGTGTACGGAAGACCAGGACCTCGTTGTCCAGGGAGACGACTACATTGCCTTCGCTCAGCAGTAGCGCACGACCGATAACCGCTCGGCTGTCATCCATGGCGAATAGCTCGTGTCCGGCGAGATCTGTGTCCACAGCGAGCAGCTTGCCGTCTCGCCAGAACACCGCGGTTCCCTCGCAGTCCATCGCGGGATAGGACGTGTAGTAACCCGTCAGTGGCGGCCCGTCCACAAGGTTGTTGTCCGGTGCGAGCCGCCGGAAGCGTGATCGCGAAGGCAGGCTGTTTTCGAGCTCCGGGCCGCATGCGCCGCCGTTCTTGTCGACGAGCATTGCCCCATGGCTGGCCCAGCGCGCGGTTTCGACACCGTCCCGGCCGAAACGGCCGGTCGTGAAGGCACCGTAACCCTGGGATCCGAGCAGGAACTGGCCAGGGCCAGCTATCGCCTTTCGGCCTGTGGGAGCGGGAGCGGTGACCGAGATGGTCGCGCCACTGTCCAGGTCGAGGAAGAACGTCCTTCCGATGCCACCCCGTGTGTCGGTGAAACTGGCTGCGATCCGTTCGGCCGAAACGAGCAGTGGCTCCCAGTGATCAATGCCGATCTCCTCCGGGACCCAAGGTCTACGCGGCCGGATCTCCCATCCGGTCCGGTCTCCCATCTCCACCACACCCGGGAACGAGACCGCACCGAGCGCAATCGGCGTGGACCAGAGGCACTCCCCCTCTCTCGTGTACCGGGCCACGCGAGGCTCCGGTACAGAGATGGGTCGGCTTCGTTCCCTACGGACCATGCGGGAGCCGCTGACCCAGGAAATGACGAACCCGTCGTCGAGGAGGACGAATGCGCCGATCTCCTCATCGGCGCGGCACTCCGGGCGGGCGGTGGGCCCAGTGGAACCGTCCGGCAGAACACCTTCCAGGAGCTGACCGTCGCGGTCTGGGTAGGCGAGCCACAGCGCGCCGTCCGTGGCCAGACGGGATTGCGGCTTGCCTGTCCCGGGGTAGGTCCGCTGCCACTCCACCTTGCCTGAAAGGTCGACCCTCGTGATGACGGTCACCAGCGGATTCGGGCCGTAACCGGTCACGGTCAGTGGCCCAGAGGGGTCGGATGTGGCCACAGCCCGGACCTGGCCCGGCACGGTGAAACGCGATGAGAGGGGCATGCGTCCGCATCTTGCCGCATGTCTCTCCTTTCGGGGCTCAGCTGCTGAGGTCAACCACGCCCCACGCGGTGAACGGCTCGGCCTGGACGTAGATCCTGCTTCCTCGGCTGACGGCGCGGCGGCGGCCGGGCAGGTGGCCGCCGGGCAGGGTGAGCAGGCCGACGTCCGTTGGCTCGACGGATGCTTCGGTGAGCTCTCCGCGGGTGAGCCGGTCCACCTCTTCGCCGTAGCCGCCGTAGAAGGCGACCCGCTCGCCGTGGATGGCCACTGCCTTGGCGCCCCGTACCTGGTTCGGCCACACCCTCACGGGCCGGTCGGGGCGTATCTCGACGAGCGGGAAGTCGGTGTACGTGCACGCCCAGGCGGTGGTGCCCGACACGTTCAGGGCGTAGCAGTCGAAGAGGCCAGGGATGCTTGCGCCGTCGGACGTCCAGTAGATGTGGCCTGTGGGGCTCCAGCGGCGGATTCCGGCCGGGTTTTCGTCGAAGTGCCCGACCCAGATGTGGCCGGCCTCGTCCACGAGCATGTGCTCGATGGCGTCCCCGACGGAGAAGGAGGAGGCCTCGCGGCCGAGCGCGTCGAAGACCTGGACCTGGTCCGCGTCCTCGTACCGGCGGGCGCGGGATGCTGCGACGACGAACCCGCCGTCAGGCAGGCGGTCCAGGCGCGGCCAGCGGGCCCGCACGGCGCTCAGCTCGGTGAGTTCGACGTCGCCGCCCGGATGGACGGAGACGACCAGCGCGTCGAAGGGCAGGGCATCGCCGCCGAGCTGCGGAGCGCGGTCGGCAAGCAGCCAGTGGGCGGTGCCGAAGACGTCGACGGTGCTGGTCAGGACGTGGTGGGCGTGGTGCGCTCGGGGAAGGTGGGCGTAGGGAACGAGGGCAGTCTTCTGCACGGGCGGGCTCTCCTGGGTGGGCGGTCACGGCGTTCGGGCGCTGCGGTGAGCGGCGGCGGTGCGCGAGCGGTGGAGAGCGAAGCGGGCCGCCTAGAAGGCATGGCCCTTTCTGGTGGTCATGAGGTGATCATCGTCGATGTGTGGCCCCCGTGCCAAACCCTTTCGGTCCAGCGCTCACGCCGTCTGTGACCCCACCCGCTCAGCCTCGACGAGGGCCAACCCGCCCGCCAACTCGAATACCCAGCGCGACAAGTCCAGTGCTCATTGGACAGATGCAGTGCACGCTCGCACGTCCCTAAACCGGCTTGGCGTGGGGAGCTACAGACGACCCGTGATCGATTGATGTTCGGCAACAACTCGGAATAGGCGAGAGAAGAGCCGGCGGGCGTCATCCACCGGGCGTCACGGCACACCACACCCATGGCAACGGCCCTCGGCGTACGAATTTCTCTTTTCGGACAGATTCGACTGATGCGCGGTGGTTTCCGGCCGGGAGTCCCGGCAGCGGCGTGGTCCCCGTCGCGTACTGCTCATCCTGGTGCCCGGCCCGTCCGTGTGCGGGCGGGTTCCTTCACACAGGGGAGTTGGCGATGGGGGTACGCGTACGGGCCTGGGCGCGCGCGGTGGCCGGGGCGGTGTTCGCCGCGGCGCTGGTGGCCGCCGGACCGGTGGGGAACGCGGCGGCCGCGGACTGGCGGGACGAGCCGGGGATGCTGGAAGTCGTGCACATGCCGCCGGACGTCCTGCCCTGGTACGGAGGCTCGACGGGGCGAGGCTGGGACAACTACACGCCCTGTCTGTCGGACTGGGCGTTCGAGCCGCCCGAGGAGAACGTCTGGAGAGGGCACTTCCAGACCTCGGAGACGGCTTCCGCCTACCAGAGGGTGATCGCGTTCCCGACGGAGACCGAAGCCGTGGCGTTCGCCGGGGCGGCCCGGCAGCAGTACGCGGGGTGCGCGGACCGCCAGACCTACCCCGGCTACGTCGTCACGGCCTACGACCACGGATCGGTCGATGTCGAGGAAGGCGCCACCGTAGGGGGTGTCGGCGTGGTGGACGGCAGCCGGTACCACAACTACCTCTACGGGGTGGGCCGGGACGGGGACACCGTGACCCTGGTCGAGTGGGAGAGCAACTGGACCACCCCGGACCCCACCGCGTTCAAGGAAACCGTCCGCGCGGCCGTCGACCGGCTCTACTGAGCCCGCCGCTCTCCCGGCCGTACGGTGAAGGGTCCGGGCCGAGCGGGACGGTTCGCCGGATCCCGGGCAGGGCCATGGCTTCTCGACCGGCCGCCGGAGGGGTCATGGCCGCCAGGCTCCCGCTGCCGCGGCCCGCACGACGTAGTCCTCGAAGGTCCGGGGCGCGCGCCCCAGCAGGGTGGCGATACCGTCCGTCGCTTCGGCGAGCACCCCGCGCTCCATCAGCTCGAACATCGCGGAGACGTGGTGGGCGTCGTCCTCGCCCCAGCCCTCCTCGACCAGCGCCGCGGTGTACTCGGCGGGGGAAACCTGCCGGTAGGTGATGGGCTGCCCGGAGGCCCGGGAGATCAGCGCGACGGCCTCGGCCCAGGTCAGCGCGCGCGGCCCGGTCAGTTCGTAGATCCGCCCGGCGTGCCGGCCGGGCTCGGTCAGTACCGTGGCCGCGGCGTCGGCGACGTCCTCCAGGTCGATGAACGGCTCGGGGACCGAACCGGCCGGGAGCTCCAACTCGCCGGCGACCAGCGGGGCGTGGAAGATGTCCTCGTCGAAGTTCTGGTTGAAGTTCGAGGCGCGCAGAACGGTCCACTCCAGCGCCGAGCCGCGCACGGCCTCCTCGGCCGAGCGCATGTCCAGCCCGAACGTGGAGTCGCCCCAGGTGTCGGCGCCGTGCCCGGAGAGCAGGACCAGACGCCGTACGCCGGCGGCCTCGGCCCGCGCCACGAACGCGTGCACCGGTCCGGGCACGGACGGGGGCACCACGTAGGCGGTGGTGACGCCCCGCAGGACCGCATCCCAGCCGTCGGGGTCGGACCAGTCGAAGCGGGTACGGCTGGATCGGGAGGCGGCGCGGACCTGCGTGCCGTGCAGCCGCAACCGGGCGGCGACCCGCCGGCCGGTCTTGCCGGTGGCGCCGAGGACAAGGGTGGTTTCGTTGCTCATGCCGATGATTCAACGGCACCCGCTCGGACGAATCCATGGGTGAGAAGCCGGATCGCATGTGCCATCGTCTAACCTCGGCGGAATGGACGCGTTCGGTGACCTCTTCCGCGGGATGCGGGCCCACGGCTCGCTGTTCGGCAGCTCGACCCTGTCCCCGCCCTGGGCGCTGCACTTCGTGGACGGCGCGCCACTGACGTTGTGCACCGTCCTCGGCGGGGCGGGCTGGATCGTGCCGGAGCACCGCCCGCCCGAACACCTCAGCGCCGGCGAGACGGTCATCGTGCGGGGCCCCGATCCGTTCACCTTCGTCGACGAGATCGGCACCCGGGCCGAACCGATCGCGTGCGGCGAGCACTGCGCGACGCCCGAGCAGGGCGGGACCCGGCACCGGCTCGGCTGGAGCGACACCTGCGGCGGCTCCGGTGACGGTGCGACGACGCTGATCGTCGGCGCCTACCCGGTGCGCGGCGAGATCAGCCGCAGGCTGCTGGACGCGCTGCCCGTCGTCCTGCGGGTGGCTTCCGGCGGCGGGGCCGACCCCGTGATGGACCACCTCGCCGCCGAGGCCGCCGCCGACACCCCGGGCCAACAGGTGGTCCTGGACCGGCTGCTGGACTGGCTGCTGGTCTGCGCGATACGCGAGTACTTCGACCGGCCCGGCGGCCGGCCCCCGGCCTGGTACGCCGCCCAGCGGGACCCGGTGGTCGGCGACGCGCTGCGCCTGCTGCACGCCGAACCGGCGGCGCCCTGGAAGATCTCCTCGCTGGCCGACCGGACCGGGGTGTCGCGTTCCACACTGGCTAAGCGGTTCGCCGACCTGGTCGGCGAACCACCGCTGACCTACCTCACCCGCTGGCGCATGACCCTCGCGGCGGACCTGCTGGCCGAGCGCGAGGCGGCGACCGTCGCCGAGATCGGCCGCGCGGTGGGCTACTCCGACGCGTTCGCGTTCAGCGCGGCGTTCAAACGGATCCGAGGCGTCAGCCCGAGCGAGTTCCGGCGCACCGGTACGGTCGCTCCCGAGGGCCCGACCGTACCGACCAGCCCGACCGGCCCGAGCGGCCCGCCTCTGCGGGAGGAGGCCGTCAGTGGCTGATGACGACCTTGCCGAAGCGTGATCCCTTCTCGAAGTGGGAGAACGCGTCCGGCGTCTCGTCGAACGGGAAGACACGGTCGACCACGGGCCGTAGCTGATGCCGGCTGATGACCCGGTTCATCTGCTCGAAGTCGCTCCGGCTGCCGACCGTGATCGCCCTGAGCGTCGCGCCGCGCTGGAAGAACCGCGTCAGGTCCATGCCGCCGCCCGAGGCGAGGTTGCCGACGAGGGAGATGCGCCCGCCCTCGGTGATGGCGGCGATCGACTGGGAGATCGTTCCGGCCCCGCCGATCTCGACCACGAGATCGGCACCGCGGCCGCCGGTGAGCGCCCGTACCTGGGCACCCCACTCGGGTGTGCTGACGTAGTCGACGACGTCGGACGCGCCGAGAGCGCCGAGGCGCCGGGCCTTTTCGGCACTGGACGTCGTGGCCAGCACGCGTGCGCCGGCCAGGCGGGCGAACTGCAGCGCGAAGACGGAGACGCCGCCCGATCCCTGGACGAGCAGCACATCGCCCGCACCGACCCCGGACACGGCCGACCACGCCGTGAGCGCGGCGCACGGAAGCGTGGCCGCTTCCTCGAAGGACAGATGCTCCGGCACACCGACCACGCTCTGTTCGTCGACGGCGATGTACTCGGTGAGCCATCCGTCGCGTTGCACCCCGTACAGCTCACCCCACTTGGCGAACGCACCGTAGAGCCAGGTCGGGTGGAACGTGCTCATGACGCGGTCCCCGACGCGGAACCGGGAGACCCCGTCCCCGACCGCCTCGACGATGCCCGCGCCGTCGGAGAGCGGGATACGCCCCGGAGGCGTAGGGACCGGATACGTTCCGTTCGCGATGCGCAGATCGCGTGCGTTGAGCGAGCTGGCCTTCACCCGTACGAGCACCTCGCCCGCCGACGGAACCGGCACCGGACGCTCCACCGGGGCGACGACCGGGCCACCGTCACCATTCACCTGAAATGTCTGCACAGCTTGTCCTTCGTCCGTGGATCCGACCTCTTCACGGTAGGACCGGGACGCTGGACGGAATGTATTCTCGCGTCCAGGATTTGGTGCACATCGTCCAGGAGAAGCATGGATCCGATCGACGGCCTCCTCACCACGATGAAGATCGAGAACTCTCGGTACGTACGGGTGGAGGCACACGCGCCGTGGGGTATCTCGTTCCCTCCCCGGCACCTCGCCCGGCTGGTGCTGATCTCCCGCGGATCCTGCTGGCTGACCGCGGGCCCCCTCGACCGGCCCCTCCGTCTGAAGACGAACGACTGCTTCCTGGTCCGGGCGGGCGTGGACTTCACGCTCCAGGACGAGACGGGCAGCGATGTCGTCGACTGCGACGGAGTGTTCGCCCAAGCGTCCGGCAACTCGGCGCGGGCCGGGGGCGACGGCGAGCTGACCGAGATCATCTCCAGCCGGTTCGCTTTCGACGCCGTGGCGTCCGAGGCGTTGTTCGCCCTCCTGCCGCCGTTGTTCCGGCTGAGCCTGGACGACACGGCCGGCCAACTCCTGCGTGCCACGTTCGACCTCATCGCACAGGAGAGCGCGGCGAGCGGGATCGGCGCCGGCTTCGTCATGAGCCGGCTGTCCGACGTGCTGTTCGTCCAGGCGCTGCGCGCCTGTTGTGCGGAGGCGGGCGGCGGCACCATCGGGTGGCTCGCCGCGCTGCGGGAGCCACGGCTCTCCGTCGCCATGCGGGAGATGCACGCGGACCTGGCCCATCCGTGGACGGTCGACGCACTCGCACGCAAGGCGGGGATGTCACGCTCGGCGTTCGCCGCCTTGTTCAAGGAGAAGGCGGGGGACACGCCGCTGGCCTATCTCGCGTCGTGGCGCATGCACCGGGTGAAGACCCTCCTGCGGGAGACACCGCTGAGTGTTCAGGAGATCGCCGTCAGAGTCGGCTATGACACCGGCACCGCGCTGAGCCGTGCGTTTCTGCGCAGGGAGGGCGTCGCCCCCGGAGCCTGGCGGCACTGCGCGGACAAGAGTGCCCTGTCCGGAACCCGACGCTCCCAGGCCGGGGACATGCCGTCGGGCTGAGGTGCGCTGCCGCGCCGCGCGGGGTGGTCTTGCTCGCCGTACGACCGGCGATCTAGGATGAATGCGCTTTCATAGCGGTTCGGTGACAGGCACCAGCGCGTACCCGGGTACGGCGGAAGAAGCGGACGGTCGGTCGAGTGAGCGCCCCCACGGTTTACGACGTCGCCGAGCGGTCGGACGTCTCCATCGCCACGGTCTCGCGGGTCTACCGCAACCCCGGATCGGTGCGGGCCAAGACCCGTGAGCGGGTTCTGGAGGCGGCCCGCGAGCTGGGTTACGTACCCAGTGGGAGCGCCAGGGGCCTGGCCAGCCGTACCACCGGTGTGCTCGGCCTCTGCTTCCCCGACTACGCCGATCCCGACGCCGAGGCCGACGCGGAGGCGGAGGGTGACGCCGACGACGCGGTGATGCTCTACTCCGACCAGATCATCCGCGGCATGGAGCGGGCGGCGCGGCGGCACGGTTACGCGCTGCTGATCGCCGCGTCGCTGGAGGGCGGCCCCGAGAGCCTGGTCGCGAAGGTCGCGGGGCGGGTCGACGGCTTCGCCGTCCTCGCGCGGACCGTACCGACCGAGGACCTCGAAGTGATTTCGAGCCGGCTGCCGATCGTGATGCTCGCCGGGCCGCGCGAGATCGACCACCTGGACCACATCATGGTCGCCAACGCCGACGGCGAGCGGGCGCTCGCCCGCCATCTCATCGAGGACCACGGGCTGCGCCGGCTCGCGTTCGTCGGCGGCGATGTCGACTCCCCGGACGCGGAGGCCAGGTTCTCCGGCTTCCGGGACGCGTGCGGGGAGGCCGGACTGCCGGTGCCGGACGCGCCCGACCTGCGGGTCGGGATGATGACCCGGGCCGAGGGCGCGCGGGCCGCCGAGGCGCTGCTGGACCGGGCGGGCGACCGGCCGGAGGCGATGCTCTTCGCGAACGACCAGATGGCGGTGGGTGCGCTGCGCGCACTGGACCGGCGTGGTGTGCGGGTCCCCGAGGACATCGCGGTGACCGGGTTCGACGGGATTCCGCTGGGCCGGATCGTGCAACCGGCGCTGACCACCGTACGGCAGCCGATCCGCCACCTCGGCGAGCAGGCGGTGGAGTTGCTGGTCCAGCGGCTGGCCGACGGAAACCGGGCCCCGGTCTCGCTGACGCTGCCGGTCTCCCTCGTCCGGCGCGCGAGCTGCGGCTGCGGCTGACGGAGCCGCGGCACCCCGGCCGAGCAGCCGGGTCCCCCCGCTGCTTCCCGTCGGCCACCTGTCCCGCCGCTTCCCCCGCCGCTTTCCGTCGGCACCTGTTCCGCCGCTTCCCGGTGGCGCCCGCCTGCCTCTGGTGACGCCCATCGCCTGGCGATGCCCCCCCGCCTCCCAGCGGTGTGTGGCGGTCGGCCGCGTCGCCGCGCTCCGTGTGCTCGGTGTCCGCCGAGTGTTCTTCACGTTGCACGAGTGTGACCCAGCGGCCTCTTGCATATTTCCGGCCACTTGGCGCAGAGTGATGTATGCGCTTACAGGCAGCGCATACATTCGGATTGCTCAAGGAGGAGCCCTCCATGTCCCGTACCGCCAGAACCGTCTCGGCCGGTATCGCAGTCGCTCTCGCCTTCGGCATCACCGCATGCGGCGGGTCGGGTGGCGGTGACGTCGCCGCGGACGCGAAGCAGACGATCACCGTCTGGGCCATGGGGGCCGAGGGCGAGAAGCTCGCGGAGGTGGCCGAGGAGTACACCGAGGCCCACCCGAACGTCACCGTCAAGGTGACTCCGGTCGGCTGGGACGTCGCCCACCAGAAGCTGGTCTCCGCGGCAGCCGCCGGCACCCTGCCGGACGTGGCGCAGATGGGGGGCAGTTACCTGGGCGAGTTCGCGGAACTCGGTGTACTGGAGCCGGTCGACACCAAGACCTTCGACGAGAAGGACTTCTTCCCCTCCGGCTGGCGGCAGGGCGAGGTGGACGGCCAGGCGTACGGCGTGCCGTGGTACGTCGACACCCGCGTCCTCTACTACCGCACCGACCTGGCCGAGAAGGCCGGGATCGACAAGGCCCCGGCCACCTGGAAGGAGTTGCGGGACCTCGCCACCGCGTACCAGCAGAAGGCCGGCACCAGGTGGGGCCTGTCCATCCAGCCCAGCGGCCTGGACACCGTGCAGAACTTCTACTCCTTCCTCTACTCGGCCGGCGGCGAGATCGTCGACGACAAGGGCGAGGCCGCCATCGACAGCCCCCAGGCCGTCAAGGCGCTCAAGGAGTACGGCTCGTACTTCGACAAGGGGTTGTCGAACAAGTCCGTGCAGCCGGGCTACGACGTGACGAAGGACTTCGGCAACGGCCGGGTCCCGATGTTCTTCGGGGGACCCTGGCACGTCACCCTGCTGAACGAGGGCCAGCCGCAGATCGCGGGCAAGTGGGCGGTGGCCAACGTGCCCGCCGACGCGTCCTCCGTCTCGATGGCCGGCGGTTCCTCCCTGGTGATCTCGAAGGACAGCGAGCACAAGGCCGCGGCGACGCGCTTCATCACGTACCTGACGGACACCAAGGGCCAGGCCGACTGGTACAAGCGCACCAAGGACCTGCCGGCCAACACCTCCGCCTGGACGTCCGGCGACCTCGCCGACGACACGAACCTCCAGGTCTTCAAGAAGCAGATGGACACCGCCAAGTCCGCCCCGTCGCTGGCCGCGTGGACCGAGATCACCGACAAGGTCGACCAGGCCATCGCCAAGGTGACGCAGGGCAAGGCGTCCGCCGAGGACGCGCTGAAGACCGCGCAGTCCCAGATCGAAGAGCTCGTGAAGTAGGCGCCATGAGCACCACGACCGGAAAGGCCGCACGGACGGCCCAGGTACGGGCCGGGACGGGGGCGCCCGCGGCCCCGTCCGGCGGGCCCGGGGGGTCGCGAAGGCGCCGGAAGTCCTCGATGGGTGTGCAGAACGTGGCCGGCTGGCTGTTCTCCACCCCCTTCCTGGTTCTCTTCCTCGTCTTCATGGCGGCCCCGATCCTCGCCACGCTGGCGATGAGCTTCACCGACTTCGGGCTGCGCAATGTCACACGTCCGCTGGACGCGGAGTTCATCGGCTTCGAGAACTACGTCAAGCTCTTCGGCGACGACAAGTTCCTCACGTCGCTCTTCAACACGGCGTACTTCGTGGTCGTCGGTGTCCCGCTGACGGTCCTCCTCGGACTGGTCGTCGCGGTCCTGCTGAACAACGGCATCGACCGGGCACGCACCTTCTTCCGCGTCGGCTTCTACGCCCCGGTGGTCACCACCATCGTCGCGGTCGCCGTGGTCTGGCGGTTCGTGCTCGATCCGAGCGACGGGCTCGTCGCGGGTCTCCTCTCCGAAGTGGGCCTCACCGCACCGGACTTCCTCGGCTCCGAGGCCCTCGCCATGCCCTCGATGATCGCGATGGCGGTCTGGCGCAACATGGGCACGGTCATGGTGCTCCTCATCGCCGGGCTCCAGGCGGTCCCCACCGAGGTACGGGAGGCGGCGCGGCTGGACGGCGCCGGGACGTGGCAGGAGTTCCGCCGGATCACCGTCCCGCTGCTGCGGCCCACCCTGCTCTACGCCACGGTCATCACCACCATCGGCTACCTCAACGTGTTCGAGGAGCCGTTCGTGATGACGCAAGGTGGACCCTCGGACTCCACACTCACCGTGTCGCTGAACATGTACCGCGAGGGCTTCAACTTCTTCCACATGGGCTATGCGAGCGCCATGGCGTATGTCCTCTTCGTAGTGATCATGGGCATCACGGTGCTGCAGCTCCGACTGCTGAAGGACAACACGAAATGAGCGCCACCAGTGCACCGGGCGCCGTGGCGACGGCGCCGTCACAGCCCGGGCCCCCCGAGCGGGACCGGCCGGGCCCACCCTCCGGCCGCCGTCCCCGGTCCGTGAAGCGCCTCCTGGTCTACGTGCTGCTCACACTCGGCCTGCTCGTCATGTCGGCGCCGTTCCTGTGGATGGCCCTGTCCGCCTTCAAGACCCCCGGCGAGCTGACCGCCAGCCCGCCCGTATGGATCCCGACCGAGTGGACCCTGGACAACTTCCGGGATCTGCTCGACAAGCTCGACCTGCCGCTCCACTTCATGAACTCGGTGATCGTGGCGGTCCTCGTGACCGTGTCGAACCTGGTGTTCTGCTCCATGCTCGGGTACGCCCTGGCCAAGCTGAACTTCGCCGGCCGCGACAAGATCTTCGGGCTGGTGCTCGGCGCCCTGATGGTGCCCGGCAACCTGATGCTGCTCCCGCTCTTCGTGCTGATGAGCAAGATGCGTCTGATCGACTCGTACGCCGCACTGGTGCTGCCGTTCGCCGCCGGAGCCTTCGGGGTCTTCCTGATGCGGCAGTTCATGCAGTCGATCCCGGACGAGCTGCTGGAAGCCGCCCGGATGGACGGCGCCGGTGAGTGGTACATCTTCTGGCGGATCGTGATGCCCCTGGTCAAGCCCGCCCTGGCGACGCTTTCGATCTTCACGTTCCTGGGCTCCTGGAACAACTTCGTCTGGCCGCTCATCGCGACCAACGATCCCGACAAGTACACCCTGCCGGTCGCCCTGGCCACGTTCGCCACCGACCCCAACAAGGCGGGCGGCTCGAACGGCATGCTGATGGCCGGCTCCTTCCTGATCGTGCTGCCGGTCCTGGTGGTGTTCATCGCCCTCCAGCGGCACTTCACGCAGGGCATCGCCACGGCGGGCATGAAGTAGCCCTTCCGCGCACCCACTTGTACGTTCCCGCGCCACCCTTCTCACACCCTCCACGCACCGGAAAGACATTTCGCGATGACGCACACCCAAGTCCCGTTCCCCGAAGGCTTCCTGTGGGGCGCCTCCACGGCCGCCCACCAGATCGAGGGCAACAACACCAACAGTGACTGGTGGGTCAAGGAACACACCGCGGGCACCCACATCCAGGAGCCCAGCCTGGACGCCTGCGACAGTTACCACCGCTGGCGCGAGGACATGGACGTGCTGGCCGGACTCGGCTTCACCGACTACCGCTTCTCCATCGAGTGGGCGCGCATCGAACCGGCCGAGGGCCGGTTCTCCCACGCCGAACTCGCCCACTACCGCCGCATGGTCGAGGGCGCCGTCGAACGCGGCCTGCGCCCGATGGTCACCCTCCACCACTTCACCGTGCCGCAGTGGTTCGAGGAGCGCGGCGGCTTCACCGCCGAGGGCGCCACCGAACTCTTCGCCCGGTACGTCGCCGCCTGCGCGCCCGTCATCGCCGAGGGCGTCGGCCACGTCTGCACCATCAACGAGCCCAACATGATCGCCGTCATGGCGGGCCAGGCCAAGCGCGGCGACATCGGCTTCCCGCCCGCCGGGCTGCCGACCCCGGACGAGGAGACCACCCACGCCGTGATCGCCGCGCACCACGCGGCCGTCAAGGAGGTCAGGGCGATCAACCCGGACATCCAGGTCGGCTGGACCATCGCCAACCAGGTCTACCAGGCGCTGCCGGGCGCCGAAGACGTCACCGCGGCCTACCGGCACCCCCGCGAGGACATCTTCATCGAGGCCGCCCGCGGCGACGACTGGATCGGCGTGCAGTCCTACACCCGGACCAGGATCGGCGCCGACGGCCCGATCCCCACCGCCGACGACGCCGAGCGCACCCTCACGCAGTGGGAGTACTACCCGTCGGCGGTGGGCCACGCGCTGCGCCACACCGCCGAGGTCGCCGGCCCCGGCATGCCGCTGATCGTCACCGAGAACGGCATCGCGACCCAGGACGACGCCCGCCGGATCGACTACTACACCGGCGCGCTGAACGAGGTCGCCGCCGCCCTCCAGGACGGCCTGCGCATCGAGGGCTACCTCGCCTGGAGCGCGCTGGACAACTACGAATGGGGCTCCTACAAGCCCACGTTCGGCCTGATCGGCTGGGACCCGGAGACCTTCGAGCGGCTGCCCAAGCCGTCCGCCACCTGGCTGGGCGCGATGGGCCGTACCCGCACACTCCCTCGGACCGCCGGCTGACTTGGGCCCACCGACCGGGAGCCGCCGCCGTACGGCTCCCGCCCGTGCGGGGACCGGTGCCACCTGACAGTCACCGGTCCCCGTACGGCTCCGCACGGCACGGCCCGGGCCGCCGCACGCTCGCATCCCATCCCATCCCATCCCATCGCACCGCGCACGCCACGGAACTTCTCCGTCCCCTTCTGCCACCAGGAGCTGGATCGTCATGGACCGTCGTACGTTTCTCACCGCCACCGGGAGCGGAGCCGCCGCTCTCTCCCTCGGCGCCGCCTCCGCCCCTGCCGCACTCGCCGCCCCTGCCGCGCGGAACGCCGCCGCGCCCGATCTGCTGCGCTGGTTCCGCGACACCTACCGCTCCATCGAGGTGATGACCACCGACCTCGGTCTCGCCGTCGACAAGATCGACCTCAGCGGTGCGGGCGGTCCCGTACTCTCCCGCCAGACCTCGCCGACCAACATCGGCTGCGGCCTCTGGTCGACCGTCGCCGCCGCCGGCCTCGGCGTGATCGACGGCACCACCATGGAACGCCGCCTGGCCCGCACGGTACGAGCCGTCGAGAAGCTGGAGCGCCCCCACGGCTTCTGGCTCAACTGGTACGACGCGCACGACGGTTCCGTCCTGACCGAGTGGCCGGGAACAGGCGCCCCGGTCCGCCCCTTCCTCTCCTCCGTCGACAACGCCTGGCTGATCACCGGACTGCGCATCGCCGCCGACGCCGCGCCCGCGCTGCGCCCCCGGATCGCCCGCCTGCTGGCCACGGCCGACTGGTCGTACTACTACACCCCGTACGACCCCGCCGACCCCGTCGCCGGACCGGGGCAACTGCGCGGTGGCTTCTGGACCGACACCGAGGAGCCGACGGCCCACCACTACGGCGCCCTCAACACCGAGCCCCGTATGGCGAGTTACCTCGGCATCGCGGACGGTTCACTGCCCGCGGACCACTACTGGCACCTGCTGCGCACCATGCTCCCGGAGCACGAGCAGGAACAGCGCCCGGGGGGCGGTCACACGGTCATCGACGGTGTGCGCGTCTGGCAGGGGCACTACACACACCGCGGCCGCGCGCTCGTCCCGAGCTGGGGCGGTTCGATGTTCGAGGCGCTGATGGTGCCGCTGTTCGTCCCGGAGCCTGAGTGGTCGCCGCGCTCCTGGGGCCTCACCCACCACCGGTACGTCCGCGGCCAGATCGAACACGGCCTGGAAGAGGCGCGGTACGGCTACTGGGGCTTCTCCCCGGCCAACATCCCCGAGGGCGGGTACCAGGAGTACGGGGTCGACGCGCTCGGCATGCAGGTCGACGGATACGCCTCCAACACCGACCGGACGTACACCACGGACGGCGCGCCGCTTCCGCCGCCGTCCGCGTTCACCAACGGGGTGGTCACCCCGCACGCCTCCTTCCTCGCCCTGCCGTACGCGCCCCGCGAGGCGATCGCCAACCTGCACGCGCTGGACCGCGACTTCGGCGCGTACCACGACGGCTACGGCTTCCGTGACTCCGTCAACGTCTCCACCGGCCGGGTCAGCGACTTCGTCCTGGCGCTCGACCAGGGCATGATCGCGGCGGCGCTGGCACAGGCGATCCGGCCCGGCCTCCTGCAGCGCCCTTTCCGTACAGGCGGTTTCCACACCCGGGTGCGTCCGCTGCTCGCGAAGGAGCGGTTCTCCATCTGACGCGTCCGACGCGTCTGACGCGTGCGAACCCGGACGGGGAGCCCCCGGTCGCCGAATCCTTCCGGCGACCGGGGGCGGTGGTGTCTCAGGCCGGTTGCCAGACCTGCGCGAGCGTGGCGGGGGTGAGGAGCCGCTCGGGGTCCCCCCGGCCGACCGGACGGCCGTCGCTGAGCAGGAGGCAGGCGTCGGCCGAGCGTGCGGCGTCCAGGTCGTGAGTGGCGTGGACGACGGTCACGCCGTCATCGACCAGGTCCGTCAGCAGGGTCGCCATGCGTTCCCTGGCCTCGGGGTCGAGCCCCGTGGTGGGCTCGTCCAGCAGCAACAGGTCCGACTCCTGGGCCAGCCCTTGGGCGATCAGGGCGCGCTGCCGCTGCCCGCCGGACAGCTCCCCGAGCTGACGTGCGGCGAGGTCGGCGATGGCCAGGCGTTCCAGGGCCGAGTCCACCGCGACCCGGTCCTGACGGGTGAGCCGGCGCCACGGACCGCGTTCGCCCCAGCGTCCCATCTCCACGGTCTGCCGGACCGTCAGCGGTAGTGCGACGCCGACTCCACCGCGCTGAGGCACGAATGCCGGTGGCCGTCCGCCGGAGTGCTGGACCTCGCCCGCTGTGGGCTGGATCACTCCGGCCAGCACGCCGAGCAGGGTGGACTTCCCGCTGCCGTTCGGGCCGACGAGTGCGGTGGTGGTCAATGCCCTTATCTCGAAGTCGAGTTGGTGGAGTACCGGGTGGCCGGCGTAGCCCGCGGACAGCTCCGCGCATCGGACGCGGAACGTCGCGTCCCCGGCGGTGGCGAGCGGGAGGCGCTGTTTGTTGAACATGGTTTTCATTGTAGTGTGCTCGCATGGAGTGGTTGACAGGTCCCTTCGAGGTGACCTTCGTGCAACGGGCCTTGTGGGGCGGGGTCCTGGTATCGGCGATCTGCGCCCTGGCGGGGACCTGGGTGGTGCTGAGAGGGATGGCCTTCCTCGGTGACGCCATGTCGCACGGGCTGCTGCCCGGCGTCGCGCTCGCCGCGCTGCTGGGAGGAAACCTGCTGGTGGGGGCGTTGCTGAGCGCGGCCGTCATGACGGCAGGGGTCACCGCCCTCGGCCGCGGACCCCGGCTGTCCGAGGACACCGGGATCGGCCTGCTCTTCGTGGGGATGCTGTCGCTCGGCGTCATCATCGTGTCGCGCTCGCACTCCTTCGCGGTCGACCTCACCGGATTCCTCTTCGGTGACGTCCTCGCCGTCCGTGAACAGGACCTGGCGCTGCTGGGCGGGGCCCTGCTGCTGGCGCTGGCCGTCTCGGTCCTCGGCCACCGCGCCTTCCTCGCCCTGGCGTTCGACCCGCGCAAGGCCCGGACGCTCGGTCTGCGTCCACGCCTGACCCATGCCGTGCTGCTGGGACTGCTGGCGCTGGCCATCGTCGCCTCGTTCCACATCGTGGGGACGCTGCTGGTCCTGGGCCTCCTCATCGCCCCGCCGGCCGCCGCCCTGCCATGGGCGCGCAGTGTGCGGGGTGTGATGGTGCTCGCGGCGCTGCTCGGTGTGACCGCCACCTTCGGCGGCCTGCTGCTGTCCTGGCACCTGAGCACCGCGGCCGGCGCGACCGTCTCGGCCCTCGCGGTGGGCCTGTTCTTCCTGTCCCACCTGGCATCCGGCATCCGCCACCGCCGCCGTGCGCGCTCAACCGACGTGCGCCCGGCGACCACCGACTGAGCGAGACCTGAGGAGATGTCCTTGTTCGTCCGGAGAAACGTCACGGCCTGGGGGCCGACCGCGCTCGCGGCCCTCGCGCTGCTCGCCACGAGCTGCGCGGGGCAGGACGACAACGCGCCCGCCCCGAAGGCGGGTTCCCCGACCTCCGCCACTCCGCACGGTTACGTCGAAGGGGCGCGGGAGGCGGCCGAGCAGCAGTCCCGGCTGCTGCTCAACGACCCGGCCACCGGCGACACCCGGGTACTCGACCTGATCACCGGCACGGTGCACGAGGTGACCCGGACCACCGGTGCCTCGGGCCTCACCACGGACGGCCGGTTCGGCTACCTCCACACCCCCGGCGGTACGCGGGTCCTCGACGGCGGCGCCTGGACGGTGGACCACGGCGACCACGTCCACTACTACCGTTCCGCGATACGCGACGCCGGCCGCATACCCGCGGGCACCGGTACGCGCGTCCGCGGCGACGCCGCGGTGACCGCGGTGACCGACCAGGACGGCCGTGCCGCGACGTACGGCCGCTCCGAACTGGAGAAGGGCACGGTGGGCAACCCCATCCCGCTGCCCGGAACCCACACGGGCGCCGTCGTCCCGTACGCGGAGCACCTTCTCTCCCTCACGGACGACGAGGACGGCCTCGCGAAGCTCGTGGTGCACGACAGGAAGGGCAAGCGGGTCGCCGCGCCCGACGCGGAGTGCGAGGACCCGAGGGGCGACGCCGTCACCCGGCGCGGGGTGGTGTTCGGATGCGCGGACGGCGCCCTGCTGATCAGCGAGGACGACGGCGGCTTCACGGCCGGGAAGATACCGTACGGCGCGGATGTCCCCGCGGAGGAACGGGCGTCGTACTTCCGCCACCGCGTCGGGAGCGACACACTCACCGCGCCGGCCGGGGACCGCGCGGTGTGGGTGCTGGACGTCACCGAGCGCACCTGGAAACGGTGGGAGACCGGACGCGTCGTCGCCGTCAGCACCGCGGGCGAGGGCTCACCGCTGCTCGTCCTCCAGGACGACGGAGCCCTGCACGGCTACGACATCACCACGGGCAAGCAGGTGTCCGAGACCGAACGGCTTCTGCGGGATGTCCCCGAGGCCCGTACCGACGGCGGCGCGGGCGCGGTCGTCGAGGTCGACCGCAGCCGGGCCTACCTCAACGACCCCGCGGGCAGCCGCGTGTACGAGATCGATTACAACGACGACCTGCGCGTCGCCCGGACCTTCGACCTCGGCATGAAGCCGGCCCTGATGGCGGAGACCGGTTGATGAGGACGCCGAGGCGAACCGTTCTGCGGCTGCGCCGCCTGCTGCTGAGCCTGCTCGCCCTCGCCCTCGCCGGTACGGTCACCGCCTGCACGGGCGGCGACGACCGGCCCCGGGTCGTGGTGACGACCAACATCCTCGGGGACATCACGCGGCAGATCCTCGGCGACGAGGCCGAGATCACCGTGCTGATGAAACCGAACGCCGACCCGCACTCCTTCGGACTGTCGGCCGTGCAGGCCGCCGAAGTGGAGCGCGCCGACCTCGTCGTCCACAACGGACTGGGCCTTGAGGAGAACGTGCTGCGGCACGTGGACGCCGCCCGCGAGGCCGGCGTGGCCACCTTCGAGGTCGGCAGGGCGGTGGACCCCCTCACCTTCCACCCGCACGCCGACGGGGGCCCCGAGAAGGAGGCAGGGCAGCCAGACCCGCACTTCTGGACCGACCCCGACCGGGTGCGCACGGCCGCCGGCCTGATCGCCGACCAGATCGTCGAGCACGTGGACGGAGTGGACGCGAAGGCGGTCCGGGAGAACGCCGCCCGCTACGAGGCACAACTCGCGGACCTCACCACCTGGATGGAGAAGTCCTTCGACCGGGTACCCGAAGAGCGGCGGGCGCTGGTGACGAACCATCACGTCTTCGGCTACCTCGCGCAACGCTTCGGCTTCCGGGTGATCGGCGCGGTCATCCCCGGCGGCACCACGCTGGCCTCGCCCAGCTCCTCCGACCTGCGGTCACTCACCGAAGCCATGCGCGAGGCCGGGGTACGCACGGTGTTCGCCGACTCCTCCAGGCCCCAGCGGTTGGCCGAGGTCCTGCGCACCGAACTCGGCGGCCGGGTACGAGTCGTGGCGCTCTACTCCGAGTCGCTCACCGAGAAGGGCAAGGGCGCCGGAAGCTATCTGCAGATGATGCGCGCCAACACCACCGCCATGGCCGACGGCCTGACCGGCGACTGAGCCCGCGCCACCGCGCCGAAAACACCGGCACGTCCCGCCGTCACCAACAGACACACCGGCACAGACACACCGGCACAGACACACCGGCACAGACACACTCACGCCACCCACACCCACACCAGGCACACCCACGCCGCGCCCGCGCGGCCGGAGAGGAACACACACCGTGAACAACGCACTACGCAACAGGGCCTGCACCGGAACCGCCCTCGCCCTCGCCGTCTCCACGGTCCTGACCGCCTGCGGGGGAGGGGACAGCGCCTCCTCCGACACGAGGACGGCGAAGGACTCGCCGAGCGCCCGGTCCGCCGCGACGGTCAAGGACCCGCTGGTCGCCACCTTCGACGGCGGCCTGTACATCCTGGACGGCGAGAGCCTGAAACTGACCAGGACCCTTGCGCTGCCCGGATTCAACCGCGTCAACCCGGCAGGAGACGACTCCCATGTCATCGTCTCCACCGACGCCGGCTTCCGGGTTCTCGATGCCGCCGAGCAGAACCTCACGGACATCACCTACGAGGGATCCAAGCCCGGGCACGTCGTACGGCACGCGGGCAGGACCGTCCTGTTCACCGACGGCACCGGCGAGGTCAATGTCATCGACCCCGCCGACCTGAGCGGCGGCACGAAGCCCGAAGGCCGCACCTATCACTCCACCGAAGCACACCACGGCGTCGCCGTCGAACTGAGCAACGGCGAACTCCTCAGCACCCTCGGCACCGAGGAGAAGCGCACCGGCGCACTCGTCCTGGACAAGAACAACAAGGAGATCAAGCGCGACGAGAGGTGCCCCGGTGTCCACGGCGAAGCCGCCGCCCAGGGCGAGGCCGTCGGCGTCGGCTGCGAGGACGGCGTCCTGATCTACAAGAACGGCGAGTTCACCAAGGTCGACGCCCCCGACGACTACGGCCGTATCGGCAACCAGGCCGGAAGCGACGCCTCGCCGATCCTCCTGGGCGACTACAAGACCGACCCGGACGCCGAACTGGAACGACCGACCCGTATCTCCCTCATCGACACCGAAACCGCGAAGCTGCGCCTGGTCGACCTGGGCACCAGCTACTCGTTCCGCTCGCTCGGCCGTGGACCCCATGGCGAGGCACTCGTCCTCGGTACCGACGGCGCTCTTCACGTCATCGACCCGAAGACCGGCACGGTCGAGAAGAAGATCCCCGTCGTGGACACATGGCAGGAGCCGCTGGACTGGCAGCAGGCCAGGCCCACGCTCTTCGTCCGTGACCACACCGCGTACGTCTCGGAACCGGGCAAGCGCACGGTGCACGCCGTCGACATCGAGTCCGGCGAGAAGATCACGTCGGTGACGCTGCCGAAGGGCACGAACGAACTCTCCGGGGTCGCCGGCCACTGATCTCAGCGCCGCGCCAGCGCCAGCACGCTCAGGCCGAACATCAGGACTCCCAGGGGGAGATGGACCGACGGTACGTGCGCGATGCCCAGCACGACCTGGACCGAGGCGAGGACGAGGAAGCCGGACGCGTACCGGACGGGCCGGAGCGAGCCGCCGCCCGGCTTCCACGCCAGCACCGCGGCGAGCACGTACAGCATCGACGCCCCGTACATCACGCGGGCCCCGACGCTGTGCAGCGTCTCGCCGTAGGACGAGGTCAGCAGCACTCCGGCGGAGACCGCTTGAAGGAAGATGGTCAGGGTCTGCAGGGCGATCGCGATCTGCAGGAACGAGAAGCGGTGCTGTGCCGTCACCTGGGTTGCCATGCCACGGTCCCCTTTTCCTGCCCGGGGGCAGTAGGTCGATAAGGTCTCACCAGCCCGACGACGCGGGCCTGCGAAAGGTAAGGCGAGGGGGCGGCCGGGGGTATGGGGACGGCGGGGACGAGTACCGATGAGGTGGCCGGTGAGCGGCGCCAACTGATCAATGTCGCCTACCGGTTGCTCGGTTCGCTGGCCGAGTCCGAGGACGCCGTGCAGGAGGCGTACGCGCGCTGGTACGCGCTGCCGCCGAGTCGGCGGGACGAGATCGTGTCCCCCGGCGCCTGGCTGACCACGGTGACCGGCCGCGTCTGCCTGGACGTGCTCGGCTCGGCGCGGGCCCGGCGTGAACGCTATGTCGGCGTGTGGCTGCCCGATCCGCTGCCCGACCACGCCGAGCGGGACCACGGCCATGGCACCGACCCCGCCGACCAGATGATCCTGGACGAATCGGTGACCATGGCCTTCCTCGTCGTTCTGGAGTCGATGACACCCGCCGAGCGGGTGGCGTTCGTCCTGCACGACGTCTTCCGGTACCCCTTCGCCGAGATCGCCGGCATCCTCGGCCGGACCCCAGCGGCCTGCAAACAACTCGCTGCCTCCGCCCGGCGGCGGGTACGCGTCGCGCGGTCTCCGGTGACGGCGGCCGGGCAGGCCGACGCGGTCCGGCATGTCAAAGAGGCATGGGAGACCAAGGACATCGCTGCCCTCGTCGACCTCCTCGACCCGGCCGCCGTGATGACCGCCGACGGCGGCGGCCTGGTCGGAACCGCCCTACGCCCGATCGAAGGCGGTGCGCGCATCGCCCAGTACATGGTGGCCATCGCCGACAAGGCGCCGGGGCTCGAACTCCTGGAGCGGTCGGTCAACGGCGTGCCAGGTCTGGTGGCTCGGCAGGCGGGCGCCGTCCTGACCGTGGCCTCGTTCGAAGTCGTCGACGGCCGCGTCACCCGGATCTGGGCGGTCCGCAACCCGGAGAAGCTACGGCCGTGGGGGTGGGACGGCTAGCCAGTGGCGGCGAGGACCGCGCTGAGTGCGACGGTGGCGTCGAGGAGGGCACGGGAGCGAGCCGTGATGCTGTCGTCCCGAGCAGCCAGCGCGGCTGCGATGTCCTCCGACCCTTCCGTGCGGTGTCCGCGCCGCAGGTCCGGCAGCAGGGCCCGGAGCTGCTCGATTCGGTACCCGGCGCTGCGCAGTTGGTGCACAATCCGGGCGTCCCGGGTCTGGGCCGGTGAGTATCGCCGCGTATCTCTCGGGGAGACCCGGTCCGGAACGGCAAGCCCTTCGGCGTCCCAGTGCCGCAAGGTCGACGGGCGCACCCCGAGCGCGGCGGCCAGTTCGGAGACGCTCATCGCATCCGAAGGGCGTACGTCGTCGACCGGCTCGGCCGAGATCGCCGCCGCGGCCTCCTTGGCGAGTCGGAGGTCCCTACGCTCCCGGTCGAGTTGGGCGTGTGCCGCGTCGAGCAGTGCGAGGACGTCCGGGAGCGGGCGCTCGTGCACCGCGCGAACGATCCGCTTGGCCTCGACCGGACCCGTACCGACCGCCAGGGCCCGGTAGGCCAGGGCGGAGCGCAGGTGGATCTCCCCGTAGATCCGGTAGCCCGAAGCCGAGCGGGCGGCCGGCGGCAGCACACCGTCGCGTTCGAGATTGCGTACCTGCTGGACGGAGTACCCGGCACGCCGCGCGACATCGACCGTGCGCAGGGCCGACTGGAGAGTTGACACCCGATACTCCCTTGTTTTGCAGCTCGAAGCCTCTACAAGCACCTTAATGAAACGCTTGAGCACATGACCATGGAAGAGATCATCGACCTTGTGGAGAACCTGGACGGAGCCCTGGCGTTCAGGCCGGAGCCCGGCGACGGCTCACCGGAGATCAGTTGGGGGGATACGTTCTTCTTCTACTCCCCTGAGGGCGTCATGCCGGAATCGACTCAACCGTTCGCGACGATCGTGACGAAGAACCAGCCGGGCGACGAGAGGTCGCGCCTGGACCGCCCGGATACGTTCCGCGTCAATATCGCCGCCGGGAAGGAATCGTTCATCAACTGGACCGGCCACGCGCCGCGCGAACCAGCGATCGACGACGACCCCGGCGTCACCGATGCTGTGATCGCGCACCCCGTCTACGGCTCCGTCGGCTGGCTCGCGGTGGTGAATCCGGGCCCGCGGACCGCCGAGGCGGTCCCCGAGCTGCTCCGTAAGGCCCATCACCTCGCACGTTCGCGCTATGAGCGACGAATGGGCTGACAGGGACGAGGGCCGCCGCCCCGGAGACACTCCGGGGCGGCGGCCCTCAGCCTCTCGCCGGTTCCGTGTCGCACACGGATCGCCGTGTGCGACTCAGCGGTCCGTTCCGAAGTAGCGGTCGCCGAAGTCGCCGATGCCCGGCATCATGTAGGCGTTCTCGTTGAGTCCCTCCTCGATGGCGGAGGTCACGATCCGCACCCCGGGGTAGCGCTCGCCCACGGCGGCGATGCCCTCGGGGCAGGTGATGAAGTTGACGAAGACGATGTGCTCCTCCGGAACGCCGAGATCGCGCAGGACCTCGATGGCGGCGAGGGCGGTGCCGCCGGTCGCCAGCATCGGGTCGAGGAGGAGGACCTGGCGTGTGGCGATGTCCTCGGGGAACGCCGTGTAGTACAGGCGCGGCTGCTTGGTCGTCTTGTCGCGCTGGATGAGGATCTTGCCGATCCTGATGCCGGGGACGACGGCGCGCAGCTCGGCCTCCATGCTCTCCCCGGCACGTACGATCGGCACCCCTACCAGGTTCTCGGCGAAGCGCAGACCCTGGTAGGTCCGGCCGACGGGCGTGGTGACGTCGTAGGGCTCGAAGGGCAGGAGGTTCAGGGCCGCCTCGGTGAGCAGGCGGATGATCCGGCCGGCGTAGAAGACGAAGTCCTCGCGGCGGGCGTCGCGGTCACGGATGACGGTGTGCAGGGCGCGCAACTGGTCGGTCTGCGGGAGCAGGTGGACGCTCGTGCCGAGGTGGTGGTGGTACGTGCTCGTGGCGGCGGTGGGGTGCGCGGCAGCGGTCCTGGGCTGTGTGGCGATGGTCATCGAGGGCTCCTCGGGTGGGGGAGGGACGGAGGGAGGACGGGGCGGGACGGTTCAGTCGACCGGGGGCTGCTCGAAGGTGGCGGGGAGCTCCGGGGTGGTGGTGAACTGCCCGGCGGCGACGCGGTACACGGACCTGCCGCCCGAGCCGCGCCACAACTCGCGCATCACGTAGACGAGTTTGGCGTTGTGCTCCTCTTCCTCCTCCACGGCCCGCGCGATGTGCCAGTCCCACTCCCGGGCCCAGCGCGGGTCGTCCAGGTCGTCCAGGGCGGTGTCGAAGAGGCTGTCGATCGCGGTCAGCTTCGCAGGGGCGACGAAGTGGCCCCGGGAGAAGAGCACACCGAGGATGCCGGTCCAGTAGCAGGCGACCGCTCGTCGCTGCTGCTCGGCGGGGAGGGCGTCCGCGATGTGCCGCATCGCGTGGAGCGCGGTGACCAGGTGCAGCAGGAGGAAGTCTCCCGGTTCGGTCAGGTAGAGAACGGTGACGAGGTAGGCGAGCTGCTCCCAACTGGTGTCGGGGTCCTGCGCGGCGATCCAGGAGGGTGTCCCGTACATCAGCGGATGGCCCTCGCCGAGCATCCGGGCGATCCGGTACTGCAGCCCGGACCGCAGGAGTTCGGGGTGGATGTCGGCGCTCGTGGTCCCGACCAGGTCTTCGACCCAGGCGCCGAGCCGGGGCCCGTTCTCCTCCCAGTGGCGGGCGATGCTCAGCAGCGAGTCCCCGGGCTTGTCGGTGCCGGGAGCTTCCGAGGGCACGGCGCGTTCGGGATGGCAGTCGACGTACGCGAAGGCCAGGTAGGCGATGCCCTCGATGGCCATGCGGCGGTTGCCGGCGTCCAGGGCCCAGCCCAGGTGGATGGTCGCGTGCTGGAGCGCACCGGCCCAGCCCGCGAGCAGGCGCGGTACGTACTGCCGTAGCAGGCCCGCCATGCCCAGTTCCCGTTCGCGCCGGTCGAAGAACGCGCAGTACGCGGCGAAGTCCTCGCGCCGGCCGAGGTGTTCGAGCCAGTTGCCGTCGTCGATCAGGCGCTGGGGAGGTCTGGCCGGCTCGACGCGGCAGCCGTACGGCGTGAGGGCGATGTAGTTGTCGTGGTACGCCTTGATCCGGCCGGGGTCGACACCGAGGCCGGCGAGGGCGACGACGGCGTGCTTGATGTGGTTGGTGAGGTGGCCGTTGAACTCGATGTGGTACGAGCTGTCGTCCAGGAGGCTCTCGACGGTACCGGTGTCGTCCGGTCCGCCGTCGGCCGGCAGGACGGCGAGGATCTGCTCCACGGCCTGGGCGAACGTGTCGGCGACGTGTGTCGGTGAGGCCGTCTCCAGCTCCGCCCGCTCGTGGACCCCGTAGGTGACCGCCACGGACGCCAGGCCGGCCGCCGTGGCCATCTTCAGGTCGTGGGTGGTGTCGCCGACCATCACGGCGTGCTCGGGCCGGGCGCCGAGCTCTCCGAGGATCAGCAGCCCCGACTCGGGGTGCGGCTTGGGACGGGTGACGTCGTCGGCGCCGACCAGTGTGGTGACGTGGTCGCGCAGGCCCGCGGCGGTGAGCAGGGCGTCGGCGCTGGCATGGAACTTGCTCGTGGCCACCGTCACCACGACACCGTGACGGCGCAGTTCGGCGAGGCCCTCGGGGACGCCGGGGAAGACCAGCGAGTGGGCGCGGGGGAGGATGAGGGTGCGGAACGCCTCCTGGTAGCGGGCCACGCCGTCGGCGACCGAGGGGTCGTTCTGCGGTACTCCCAGCAGTTTCCCGAACGCCTGCTCCAGGGGCAGGCCGATGGTGGCCCGGATGTCCGCCGGGTCCCGGGGTGCGAGGCCCATCGCCCAGAAAGCGGCGGCGAACGCCTCCACGATCGCCCGGGGCGAGTCGACGAGGGTTCCGTCCAGGTCGAACATCGCGACCCGGGTCGGTCCTGTCTTCTCCGTCCCGGCGGGGACTGGCGAGGTCGTGGTCGGGACGGTCTCGACCTGGGTCGTGGTCACTGGTCTTCCTCTCGTCGGAGCCGGGCGTGGGCCGCCGCGATGCGGCCGCCGATCTGTGCGGTGTGGATGAGTACGGCGGTGTTGGCCCGTGCGGAGCGTCCTTCGGTGGCGCGGTCCACCGCGCGCATGACGTACTTCGTGACGGCGCCGCCCCGGACCCCGTCCGCCTCGGCGCCGCGCAGGGCGTCGGCGATGGCCCCCTCGACGTCCTGCTCGTCGATGGCGTCCTCCGGCCGGGTGGGGCTGGTGATGAGGACGCCGCCGGGGTTGCCCAGCGCCCAGTGGGTCTCGACGGCGCGGGCGATCAGGGTCTCGTCGTCCAGACGCTGAGGGGCGCGCAGCCCGCTGGAGCGGCAGTAGAAGGCGGGGAAGTCGTCGGAGCCGTGGGCGATGACGGGCACGCAGTGGGTCTCCAGGAACTCCAGCGTCAGACCGAGGTCCAGGATCTTCTTCGCCCCGGCGCAGACCACGGCCACCCCGGAGCGGGTGAACTGGATCAGATCGGAGGAGATGTCCATGGTGGTCTCGGCACCCCGGTGGACACCGCCGATACCGGCGGAGGAGAAGAAGGGGATGCCGGCCAGTTCCGCGGCGACCAGTGAGGAAGCGACCGTGGTGGCGCCGGTGCCGCCCGAGGCGAGGACGGCCGCCAGGTCCCTGCTGCTGACCTTGGGGATGCCCGGGGTGGCGGCGAAGCGCTCGATGTCGCCGTCGGTCATCCCGACCATGATGCGGCCGTCGTCGATGCCGATGGTGGCGGGCACGGCGCCGCCGGCCCGTACCGCGTCCTCCACCTTGCGGGCGGTGGCAGCGTTGTCAGGGTACGGGAGCCCGTGGGTGATGACGTTCGATTCCAGGGCGACCACGGGGTCGCCGTCGGCGAGCGCGGCAGCCACCTCGTCGGTGAACACCAGGGGCACCGAACGGTGCCGGGGGGCGGGGATCGTCATGGGAGGGGTCCTTCTCGTCGGCTGCGGGCGGCGGTCAGTAGTTGGGCGTCTTGCGCAGCAACTCCTGCCGGGCGACGATCTCGGGGATGTAGACCCGCTCGTTCCACACCTCCTGGGCGACGGGCTCCAGGGCGATGGAGACGACCTCCTCGGTGCAGCCGAAGGCGTTGCGCACGGCCGTGGTGACCGCGGCGACCAGCTCCAGCTCCTTCTCCTCGGTGATCGACACCGGGAAGTGCTTGATGTTGATGTGGGGCACTCCGACCTCCTGGACCGTGGCTTGCGCCGGCTGGCTGTGACGGGGGGACGTGCTGGGACCGGCGGACAGCCGGTCGTTGAGGACAGCGGCGAGCCGGGCGACATGCGGCTCGCGCAGCAGTTCGTAGTGGCCGGAGCGCAGTTGGTGGACGGCGGGCGGCCGGGCGGAGTACCCGCCCTCGTGCTCGATGAAGGAGTAGTTGTCGTCGGTGGCCCTGACCAGGGTCACGGGCGCGTCGAGACGGCGTCCGCGCAGCTCGTGGAACTCGTAGGTGAGGGAGTACGTGCGGCGGACGATCCCGGTGACCGCCCGTACCAGCTCCTCGCCGAGTCCCGGGAAGGACGCGGTGACGAACGCGACGAAGCCGTCCTCGTCGGTGACGGTGCGCAGGCACTGGTCCAGTCGCGGGCCGCTGAGCGTGCCGGCGAAGACGGAGAAGAGCAGGGCGAGGAAGGCGCGGTCCGTGAAGTCCGCCCGGCCGGTCGCGCCGACGGCGTCCTCGGGGCGCAGACGCGGCTGGCCGGGAGCCACGAGGAACAACTGCTCCACGTGCTCGCCCGCCTGTTCCAACTGGCGCGCGGCCTCGAAGGCGACCCGGGCGCCGAAGGAGTATCCGCACAGCAGGTACGGGCCGTGGGGCTGGATCTCCCGGATCGCCTCGACATCGGCGGACGCCATGGCGCGGACATCGTCGTAGGGGCGCTCGCCGGGGTTGATGCCGTGGGCCTGGACCCCGTGGACGGGCCGCTCCGTGCCCAGGGCCGCGGCCAGCGGACGCAGGTTCATGGGGTAGCCGCCGAGGCCCGGCCAGCAGTACAGCGGGGTGCCCCTGCCCTCGGGCTGGAGGGGCACCAGACGGGAGGCGGGCCGGGGTGACGTGGCCTCCAGGGCCGCGGCGAGCCTCTCCACGGTGGGGGCCTCGAACAGGATCTGCAGGGGGATCGCGCCGCCGAAGTCCGCGTTCAGGCGGCTGACCAGAGCCACGGCGAGCAGGGAGTTCCCGCCCAGTTCGAAGAAGTCGTCGGTGACAGAGACCTGGTCCCGCTTGAGCACCGCCTGCCAGATGTCGCGGATCCGCCGCTCCAGCGGGGTGCGGGGAGCCATGAAAGCGCGTTCGCCGACGGTCAGTTGGGCTTCCTGAGTGGTCTGCAGGGCCTTCAGGTCGATCTTGCCGTTGGCGGTCTGGGGCAGCCGGTCCAGGACGACGATCCGGTTGGGCAGCATGTAGCGGGGCAGCAGGGCGGCCAGATCCTCCTTGATCAGCTCGGCGGGCCCCTGCATGTGGACCACGTCCTCCTTCATGTCCTCGCCGCGCCACTGCGCGTCGCTGACACGCCCGCCGACGCAGAAGTACGACGGTCCGGCGGGCAGTCCGCCGTCGGCGAGGATCCGGCCCAGCCGCTTCGCCGACGGCAGGTCGTTGCCGGACTTCGAGCTGTAGCCCGAGGACATGAAGCCGAGGTGCAGGTCGTTCATCTGGAGGCGCTGGAGCCCGCGGCCCAGGTCGAGATAGCGCCGCCAGGAGGCGGAACCGGTGGCGACCAGGCTGATACCGAAGTCGGAACGCTCGTAGACCCGCTGGTTTATGGCGATGACGTGCTTCTTGAGGATCACGTCGTCGCCGATACGGACGAGCCCGGCGCCGGTGTACCGGTACTGACCCGGCGGCAGCCCCTCGATCCGGCTGGAGTGGGCCTGGACGTAGATGTCGAGGGCGTCGGTGTCCTCGGACGCGCCCCGCGCCCGCGGAAGGAGGTCGAAGCTGCCCAGGTAGTGGTCCTCCGGCGCGCAGTCGAGGCGGTGTCTGACGGCCGGTTGGTACGCGGCCGCGGCGATGCGCAGGCCGTGGGCCGGCAGCACCTCCTCGAACAGGCCGACCATGTGGCCCGCCTCGATCTCCAGGACCTCGCGGACGTTGTTGCGGTAGACCGGCTCGATGGCGCCGTGCTTGCCGAGGAAGTGGATCCGTACCGGGGAGGTCTCGGTCTCGGAGGCCGGGCCGACGAGCACCAGCCGGTGGTGGAGCGGGTGGTAGTAGTACAGGCCCGCGGGAAGGTCGTGCCCGCCGCCCACCTCGACGTACAACTGCGTCGCGTACAGGGAACCGGGTGAGGCGTAGGCGTACTTGGGCAGCAGCCTCTGGTCGCTGAGGTGGCGGCCGAAGTTCCGCAGGATCGTACCGAGTTCGTCGCGGCCGACGCTGTCGGAGGTACGGGCGGACGGCCGCGGCCGGGGACGGGGGCCGAGCAGGTGCAGGATGTCGTCCCGGGTCACCGGGGAGCCCTCGTAGAAGCGGTACGTCTTGCGGGAGAAGGCGAGGGCCCGCTGCCCGGGGGTGGCCTCGGCGCCGGGCAGGTCGATCGCCGCCCGGCCGGCCAGATCGGCGTCGTCGCGGCAGCCGGGGTGCGCCAGTTGGGCCCTGACCTGGAGGCGGCTGGCCTTGGACTGGTGGTGGGAGCCGTGGTTGCCCTGGTCCATCAGGGCGGCTTCCTTGGGGTTGAGCTCGACGAAGGCGACGAGGTTCTGGAAGCCCGTGGTGGCGTCGTCGCGGAGCAGGACGGCCGCGGCGCGGACCCAGTCGTGCGTCTCGACGGTCTGGCGTATCTCGTCCAGTTCGACCCGGTAGCCGCGCAGCTTGACCTGGTTGTCGGCGCGTCCGACGAACTGCACCGTGCCGTCGGCGTTGACATGGGCGAGGTCGCCGGTCCGGTAGAGGCGGGAGCCGGGCGCGTCGGAGAAGGGGTCGGCCATGAACCGGTCGCCGGTCAGGTCCGGGCGGCCGAGGTAGCCGCGGGCCACCTGCACTCCGCCGATGTACAGTTCGCCGATCTCCCCGGCGGAGACGGGCTCGCCGTCCGGTCTCAGGACGTGCAGGGAGGTGTCGTGCACGGGGGTGCCGATCGGCATGACGAGCGGCCCGTCCTCCAGCGCGGCGCGGTCCACCACGAAGGACGAGGCGTTGATGGTGCACTCGGTGGGGCCGTAGAGGTTGACCAGGCGGGCCTCCGGCATGGTGTCCAGGCACTGCGCGGCGAGGCTCCGGGAGAGCGCCTCGCCCCCGCTGAAGATGCGGCGCAGGGTCCCGCAGTCGGGGAACTTCTCGGTGTCCAGGAGCGCCTGGAGCAGGGTGGGCACGCACTGGAGGGTGGTCACGCCGTGCCGTTGGACGGTGGAGATGATCGCCTCGGGGTCCCGGTAGATACCGGAGGATCCCATCACCACGGTGCTGCCGCAGGCGAGGGCGAGTAATTCCCACTGCGCGGCATCGAAACTCATCGGGGTCTTCTGCAGTATTATTTCGTTTTCATCGATACCGCACTCGTCGTGCAGCCATCGCATTTGGCTCACGATGCTCCGGTGCTCGACCATCACACCTTTTGGCTTTCCGGTGCTGCCGGAGGTGTAGATGACATAGGCGAGATCGTCGGGCCGTACCTCGGGCTCCGGCCGGCCGAATGCACTGCCGTCCCTCTCCGCCGTCCTCAACATCTCGTCGAGAGTGAGAACAACGACCCCGGCCGGAGCGAGCTCCTGAAGGGTCGACCGAAGGAATTCCTGGGTGAGAACGATGTCGACGCCGGCGTCCGCCAGCATGTACGCGATCCTCTCCTCCGGGTATTCCGGGGACAACGGTACGTAGCATCCGCCGGCCCACAGGATTCCCCAGACGCCCGTCAGCAGGTCGAGCGACGGCTCCATGAATACGCCGACCCGGCTGTCCCGGCCCACCCCGGCCTGCCGCAGGAGCGCTCCCACATGGGAGCTGTCCTCCGTCAACTGGGCGAATGTGAGGCTCTGGTCCTCGTGAACGGCGGCGGTCCGGTCGGGGGTGGCCCGAGCTCGTTCGCGCAACAGGCCGGGCAGGCCGAGGGCGGCACGACGAGAGCAGGGGATGGTCTCTACGCTCATGGGGGGCTTCCTTTTTCCGCGTCTTGGGAGGGCGGTGTCCGTTTCGAAGACAAGACGCCGCGTCGAACTCGGTGTTCTTTCCTGGTGCGGTACTCGGAATTGCTCGTCGACCAGTGCGGGTGGCGACCTCTGTGGAATGCGAGCGGAACTTCTGCGGAATCGAATCAGAATCCTGACGGAAGTCTGAACGGGCGTCGCGTAGTTCGTCAGAAAATTACCACGAAGAACCGATGCGCGCTACATCCGTGCTTTACCGCATGCTATCTCCCTAAGTCATTTCCCTGCGGATGACATGGGAAATGAAAGGCGAAATGCGGGAGATGGTCAGTTCTGTGGAGCGTTTTTCTGCCGAGCCGGTCCGTTTTAGCCGATCTGACGGTCGCGGCCGGCGGGCACGGCGGCAGCGATCTGGACCAGGGTCAGCAGCAGGACGAAGGTGAGAGGCAGCCGCCAGCCGTCGGAGTGGTCGTAGAGGACACCGACGACGAGAGGACCGGGGATGGACAGGGCGTAGCCGAGGCTCTGCACGAAGCCGGAGAGCCGGGCGACACCGGCGCCGTCGCGGCCCCGCATGCCGATCATCGTCAGGGCCAGCGGGAAGGAGCAGTTGGCGATACCCAGCAGGACCGCCCAGAGCCAGGGGGCGAGAGCGGGGTCGAGCCACAGCCCGGCGTACCCGGCGAAGCCGCACACGCCGATCGCGGCGGCGAGCCCGCCCTGGTGGCGCAGCCTGCCGGCCACGGCCGACAGTGCGAGGGACAGCGGCACCCCCAGCAGGGAGGATACGGAGAACAGCAGCCCCGCGGTGCCGGCGGACAGCCCCGCGTCCCGGAAGATCTGGGGCAGCCAGCCGATGATGATGTAGGCGGAACTCGCCTGAAGTCCGAAGTACGCCGTGAGCGCCCAGGCCGTGGGGTTGCGGGAGAGCCGGCCGCCGGCCGCGGGCGGGGGATCGACCGCGGGCGGGGGTCCGACCGCGCCACCGATGTGGCCCGCGGGTGGCTGCGCCCGGCGGCGCGCCAGGGCCAGCCAGGGAGGTACGGCCAGCGCCGCCAGCACCGACCAGGCCCCCAGGCCGTACCGCCAGTCGCCACCGAACGCCTGCGCCAAGGGCACCGTCAGCGCCGCCGCGGACGAGGCGCCGGCGTTCAGCGCCATGGAGTACAGGCCGGTCATCGCGCCCACCCGGTCGGGGAAACGCTGTTTGACGACCATCGGCAGCAGCACGTTGGCCACGGCGATTCCGGCCAGCGACAGCGCCGTCAGTACGACGAACAGCACCGGATCGAAGGTGAACGACCGCAGTGCCAGCCCTACGGCGAGCACCCCACAGGCGACCGCGATGACGCCGCTCGCACCGAAGCGCCGGGCCAGGGCGGGGGCCGCCGAGCCGACCACCGCGAAACACACCGCGGGGATGGAGGTCACGAGCCCGGTCACCGAGCCGCTCATGTCGAGACTGTCCCGGACTTCCTCCAGGACGGGGCCGAGGCTGGTGACCCCGGGGCGCAGATTCAGGGCGGCCAGGACCAGCGCCACCACGGCGACGCGGCGCATCCCCCGCGGCGTGCCGCGGCGCGGGCCGGCGGTGGAACGAGGGGTGCTCTCGTTGACCTCATCCGTTGTCATAGACCCCATCATAGAGTCATCCCATGACTCTATGTCCAGTGATTCTCGTAGAGTCATTGGATGACTGTAGGTCTGGGTAGGCTGTGCGGCATGAACATGGATCCCGTCCGCCGCCAAGCACTGGGCGACCAAGTGATCACCCGGCTTCGCGAGCAGATCACGTCAGGCGCCTGGCCTGTCGGCAGCCGCATCCCCACCGAGACCGAACTCGTCGAGCAGCTCGGCGTCGCCCGTAACACCGTGCGCGAGGCCATCCGGGCCCTGGCGCACACCGGGCTGCTGGACATCCGCCACGGCTCCGGCTCCTACGTCCAGGCCACCAGCGAACTCGCCGGCATGATGCGCAACCGCTTCCAGAAGGCCAGGACGGAGGACATCGCCGACGCCCGCAGCGCCCTTGAGGTGCGCGCCGCCCGTCTCGCCTGCCAACGCCGCACGGACGACGACCTGGAACGGCTCGACCACGCGCTCCGGCAGAGACAGGACGCGTGGGCCGCCGGTGACCGGGTCGCCTTCGTCAACGCCGACGTGGCCTTCCACCTGGCCGTCGTCACCGCGTCCCGCAACACCGTGCTGGCCGGACTCCACGCGGATCTCGGGGAGGTCATCCGAGACTCCCTCCTGGACCACTTCGGGGACGCGCTGCGTTCCGAGCAGTTCCAGGACCACGCCGCCCTCGTCGACGCCATCCGTGACGGCGACGCCGACCGCGCGGCTCGCGAAGCCGGCTCCTACATGGACTGAGGAAAGCTCATTCCGCTTGATCTGCCCGGCCGATGTGCGGGGCGCCCCGGACGTCCTCGGAGCGACCCGTACATCGTTATGTGTCCTGGCCGGAGCGCGACCGTGTGACGCCGCCGGACTGCGAGGCGCCGCAGGTGTGCCCCCGCCCCCTCAACTCCGGTGAACCGGCATCGAGTCCGTACCCGATGCGGCCATCCGCGAGCGGCCACGCCCGGAACATGAAGCACGCAAGGCAGCGGAGACCGGCACCGGGATTCCAGGTACGCGTCGGCGAGGACGGCCGTTAATCCAGCCACGCCCCGTCGCGCATGATGACTCTCCCGCGTAGTTCCGGCTCGCCGCGCCAAGCGTGCACAGTCCTCGGGGCCACACGTATATACAGAAAGGAACCCTCTTCCCCGCGTGGATCCCACCCGAACTTGTCGGCGAACGCCTCCGCCGCGCCTTCGGGCACCTCCTGATCCGGGAAGCACTCCGCCTCACCCTGGAGGAGCACCACGTCGAAGGTGTCCGGTAGCGACAGGCGTACGCGCCGCTCTTTGCGGACGTTTCGCGCCGTCACGGAAGTGGCGCTGGTGCACATCCACACGGCGCGCCCGTCCCACAGGAACCACAACGGCACCTGGTGCGGCCCGTGATCAGGGTGAGCCGTCGACACCCAGACGTCCCGCTCGGCAACGAGCCGCTCCAGAGCGTCGCGCATCCGCTCCGCCGTCCGGCGACGAACGATTCCTGTGGTCTCCATGGGGCCGACCCTAGCCAGGCAGGCGCGCGGCGCGCCTGAGGCGCAGGACCTACTCCCCGCGACCGATGAACCCTCAGCTCGTGGCCGCGTCGCCGGGCGGGCCGGATGGGGAGCGGCGCGTTGGCCTGGGCGCCTATCAGGCGGCGGCGAGGGTATTGAGCAGATGGCCGAGCTCGGCCGGCGCCTGAACGTGAGCCAGGTGGCCCTGGCCGGGGAGTTCGTGGACTTCGGCGTGAGCGATGTGCTGCCGCACGGTGTCGAACGACGTTCCGTAGGGGGCTGTCCCGCGATTGCACTGGCCGATGATCAGGTCGACCTGGTCCGCCTGTCGCGCCATCACCTCCGGAGGCGGCGCCGCGTCGAGCGCGCGGAGTTCGGTGTACAGGGGTCCGCTCAAGCGACGCAAGATCGCCCAACTCTCGTGATCGGCCCGAAGTTCCTCGACATGCGCAGCGGAGAAGCCGGATATCTGCCGATTGACGATCTCGACGCAGCGATCCCAGTCGGCCGTCTCCTCCGCGATCTTCAGGTCCGGCAGTGCACGGCGTCCGAAGGGCCGCATCACCGGCTCGTAGGCGATCACCTGGGGAATCGGGCGCTCGTCGGCGGTCAGCAAGGTGATCAGGCCGCCGTAACTCCATCCGAAGAGCGCCTTGGTGTCTTCGAACTCGTCGAGGACCACGCCCAGGTCCTCGACCTCTGCTCGCAGCGAGTACGCGGCGGTCAAGGGCCCCGAGGGAGCGCGGCCCCGGCGGTTCACGACCATCACCGAGGGCCAGGCGTCAACGGCTCCCGCGACGCGGCGCCAGGTATGCGCGTCGCTCATCACGCCCGGGATAACGACGAGGCCCGGAGCGTCCGGCTCCCCGTACACATCGACCGTCACCCAGCTACCCCCGCCGACCGACAACTTCTTCTGAATCGTTCGCTCCATAAATCTATTATGGAGCGAACGATCTACAATGCAAGCGTGACCGAAAGCAACCGTGGACGACCGCGAGCCTTCGACCGCGACCGTGCGGTTCTTGACGCCGCCCGCCTCTTCTGGCGACGCGGCTACTCCGGCACCTCGACCCGTGCCCTGACCGCGGCCCTCGGGCTCTCCACCTCCAGCCTCTACGCCGCCTTCGGCAGCAAGGCCGGACTGTTCGAGGAAGCGGTACGGACCTACGCCGAGCGGTACCGCGAGATCTACCAGCAGGCTGTCGCCGAGAACGACGTCCGGACCGTCATCGAACGCATCCTCACCGACTCGGTGCACGAGTTCACCCAGCCAGGCGACACACATCCCGGATGTCTCATCAGCAGCGCCGTGATGACCGACAGCACAAGCACCCTCGACACCAGCGCCTACATCGCCGAACTGCACAGCTCGAACGAGCAGGCCCTCCTCGTGCGCATCGAACGAGCGATCCAGGACGGGGAACTGGCCGTCGGCACCGACCCGGCGGTCCTGACCGGGCTCATCCAATCCGTCTGGCACGGATTGTCCGTGCGGTCCAACGACGACGCCGCTCGCGCGGGCCTGCTCGCGACGGCGCACCTTGCTCACCAGTTGATCTGCCGACAACTCACGTCACGAAGGCCCTGACCCCGCTCCACCGGCCACCTCGTCAGCGGCCGTCGTGGTCATCGTGGATGTGGTGGTGGGCCCATGGGTGCCGTACGCGGATCCATACGTCCCTGGCCCGCCGGCCGGCCTCGGTCCGGCTGCGGGCCACCAGTTCCTGGGCCTGTTCCTCGTTCTCGACCATCGGGCCGGAGCCCCTCAGCGGCTTGCCCGCCGTCTCGTGCAGGAAGAAGGTGGCGATCAGTCCGACCACACCGGCTGCCATCAGGTAGTAGGCCGGGACCATCGTGCTGCCCGTCGCCTCGACCAGGCTGGAGACGATCAGCGGGGTGGTGCCGCCGAAGAGGGAGACGGAGATGTTGAAGGAGATGGACAGGGCCCCGTAGCGCAGCCGGGTGGGAAAGAGCGCGGGCAGGGTCGAGGCGGACGTTCCGGCGAAACACACCAGCAGCAGACCGAGGATGAGACAGCCGAGGGCGGGCAGCAGGATGCCGCCGGCCCTGATGAGCAGGATCGCGGGCGCGGCGAGCGCGATCAGCGCGATGCTGCCCGCCATGAACACGGGCCGACGGCCCCAGCGGTCGGAGGTGCAGCCCACGGTGGTGATGGTGAGCACCACCACGATCATGGTGCCCAGGATCAGTAACTGGGCGGTGAGGGCGTCCTCGCCGAGGGTCTCGGTCATGAACGTGGGCAGGTAGGAGGTCACCATGTAGTTGGTGACGTTGTAGAGCAGCACCAGTCCCATGCAGATCAGGACGGCTTCCCAGTGCCGGGTGAAGATCTCCTTGAGCCGTCCCTTGCCGGACTGCCGGGCCTCCTCGGTGGGGTCCTCGGCGCCGGGTTGCTGTCTCGCCTGTTCGGCCTGTTCGGCCGCCTGCTGGAAGGCGGGGGTCTCCTCCAGCCGTAGCCGCATGTAGAGGCCGATGAGACCGAGCGGCCCGGCGACCAGGAACGGCAGCCGCCAGCCCCACTGCACCATGCCGTCGTCCCCGAGGAGAGCCGTCAGGAGGGTGACGATGCCGGAGCCGAGCGAGTAGCCGACGAAGGTGCCGAAGTCGAGCCAACTGCCCAGGAAACCGCGCCGTTTGTCGGGAGCGTACTCGGCGATGTACGTGGTGGCGCCCGCGTACTCGCCGCCGGTGGAGAAGCCCTGTACCAGACGGCAGGCGAGCAGCAGGAGGGGAGCGGCCAGACCGACGGTGGCGTATCCGGGCAGCAGTCCTACGGCGAACGTGCTGATCGCCATCATGATCATGGTGGCCGCGAGCACCCGCTTACGGCCGATACGGTCGCCGAGCGGGCCGAACACCAGCCCGCCCAGCGGGCGCACGAGGAAGGCCGCGGCGAAGGTGGCGAAGGTGGAGACCACCTGAGTGGCGGGCGAACTCGACGGGAAGAAGACCTTGCCGAGCGTGCCCGCCAAATAGGCGTACACACCGAAGTCGAACCACTCCATGGTGTTGCCGAGGGCCGCCGCGGACACCGCCCTGCGCACCTCGGGAGGGTCGGTGACCGTCACATCGTCGGCGCTGAGCGGCTTTTTGCCCCGGCGCAGCAGAGTACGGAGCAGCCGGTCGGTGGCGGCGCTGCCGGCCCCGCCCGTCCGCCCGCCCCGCCGGGGCCGAGGCGTCTTGCCGTGTCCAGTCCTCATTCCATCCCGTCCGCAGGGGCACATTGGTGGATGTAACGCATTATTCCCCCACCGGTCCCTGCCTGCGGAAACGACGGCGGCAACCGCGTGTCCCGTATCCCGCGCGGTCCTCTTCCCCCGGGGAGCAACGGGGCTGACGGACGATCCGGGCAGTACGCGGGTCGGGACCCGGTGGCCGCGCGCATCGAATTCCGCCTTCCGGACCGTGGCGCCGGTGTCGACACGCTCGCGATCGCCCCTGCTCAACCGCCCCGGCGGAGTTTCCGGCGGGCTCATCCCCTCCGGCTGCCCGCTGACCGCGGCCGGATCTCCGTGTCCATCCCACGCGGTACCCGTCCGACGCGTGGGTTCATACCGCGCGAGGCAACAGGTTTCTCACTCGCACCCCAAGGGTGAGGCTGACCGCGCGTAATACTGGCCCGAGACCGGAACGTAATAAGGACGGGAGCCCGCGATGTCCGCGACGACGACCGCATCGAAGCGCGATCCCGCCCACGCGGCACCGCTGTCCCACGGCGGGAGGGCGGCTCGCGAGCAAGACGGTTTCTAGTGCCGTGAGGGGCACTGGCACCGGCCGGAGATCGAGTCAGTTCACCACGGCGTGCGGTCCGCGCACGCCGAGTTTCCACGCGCCCGGCGGCGCCCGGTTTCCGCGGGGCGATCCGGCCTTCGCTCCTCTCATCAAGCTTCCCCGGCTCTCCGCAGATGACGGCCCGAAAGGCAGTTGAGGTCCATGCGTTCGGATGCGACGAAGAGCAGTTCTTCGCCGATGAAAGCCCAACCCATCGGCGGATACCGGCTGCCGTGGCCGATCCGATCGATCAACCGAGTGCTCGATCCGATCGGAACCCGGCTGTGGCCCGTCGAGCCCGCCGAACTCGCCGCCCGGGCCCGAGCCAGCACCGGACTGTCGGATTTCGGTGATCTCGCTCCTTTCGAGGAACCGCTGGAGATTCTGTGCCGCTCGGCCAATCAGGAGGTCGACCTCAGCGTTTTCGGCCGCCTGATGGTCCGCCGACTCCTCACCCAGCCGATGGTCCACCGGCTGCGGTTGACCGAACTCGCGGCCCAGCAGCCCGAATTGTTCAAGAAACCGGTCACCGCACCGCTGTTCGTGGTGGGCATGCCCCGAAGCGGCACCACCTTTCTGCATCGGACGATGGCACGGGACCACGCCTGGCACCACATGCCTTTCTGGGAATCCCTGGAGCCGATCCCGGCCGGCGGCACCTCGCGCGGCAGCGGGCCCGACCCGCGTATACGGGCGGGCGAACGGTTCGTGCGCGCCATGTCCTGGACGTTCCCCGGATTCGTGGACAGCCATGAGATAGGCAATGACGAGCCCGAGGAGGAAATGCCGCTGCTGGACGCCGCGCACGTGTCGCTGCAGTTCGGCTTCGGCTATTTCCCGGAATACACACGGTGGTACACCGGCGCCGACCACTCCGGAGGGTACCGGCTGCTCCGGCAGTACCTCCAGGCCATGCAGGCCGATCGGCCCGACGGCGGCCGCTGGCTGCTCAAAACGCCCACGCACCTGGAGATGCTGCGCCCCTTGATGTCGGTGTTCGACGACGCCACGGTGGTGCAGACCCACCGCGACCCGATCTCCTCTCTGGTCTCTCTCGCCGCACTGAGCACGTTCTCGACGGGAATGCTGCTGCGGAACCCCGATCTGCACCGTATCGGCCAGTTGTGCGCCGACTACATCGAGCGGGCCCTGCGTTCGATGGTGGACTACCGCGACAGCGCCGCGGGGATCGCGAACGGGAACCGGTTCGTCGACGTCGCCTTCCGTGAGCTGGTCAGTGATCCGATCGGCACGGTGACCCGAATATCCTCGGCGGTGGGCCACGAACCGGACGACACCGCCATGGAAGCCATCCGGGCCTTCACCGCGAGAGCGGACGGGCACCGCAGCAAACAGCGCTTCACCATGGAGGACTTCGGGCTCGACAAGAACGAACTGCGTGAGCGGTTCACGTTCTACTACGAGCGATTCGATGTGCCGATGGATCGCGGCTAGGCGTTCCGAGCGATTCTCCGATGGCAGGCCCGGCCCGTGCCGCCGGCCGCTGCCGTGTCCCCTTGTCACGAGTGCTACCCGAGAGAACTCTGATGACTGAATCCTCTTTGGACCGGGGCCCGATCGCCGTTGTCGGTGTGTCGTGCCGATTGCCGCACGCCGCGAACCCGGCGGCCTTCTGGACTCTGCTGCGCGACGGCGTGGACGCGATCTCGACGACTCCCGCCACTCGCTGGGACGCCGCCGACGGCCCGGGCCCCGACGCCGCCGGCACGGGGTTCGGAGGCTACCTGGAGGGCATCGACCTGTTCGACGCGGCGTTCTTCGGGATCTCGCCACGCGAGGCCGCCGCGATCGACCCGCAGCAGCGGCTGATGCTCGAACTGAGCTGGGAGGCGCTGGAAGACGCCGGGATCGTCCCGGACCAGGTGCGGGGCGCCGGCGTCGGTATGTTCGCCGGTGCCAACAAGGACGACTACGCGGCCCTCCTGCACCGCCGCGGGCTGGATGCGATCACCGCACACAGCACCACCGGTGTGCAGCGCGGAATGATCGCCAACCGAGTGTCCTACACGCTCGGGCTGAGCGGCCCGAGCATCACCGTGGACACCGCGCAGTCGTCCTCACTGGTCGCCGTGCATCTCGCCTGTGAAAGCCTGCGCCGTGGGGAGTGTTCCAGCGCGATCGTCGGCGGGGTGATCCTCAATTTCAGCCCGCACGCCGCGGTCGAGCTGTCGAGGTTCGGCGGGTTGTCGCCCGATGGCCGTTGTTTCACCTTCGACGCCAGGGCCAACGGATTCGTCCGCGGTGAGGGCGGCGCCGTGGTCGTACTCAAGCCGCTGCGGCAGGCGCTGGCCGACGGCGACCGGGTGTACTGCCTGATTCGCGGGAGCGCGGTCAACAACGACGGGGTGAGCGACGGGCTGACGGTTCCCAGCGCCGCCGCGCAGGAGGAAGTCATCCGGCGTGCGCACGAGCACGCCGGTGTGACCCCGGCCGACGTGCAGTACGTCGAACTGCACGGGACCGGCACCCGGGTCGGTGACCCGGTCGAGGCGACCGCGCTGGGCGCCGCGCTGGGAGAGCCACGGCGTGCACAGGGGCCCCTGCGCGTCGGATCGGTCAAGACGAACATCGGCCACCTGGAATCGGCGGCCGGGATCGCCGGCCTGCTGAAGGTGGTGCTGGCGATCAGGCATCGCCGGATCCCGCCGAGCCTGAACTTCCGCGAGCCGAATCCGCAGATCTCGCTGACGGACCTGAACCTGCGCGTACAGACGGAGACCGGCGCGTGGCCCGATACCGGGCGGCCACTGGTGGCCGGGGTGAGTTCGTTCGGCATGGGCGGTACCAACTGCCACGTCGTGGTGAGCGAAACGACCGGCATCGACAGTGCTGAAGGACCGGTGGAGCCGGAGGACATCCCGGCCGGTGGGGCGGCTCCGTGGTTGTTGTCGGCGAAGTCGGCGGAGGCGTTGCGGGAGCAGGCCGTCCGGCTGGGGCAATGGGCTGCTGCGCGGCCGGAGACCGATCCGGTGGCCGTGGGCCGTGCGTTGGTGACGAGCCGGTCGGTGTTCGAGCATCGTGCCGTGGTGGTCGCCGACGACGCGGCCGGGTTCGTCGCCGGGTTGCAGGACTTTGAGACATCCACAGCGGTGGTGCGGGGTATGGCGGCACCGGCCGGGCTGGGTCCGGTGTTTGTGTTCCCTGGTCAGGGTGCGCAGTGGATCGGTATGGGTCTGGAGTTGTGGGACTCGGAGCCGGTGTTCGGGGAGTGGATGGAGCGGTGTGCGGCGGCGTTGGAGCCGTTCGTGGACTGGTCGTTGCGCGATGCTCTTGGTGATGCTGGGTTGTTGGCGCGGGTTGATGTGGTGCAGCCGGTGTCGTGGGCGGTGATGGTGTCGCTGGCGGGTTTGTGGCGTTCGGCGGGTGTGTCGCCTGCTGTGGTGGTGGGTCATTCGCAGGGTGAGATCGCCGCTGCGACGGCGTCTGGTGGTCTGTCGTTGGTGGATGCGGCGCGGGTGGTGGCGTTGCGTAGCCAGGCCATTGTGTCGCTGGCGGGTTCCGGCGGGATGGTGTCGGTCCGGGCGTCCCTGGCCCAGGTTGAGGAGTGGATCGCTCCGTGGCCTGAGTTGTCGGTGGCTGCGGTGAATGGTCCGTCGCAGGTGGTGGTCTCGGGTGCTGCGGAAGCGTGTGACGAGTTTGTAGCCAGGTATGCCGATGACGGTGTCCGGCGGATTGCGGTGGATTATGCGTCGCATTCGTCGCAGGTTGAGGCGGTCGAGGCGCGGTTGGCGGCCGATCTGGCTGGGCTGGAGCCGACGAGTAGTGAGGTGCCGTTCCATTCCACCCTTGAGGCTGCGCTCGTCGATACCGCGGGGCTTGATGGCGGGTATTGGTACCGGAATCTGCGTGAGCAGGTGCGTTTCGCCGAGGTGATCGAGTCGCTGGTGGAGGCCGGGCATCGCACCTTTGTCGAGGTGAGTACGCATCCGGTGCTGGCGATGGCGGTCGAGCAGGCCGGCGAGGATCTGGCTGTCACCGGTACGTTGCGTCGTGATGACGGCGGTCGGGGCCGGTGGCTGCGGTCGCTGGCCGGTGTCCATGTCGCGGGCGTGCCGGTGGACTGGACGACGCAGCTCGGTGAAGCGGGCCGCGTCATGGACCTGCCGACGTATGCGTTCCAGCGGAAGCCGTACTGGCTGCCGGATGCACCCGCCGTGGCTCCCGGCCGTGACACGTCTCCGGGCACCGAACTCGACGCGTTGCGGTACGAGGTCTGCTGGGCGCCGATCGGCCCCGTACTGGACCGGACACTGACCGGCCGATGGGTCGTGGCGGTGCCGGCCGACCGCTCGGAGGAGGACGAGGAGGACGCGGTCGGCCAGGTGGTCGCCGCGCTCGCGGACGACCGGGACGAGTCCTTGCTCGTACGGGTGGACCCGGCCCGTCCGGAGACCGCCTTCGCTGGCATGGGGCCGGTCGCCGGTGTGGTGTCTTTCCTGCCCCCTGACGTTTCCGCCGGCATGGTGTCCGGCGTTCCGGTGTGGTCCGTGACGACCGGCGCAGCCGATGACCCCCGGGAGTCGTCGGGAACGGAGTACTGGGATCGGCCGTCGGCTCCGGGCGGTGTCGGCGGCCGTCTCGAACTCCCTTCGGTGTGGGACGCGACGACCTCGCGCAGGCTGCGTGCCGTTCTGTCCGGTGAGTACGGTGAGGACCGCTTGGCCCTCCGTTCCACCGGGGTGTTCGCCTGGCGGGTACGGACGGCGCCGGTTCCGAGTGCGGCGCCGCGGCGCCGCTGGCGTCCCTCCGGCACCGTACTGCTGGCCGGTGGTGGCACCGGCCGGTCGGCCGAAGCGCTGGTCCGCTGGTTGGAGGGTGGCGGTGCGCGGGTCGTCCGAGGCGGTGACCTGCCCGCCGACCCGGACCTCACAGCAGTCCTGTACCTGCCGGAACCTGATGGCACACCCGACCCCGAGGCTCTCCGGCGTCTGCACGAGCAGAGTGCCGACCGCGAGTTGTCCGCGTTCGTGGTGGTGTCGCGGGCGAGTGCCCAACTGGGCCTGGACCCGGACTCGAATGGCCACGCCGAGGCGCTGATCCGGCTGCGCCGGGCGAACTCACTGCCGGGCAACGCCGTGGCATGGCACGACGAGGACATGCCGTCGGTCGACGGGATGCGTCCCACCGACACCGCCCGGCAGATCGAGGCGCTGGTCAGCGCCGTTGAACACGATGACCCGAGCATCGTGGTCGCCGACCTGAGCAGCGACCTGCGCGACACCGTTGTGGACGGTCCCCACCGCGACGAGCGTCGGCGCGGTCGTACCGGAGTCGTTGCCGCGCCTGGCGTGGCCGCCGGCGAGTCGTACCTGCTCGAACTGGTCCGTACACACGCGGCCGCGGTGCTCGGTCACGGTGGAGCACCGGACGTCGACGCCGATCGGAGTTTCCGGGAACAGGGCTCGGACTCCTACATGGCCGTGGAGCTGCGGAACCGGCTCATCGTGGCCGCTGCTCTGGATCTACCGGCCACCGTGCTGTTCGACTATCCGACCCCCGCGCGGCTGGCCGCGTATCTGCACCGCCGCCTGACAGGAGTGTCCGAGTCGGATCGGACACCGGCCGGTGCGGCCTCGGCGGCGGATGAGCCGATCGCGATCGTGGGCATGGGGTGTCGTTTCCCGGGCGGGGTGGATTCGCCGGAGGCGCTGTGGGAGTTGCTGGCCGCCGACGGGGAAGGGGTGTCGGAGTTCCCGGTTGACCGTGGCTGGGATGTGGAGGGCCTGTACGACCCGGATCGGCTTCGCCCGGGTACCTCGTACGCCCGGCACGGCACTTTCCTGGCCGATGCGGGAATGTTCGATCCGGAGTTCTTCGGGATCAGCCCGCGTGAGGCGACGGCGATGGATCCGCAGCAGCGACTGGTGCTGGAAACAGCCTGGGAGGCGTTGGAGCGGGCCGGGATCGTCCCGGAATCACTGCGTGGTTCGGACACCGGCGTCTATGTGGGTGTCGGAGGATCCGACTACGGCTCGGTGCTGGCGTCCGGTTCGGACGAGGTCGACGGACATGTGCTGACCGGCAACGCGGTGAGTGTGGCTTCGGGGCGAGTCGCCTACACACTGGGCCTCGAAGGCCCGGCGGTAACGGTGGACACCGCGTGTTCCTCCTCTCTCGTGGCGGCGCATCTGGCCGCGCAGGCGTTGCGTGCCGGTGAGTGCTCGATGGCGCTGGCCGGCGGTGTCACGGTGATGTCCACTCCGGACATGTTCGTGGAGTTCTCCCGCCAGGGCGGTCTGGCCGCTGATGGCCGGTGCAAGCCGTTCGCGGATGCCGCGGATGGGACCGGTTGGGGCGAGGGCGCCGGGATTCTGGTTCTTGAGCGGTTGTCCGATGCGCGGCGCCATGGCCATCAGGTCTTGGCGGTGCTGCGTGGCAGTGCCGTGAATCAGGATGGTGCGTCGAACGGTCTGACGGCTCCGAACGGTCCTTCGCAGCAGCGGGTGATTCGAGCGGCGCTGGCGAGTGCCCGGCTGTCTCCGGCCGAGGTTGATGTGGTGGAGGCGCATGGCACGGGGACCCGATTGGGTGATCCGATCGAGGCGCAGGCGTTGCTGGCTACGTACGGTCAGGACCGGCCGGAAGAACGGCCGTTGTGGCTGGGGTCGGTGAAGTCCAACATCGGTCATACCCAGGCTGCCGCCGGGGTAGCCGGGGTGATCAAGATGGTGCTCGCCATGCACCACGATGTGTTGCCGCGCACCTTGAACGTGGACGCGCCGTCCTCGCAGGTGGACTGGACGTCCGGTGCCGTGCAGTTGCTGACGGAGCCGGTGCTGTGGCAGGCCGATGGCCGTCCGCGACGGGCCGGGGTGTCGTCGTTCGGCATCTCCGGCACGAACGCCCATGTGATCATCGAGGAGCCCGAACCCGAACCCGAACCCGAACCGGTATCGGTATCGGTATCGGTATCGGTATCGGTGACCGAATCGGATGAGACCCCTGCGGTGGGCGTGGTGCCGTGGCTGCTTTCCGCCAGGTCGCCGCAAGCCTTGCGGGATCAGGCGTCTCGGCTGGCCAGGTGGACCGCCGAACACCCGGAAACCGATCTGGTGGCGGTCGGTCGCGCGTTGACCACGACACGTTCGGTGTTCGAGCATCGGGCGGTGGCGCTGGGCCAGGACCGGCACACGCTGCTGGAGAGCTTGCAGGCGTTTGCCGAAGACCGTCCGAGTGCGGGCGTGGTGACCGGCTCGCCCGGTTCCGGGCGGCTGGCGGTGGTGTTTTCCGGTCAGGGTAGCCAACGACCTGGTATGGGTGCGGGGTTGGCCGCCGCGTTTCCGGTGTTCGCTGAAGCCTTTGACGAGGTGTGTACGGAGTTGGATCGGCATTTGCCGCGTCCGATCCGTGAGGTGATCGATGGTGAGCCGGATCTGCTGGGTGAAACTCTCTATACGCAGGCTGGTTTGTTCGCGGTGCAGGTGGCCCTGTATCGGCTGACGGCTTCGTGGGGTGTCGTACCGGAGTGGGTGGCCGGGCATTCGATCGGTGAGCTCAGTGCCGCGTACGTGGCGGGCGTGTGGGATCTGCCGGATGCGGCCGCTGTGGTCACAGCGCGAGGCCGACTGATGCAGGACCTGCCCACCGGCGGTGCGATGGTGGCGCTCTCGGCGGGTGAGGCGGAGGCGCTGGAGCTGATCGGCGAGCACACCACCGTGGGTCTGGCCGCGGTGAACGGTCCGGCCTCGACCGTGATTTCCGGTGACGAGGATGCGGTCCTGGAGCTGGCCCAGCGGTGGCGGGATCAGGGTGGTAAGGCGCGGCGGCTGCGGGTGAGTCACGCGTTCCATTCGCCGTTGATGGAACCGATGTTGGCTTCGTTCGCGCAGGTTCTGGAAGGTGTGTCCTGGCGGGAGCCTCAGTTCCCCGTGGTGTCCGGAACCCCGGACGCGGATGTGACGGACCCGGCCTACTGGGTGCGGCACGTCCGTGACACGGTGCGGTACCACGACACGGTCCTCAAGCTGCGGGACCAGGGTGCGGACCTCTTCCTGGAGGCGGGTCCGGCCGGGACGTTGAGCGCGATGGCCACTGCGGACAGTGGCGTGTGGCTTCCCGCGCTGCGGCCCGAACGCGACGAGCCCGAAACGGCACTGTCCGCGCTGGCCGGGGCGCACGCGCACGGCGCCGACGTGGACTGGGCCTCCTTGCTGGGCGCCGACGGCGGTCGGTCGGTGCCCCTGCCGACGTACGCCTTCCAGAGGGAGCGGTACTGGCCTGCGCTCGCCGGAGTGCGGCCCGGGGACGTTCGGGCACTGGGGCAGGGCGAGCCCGGGCATCGACTGCTCGGCGCGGAAGTGGCGCTGGCCGGTGGCGACATGGTGGTGCTGACCGGCCGGTTGTCGCTGGCCACCTACCCCTGGCTGGCCGACCACGCCGTGCTCGGATCGGTGGTGCTGCCGGGAACGGCGTTCGTGGATCTGGCGGTGCACGCCGGTGACCGCGTCGGCTGCACGGTGGTCGACGAACTGACGTTGCAGGCTCCCTTGCTGTTGTCGGAGCAGGGTGGGGTACGGGTACAGATCCGGGTCGCCGAGCCCGACGAGGACGGTCGCCGGGCGGTCGGCGTCTTCTCGCGTACCGACGATGACGATGAGTGGGCTCAGCACGCCGACGGTGTGCTGAGTACGGAGTCGGCGCCGTCGCCGGAGTTGCCGGGGGAATGGCCCCCGGCAGGTGCGCGGCCGGTGCCGGTGGACGGTGCCTATGAGCGCCTGGCCGAGGACGGCTACGGCTATGGACCGGCGTTCCAAGGGCTTCGTGGAGTATGGCAGTCCGGCGCGGACCTGTTCGCCGAGGTGGCTCTGGCCGAGCGGACCGAGGTGGACGGCTTCGGGGTGCATCCGGCGCTGCTGGACGCGGCCCTGCACCCGATCGGCTTGACGGCGCAGCCCAGCGGGGACGGGGTGAGGCTGCCGTTCGCGTGGACCGGCGTCCGGCTGCACGCCACCGGTGCGTCGGTGCTACGAGTGAGGCTGTCCCACCAGGAGGACGGCGGGGTCGGCGTCGAGGCGTTCGATCCGGCCGGGCAGCCGGTGTTCAGCGCGGACTCCCTGCGGCTGCGGCCGATCACCACCGCCCCGGACGCGTCCGGGCGAGGACGGGCGGTCCGCTCCCTGTTCGGCGTGGACTGGATCCCCGTGGCCGACCCGGAGACCACCGCGGTGGAGTGGGCTTGGCACGGCCAGGTCGAGGGCGAACTGCCCGCCGTGGTGGTCGCCCAGGTCCCGTCCAGCGATGATCTTGAGTCGGTGCAGACGGTGACGGCCACGGTGCTGATGTGGCTGCAGGAGTGGCTGGCCGAGCCGGGCACGGTCGACTCGCGGCTGGTGCTGCTCACCCGGGGCGCCGCTGATGGCAGCGATGTGGCTGCTGCGGCGGTGTCCGGCCTGGTGCGTTCCGCGCAATCCGAGCACCCGGGGCGGTTCGTTCTTCTGGACCTCGACGCCGACGCAGACCTTGAGGCTGTTCTGCCCCCCGTGGTGCACACCGACGAGACGGAAATTGCCCTGCGCGCAGGCGTGTTGTGTATGCGGCGTCTGGTGCGAGCCATCGGTGCCGGACAAGCGGTGCCGGATCGGGTCGCTGAGGGCACCGTGGTCATCACCGGGGGTACCGGGGTGCTGGGTGCGCTGCTGGCCCGGCATCTGGTCACCGCCTACGGCGTGCGCGACCTGTTGCTGCTGTCCCGCCGGGGCGTGGATGCTCCGGGCGCGGATGAGTTGGCCGTTGAGCTGGATGAGCTGGGTGCGCGGGTGTCGATCCAGGCGTGTGATGTGTCTGATCGTGACGCTGTGGCGGCGGTGCTTGCCGGCCATGCGGTGTCGGGTGTGGTGCATGCGGCTGGTGTGCTGGACGACGCGACGGTGGAGTCGTTGACCCCGGAGCGGCTGGCCGTGGTGCTGCGGGCGAAGGTGGACGCGGCCTGGCATCTGCACGAGCTGACCCGGGATCAGGATCTGGGCATGTTCGTGGTGTATTCCTCCGTGGCGGCCACGCTCGGTTCGGCGGGGCAGGGGAGTTACGCGGCGGCGAACGCCGCGCTGGACGCACTGATGCACCAGCGGAGGTCGGCGGGGCTGGCCGGGCACTCACTGGCGTGGGGATTGTGGGAACAGGGCTCCGGGATGACCGGGCGCCTGGGCGACGCGGATCTGGCCCGGTGGGCCCGGGCCGGAATTCGGGCGCTGTCGAACGAGCAGGGGCTGACGCTGTTCGACGCGGCGGTGCGGATGGAACGGTCGTTGGTGGTGGCGGCGCGGCTGGATCTGGCCACCATGCGAGCGGCCGGAGCCGTCTCGTCGTTGCTGAGCGGGTTGACCGGTGGCCCGGGGCGCCGGTCCGCGGCCACCGCGGCTGGTGAGAATGACCTTGCCGCCCGGCTCGCCGCACTGCCGATCGAGGAGCGCCCCTCGGCGGTGCTGGAACTGGTGCGTGCTCAAGCGGCCACCGTCCTGGGACACACCTCGGCCGTTCGGGTCGACGCCGATGCGACCTTCCGTGATGTGGGCTTCGATTCGCTGACCGCGGTGGAGCTGCGCAACCGGCTCACCACCGTGACCGGGCTACGCCTGCCGGCCACGATGGCCTTCGACTATCCGACATCGCGGCTGCTGGCCGGGTTCGTACTGGCCGGGGTACTGGGTGAGCAGGCGGACGCTGCTCCCGCGCTCAGGAGCACGGCGGTCGGCGCGCTGGACGAGCCGATCGCGATCGTGGGGATGGGGTGCCGTTACCCCGGTGGAGTGACTTCCCCCGAAGCGCTGTGGGAGTTGCTGGCCGCCGGTTCCGAGGGAGTGACCGAATTCCCGGCCGACCGCGGGTGGGATGTGGCCGGACTGTATGACCCCGATCGGAATCGCCCGGGAACCTCCTACACCCGCCATGGCGGATTCCTGGTGGACGCGGCGGAATTCGACGCGGAATTCTTCGGTATCTCGCCACGTGAGGCCGTGGCGATGGATCCGCAGCAGCGGCTCGTGCTGGAGACGGCATGGGAGGCGCTGGAGCGGGCGGGGATCGTGCCGGATTCGCTGCGTGGCAGTGCGACCGGTGTGTATCTCGGGTTGATGTATCACGACTACGCGACTCAGACGGCGTTGAATCCGGGCGACAGCGACGGATTCAACGGCACCGGCAACTACGGGAGTGTTCTCACGGGCCGGGTGTCGTACGCGCTCGGCCTGGAAGGCCCGGCGGTGACCGTGGACACCGCGTGTTCGTCGTCGTTGGTGACGGTGCACCTGGCCGCGCAGGCGCTGCGATCGGGTGAGTGCTCGATGGCGCTGGCCGGTGGGGTGACGGTGATGTCCACACCGGAAGTGTTCGTGGAGTTCTCCCGGCAGGGCGGATTGGCTGCCGACGGCCGGTGCAAAGCCTTCTCCGAAGCCGCGGACGGAACGAGCTGGGGCGAAGGCGCCGGGGTCCTGGTGCTGGAAAGGCTGTCCGACGCCCGCCGACACGGGCACCAGGTCTTGGCGGTGCTGCGTGGCAGTGCGGTGAATCAGGATGGTGCGTCGAATGGTCTGACGGCGCCGAACGGTCCTTCGCAGCAGCGGGTGATCCGGGCGGCGCTGGCGAGTGCGCGGCTGTCTCCGGCCGAGGTCGATGTGGTCGAGGCCCATGGCACCGGGACTCGGCTGGGTGATCCGATCGAGGCGCAGGCGTTGCTGGCTACGTACGGTCAGGACCGGCCGGAAGAACGGCCGTTGTGGCTGGGATCGGTGAAGTCCAACATCGGTCATACCCAGGCTGCCGCCGGGGTGGCCGGGATCATCAAGATGGTCCTGGCGATGCGGCACGGTCTGTTGCCGCGTACCTTGCATGTGACTGCGCCGTCGTCGCACGTCGACTGGTCGGCCGGAGCGGTGCAGTTGTTGACCGAACCGGTGCCCTGGCAGGTGAACGGTCATCCGCGCCGGGCCGGAGTGTCATCGTTCGGTATCTCCGGCACGAATGCGCATCTGATCCTCGAAGAACCCGAGTCCGCCTCCGCGGTGGAACCGGATGACATCCGGGGCGGAGTGGTGCCGTGGCTGCTGTCGGCCAAGTCGCCGGAGGCGTTGCGGGCGCAGGCTGTCCGACTCGGTCAGTGGGTCGCTGACCAGCCGGAGATCGATCCGGTGCTGGTCGGCCGGGCGTTGGCCACGGGCCGGTCGGTGTTCGAGCATCGGGCCGTGGTGCTGGGCCGCGACCGGCAGACGTTGGTGGACGGTGTGCACGCGGTGGCCGAGGGCCGGCCAGGTGCTGGGGCGGTGACCGGATCGCCGGGGTCGGATCGATTGGCGCTGGTGTTCTCCGGCCAGGGCAGTCAACGTCCTGGTATGGGCGCGGGGTTGGCCGCCGCGTTCCCGGTGTTCGCTGAAGCCTTTGACGAGGTGTGTACGGAGCTGGATCGGCGTCTGCCGCGTCCGATCCGCGAGGTGATCGACAGCGAGCCGGATCTGTTGGACGAAACTCTCTATACGCAGGCTGGTTTGTTCGCGGTGCAGGTGGCTCTGTATCGGCTGACGGCTTCGTGGGGTGTCGTACCGGAGTGGGTGGCCGGTCATTCCATCGGTGAGTTGAGTGCCGCGTACGTGGCGGGTGTGTGGGATCTGGCCGATGCGGCTGCGGTGGTCGTGGCGCGGGGTCGGCTGATGCAGGAGCTGCCGTCCGGTGGCGCGATGGTGGCGCTCTCGGCGAGTGAGGCCGAGGCGCTGGAGCTGATCGGCGAGCACACCACCGTGGGTCTGGCCGCGGTCAACGGCCCGGAGTCCACGGTGATCTCCGGTACGGAGAGCCTCGTGGAGGAGCTGGCTCAGCGGTGGCGGGACCACGGCGGGAAGGCGCCGCGGCTGCGGGTCAGTCACGCGTTCCATTCGCCGTTGATGGAACCGATGCTGGATCCGTTCGCACGGGTGCTGGAGCAGGTGACCTGGCATGTGCCACGGATCCCTGTCGTGTCGGGTATCCCAGATGCGGATGTGACAGATCCGTCCTACTGGGTACGGCATGTGCGGGGCACGGTGCGGTACCACGACACGGTTCTCAAGCTGCGTGAACACGGTGCGGATCTCTTCCTGGAGGCCGGGCCGGCCGGGACGTTGAGTGCCATGGCCACCGTGGACAGCGGAGTGTGGCTGCCCGCCATGCGGGCGGAGCGGGACGAACCGGAAACCCTGCTGACCGCGGTGGCCGGGGTGCATGTCCATGGCTCCGCAGTGGACTGGACCGCGCTGCTCGGAACCCGGTCGGGCAACCCGGTGGTGTCGTTGCCGACGTACGCGTTCCAGCGCGAGCGCTTCTGGCGTGAGGCGTCACAGCAGCGCGCTGCGAGCGTGACTGACGGTCTGGACGCCGAGTTCTGGGAGGCGGTGGAGCGCGAGGACGCTTCGGCGGTGCTGCCGGTTCTGGCATCGCTGCGGCAGCGGCAGGCGCGTTCGGCGGTGGACCGGTGGCGGTACCGGGTGGGGTGGTCGTCGCTGCCGGAAAGGTCTGATGGCCGACTTGATGGTGTGTGGGCGGTGCTGGCGGCCGCGGGTGCCGGTGACGACCTGGCGGCCCTCCTGACCGGGGCGGGTGCCGAGGTCGTACGGGTTGATCTTGATCAGGTCGATGGGCGGGAGTTGCCGGAGGCCGGGTCGTTGGCCGGTGCGGTGGTGGTGGCCGGTGAGGGCCGTGAATGTGCGGCGCAGTTGCTCGCGGTGGCTCAGGCATGGAGTTCGGTGCCGTTGTGGGTGCTGACCCGGGGTGCGGTGAGTGTGGGTGAGAGTGATCCGGTGGTCAATGCCTGGCAGGGGCAGGTGTGGGGACTGGGCCGCGTGATCGGTTCCGAGCAGCCTGGCGGTTGGGCCGGATTGATTGATCTTCCCGCAGGGGCGCTGGATGAGCTGTTGTGGCAACGATGTTGTTCGGTGCTGGCCGGCGGCGATGGCGAGAACCAGGTCGCGGTGCGTTCCGGCGGCGTGTACGGGATGCGGTTGCGGCGTGCCCAGGTCGCGCCGGGCCAGGGCTGGCGGCCGTCCGGAACGGTCCTGGTGACCGGCGGAACGGGTGCGCTGGGTGCACGGGTGTCGCGCTGGCTGGTCGAGCGTGGTGCGGAGCATCTGGTGCTGGTGAGTCGCCGGGGCGCGGACGCGCCCGGTGCGCAGGAACTGGCGGCGGAGTTGTCGGCGTCGGGGGTCGGAGTCCAGGTGGCGGCCGGCGACGTAGCTGACCGTCTGGCGATGGCTGAGGTCCTGGCCGCGATTCCGGAGGAATTCCCGCTGACGGCCGTTGTGCACACGGCGGGTGTTCTGGACGACGGTGTGCTCGGTTCACTGACGCCGCAGCGGCTGGAGGCGGTGGCCGCGCCGAAGGTCGACGCCGTACTCGCCCTGGACGAGCTCACCGCGGACATGGGCCTGCACGCGTTCGTACTGTTCTCCTCGGCGGCGGCGTTGCTGGGTTCGCCGGGGCAGGGCAACTACGCCGCGGCCAACGGGTTCCTGGACGCCTATGCGCAGATGCGGCGGGCGCAGGGCGCGCCCATGGTGTCGATGGCGTGGGGCGCCTGGGCCGGCGCGGGCCTGGCCGATTCCGAACTGGTGCAGTCCCTCCATCGGAGGGTGGGCGTGGGCGGGATGGATCCGGCGGTGGCGGTGATGGCGCTGGAACATGCCGTGGACGACGGGTACGTCGCGGTCGCCGATGTGGACTGGGGCCGGGTGACGGAACTCGGCCTCGGCGGGCAGTGGCTGGCCGAGCTCCCGGAGGCCAAGGCGGTGGTGGCAGCCGACGCGGTGAACGGCGATTCCCCCTGGCTGCTGGATCTGCGGCAGGCTCCGCCCGGCAAGGGACCATCGATGGTGCTGTCGATGGTGCGGGAACAGGCCGCGACGGTGCTGGGGCACGCAAACGCGGGGAAGATCGATGAGGGAGCCGCCTTCCGTTCCCTCGGCTTCGATTCGCTGACCGCGGTCGAACTGCGCAACCGGATGGCCGCGGTGTCCGGCCTGTCGTTGCCGGCGGCGCTTGTCTTCGACTATCCGACACCGGCCGACCTCGCCGGATACCTCCACACGCGACTGTCCGGTGACGCCGACGCCTTCGGACCGTCCATCTTGGACGAGCTCAGCCGCCTGGAGAACTCCCTGTCGGCACTGACCGCCGAGTACTTCGACTCCCAGGCGGCCGACGTGGGCTTCCACGACGAGGTCAGCGGTCGACTCAAGGCTTTGACCTCGACCTGGCACAACCTCCAGGGGCAGAACGGTGACGGGGATGTGCAGGACCAGCTCCAGCACGCCTCGGACGACGACCTCTTCGACTTCATCGACAACCGCTACGGCAAGGCATGAGGACTCCTCGCGCTCTTCACGAAGGAATGGGTGATCGGTAGTGAACACCGAGGACAAGCTCCGCGAGTACCTGAAGCGCGTGACCGTGGATCTGCACGAGACGAGTTCGCGCCTCGCCGAAGTGGAAGAGAAGTCGCGTGAGCCGATCGCGATCGTGGGAGTGGGCTGCCGTTTTCCGGGTGGAGTGGATTCGCCGGAGGCACTGTGGAGGCTGCTGACCGGTGGCACGGACGCGATCGGTGATTTCCCCGGGGACCGTGGCTGGGAGGCGGCCGGGCCTGACGACCCGCAGGCCCGGTACGCCCCGGTGGGAGGCTTCGTCACCGACGTGACGGATTTCGACGCGGGATTCTTCGGTATTTCGCCGCGTGAGGCCGTGGCGATGGATCCGCAGCAGCGACTGGCGCTGGAAACGGCGTGGGAAGCGCTGGAACGAGCCGGGATCGACCCGGACTCACTGCGAGGCAGCGCCACCGGTGTGTATCTCGGCACCAATGGCCAGGACTACGCCACGATGGTCGCCGACGGGCCGGTCGCCCAGGAGGGCCACACCGGAACCGGCAACGCGGCGAGCGTGATGTCCGGCCGGGTGGCCTACACGCTTGGCCTGGAAGGCCCCGCGGTGACCGTGGACACCGCGTGCTCCTCCTCGTTGGTGACGATGCACCTGGCCGCGCAGGCGCTGCGCTCGGGTGAGTGCACGGTGGCGCTCGCCGGTGGTGTCACGATCATGTCCACGCCCGGGATCTTCGTGGAGTTCTCGCGGCAGGGCGGGCTGGCTCCCGACGGTCGGTGCAAGCCGTTCGCCGATGCGGCAGACGGCACCGGCTGGGGTGAGGGCGCCGGCGTACTGGTGCTGGAGCGGCTGTCCGACGCCCGGAAGCGTGGACACCAGGTGCTGGCGGTGCTGCGTGGCAGTGCGGTGAACCAGGACGGCGCGTCGAACGGTCTTACCGCGCCGAACGGTCCTTCGCAGCAGCGGGTGATCCGGGCGGCGCTGGCGAGTGCCCGGCTGTCCGCGTCCGACGTGGACGTTGTCGAGGCGCACGGCACGGGGACGAAGCTCGGCGATCCGATCGAGGCGGACGCGCTGCTGGCGACCTACGGTCAGGACCGTCCGGACGGGCGGCCGCTGTGGCTGGGGTCGGTGAAGTCGAACATCGGCCATACCCAGGCCGCCGCGGGCGTGGCCGGCATCATCAAGATGGTCCTGGCGATGCAGCACCGCGTGCTGCCGCGCACGCTGCATGTGGATGCGCCGTCGTCGCATGTGGACTGGTCGGCCGGTGCCGTGAGGCTGCTGACGGAAGAGATGCCGTGGCAGGCGGACGGCCGTCAGCGGCGGGCGGGCGTCTCGTCGTTCGGTATCTCCGGCACGAACGCCCACCTGATCCTCGAAGAGCCGGAACTCGAACCGGCGACCGAGTCGGCGACCGAACCGGCAGTCGAGCCGGCCACCGAACCGGCAGTCGAGCCGGAACCGGCGGCTGTGGTGGTGCCGTGGTTGCTGTCGGCCAAGTCGCCGGAGGCGTTGCGGGCGCAGGCTGTCCGACTCGGTCAGTGGGTTACTGACCAGCCGGAGATCGATCCGGTGCTGGTCGGCCGGGCGTTGGCCACGGGCCGGTCGGTGTTCGAGCATCGGGCCGTGGTGCTGGGCCGGGAACAGCAGACGTTGCTGGACGGTGTGCAGGCTCTTGCCGAGGGCCGGTCGGGCGCGGGTGTGGTGACCGGCTCGCCCGGTTCCAGGCGGCTGGCAGTGGTGTTCTCCGGGCAGGGCAGTCAACGTCCCGGTATGGGTTCGCAGTTGTCGGCCGCGTTCCCGGTGTTCGCTGAAGCCTTTGACGAGGTGTGTACGGAGCTGGATCGGCATCTGCCGCGTCCGATCCGTGAAGTGATCGACAGCGAGCCGGATCTGCTGGACGAAACTCTCTACACGCAGGCCGGTTTGTTCGCGGTGCAGGTCGCCCTGTTCCGGCTGACGGCTTCGTGGGGTGTCGTACCGGAGTGGGTGGCCGGTCATTCCATCGGTGAGCTCAGTGCCGCGTATGTGGCGGGTGTGTGGGATCTGGCCGATGCGGCCGCTGTGGTGACCGCTCGGGGTCGGCTGATGCAGGAGCTGCCTGCGGGCGGCGCGATGGTGGCGCTCTCGGCGAGCGAGGCCGAGGCGCTGGAGCTGATCGGCGAGCACACCACCGTGGGTCTGGCCGCGGTGAACGGCCCGGCCTCGACCGTGATCTCCGGTACGGAGAGCACCGTGGAGGAGCTGGCGCAGCGGTGGCGGGATCAGGGTGGGAAGGCGCGGCGGCTGCGGGTCAGTCACGCGTTCCATTCGCCGTTGATGGAACCGATGCTGGATGCGTTCGCGCGGGTGCTGGAGCAGGTGACGTGGCACGAGCCGCGGATACCGGTGGTGTCCGGCACGCCGGACGCGGATGTGACAGAGCCGTCGTACTGGGTTCGGCATGTGCGGGACACGGTCCGCTATCACGACGCGGTCAGTGCGCTGCGCGAACAAGGAGCGGACCTGTTCGTGGAGGCCGGGCCGGCCGGCACACTGAGCGCGATGGCCACCGCGGACAGTGGCGTCTGGCTTCCGGCGCTGCGGCCCGAACGTGACGAGCCCGAAACGGTGCTGGCCGCGCTGGCCGGGGTGCACGCTCACGGCTCCACCGTGGACTGGCCCGAGCTGCTGGGGACAGGCGCGCGCTCGGTGTCCTTGCCGACGTACGCGTTCCAGCGGGAGCGGTACTGGCCCGAGGTGACCTCCCGGGCGGGGGACGTGCGGGCGCTGGGCCAGGGCGAGGCCGGGCACCGGCTGCTGGGCGCGGCGGTGGCGCTGGCCGGTGGGGACGCGGTGGTGCTGACCGGCCGGCTGTCGCTGGCGGCCTACCCGTGGCTCGCCGATCACGTGGTGCTGGGCTCGGTGCTCCTGCCGGGAACGGCGTTCGTGGATCTGGCGGTGCACGCCGGTGACTGGGCCGGATGTCCGGTGCTGGAGGAACTGACGCTGCAGGCACCGCTGCTGCTCCCCGAGCAGGGCGGGGTGCAGGTCCAGATCCGCGTCGCCGAGCGTGATGAGCACGGTCGCCGGGTGATCGGTATCTTCTCCCGTACCGGCGACGAGGAGGAGTGGGTCCAGCACGCCGATGGTGTGCTGAGCGCGCAGACAGCTCCCGCTCCGGTGTGGACCGGTGCCTGGCCGCCGCCGAGCGCGCGGCCCGTGCCGGTGGACGGCGTCTATGAACGCCTGGCCGGAGATGGTTACGGCTACGGGCCGGTGTTCCAGGGTGTACGAGCGGTCTGGCGGTCCGACACCGAGGTGTTCGCCGAGGTGGCCCTGCCCGAGCGGACCGACGTAAATGGCTTCGGGGTGCATCCGGCACTGCTGGACGCGGCCCTGCACCCGATCGGCCTGACCGATCTCGCTGACGAGTCGGGCGAGGGCGGGGTGCGCCTGCCGTTCGCGTGGAGCGGCGTGCAGTTGTTCGCCACGGGCGCGTCGGTGCTGCGGGTCAGGTTGTCTCGGCGTCAGGACGGCGGGGTCGCGGTCGCGGTGTTCGATCCGGCCGGGCAGCCGGTGCTGGGCGCCGACTCGTTGGTGCTGCGGCCGATCACCACCGATCCGGCCGCTTCGCGGGCCGGACAGACCTCCCGGCTGTTGTTCGGCGTCGACTGGACGCCGCTGGCCGACCCGGCGACCACCACGACGGTGGAGTGGGCTTGGCACGGTCAGGTTGAGGGTGAGCTGCCTCCGGTGGTGGTGGCCCAGGTCCCGGCCGGTGTTGGGGACGGGCCTGAGCCGGTGCACGTGGTGACGGCGACGGTGCTGGACTGGCTTCAGGCTTGGCTGGCCGATTCGGCCGCCGACGGCTCTCAGTTGCTGCTGCTGACTCGCGGTGCGACCGACGGCAGCGATCTGGCCGCGGCCGCGGTGACGGGTCTGGTGCGTTCCGCGCAGTCGGAGAATCCCGGCCGCTTCATCCTTCTCGATCTCGAAGCGGACGCGAGCGTCGAAGCTCTCCTGCCCGTGGTCGTGGCCAGCGGTGAGCCGGAACTCGCTCTCCGCGCCAGCGTGTTGCACGTGCGGCGTCTGGTGCGGGCGACCGGGCAGTTGGTGGTGCCGGGTCCTGAGCGGCAGGGCTGGCGGCTGGACGTACCCGAGCAGGGCAGTCTGGAAAACCTGACGGTGCTGGCGAACCCGGCTGGGGAGGCGCCGCTGGAGCCCGGTCAGATCCGGGTGGGTGTGCGAGCGGTCGGGCTGAACTTCCGGGACGTCCTCGTCGGCCTCGGGATGTATCCCGACCCCGACGCCCTGATGGGTGGCGAGGCGGCCGGCGTGGTGGTCGAGGTCGCTGAGGATGTGACTGGGCTGGCAGTCGGTGACCAGGTGTTCGGTGTCTTCGCCGGTGCGCTGGGTCCGCTGGCGGTGACTGATCACCGGCTGGTGGCGAAGGTGCCGGAGGGGTGGTCTCTCACTCGGGCGGCGTCGGTGCCGATCGTGTTCCTGACGGCGTTCTACGCGCTGCGGGACCTGGCCGAGGTGCAGCGCGGCCAGCGGATTCTGATCCACGCCGCAGCGGGTGGCGTGGGTATGGCGGCGGTTCAGTTGGCCCGGGTGTGGGGCATGGACGTCTACGGCACCGCCAGCGCCGCGAAGTGGCCGGTGCTGCGTGAACAGGGCTTCGACGACACCCATCTGGCGTCCTCCCGCGATCTGGGCTTCCGCGACAAGTTCCAGGCCGAGACCGGTGGTGAGGGCGTGGACGTGGTCCTGAACTCCCTGGCCGGGGAGTTCGTGGACGCCTCGCTCGACCTGCTCGCGCAGGGCGGGCGGTTCGTGGAGATGGGCAAGGCCGACGTGCGGGACGCCGCCGCGATCGCGGCCGGGCACGGCGGCGCGGTGTACCGGGCGTTCGATGTGCTGGAGGCCGGTCCGGAGCGGATCGGCCGGATGCTGGCCGAGATCGTGGACCTGTTCGGCTCCGGGGCACTGGAGCCGCTGCCGGTCACCGTGTTCGAGACGGCCGCCGCGGTGGACGGCCTGCGGTATCTGCAAGCCGGGCGAAACGTCGGCAAGGTGGTGCTCCGGCTGCCCATGGGGCTGGACCGGCGAGGGACCGTGGTGATCACCGGCGGAACCGGGGTGCTGGGCGCGATGCTGGCCCGCCACCTGGTGACCGCTCACGGGGTGGAGAACCTGCTGCTGCTGTCCCGCCGGGGCAGTGCCGCCGAGGGCGCCGACGAACTGGTCGCCGAGCTGAGCGCACTGGGCGCGCGGGTGTCGGTGCGGGCGTGTGATGTGTCTGACCGTGATGCGCTGGCGGCGGTGCTCGCCGAGCACGCGGTGTCGGGTGTGGTGCATGCGGCTGGTGTGCTGGACGACGCGACGGTGGAGTCGCTGACCCCGGAGCGGCTGGCCGTGGTGCTGCGGGCGAAGGTGGATGCGGCGTGGCATCTGCACGAGCTGACCCGGGACCGGGATCTGGGCATGTTCGTGGTGTATTCCTCGGCGGCGGCCACGCTCGGGCAGGCGGGGCAGGGGAGTTACGCGGCGGCGAACGCCGCGCTGGACGCCTTGATGCAGCACCGGGTATCGACCGGGCTGGTCGGTCAGTCGCTGGCCTGGGGTCTGTGGGAGAAGAGCTCGGGGATGACCGGGGCGCTGGGCGAAGCGGATCGGGCCCGGTTGACGCGGACCGGGGTTCGGGCGCTCTCCGACGAGCAGGGCCTGGCGCTGTTCGACGCGGCGACGCGCCTGGACCGGCCGTTGGTGGTGGCAGCGGGGCTGGATGTGGCCACCATGCGCGCCGCCGGAGCCGCTGGGCCGCTGCTGCACGGGCTGGCCGGAGGTTCGGCACGCCGGGCCGCCGCCACCACCGCGGCCGGTGACGGCGAGCTGGCCGACCGGCTGGCGGCACTGCCGGTGGAAGAGCGCCAGAGCACGGTGCTGGAGCTGGTACGTACCGAAGCGGCCATCGTCCTGGGGCACAGCGGAGTCGGCGCGGTCGACGCCGACGCGGCCTTCCGCGACCTGGGCTTCGATTCGCTGACCGCGGTGGAACTGCGTAACCGGCTCACCACCGTGACGGGGATACGGCTGCCGGCCACGATGGCCTTCGACTATCCGACGTCGCGGTTGCTGGCCGGGTTCGTACTGGCCGGGGTACTGGGTGAGCGGGCGGACGCCGCTCCCGTATCCGGGACCGTGGTCGTCGGCGCGGACGATGATCCGATCGCGATCGTGGGGATGGGGTGCCGGTTCCCGGGCGGGGTGGATTCCCCGGAGGCGTTGTGGGACCTGCTGGCCGCTGATGGCGAGGGCGTGGTGGAGTTCCCCGCCGATCGTGGCTGGGATGTGGAGGGCCTCTACGACCCGGACCGGCTTCGACCGGGTACCACCTACGCCCGGCATGGCAGCTTCTTGGCCGAGGCGGGCATGTTCGATCCCGAATTCTTCGGGATCACTCCTCGCGAAGCCATGGCGATGGACCCGCAGCAGCGGATCGTGCTGGAGACGGCGTGGGAGGCGTTGGAGCGGGCCGGGATCGTCCCGGATTCACTGCGTGGCTCGGACGCCGGCGTGTATGTGGGCGCCTCCTGGGCGGAGTACGGATCAGTGCTGGCGTCGGGTTCGAATGATGTCGCCGGGCACGTGCTGACCGGTAACGCCGGAAGTGTGGCCTCGGGCCGGATCGCGTACACGCTGGGTCTGGAAGGCCCCGCTGTCACAGTGGACACGGCGTGTTCCTCCTCTCTCGTGGCGGTGCATCTGGCGGCCCAGGCGCTGCGGTCCGGCGAGTGCTCGATGGCACTGGCCGGTGGCGTTACGGTGATGTCCACCCCCGGTGTGTTCACGGAGTTCTCGCGGCAGGGCGGATTGGCCGCCGACGGCCGGTGCAAGCCGTTCGCCGAAGCCGCAGACGGCACCGGTTGGGGCGAGGGCGCCGGGATCGTGGTGCTGGAGCGGCTGTCCGACGCGCGGCGCAAGGGCCATCAGGTGCTGGCGGTGCTGCGTGGCAGTGCGGTGAACCAGGATGGCGCGTCGAACGGTCTGACGGCGCCGAACGGCCCTTCGCAGCAGCGGGTGATCCGGGCGGCGCTGGCAAGTGCCCGGCTGTCCTCGGCCGATGTTGACGTGGTGGAGGCACACGGCACCGGGACCCGGCTGGGTGACCCGATCGAGGCGCAGGCGCTGCTGGCGACCTATGGCCAGGACCGGTCGGACGATCGGCCGCTGTGGCTGGGCTCGGTGAAGTCCAACATCGGCCACACGCTGGCCGCCGCCGGCGTGGCCGGGATCATCAAGATGGTGCTGGCCATGCACCATGGACAGTTGCCGCGGACCTTGCATGTGGACGCGCCTTCGTCACATGTGGACTGGTCGGCCGGGGCGGTGGAGTTGCTGACCGAGCCCGTTCCGTGGGAGGCGAATGGTCGTCCTCGCCGGGCCGGGGTGTCGTCGTTCGGCATTTCCGGTACGAACGCGCATCTGATCCTTGAAGAGCCTGAGCCGGAACCGTCGTCTGTATCCGAAGGTGACGGGGGTCCGGCGGCGGGTGGTGTGGTTCCGTGGCTGCTGTCGGCGAAGTCGGCGGAGGCGCTGCGGGAGCAGGCCGTCCGACTCGGTCAGTGGGTCTCTGACCAGCCGGAGGTCGATCCGGTGATGGTGGGCCGGGCGTTGGCCACGGGCAAGTCGGTGTTCGAGCATCGGGCTGTGGTGGTGGCCGAGGACCTGGCCGGACTTGTGGCTGGGCTGGAGAGCTGGGAATCGTCGCCCGACGTGGTACGGGGCGTGGCGGCGCCGACTGGGCAGGGTCCGGTGTTCGTCTTCCCTGGTCAGGGTGCGCAGTGGGTCGGTATGGGCCTGGAGCTGTGGGACACCGAGCCGGTGTTCGGTGAGTGGATGGAGCGGTGTGCGGCGGCGTTGGAGCCGTTCGTGGACTGGTCGCTTCGTGAGGCTCTTGGTGATGCCGCGCTGTTGGCGCGGGTTGATGTGGTGCAGCCGGTGTCGTGGGCGGTGATGGTGTCGCTGGCCGGCCTGTGGCGTTCGGCGGGTGTGGCCCCGTCGGTGGTGGTGGGTCACTCGCAGGGCGAGATCGCGGCTGCGACGGCGTCTGGTGGTCTGTCGTTGGAGGACGGCGCGCGGGTGGTGGCGCTGCGGAGCCAGGCGATTGTGTCGCTGGCCGGTTCCGGCGGGATGGTGTCGGTCCGGGCGTCGCTGGCCCAGGTCGAGGAGTGGATCGCTCCGTGGCCTGAGTTGTCGGTGGCGGCGGTCAACGGCCCGTCCCAGGTGGTGGTCTCTGGAGCGGCGGAAGCGTGTGACGAGTTCGTGGCCAGGCATGCCGATGACGGTGTCCGGCGGATCGCGGTGGACTACGCGTCGCATTCGGCCCAGGTCGAGGCCATCGAGGCACGGTTGGCGGCCGATCTGGCTGGGCTGGAGCCGACGAGTAGCCAGGTGCCCTTCCATTCCACCTTGGAGGCTGCGCTCCTCGATACCGCGGGCCTCGATGGCGGGTATTGGTATCGGAATCTGCGTGAGCAGGTGCGTTTCGCCGACGTGATCGAGTCGCTGGTGGAGGCCGGACACCGCACCTTTGTCGAGGTGAGTACACATCCGGTGCTGGCGATGGCGGTCGAGCAGGCCGGCGAGAATCTGGCCGTGACGGGCACCTTGCGTCGTGATGACGGCGGTCGGGGCCGGTGGCTGCGGTCACTGGCCGGTGTCCATGTCGCGGGCGTGCCGGTGGAGTGGACCGGACTGCTCGGCGACCAGCCCGGTGCGGGGCTGCTTTCCCTGCCTACGTACGCGTTCCAGCACCAGCGGTTCTGGCCTGAGATGTCGCACCAGAGCGCTGACCGTGTGGTCGACGGTGTGGACGCGGAGTTCTGGCAGGCGGTGGAGCGTTCGGACGGCGCGGCTCTGGCCACCACCTTGCGGGTGGATGAGCATGAAGTGAGTTCGGTGCTTCCCGCGTTGGCCGCCTGGCGCAGGGAGCGGCAGGACCGCCAGGCGATCGACAACTGGCGTTATCGGGTGGAGTGGGCGCCGCTGTCGGGATCGCGGCCTTCGGCGCTGAGCGGTTCATGGCTGGTGCTGCACCACCCGGACACCGCTGAATGGGCCGGCCAGGTGGTGGGAGCGCTGGCCGATCAGGGTGCTCGGCCGCTTCCGACGGCTGTGCTCGGTGACCGCGCGGTGGTCGCCGAAGCCGTACGGGTCGCCCTGTCCGAAGTGGACCTGGCTGGTGTGGTGTTCCTGCCCGGCCCCGCGCCGGCGAAGGAGCTTCTGGCGGTGCTCCAGGGCCTCGAAGAGGCCGGGGCGACGCAGCGGTTGTGGATGCTCACCCGCGGCGCGGTCCGGGTGGACGGCGCCGACGGGTCAGGTGATCTCGACGCGGCCGCGGCATGGGGGCTGGGCCGGGTGGCGGCGCTGGAGTACCCGACGTGGTGGGGCGGGCTGATCGATCTGCCGCCCACCGAGGCCGAAGCCGCCCTCGACGAGGTGATCTGGCGGCGTTGCTGCGCGGTGCTGGCCGGGTGGGACGCTGAGGATCAGGTCGCGGTACGCGCCAGCGGCGTGTACGGACGTCGGCTCGTGCCCGCCCCCGACTCCGGGCAGCCGTGGGTTCCGGCGGGCACTGTCCTGGTCACCGGTGGCACCGGTGGACTGGGTGGTCAGGTCGCACACTGGCTGGCCGATCAGGGCGTTGAACACATCGTGCTGACCTCGCGGCGTGGCACGCAGGCGCCCGGCGCGACACAGCTCGTGGACGAGCTGACCGCCGAGGGCCGGGTACGGGTCACCGTCCTGGGCGTGGACGTGGCCGACCGGGACGGCCTGGCCACGGCTCTGTCCGGCGTGGGGCGGATCGATGCGGTGGTTCATGCCGCCGGTGTCGGTGAGCTGACCTCGATCGCGGAGACCGATCCGGACACTGTCGACCAGGTTCTGGCGGCGAAGGTGGCCGGGACACTGAATCTGCACCGGCTGCTGGTGCAGGATGCCGAACGTCCGCTGGACGCCTTTGTGCTGTATTCCTCGGGCGCCGGCGTGTGGGGCGGTGGCGGACAAGGGATGTACGCGGCGGCCAACGCGTTCCTCGATGCGTATGCCCTCCGGGAGCGTGTTGCCGGGCGCGCGGTGACGAGTGTGTCCTGGGGTCTGTGGGCCGGGCCGGGAATGGCCGGGGCACAGGAGAGCCAGGCGATGCAGCGGCGCGGGGTCCGGCCGATGGATCCGCAGCGTGCGCTGCGTGCGCTGGCTGAGGCAGTGGGTCGGGGTGAAGCGTGTGTGACGGTGACCGATATGGATTGGTCCCGCTTCGCCGCGGCGTTCACCTCCGCGCGGCCCAGTCCGCTGCTGGGTCAGATTCCGCAGGTGCGGGCTGCCGTGGCCGATACAGGATCGGCGAGGCACGAGGAGAGCGCTCTGGCCGCCCGGCTGCGGGTGTTGCCGGAGGGCCGGCGCCGGCAGACCGTACACGAGATGGTGTTGGCTCATGCGGCCGTGGTGCTGGGGCACGGCACCGCGGACGGGCTCGGGTCCGGTCAGGCATTCCGCGAGCTGGGTTTCGATTCCGTGACCGCGGTCGAGCTGCGCAACCGGTTGGTGGAGGCGACAGGGCTTTCGCTGCCGGCGACGCTGGTGTTCGACTACCCGAACGCGGCTGTGCTGACAGACCTTCTGCTGGAAGAACTGTTCGGCGCCGAGGCGGCGATGGCCGCACCGGTGGCGGCTGTGGTGCTGGACGAGCCGGTCGCGATCGTGGGAGTGGGATGTTGTTTCCCGGGTGGAGTGGACTCGCCCGAAGCCTTGTGGGAACTGCTGACCGAGGGCACGGACGCGATCGGCGCCTTCCCCGGGAACCGCGGCTGGGATGCGGCCGGACTGGACGACCCGCAGGCCGAATACGCGCGTGTGGGCGGGTTCGTACCCGAAATCACCGATTTCGACGCGGGATTCTTCGGTATTTCGCCGCGTGAAGCGGTGGCGATGGATCCGCAGCAGCGTCTGGTGCTGCAAACGGCGTGGGAGGCGTTGGAGCGGGCCGGGATCGCCCCGGATTCGCTGCGCGGCTCGGACACCGGTGTGTATGTGGGGGTTGGCGGGTCGGAGTACGGCTCGGTACTGGCATCGGGCTCCCACGACACCGATGGACACTCGCTGACCGGCAACGCCGTGAGTGTGATGTCCGGGCGTGTTTCCTACACACTGGGACTGGAAGGCCCGGCGGTCTCGATCGACACGGCCTGTTCGTCTTCGTTGGTGGCGGTGCACCTGGCCGCTCAGGCGCTGCGGTCGGGCGAGTGCTCGATGGCGCTGGCCGGCGGCGTCACCGTGATGTCCACCCCCGGTGTGTTCGCGGAGTTCTCCCGTCAGGGCGGACTGGCTGCCGACGGCCGGTGCAAGCCGTTCGCCGATGCCGCGGACGGGACCGGCTGGGGTGAGGGCGCCGGCATCCTGGTGCTGGAGCGGCTGTCGGATGCGCGCCGCAAGGGCCATCAGGTGCTGGCGGTGCTGCGTGGCAGTGCGGTGAATCAGGATGGTGCGTCGAACGGTCTGACGGCGCCGAACGGTCCTTCGCAGCAGCGGGTGATTCGGGCGGCGCTGGCGAGTGCGCGGCTGTCTTCGGCTGACGTTGATGTGGTGGAGGCGCACGGCACCGGCACGACACTCGGCGACCCGATCGAGGCGCAGGCCCTTCTGGCCACGTACGGTCAGGACCGGCCGGAGGACAAACCCCTGTGGCTGGGGTCGGTGAAGTCGAACATCGGTCATACCCAGTCCGCCGCCGGCGTGGCCGGGATCATCAAGATGGTGCTGGCGATGCGGCACGGTCTGTTGCCGCGTACGTTGCATGTGGACGCGCCGTCGTCGCACGTGGACTGGTCGGCCGGAGCGGTGCGGCTGCTGACCGAGGCTGTGCCGTGGGAGTCCGATGGCCGTCCGCGACGGGCCGGGGTGTCGTCGTTCGGTATCTCCGGCACGAACGCGCACCTGATCTTCGAAGAGGCAGAGCCCGAACCCGAGTTGGTGTCGGCGACGGAGCCCGATGAGGTTCCGGGTGGGATGGTGCCCTGGCTGCTGTCGGCCAGGTCACCGGAGGCGCTGCGCGACCAAGCTGTCCGACTGGTCCGGTGGTCCACCGCACGGCCAGAGATCGATCCGGTGCTGGTCGGCCGGGCGTTGACCACGGGCCGGTCGGTGTTCGAGCATCGCGCAGTGGTTCTGGGCCGGGACGGGCAGGCACTGATGGACGGCCTCCGCACGCTGGCCGAAGGCCGGCCGGGTGCGGGCGTGCTCACCGAATCGGCCGGCTCTGGGCGGCTGGCGATGGTGTTCTCCGGTCAGGGCAGCCAGCGGCTCGGTATGGGGGCGGAGCTGTGTGCGTCGTTCCCGGTGTTCGCCGAAGCCTTTGACGAGGTGTGTGCGGAGCTGGATCGGCACTTGCCGCGTCCGATCCGTGAAGTGATCAACGGTGAGCCGGATCTGCTGGACGAAACTCTCTACACGCAGGCCGGGTTGTTCGCGGTGCAGGTGGCTCTGTATCGGCTGACCGCTTCGTGGGGCGTCGTACCGGAGTGGGTGGCCGGTCATTCGATCGGTGAGCTCAGTGCCGCGTATGTGGCGGGTGTGTGGGATCTGCCGGATGCGGCCGCTGTGGTCACAGCGCGAGGCCGACTGATGCAGGACCTGCCCACCGGCGGCGCGATGGTGGCGCTCTCGGCGAGTGAGGCCGAGGCGCTGGAGCTGATCGGTGAGTACGCCACCGTGGGTCTGGCCGCGGTCAACGGCCCGGAGTCCACGGTGATCTCCGGTGACGAGGATGCGGTCCTGGAGCTGGCGGAGAAGTGGCGGGATCAGGGCGGGAAGGCGCGACGCCTGCGGGTCAGTCACGCGTTCCACTCCCCGTTGATGGAACCGATGTTGGCGTCGTTCGCGCAGGTTCTGGAGGGCGTGTCCTGGCAGGAGCCTCAGTTCCCCGTGGTGTCCGGAACCCCGGACGCGGATGTGACGGACCCCGCCTACTGGGTACGGCACGTCCGCGACACCGTGCGGTACCACGACACGGTCTTGAAGCTGCGGGAGCAGGGTGCTGACCTCTTCCTGGAGGCGGGTCCGGCCGGGACGTTGAGCGCGATGGCCACTGCGGAGAGCGGCGTGTGGCTTCCTGCGCTGCGGCCCGAACGCGACGAGCCCGAAACGATAGTGACCGCCCTGGCCGGGGTGCATGCCCATGGCTCCACCGTGGACTGGACCGCGCTGCTCGGCGCTCAGGGTTCCATCCCGGTGCCGTTGCCGACGTACGCGTTCCAGCGGGAGCGGTACTGGCCTCGGGTGACCCGCCGCGCCGGCGATGTGCGCGCGCTGGGGCTGGGCGAGTCCGGTCACGGGCTGCTGGGTGCGGTGGTGGCTCTGGCCGGCGGCGATGCCCTGGTGCTGACCGGGCGTCTGTCACTGGCGTCGTACCCCTGGCTGGCCGATCACGCGGTGCTGGGCTCGGTACTGCTGCCAGGAACGGCGTTCGTGGACCTGGCCGTACACGCCGGCGATCGCGCCGGATGTCCGGTGGTGGAAGAACTGACCCTTCAGGCTCCGCTGCTGTTGCCTGAACACGGCGGGGTGCAGGTTCAGGTGCGGGTCGCCGAGCCTGACGAGCAGGGGCGCCGGGCAGTGGGGATCCTCTCTCGTGTCGATGAAGACGATGAGTGGGTTCGGCATGCCGATGGTGTGCTGAGTCCACAGGACGTCCCAGCTCCGGTGTGGACCGGCGCCTGGCCGCCGCCGGACGCGCGGCCCGTGCCGGTGGACGACCGGTACGAGCGACTGGCCGACGACGGCTACGGCTACGGTCCGGTCTTCCAGGGGCTCCGCGCGGCCTGGCAGTCAGGCACCGATGTCTTCGCCGAGGTGGCCCTGCCCGAGCAGACCGAGGTGGACGGCTTCGGGATACACCCGGCGCTGCTGGATGCCGCCCTCCACCCGATCGGCCTCACCGCCTCGGCACAGCCGAGCGAAGGCGTGAGCTTGCCGTTCGCGTGGAATGACGTTCGCCTGTACGCCACCGGTGCGTCGGTGCTGCGCGTGAGGCTGTCCCACCGGGAGGACGGTGGGGTCGGCGTCGAGGCGTTCGATCCGGCCGGGCAGCCGGTGTTCGGCGCGGACTCCCTGCGGCTGCGCCCGATCACCACCGACCCGGCGTCCGGGGTCGGCGAGTCGGCCAGGTCGCTGTTCGGAGTGGACTGGGTTCCGCTGGCGGATGCCGGCACCACCACGGAGGTGGACTGGGCCTGGCACGGCCAGGTCGATGGTGACGTGCCTGCTGTGGTGGTGGCCCAGGTCCCGACTGGCTACGGCGAGGGCCCGGAATGGGTGCACGCGGTCACATCGACGGTCCTGGGCTGGCTGCAGACCTGGTTGGCCGACTCGGCCAACCAGGATTCCCGCTTGCTGCTCCTCACCCGGGGCGCGCTCGACGGCAGCGATCTGGCCGCCGCCGCGGTGACCGGCCTGGTGCGTTCCGCGCAGTCGGAGCACCCCGGACGTTTCGTCCTCCTGGACCTCGACACCGACCTGGATCTTGATGCCGTGCTGCCCACGGCACTGGGTAGTGGCGAGCCGGAACTCGCCGTACGGGACGGAGCGCTGTCCGTGCGCCGTCTGGTACGGGCCGCGGGCGGCAGGCAGGCGGGGGCGGCGCCGGATCGGCTGGCCGAGGGCACGGTGGTGATCACCGGAGGAACCGGTGGCTTGGGTGCCTTGCTGGCCCGGCATCTGGTGGCCGCCCACGAGGTCGGGCATCTGGTGTTGCTGTCCCGGCGGGGTATGGACGCTCCCGGGGCCGCCGAGCTGGCGGCTGAGCTGGGCGCGCGGGTGACGATTCACGCCTGTGACGTGGCTGATCGTGACGCGGTGGCCGCGGTGCTGGCCGGAGTGCCCGCCACGTTCCCGCTGGCGGGTGTGGTGCATGCGGCTGGTGTGCTGGACGACGCGACGGTGGAGTCGCTGACCCCGGAGCGGCTGGCCGTGGTGCTGCGGGCGAAGGTGGACGCGGCGTGGCATCTGCACGAGCTGACCCGGGACCGGGATCTGGGTCTGTTCGTGGTGTATTCCTCGGCGGCGGCCACGCTCGGTTCTGCGGGTCAGGGGAGTTACGCGGCGGCGAACGCCGCGCTGGACGCGCTGGTGGAGCAGCGGCGGTCGGCAGGGCTGGCCGGGCACTCACTGGCGTGGGGACTGTGGGAGCGGAGCTCGGGAATGACCGGGGCGCTGGACGAGGTCGACCTGGCCCGGATGAGCCGAGCCGGTCTCCAGGCTCTGTCGGACGAGCAGGGTTTGGCGCTGTTCGACGCGGCGGTGTGCCTGGAACGGTCGTTGGTGGTGGCGGCGCGGCTGGACGTAGCGGCCATGCGAGCCGCCGGGGTGGACTCCCGGCTCTTGCGCGGCCTGGTCGGAGGCTCGACACGCCGTGCCGCCGCCAACGGTCTCGCCGGTGGTGGCGAGTTGGCCGGCCGACTGGCGGCGCTGCCCGTGGCGGAGCGCCACAGCGCGGTGCTGGAGCTGGTACGCACGCAGGCTGCGACCGTCCTCGGCCACGCCACGGCCGGCGGGGTCGACGCGGACGCGGCTTTCCGTGATCTGGGCTTCGATTCGCTGACCGCGGTGGAACTGCGCAACCGGCTCACGGCCGTAACCGATCTACGCCTCCCGGCAACGCTGGTCTTCGACTATCCGACCGCGTCCGTGCTGGCCGCATTCGTGCTGACGGAGCTCCTCGGAACTGACACCGACGCTTCGGATGTGGTGCCGGTTGCCACTGTCGCGGTTGATGAGCCGATCGCGATCGTGGGGATGGGGTGTCGTTTCCCGGGTGGGGTGGATTCGCCCGAGGCACTGTGGCGGCTGCTGGCCGCTGGTGGCGAGGGGGTGGCGGAGTTCCCGTCAGACCGTGGCTGGGACGTGGAGGGGCTGTACGACCCTGAACGCCTGCGTCCCGGTACCAGCTACACCAAGCACGGCGGGTTCCTGTTGGGTGCGCCGGAGTTCGATGCGGGGTTCTTCGGTATCTCGCCCCGTGAGGCGGTCGGGATGGATCCGCAGCAGCGGATCGTCCTGGAGACGGCGTGGGAAGCGCTGGAGCGGGCCGGGATCGTCCCGGATTCCCTCCGTGGCTCCGACACCGGCGTGTACGTCGGCCTGATGTACCACGACTACGCAACCCAAACAGCCATGAATCCGGCCGAGAGCGAAGGATTCGGCAGTACCGGAAACTCCGGGAGTGTGGCTTCCGGCCGGATCGCCTACACGCTTGGCCTGGAGGGCCCTGCCGTAACGGTGGATACGGCGTGTTCCTCCTCGCTGGTTACGGTGCATCTGGCGGCCCAGGCGCTGCGGTCCGGTGAGTGCTCGATGGCGCTGGCCGGCGGTGTCACGGTGATGTCCACCCCAGCGGTGTTCACGGAGTTCTCGCGGCAGGACGCACTGGCCGTTGACGGCCGGTGCAAGCCGTTCGCCGATGCCGCGGATGGCACCGGCTGGGGTGAGGGCGCCGGTGTGCTGGTGCTGGAGCGTCTGTCGGACGCGCGGCGCAATGGGCATCAGGTGCTGGCGGTGCTGCGTGGCAGTGCGGTGAACCAGGACGGCGCGTCGAATGGTCTGACGGCGCCGAACGGTCCTTCGCAGCAGCGGGTGATCCGGGCGGCGCTGGCGAGTGCGGGGCTTTCTCCGGCCGAGGTCGATGTGGTCGAGGCGCACGGTACGGGGACGAAGCTCGGTGATCCGATCGAGGCGCAGGCGCTGCTGGCGACCTATGGTCAGGACCGGCCGGAGGACCGGCCGCTGTGGCTGGGTTCGGTGAAGTCCAACCTCGGACACACTCAGGCGGCCGCGGGTGTGGCGGGGATCATGAAGATGGTGCTGGCGATGCGGCACGGTGTTCTGCCGCGAACGCTGCATGTGGACGCACCGTCGTCGCAGGTGGACTGGGCTGCCGGTGCGGTGGAGTTGTTGACGGAGTCACTGCCCTGGGAGACCGGTGGTCGTCCTCGCCGGGCCGGGGTGTCGTCGTTCGGCATTTCCGGTACGAACGCGCATCTGATCCTTGAAGAGTCTGAGCCTGAGCCGTCGTCTGTATCCGAGGCTGACGATGGTCCGGCGGCGGGTGGTGTGGTGCCGTGGTTGCTGTCGGCGAAGTCGGCGCAGGCGCTGCGGGCGCAGGCTGTCCGACTCGGTGACTGGGTCGCTGAGCAGCCGGAGGTCGATCCGGTGGCGGTGGGCCGGGCGTTGGCCACGGGCAGGTCGGTGTTCGAGCATCGGGCCGTGGTGGTGGCCGAGGACCTGGCCGGACTTGTGGCTGGGCTGGAAAACTGGGAATCCTCGCCTGCGGTGGTCCACGGTGCTGCGGCGCCGACCGCTCTGGGGCCGGTGTTCGTGTTCCCTGGTCAGGGTGCGCAGTGGGTCGGTATGGGTCTGGAGTTGTGGGACTCGGAGCCGGTGTTCGGGGAGTGGATGGAGCGGTGTGCGGCGGCGTTGGAGCCGTTCGTGGACTGGTCGTTGCGCGATGCTCTTGGTGATGCTGGGTTGTTGGCGCGGGTTGATGTGGTGCAGCCGGTGTCGTGGGCGGTGATGGTGTCGCTGGCCGGTTTGTGGCGTTCGGCGGGTGTGTCGCCTGCTGTGGTGGTGGGTCATTCGCAGGGTGAGATCGCGGCTGCGACGGCGTTTGGCGGATTGTCGTTGGAGGACGGCGCGCGGGTGGTGGCGCTGCGGAGCCAGGCGATTGTGTCGCTGGCGGGTTCCGGCGGGATGGTGTCGGTCCGGGCGTCGCTGGCCCAGGTTGAGGAGTGGATCGCTCCGTGGCCTGACTTGTCGGTGGCGGCGGTCAACGGCCCGTCCCAGGTGGTGGTTTCCGGTGCTGCGGAGGCGTGTGACGAGTTTGTGGCCAGGTATGCCGATGATGGTGTGCGGCGGATCGCGGTGGATTACGCGTCGCATTCGTCGCAGGTTGAGGCGATCGAGGCGCGGTTGGCGGCCGATCTGGCTGGTCTGGAGCCGACGAGCAGCCAGGTGCCGTTCCATTCCACCCTGGAGGCTGCGCTCATCGATACCGCGGGGCTTGACGGCGGCTACTGGTACCGGAATCTGCGTGAGCAGGTGCGTTTCGCCGACGTGATCGAGTCGCTGGTGCAGGCCGGACACCGCACTTTCGTCGAGGTGAGTACGCATCCGGTGCTGGCGATGGCCGTCGAGCAGACCGGCGAGGATCTGGCCGTGACCGGCACCTTGCGTCGTGATGACGGCGGCCGGGATCGGTGGCTGCGGTCGCTGGCGGTGCTGCACGTCGCCGGTGTGAAGGTGGACTGGACTGCCCATCTCGGCCCTGAGAGCACGAGTCGGGTGTCGTTGCCGACCTATGCGTTCCAGCACCAGCGGTACTGGCCCACAGCCACCCAGCCGGCCGGGGATGTACAGGCTCTGGGACAGGGCGAGTCCGATCACCCGCTGCTCGGCGCTGTCGTGACACTGGCCGGTGAGGACAAGGTGCTCCTGACCGGACGGTTGTCTCTGTCCGCGTATCCGTGGCTGGCCGATCATGCGGTGCTGGGATCGGTGTTGCTGCCGGGCACGGCCTTGGTGGACCTGGCGGTGCACGCCGGTGACCGGGCCGGCTGTCCGGTGCTGGAGGAGTTGACGCTGCAGGCTCCGTTGGTGCTGCCTGAGCAGGGCGGGGTGCAGGTTCAGGTGCGGGTCGCCGAGCTTGACGAAAAGGGTCGCCGCGTGGTGGAGATCTTCTCTCGTCATGGCGATGAGGACGAATGGGTTCAGCACGCCGATGGTGTGCTGAGTGCCCAGGCCGCTCCTGCTCCGCTGTGGACTGGATCCTGGCCGCCGGCGGATGCGCGGCCGGTGCCGCTGGACGGCGTGTACGAGCGCCTGGCCGAGGAGGGCTATGGCTACGGGTTGGTGTTCCGCGGAATGCGTGCGGTCTGGCAATCCGGCACCGATGTCTTCGCCGAGGTCGCGCTGTCCGAGCAGACCGAAGTAGGTGGCTACGGGGTACATCCGGCGTTGCTGGATGCGGCTTTGCACCCGATCGGGATGACTGCGCTGACGCAGTCGAGCGAAGACGGCGTCAGGCTGCCGTTCGCGTGGAGCGGCGTCCAGTTGCATGCCACGGACGCGGTGATGCTGCGGGTGCGGTTGTCCTCGCGGCAGGACGGCGGGGTCGCGGTCGCCGCGTTCGATCCGGCCGGGCAGCCGGTGTTCAGCGCCGAGTCGCTGATGCTGCGCCCGATCACCACCAACCTGACTTCCGCCGGTGCGGGGGAGACGGCACGGTCGCTGTTCGGGGTGGACTGGGTACCGCTCGCCGGGCCGGTCACCACCGAAGCGGTGGACTGGGCCTGGCGCGACGAGGTCGAGGGCGAGGTCCCCGCGCTGGTGGTGGCCCGGGTCCCGGCTGGTATCGGCGAGGGTCCGCAGTCGGTGCACACGGTGACCGGGACGGTGCTGACGTGGTTGCAGGAGTGGCTGGCCGACCCGGCCGCCGAGGATTCCCAACTGCTGCTGCTCACTCAGGGCGCCACGGACGGCAGTGATCTGGCCGCGGCTGCGGTGAGCGGTCTGGTGCGTTCGGCGCAGTCGGAGCACCCCGGACGTTTCCTCCTCCTGGACACCGAGCCTGACACCGAACCCGATACCGATACCGATCTCGACGACACCTTGCTCGCCGTGGTGGGCAGCGGTGAGCCGGAGCTGGTACTGCGGGCGGGTGTGCTGTCGGCACGGCGTCTGGTGCGAGCTGCTGGTGCCGGTCGACCGGTACCGGATCGGGTCGCTGAGGGCACGGTGGTGATCACCGGTGGGACCGGTGTGCTGGGAGCCATGCTGGCCCGGCACCTGGTAACCGCTTACGGAGTCAGGCACCTGTTGCTGCTGTCCCGGCGGGGCGTGGATGCTCCGGGCGCGGATGAGTTGGCCGTTGAGCTGGATGAGCTGGGCGCGCGGGTGTCGATCCAGGCGTGTGATGTGTCTGATCGTGACGCTGTGGCGGCGGTGCTCGCCGGGCATGCGGTGTCGGGTGTGGTGCATGCGGCTGGTGTGCTGGACGACGCGACGGTGGAGTCCTTGACCCCGGAGCGGCTGGCCGTGGTGCTGCGCGCGAAGGTGGATGCGGCCTGGCATCTGCACGAGCTGACCCGGGATCAGGATCTGGGTCTGTTCGTGGTGTATTCCTCGGCTGCGGCCACGCTCGGTTCTGCGGGTCAGGGGAGTTACGCGGCGGCGAACGCCGCGCTGGACGCGCTGGTGGAGCAGCGGCGGTCGGCAGGGCTGGCCGGACAGTCGCTGGCGTGGGGATTGTGGGAGCAGAGCTCGGGAATGACCGGGGAGCTCGACGCGATGGACCTGGCCAGGCTGGCCCGGACCGGAGTGCGGGCGCTGTCTGATGAGCAGGGCTTGGCGCTGTTCGACGCCGCGGTGTGCCTGGAACGGTCGTTGGTGGTGGCGGCGCGGCTGGACGTAGCGGCCATGCGAGCCGCCGGAACCACCGGGCCGTTGCTGCGGCTGCTGGTCGGCGGCCCGACACGCCGGGCCGCCGCCACCGCTTCCGCCGATACGAGCGAATTGGCCGCTCACCTGGTCGCGATGCCGGTGGAGGAGCGCCACGGGACGGTGCTGGAACTGGTGCGTGCTCAAGCGGCCACCGTTCTTGGCCACACCACCGGCGAAAGCGTCGATGCCGACGCGGCTTTCCGCGACCTGGGCTTCGACTCGCTGACGGCGGTCGAACTGCGCAACCGGCTCACCACCGCGACCGGGCTGCGCCTCCCGGCGACGTTGATCTTCGACTACCCGACCGCCTCTGTGCTGGCCGAATATGTGCTGGCAGAGCTTCTCGGAAGCGGAGCCCAGGCGCCGGTGGCGACATCGGTGGCGGCGCTCGACGAGCCGATCGCGATAGTCGGCATGGGGTGTCGTTTCCCGGGCGGGGTGGATTCCCCGACGGCGTTGTGGGAGTTGCTGCGCGGCGGTACGGACGCGATGGGCGGATTGCCCGACGACCGTGGCTGGGATGTTGCCGGGCTCGGTGACTTCGCCCGGGTGGGTGGATTCGTTACCGATGCGGCCGAGTTCGATGCCGGGTTCTTCGGTATCTCGCCGCGTGAGGCGGTGGCGATGGATCCGCAGCAGCGGTTGGTTCTCGAAACGGCGTGGGAGGCGTTGGAGCGGGCGCGGATCGTGCCGGATTCGCTGCGTGGCAGTGCGACCGGTGTCTATCTGGGGTTGATGTACCACGACTACGCGACCCAGACGGCGTTGAATCCGGGAGATTCCGACGGATTCAGCGGCACCGGCAGCTCCGGGAGCGTGGCTTCGGGCCGGGTGGCTTACACGCTGGGTCTGGAGGGTCCTGCCGTAACGGTGGATACGGCGTGTTCCTCCTCGCTGGTTACGGTGCATCTGGCAGCGCAGGCGCTGCGGTCCGGTGAGTGTTCGTTGGCACTCGCCGGTGGTGTCACGGTGATGTCCAGCCCGGGTGTGTTCACGGAGTTCTCCCGGCAAGGCGGCATGGCCGCTGACGGCCGGTGCAAGCCGTTCGCGGATGCCGCGGACGGGACCGGCTGGGGTGAGGGCGCCGGCATCCTGGTGCTGGAGCGGCTGTCCGACGCGCGGCGCAAGGGCCATCAGGTCCTGGCCGTGGTTCGCGGCAGTGCGGTGAACCAGGATGGTGCGTCGAATGGTCTGACGGCGCCGAACGGTCCTTCGCAGCAGCGGGTGATTCGGGCGGCTTTGGCCAACGCGCAGTTGTCGCCCGCTGAGGTCGATGTGGTCGAGGCGCATGGCACGGGGACGAAGCTCGGTGATCCGATCGAGGCGCAGGCGCTGCTGGCGACCTATGGTCAGGACCGGCCGGAGGACAAACCTCTGTGGCTGGGGTCGGTGAAGTCGAACATCGGCCATACCCAGGCGGCTGCGGGTGTGGCGGGGATCATGAAGATGGTGCTGGCGATGCGGCACGGTGTTCTGCCGCGAACGTTGCATGTGGACGCGCCGTCGTCGCACGTGGACTGGTCGGCCGGAGCAGTGGAGTTGCTGACCGAGTCACTGCCCTGGGAGACCGGTGGTCGTCCTCGCCGGGCCGGGGTGTCGTCCTTCGGCATCTCCGGCACCAATGCCCACGTGATCCTCGAAGGCCCCGAACCCGCGTCGGTTGTGGAGGCCGATGACGCCGCTGGGAGCGGGGTGGTTCCGTGGTTGTTGTCGGCGAAGTCGGCGGAGGCGTTGCGGGACCAGGCTGTCCGGTTGGGCCGGTGGGTCGCTGAGCAGCCGGAGGTCGATCCGGTGGTGGTGGGCCGGGCGTTGGCCACGGGCAGGTCGGTGTTCGAGCATCGTGCGGTGGTGGTGGCCGAGGACCTGGCCGGGTTCGCGTCCGGGCTGGAGCGCTGGGAATCCTCGCCTGCGGTAGTTCACGGTGCTGCGGCGCCGACCGCTCTGGGGCCGGTGTTCGTGTTCCCTGGTCAGGGTGCGCAGTGGGTCGGTATGGGCCTGGAGCTGTGGGACTCGGAGCCAGTGTTCGGTGAGTGGATGGAGAGGTGTGCGGCGGCGTTGGAGCCGTTCGTGGACTGGTCGTTGCGCGATGCTCTTGGTGATGCTGGGTTGTTGGCGCGGGTTGATGTGGTGCAGCCGGTGTCGTGGGCGGTGATGGTATCGCTGGCCGGCCTGTGGCGTTCGGCAGGCGTGACCCCGTCCGTGGTGGTGGGTCACTCGCAGGGCGAGATCGCCGCTGCTACAGCTTCAGGCGGCCTGTCGTTGGAGGACGGCGCGCGGGTGGTGGCGTTGCGCAGCCAGGCGATTGTGTCGCTGGCCGGTTCCGGCGGGATGGTCTCGGTCCGGGCGTCCCTGGCTCAGGTTGAGGAGTGGATCGCTCCGTGGCCTGAGTTGTCGGTGGCTGCGGTCAACGGCCCGTCCCAGGTGGTGGTCTCCGGAGCGGCGGAAGCGTGTGACGAGTTCGTGGCCAGGCATGCCGATGACGGTGTGCGGCGGATCGCGGTGGATTACGCGTCGCATTCGGCGCAAGTCGAGGCGATCGAGCAGCAGTTGGCTGACGATCTGGCTGGTCTCACACCGGTGAGCGGGCAGATACCGCTGCATTCCACGGTGGACACGAAGGTCCTCGATACCGCGGGGCTTGATGGCGGGTATTGGTACCGGAATCTGCGTGAGCAGGTGCGTTTCGCCGAGGTGATCGAGTCGCTGGTGGAGGCCGGGCACCGCACTTTCATCGAGGTGAGTACGCATCCGGTGCTGGCGATGGCGGTCGAGCAGGCCGGCGAGGATCTGGCCGTGACCGGCACCTTGCGTCGTGATGACGGCGGTCGGGATCGGTGGCTGCGGTCGCTGGCGGTGCTGCATGTCGCCGGTGTGAAGGTGGACTGGTTCACGCAGCTCGGTGAAGCGGGCCGCGTCATGGACCTGCCGACCTATGCGTTCCAGCGGGAGCGGTACTGGCCCGCAAGCGTGCCGCAGGCCACCGGGAGCGTGGTCGACGGCCTGGACGTGGCGTTCTGGGAGGCGGTGGAGCGCGAGGACGCTTCGGCGGTGCTGCCGGTTCTGGCATCGCTGCGGCAGCGGCAGACGCGTTCGGCGGTGGACCGGTGGCGGTATCGGGCCGCGTGGTCGTCGCTGCCGGAGAGGTCTGGTGACCTGCTCGGTGGCGAGTGGGCGGTGCTGGCCGCCGAGAGTTCTGGTGATGATGTCGCGGCCGGGTTGACGGCGGCGGGTGCCCAGGTCCTGCGGTTCGACCTCGACCAGGTCGGCGAGCGGGAGTTGCCGGGGGCCGGGTCGTTGGCCGGTGCGGTGGTGGTGGCCGGTGAGGGCCGTGAATGTGCGGCGCAGTTGCTCGCGGTGGCTCAGGCATGGGGTTCGGTGCCGTTGTGGGTGCTGACCCGGGGTGCGGTGAGTGTGGGTGAGAGTGATCCGGTGGTCAATGCCTGGCAGGGGCAGGTGTGGGGACTGGGCCGCGTGATCGGCTCCGAGCAGCCTGGTGGCTGGGGCGGTCTGATCGACCTTCCCGCCGAAAGCGACCTGTCGCAGGAGACTCTGTGGCGGCGATGCTGCTCGGTGCTGGCGGCCGGGGACGAGAACCAGGTGGCGGTCCGTGCCGACGGTGTGTACGGGATGCGGCTGCGACGCGCCCCGATCGCTGTCGCCGAGGGGTGGCGGCCGTCGGGGACGGTCCTGGTGACCGGCGGAACGGGTGCGTTGGGCGCACGGGTGTCGCGCTGGCTGGTCGACCGTGGCGCGGAGCACCTGGTGCTGGTGAGCCGCCGGGGTATGGCCGCCCCGGGCGCGCAGGAGCTGGTGGCGGAGTTGTCGGCCGCCGGTGCGGGCGTGGAGGTGGTGGCATGCGATGTCGCTGATCGTGATGCGATGGCCGAGGTCCTGGCCGCTGTTCCGGAGCAGTTCCCGCTGACTGGGCTCGTACACACCGCGGGCGTCCTCGACGACGGAGTGCTCGGATCGTTGACACCGCAGCGGCTGGACGGGGTGGCCGCGCCGAAGGTCGATGCGGTGCTGACGCTGGATGAGCTCACCGCGGACATGGGGTTGCAGGCGTTCGTGGTGTTCTCCTCGGCGGCAGCGTTGCTGGGTTCGCCGGGGCAGGGCAACTACGCGGCGGCCAACGGCTTCCTGGACGCGTATGCGCAGATGCGGCGGGCCCAGGGCGCACCGATGGTCTCGGTGGCCTGGGGTGCCTGGGCCGGAGCGGGACTCGCCGATACGGAGTTGGTCCAGTCCCGTCAACGTCGCGCCGGTGTCGGGGCGATGGATCCGGCGGTGGCGGTGACGGCTCTGGAACACGCCCTCGGCGAGGGGTATGTGGCGGTTGCCGACGTGGACTGGCGCCGGATACTGGAGTTGGGCGCCGGTACCGGCGCGTGGCTGACGGATCTGCCCGACGCGAAAACGGTCGTCGTGGACCTGGCCGACCAGGACTCTTCGTGGGTGAAGGGCCTGCGCGGTGCCACGGCGGGCCGCAGGGCGTCGATGGTGCTGGCGATGGTCCGCGAGCAGGCCGCGGTGGTGCTCGGCCATGCCGGCGCGGGCAGGGTCGACGAGGGTGCTGCCTTCCGCTCGCTGGGCTTCGACTCGTTGACCGCGGTCGAGCTGCGTAACCGGCTGGCGACGGTGACCGGTCTGTCGCTGCCGGCCGGGCTGGTCTTCGATCACCCGACTCCGGCCTCGCTCTCCGAACATCTCCTCGGCGAACTCGTCCAGGGTGAACCCGCGGAGGAACTGCCACTTCTCGCGCAGTTCGACACACTGCAGTCGAGGCTGGCCGCACTGGACGCCGACAGCGATCTACGTACCACTCTCGTCGCCAGGATTCGAGGACTCGCAGCCAGTCTGGAAAAACCGCGCGGGAACGGGACGTCGGCCCTTGCCGAAAAGCTCAACGTTGCCGACCGCGACGAAATCCTCGACTTCATCGAGAACGATCTCGGATTGTCGTAAGCAGATCTCGCAGGTGTTCGTTCCACTCGGATTGGTGTTGTAGCTGCGATGACAAATGACGAAAAGCTCCTTGGATACCTCCGGCGGCTCACGGTGGATCTGCACGAGACACGCGAGCGTCTCCGCCAGGCCGAGGCAGGCGAACACGAACCCGTCGCGATCGTCGGGATCGGCTGCCGATTCCCCGGGAACGTGCGGACCCCCGACGACTTCTGGCGGATGCTCGCCGCGGGCGAGGACGGCCTCGTCGCGTTCCCGGAGAACCGCGGTTGGGATGCCGAGATCGATCAGGCAGGACCCGGCTACGCACGCATCGGCGGATTCGTCGCCGATGCGACCGAGTTCGATGCGGGATTCTTCGGTATTTCACCGCGTGAGGCGGTGGCGATGGATCCGCAGCAGCGGCTGGCGCTGGAGACGGCGTGGGAAAGTCTGGAACAGGCCGGGATCGCGCCGGACTCGTTGCGGGGCAGCGCGACCGGGGTGTATCTCGGCACCAATGGCCAGGACTACGCCGGGATAGCCGTCGATGGGCGGACCAGCGGCGAGGGGCACCTGCTGACCGGCAACGCGGTGAGCGTGATGTCCGGCCGTGTGTCCTACACCCTGGGCCTGGAAGGCCCCGCGGTGACCGTGGACACGGCGTGTTCGGCTTCCCTGGTGGCGGTGCACCTGGCCGCGCAGGCGCTGCGTTCCGGTGAGTGTTCGATGGCGTTGGCCGGTGGCGTCACGGTGCTCTCCACCCCTGGGGTGTTCGCCGAGTTCTCACGGCAGGGCGGGCTGGCCGACGACGGCCGGTGCAAGCCCTTTGCCGACGCGGCGGATGGCACCGGCTGGGGTGAGGGCGCCGGTGTGCTGGTGCTGGAGCGGCTGTCCGACGCGCGCCGCAAGGGCCATCAGGTGCTGGCGGTGCTGCGCGGCAGTGCGGTGAACCAGGACGGCGCGTCGAACGGTCTGACGGCGCCGAACGGACCGGCTCAGCAGCGGGTGATCCGAGCGGCGCTGACAAGCGCCCGGCTGTCCCCGGCCGAGATCGACGTGGTCGAAGCCCACGGCACCGGGACCCGGCTGGGCGACCCGATCGAGGCGGAGGCGCTGCTGGCGACGTATGGCCAGGACCGTACGGCCGATCGGCCACTGCGGCTGGGTTCGGTGAAGTCGAACATCGGTCACACCCAGGCTGCCGCCGGTGTCGCCGGCATCATCAAGATGGTGCTGGCGATGCGCCACGGCGTCCTGCCGCGCACGCTGCACGTGGACGCGCCGTCGTCGCACGTCGACTGGTCCGCGGGTGCGGTGGAGCTGCTGACCGAGGCGGTGCCGTGGGAGACCGACGGCCGACCGCGCCGGGCCGGGGTGTCGTCGTTCGGGATCTCCGGCACGAACGCCCACCTGATCATCGAGGAACCCGAACCCGAACCCGAACCAGAGGCGGTGGCGGCGACCGAGCCGGCCCAGGTTCCGGGTGGCGTGGTGCCTTGGCTGCTGTCGGCCAAGTCGCCGCAGGCGCTGCGCGAGCAAGCGGCCCGGCTGGCCCGCTGGGCGACCGAGCAGCCGGAGATCCACCCCGGGCCGGCCGGTCGTGCGCTGGCCACGAGCCGGTCGGTGTTCGAGCACCGCGCGGTGGTCCTGGGCCGGGACCGGGGGACCTTGCTGGAGGGCGTGCGCGCGCTGGCCGAGGAGCGCCCGGACGCGGGTGTGGTGACGGGGTCACCAGGATCCGCGCGGTTGGCGATGGTGTTCTCCGGGCAAGGCAGTCAGCTCCTTGGCATGGGAGCTGGACTGGCCGCCGCGTTCCCCGTGTTCGCGGATGCCTTCGACGAGGTGTGCGCCGAACTGGACCGGCATCTGCCGCGGCCGATCAAGGACGTGATCAACGGCGAACCGGAGCTGCTGGACGAGACGGCGTACACCCAGGCGGGGCTGTTCGCGGTGCAGGTCGCTCTGTTCCGGCTGACAGCTTCGTGGGGAGTGTCGCCGGAGTGGGTGGCCGGGCACTCGATCGGTGAACTCACCGCCGCGTACGTGGCGGGGGTGTGGGATCTGCCCGATGCGGCCGCGGTGGTGACCGCTCGGGGCCGGCTGATGCAGGAGCTGCCCAGCGGTGGGGCGATGGCGGCGCTGACGGCGAGTGAGGCCGAGGCCCTGGACCTGATCGCCGGGCACACCACGGTGGGCCTCGCGGCGGTGAACGGTCCGGAGTCGACGGTGATCTCCGGCGCCGCGGACACCGTGGAGGAGCTGGCGCAGCGATGGCGTGACAGGGGTGGAAAGGCCCGGCGCCTGCGGGTCAGCCATGCCTTCCACTCCCCGCTGATGGAACCGATGCTGGCGCGGTTCGAGCAGGCGCTGAAGCAGGTCTCGTGGCGCGAGCCGGAGATCCCGGTGGTGTCGGGTACCGCTGGTGCCGAGGTGACCGATCCCGCGTACTGGGTACGCCATGTCCGTGACACCGTGCGCTATCACGACTCCGTCCTCGAACTGCGCGATCAGGGAGCGGATCTCTTCCTGGAGGCGGGCCCGGCCGGGACGCTGACCGCGATGGCCACCGCGGACAGCGGCGTGTGGCTGCCGACGCTGCGGGCCGAACGCGACGAACCGGAAACCCTATTGACCGCGGTGGCCGGGGTACACGCTCACGGGTCCACGGTCGACTGGACCGCACTGCTGGGCGCCCGGAGCGCCAGTCCGGTGTCGTTGCCGACGTATGCGTTCCAGCGTGAACGGTTCTGGCCCGCGGCGACCCGTCGGGCGGGCGACGCGCGGGCCCTGGGCCTCAGCGAACCCGGACACGGGCTGCTGGGCGCGGAGGTGGCCCTGGCCGGGGGCGACGCCGTGGTACTGACCGGGCGTCTGTCACTGGCGTCGTACCCCTGGCTGGCCGATCACGCGGTGCTGGGCTCGGTACTGCTGCCGGGGACGGCGTTCGTGGACCTGGCCGTGCACGCCGGTGACCGCGTCGGGTGTCCGGCGCTGGAGGAACTGACGCTGCAGGCTCCGCTGCTGCTGCCGGAGCAGGGCGGCGTACAGGTGCAGATCCGGGTCGCCGAGCCCGATGAACGCGGTCGCCGGGCGGTCGGGATCTTCTCCCGTATCGACGACGAGGACGAGTGGGCTCAGCACGCCGACGGTGTGCTGAGCGCGCAAGCCGGCCCCGCCCCGGTGTGGACCGGGGCCTGGCCCCCGCCCGACGCGCGGCAGGTGCCCGTGGACGGTGAGTACGCGCGCCTCGCCGAGGAGGGGTACGGCTACGGGCCGGTGTTCCAGGGGGTTCGGGCCGTCTGGCAAGCAGGCACCGAAGTCTTCGCGGACGTCGCGTTGCCCGAGGAGATCGAGGTCGACGGGTTCGGTGTACACCCGGCGCTGCTGGACGCGGCCCTGCACCCGATCGGCCTGACCGCACTGACCCAGCCCGGCGCGGGCGAGGTCAGGATGCCCTTCGCCTGGAGTGGCGCGCGCTTGCACGCCACGGGCGCGACGGTGCTGCGAGCGCGGCTGTCCCGGCGCGAGGACGGCGGGGTCGCGGTCGCCGTGTTCGACCCGGCCGGACAGCCGGTGTTCAGCGCCGACTCGCTGATGCTGCGACCGGTGACCACCGACCCGGCGCTCGCCGCGGCCCGGGACACGGCCCGGTCGATGTACGGAGTGGACTGGCTGCCGCTGACCGACTCCGCGGCCACGGACGTGGAGTGGGCCTGGCACGGCGAGGTCGCGGGCGAACCGCCCGCGGTCGTGGCGGCCCGAGTCACCACCGGCGCCGGCCTGGCGGCGGTCCACGAGGTGACGGCCACGGTGCTGGGCTGGTTGCAGGAGTGGCTGGCCGACCCGGCAACCGGGAACTCCCGGTTGCTGCTGCTCACCCAAGGCGCCACCGACGGGAGCGACGTGGCCGCCGCCGCGGTGAGCGGTCTGGTCCGCTCGGCGCAGTCGGAACACCCCGGCCGCTTCATCCTCCTCGACACCGAGTCCGACATCCGGCTCGACAGCGTGCTGCCCACGGTGGTCGGCAGCGATGAGCCGGAACTGGCGATGCGGGCGGGCGTGCTGTGCGCGCGGCGCCTGGTGCGCGCCACCGGCCGACTGGTCGTACCGGCGGGGATCGACCCGCGGGGCACGGTGGTGATCACCGGTGGTACCGGTGGCCTGGGCGCGTTGCTGGCCCGGCACCTGGTGACCTCGTACGAGGTCGGACATCTGCTGTTGCTGTCGCGGCGAGGTACGGAAGCCCCCGGGGCCGCCGAACTGGCCGCCGAGCTGGGCGCGCGGGCGACGATCCTGGCCTGTGACGTGGCTGATCGGGCCGCACTGGCCGCGGCGCTGGACACCGTACCCGCCGAACACCCCGTAACCGGTGTGGTGCATGCCGCCGGTGTACTGGACGACGCGACGGTGGAGTCGCTGAACCCGGAGCGGCTGGCCGTGGTGCTGCGCGCGAAGGTCGATGCGGCCTGGCACCTGCACGAACTGACCCAGGACCGGGAGCCCGGGTTGTTCATGGTGTATTCCTCGGCTGCGGCCACCCTCGGTTCCGCGGGGCAGGGGAGTTACGCGGCGGCGAACGCCGCTCTCGACGCCCTGATGCAGCAGCGGAGCCGCGCGGGCTCGGCCGGACAGTCCCTGGCGTGGGGGCTGTGGGAGCGCAGCTCGGGAATGACCGGTGCGCTGGACGAGGCCGATCTGGCCCGGCTGAGCCGAGCCGGGATTCGGGCCCTGTCCGACGCGCAAGGGCTGGAACTGTTCGACGCCGCGGTGTGCCTGGACCTGCCGCTGGTGGTGGCGGCCCGGCTGGACCTGGCCGGCATGCGCGCCGCCGGGACCGCCGGACCGCTGCTGCGGGCCTTGACCGGAGGCCCGGGGCGGCGTGCCGCGGCCACCGCTTCGGCCGGCGGGGGCGAGCTGGCCACCCGACTGGCGCCGCTGCCGGTGGAGGAGCGGCACGCGGTGGTGCTGGAGCTGGTGCGTACGCAAGCGGCCACTGCGCTGGGGCACACCACAGCCGAGGACGTCGATGCCGATGCCGCCTTCCGCGATCTGGGCTTCGACTCGCTGACCGCGGTCGAACTGCGCAACCGGCTCACCACCGCGACCGGGCTGCGCCTCCCGGCGACGCTGGTCTTCGACTATCCGAATCCGCGACTGCTGGCCGAATTCGTCCTGTCCGGAGTGCTGGACGAGCAGCCGGAGGCGATTGCCGCGGTCAGGGGAATCGCCACGGCCACGGTTGATGAGCCGATCGCGATCGTGGGGATGGGGTGTCGTTTCCCGGGTGGGGTGGATTCGCCCGAGGCACTGTGGCGGCTGCTGGCCGCTGGTGGTGAGGGGGTGGCGGAGTTCCCGTCAGACCGTGGCTGGGATGTGGAAGGGCTGTACGACCCTGAGCGTCTGCGTGCTGGTACCAGTTACACCAAGCACGGCGGGTTCTTGCTGGGCGCGGCGGAGTTCGATGCGGGGTTCTTCGGTATCTCGCCGCGTGAGGCGGTCGGGATGGATCCGCAGCAGCGGATCGTTCTGGAGACGGCGTGGGAAGCGCTGGAGCGGGCCGGGATCGTCCCGGACTCCCTCCGTGGCTCCGACACCGGCGTGTACGTCGGCCTGATGTACCACGACTACATGGCTCAGACGGCCTTGAATCCGGCCGACAGCGACGGGTTCAGCGGCACCGGCAATTCGGGGAGTGTGGCCTCGGGCCGGATCGCGTACACGCTTGGCCTGGAGGGCCCTGCCGTAACGGTGGATACGGCGTGTTCCTCCTCGCTGGTTACGGTGCATCTGGCGGCCCAGGCGCTGCGGTCGGGCGAGTGCTCGATGGCACTGGCCGGCGGCGTCACGGTGATGTCCACCCCCGGTGTGTTCACGGAGTTCTCCCGGCAGGGCGGACTGGCCGCCGACGGCCGATGTAAAGCCTTCTCCGACGCAGCGGACGGCACCAGTTGGGGTGAGGGCGCCGGTGTGCTGGTACTGGAGCGTCTGTCGGACGCGCGGCGCAATGGGCATCAGGTGCTGGCGGTGCTGCGTGGCAGTGCGGTGAACCAGGACGGCGCGTCGAATGGTCTGACGGCGCCGAACGGTCCTTCGCAGCAGCGCGTGATTCGTGCGGCCCTGGCCAACGCCCGGCTGTCCCCGGGTGAGGTCGATGTGGTCGAGGCGCACGGTACGGGAACGAGGCTCGGTGATCCGATCGAGGCGCAGGCGCTGCTGGCCACTTATGGTCAGGACCGGCCGGAGGACCGGCCGCTGTGGCTGGGCTCGGTGAAGTCCAACCTCGGACACACTCAAGCTGCCGCAGGGGTGGCCGGGATCATGAAGATGATTCTGTCGATGCGGCACGGAGTCCTGCCGCGAACGTTGCACGTGGACGCGCCTTCGTCGCACGTGGACTGGGCTGCCGGTGCGGTGGAGTTGCTGACCGAGTCACTGCCCTGGGAGACCGGTGGTCGTCCCCGTCGAGCGGGTGTGTCGTCCTTCGGTATCTCCGGCACCAACGCCCACGTGATTCTCGAAGAGCCCGAACAGGTTCCGACCGTGGAGCCGGAAGAGTCAACCGGCGGGGCAGTGCCCTGGTTGCTGTCGGCCAAGTCGTCGCAGGCGCTCCAGGAGCAGGCCACCCGGCTCGGCCGGTGGGCCACTGAGCGACCGGGCATTGATCCGGTGGCGGTGGGACGCTCACTCGCCACGACACGCTCGGCCTTCGAGCACCGCGCGGTGGTGGTGGCCGAGGACCTGGCCGGGTTTGTGACGGGGCTGCAGGATGTGGAGACCTCCACAGCGGTGGTCCATGGGACGGCGGCGCCGACCGCTCTGGGTCCGGTGTTCGTGTTCCCCGGTCAGGGTGCGCAGTGGGTCGGTATGGGCCTGGAGCTGTGGGACACCGAGCCGGTGTTCGCGGAGTGGATGGAGCGGTGCGCGGCGGCGTTGGAGCCGTACGTGGACTGGTCGCTTCGTGAGGCGCTTGGTGATGCCGCGCTGCTGGCGCGGGTTGATGTGGTGCAGCCGGTGTCGTGGGCGGTGATGGTGTCGCTCGCGGGCCTGTGGCGTTCGGCGGGTGTGTCGCCTGCTGTGGTGGTGGGTCATTCGCAGGGTGAGATCGCGGCTGCGACGGCGTTTGGCGGTTTGTCGTTGGAGGACGGCGCGCGGGTGGTGGCGTTGCGCAGCCAGGCGATTGTGTCGCTGGCCGGTTCGGGTGGGATGGTCTCGGTCCGGGCGTCCCTGGCCCAGGTTGAGGAGTGGATCGCTCCGTGGGCCGACTTGTCGGTGGCGGCGGTCAACGGCCCGTCCCAGGTGGTGGTTTCCGGTGCTGCGGAAGCGTGTGACGAGTTCGTGGCCAGGTATGCCGATGATGGTGTGCGGCGGATCGCGGTGGATTACGCGTCGCATTCGTCGCAGGTTGAGGCGATCGAGGCGCGGTTGGCGGCCGATCTGGCTGGGCTGGAGCCGACGAGTAGTGAGGTGCCGTTCCATTCCACCCTTGAGGCTGCGCTCGTCGATACCGCGGGGCTTGATGGCGGGTATTGGTACCGGAATCTGCGTGAGCAGGTGCGTTTCGCCGAGGTGATCGAGTCGCTGGTGGAGGCCGGGCACCGCACTTTCATCGAGGTGAGTACGCATCCGGTGCTGGCGATGGCGGTCGAGCAGGCCGGCGAGGATCTGGCCGTGACGGGCACCTTGCGTCGTGATGACGGAGGTCGGGATCGGTGGCTGCGGTCGCTGGCGGTGCTGTACGTCGCCGGTGTGAAGGTGGACTGGTTCACGCAGCTCGGTGAAGCGGGCCGCGTCATGGACCTGCCGACCTATGCGTTCCAGCGGGAGCGGTACTGGCCTTCGGCGGCCGGGGCGAAGTCAGGTGATGTACGGGCGCTTGGACAAGGCGAGTCGGACCACCCGTTGCTCGGTGCGGTCGTGGCGCTGGCCGGTGGGGACGAGGTGGTCCTGACCGGGCGGCTGTCGCTGTCCGCGTATCCCTGGCTGGCCGATCACTCCGTTCTTGGCTCCGTGCTGTTGCCGGGCACGGCCATGGTGGATCTGGCCGTGCATGCCGGTGATCGCGTCGGATCTCCGGTGCTGGAGGAACTGACCCTGCAAGCTCCCTTGATGCTCCCCGAGCAAGGGGGCGTGGAGGTTCAGGTGCGGGTCGCCGGGGCTGACGATCACGGGCGTCGAGGTGTGGGGATCTTCTCCCGCAAGGATGATGAGGACGAGTGGGTTCAGCACGCCGATGGTGTGCTGAGCGCGCAGGCCGCCACCGCTCCGGTGTGGACCGGTGCCTGGCCCCCGTCCGGTGCGCGGTCGGTGCCGGTGGACGGTGTGTATGAGCGTATGGCTGAGGATGGTTACGGCTATGGGCCGGTGTTCCAGGGGGTTCGTGCCGTGTGGGAGTCCGGTACCGATGTCTTCGCCGAGGTGGCGTTGCCCGAGCAGACCGAGGTGAAGGGCTTCGGGATACATCCGGCGTTGCTGGACGCGGCTCTGCATCCCATCGGATTGACGGCCTCGAACGAGGCCGGCGACGGGGTGACCCTGCCGTTCGCGTGGAGTGGCGTACACCTGCACGCCACCGGCGCGGCAGCACTCCGGGTGAGCTTGTCGCATCGTGAGGACGGCGGGGTCGCGGTCGCGGTGTTCGATCCGGCCGGGCAGCCGGTGTTCAGCGCCGAGTCGCTGATGCTGCGGCCGGTGACCACCGATCCGGCTTCGTCAGCGGCGGGGGAGACGGCGCGGTCCTTGTTCGGCGTGGACTGGGAACCGCTCGCCGAGCCGACCACCACCGAAGCGGTGGACTGGATCTGGCACGGTCAGGCCGGGGGCGAGCTGCCCCCGGTGGTGGTGGCCCAGGTTCCGGCCGGTGTTGGGGACGGGCCCGAGCCGGTGCACACGGTGACGGCGACGGTGCTGGACTGGCTTCAGGCTTGGCTGGCCGATTCGGCCGCCGACGGCTCTCAGTTGCTGCTGCTCACCCGGGGCGCGCTCGACGGCAGCGATCTGGCCGCCGCCGCAGTCACCGGTCTGGTGCGTTCCGCGCAGTCGGAGAATCCCGGCCGCTTCGTTCTTCTCGATCTCGAAGCGGACACCGGCCTCGAAGGTCTCCTGCCTGCGGTCGTGGCCAGCGGTGAGCCGGAACTCGCTCTCCGTGCCGGTGTGTTGCATGCGCGGCGTCTGGTGCGGGCGACCGGGCAGTTGGTGGTGCCGGGTCCTGAGCGGCTGGACTGGCGACTGGACGTAGCCGAGCGGGGCAGCCTCGACGACCTGGCGGTGCTGGACAGCCCGCCCGCGGTGGCGCCGCTGGAGCCCGGTCAGATCCGAGTCGGTGTGCGCGCGGCCGGATTGAACTTCCGGGACGTGATGGTCGGTCTGGGTCTGTACCCGGATCCGGCCGCCGTGATGGGTGGCGAGGCGGCCGGCGTGGTGGTCGAGGTCGCTGAGGATGTGACCGGGCTGGCGGTCGGTGACCAGGTGTTCGGTGTTTTCGCCGGTGCGCTGGGTCCGCTGGCGGTGACTGATCACCGGCTGGTGGCGAAGGTGCCGGAGGGGTGGTCCTTCACTCGGGCGGCGTCGGTGCCGATCGTGTTCCTGACGGCGTTCTACGCGCTGCGGGACCTGGCCGAGGTGCAGCGCGGCCAGCGGATTCTCATCCACGCCGCAGCCGGCGGGGTGGGCATGGCGGCGGTTCAGTTGGCCCGGGTGTGGGGCATGGAGGTCTACGGCACCGCCAGTACCGGGAAGTGGCCGGTCCTGCGTGAACAGGGCTTTGACGAGGCGCACTTGGCGTCCTCCCGCGATCTGGGCTTCCGGGACGAATTCCTCGCTGCCACCGAGGGGCAGGGCGTGGACGTGGTCCTGAACTCCCTGGCCGGGGAGTTCGTGGACGCTTCGCTGGACCTGCTCGCCAAGGGTGGGCGGTTCGTGGAGATGGGCAAGACCGATGTGCGGGACGGGCCGGAGATCGCGGCCGCGCACGGGGGCACGGTGTATCGGGCCTTCGATCTGATGGAGGCCGGCCCGGAGCGGATCGGCCGGATGCTGGCCGAGATCGTGGACCTGTTCGGCTCCGGGGAGCTGGAGCCGCTGCCGGTGACCGTGTTCGAGACGGCCGCGGCCGTGGACGGCCTGCGCCATCTGCAGACCGGGCGGAGCGTGGGCAAGGTCGTACTGCGTCTGCCGGTGAGCCTGGACCCGCGGGGCACGGTGGTGATCACCGGTGGAACGGGTGGCCTGGGCGCGATGCTGGCCCGTCACCTGGTCACCGACCACGGGGTGGAACACCTGCTGCTGCTGTCCCGGCGAGGTGCGGAAGCCCCGGGAGCGAACGAACTGGCGGCGGAAATTAACGAGTTGGGCGCGCGGGTGTCGATCCGGGCCTGCGATGTCACTGATCGGGCAGCTCTGGCCGAGGTGCTGGATGCGGTGCCCGCGGAGTATCCCGTGGCGGGTGTCGTGCATTCCGCCGGTGTTCTCGACGACGCGACCATCGAATCGCTGACTCCGGAGCGGCTGGCCGTGGTACTGCGGGCGAAGGTCGATGCGGCCTGGCATCTGCACGAACTGACCCGGGACAAGGATCTGGGACTGTTCGTGGTGTATTCCTCCGCGGCGGCCACGCTCGGCTCGGCCGGGCAGGGCAGCTATGCGGCGGCCAATGCCGCACTGGACGCGCTGGCACAGTTCCGGCGTTCGGCAGGGCTGACCGGACAGTCGCTGGCGTGGGGACTGTGGGAGCGGAGCTCGGGAATGACCGGGACGCTGGACGAGATGGATCTCGCCCGGTTGGCCCGGACCGGGGTTCGGGCCCTGTCCGATGAACAAGGTCTGGCGTTGTTCGACGCGGCGACGCGCCTGGCACGCCCGCTGGTGGTGGCGGCACGGCTGGATGTGGCCGGTATGCGGGCGGCGGGAAGCGCCGGCCCGCTGCTGCGCGGCCTGGTCGGAGGCTCGGCACGCCGGGCCGCCGCCACGGCCCCGGCCGGTGGGGGCGAGCTGGCCGACCGGCTGGCCGCGCTGCCGGTGGAGGAGCGCCAGGCGTCGGTGCTGGAGTTGGTACGTGCCCAGGCGGCGACCGTCCTCGGGCACACCACAGCCGACGCCGTCGACGCGGACGCGGCCTTCCGCGACCTGGGCTTCGACTCGCTGACCGCGGTGGAACTGCGCAACCGGCTCACCGCCGTAACCGGGCTGCGACTACCGGCCACCCTGGTTTTCGACTACCCCAGTCCCACCGAACTCGCCCGCCAGTTGCGGATCCGGTTGACGCCGGAGGAGAAGAGCCTCGCGGAGTCCCTGCTCGCCGATGTGGACCGGATCGAACGGGCCATTCCCGCGCTGGCCGAGGGGGACGGCGACGGTTCGGAACGGCTGGTGGGCCGGCTGCGAGAACTCGTCCGCACATTCGAGGCCCGGTCGGCGGGGAACGGGGCGGCGTCGATGGTCGATGCCGCCGCGGCCTCCGACGACGAGCTGTTCGACGTCCTCGACAAGATCGCGATCTCCGAGGGAAGGCACACGTCATGAGCAACGAAGAGCGGCTGCGGACGTATCTGCGGCAAGCCACGACGAGCCTGCTGGAGACCCAGAACCGCCTGCAAGAGCTACAGGTCCGCGCGAGCGAGCCCATCGCCGTGGTCTCGATGGCCTGCCGCTTCCCGGCGGGGGCGGACAGCCCGGAAAAGCTGTGGGACCTGGTCGCCACGGGCCGCGACGCCATGGATCCGTGGCCGACGGACCGGGGCTGGGACGCCGAGCCGGATCAGGCGAGCTACGCCCGCGTAGGCGGGTTCGTGGCCGAGGCCACGCGGTTCGATGCGGGCTTCTTCGGTATCTCGCCGCGTGAAGCGGTGGCGATGGAGCCACAGCAGCGGCTGATACTCGAGACGGCGTGGGAGGCGCTGGAGCGGGCCGGGATCGCGCCGGACTCACTGCGAGGCAGCTCGACCGGCGTGTACGTGGGCGCTGGTGGATCGGAGTACGGGGCGCTGCTCGCGTCCGGTTCGGACCAGGTCGATGGGCATGTGCTGACCGGCAACGCCGTCAGTGTGGCATCCGGCCGGGTGTCGTACACGCTCGGACTGGAAGGCCCGGCGGTGACCGTGGACACCGCTTGCTCCTCCTCCCTGGTGGCGGTGCATCTGGCGGCGCAGGCGCTGCGGTCCGGTGAGTGCTCGATGGCGCTGGCCGGCGGTGTCACGGTGTTGTCCACCCCCGGGATCTATACGGAGTTCTCGCGGCAGGGCGGACTGGCCGCTGACGGCCGGTGCAAGCCGTTCGCCGATGCCGCGGACGGGACCGGCTGGGGTGAGGGCGCCGGGCTTCTGGTGCTGGAGCGCCTGTCCGATGCCCGTCGGCACGGGCACCAGGTCCTGGCCGTGATTCGTGGCAGTGCCGTGAACCAGGACGGTGCGTCGAACGGTCTGACCGCGCCGAACGGTCCTTCCCAACAGCGGGTGATCCGGGCGGCCTTGGCCAACGCGCAGTTGTCGCCGGGTGAGGTCGATGTGGTGGAGGCGCACGGTACGGGGACGAGGCTCGGCGATCCGATCGAGGCGCAGGCGCTGCTGGCGACCTACGGTCAGGACCGGCCGGAGGACAAACCTCTGTGGCTGGGGTCGGTGAAGTCGAACATCGGCCATACCCAAGCTGCCTCCGGGGTGGCCGGGATCATCAAGATGGTGCTGGCGATGCGGCACGGCGTCCTGCCGCGAACACTGCATGTGGACGCGCCGTCGTCGCAGGTGGACTGGTCGGCCGGAGCGGTGGAGCTGCTCACCGACTCACTGCCCTGGGAGGCCGACGGCCGTCCTCGCCGGGCCGGGGTGTCGTCCTTCGGTATCTCCGGCACCAACGCCCACGTGATCCTCGAAGAACCCGAAAAGGCACCGGCCGTTGAGCCGGAGGAGAAGCCGGCTCCTGCTGTGGTGCCGTGGCTGATGTCGGCGAAGTCGGCGGAGGCGTTGCGGGAGCAGGCTCTCCGGCTGGGCCGGTGGGGCACTGACCAGCCGGAGATCGATCCGGTGGCGGTGGGCCGGGTGCTGGCCACGGGCAGGTCGGTGTTCGAGCATCGCGCAGTGGTCCTGGGCCGGGACGGGCAGTCTCTGGTGCACAACATGAGCGCACTGGCCGAGGACCGGCCGAGCGCCGCCGTGGTGACCGGGCAGGCGGGCGCAGCTCGGCCGGCGATGGTGTTCTCCGGGCAGGGCAGTCAACGTCCCGGTATGGGTTCGCAGTTGTCGGCCGCGTTCCCGGTGTTCGCTGAAGCCTTTGACGAGGTGTGTACGGAGCTGGATCGGCATCTGCCGCGTCCGATCCGCGAGGTGATCGACAGCGAGCCGGATCTGCTGGACGAAACTCTCTACACGCAGGCCGGTTTGTTCGCGGTGCAGGTGGCTCTGTATCGGTTGATGGTTTCGTGGGGTGTGTCGCCGGAGTGGGTGGGCGGTCATTCGATCGGCGAGTTGAGCGCTGCCCATGTGGCGGGTGTGTGGGATCTGCCGGATGCGGCCACCGTGGTGACCGCTCGGGGTCGGCTGATGCAGGAGCTGCCCACCGGTGGGGCGATGGTGGCGCTCTCGGCGGGTGAGGCCGAGGCGCTGGAGCTGATCGGTGAGTACGACACCGTGGGGCTGGCCGCGGTCAACGGCCCGGAGTCCACGGTGATCTCCGGTACGGAGAGCCTCGTGGAGGAGCTGGCTCAGCGGTGGCGGGATCAGGGTGGCAAGGCGCGACGCCTCCGGGTCAGTCACGCGTTCCACTCCCCGTTGATGGAACCCATGCTGGCGTCGTTCGCGCAGGTTCTGGAAGGCGTGTCCTGGCGGGAACCCCAGTTCCCCGTGGTGTCCGGAACCCCGGACGCGGATGTGACGGACCCGGCCTACTGGGTACGGCACGTCCGCGACACCGTGCGCTACCACGACACGGTCCTCAAGCTACGGAACCAGGGAGCGGGCCTGTTCCTGGAAATGGGCCCGCACGCCACCCTGACCGCGATGGCCACGGCGGACAGTGGTGTCTGGCTCCCGGCGCTGCGGGCCGACCGTGACGAACCCGAGACGGTGACGGCCGCGGTCGCGGGGCTGCACACCCATGGGGCCACGGTGGACTGGACCGCCCTGCTGGGCACCCGGAGCCCCAACCCGGCGGCTCTGCCGACGTACGCGTTCCAGCGGGAGCGGTACTGGCCCGAGAAGACGCGCCGGGCTGCCGTGGAGGGTGCCGACGGAGTCGAGGCGGAGTTCTGGCAGGCGGTGGAGCGCTCGGACAGCGCGGCCCTGGCCACCACCCTGCGGGTGGACGAGCACGAGGTGAGTCCGGTGCTTCCCGCACTGGCCGCCTGGCGCCGGGGGAAACTGGACAGGCAGGCCGTCGACACCTGGCGGTATCGGGTGGAGTGGGTCTCCCTGAAGGGAGCACGGCCGTCCGGGCTGAACGGTTCGTGGTTGGTGATGCACGATCCGGACGTGGCCGAGTGGGCCGGTCAGGTGGCCGGAATGCTGGCCGACCAGGGCGCGTGGCCGGTTCCGGTGGCCGTGTCCGGTGATCGGGCCGCGGTTGCCGAAGCCGTGCGGGACGCGCTGTCCGAAGTGGACCTGGCCGGGGTGGTGTTCCTTCCCAGTGATGCGCCGGTGAAGGAACTTCTGGCGGTGGTCCAGGGATTCGCGGACTCAGGCGCGTCGCAGCGGCTCTGGGTGCTGACCCGTGGCGCGGCCGGGCCCGAGGGCCCTGGTGATCTGGACGCGGCGGCGGCGTGGGGCCTGGGCCGCGTGGCGGCGCTGGAGTACCCGGGGAACTGGGGAGGGCTGATCGATCTGCCCCTCGCCGAACCGGACGAGGGCATCGGCCGGCGTCTCTGCGCGGTGCTGGCCGGATGGGACGGTGAGGACCAGGTCGCCGTGCGGGCCAGCGGTGTGTACGGGCGCCGCCTGACGCCCGCCCCCACCACGCGATCCGGGCGGACATGGGCGCCTTCGGGCACCGTCCTGGTCACCGGCGGCACCGGTGGTATCGGCGGGCATGTCGCGCGCTGGCTGGCTGACCAGGATGTCGAGCACATCGTGCTGACCTCACGGCGCGGCGCGCAGGCCCCCGGGGCAGCCGAACTGGTGGAAGAGCTCAGCAGCGGGGGACGGGTACGCGTCACCGTTCTGGCCGTGGATGTGGCCGATCGGGACGAACTGGCCGCGGCTCTGGCCGAGGTGGGCCGTATCGACGCGGTGGTTCACGCCGCCGGCATCGGCGAGCTGACTCCGATCGCGGAGACCGACCCGGAGGCCGTGGAACGGGCCCTGGCGGCGAAGGTGACCGGGACGCTGAACCTGCACCGGCTGCTCGTGCGGGACGCCGACCGTCCGCTGGACGCGTTCGTGCTGTTCGCTTCCGGTGCCGGTGTGTGGGGTGGCGGCGGGCAGGGACTTTACGCGGCGGCCAACGCGTTCCTGGACGCCTATGCCGCCCGGCAGCGTGCTGCCGGACATGCGGTGACGAGCGTGTCCTGGGGGGTGTGGGCCGGTGCGGGGATGGCCGGCTCGGAGGAGAGCCGGGCCATGCAGCGGCGCGGGGTCCGGCCGATGGATCCGCAACGCGCCCTGTGGGCGCTGGTCGAGGCGGTGGGCCAGGGCGAGAGCTGTGTGACCGTAACGGATATGGACTGGCCACGGTTCGCGGCGGCGTTCACATCGGTTCGCCCGAGTCCTTTGCTGGCGGAGATACCGCACGCACAGGTCGATGCGGATGCCGTACCGGTCGCGGACAGTGGCCTGGCCGCCCGATTCCGGGCGATGTCCGAGGTGCAGCGTCGGCAGACGCTCGAAAAGATGGTGCTGGCCCACGCGGCCGCGGTGCTGGGCCACGACACCGCCGAGGGGCTCGGGGCCGGCCAGGCGTTCCGTGAGCTGGGTTTCGATTCGGTGACCGCGGTGGAATTGCGCAACCGGCTGACGGAACTCACCGGATTGTCGTTGCCGACGACGTTGGCGTTCGACTATCCGACCGCGGCCGCACTGACGGATTTCCTGCTGGCGGAACTACTCGGTATCGAGGCCGGGGCCGCGACACCGGCGTCGACCGTGGTGGCCGCGGTGGCCGACGAACCGGTCGCGATCGTGGGAATCGGCTGCCGATTCCCCGGGGACGCGGGCAGCCCCGATGACTTCTGGCGGATGCTCGTCGCGGGCGAGGACGCCGTTGCCGCGTTCCCGGAGGACCGTGGCTGGGAGGACGAACAGAACGGTTACGCCCGCGTCGGTGGATTCGTCACCGAGGTCACGGACTTCGATGCCGGATTCTTCGGAATTTCGCCGCGTGAGGCGATCGGCATGGATCCGCAGCAACGGCTGGTGCTGGAGACAGCATGGGAAGCGCTGGAACGGGCCGGGATCGACCCGGTTGGGCTGCGGGGCTCGGACACCGGCGTGTATGTCGGTGTCGGCGGGTCGGAGTACGGCTCGGCGCTCGCGGCCTCTTCGGACGATGTCGATGGGCACGTACTGACCGGCAGTGCGGCGAGTGTGGCCTCTGGCCGGGTGTCGTACGCGCTGGGCCTGGAAGGGCCTGCGGTCTCGATCGACACGGCCTGTTCGTCTTCGCTGGTGGCGGCGCATCTGGCCGCTCAGGCGTTGCGGTCCGGTGAGTGCTCATTGGCGCTGGCCGGCGGTGTCACGGTGTTGTCCACCCCCGGTGTGTTCGCGGAGTTCTCCCGTCAGGGCGGTCTGGCTGCTGACGGCCGGTGCAAGCCGTTCGCGGATGCCGCGGATGGCACCGGCTGGGGTGAGGGCGCCGGGGTGCTGGTGCTGGAGCGGCTGTCGGACGCGCGGCGCAATGGGCACCAGGTCCTGGCGGTGCTGCGTGGCAGTGCGGTGAACCAGGATGGTGCGTCGAACGGTCTGACGGCGCCGAACGGTCCTTCGCAGCAGCGCGTGATTCGTGCGGCCCTGGCCAACGCCCGACTGTCCCCGGATGAGGTCGATGTGGTGGAGGCCCACGGCACCGGGACCCGCCTGGGCGATCCGATCGAGGCGCAGGCCCTTCTGGCGACCTACGGTCAGGACCGGCCGGAGGACAAACCCCTGTGGCTGGGGTCGGTGAAGTCGAACATCGGTCATACGCAGTCCGCCGCCGGCGTGGCCGGGATCATCAAGATGGTGCTGGCGATGCGCCACGGGGTCCTGCCGCGTACGCTGCACGTGGACGCGCCGTCGTCGCACGTGGACTGGTCGGCCGGAGCGGTGCGGCTGCTGACCGAGGCCGTGCCGTGGGAGTCCGAAGGCCGTCCACGACGGGCCGGGGTGTCGTCCTTCGGCATCTCCGGCACGAACGCCCATGTGATCCTCGAAGAACCCGAATCCGAGCCCGAGCTGGTATCGGCGACGGCGCCCGACGTCCTGGGCGGTCTGGTGCCCTGGCCGGTATCGGCCAGGTCGGCGCAGGCGTTGCGGGAGCAGGCGGCCAGGTTGGGCCACTGGGCCGCTGACCGGCCGGAGACCGACCCGGTGCTGGTCGGGCGGGCGCTGGTCACGACCCGGTCGGCGTTCGAGCACCGGGCCGTGGTGCTCGGCCGGGACCGGCAGACGCTCGCCGAGGGGGCCCAGGCGTTGGCGAAGGGCCGGGCCGGCTCCGGTGTGGTGAGCGGATCGCCGGGCTCCGGTCGGCTGGCGGTGGTGTTCTCCGGGCAAGGCAGTCAGCGCCTCGGCATGGGCTCACAACTGTCGGCGGCCTTCCCGGTGTTCGCCGAAGCCTTTGACGAGGTGTGTACGGAGCTGGACCGGCATCTGCCGCGTCCGATCCGTGACGTGATCGACAACGACTCGGATCTGCTCGATGAGACGGTGTTCACCCAGGCCGGGTTGTTCGCGGTGCAGGTGGCGCTCTACCGCCTGACCTCGTCGTGGGGTGTCGTACCGGAGTGGGTGGCCGGTCATTCGATCGGTGAGCTCAGTGCCGCGCATGTGGCGGGCGTGTGGAGTCTGGCGGACGCGGCCGCCGTGGTCGCCGCGCGAGGCCGGCTCATGCAGGAGCTGCCCACCGGCGGCGCCATGGCGGCGTTGTCGGCGGGTGAGGCCGAGGCGCTGGAACTGATCGGTGAGCACGCCACCGTGGGGCTGGCCGCGGTCAACGGCCCGGAGTCCACGGTGATCTCCGGCGCCGAGGACATGGTGGAGCAACTGGCGGAACGGTGGCGAGAGCAGGGCGGCAAGGCGCGGCGGCTACGGGTCAGTCACGCCTTCCACTCGCCGCTGATGGAACCCATGCTGGAACCGTTCAGGCAGGTGTTGGAGCGGGTCGCCTGGAATGAGCCGCGGATCCCGGTGGTGTCGGGCACCCCCGACGCCGATGTGACAGATCCGGCTCACTGGGTACGACACGTCCGCGACACCGTGCGCTACCACGACGCGATCCAGGGCCTGCGCGAGAGCGGGGCCGACCTGTTCTTCGAGGCCGGACCTGCCGGGACGTTGACCTCGATGGCCACGGTGGACAGTGGTGTGTGGCTTCCGGCGCTGCGGGCGGAACGCGACGAGCCGGAGACACTGCTCACCGCGCTCGCCGGGATACACGCCCATGGCTCCACCGTGGACTGGACCGCGCTCCTCGGCGCTCGGAGTTCCGGCACGGTGCCGTTGCCGACGTACGCGTTCCAACGCCGGCGGTTCTGGCCTTCGACGACCCGCCGGGCAGGTGATGTGCGGGAGCTGGGGCAGGGCGAGTCCGGTCACCCGCTGCTCGGTGCGGTCGTGACGCTGGCCGGTGGGGACGAAGTGGCTCTGACCGGACGGTTGTCGCTGTCCGCGTACCCGTGGCTGGCCGACCACGCGGTGCTGGGCTCCGTGCTCCTGCCGGGCACGGCCTTTGTGGACCTGGCCGTACACGCCGGTGATCGCACGGGTGCTCCGGTGCTGGAGGAACTGACTCTCCAGGCCCCGCTGCTGCTCCCCGAGAAGCTTGGCGTCCAGGTCCAGGTGCGGGTCGCCGAGCTCGACGATCACGGGCGTCGAGGTGTGGGGATCTTCTCCCGCAAGGACGATGAGGATGAGTGGGTTCAGCATGCCGATGGTGTGCTGAGCGCGCAGGCCGCCACCGCTCCGGTGTGGACCGGTGCCTGGCCCCCGTCCGGTGCGCGGTCGGTGCCGGTGGACGGTGTGTACGAGCGCATGGCTGAGGATGGTTACGGCTATGGGCCGGTGTTCCAGGGTGTCCGTGCAGTTTGGGAGTCCGGTACCGATGTCTTCGCCGAGGTGGCGTTGCCCGAGCAGACCGAGGTGAAGGGCTTCGGGATACATCCGGCGTTGCTGGACGCGGCTCTGCATCCCGTCGGACTGACGGCCTCGAACCAGGCCGGCGACAGCGGCGTGAGGTTGCCGTTCGCATGGAGTGGCGTGCAGTTGTACGCGACGGGCGCGACGGTGGCGCGCGTGCGCCTGTCGCATCGTGAGGACGGCGGGCTCGCGGTCGCGGCGTTCGATCCGGCCGGGCAGCCGGTGTTCAGCGCCGAGTCGCTGATGCTGCGACCGGTCACCACCGATCCGGCTTCGTCAGCGGCGGGGGAGACGGCGCGGTCCTTGTTCGGAGTGGACTGGGAACCCCTCACCGAGCCGACCACCACCGAAGCGGTGGACTGGGCCTGGTACGAGCAGGTCGGTGTCGACAGGCCCTCGGTGGTGGTGGCCCACGTCCCGGCCGGCACCGGTGAGAGCCCGAAGGCGGTGCACACGGTGACGGCGACGGTGCTGGACCGGCTGCAGGAGTGGCTGGCCGACCCGGACACCTCCGGATCCCGGCTGCTGCTGCTCACCCGGGGCGCGCTCGACGGCAGCGATCTGGCCGCCGCCGCGGTGACCGGCCTGGTGCGTTCGGCGCAGGCGGAGCACCCCGGACGGTTCGTCCTCCTGGACCTCGACGCCGACACCGAGGCCGATGGTGTGCTGCTCGATGCCGTGCTGCCTGCGGCCATGGGCAGCGGCGAACCCGAACTCGCACTGCGAGCAGGCCAGTTGTCCGTACGACGTCTGGTCAGGGCCACCGGACCGGTGGCCGCGCCACCGGACCTGGATCCGCGGGGCACGGTGGTGATCACCGGCGGGACCGGCGGCTTGGGCGCGTCGCTGGCCCGGCATCTGGTGACCGCTTCCGGAGTCGAGCACCTGCTGTTGCTGTCCCGGCGCGGTACGGACGCGCCGGGGGCCGCCGAACTGGCCGCCGAACTGGGCGACCGGGTGTCCGTCCGGGCCTGTGATGTGTCCGATCGCGACGCGCTGGCCGCGGCGCTGGACACGGTGCCGGCCGAGCACCCCGTCTCGGGTGTGGTGCACGCCGCAGGGGTGCTGGACGACGCGACGGTGGAGTCCCTGACCGCTGAGCGGCTGTCCGCCGTACTGCGGGCGAAGGTGGACGCGGCATGGCACCTGCACGACCTGACCCGGGATCGGGACCTCGGCATGTTCATGGTGTACTCCTCGGCGGCGGCCACGCTGGGCTCTCCGGGCCAGGGGAGCTACGCCGCGGCCAACGCCGCGCTGGACGCCCTGATGGTGCAGCGCGGTTCGGCCGGGCTCGTGGGCCGGTCACTCGCCTGGGGTCTGTGGGAGCAGCGCTCCGGGATGTCCGGCGGGCTGGCCGAGGCGGACCTGGCCCGGCTGGCGCGTGCCGGGATGCGGGCCCTCTCCGACGAGCAGGGGCTGGCGCTGTTCGATGCCGCACGCCATGTGGACAGGTCGCTGGTGGTGGCGGCGCGGCTGGATGTGGCCGGTATGCGCGCGGCCGGGGCTGTCTCACCGCTGCTGCGCGGGTTGGCGGGCGGCCCGGCACGCCGCGCAGCAGCGAAGGCCGCCGCCGGTGGGGGCGAGCTGACCGCGTTGCCGGTCGAGGAGCGCCACACCGCGGTGCTGGACCTGGTGCGCACCCACGCCGCCACGGTCCTGGGCCACGCCGCGGCCGACGGGGTCGACGCCGACGCGGCCTTCCGCGATCTGGGCTTCGACTCGCTGACGGCGGTCGAACTGCGTAACCGGCTCACCACCGCGACCGGGCTGAGGCTCCCGGCGACGCTGATCTTCGACCATCCGAACGCGGCCGCGCTGACCGCGCACATCCTCGACGGACTCGCCACCGCGAGCCCCGCCGAGGCCGCTTCCACGGACATCGTCCGGCTGTCGGACCTCGCCGAGATGTACATGCGCGCCGAGGCCGAGGGCGCGGGCGCCGTGTTCCTGGAATCGGTGGAGAACCTCGCGAGGTTCCGGCCGACCTTCGGTGCCGACACCGCCGGTGCGGCGATCCGGCCGCCCAAACGCGTCGCCACCGGAGACCAGAAGCCGAAGCTGTACCTGTTCCCGCCGTTCATGGCCCCGGACGAACTGGCGTACGTGCGGCTGGCGTGGGCCTTCCAGGGCAGCCGGGAGGTGTCACTGCTGAAGCTGCCCGGCTTCCACGCCGGTGAGGCACTGCCACGGGATCTGGACACGATGACCGCCGCGTACGCCGAGGCGATCGTCCGGGACAACCCGGCGGGCGAGGAATTCGCCCTGGGCGGGGCGTCCAGCGGCGGAATGATCGCGCACTGGGTCGCCGCCGAGCTGGTGCGCAGGGGAGTGACCCCGGTGGGCATCACCCTGTTCGACACCGTCTCCCAGGAGGACCTCACCACCTTCGAGGAGGATTCGAACGCGCTGCTGGCGGCACTGTTCGAGAACATCAGGCAGGCCGGCGACAACGGCGACGACAGTTGGATCTCCGCCATGGCCCACTACAGGTCGTTCCCGTGGTGGTCCCCGGACCACCTGGACATCCCGACGCTCCAGATCCGGGCGACGGAACGGATGGGTGACCCGGTGGCCCACGAGGACTGGATGTTCACCTGGAACAGCTCCTCGGCGCTCACCTTGGCCGACGTACCGGGAAACCATCTGACGATGCTGGACAAGTTCGCGACGGTGACCGCGCGGGTGGTCAACGACTGGCTCGCCCGGCCTGCCGAGGAACGCCCCCCGTTCATGGACTACCGCGGGGCCGTATAGGGCCTCACCCTCCGCGCGGCCGAGCACAGAAGAAGGAGACATACCTGGATTCCACGAAGGACTCCGGAAGCGACATCCGGGGGCGAACCCGCTCCCAGCATGCCGGAGGAGCGGCGGGTCACCGCCCGCTTCCTCCTCGTTCACGGTGGTTACGGCAGCCGTGCCGCCCACCCTGCGAACCGAGGTTCCCATGCGCACGTTCCTGTTGTTCGGACTGGCCGGTCTGCTGGCCCAACTTGTCGACGGCACCCTGGGCATGGCGTTCGGGGTGACCGCGACGACCACGCTGCTGGCCGTGGGCACCGCCCCGGCGGCAGCCTCGGCCGCCGTGCACCTCGCGGAGGTCGGCACCTCGCTGGCGTCCGGCCTGTCCCACTGGAGGTTCAAGAACATCGACTGGAGAACCGTCGGCATCCTGGCCGTACCGGGCGCGATCGGAGCGGTGCTCGGCGCGTACGTGCTGACCTCGCTCTCCACCGAGAACGCCGCGGTGTGGATCACCACCATCCTGCTGCTGCTCGGCCTGTACGTGCTGATCCGGTTCTCGTTCCTCAAGCTCGGCAGGCTGATCACCGGCAAGCGCCCCGGCGTCAAGTTCCTCACGCCACTCGGTCTGGTGGCCGGGTTCGTCGACGCCACCGGTGGCGGCGGCTGGGGTCCGGTGGCCACCACCACGCTGCTGTCCTCGGGCCGGCTGGAACCGCGCAAGGTGGTCGGTTCGGTGGACACCTCGGAGTTCATCGTCGCGCTGGCCGCCAGCATCGGCTTCCTGTTCACCCTGTCGCAGCAGGACAACCTCGACTACACGGTGGTCCTCGGCCTGATGATCGGCGGCATCATCGCCGCCCCGCCGGCGGCCTGGCTGGTCCGCCATCTGCCGCCGAGGCTGCTCGGCGCGCTGGCCGGCGGGCTGATCGTGTTCACCAACGCCCGCACACTGCTCGGCGAGTTCGAGGCCACGGACCGGGTGTTCACCGTCACCTACATCGCCATCGTGGCGTTGTGGGCGGCCGGGGTGCTCGCCGCGATCCGCTCACTGCGAGAGGAACGACGGCACGACACCGCGGCATCCGAAGAACAGTTCGCCCTACCAGTAGCGGAGGAGCACAACGTATGACGGCGGGCACTTATCAGCTCTCCCATCTGCACACCCTCGAAGCCGAATCAGCACACGTCTTCCGCGAGGTCGCGGCCACGTTCGAACGGCCGGTGCTGCTGTTCTCCGGCGGCAAGGACTCGGTGGTCATGCTGCACCTGGCGCTGCGCGCGTTCTGGCCGGCGCCACTGCCGTTCCCGGTGCTGCATGTGGACACCGGCCACAACTTCCCCGAAGTGCTCGCGTTCCGCGACCGGGCCGTGGCCCGGCACGGCGTCCGGCTGGAGGTCGCCTCCGTCCAGGACGACATCGACGCCGGGCGGGTGGCCGACGAACCCAGCCGGAACCGGTTGCAGACCACCACCCTGCTGCGGGCGATCACCGAGCACGGTTTCGACGCCGTGTTCGGCGGCGCCCGCCGCGACGAGGAGAAGGCCCGCGCGAAGGAACGCGTGTTCAGCTTCCGCGACGAGTTCGGCCAGTGGGATCCGCGCAACCAGCGTCCGGAACTCTGGCAGTTGTACAACGGCAGGCACCGTCGCGGTGAGCACATCCGGGTCTTCCCGCTGTCCAACTGGACGGAACTGGACATCTGGCAGTTCGTGCTCGACGAGGAGGTCGAACTGCCCTCGCTCTACTACGCCCACCGGCGGCAGGTCTTCCAGCGCGACGGCATGGTGCTCGCGGTCAACCCCTATCTGACCCCCGGCGCCGACGAGCAGCCGTACGAGGCCACCGTTCGCTTCCGCACCATCGGCGACGCGACCTGCACCGGCTGTGTGGAGTCCGCCGCCGCCACCCCGGAGGCCGTCGTCGCCGAGGTCGCGGCCAGCCGGATCACCGAACGCGGTGCCACCCGCGCCGACGACCGGATCTCCGAAGCGGGCATGGAAGACCGGAAAAGGGAGGGTTACTTCTGATGGGCATCGATCTGCTACGGATCGCCACCGCGGGCAGTGTGGACGACGGCAAGTCCACACTCATCGGCCGACTTCTGTTCGATTCGAAATCGCTGTTCTCCGATCAGTTGGCCGCGGTGGAACGCGCCAGCCGGGACCGCGGTGAGCCGTACCCGAACCTCGCCCTGCTCACCGACGGGCTGCGCGCCGAACGCGAACAGGGCATCACCATCGACGTGGCGCACCGCTACTTCGCCACGCCGAGGCGCCGGTTCATCATCGCCGACACCCCGGGCCACCTGCAGTACACCCGCAACATGGTCACCGGGGCGTCCACCGCCGACCTCGCGCTGATCCTGGTCGACGCCGCCAAGGGCGTACTGGAGCAGTCCCGGCGGCACGCGCTGCTGGCGTCCCTGCTCGGCATTCCGCACCTGGTGCTCTGCGTGAACAAGATGGACCTGGTGGGCTTCTCGCAGGAGCGGTTCGAGGAGATACGCGCCGAGTTCACCGCGTTCGCCGCCAAACTGGACGTGCACGACCTGAGCTTCGTCCCGATGTCCGCGCTCACCGGCGACAACGTCGTGCACCGCGGCGACGCGATGCCCTGGTACGAAGGCACGTCGCTGCTGCACCACCTGGAGGAGGTGCACGTCGCCTCGGACCGCAACCTGATCGACGCGCGCCTGCCGGTGCAGTACGTGATCCGCACGCCGGGCGAGTCCGGGTACTTCCGCGGTTACGCGGGCACCGTCGCCGGCGGGGTGTTCAAACCGGGCGACGAGGTGCTGGTGCTGCCGTCCCGCGCGCGCACCACGATCGCGGCGATCACCGGACCCGGCGGCGCGCCGCTCGACGAGGCATTTCCGCCGCAGGCGGTCACCGTGCAGCTCGACGGCGAGCACGACATCGGCCGGGGCGATCTGATCTGCCGCCCGCGCAACCAGCCGCGGGCGGTCCACGAGTTCGACGCGATGGTGTGCTGGCTGACCGAGCGCAGCGAGCTGGCCGCGGGCACCAGGTACCTGGTGCGGCACACCACCCGTACCACCCGTGCGCTGGTGGGATCGGTGGACTACCGGCTCGACATCAACACACTGCACCGCGACGAGGCCGCGGACTCGCTGGCGCTCAACGAGATCGGCCGGGTGAGCCTGCGGGCGCAGGAGCCGCTGTTCGTCGACGAGTACCGCCGTAACCGCGTCACCGGCAGTTTCATCCTGATCGACGAGCGGACCAACAACACCGTCGCCGCAGGGACCGTGCTGGCCCAGCCCGCCCGGCCCGAGGTCGTCTGGCACGCCACCGCGGTGAGCCGGGACGAGCGGATCTCGCGGGGCGCCACGATCTGGTTGACCGGACTGTCCGGGGCGGGGAAGTCCAGTGTGGCGGTGGAGATCGAGCGGATGCTGATCGCCGCCGGCCGCCCGGCCTACCTGCTGGACGGGGACAACCTGCGGCACGGGATCAACGCCGGGCTGGGATTCGGCGAGGCCGACCGTGCGGAGAACGTACGGCGCGCGGGCGAGGTGGCCAGGCTGTTCTCCGAGGCCGGACTGGTCGCGGTGGTGTCGCTGATCAGCCCGTACGCCGAAGACCGGGCGAAGGTGCGGGCGGCGCACGAACTCGCCGGGCTGCCGTTCATCGAGGTCTTCCTCGACACCCCGCAGGCGGTCTGCGAGTCCCGGGACCCGAAGGGGCTCTACGCCAAGGCCCGCGCGGGCGAGATCACCGGTTTCACCGGGATCGACGATCCGTACCAGGCGCCCGACTCGCCCGAGCTGGTACTGCGCCCCGAGGACGGTGATCCCGCCGCCATGGCCGCCCTCGTACTGAACCGCCTGGCGGGCGGAATCCCCGACTGACATGGCGATCCGAGTCGCCGAAGAACCAGAGGAGTACCACTGTCATGACGACATCCCAGTGCCCGGCCGGAAACACGATCCCCGACTCCGGCGACGGAGTGGTCGATCTCGACGAAGCCTTCATGAACGAGCCGTACCAGCTCTACGAACTGCTGCGCGCCCAGCGCCCGGTGACCCGGGTGCGGGTGCCGATGGCGCCGCCGTTCTGGCTGGTCACCACATACCAGGACGTGCGCGCCGGAATGACCGACCCCCGGCTGCGCAAGGACGCCGGTGAGATCGCCAGGATCCTCCGCCGCGCCGCCGAACTGCCCGAGGACGCCGTGGACCTGGACATGGGTCTGCACGACCACATGCTCAATTCGGACCCGCCCAAGCACACCCGGCTGCGCAAGCTGGTGAACAAGGCGTTCACCGGACGGGCCATCGATCGGCTCCGCCCGGGCATCGAGCGACTGGCCACCGAGCTGGCCGAGGCGATGGCGGCGAAGCTGGCCGCCGGGGCGGACTCGGTCGACCTGATCGAGGAGTACGCGTTCCCCCTGCCGATGACGGTGATCTGCGAGATCCTCGGCGTGCCGGACGACCGGCGGCATGAGTTCGGCGAGTGGTCCCACATCATCCTGACGTCGACGACGCCGCAGGAGCAGGCGGCGGCGTCGGCGGCCATGCGGGAGTACCTGGACGAGCTGGTGGCCGCCAAACGGGCGGCCCCCGGCGAGGACATCTTCTCCGCGATCCTGGCCCCGGGGGAGGGCGCCGACCAACTGTCGCCCGCCGAGGCGACCTCGATGGCGTCACTGCTGCTGATGGCCGGGCACGAGACCACGGCGAACCTGATCAGCAACGGGGTGCTCGCCCTGCTGCGCGACCCGCACCAACTGGCCCGGCTGCGCAAGGACCCGGCGTTGCTCCCGGGCGCGGTGGAGGAGTTCCTCCGCCTGGAGAGCCCGGTCAGCATGGCCACCACGCGGTACACCGCCGAGCCGGTGACCATCGGCGGCACGACGATCCCGGCAGGCGAGCTGGTCCTGCTGGGGATCGGCTCGGCCAATCGGGATCCGGAGGTGTTCGACCGGCCCGACGAACTGGACCTCGGCCGTCCCCGGGGCGGCGGTCTCGCCTTCGGGCACGGTATCCACCACTGCCTGGGGGCGGCGCTGGCCAGGGTGGAGGGCGAGATCGCCTTCCGCGTGCTGCTGGCCCGGTTCCCCGAACTCACCCTCGCGGTGGCCCCGGGCGACCTGAAGTGGCGCAGCAGCATCCTTCTGCGGGGGCTGACCAGCCTGCCGGTGAACGCCGGTACGCGGTGACAGACCGATGACAGGAGTGTGGCTTTCCCTGCGAAATTCGCGGGGAAAGCCACACTTTTGTCATCCGGTGTCACGTCTGTGCTGTGGGATTCGCGACGTAGCGGAATAACCGTTCCGGATGCTAGGTTGATTTTACTTCGGCTTGACCGGAGGTGAATCGGCCCATGACCGGTCCCGCGATATCGGTATCGGCATCGGCGTTGGCTTGCAAGGAGGCTGTGATGGATTACTCGGAGAATTGGTGTTTCGCTCATTTAGATCGATGTCCCGGCGTTTCCTGGGGGAGGGACGGTGGCTCCGCGATTTCGCGCCGCATGACGGCCGGGGATCGCCACGCCCTGTCAGCGCCGGGCCGGTCCCGGGTCGAGCGGGGCCGGTCTTCCGGTCGGCGCTCCTTTTGTCGTGAACCATGGCCCGTCGATCATCGATCCGGGCCGCGCACTCGTGTGTCGGGGGTATTCCTTGGCTCCCCCGCGTTGACGGCTCCCAGAAAGCCATAAAAGTCAACGGTAGTGAACATGAAGCCACAAGCACCGCACGGAGCCGGACCATCGGGTCGCACCCGTCCGTGGAGCAGGTGCGCGCCCACCGGGTCCTGGCCGACGGTCGCCGGAGCCCTTCTCGGCCCAACGCCGCCGGTCGCGGGGGTTCACCCCGGTCCGAACCCGTCGCCGCCCATCCCCTTCCCGTCCGGTGTCGCACCGCTTCGAGCCGGTGCGTCCGTCCAGGGAACTCCATGACTTGTTTCAGTCGTGTCCCCGGATCGCGCGCGAAGAATGTGACGCATCGTCACTTCCTGTCGCCAATTTTTCCGAGGCGCATGCTTCCTTTCCGTGCCGGAGATTCCCGGACCGAAGCGCGCCCAACCGTGGCACGCGTAATATTCGCGTTAAGATTTCCTTTCGCCTTCGGTGTGATGTGCGGCGAATGTCCCCCGAATGTCCCGTAGTGCCTGGTGTGACTGTTCGCCCCGGTCGTGGCCCGATGGGTCGGTCATGTGGCGCGCCGGAGTCGCTGATTTTGATAACTCTGACGGATTCTTTATGTCGAACCTATCGAACATTCCACCTAGTCCGGATCATACGGACCTGAAATTGCCCATTCTTGACCCGAGTCCGCGATGCGCGACTGGGGCGCCCATTGTGGGCGTGAATTTCCCGTGGGGCAGATGAACGGCGGGTGAAATGGTGTTCCGCGGCCGAGCGGCAGGAGACCGGGCGGACAGGAGACCGAGCGAGTCCGTGTCCCTGCGGCCGCCCCCGCATTCCTCAGGAACTGACGACAGCAGATGTGCACCGCCGACATGGGAGAGAACGTGGAGCCTCGGATTCTCGAGAAGCTCATGGAGCCGGCGACACCGCAGGCGCAGTCGGTCTCCTGGACGTTGCACGGCCGTGAAGAACAGGTACACCGCATCGAGCGGCTGATGCGCGCGACGGCCGAGGACCACCGGGGACACCTGGTGGTCCTGGAATCCGGCATCGGCACCGGCAAGACCAGGCTGCTGTTCGAGGCGATGGCGCTGGCCGAGCGGAACGGGTTCGCGGTGGTCAGCGGCCTGCCGAAGTCGCTCACCATGGTCGGCCCACGCCAGGGCCGGCCCGACACCGACCGGATCGGCCGGCCGGCCGCGCAGCTTGAGGCGCAGCTCGACGCCGAACTCCGGCGCGGTCCGGTGCTGATGGTGCTCGACGACGCGCAGTGGACGGACCTGACGGAGCTGCGGGCGCTCGGCGGCCTGATGTCGAAGCTGGACGACTCGCCGGTGCTGTGGCTGTTCGCGCTCCGTGCCGAGCAGGGCGAGTCGGCCAACAGCCTGCTGCTGCGGGGCATGGCCCGCGCCCACCGCAGCGACTGGCTCGGCCCGCTGGGCCCGCTGGCCGGTGACGCCGTCGTCGGCCTCGCCGGCGACCTTCTCGACGCGGTTCCCGACCGGGACCTGGTGGAGCTGTGCGAGAGCGTCGGCGGCACCCCGCAGGCGATCGTGGACCTGGTGCACGAACTGCGCGAGGAACACTGCGTGGCGATCAACGACAGGGGCGCGTCGCTGGGTTCGGGGCCGATGGCCTCGGGCATCGCCGTGGCCGTCGCGGAGGATCCGGTCGGGCGGCTGCCGCAGCCGTTGCTGCGGTCGGTGCGCGGCCGGCTGGACGAGCTGTCCCAGCGGACGCAGAACATGCTGCAGGTGGCGGCGGTGCTGGGCAGCGGATTCGCCCCCAGCGACCTCGCGGAGATGCTGGGTGAGCTCCCCGTGCAATTGCTGGGGCCGTTGCAGGAGGCGATGGGCGCGGGGCTGCTCAGCAGCGACAACGAGGGATTCGTGTTCCACCGCGAACCGGTGTGGCGTGCGGTGCTGGGGACCGTCCCTGCGCCGTTGCGGTCGATGCTGCACCAGCAGGCCGCCACCATGCTGCTCGCCAGGGCGGGGGAGCCGACCGTGGACGCGGCGGTGCATCTGGTGCACTGTACGGAGGCCGGTGACGCCGAGGCACTGGCCATCATCAGCAAGGCGGCGCGGCGGTTGCTGCCGTCCTCACCCCAGTCGGCGGCGGCGCTGGCCGCTCGCGGGCTGCAGGCCACCGAGCCCGGCGGGCCCGATCACCTCGCGCTGGGGACCACGGCCACCGCGGGCCTGGTCCGGCAGGGCAAGCTCACCCAGGCATCCGAACTCGCCCAGGAACTGCTGCGGGTGGCCGGGCCCGCCCCGGTGGACTCCGTTCGCCTGCTGCGCACCTGGCTGGCCACGGCGCTGATGCTGCGCGGCGACGCCTCCGCCGCGCGGCAGGTCTCCCAGGAGCCCTTCGCCACCACGGCTCCCGGGGACGGTCCGGACCCGAGCATCGAACTGCTGATGCTGAGCATGTTGTCGCACGACAACCGGACCGCGAGGGTCGGCCTGGCCGACCGGGTGCTCGCGGCCACCGGCGATTACAGCGTCGAGGTGCGGGTGGCGGCGTTGAACGTGCGGGCGATGGCGAGGTGGCGTGCGGGCAGGATCGACGAGGCGCTCGTCTGTGTGGAGGACGCGGTGGAGCTGCGCGGGCAGCTCACCGAGACCTGCCAGTGCGATCCGCTGTGGACCAAGGCGTGGATGCTGACCAGGCTCCACCGGCTCGACGAGGCGCTGACCGCGGCCGACACCGCCTGCCGCACCATCGACTGGGACGGCACGGGCGTACTCAGCCCGGTCCCGCTCGCCCTGCGCGCGATGATCTTCTTCGTCAAGGGCGACATCGCCGCGGCCGAGAAGGAGGCGGCCGCGGGACTCGCGGCATCGAAGCGCGCGGAGATGCCGCTCTACGACCCTCCGCTCCGCGCGGTTCTGGCCTTCTGCGCGCTACGGCGTGGTGACCTGGCCGCTGCCGCCGACGCGCTGCGGAGGCTGGACGAGTCGGTGCCCACCGAGCTGGTCCACTGGTGGTCGGCGATGCGGCGACTGCTCACCGGGCTGGTGGCCTCGGCCAAATCGGGCCCGCACGCGGCGATCGACGAGATCCGCGGGCTGGCACAGGACCCCTTCCTGCGCAGGCAGTTGGTGCTGGAGGCCCCGGTGGGCATCGCGTGGGCGGTACGCATCGCGCTGGCCACGGACCAGCGGCCGTTCGCGGAGCGGATCGTGGTCACCGCCGAGGAGATCGCCCTGGCCAACCAGCGGCACGGTCCGATGGTGGCGGCGGCGCGGCACGGCCGGGCGCTGCTGGACGGCGATCTCACCGCACTCGCCGGGCTCGGGGAGCTGTATGGCGATCCGTGGATGGTGGCCTCGCTCGCCGAGGACCTCGGTTCACGCCGGCGGGAGACCGACCGCGAGCAGGCCGTCGAGGAACTGAACCGGGCGATGGTGATCTACGAGGAGGTGGGTGCGGAATGGGACTCGGCGCGGGTTCGGCGCAAGCTGCGGCGGCTCGGAGTCCGGCGCCGGCACTGGAGCCACGAGACCCGGCCCGAGACCGGCTGGGACAGCCTCACCAGCACCGAGGCCAAGGTCGCCCGGCTCGTCGCACAGGGGCTGACCAACCGCCAGGTCGCGAGCGAGCTGTTCATCTCCCGGCACACCGTCGGCTTCCACCTGCGCCAGATCTACCGCAAGCTCGACATCCAGTCGAGAGTGGACCTGGCCCGCATCGTGCCCTGACCGCCACCGCCACCGCCACCCGCCACTGCCACCGCGCACGTAGAACTGGGACCGTTCCTGGGTGATCAGCGGGGCGCGGGAGCGGCGTCGGAGACCATGCGCATGCCCAGTCCGCGCACCCGGTAGATGCACGTGTCGTCCCCCCACAGCGACGCGTCCGCCAGCGCGTACGGGCCCCGCGCGTCCGTACCGGACTCGACGATGTCCATGTCCACCCGGATCAGCCGGCCGGCCGGGGTGATCTGGCCGCGGTACGTCCAGACCGTCTCGCGGCCGGGCAGCACCGGCTCGAACCGCGGGTACGGGACGCCGTCGGCGGCGCCGCGTTCGAGCAGGTGGTACTGGAGCAACTGGCACATGGCCTCCAGCCCCAACGACCCCGGCTGCACCGGGTCCTGGAAGAAATGCGCCCGGAAGAACCACGCGTCCGGGACCACGTCCTTCTCCGACCGCAGCCGGCCGAGCCCCGCGCGGCCCCCGTCCGGCCACGAGCCGGTGATCCGGTCGAGCATCAGCAGCATCGGGCCCGGCAGCCGCGGCTCCCCGGCGAAGTACCGGGCGGGCCGCCCGGTCAGATCGACGACCGGGCGCCCGCAGGGCTCGTCGAGCCGGATCCGCTCCTCCGCCGCCACCGCGAGGCCCGGCTGACGGTCGAAGGAGGACGGCGGGAAGTAGCCGAAGACCGTGGAGAGTTCGAACAGCGGCGCGCCGTCGGCCGTGCACGTCACCCGGAAGGACTCGACGATCATGTCCCCGCTGCGGGAGACACGGGTCAGTACGGCATGGGTGCGGACCGTGCCCGTCGCCGGGGTGACCTCACCGTGGACCGTCCCCGTCCCGTCGAGGTTGCGGAACCGCAGATCCGTGGCGCTGGTCAGCGCGCTGCCCACGTACGAGGCCAGCCACCCGCAGGGTTGCAGCGCGATCTCCATGAGGACGGCGAACGGCATCGTACGGCCGCCGCTCTGCTCGAAGTACCAGGCCCGCGCGGGTACGTCGTACTCCGCGACGACACCGCTGTCCTCCCGCATACCGCCCTGCGGCCCGTCCACCGAGACGATCCGGCTCATGAAGTGGTACGGGGGGCCCGGCAGCCGCGCGACCCTCCGGGCGCCGTCGAAGGGCTCGTACGCGGCGCCGAACGCCTCACTCGGTCTGCCCCAGGCACACGCCAGCAACGAGGCGTAGCCGAAGGGGAGTCCGTCGGACGCCGCCGCCACGGGCTTCTCCTCCCGGTGCCCGGCCAGCCCGCCGAGCAGCGGGAGCGGTACCGGCGCGGCATCGGCCTGTATGGTGGGCGGGCCCGAGCGCCGCCACTGCGACAGCGGCCAGTCGGGCACCAGCCGCAGCGCCACATCGCGGCCCAGGAACGCCTTCGCTCCGTCGACCGAGCCCAGCACATCGGCGTACAGCGTGGGCACCGGGCCGGCCGAGACGCCGCGTACGAACACCTCGTAGACGACCCGCCGACCGGACGGGGTGGCCTGGCCCCGGCACATCGCCCGGCACGGGTGACCGTCGACCGGCTCGAAGCGCCAGCCGTCCCGGTCGACGGTGAAGCCCATGGCGGCCAGATAGAACGCCATCGCCTGGAGACCGCCCTGGAGCATCAGGGTGCCGGGCATGCAGGGGTCGTTCTTGAAGTGCCCCTCGAAGAACCAGTCGTCCGGCGACAGCGAGGTCTCCGCCCGCAGATAGCCGCGGCCCCACGGTCCTCCCGCCGGGTCGAACGCGGTCACCTCGTCGATCAGCCGCAGACGGCCGTCGTCGAGCCCGGGCGGGCGGACCTGGGCCGCCGTCGTCTCCCAGCCGGGCCCGAAGCACTCCGCCGGCCGGCCCTGGGCCAGGGCCGCGACGCGTTCCGTGCCGAAGCGGGTCAGCCCGCACCGTACGGTGGGCGGGTCGAGCGGCAGGTCGTCACCGGGCGGGTGCTCGGCCGGGTCCCACCGCACACCGCCACCTTCGGCCAGCTCCCGAGGGGTGAAGAACCCGGCCTGGCCCTCGCGCACGCTCAGCCGTAACTCGCCGTCCACGAAGCACTCGTAGTGGAAGAAGGCCAGCCGGACACCGTCGTGCTCCGCATGGCCGTCGATGTAGATCTCGTAGCACAGGGTGTCCCCCGCCTCCGGCGGACTGCCGTGGTACGTGACCTCGCAGCCGAGCAGCCGGTAGGCGCGCTCGCCCCGGTTGAGGAGATCGACGCCCAGCCAACTGAGCAGGAGCAGATCCGCCTGGCCCGCCTCGATCAGCAGACCGGCCGGCATCCGCCCGGTGGAGTCCAGGTACCAACTGCCGGGCAGGACATCGGTCTCGGTCCAGATCCTTCCGTCGGTACGTCCCTGGCCGGGTGTGGCGAGCGCCGCCGGCACCGCGTCGATGCCGGTGACCCGGTCCGCGAACAGCATGGGCGGCCCGGGCATCCGCGTCTGAACCGCGTACGCGTCCTGCTCGGCGAACCGGGGGCCGAACAGCGCGGAGATCTCCCGGGAGGCGAGGTGTTCCAACTGGGCACGGTCGAACTTCGGCCCCGGCCGCACGAGGTGGGCGGGCGCCGGTGGGGCCTCCGGCAGCCGCTCGGCACGTACGGGGACGGGCGCCCCGGCGGCCGGACGCGGCGCCGGAAGGCCGGGCGCCCGTGCGGGGAGGGGCCCGGCGGCCGTCAGCGCGGTGACCGCGAGGGCCGACATCCGCAGGAACCGCTGGTGGGCGTCGGTGTGTACGGCCATGATCTCCTGGTGCAGCGCGGCGACCCGCAGGCTCTGCCGCACGACCGCGGCACGGACCCCCACCGCTCCCGCCTTCTCGGCCACTCCCGCCGAACGGGGCACGGGGCCCGGGGTGTCGGGCGGACCGGCCTCCCGTCCCGGTACCGGCGCCAGTTCGGGGGCCCGGGGCAGGGTCACCACGACCGGCTCCGGGGACGGCTGGGGCAGACACGGCGTCGTGGGTACGGCAACGGTGACGCTGGGCCCCGGGCGCGGGACCTCGGTGGCGGCGTCCGCGAGCCGGGCGAACAGTTCGCCGGCGCGTACCGGCACCCCGGCGACGACGAGTTCGGCGACCGCGAGGCACAACTGCCGCAGCCCGGTGTCGTCCGGGGCGTCCAGGGCGACGGCCACATGCTCCCGGTCGCCGAGCACCCGCTTGACCCAGCCGGTGCACAGCTTGCGCGGACCGTGCTCCACGAAGACCCGGACACCGTCGGCCCATGCCCGCTCGATCGTGGCCGCGAAGTCGATCGTGTTCAGCCCCTGCGCGGTGAGGGCCTCGGCGGCCCGCTCGGCCGTCGGCCGGTACGACCGTCCGGTGGCCCCGCTGTAGAACCGCACCCCGGGGACATCGACGGTGGGCCGGTGGTGCACCGTGCGCCACGCCCCTTGCACCTCGGCCAACTCCGGTGCGTGCGCCGCCAGTTCATAGTCCAGCTCGATCGCGCGGTCGGCGCCGGTCCGGGCCACGACGGCCGCGCACGCGCGGGACTCGCCGCCGATGACACAGACCCCCGGCGCGTTCACCGCCATCAGGTGGACCGCGACCTCACCGGCCAGCTCCGAACGGACCTCCTCCAGGGGCGCGTTGACGAGGTAGGTCGCCCAGCGGGAGCCCTGGACGCCCAGCCGCGCCCAGTGACGCCGGACCGCACGGAGCTCACCGGTGAGCTCCGTGGTGAACAGGCCACTGTCCAGGGTGGCGTCGTACAGTCCCGAGGCGTCCGGCCAGGCCCCCAGGGCGACCAGCGCGGCCGACTCGCCCGAGGAGTACCCGACAGCGGCGTCCGGCCGCAGCCCGAGCACCTCCCGGGAGAGCACGGTGTGGAAGACGGCGAGTTCGGCGGCGTCCCAGATCTGGTCCAGCACACCCCGCTCCGTCCGGGAGCGCAGCCGGGCGCCGATGGCCCCGTGCTCGGCCCGGACGGCCTCCCCGAGGGACGGCAGCGCGAGCATCAGCTCCTGGCCCATACCCGGGTACGCGGCCGAGCCGTTGGTGTAGACGAACGCGGTCCGCCCCGTGACAGGCTGGTCCCGGTACAGCACATCCGCCGGACGGATGCCGCCCTCGGCCAGCCAGCGGCGGGCGGCCTCCCTACGGCCCGGCAACGCGGCGTCGTCGACCACCAGCGCCAGTCGGGCCGGTCCCGCGTCGGACCGCGTGTCGGACTCCAGCGCCGCCAGCACCTCCCGGCGGTCCGCTCCGGAGAAGACATGCAGGCGCGGAGCCCGTCCTCGCAGCCACGGCCGGGCGTCCCCGGCGCGCAGCCGTACGGTCGCGACGGGCCCCTCCATCGGTGTCACCACGACCTTCGCGGTGTGCGCGACGGCCCCGGCGTCCGCGGGCCCGCCCGGACGTGGCACCGCGCGGTGCTGGAGCGCGAGCGCGGCGACCGCGACGGAGACCAGCCCGTACGCGGCGTGCGCGCGGCCGAAGGCCGACGCCGGGTCGAACACCGCGTCGGGGCCGTCCCCGATGACCATGTCGGGCACATCGGCCGGGGCGGAGGAAGCGGTCGGGCCGGAGGAAGCGGTCGGGCCGGAGGAAGCGGTCGGGCCGACGGGTTCCTCGTCGAGCAGCGCGATGACGGTGTCATCGTCCTCGCGGGCGGTCTCCAGGGACTTGAGGACCAGCACGACGGCGGCGTCCCCCGGTTCGCTCTCGTGCCCCAACTCCCGCAGCGCGGCCCGGTGGACCACCTCGTGGGACAGATCGGTGGCACCGACGAGCGCGGCGTCCACCTCTCCCGCCCGGACCGCCCGGGCCGCGACCTCCAGCGCCACCGGACCGGACGCCTCCTCCGCCGACACCGCGAAACTCGCCCCCGCCAGGTCGAGTTGGGTGCTGATGCGGTTCGCCACCAGATTCGGCAGGCTGCCCACCACCGCCTCCGCCGTCATGGGCCCAGCGAAGGCGTCCCGGGCGAGGGCCGCGCCGGGCACCACGCCGGAGGGTCCGGCCTGCTCCAGCCAGTACGGAACCCGCCAGCGCGCCCCCGCCCGCGCCACCTCCGGGTCCACCCCCATACCGATGACCACCATGGTCCGCTCGCGGGGCAGGGACACCGTCCCCGCGGCCTCCCGGGCGGCCTCCAGCACCAGGAGCTGATGGCGTACGGTCCGCTCCAGGGCGAGCGGCGGAAAGCACAGGTCCGTCACTTCCACGGCGATCTCCGTTGCGGGCCCGCGCCGTTCACCGCCCAGCACCGCCCGGCGGAAGTCCTCGGTGCAGGTCCCGTCGCCGACCCGGGCGCCCAGGGCGACGATCGCCACCGGGCCACGGCCGCCCGGCGCGTCCCGTACCGCGGCCGGGGCGGGCGCGGCGGACACCGGGCGCGCCGGGGAGCGCCCGGCGGACCCCGGGGCGCCGTCGTCCGGGAGGTCCACGATCAGATGGGCGTTGGTCCCGCCGAACCCGAAGGCGCTCACCGCCGCCCTGCGCGGCCCCGGCCACGGCTCCGGCGCGGTCAGCACCCGCAGCGGTGTGCCCGCCAGCGCGTCCAGCGGACGTTCGGCGCCGAGCGTCGCCGGGCGGATCCCCGTACGCAGCGCGCCGAGCACCTTCAGCAGCCCCGCCACCCCCGCCGAGGCCAGCAGATGCCCGACGTTCGACTTCGCCGAACCGATGGGCACCTCGTCACAGGACCCGAAGACCCGGGCCATGGCGCGCGCCTCCACCGCGTCCCCGACCGGTGTCCCCGTCGCGTGGCACTCGATGAGCGAGACGCTCCCGGGGGCGAGGCCCGCCGCGTCGTACGCCAGGCGCATGGCCCGTACCTGGCCTTCCTCCGCCGGACTGATCAGCCCGGCGCCGCGCCCGTCGTTGGACAGCCCGACCCCGCGGATCACGCCGAGCACGGGCAGCCCGGCGGCGCGGGCCGCGGACAGCAGGGTCAGGGCGACGAACCCGGCGCCCTCGCCGTGCACCAGCCCGTCCGCGTCCCGGTGGAAGGGCCGGCTGCGCCCGGTGCGGCTCGTCGCGGACAGCCCGCAGAACCCGACCTGCAGATAGAGGGGGTCGGCCCGGCTCACCGCTCCCGCCACCATCAGCTCCGCCGTGCCGTCGTGCAGTCGGTCGCACGCCAGCTTGATCGCGTACAGCGAGGAGGCGCAGGCGGCGTCGAGGGACCACGCGCCCGCGCCGAGTCCGAGCGCCCGGGCCGCGAGGTGGGCGGGCAGTCCGGACGAGAAGCGGTTACGGGCGTCGGGCCGCACCCGGCGCTCTCCCGTCAGCAGGGCGTCACGGACCGGGGGGCGCTGCGCGGACAGCCAGACGTGTTCGGCGAAGGCCGTCCCCAGGGGCGTGGGGTAGGACAGATTTCCCAGCACCAGCCCCGCGCGCGGAAGCGGGCCCGCCAGGCCCGCCTCCGTGAGGGCCTGGCGGACGCCGTACATGACCCAGTGGAAGAGCGGGTCCAGCGACCGGATCCGCTCCGGGGCGATGCGCAGGCCGCTCGGGTCGAAGACGGACTCGAACCCACGTACGTACCCGCCGACGTCGGAATAGGTACGGTCGAGGTGGTCGTCCACCGAGCCCGTGGCCCAGCGGTGCGGCAGCCGCCACCGGCCTTCGGGGACGGCGGACAGGCTGCTGCGGCCCGCCGCGACGTTGTCCCAGAACGTGTCGGGATCGAGGGCGTCGGGCAGCACACAGCCCCGGCCGACGACGGCGATCGGTTCGAATTCCATGCGCGTCTCACTTCGGGGCGGGGCGGGGAACGAGGACGGGGACGGGGACGGGCGGTGGGCGGTGGGTCGCGCGGGTCGGGTGGGTCGCTCAGGAGGGACGGCTGACGAGTTCCACGCCGAGCAGTTCCAGACGGACCGACCCGTCCGCGTCGATCAGCGCCGCGTCGCAGCGGGCTCCCGTGCTGTGCGCCTTCCGGCCCCGCACCACACACCGCACGGTGCCGTCCACCGGGCCGCGCCGGTGCACCCTGCATTCCGCGACGGCCATCGGCAGCGTCGCCGCACCGACGGCGTTCCGTGCCCAGAGCAGGGCGAGTTGGAGCGCGCCGTCCACGGCCGCCGGGTCCAGCGCCCAGTGTTCCCCCCTCCAGCCCAGGGCGCGCACGCCCGCGACGGTCGCCTCGGCGCCGTGCTCCGAGACACCGTGCGGGGTACGGAGGGACTGGAACCGGGGTCCGTGGAAGAGGACCTCTCCGTCGTAGAACTCGGCGCGGTCCAGCGGCTCCAGGCCGTCCGGGCTGCCCCAGGCGGCCGGATCAGGCTCCGCCGCCCCGGTGTCCAGCACGGCCCGGAAGTGCGCCACACCGTCCGCGCCCCGCAGCTCCGTCTCCAGTCCCGCCGCCGAACCGGCCGCCCCCCGGCTGCCCCGTACGGTGAGCCGGTGGCCCTCGCCGGTCAGTTCCGGCAGGGTGAGCTTCTTGTACACCCGCAGATCGCGCAGGACGAGCGGTCCGGCATCCGGCCGCCAGGCGGTGGCCGCCCCGGCGAACCAGTTCAGGACCATCGCCACGGGCAGCACGGGAACCCCGGCGATCGCGTGGTCGGCCAGTTGCGGCAGGGTGTCCGCCCGGACCAGCACCTGTGCCGGGGGAGGGTCGCCGCCGGGGGACAGGGCCGCCGGATCGTCCCCGGCAGCCAGAATGACCCGCGCCTCGCCGCTCGTACCGTCCAGTTCGGCGGTGAAGGCGGCGGCGCCCCGTTCCAGAGGGATGAGCGGAACCCCGGACCGGCCGAAGTGCGCGGCCAGGGCCGGTGTGACCATACCGCCCTGCCACGGGCCCCAGGCGACGCACCGCACCAGACAGCCGGGCCGGCGGGCCTGCTCGGCGGAGGCCACCTGGCCCAGGACCTCGTTGGCCATGGCGTAGTCGCTCTGCCCCACGTTGCCGTGGACGGCGGCCACCGAGGAGAACAGGCAGATGACGTCGAGCGGATCGTCCGCCGTCGCGGCCAGGAGCGCGCGCAGACCGTCCACCTTGGTCGACATCACTCGCTCGACCTGCGCGTCGGTCTTGTCGACGATCCGCTGGTCGGCCAGCACCCCCGCACCGTGCACGACGCCGGTGACCGGCCCCCACTCCTCGCGTACGTCGCGCAGTGCGGCGGCGAGTGCCTCGCCGTCGCGGGCGTCGACCTGGACGTACCGGGCGGGAGACCCCGCCGCTGCCAGTGCGGCCAGCGTCGCCCGTACCTCACGCGCGGCCAGGATCTCCCGGGCCCGTGCCGTGATCCGGGCGGGCGAGGAGTCCGCCGTGCCGGTGGCGGGGTGCTCCGCGGAGCGTTCAGCGAGCAGCCGGACGAGCGCCGGTTCGTCACCGGCCGAGGCCAGCCCGTCGGGCTCGGGGACCTGTTCGGTCCGGCCGAGCAGCACGATCCGCGGACGGTGTGTCCTGGCCAGGTCCAGCAGCGCGGCGGCGGTCACTCCCCGGGCGCCTCCCGTGGCCACGATCACCGAAGCGGAGGTGATCCGCCGCGTGGCGGCGGGCGTCACCGGCGCGGGCACCGCCCGGGGGGTGGTGCGGGTACCGTCCGCGCGCAGACCGGCCTCCATGGCGGGGCCGCCTTCGAGCAGTTCCCGCACGATCGCCTCGGCGACCGCCTCGTCGTCCCGGCCGCCCCGCTCGCAGTCGACGGCCTTGACCGAGGCGCCCGGCCACTCCTTCGCCGCGGTCCTGACCAGAGCGGCGACACCGCCCAGCCACGCACGGTCGGGCGCGTGGCCGCCGAGCCCGAAGTCGCCCCCGGTGTCCTGCACGGTCACGAACAGCCCGCCCCCTTCCGCCGCTCGGGCCGCCACCGAGCGCGCCGCACGGAACACCGACCGGTGGACCTCCCGCGCCTCGTCCGGCGTACCGCCCCCGGTCAGCGCGCCGAGGTGGACGACCCCGCGCGCGTCCTCGGGCACTTCGGCGACCGCGGTGGCGTCCACGCCGCGCTCCGCCAGCCTCCGCGCGACGAGGCCGGTGAGACCGCCGCCGTCGAGTCCCTCTCCGGTCACCACGAGCGGCCCGTCCAGGAGCCCCGCCATCGCCAGACCCGCCGCCGGTGACTCCACCGCGCGCGGCACCAGCCTGGTCAGCGCCGCCTCCGGCCCGGCCCCGGCCTCCGTACCGGCCCCGGACAGGGCGGGCAGGGCGGGGGACTCGGGGGCCGGGGCGCTCACCGTGTCGGGAGCCTCCGGGACGGTGGCGGTGGTGAGCGCCTCGACGATCTCGCGCAGGGTGCGGAGCTTGCCGAGCTGACCGACATCCCCCGCCGCGACATCGCCCACCTGCCGGCGCACGGCGGACAGGATCTCGACCCGCTTGATGGAGTCGACCCCCAGATCCGCCTCCAACTCCATGTCCACGCCCAGCATGTCCGTGGGATAGCCGGTGAGCCGGGCCACCACCGAGAGCAGCAGCTCTTCCAGCTCCGACGCCGACAGGGGGGCGGAGGCGGCCGGTTCGGGCGGAGCCATCCGGTCGGGCGCCGGTACGGGTACGGGGAGAGGTACGGCCGCGGGGGCGGGGACAGGGGCAGGGGCGGTTACGGGAACCTCGACCGCGGCCGGTGTCATGGACACCGGTGCCCGAGGCGGCGCCGAAGGACGGGGGAGCGGCAGCGGTGCCGGGGGAGGGGGAGCGGGGGCCTCGGCCACCCCGCCGAGCATCGCGGTCAGGGTCGTCTCGGTCATCCGCAGGAAGGCGATATGGCTGTCCGTCAGCATGCGTTGGCAGGCGGCGTGGGCCTCCGCCGTCTGCCGCTGGACGCTCTCGACCGCGGCGTACCAGTCGGCACCGCCGGTGGCCCCGGGCGCGGTGCCGTAGCCGGGCACCGCGGCATCGGCGGGCTCCGTTTCGTACACCGGTGGCTCCGACGGGGGGAGAGGGGTGGGGGAGTACGCGGGCATGGAAACCGCCATGGTGTCGGGAGCGGGAGCGGGAGCGGGAGCGGGAGCGGGAGCGGGGCTGGGGTCGGGAGCGGGGCCGGGGGCGGGCCGCGGCTGTCGCTCCAGCGGTGCTCCCGGCGCGGGCGGCGGTGGTTCGGCGGCTCCGCCGAGGGGCGGATAGAGCTGACCGTGGTTGGCTCCGCTGATCTTCACGGTCATCCGGGGCCCGCGCTCCTTCGCCGGGGTTCCGGGCGGGGCGTACGGCGCCCAGAGAGGGGCGAGATCGAGGGGCACACCGCGGACGGCGAGTGCGCCGAGCGCGGCGTGCAGGGTACTGATCCCGGACCGGCCCGGCCGCTCCAGGGGGACGGCCGCGTGCTCGCGGTCGCCGAGGATCTGTCCGACCAGGCCGGTCAGCGCGGTGCCGGGGCCGACCTCGACGAAGGTCCGCACCCCCGCCGCGTACATCGCCTCGATCTGGTCCTGGAAGAGCACCGGCGAGGCGAGGTGGCCGGCGATCCGGCGGCGTACCTCGTCGGGCGAGGCCGGGTAGGGGGCCGCGTCCGCGTTGCCGTAGACCTCGATCCTGGGCTCCGAGAGCGGGACCGTGTGCAGGAACGCGGCGAGCGGTTCACAGGCCGGGGCGACCAGCGGGCTGTGGAAGGCGGTCGAGGCGGTCAGCCGGCGGGTGCCGACCCGCTCGGCCGCAAACGCCCTCTCGGCCCGCGCCACCGCCTCCGTCGTCCCCGAAAGTACCGTCTGAAGAGGGGAGTTGTGGTTGGCGGGCCAGAGGTCGCCGAGTCCGCCACCGGCCAGTACCGCCGTCACGTGCGCGCGATCCGCCGCCACGGCGAGCATCGCGCCCGGCGCGGTGGCCACGTCCCGCATCAGCTCACCGCGTCTGCGGGCCACGGCGACCAGCGACCCGGCGTCCAGGACACCCGCGCAGTGCAGTGCCACCAGCTCACCGAAGCTGTGGCCCGCCACACAGTCGGGCCGCAGCCCCAGGGACCGCACCACTTCCAGCAGCGCGAGCGCGTGCACCGCGAGCGCGGGCTGCGCCCACTCGGTGGCGGCCAGCGACTCCCGCTGGGCGGCGCGCTCCTCGTCGGTGAAGGCGGGCGGCGGGAACACCACCCGGTGCAGCGGCGGCCCGTCGGACCCGGTGCCGCCCCGTTCGTCCCACACGGCTTGTGCGGCCGGTGCCAGCATGGCGAGTTCGGCGCCCATCCCGACGTACTGGGCCCCCTGTCCCGGGAACAGGAAGCCGATACGGCCGGGCGTGGGTGTCCCCGAGGCGTACCGGACACCGGTCGGTGTGGAGAACGCCGTGCCGGGCCGCTGCCGGATCAGTGCGAGTGCCCGCGCGTACTTCTCCCGTAACTCCTCGACGCCGGTGGCGACGACGGCCAGCCGTACCGGGGCGGTGGGCGAGAACGCGCCGTGGCTCTCCCGCGCGAGCGCGGCCAGCGAACGGCCGTCCCCGGTGTCCGGTGCCACCAGGTCGGACGGCGACGCGCCGCTGAACAGGACGAGTTCGCTCGGCGCGGAGCGGTGGCGCGGTGCCACCCGGCCCGGGGTGCCCGAGTTGCCCGGGGTGCCCGAGGGCACGTACTCCTCCAGCGTGACGTGGAAGTTGCTGCCCCCGAAGCCGAAACTCGACACCGACGCCCGGCGCGGGTGACCGGCGGGCCGTACCCAGGGGCGGGCCTCGGTGTTGACGTAGAACGGACCGTCGGGCGCGGCTGCCGCCGGGTTCGGCCGGTCGACCTTGATGGTCGGCGGCAGCACCTGGTGGTGCAGGGCCATGACCGCCTTGAGCAGTCCCGCCGCGCCCGCCGCGCACTTGGTGTGGCCGATCTGCGACTTGACCGAGCCGATCGCGCACCACTGTCCGTCCGGGCGCCCCGACGCCCCGAACACCTCGTTCAGGGCGGCGAGTTCGGCGGTGTCACCGGCCTTGGTGCCGGTCCCGTGCGCCTCGACCAGCTCCACGGTCCCCGGTCCGTAGCCCGCCTCCTCGTAGGCGCGTCGCAGAGCACGGGCCTGCCCGTCGGGCAGCGGCGCGTAGATCGCCGAACTCCTGCCGTCGGACGAGGTGCCGATGCCCCGGATCACCGCGTGGACGCGGTCGCCGTCCCGCTCGGCGTCGGACAGCCGCTTCAGCGCGTACATGACGACGGCTTCGCCGAGCATCGTGCCGTCCGCCGTGTCCGACAACGGGCGGCAGTCGCCGCTGGGGGAGAGCGCGGGCGTCTTGGAGAAGGACAGGAACATGCCGATTCCGTTGCCGGTGTCCACACCACCGCTGATCACCAGGTCGGCCCGGCCGAGCGCCAGCTCGCCGACCGCGGTGGACAGCGCCGCCAGGGAACTGGCGCAGGCGGCGTCGGTGGTGTGGTTGGTGCCGTGCAGATCGAACCGGTGGGCGATCCGGCCCGCGACGACATTGCCGAGCAGCCCGGGGAAGGTCGACTCCCGCCACGGCGTGTAGTGCGCCGCGATGCGGTCGCACACGGCCCGCGCCTCGGCCTCGGGCAGTCCACTCTCCCGTAACGCCTTGAACCACACGGGGCGTTCGGTGCGCCCGTACATGTGCGACAGCAGTTCCAGGGCGGACACCCCGAGGACGACGCCGATCCGGTCCCGGTCCAGGCCCGCCGGACCACCGGCATCGGTCAGCACCTGGTCGGCCACCATCAGGGCGAGCAGTTGCGAGGTGTCCGTCGCGGACAGGCTGGTGGGCGGCACACCGTACGCCATCGGGTCGAAGTCGATGTCCGGCAGGAACGCGCCCCGGCGGGCGTACGTCTTGTCGGGGGCGGCCGGGTCCGGATCGTAGTGGTCCGCCACCAGCCAGCGGGAGGCCGGCACCTCGGTCATCAGGTCCTGGCCGCCGGTCACGATCCGCCAGTAGCCGGCCGCGTCCCGCGCGCCGGGCACGAGGGCGCCGACACCGACGACGGCGACGGGCACCTGGCGAGGGGTGGCGGCGGTCACGGTCTCTCCTCGGAGTGGGACGGCGGGAGCTGAGGGATCGGGGGCGCCGCGGCCGCTCATGCCAGGGCGCACGGTGTGTGGACGAACGCGTCGGGCGGCAACGGGACTCCGTAGGTACGCAGTTGGTGGGCGCGGGTGAGTACCGCGGCGCCTTCGAGCAGGTTGAGCGCGATCTGCGCCACGGACCGGTTCGCCGGATCGGCCAGGAAGGTGCCCGCGGCCCACCGGTTGAACGCGCCCATCGCCGGACCGCACCAGATCTGGTAGTCGGCGCGCCGGGCCGACTCGCCGGTGATCGCCCATCGGCTCGAACTGCCCAGGTACCAGCGGAAGACCAGCGCCATCCGGTGCTTCGGGTCGGACGCGGCTCGGGTGATCTCGGTGGGGTCGCGCCGCTCCCAGAACGCGACGGTGTGCCGCCAGACCTCCTCGAACGGGGCGCGCAGGACGTCCCGTTCGATCGGGGCGCGCACCGCCGGCGGGATCTCCTCCAGCGAACCGTGTGCCCGGTACGCCGCGAGGAGCCGGCCGGCCCGCGCGGCGAACATCGTTCCCCGGGACAGCACTTGGAGGTGGACGCCCAGCTCGAACATGTCCGCCGCCGGTGCCATGGCCACATCGGCGATGTCCGCCTCGCAGAGCATCGCCTTGGCCTCGTCGGAGAGCCCCGCCTCGGTGGCCGTCTGGTTCACCGAGCCGACGACCACGTAGGACGCGCCGAGGGCGAAGGCGGCGGCGACCGCGTCCGGTGTGCCCAGGCCGCCGGCCGCGCCGACCCCGACCGCCCGGCGGTAGCCGAACCGCCGGCACAGTGTGTCGCGCAGCGAGGCGATCCTCGGCAGCAGGACCGACAGCGGCCGGTTGTCGGTGTGCCCTCCGCTGTCGGCCTCCACGGTGATGTCCTCGGCCACCGGCACGAGGGCCGCGCACTCCGCCTCCTGAGGCGTCAGCTCCCCCTGGGCGACGAGCCGGTCCAGCAGCGCGGCCGGGGCGGGCGAGAGGAACCTTTCGGCCACCTCGGGGCGGGAGACCTTGGCGAGCATCCGGGTCCGCCGGACGATCCCGCCGTCCGCGCCCCGGCGCAGCCCCCGGGCCGAGCACAGCACGACGGCCGGGGTCAGCTCCATGAACGCCGACGCCGAGATCCGGGGCACCTCGTGGCGCAGCAGCAGCTTGGCGACGCGGAACTCCAGCTCGGGTTCGGCCGGTGAGTGGATGAGGTTCACGCCCCAGTTCCGGTGGGAGCGCAGCTCGTCGGCGAGTGTGCGCACGGCCCGCTCCACGTCCTCGTAGGCCAGTCCGCCCGCGCCGAAGAAGCCGAGCATCTCGGCACGGGCCATCGCGGACACCATCCGGGTCGTCGCGATACCGTTCGCCATCTCGCCCGCGACATAGGGGAAACGGACGCCGTGCGCCTCGCAGAAGGTGCGCCCGCCGAGCCACTCGGGGTACAGCGGCGGCAGCGTACCGAGCACCGGGCCGCCGGGCACGGGGCCGGTCGCGAGCCCCCGTTCACGTCCGTCAGGGCCGCTGACGACATGGACGGGTTCCCGGATGAGCCGGGCGCGGGCGGCGATCCCCTCGGGGGTGAAGACCGGCGTGGACGCGGCGGGGGCGCCGGAAGCGGCGAGAACGGACACGGAGGGCTCCAGCGGGAGAGACGGGTCTCACGGTCACTCGGGAGTGCTGACGGGCACTCAGGAGTACGGGCGGGCTCGGGGACACCGACCGGCACTCAGGGGTGGTGGCCGGAGGGGAAGCCGGTCGGGGCCGGGGCCGCCGGCCCGGCGGGGACGCGGTCCCTCGTGGCCAGGCCGGAGCAGAGATAGCCGAGGTCCACCCGGCCGGAGGCCGCCGAAGGACCGAGCAGGGTCCTGACCCGGGTGTCGTCGAAGCGCCGCCGATGGGCGAGATAGGCCGTCAGCCCCGGATAGAACCTCAGCAGGGACTCCAGCGGCGACGGGTCGTCCGGCTCTGTGGCGACCAGCTCGATCGCGACCGATGTCAGCCGTTCCAGCAGGGTCACGACCGTCGGTACGGGCACGTCACGGTCGTGGACGACGTGGTACGTGTCGACCCCGCCCGAGGGCGTCCGGCTGGCGAGGCGCACCATGACCTCGGCCGCGTGCTCCACCTGTAGCAGGTTCAGCCGGCCGTGCGGATGTCCCACCAGCCGGACGCGGGGGCGGCCGTCGCGGCCCTGGCCCCCGGTTCCGGCGGTGCGCCGTGCGTCGCGCATGATCCGCTCGATGACCTGGAGCGGATGTGCGGGCAGCTCCGCGTGCGGCGGCAGGTCCGTGACCAGGACACTCGGCCGCAGCACCACGACCGGACGGGCGTGCTCCCGGGACCACGCGTGGATCAGCTTCTCCGCCTCGTACTTGGAGTGTTCGTAGGCGTTCTCGAAGCCGTACGCGTCGTCCAGTTCGTCCTCGTACGCCACGCCCTCGCGTCGCCGCCCGGCCACGAAAGCCGTACTCACGTGGTGGACCACGGGCCGCCCGCGCCCGGCGGCGGCCAACTCCAGTACGTGCCGGGTGCCTTCGACGTTGGTCCGGCGCAGCTCGGGGAGGTCTCCCTCCAGGTTGATACTGCCCGCGCTGTGCCAGATCGCGCCGAGACCGTCGGCCAGTTCCTGGAAGGCGCGCCCCGAGAGGCCCAGCCGGGGCCGCTCCAGTTCGGTCTCCACCACCCGCAGCCGGCCGGTGAGTCCGGTGGTGAACTCCTCGGGCGCGCCGGTCAGTTCGAAGAACCGGGTGATGCGGTGCAGCGCGTCACCCGAGCCCGCGTGGACCAGGACCGTCACCGACCGGTGCGCGGCGAGCAGACGGCGCAGCAGACGCAGTCCGAGGAATCCGGTGGCGCCGGTGAGGGCGACATGCACGACCATGACTCCAAAGATCTCGAAAGTTCCGAAAGGGACGGGACCGCGACCGCGTTACGGCGGTGGGTTGCCGTCATCGCGGAACCAGCGGAGCTGCCAGGGCATTTCGGCAGCGCGGTGCGTGGGTGTGGCCGGGTGTGGCCGCGCTGTCGGAGGTCACCCGGCTCGGAGGTCACCCGACAGGCTCCCTGACCCTCCTCCCGGGCCCGGCGACCGCTGACGCAAGGCACACAGTGCCAGGCGGCGGGCGGTGGCGGAGCCCCGATTCACCCTCCTCACCTGAACGGAGTACCCGCGCCCTGGCCCGGGGTGCGCCAGGAGGGTTCTGCGGGAGTCCCGTCGCAGGTCAGAGGGGTCGACTGTACGGATGTGCGAAGCGGCTCCTGCGGTACGGACCGCCCACGGCCCTGTCCCCCTTTCGGGTGGTTTCACGGGCCCCGATCGGGACGCGGTCCCGGGGCGCGCGACGCTGGTCGGCGGGCGGGGTGAGTGTGCTGGGCCGGACTACGGGACGGGGCCGGCGCACACTCCGGGGGCGCCGGGCGCGTACGGAGGTCCACCGCCGCCGGATATAAACGGGCGTCCATCACGTCCGGATGGGCACCGTGCCGATCGAACTGGAGTGGTCCGATGCCCGAGTCCGTACCGTCAGCCCCGTCCGTTCCCTCGCCCCGCCACCCCGCCCACGCGCTCGACCGGGCGTTCCTCAGCATGGAGCGCCGCCACCCCGACGCCCGCTGGGAAGCCGGTGGCGTCGCGTATCTGAGCGGTCCGCCCCCGAGCCTGGCGGACTTCCGCGCGTACGTGGGCTTCCGCCTCCCCCAACTGCCCTTGCAGACGAGCCGGGTCGAGGGCGGTCCGCGACGCCCCTGGTGGCGGCCGGACTCGGACTTCGCCGTCGACCGGCATGTGCACGAAGTGGTCGCGGACGGCCCCGGGGAGTGGGACTCGGCCCTGCACACCGCGCTCAACGCGCCCTTCGCGCCGGGAACCTACTGGGGGGCCTGGCTGGTCCACGGCCACGTGCCCGACCGGTACGCGGTGTGTTACCGCTTCCGCCATGCCTGTCAGGACGGTTCGGCCGCCGCGATGACGTTCCGGGCCATGCTGGGTGAGGGGGAACCCTCGGCCCGCCCGGTGCCGGGGAAGGGCCGCCGGGCCGACCTGCCCCGACGGGTGGGCCTGGCCGTCGGCCTGGCCGTGAGGTTCGCGGCCGGCCCCCTGGTCGTCCGCGGACCCCGTCCGGCCCTCCCCTTCGTACCCACGGGCGAGAGGCGGCTGTGGCGCGGCCGGGTACCGGCGGACGCCCTCCGCCGGATCGGCGCGGCGCGCGGCGGCTCGGCCCACGACGTCCATCTGGCCGCGCTCGCCGGTGCGTTGGCGGCCTGGTCGGAGCGGTCCGGCGTACCGCTCCCACGGGTGACGGCACTGGTACCCGTCGACGCGCGCCGCCCCGACGAGGACCAGACCTGGGGCAACCGTTGTTTCGCCCTGCCGCTGGAGCTGCCCCTGCGGACGGGCCCGAAAGGCGCGGACGCTTCCCGGGACGGCGCCCCGCCGCTGTGGAGGGTGGACCGCGTCATGGCGAGGACCCGGAAGCTTCGGGGCGAGACCTGGCGACAGGCCATGCAGGACATGGTCCGGTTCATGCCGGGCCGTCCGACCGAGTGGTACCTGCGACGGGTGACCTCACCGCGCGTCACCGACGTCATGGCCACCTCCATGCCGCTCGCCGACCAGGCCGGCCTGGGGGACACCCATGTGACGGGAACCGCCCTGCTCCCCCTGCTCGTACCCGGACACCTCTTCGGGGTGGGCCTGTCCTTCTTCGGCACCTGGGCCGAGGTGTCCTTCGTGGCCGACCGGGCCCTTCCCCTCGGGGAGTCGCTGCCGGGACTGTGGGAGCGGGCCGTGGTCGAACTGGAGTAGGCCCCGGCGCCCAAGTGAGCGGTGTGCGGCGCCGTTTGCGCCGCCATCCGGGAGACCTGAAGGCGGAAGACCGAAGACGCAATCCAGAAGACCCGAAGACCTGAAGGGACGGAGCGGCCCGATGGACGTCAGAGAAGTGCATCACTCCTACCGTCGGCACGCCGTCCTGCGGGGCGTCGACCTCCATCTGCGGCCCGGGGTCCTCGCCGGGATCGTCGGGGAGAACGGCGCGGGCAAGACGACGCTGCTCAAGATCCTCTCCGGTGAACTCGCCCCTGACCGGGGCTCGGTGCGTCACAGCGGGAGGTTCGGCTACTGCCCGCAGTCCGTGGTCCTGGACGACTCCTTCACCGTACGCCAGCATCTGGACCTCTTCCGGCACGCCTTCGGGCTCGCGGATCTGCGGCGGGCCGAGGAGGTGATGGAGACCCTGGCCCTCACCGAGTACCTCGACCGGCGCGCGGGGCTGCTCAGCGGGGGCTCGCGGCAGAAGCTGAACCTGACCCTGGCGCTCATGCACGACCCGGACGTGCTGCTGCTGGACGAGCCGTACCAGGGCTTCGACTGGGAGACGTATCTGCGCTTCTGGGAGTTGGCGACGGAACTGCGCGACGCCGGACGCTCGGTGCTGGTCGTCTCACACCTGGCGTACGACGTCGACCGGCTGGACGAGCTGTGGCGCCTGGAGGACGGACGCCTCACCCGCCGGGACCGGGCGTCGGAGGAGCCGGTATGAGGAGGCACTGGGCCCTGTTCACCACGGCTTCCCGGTACGCGCTGATCGGGCACGCCCGCAACCGGTTCGCGATGCTGCTGGTCGTCGTGTACATCCCCGTCTGGATCGCCCTGGCCTACGTGACCATTCCCGACCGGCCGGCGCCCTTCCGGCTGCGGGCCACGGGCGAGGTCCTGTCCCCGCCCGGCAACCACCTCACCCAGATCACCGGAGCGCTGAACGCGGTCACACTGATCGCCGGGTTCATGATGTTCGCCGCCACCTTCACCGGCGGTGCCTTCGACCGGCGCCTGGCGATGGCGGGATACCCGCGCTTCCACCTGGTGCTCGCCAAGCTCTCCGCGCTCACCCTGGTCTGCGCCGCCATCGCCGCGTACGCCACGGCGGCGGCCGGCTTCGCCTGGTCCCCCCGGCAGCCCCTCATGCTCGCCGCCGGGCTGTTCTGCGCCGCCCTGACCTACGGCGCGCTCGGCGTGGTCTTCGGGTCGGTGCTCGGCCGGGAAGTGGAGGGGATGTTCGCCATCCTGATGATCAGCATCCTCGATGTCGCGCTCCAGAACCCTCTCTCCAGCTCCGGATCGGACAGCGCCGTCGTACGCTTCCTGCCCTCGTACGGGGCCGTGCAGGCCAGCATGTCCGCGGCCTTCTCCACCGCGTCGGTGGCCCAGGGCCTCGCGATCCAGCTCCTCTGGCTCACCGGCGCGGCGTTCGCGGCGTTCCTGGTCTTCCGCCGGCGTACCCGCGACGCGCTCCCACGGGCACGGAAGCGACGTCCTCCGGACACCACCGGGTCGAAAGCGGACCAGGCCGTATCGGGCGAGCGGCCCAACTGAGGCCCAGGCCGACAGCCCCAAAAGAAGTGTTTGACAGTGCGCTGACCGGGGCCGGATACTCATGGCATGTCCGCTGCCGAGAGACGCGCGGAGCTCGGCGGGCTGCGTGCGCTGGCTCATCCGCTGCGCCTGCGCCTGTTGTCCCTGCTCACCGCGCACGCCATGAGTGCCAGTGAGGCCGCGCGCGAGTTGGGCGAGTCGCAGGCGAATGTCAGCTACCACATGCGCCATCTGCACACCGCCGGCCTGCTGGAGATGGTCGAGGAGACCTCCGTGCGCGGCGGCCGGGCCAAGCGGTACCGCCACAACCCGGCGAGTGGGGAGTCCGTCTCCGGCGGATCCCTCGACGACTACGCGGGCCTGGCCGCCGCCCTCTCCGAGGAGTTGCGGCGCCGCAGCCGCGAGCGGGTCGACGGATCGCCGGGGGCCTTCACCGACGCCGAGTTGTGGCTGCCCCCCGAGGCATGGGAGCGGGTGCGGGAGCTCGCCGTGGAGCTGGGGGTGATCATGCACGCCGAGGCCCGGCCGCCGGACACACCGGGGACCGTACGTGCCAGCGCGACGCTCATGCTGTTCGAAATGGCCCGAGAGGGGACCTCAGAGTGACCGAGCGAGCTGAGAAGGCTTCCGTTCTGGCGTCCTTACGCCACCGGAACTTCCGCAACCTGGTGTTCGGCCGCACGATGACGCACTGCGCCAACTCCATGGCGCCCATCGCCCTGGCCTTCGCCGTCCTGGACATGACGGGCTCCGCCGTCGATGTCGGGATCGTCGTCGGCTCGCGGTCGATCGCCAACGTCCTCCTCGTCCTCTTCGGCGGCATCCTCGCCGACCGGGTGCCGCGCTCCCTCATCCTCCAGGGGTCCAGCCTGTCGGCCGCGACGGTGCAGGCGGCGGTCGCGGTGGTGCTGCTCACCGAGGCCGCCTCGCTCGGGGTGCTCATCCTGCTGAGCGTGGTCAACGGCGCGGTGGCAGCGGTGTCGATGCCCGCGTCGGCCTCGCTGGTCCCGCAGACCGTTCCGGCCGGGGAACTGCGCGCCGCCAACGCCCTGAGCCGCATGGGTGTGAACACCGGCATGATCGTCGGCGCCTCGGTCGGCGGCATGATCACGGCCGTCTTCAGCCCCGGCTGGGGTATGGCCGCCAACGCCGTCGTGTTCGCGGGCGCCGCCCTCGCCTACCACGGTGTGCGCGTGCCCCGGGCGAAGCCGACGTCGGACGCGCCCGCCCAGCCGCTGCGCGAACTCCGGGAAGGCTGGGCGGAGTTCACCGCACGCACCTGGGTGTGGGTGGTGGTGCTCCAGTTCTTCGTGGTCAACGCCGTGACCGCGGGCGGCATCCAGGTGCTCGGACCGACCATCGCCAACAGCACCTACGGGCGCACCGCCTGGGGGCTGGTGCTGGCCACACAGATGGCCGGCGCGCTCATCGGCGGGTTCGTGGTGGGCCGTTCCCGCTCCCGTCACGCCCTGCGCATCGGCGTGGCCGTGGTGGCCCTCGACGCCCTGCCGCTGATCGCGCTGGCCGAGGCGGCGCCCCTGGCGCTGCTGGTGGTGGCGATGTTCCTCAACGGCCTCGCACTGGAGCAGTTCGGAGTCGCCTGGGACGTGTCGCTCCAGGAGAACGTCCCGCCCGACCGGCTGGCGCGGGTCTACTCGTACGACATGCTGGGCTCGATCCTCGCGCTGCCCGTCGGTGAGATGACGGCAGGCACCCTCTCCGAGCGCTACGGGTCGCGCGCGACGCTTCTCGGCGGCGTGTGCCTGGTCCTTCTCGCCACCGTCGCGGCGCTGTGCAGCAAGGACGTCCGGTCGCTGACCGTCAAGGGCGGGCTGGTGGAGGCCGAGGCGCCGGGGGCGGCGGCCGTCGCCCCCGGCACCGTCGCCGCTACCGAGCCGACGCGGGATCCGGCGGGGTGAGGACCGTGAGGCCCGGGAGTGTGAAGCGCGCACCGACCGGGCCGGACGGTTCCGTGCCGGAGCCGGCGGCCACGGACCCCGGCGGCTCCGTCCGTCCGGTGCGGTGGGCGTGGTACGCCGCCACCACGCCGCGTACGAAAGGACCGGCGCCCGCGCCGTACGCCTCGGGGCGCCGCGAGACGACCGTGAGCCGGTGCTCCTCGGGACCGAGGACGAACAACGCCGCCGACTCGTCCGGCAGTTCCCCGGTCAGCCGGGGCAGCGCCCCGGTGGTGGCGTTACGGGCCCGCAGGAGCACCGAGGGGCCCAGGCGCGCCCGCAGCGCGCTCAGCCACGCCCCCCGGTCCACCCGGCCCACCAGGCGCAGCGAGACCTCGGCCCGGCCGTCCGGCAGCGGTCGCCACGCCCAGGCGTCCGGCCGGGGGTCGTGCTCCACCGGGAACGGCGCGGGCAGCCGGTCAGCGGACGGGAGTTCGGGCAGGACGACGACGGCGCCGGGGAGCCGCCCGCCGGGCAGCCGCTCGGCGAGGTGGGCCGCCAGCGCGGCGGCCAGCGGCGCCGTCGGGTCGATGACCGCCGGTGTGGCGGCGTACTCCGTCAGGCGGTCGGGAGCGGCCGGCCGGGCCGGGGCGTAGCCGCCGGACGGAACCGGAGCACCCTGCTCGCCGTCCGGCCCCTCCGCGCTCCGCCAGAACACCGCGTCGAGGGCGGTGGGGTCGAGGGGCGACCAGGTGACGGTCACGGCGTAGCCCAGGCGGGCGCCGAGTGCCCGCAGGGCGTCGGGCTCGGGCACCGTGGAGGGTGGTGCGGTGCGCAGCAGCGCCTTCGCGGTGGCGACGTCGGCGCCCGCGTCGAGCGCGCGCAGCGCGGCGGTCTCGGCGGCGATCCGGGCGTTCGGGACCGACTCCAGACGCAGGGCCGCCCCCGGGCGGTGCGCGGTCAGCAGCTCCGCCACCTCCGCGAGTGTGTGCGCGCCCTCGCCCCAGCGCACCCGTGGGGCGGCGGAGAGGTCGACCGTCGGACGGGCGGTGCGCAGCACGACGTCGTACCGGTAGCGCGTCAGCTCGTTGTGCGCCCGCCCCTCCTTGATCTGGAGGTCGACCGCCGTGATGCGGGGGAACACGGCGGGCAGCGCGGCGAAGAACCCGGGGTCGACGTGGAGTTCCTTGTCCTGCGCCAGGCCGTCGGCGAGGCCGCGCAGCAGCGTGGCCCGGTCCGACGTGCCGTCGTCGCGGCTGAGCCTGACCGCGCAGTGGAAGCCCCGTTCGAGGGTGGCGGTGCGCACGTCACCGAGGAACAGGGAGCCGTCGGGCGCGGTGAGCGAGAGCGCCCTGCCGATGACGTCGAGCAGATGGGCGTCGTCGGGGAAGTACTGGATGACGGAATTGAGGACGACGGTGTCGAAGTGACCGGCCGGCAGTCCGTCGACGACGTGGGCGGGAGCGCACCGCAGCCGTACCCGCCCGGCGAGGGAGGGGCGCTCGCGAAGCCGGTCGTCGAGCAGCGCGACCGCGCGCGCCGAGTAGTCCGTGGCCCAGTACTCGGCGCAGTGCGGGGCGAGTTCGGAGAGGAGCAGCCCGCTGCCCGCGCCGATCTCCAGCAGACGGCGGGGGCGCAGCGCCCGGACGCGCGCCACCGTGGCGTCGCGCCACTGACGCATCTCCTCCAGCGGGATGGGACTGCCGTCGTAGGTGCTGAACCAGCCGCCGAAGTGCTCCCCGAGCGGCAGCGGCTCCGGGTCCGCGTACAGGGACTCGAACACCTGATGCCAGTCGCTGAGCTGCTCCAGGCGCAGTTCCTCCCCGGCCCAGGCGCGGGGAACCACGTACGAGACGTTGCCATCACCGGTCGTCAGGGCCTGGTGTACGCAGGGGTGGTCCAGCAGCGCGGCGTCGATCTCCTCGGAGCGGGGTGTCGGTTCCATTCGGTGTCGTTCCGTCCTTCCGTCCTTCGCCGTCACCGCCACCGGCCGGTGGTACGGGGGCCGGGCGGGGCCGCAGGGTGGCCCGCAGGCCGGACGGCGCGCGCACGGCCTCCGGCCTGCCGGGCGGAGCCGCCGCCCCCGGGGCGTCGATGTCGTAGTGGGCGAGCAGGGTCGTGATACCGCAGACCATCTGGACCATGCCCAGTTGGACTCCGGCGCAGATCCGGGGGCCGCCGCCGAAGGGGCGGTACGCGCGCGGCGCGTGGGCGGGGGCGTCCGCCAGCCAGCGGCCGGGACGGAATGCCCAGGGCTCGCTCCACCAGCGCTCGTCGTGGTGGAGGAGGTAGAGGCTGAACGCCACCCGCTCGCCGGGCTCCAGACGTACGCCGCCCACGGTGACCGGGCGGACCACGTCCCGTTGGAGCAGCCAGGCGGGGGAGTGGAACCGCAGCACCTCCTTGAGGAACGCCACGGTCAGAGGGGCGGCGCGCAACGGGTCACGGACGATCCCGGCGAGGCCGACCGAGGCGATCTCCTCGCGCAGGGCCGCGGCTTCCGCGGGGCGGAGCGCGAGTTCCCGTACCCCCCAGGCGAGAGCCGCGGCGGGGGAGGCCAGGGAGGCGACCAGCATGGTGCGCATCATGGCGGGCAGCCGGCCGCCCAGCTCGTCTCCTCGCGCGGCCAGCACCTGGAGGAAGTTCCGCGCCTCGGGGTCGTCGGGCGGCGCGCCGCGCGCCGCGGCGTCGTCGATCAGCTCCGCCAGTTCCGCGCCGGTCGCGCGGATACGGCGGGCACGGGGCAGCGGGAGCCAGGACGGCAGCAGCCCGGAGGTGGCCGCCCCCGCCAGCAGTGCGCGCAGATGGTCGGCCGCGGCGCGCTCCAGCCGCTCCCCGTACGGCCCGGCGCACAGGTCGGCGACGGTGGCGCCGCAGATGTCGAAGAGTGTGTCGACCACGTCGATCTCGGAGCCCGCGTGGCGCGCGAAGTGCGCCTGGAAGGCCGCCGCGATGGACTCGCCGGAGGCCCGTGCCGCCGAGGTCCCGAGAAGATGGGTGCTGTCCGCGCGGGCGCTCAGCCACGCCTGCCCTCCGGTGACGCCTCCCTCCCCGGCCGCCTCAGCGGCACCCAGCGCGAAGGCGCCATGGGCGTCGGCGAAAATATCGTGTATGTGGTCGGGGTGCTGGAACACCGTCAGGGTGTTGCTGAAGCGGAATATGTCGCCCTGTAGTCGGAGCTGACCGCGGAGAAATTCCAGAGGGTCCTGTTCGAAGGCGCTCGCATTGCGGATCTGCTGGCGCCGGGTGAGCGGATCCAGAAGTCTGCCCTTTTCCATTTCCATCCGTTTCCCGCCCGCTGCGCCGTGGGGCCCGGCGAGGTGACGCCGGGCCCCACGGCTTCCGTTTCGTAAGGTCAGAGCCAGACGATCGGGGTGTAGGCGACGCGGCGCATCCCCTTGTCGGTGCGGCCCATGACGTGGAGGATCGTCGCCTTCATACGAGCCATTTCAGCAACTCCTTCGATGAGGGAAAACCGCCGTTCGGCGATTCGGGATAATCCTAATGACGCCGGACTTGGTCGTCCATAAGGGATAGGGGGGAATTTCGGCCGTATCATCCGGGGGTTTCGTCTCGCTGCTCGCTTTCCATTCCGTACAGCGAATTCAGCCAGGCCCGCGTTTCCCGCGCGGCCGACCACACATGAGGCCGGCGCATGACGCTGTGGTGGTCGCCGGGCACCTCCCGGATCGCCAGGCCCTCGCCGAGCACCGGCCGCCACGGCTCCCAGCGCTCGTCCGCCCGCTCGTCACGGCAGGCCAGATAGAGCGCCGGCCCCGGATGCGGTGGGACACGGTGCCGGGACAGTGCCGCCAGATGGGCGCGGAAGACCCTCAGCCGCGCCTGAAGCCGGTCGAGTTCCGTCTCCTCGCCCAGCACCCCGCGCCGGCGCGCCCACCTCAGCAGCGCAGCCGCGTCGGGCCACTTCCCGTCGTGGACGTGCTCGGTCAGCCCGGCCCCCGCGGCCAGATGGGCGCCGAACTCGGCGAGAGGGTCCGCGACATCGAACTCGGGTCCTGGCACCGTGCTGTCGATGAGCACCACCGGGGGCGCCACACCGCCCGCCGCCCGCAGCCGGTGCGCCATCTCCACCGCGACCACCCCGCCCATCGACCACCCCACCAGCGCCGCCGGCCCGTCGACGCCCTCCTGGCGCAGCAACGTCAGGTAGTGGTCGGCCATCTCGGGTACGGACTCCAGCGGGCGCGGGCCGGAGACGGGATCGAGACCGGGGGCGACGGCCCCGAGGACCGGGAAGCCGGCGCCGAGGGCGGTGGCGAACTCGGCGTACCCCAGGACGTCCCCGCCCACCGGCGGCAGGCAGACCACCGGCGCCCGGCCGGAGCCCTCCCGCAGGACCGTCACCCGTGTCGCACCCGCGGGCCCCTCCGCTTCCCGCGCGCCAGGCGTCGCCAGCAGCCCGGCGTACAGCTCCACGGTCGGCGCCTCGAACAAGGACGCCGGGGCCAGCCGCGCACCGGCCTCCCGGTTCAGCCGGCCGACCGCGCGCAGCGCCGTCAGGGAGTTGCCGCCCAGTACGAAGAAGTCGTCCGCCAGGCGCAGCCCGTCGCGCCCGAGCACCTCGCCCCAGACCTCGGCGACCAGACGCTGCTCCGCCGTGCGCGGCGTCGGCGAGTCCGGGCGGCCGACCGGTGCCCCGGGGTCGGGCAGCGCCCGCCGGTCGGTCTTCCCACTGGCTGTCAGCGGGAGCGCGGGGAGGACCACGTACTGCGACGGCACCAGGTGCGCGGGGAGCCGCGAGCGCAGCGCGGTGGCCAGCGCACGGGGGGCCAGCGTCTCCGGACCCGCCACATACGCCACGAGCCGGGCCTCCGGGCCCTTCCCGTACGCGGTGACGGCCGCGCCGCGCACACCGGGCGAACGCAGCAGGGCGTGTTCGATCTCGCCGGGTTCGATGCGCAGGCCGTGCAGTTTGATCTGGTGGTCCGCGCGGCCGAGATGCTCCAACTCCCCGTCGGGACGCTGCCGCACGAGATCCCCGGTGCGGTAGATCCGGCCGCCGGGGACCGGCGTGAACGGGTCGGGCACGAAGTGCGCGGCGGTGAGCGAGGGCCGGTCGAGATAGCCGCGCGCCAGACCCGCGCCGCCGAGGTACAGCTCGCCCACCGCGCCCTCGGGCAGCGGACCGCCGCGCTCGTCGAGCACATAGGCGAAACAGCCGTCCACCGGCCGGCCGATCGCGGGCCGGGCCGTCTCCGGCGGCACCTCGCTCCAGGTGGAGTAGACGGTGTCCTCGCTCGGCCCGTAGAGGTTGACGACGCGGAGGTCGACGACGCGCCGCACCGACCGGCGCGCGTGCACCGCCCGCGCGAGCGTGGCGGGCAGCGGCTCACCGGCGAGGTTCACCGTACGGACGGATCCGGGCAGGGAGTGCTCCAGCAGATGGTCCTGAAGGAGGCTGGGGACCGTATTGACCAGCGTGATCGGCGGGGCGCCGTCCGGCGGTGCGGACAACCCGCCCAGGCCGTCGGCGAGCACCACGGTGCCACCCCCGGCCAGTGGCACGAACAGTTCGAAGACGGAGATGTCGAACGAGAGCGGGGTGGCGGCCAGCACCCCGGCCAACTCCTCGGCCGTGTAGGTCCGCAGGGCCCATTCGACCATCGCGACGACACTGCGGTGTTCGACCGCCACACCCTTGGGGCGGCCGGTCGAACCCGAGGTGTAGAGCACATAGGCGAGGTCCGAGGGGCCGACCCGCGCACCGTCCCGCCCCTGCCCCTGCTCCTGCCCCCGGGACACCGGCTCGTCCGCGCCGCTCCCGTCGACCCGCAGGGCGCGCACCCCGGCCGCCCGGAAGGTGTCCTGCCCCGCGTCCGTACCGGTGACCACGAGGCGCACACCGCAGTCCTCCAGGACCCAGGTCAGGCGCTCGGCGGGCAGTGCGGTGTCGAGCGGTACGTAGGCCGCCCCGGCCAGGAGGACGCCCAGGACGGCGACGGGCAGCCGTGCGGTCCGCTCCAGATGGATCCCGACCCGGTCGCCCGGGCCGATCCCGAGCGCCACGAGCCGGTCGCGGAACGCGTGGGCCTCCCCGTGCAGTCGCCGGTACGTCAGCCGCTCCGCGCCGGCGGCCAGGGCGAGGGCGTCCGGGGTGCGTTCCGCCTGCCGCGCCACCAGGTCGCACACGGTGGTCCCGGGCGGTCCCGCGGGGGCCGCGCCCCGCAGGGCGGCGGGGCGGCCCGCCGTCCCCAGCCCGGACAGCGCGAGCGCGGTGCCGTGGTCGGCGACCGCCGTGAGGACGGCGACGACATGGTCCAGCACGCGCCGCGCCGTTGCCTCCTCGAAGTGTTCTTCGGCGAGGCTCAGCCGCAGGGCCAGGCTGCCGTCCAACCGCTCGCTCACCCACAGGTCCACGTCGAAGCGGGACCCGCCGCCGGGCGGTGTGATCTCCTCACCCGGCACGCCGCCCAGTGCCACCGGGTGCTCGGTGAAGCCCTCCATCGACAGGAACGCCTGGAAGAGCGGATTGTGCCCGGGCACCCGCCGCGCGCCCGTCGCGTCCACCAGGACGTCGAAGGGCACGTCCTGGTGGGCGTAGGCGTCCAGCGCCGTCCGCCGCGTGCGCGACAGCAGCCCGGCGAAGGTCTCCGCCCCCGCCCGCACGCTGCGCAGCACGACGGTGTTCACGAACAGCCCGACCGTTCCCTCGCCCTCCTGACGGTGGCGGCCGGAGACGGGCGACCCGACCAGCACGTCGTCCTGCCCCGTGAACCGGTGCAGGGCCAGGGAGTAGGCGGCCAGCACCACCATGAAGGGCGTGGCGCCCTCGGCGTGCCCGCGCTCCCGCAGCCGTACGGCGGTCCGCACCGGCAGCTCCGCGGCGGCTCCGACGACCCCGTCCGCCGCGCCCGCCCCGCCCACCGTGCCCGGGGCGTCCGCATGGTCGGCGGGCAGTGCGAGGAGTTCGGGCGCGCCCGCCAACTGCCGCCGCCAGTAGGCGATCTGCCCTGCGGCCTCCGGACCCTCCAGCCACGCACGCTGCCAGGCGGCATGCCGTGCGTAACGGTACGGGGGCGCCGGCAGCGCCGCCCGACGCCCGGCCGCCTCGGCGTCGTAGAGCGCGGCCAGGTCGGTGAAGAGGATCTCCAGCGACCAGCCGTCGGCGACGCTGTGATGCAGCGTCAGCACCAGCACCGTGGCCTCCCGCGTGAGCAGGATCCCGGCGCGCACCAGCGGCCCCCCGTCGAGGCGGAACGGCTCGTCGGCCGCCTCCTCGACGCGCCGCCGCACCTCCTCGGCCGCCTCCTCCGGCGACGCCGCCCCGCGCAGATCGGTCACGGGGCAGCGCAGCGGCTCCCCGGAGGGCAACTGGACCGGCACCCCGTCGATCTCCGTGTACCGCATCCGCAGCATCTCGTGCCGCTCGACCAGCGCGAGCAGCGCCCGGCGCAGCGCGGCGGTGTCCACCGGCCCGCGGAAGCGGTACGCCAGCGGGATGGTGTAGGCGGCCCTGCCGGGCGTCAACTGCCCCATGAACCACATGCGCCGCTGCGCCGCTGTCAGCAGGACCTCGTCACCGAGCCGCTCGTCGCCACGGACCCGGGCGAGGAACGCGCTCCGGCGCTCCGGCGGGAGGAGCGAGAGGCGCTCGAAGGGGCCGCCGGCGGACGGGCGGGTGCCCTCCGCCGGTAGCGGCCGTCCGGTGTCCGTCACTGGTCGCCGACGAGCACGTGCCGGGTGTCCTTGCTCCAGGCGGACCAGCAGCGGCCCAGGTCCCTGCTGACGCTGATGCGCTTCAGCCAGCGGTCCTTGCCGTCGTACCGGGCGGCGAACGGCCTGCGGCCGTGCACGGCGCTGCGGTTGTCCACCAGCAGCACGTCGCCCGGCGCCAGCGCCACCTGGCGCAGGGAAGCCTCCACGGTGTCGTAGAACCGCCGCAGCACCTCGGCCAGCCGACCGTCCTCCGGGGGCTCCAGGAAGTACGGGTCCACGCACGCGTACGGGCGTTCGCGCGGCCCGAAGAGCACCGGGCGGCGCTCCGCCCCGTCACCCGTCACGCCGTGCGAGTGGTCGGGGAGCTGGCGGAACCTCGGCTCGAAGAGCACGTCGAAGGCCGGGTCGCCCAGGTCCCAGTCGGTCGCGCAGCTCACCGTCGTGGCGGCGGCCGTGGGGTTGCGCAGGCACAGCAGGCCGACGTAGTCGGGCCGGAAGGGGTGGAAGGCGTCCTCCGTGTGCCACCAGATCGGCTCCTGGCTGGCGAAGTTGATCTGGGTGTTCTCGTACTCCCGCATCGGCAGTACGTCGTGGACCACCGCACCGTCCTGCTGGCTCTGCCAGCCGAAGACCTCCCCGAGCAGGGAGCCGATCAGCACCGCCTGGATCTCCTGGCGGCGGGTGCGCTCCCGCGCCGGTGCCTCACCCCACGACGGGGGCGTGGTGCCGATGGCCTCGTCGTCCACCGCGAGGCCATGGACGAGGGCGTAGGCGGCCGGGCCGTCCTGCCGCAGTCTCCCCAGGGCCCGGCGGAGCCGGACCGGCAGCTCATGGGCGATCACCGGGGCCTCGCGGCAGAGGTCGTACGGCGCCGAGGCGGGCACCTCGCCGGCCAGCCGGGACGTGACGTCCTCCACCACCCGGCGCTCGGCGTCCGTCAGGGTCAGCTCGATGCCGGGGGCTCCCGGCGCGCTCACGCCCGCCCCTTCGGGCAGGCCGGCGGTCTCAGCCACGGTGTCCTCCGTTCGCCAGGGCGCCGCGTACCGACTTCGGGCGCATGTCGGTCCAGTGCTCCTCGATGTAGGCCAGGCAGGCGGCCTTGTCCTTCGCCTCGCCCACGGTCCGCCAGCCGTCGGGAACGGGGCGGCCGACCGCCCAGACCGAGTGCTGGTCCTCGTCGTTGACCACCACGAACCAGGCGTTCTCCACGCCCTCGTCGCTGTCCGTGTTCTCCATGGAGCCGTTCCTCCTCACTCGGGCCGTTCCGCGCCGGGATCACCGGCGGGGCCCAGCAGTTCGTCGAGCAGCATGTCCAGCCGTGCGAGACCCGCGCCGTCGTCCGCGGCGCCCGTCGCGCCGGCCTTGTCCCGCGCGGTCCCCTCTCCGGCCTCGGTCCCCTCTCCGGTCTCGGCCCGTGCCACGAGCCCGGCGAGGCCCGCGACCGTGGGGTCGCCGAAGAAGCCTGTGAAGGGCACGGTGACCGAGAACTCCTCCCGGATGTTCGTCAGCAGCCGTGCCACCAGCAGGGAACTGCCGCCCAGCCGGAAGAAGTCCTCGTCCCGCCCCACCGCGTCCGTGCCCAGGACGGCCGCGAACCGACGGGCGACGCGCCGTTCCCGCTCGCCGCGCGGCTCGACGCGCTCCCCGCCGCTGCGCCGGGCGGAGCCGAAGCGCGGCTCCGGCAGCCTCCGCTGGTCGACCTTGCCGTTGACCGTCAGCGGGAACCTCTCCAGCAGGACGTACGCCGCGGGCACCATGTACGTAGGCAGCCGGGCCCGCAGGAACTCGCGCAGCCCCTCCTCGTCCGGGTCCGCCCCCGGCAGCGGGGTCGCGTACGCCACGAGCCGCCGGTCGGCGGAGCGCTCGCCCCACACCCGGACGAAGGCGGTGCCCACCTCCGGGTGCTCCTCCAGCACCGTGCGGACCTCGCCGAGTTCCACGCGGTAGCCGCGGATCTTCACCTGGTCGTCGGCGCGGCCGAGGAATTCGAGGGTGCCGTCGGGCCGGTACCGCGCCTGGTCCCCGGTCCGGTACAGCCGGGCGCCCGGCTCGCCGGAGAACGGGTCGGGCACGAAGGCGGCGGCGGTGGCGGCGGGCATACCGAGGTATCCGTGGGCCAGACCGACGCCGCCCACGCACAGCTCTCCGACGACACCGACGGGCACCGGACGTCCCCACGCGTCCAGCAGATACACACGGGACGCGGTGACGGGCCGTCCGATCGGCGCCCACGCGGGCCAGTCGGCCGGATCGCGCGCGAGGGCGTGCGCCGTGGTGACATGGGTCTCCGAGGGGCCGTACTCGTTGTACAGCCGCCCGTCCGGCAGGTCGGCGAACAGATGACGCAGGTCGTCCGTGACGACGAGCTGTTCCGACCCGGAGATCACCGTCCGCAGGGTCTCCGGGAGCCCACCGCCCGCCCGGTGTCCCTCGGCCATCTGCTGGAGCGCCGCCGCCGGGATGAAGAGCCGCTCCACACGGAGTGCGGTGAGCAACTCCGCCAGGCCGTGGACGTCGCGCCGCTGGTCCTCCGAGATGAGGACGAGCGTCCCGCCGGCCGCGAAGGTGGAGAAGATCTCCTGGAAGGAGACGTCGAAGCTCAGCGAGGCGAACTGGAGGGTCCGCCGCCCCGGCGGAACCGGGGCGTAGCGTTCGAGCTGCCAGCCGACGAGGTTGCCGACCGCCCGGTGCGGCATGCAGATGCCCTTGGGGCGGCCGGTGGATCCCGAGGTGTACGTCACGTACGCCACCGCGTCCGCAGGGATCCGCGGCACCGGGCCGGGGACGGCGGGCGCCCGCCCGCCGACCTCGGAGACGTCCAGGAGGCGCGCCGAGGTCGGGGGCAGCGCGGCGCGGGTGTGCGCGTCGACGAGCACCACGGGGGCGGCCGTGTCCTCCAGGATCATGGCGAGGCGGCCCGCCGGATGATCGAGATCGAGGGGTACGTACGCGGCGCCCGCCTTCAGCACCCCCAGGACCGCGGCGACCATGGCGGGGGAGCGGCGCACCGCCACGGCCACGAAGTCACCCGGCCGCACGGACGCCTCGCGCAGAGCGTGGGCCACCGCCTCGGCCAGCTCGTCGAGTTCGCCGTACGTCACCTGCCGCCCGTCCTGCTCCAGCGCCGTACGGCCGGGCTCGGCCGCCGCCCTGCGCTCGAACCACTGGTGTGCGAGCGGTACGGGGGAGGGCGCGCTCCCGGTGTCGTTCCAGACGCGCAGGACCAGATCGCGTTCGGCGGGGCCGAGCAGGTCGTGATCGGCGAGCGGGGTGTCGGGGGAAGCGGCGAGGGCGTCGGCGAGACGGCCCAGCCGGCCGGCCATCCCCTCCATCGCTTCCCGGTCGAACATCGACGCGTCGTACTCCAGGGTCAGCCGGGTGGAGTCCCCGGCGCCGGTGGCGAACAGCGCCAGGTCGAACTTGGCGTCGCCGCCCCCGGCCGGGATCTCCCGGCACGTGGCACCGTCCAGCTCCAGGGCGTCCACGCCCTCGCCCTCGGCGGCGAACCACACCTGGAACAGCGGGTGACGCACGTCCTGCCGGGGCGGGTCCACGGCTTCGACGACCGCGTCGTAGGGGGCGGCGCCGTGGGTGTGGGCCTCGGCGAGGGCGTCGGCGGTGTGGGACAGCATCCGCCGGAAGGAGGCGCGGGCCGGTACCGCGAGCCGCAGCGCGAACGTGTTGAGGAAGAAGCCGACCGTCCGGTGGGTCTCGGGCCGGTCGCGCAGCGTGGCAGGGGTCCCGACCACCATGTCCCGCTCCCCGGTGACCCGGTGCAGCAGGGTGGCCCACACCGTGAGCAGCACGGTGAACGGGGAACAGCCCTCCGCGCGGCCGAGGTCCAGCAGCGCGCCGAGCGCGGCGGGGCCGGCGGGGACACGGACCCGAGCCGCCGGGGAGTCCCCGGGCGGACCGGAGACGGGCAGGTCCATGCGCCGGGGAGCGTCCCGCAACCGCTCCGCCCAGTAGCTCACCTGGGGCCGCGTCAGGTCCTGCCGCTCATGCTCCCGCTCCGCCCAGTCCAGGTACGAGGGGCCCGGGGCGCCGTCCGCCCCCTCACCGTCGCGGGCGGACCGGTAGAGCGCGGCCAGATCGCTCTGGAGGATCCCCAGGGACCAGTCGTCGACGAGGATGTGGTGCAGCACCATGCCGAGCGTCCAGCGGCGTCCGGGGTGCCGGTAGAGCGTCAGCCGCACCGGCGGCGCCTGCGCCAGGTCGAACGGGGCGCCGGCCCGCTCCGCCAGCGCCGCCGCGAGCGCGGCCTCGTCGTCCTGGTCCGGGGCCGCGGCGCCGAGGTCCACGATCTCCACCTCGGGCGGGGCGTCGAGCACGACCTGCTCCAGCGCTTCTCCCGCCGCGCGGAAGACGGTCCGCAGCGCCGCGTGGCGCAGGCACAGCCGCTCCAGGGCGCGTACGAGGGCCGGCTCGTCCACGTCGCCCTCGACCCGCCAGGCCGAAGCGACGTTGTACGCGGCGCTGTCCGGCCGCATCGTCTGCGCCAGCCACATCCGCCGCTGCCCCCGGGAGAGGGGGCCACGGCTCCGGTCCCCGCGCGGTGCCGGTCCGTCCCCACCCGGCCGGGTGAGGCCCCGCTGGGCGAGCAGCGCGGCGATCCGCTCCTCGCGACTGTCCACACTCATGGCGGTGTCTCCTCCAGGCAAGATCCGAACGAGAGGCCAGGCGCTACTTTCGCAACACGCCCTGGGCGCGCGGGAATCCGGCGGCCAGCGCGTCGTCGCCGACGGTCACCACCGGGTCGGGGGTGCGGCTCGCGAGGAACTCGGGGCGCGGGTGGGGCACTTCGCGCAGCGGGTTCTCCACGCTGTTGTAACTGATCAGCACCATGGTCCTGTTGTCCGGGGACATGTTGGGCCCGGAGCCGTGGAGGAGGCTGCTGTGGAACAGCAGCACGGACCCCGCCGGGGCCTTGGGCGCCACGATTCCGCGCTGTTTGGCGGCGGACGCCAGCGCCTCCACGCGCAGGGAGTACTTCAGCTTCGACGTGAGGGTCCGGGTCCAGTCCGCGTCATGCGTGTCGACGGCGCAGAGCCCGTCCCGGTGCGACCCGGGGACGAACATCAAAGGGCCGTTGAACTCGTCCACGTCGTCCATCAGTACCGCCACGCTGAGCGCCCGGTCGGTCGGCATTCCGTCCTCGTCGCGCCAGAACCGGTAATCCTGGTGCCATTCCCACACATCACCCACGAGGGCGAGCTTCGCGTTTATCTTGAACTGGAACACATGGACGTCACTGCCCAGCAACTGACGGGCCGGCTCGACCAGCCGGGGAAGCCGCACCAGCGTACGGAACACGGAGTTGGTCTCGTGCACACCGTGCACTCCGCGTACGACGCCGCTGCCCTCCTCCAGGACCCGCCGGGGCGAGTCCTCGTCGAAAACCACCGGGAGTTCTCCGCGCAGTACGTCGAGTTCCGCGTGGTTCAGGTACCGGGGCAGCAGAAGATATCCGTCCTCCTCGTACTGCTCGATCTGTTTCTCGGTCAGCAACGGAAAGCCTGCCTCTCTGATCGGAGGTCTCTCGTGCCTTCGCAGGATTTCAATGACGGTGACGGCCTGTTGAGTCACGGAAAAACGGGACTTGACACCACCGGTGCATTCGGACGCATGCCGAAATACCCTCCGGGCACCGGCGGAATCCGCGTCCTACCTCCCGCTCACTCCCGCTCGCGCTCGTCCGGCGCGACGGTGAAGTAGACGCGGCTCACCGCGATTCCCAGGTCGTGCACCGCGAAGGGCAGCAGGCAGTACAACTGCGGTACGGCGTCCTCTTCGATCTCGACCGTGAATTCCGCCCGCGCGGGCCGCCCCGCCGCCACCTCCACGCGCCGCAGCGCCGGCCGCACCCGCACCCGGATGGTCGGCGACGGCACGATGCCCAGGTTCACCGTCCCCGCCCGCCGCGCCACGGCCTCGACCCGCACCGTGATGCTCGTCCCTGGCGCACCACCGATCGGGGTGTCGACGCGCAGCAGCGGTGCCCCCACGAGCGCGTTGTACACGTCGCCGCACCGCGTGCAGACTCCGCGCACCGTGTCCGTCACCTGGGGCACCACCCCCCGGTGCAGATAGCCGTCCAGCGGGCCGCCGCACGCGCACGCCGCGTCAAGGGCGGTCCACTCCTCAGCGACGCTGCGTTCGCCGAAGTACGTCGAGAAGTCGAACACCGGGTCGTCGCGGTGCTTGGCGAACCGCTGGGCCAGCGCCAGGTCGAGCGAGGTCACCTCCTTCGCGACCGCCGCGAGCGCCGCCCGCCGCTCCGGGGCGGCACCGGTGACCGTACGCACCGTGTCGCGCAGCACGGTGTCCGCGAGGGGACGCAGCCGAGGGCGCAGCGGGTGGTCCTGCGCCGTCAGCCCGCTGTCCAGCAGACCCGACAGCCGTCCGCCCACCTCGCGCAGGTACGACCCCGCGGCCTCGCGGTCCTCGATGTCCTCGCCGCCGGGCACGACCGGCTCGTGGGCCGCCGCGGGTGCCTGGAGCCCCACCTGGACGAAGGCGGGGTAGGGGTTGATGTCGGCGAGCCGGTCGTTGAGGGCCCGCGCGGCGCTGCCCCGCTCGGCGGCCCCCAGCCAGGCGAGGACCTCCGGGCGCTGCGCGTCGCACGCGAAGAGGGTGGCCACGACGGTCTGGGCCGGCCCGTCCACGGCGGCCAGCAGACCGAGGTACTTCGGGTCGTACGCCCCGTGGTCGGCGAACGGGCCGCTGAAGCAGTTGGCGAGGACGAGTTCGGCCGCCCGCACCGCACGCGCCGGCACCAGCTTGTCCTCCGGCTTGACGCATCCGAGCCCGAAGGCGCACTTCGGCCCCTGCCGCCCCGGCTCCCGGTCCCCGGCGGGGCTGAGGCCGCACACCGTGAACTGGCCCAGGTGCAACTGGTCCTCGGTGCCGTTGCCGTGGAAGAGCAGACGGCGCCACACCCGGTTCAGGGCGAGCCCCTGGATGTCGCGGTGGCGCATGTCGTCGGCGCCGAACCACTCCACACCGGGCACCGGGGACGCCGAGTCCAGCGCGGAGAACATCCCGACCGGCCCCCGGGCGTCCGGCGCGGCGTACTGCTTGGCGATCATCCAGCTCACACTGTGCACATCACGTCCCGTGAGCAGGAACAGGTTCCGCGACGAGCGGTGCGTGGCGTCGACCAGGGGCCGCAGCTTCTCGGCGGTCAGCTCCGGATACGCGCCGACGACCAGCACCGAGCCGGACTCGGGCAGGTCGTCCACGTCGGTCACCCAGGTCAGGGCGAGGGGGCGGGCGGCGCGCAGGACGGGCTCGGGGAGGGCGTCGCCGAGGACGACACCGGTGGCGCACGGCCGGACCGCCCCGCGGGCGGGGTAGACGTCCTCGGCGAGCGCGACGCCGTCCAACAGGTCCTCCCGCGCCCCGGTCCACACCGGCACGGGGGACGTGGCGGAGTCCGTGAACCGCGCCACCGCGGCCCGGTACTCGTCCAGCGACTTGCACGGCAGGAAGACCGCCTCGGGGGAGCTCATGGGATGCCTCGATTCCTGGAGGGCCTCGATGGAAGTCGGCGCGCGCCGGCGCGCGTCCCGCCCCGTGGGCGCGGGTGGGTCAGGCGCCGTCCGAAGCGCGCTCGACGACGTACTCCCGGCACAGCTCGCGCAGGTCCTCGGCGTGCACCTCGCGCCAGCCGGCCGGGACAGACAGGCCGCTGGGCCACACCGCGTGCCGCCCCGCCTCGTTCTCGACCACCCGGAAGGTGCCGTACTCGTCCTCGTACGGGTCCTCGGGCCAGGGCTCGGCGAGCACCTCGACCCGGCCGTCCGCGCACCGCCGCGCGGCGCGGGCCGCGCGCCACATCCGGGCGCCCGGCCGCCGGTACGGGTCGGGGAGGAACCGCTCCGCGGTGTCCCCCGGCAGGTCCGGGTAGCCGGAGGCGACGCCCGCGCCCGCGACACAGAGCGCGCCGGTGGAGCCGGGCGGCACCGGACGCAGCGCGGCGTCCAGCACGTACATGTGGTGGTTCGGGGCGACCGTCACCCCGCCGTCCGTGCCGTGGACGCGTACCAGGCGCGCCTCCTCCGGTCCGCCACGGTGGACGAGACGCAGACCGAGTGCCCCGGCGGCGCGGACCAGCGCCGGGTCGGGGTCGTACGCGTCGCCGGTCACGGTGAGGGAGCGCAGCGCCTCGGGACGCCCGTCGCGCGCGGCGATCGCGTGGCACAGCCGCAGCGCGGTCTCCTGCCCGGCCATCGCGTCCCGCGCCCCGCTCTCCGCCAGCCAGACGGCGAGCGCCCGCGGGTCCCCGAGCGTGCCCGGCCGGGGTACGAGCACGGTGTTGCCCGCGGCGAGCGCCGCGAGGAGGTCCACCGCCCCCGCCGTACCGCCGTACGTGCCCTCGGCCAGCCAGGCGGCGCGCGCGCCCGGCAGGGTCCGCCGGCGGTACGCCGCCGCGGCGTCCACGCGCCGCGCGCCGATCCGGCAGCCGCCCGCGACCGTCCCCGCCTCGCCGTGGAGGACGAGGCCGCCGTCGGCTCCGGCCCGGGCAGCGGCCACCAGGGCGGCCACGTGGTCGACCGGGGAGGCGAACGGCGAAGGCGGCCCGCCGGGACCGGCCTCCCGCCCGCTCGGCACGGCGCCGACGCCTTGCGCGCGCAGCGCCAGTTCCGCGTACGTGACCACCGTGCCGGCCGGCCCCGCGGCGTCGGCGCGCTCCAGCGCCGGGGTGCCGGGCGCCTCGTGGATCGTCGCGTCCAGCAGCCGGGCCACCGTGCCCGGTTCCAGGGGCTGTTCGTCGCCGTTCCACTGCCTCTGCGCCCGCTCCAGGGCCGCGGGGGCGATCAGATCGAGGCGGCCCACGGGCCGTTCGGGGTCGTCCATGGCCGAGTCGAGAAGAGTGATCCACGCGTCGACCAGGTCGGCCGCAGTCTCCCCGGCCACCGCCTCGCCCCGGAAGAACGCCGTGACGCCGATGCCCTCGCGGGCGCCGGTGTGGCTCTGCTCCTCCGTCAGCACCAGGCTCAGATCGGCCCCCTCGCACGGAGCGGGCGCCGGCTCGGCCGCCGCCTCCACCCCCGCGACCTCGGCGGACAGGACGGCCGGGCGCCACAGGGCGAGTGCGACGCCCCCCGGCAGGGCCGGCTCGGCGCCCGGCCGCAGGCAGGCGTGGACCACCGCCTCGTGCGCCCGCCGGACGAGTACGCCGAACGCCGGGTCGCCCGAGGTGTCGATCCGCAGGGCGCGGGCGGTGGTCAGCGGGGCCACGGTCCGGCGGGCGGCCGGGCCGCCGGACCGTGCGACGGGGACCGTGGTGACGACCGGTCCTTCGGCGCCGCGCCGGGAGAGGAGCGCGGCCAGCGCCGCGTGCAGCAGCGCGGACAGGGTGGTGTCGTGCTCCGTGGCGTACGCGGCGAGCCGACCGTGCAGGTCGGCCCCGATACGGGCGCGGTGGACGCCGTGCGCGGGGACGCCGCCGTCCGGCCGTCGTCCGGTGGCGGTGGCGGTCGCGGTGGGCAGGGGAGTGGGCCGTACCGCGTCCGGTGCCGCGACCCGCTTCCCGGGCTCCGGCCCGAGCGGGGGCAACGGCTCCCAGCGCGGGGCGTGTTCGTTGACCCGGGAGCGGTATGCCTCCAGCAGATCGGCGCCGAGCGGTGCGAGCGACCAGACATCGGCGAGCCACGGATGCAGCCGGACCAGGAGCAGATGGTCGTCGGGACCCACTTCGTGCAGCTCGGCCCGCCACGGAGGGGTGGTGCCGTACGGATCGGGGAGCGGGTGGCCCGCCGCGCGCAGCACGTCGGCGACGCCGGTCCCGGACGGCGTACGGAGGACCGGCAGGTCGACACGGACCGCGTCGGGGGCGCCGGTCGCGCGCTCACCGCCGCCGCGCGGCCCGGTGGCGGTGAACGTGGCGCGGAGCATCTCGTGGCGCCGGGCCACGTCCCGCAGCGCGGTGCGCAGGGCCTCCGTGTCCAGGGGCCCGGTCAGCCGCAGCGGCAGCAACCGGCAGGTGTCCGCGTCCGGTTCGGGTGATGCGGATGACGGCGCCTCCCGCCCCGGGACGCCCTCAGGCCGGTGGGGCAGGGCGGTCTCCTCGCCGAGGAGCGCGGCGAGCGCGGCCGGTGTGGGGGCCTCGTACAGCGCGCGTCCGCCGGGGTCGACCCCCAGGGTGGTCCGCAGCCGGGAGAGGAGCCGTGCGCCGGCGAGGGAGTGCCCGCCGGACAGGAAGAAGTCGGAGTCGGCGTGGAGGTCGCGCCTGGGCATGCCGAGGGTGTCGGCGAAGAGGTCGCACAGGGTCTCTTCGAGGGGGGTGGCGGGCGGCAGCCCGGGGGCGGACTCGCCGCGTACGGGCTCGGGCAGCGCGTTGCGGTCCACCTTGCCGTTGGTGGTGAGCGGCATGGCGCCCAGGGTCGTGAGGGTGGCGGGGACCATGTAGTCGGGGAGGTGTTCCCGCAGATACCTGCGGAGTACGAGAGCCGGGTCGACGGTACGGTCGAAGGCGGTCGGGGTGTTGGCGCAGTCGCTCAGCTCCCGGGGGTCGTCCTCCGCGGTGACGAACACCGAGGTCAGCCGGCCCGGCGGAAGATGCCGGGGGTCGAGCAGCACCACGTCCAGCGACCCGTCCGGTGGTCCGTCGGTACCCCGCGCACCCGACCAGGTCGCCAGGGCCTGGTAGCCCATGCGCTCGGCCAGCGCGCACAGCTCCTCCGGGTCGCCTGGCCCTCCCGCGCCGACGGCGGGCGGCGACGCCAGGGCCGCCAGGGCGGCGGCCACCGGGGCACCCTCGGCGAGCGCGGCCGTGGCCGCCCGTTCCCCCGCGGTGCGCGCGTCGGGCACGCCGGTGACCCGGAGCCGGGCGGGCCGGTGTTCCTTCAGGTGGCGGGCGAGCTCCTCGGCGTCGGCGATGTCCTTCCCCCAGCCGGCCCGGGGCGCCTCCCGCAGGTCGGCGGCGGGCGGAGCGGTACCGAGCACCGCGTCGAAGCGGTAGCGCGTCAGCTCGTTGTGGCACCGGCCGCGCTTGACGCGGACATCGGTGGAGCGGATACCGGGCAGGTCGCGCGCCAGGATGTCGAAGAAGCCGGGGTCGAGGAGCAGTTCGGTCTCCACGGTGACACGTTCGTGGATCTCCCGGCGCACGGCTTCGGCCTCCCGCTCCGTGCCGCCGGGGGCCAGGGCCACCCCGGTCTGCATGTGGTGCTGGAGCGCGGCGTTGCGCAGGTCGCCGAGGAACACACAGCCGCCGGGGGCCAGCAGCGGCAGGACGCCCTCGATCACGGCGCGCAGGTAACCGGCGTCCGGGAAGTACTGGACGACCGAGTTGAGCACGACGGCCGTGAAGTGGCCGCGCGGCAGTCCCGCGGTGATGTCGGCGGCCTGGCAGCGCAGGGTCACCTTGTCCCGCAGCTCGGGCCGTTCGTGGAGCTGGAGCCGGAGCGCGTCGAGCACGGTCCCGGAGAAATCGGTGGCCCAGTACTCGTCGGCGCCGGGCGCCAGGTGCGCCAGGAGCAGCCCGGTGCCCACACCGATCTCCAGGACGCGCCGGGTGTCCAGTTCGCGGATGCGCGCCACGGTGGCGTCGCGCCACTCGCGCATCTCCTGCCGGGGGATGGGCGCATGGTCGTAACTGCTGTTCCAGCCGACGAAGTTCTCGCCGAAGCCCGCCGTGTCCGGCTCGCTGTAGAGCGTCTCGTAGATCTCGTGCCACTCGGCCGTCAGCGCGTCGACGTCCGCGGTTCCCGACGTGGCGGGCACGACGTACGCGGCGAGGCTCTTGTCGCCGGTCGGGGTCCGGCGCGGGACCACGGTGGCCTGGGCGACGCTCGGATGTCCGACGAGCACCGCCTCGATCTCGCCCGGTTCGATGCGGAAGCCGCGCAGTTTCACCTGGTTGTCGACGCGGTCCTGGAAGACGAGGGCGCCGTCCTCGCGCACCGTGACCCGGTCTCCCGTGCGGTAGAGCCTGCCCTCCCTTCCGTCGCCGTCGCCACCGCCACCGCCGTCTCCCGGGTCAGGGCTCCCGGCGGAGGCGGTCGGGTCGGGTACGAAGCGCTCCCCGGTCAGGCCGTCCTGGCCCAGATAGCCCCGGGCGAGGCAGGGGCCGCCGAGGTACAGCTCCCCGGTGCCACCCGGCCCCACCGGGGACCCCTGGTCGTCCAGCACGCGGGTGACGGTGGCGCCGATCGCCTTACCGATGGGGATGGGCCGGGCGGTGTCCTCGTGCGCGCCGATCTCGTGCCAGGTGGCGAAGGTGGTGGCCTCCGTCGGCCCGTAGACGTTCAGCAGCCGGGCCGGGGGAGAGGTGTCCAGTACGCGCCGTACGGTACGGGGGTCGCACACCTCGCCGCCGAAGAGCAGGGTGCGCAACGGGGCGAAGGCCGAAGGCCGTTCGTTCGCGATCTGCTGGAAGAGCGCGGTGGTCAGGAAGAGCACGGTCACCCCGTGGTCGCGCACCGCCGTCTCGAAGGCGATCGGGTCCAGGACGACGTCCTTCTCCAGCCCGACGACCGTGGCGCCGGCCCACAGCGTGGCCCAGATCTCGAACGTGATGGCGTCGAAGGCGGGGTTCGCCGCCTGGGCGACCTTGTCGTCCGCCTCGATGCGGACGTAGTCCGTGGAGTTCACCAGGTCCAGGACGGCGCGGTGCGGGACGACGACGCCCTTGGGCGTGCCGGTCGTCCCGGAGGTGTAGCACACGTAGGCGGTCGCCTCGGGGCCCACGGACACCGGGGCGAAGGCGGCGTCCCTGCCCGCGATCCGTTCGGCCGCGGCGTCGAGGGCGATCACCGTCGGGCCCGTGTCCGCGTGGGCGTCGGCGAACCGGGACAGGGTGACGACGGCGCGTGCCGCGCAGTCGCGTGCGATCAGCCGCCGCCGCTCGTCCGGGTGCCCGGGGTCCAGTGGTACGTACGCGGCGCCGGCCCGTACGACCGCGAGGAAGGCCACCACCAGATCCGCGCCCGGCGGCAGACAGAGCACCACGTGGTCCCCGGGCCGCACGCCCTGCGACACGAGGTCACCGGCGAGCCGGGCGGCCCGCCGGTCCAGCTCGCGGTAGGTGAGCGTGCTCCCCTCCGCCGGATACGTCACCGCGATCGCGTCAGGGGCCGACTCCGCGTGCCGGCGGACGGTTTCGACCAGCCCCGCGACGCTCCGGGATCCACCACTCTCAGACATGCGCGCCCACCCTTCCCCGTTGGTCCGACCGGTCGCACATCACGCGGCAGCGGCGCCCGAGCCGCCCATGTCATTCGTCAAGGAAATTCCGAGGCGGACGATATCCGCGTGTGTTTCCACTTCACATTTCTGACGTACTCGTCGAATATAGGTATTGACGGTATGTACGCTGATTCCCAGCCTGGTGGCGATCTGACTGTATGTAAAACCCCGGGCGACGTATTTCACGACCTGGAGTTCTCTGGGCGACACGCTCTGGCCGTTCACGTGTGCCCCATTTTCGGGTTTACTCGCTGACCTGTGCAACGCACGTTCCCCCTGCGGATCATCGGCAAAATCGAGCTCGGTCAACCCTCAACGGACGTCAAATATAGGGCACTTGGCTCGCGGTCGCCATTTCGGGCCCTCTTGACTTTTCCAGCGGCTCATGATGGGTGGTCACCCGGTGAATTCCGTCGGTGATATCAGTTCGTAAGCGGTCCGGACCACTTCGGGGTCGCGCAGAAGATCTTCCTGACCGACCGGGAACCGGATTTCCCGCCCGGTGAGCCCACCGGTCCGGCCCGTGGAGAGCAGAGAGGTCGCCGACGCCCAGCCGGGCCCCGGCCCCAGGGCCCGCGCCGCCGAGAGGTACCCGGTGTAGGAACGGAACAGCCTCGTGAGCTGTTCGGCGAAGTCACCGCCGACGCCCATGCGCGCGAGGGCGGTCCGGTACGCCTCGCGGTACAGGGCGACGAACGCCTCCGCCGCCTTGTCGAAGTCGTCGCCCACCGCGTCGCGGATCCGGCCGATCCCGCGGCGCAGTTCGGCCCGCTCCTCGTCGCTCACCCCGTCCATCCCGTCCACCGCCACGCGGATGTCCCGGTCGAGGCTCGCCACCGCAGGCACCTCCGGATCGAAGAGCAGCAGAGCCGGCCGCTCGCCCTGCCGGCGTTCCACGAGGTCCGCCAGACGCGAGGCGAACACGCTCCCCGCGCAGTAGCCGAGCACCGCGCGCACCGGGCGGGCGGCGGGCCCGTACGCCACCTGTCCGGCCCACCAGTCCAGGTGGTGCCGCGACCGGTCGTCCTCCGGTCCCGTGGCGGGCGCGTCGGGCGGCGGCACGGCCTGCCGTACGTCGAGCGAGCCCGGCAGCAGCCCGGCGAGTTCGGCGAACGTCGCCTCGCGCCGCCCCGTCGTGGCGAAGTCCACCGCGAGCACCACATCCCCGTCGGCGTCCGGGACGAGCGGAGCCCAGGCGGGCCTCGCGTCACCGCTGCCCGGCATCCGGTTCCTCCCCGTACACCTCGGCGGCCACGGCCACGATCTCGGCGAAGCGGGGCACCTCCGCGGAGCGCGCCTCGACGGCGTCCGCGAGAGCGGCCACGGTGCGGTGACCGAACAGGGTCGCCACCGGCAGCTCGATGCCCAGGACGGCCTGGACACGGGCGAGGACCCGCACGGCGCGCAGCGAACTCCCGCCCAGCGTGAAGAAGTCCGCGTCCACCCGTGTGACGGGCGCGTCGAGCACATCGGCCCAGATCGCGGCCAGCCAGCGCTGAAGGTCACCGGCGGGCGCCACGGCGTCCTCGGACGCGGCGGCGTCGTCCGGCCGCCCGCCGGCGTCCCCGCGGGCCGCGTCCCCCGACGGGGACGACAGGTCCGTGACCGGGACGAAGCGCAGACACACCGCCTCGTCCGGCAGCAGCCGCGCGGTGTGCGCACGCAGCTCCGCCTCGCCGGGCGGCGACCCGGGCTCCGGCACGTAGTAGACGGTCAGCTCGGGCCGGGTGTTCTCCCGCGACGCGGTGCCACCCGCTGTGAGCAGGTCCTCCAGCGCGTCGAGCTGGGAAGGGGAGAGGCCGGCGATTCCGGGGAGGGACACGGAGTTCCTTTCTGCCACTGCTCAGCGGGTCGCGGTCACAACGGTCATCCGGTCCGTCCACCAGTACTGACAGTCCGGCGGCGGCTGGAGACCGTCCACGACCTCCACCGCGAACGAGGAGAAGTACCGCAGCAGACCACGCTGGTGACGGCGGCTCAGCGAGTCCCGCTCGTTGGTGTAGTACGTGAAGACCCCGCCGGAGCGCAGATGGGCGGCGGCCTCGCAGAAGAACGCCTCGGCGACCGTGCTGTCCCGCAGCACGTACTGGTCGAACTCGGCCTCGCTGGTGGGGAAGGCGTCCCACAGGATGCCGTCGAAGTCACCGAGTCGCGGCAGCGCGGCCTGCCAGTGCCCCCGCAGCAGCTCGATGTCGGAACCGGGGCGCTCGGCGGCCCACTGCCGGGCCTTGTCGAGCACGCCGTCGTTGTACTCGACGATGGTGTGCGAACGCACCCCCTGCTCCTCGATGAAGGTCGCCGACAGCCCGAGGCCGAACCCGATCTCCAGGATGTCGCCGTGGGTGGCGGTCACTCGCTCCGCCATGCGGTGCATGAGCCGTTCCTCCCAGTCCTGCATCACCTGCTGGCCCTCGATGAGGAGCTGGTCGTCGTGGTAGTCGGCCTCGCTCTCGTCCCAGTTCGCGTGGATCTCGCCACGCGTGGTGCCGCCGATGAAGTCCGGCGCGATGACGTCGAGATGACGTAGCTGCTCGGCCAGCTCGTCGACGGCGCGGTGGATCACCCAGCGCCGCTGTTCCGCGCGCGGCGCGTCGATGAAGGCGTCCCGCCGGATGTCGAGATCCACGGCGAAGTCCTTGTAGCGGCGCAGCATGGTCACCTTCCGGTCGGCGGGATGGTCGGGAGAACGTCCGCGCCGGTGACCGCGCGCAGCGCTGCGGCGGCCACCTCGGGCGGCGCGGCGGCCAGGAGTGCGGCCACCCGCTGCACCGGGGCGGCGCCGGGCGGTGTCGCGGCCACGGTGGCGGAACGTACGCCCGGATGGTCGGCCACCTGGGCGGCGATCCGGGCGAGCCGCACCCGGACGCCGCGGAGCACGGCCCGGTCGTCGGCCGGACCGCACAGCTCGATGTCGCCGGACGGCCGCATCCGCGCCAGCTCGCCCGTCCGCACCAGACGGACACCGGCCGGCAGTTCCGGGTGGCGGCTCTCCACGAGACGCCGCCGGTCGAGGGCGGCGCTCGGGACGCCGTCGGCCCCGCCTCCGTCGTCGTCGGCGGTCAGGCAGAGTTCGCCGAGCACGCCGTGGGGCACCGCCCGGCGCCGGTCGTCGACGACAACGGCCGAACCGTCACCGGCGACGAGCCCACGGCTCTCCTCCGGGTCACCGGTCATCGCCCGGACCAGCGCGGCCAGGCCCCCTCCCGCGTCCGTGTGCAGGTGGTACAGGCGCGCGGCCGGAGCCAGGGCGGCGAAGCGGCGCGCCGCGTGCTCCCGGGGAGCCTCACCGATGGTGACCACGGTCCGCAGGGCCGCGAGGTCCTCGGCGCGACCGGGCTCGGCCGCCACCTGGTCGACCAGATCGGCCAGCGCGCTCGGCAGGAGGAAGAGCGTGTCCACGCCGTCCCGGGCCAGCGTCGCCGCCAGCGCCTTCGGGTCGGTCCGTTCGCCGGAGCCGGGCAGGACGGCGGTCCCACCGTGCGCGAGGGGCCACAGCAACTCCCAGACGCCGTGCGCGCGGGCGGGCGGTGTGGCGTGCAGGACCGTGGGCGCCCGCGTACCGAAGTACCGGACGGCCCACGCGGTGTGACGGGCGAACGCCCGGTGCGCCACGACGGCCGGATGCGGCGGGTCGGCCGGCCCCGTCGTGCACACCGCGTACATCGGGCGCCGTTCGTCGCCGGGCGCGTCCACCGCGTCCGGCACGGCGTCCGCCGTCCCGTGCGCCTCACCCGCGTCCGGCCGCGGCCGGGCCCCGACGGACAGCGGCCGCACACCGGACGGCAGGGCCGACGTGTCCGCGTCCTCGGCCACGACGGCGAACGGGTTCCCGGTCCGTGCGACGAGTTCCGCGACGCGCTCCCGCGACCAGCGCGGGTCGACGGGCAGGAAGGCCCGGCCCAGGCTGTTCACCGCGAGCATCGCGGCGATCAGCGCGGGCCCCTCGGGGAGTACGAGCGGCACGAAAGCCGACACCGGCGCCGCGTCGCGCAACCGGGCGCGGACCTCCTCGACGAGGACGGACAACGCGCCGTACGTCATGCCCCGGCCGTCCGAGACGAGAGCCGTGCGCTCCGGCCACCGCCGGGCGGCGGCCTCGAACCGCACCGCGAGCGGCGCCTGTTCCTCCGGCCCGAGGGCCGGGGCGGCGGACGTGGCCAGCGACCGGTCGGCCGGGCGCGCCGCGTCCATGTCCCGCACCCGCAGATCCGGGTCGGCGACGACCTGGTCCACCAGGGTCAGGAAGCTCGCCACCATGCGCTCCGCGGTCTCCGGGCCGAACACCTCGGCGCAGTACCACAGGCGCCCGCTCAGCGTCCCGTCGTCGCCGTCACCGACGGCCAGCGTGAGGTCGAGCGCGGAGGACCGCACCGGCACATGCGCCGACCGGACCTCGGAGCCGGGCAGCCGCAGCGAACCCCGCTGCTCCTCGTCCATCACGAACAGCGTCTGGAACATCGGGTTCCGGGTCGCGGACCCGTGACGCCCGACGGCGCGGGCGATCTCGTCCACCGGGACGTGCCCGGCGGCCTGCGCGGCCAGGGTGCTCTTGCTGACGCGCCGCACCGCCTCGGCGAAGGTGGGGTTGTCCGCCAGCCGCGCCCGCACCGGAAGGGTGTTGACGAAGAACCCGATCAGCTCCTCCAGCTCCTCCGAGCCGCGGTTGGCGGCGGGCACGCCCACCGCCAGGTCGTACGTCCCGCTGTAGCGCGCCAGCAGGACGGAGAACAGCGCGAGGAGGGTGTGGTAGCGGGTGACCCCCTCGCGCCGGGCGAGGGCCGCGAGGGCGGCGGCCTGACGGCGCGGCACGGTGAAGCGCCGCTCGTCGCCCACCCGGGTGGGCCGCTCCGGCGGAAGCAGATCGGCGGGCAGGGCCTGTTCGGGCAGCCCCTCCAGGTACTCCCGCCAGAATCCGAGCCGCTCCGTCACGCGCCGCCGGACCGCCGGATCCGCCTGCCAGCCGCAGAAGTCCAGATAGCGCGCGCCGAGCGGGCGCGGCGCGTACGCAGCGCCGTGCAGGGCGGCGGCGTACGCGTCGCTCAGCTCGTCGAGGAACAGCCCCACCGACCACTCGTCGAAGGCCACATGGTGGACGGCGAAGGCGAGAAGGGTCCGCCCGGCCGCGCACTCGACCACCGTGGCACGCAGCACCCGGCCCGCCCTGAGGTCGAACGGGCGCGAGACGAACGCGGCCAGCACGCCGTCCAGCGACTCCAGTTCCTCCTGGACGGTGTGCGGGACGGCGGCCGTCTCCACGGGGACGTCCGGTGCGACCACGACCTGGGTGAGCCGGGTGCCGTCGAGCCGTACGGCCGTACGCAGCGGCTCGTGCCGCGCCGCCACCGCCCGCAGCGCGGCCCGCAGCGCCGGCACACTGACACCGCCCGTGACCTCGAAGGCGAGCGGGATGTGGTACGCGGCGGACTCCGGCAGCAGGCGCTGGAGGAACCACATCCGCTCCTGGCCGGACCAGCACGGTCCCTCGTCGCCCGCCGTGCGCGGCAGCAGCCGGGGCGGACCGCTCTCGTCGTCGCGCCCGCTCTCCTCCGTCATCACACCGGCCGTGACGAGGGCCGAAGCGAGAGCGGCCACCGTGGGCTCGTCGAAGAACCGGGCGACGTCGACGGCCACGCCGTACCGTCCGCGCAGCCGGGTCAGCAACTGGATGGCGAGCAGGGAGTTGCCGCCCAGGTCGAGGAAGCTGTCCCGTTCCGCGATCTCCTGGTCGCCCAGCAGCTCCCGCCACACGGCCGTGACCGCCGCGACCGCCGCGCGATGGGCCTGCCCGGCGCCCGGCGGGCCCTCGGCGACCCCGGCGGTGTCGGCGCTGCGCGGCGGGCGGCCCGACGGGCCGAGCGTGCGCGGCGTACCACCCCCGTGGGAGTGCACCACGTACCGCTGCGGGCAGGCGTAGTCCGGCAGCCGCTCCGCCGCCCGCCCGCCGAGTTCCCCGACGAGCCGTTCAGCCTCCTCGGCGGCGACCGTCGTGACCACCTCGGCGACCAGCAGCTCCCGGCCGTCCGGCCCCGGCTCCGTGGTCACCGCGACCTTCTCGACCCCGGACACCTCGGCCAGCACGCCCTCGACCTCACGCGGCTGCACGGTGAAGCCCCTGATCTTCAGGCGCGTGTCGATGCGCCCGGCGAAGCGGAAACCGCCGTCGGTGAGGGCCACCGCCCGGTCCCCGGTCGCGTACATCCGGGCGCCGGGGCGGCCCGCGAACGGGTCGGGCAGGAAGCGCTCCGCCGTGCGCGCCGGCTGACCCACGTAGCCGCGGGCCGTGGCCAGTCCGCCGACGTACAGCTCTCCCGGAACGCCCGGCGGCCTCCGGCGCAGCCCCGCGTCGAGCACATAGGCGTGGACGCCGGACAGCGGCCGGCCGATCACCCCGCTGCCCACCGGGTCACCGGGTGCCAGGGGCCCGTCCACGACGGAGGTGATGGCCTGCTCGGTCGACCCGTACATGTTGAACGTACGGCACCCCGGCCCGGCGACGGCCTGCCAGCGGGCGATGTCGTCGGCGCCGACCTCCTCGCTGCCGACCGCGACCGTCCGCACACATCCGGGAGGCGGCGGCACGTCCCCCGCCTCCACCGCCGACAGCCACGCGGTCCAGAAGGAGGTCGGCAGATCGAGGGCGCTGACCCGGAACTCCTCCAGGAACGCGGTGAACCGCACGAGGTCGCCCGCGGTCGCGGGATCCATCAGGGCGAGCGCGGCACCCGCCGTCCACGCGCTGAACGCCTCTTCCAGCGTGATGTCCACGCCGAGCGAGGTGAACTGCAGCACCCGGTCCGCCGGGGTGAGCCCCCAGCGTTCGGCCATCCTGGCACAGGTGTTGGCCAGGGCCGCGTGTTCGGTCAGTACGCCCTTCGGCGCGCCGGTCGAGCCCGAGGTGAACACGAGGTAGGCGAGGTCCGCGCCCGTCCCGGCCCACCGCGCCACCGGCGCCGGGCGCTCCGGTGCCAGTGCCTCCTCCACCGGGAGCACCAGGGACAGCCCGGCGTCGCGGGCGAGAGCGGTGTGCTCCGCGTCGACGAACACATGCCGCAGGCCCGCGACGTCGGCGACCTCCGCGATACGGGCCGGCGGCCACGACGGATCCAGGGGCACATACGCCGCGCCGCTGCCGAGCACCCCCAGCACCGTGGCCAGGAAGTGCGGGCGGCGCGCCCCCAGATAGCCGACGGGCAGCTCCGCTCCCTCGGGCGGGGTGCCGAGCGCCCGTACCGAGGCCGCGACGGAATCCGCCATCGTGCCCAGTTGCGCGAAGGAAAGATCACCGTATGCACCTGTGACGGCCACGGCGTCGGGATGTGCCGCCCGCCGCGCGGCGAATGCCTCGCATACGGACGCCCATGCCCCCGAATCGACCACTGCGGTCTCCTCACATCATCCGACGGAACGTCACATTTACTTACTCATCACGGCTTTTCGTTGTTCGAGAATTACTACGCAAGCTCCCGCCAATCCACTAGACACATTTGCCGACGGCCGACGCGCACACCATTCACCAGAACCTGTGACTTGACAGGTTTGGGTGCCATCGATCTAGTTCCTTCCGGTACGACGCCCCGTTGACAGCCCCTCACCCCTGTGGCAGCTTCGGCACATCGCGGCTCCGCCTTCCACCACGTCTGTGAACGCCGTTCCGCTCACGCGCGAGGGAATAATCCCCGCCGAAGCGCACGCGGCGTCCTGCCCCGTTGGGAGAGCTGAGAGTTGTCACCGTCATCCGCCGTACCCGCCACCGCGCGCGTTCCGTGGCACGGCCCCTCGCACCAGATCCCCCAGGCCACACTCCCCGAACTGTTCGAGGCCCAGGCCGCGGCCACACCCGACCGCACCGCCCTGGTCTTCGAGGGGAGCCGGACCCGCTACGACCGGCTCGACGCCGACGCCAACCGCCTCGCGCACCTGCTGCTGGAGCGCGGTGTCGGCCCCGGCGACCGGGTCGCGGTGGCGGTGCCCCGCTCCGTGGACCTGGTGGTCGCCCTGCTCGGGGTGGTCAAGAGCGGAGCGGCGTACGTACCGGTCGACCCCGACCACCCCCGCGACCGTGTCCGCCGTCTGCTGCGCGACTCCGCACCCCGCGTGGTGCTCACCACCACCCCGGTCGCCGAGGCCGTGGACGCGCCCGACGACGCCGTCCTCCTGGACGATCCGCGCACCGCCGCCTCGCTGGCGTCCCTCCCCCCGTCCTCACCCACCGCGGCGGGCCTCGGCGCCCCGCCCACCCCCGGCCATCCCGCCTACGTCATCTACACGTCGGGCTCCACCGGCCACCCCAAGGGCGTCGTGGTCCCGCACCGCGCCGTCGTCAACCGCCTGCTGTGGATGCAGCACACCTACGGGCTGGAGGCCGACGACCGCGTCCTGCAGAAGACCCCCGCCGGCTTCGACGTCTCGGTCTGGGAGTTCTTCTGGCCCCTGATCACCGGAGCCACCCTGGTCATCGCCCGGCCCGGCGGGCACAAGGACCCCGGCCACCTCGTCCGCCTCATCCGCGCCGAGCGGGTGACCACCGTCCACTTCGTCCCCTCCATGCTGCGGTACTTCCTCCAGGCACCGGGCGCCTCCGGCTGCGACAGCCTGCGCCGGGTGTTCTGCAGCGGCGAGGCCCTCCCTGCCGACCTCGTGGAGCCCTGCCTCCGTACGCTCGGGGCCGACCTCCACAACCTCTACGGCCCCACCGAGGCGACCGTCGACGTCACCTCCTGGCCCTGCCTCCCGGGCGGCGACACCTCCGTGACGGTCCCGATCGGCAGACCGGTGTGGAACACCAGCGCCTACGTCCTCGACGGGGCGCTGCGCCCGGTCGCCCCTGGCGGGACCGGCGAGCTGTACCTGGCCGGCGTCCAGCTCGCCCACGGCTACCTCGGCAGGCCGGGCCTGACGGCGTCCAGCTTCGTCCCGGACCCCTTCGGAGCACCGGGCGCCCGGATGTACCGCACCGGTGACCTCGCCGCCTGGCACGAGGACGGCCACCTCCTGTTCCACGGGCGCGCCGACCACCAGGTGAAGGTGCGCGGGTTCCGTATCGAGCCCGCGGAGATCGAGGCGGCGCTGACCGAGCGTCCGGACGTCGGGCAGGCGGTCGTCGTCCTGCGCGAGGACCGGCCGGGCGACCCCCGCCTGGTGGCGTACGTGACCCCCGCCCCCGCCCTCGGTGCCGGAACCGCCCGGCCGGACGGCCCCGACACCGCGCGCCTGCGGGACGCGCTGACGGCACGGCTGCCCGACTACATGGTGCCCGCGGCGTTCGTCACCCTGGACGCGCTGCCGCTGACCCCCAACGGCAAGCTGGACCGACGCGCCCTCCCCGTACCCGGGAGCCCCGCTCCGGACCGCACCGGCCGGGAGCCGCGTACGCCCGTGGAACGCACGCTGTGCGCGCTGGCCGCCGAGGTCCTGGGCATCGCCGGACTGACCGTCGACGACAACTTCTTCCACCTCGGCGGGAACTCCCTGCTCGCCGTCCGCTACGCCGCGGGCATCCAGACCGCGCTGGACACGCGGATCGAGGACGTGCGGGTCTTCTTCGAGGCACCGACCGTCGCAGAGCTGTCCGTACGCCTCTTCCCCACGGCGGGCTGACACGCGTCCGGTCCGGCGCGACGGGGGAGGGGCGGGGAACGGAGCGGGGGCGGAGGCGGGGGCGGGGGCTCGGGCGAAACGGTGCGGCGGAGTAGGTAGGCTCAGGGCTCAGTACGCGCACGCCGCAATGCCTGCCACCCGTCCGCCACGGAGGCGTACGTCCCGAAAGATGCGACCCATGCGACCGCTCCGCCCGACGCGCTCCGCCTCCCCGGCGACCGGGGTGCTCCGCGGGCTGCGCGCGGGGGCGCTCGCGGTGTTGTGCGTACTGCTGCCGCTGGCCGGACATGCCCTCTCCCAGGGACACACACCCCGGTGGATCATCGTCGCCGGAGTCGCCGCGGTGGCGGTTCCCGGCGCCGTGGCACTGACGCGCCGTCGGCTGACCGACACACAGGTGGTCGGTGTTCTCGCCGCCTCACAAGCGGCCTACCACGTCGCCTATTCACTGCCCGGTGCCTGCCGGACGGTGATCGGGGGAGGCGACGGGACCGCTGACGGCCTGCCCGCCCTGATCGAGCACGGTGCGGCCGCCGGGCCGCCGCCCGCGGTGCTGCTGGCCGGGCATCTGGTGACGTTGTTCATCGGCGCCCGGTTGCTGGGGATCACGGAACGACTGCTGTGGCAGAGCGGGCCGTTGCTGCTGGCCGTGGGACACCTGCTGCTGTTCATCTGGCCGCCGTCGCGCGCCGCGCACCGGCACGGCCCGGAACAGGAGGTCAGGGAAAGGCCCTCGCCCCTGAAGCCGGCCGTGCTCGCGCGCCTCCACTCGGGCAGAGCGCCGCCGCGTCATGGGCTTGCTCCCCTCGCCCTTTCCCGGCCGACGCCGATCGGCGGCCCCTGCCTGCCCTGACGGGCACGACGGGCGGACTGCCCGCGGGACGTCGGCGATGGGCCTGTCCCGTACGTCCGCACCCGCGTCCGCACTCGCCGTACGCGACGCTCCGCCGTCACCCGCCGAGGACGTGCTCGGCTCCGCCCGCGCGCCCTCCGCACCCGGACAACCCGAGGAATCATGAAGAAGCACCTGTACATCGCCGCCGTGCTGGTCGCCTCGTTCGCCGCCGCACTCGGCTCCTTCCTGCTGTTCCGTCCCGACAGCCCCAGCGGCGCGGTGAACGCCGCGCCCGTCGCCGAGGCCCAGCCCGTACGCGGGACGAGCCACCGCCTCACCCGGCCCGAAAGCTCCGAACTGACCGTCGTGGAGTTCCTGGACTTCGAGTGCGAGGCGTGCGGGGCCGCGTATCCCGTCGTGGAGAAGCTGCGCGAGGAATACCAGGACCGTGTCACCTTCGTCGCCCGTTACTTCCCCATGCCCGGCCACCGCAACGGTGAACTCGCCGCCCGTACGGCCGAAGCCGCCGCCCAGCAGGGCAAGTTCGAGCAGATGTACAGCAAGCTCTTCACCACCCAGGCCCAGTGGGGCGAAGCCCAGGAGTCGAAGGAAACCGTCTTCCGCGGCTTCGCCGAACAACTCGGCCTGGACATGGCGAAGTTCAATGCCGCGCTCAACGATCCCGCGACCGCTGAGCGTGTGCGAGCCGACCAGCGCGACGGGCTCGGGCTCGGTGTGCAGGGCACACCGACCTTCTTCATCGACGGAGAGAAAGTCACCCCTGGCTCGCCCCAGGAACTCACGGCACTCATCGAGAACCGGCTGTCCCGCCCATGACGCGGGGAGACTTCGCCGCGTCCCCTTCCCCGAGCAAGGAGCTTCCCCCCGTGCCCACGCAACACATCACCCGCACAACACGGCGTTTCGGGCTCGTCGCCGCCCTCGCACTGACGGCCACTCTCACGACGGCCGGTACGGCCTACGCTCACGCGGAGGTCACCGCCGACAAGCCGCAGGCCCTGGCGGAAGACGTCACACTCAGCTTCATATCCGAGGCGGAATCCGCATCCGCGGGCTTCACGCAACTACGCGTCGTCCTGCCCCAGGGGATCGCGCCGGACGACGTCTCGCTGACCGACGGCCCCAAGGGCTGGAAACTGAAGACCGTCCAGGACGGCTACACCGTCGAAGGGCCGGCTCTCCCCGTCGGCACCGACGCCGAACACAAGATCAAGGTCCGGCAGCTTCCGGAAAGCAACGAGATCGCGTTCAAGACAGTGGAGACGTACAGCGACGGAGAGGTCTCCCGCTGGATCGAGATACCCAGCGGCGCCGAGGAACCGCAACAGCCTGCCCCGGTTCTCAAGCTCAAGGCCGCGGCACCGGGGGCCGCTCCGACGAGCCCGAGCCCGGCAACCAGCGCGCCCCCGTCCGCCACTGACTCGGCCCCGTCCAGCACCGAGACGCCCGGTCCGAAGGACACCGCTCAGGAGAACACCGCTCAGGAGGACGACGGCTCCCTTCCGGTGCCGCTGATCGGCGTCGGTGTCGCGGTGCTGCTCGGGCTCGGCGCGGGTGGGTGGTGGCTCGCCCGGCGGCAGAAGACGAACTCGCCGTGAGTCGGCCGAAGTTATCTCTGTGGCAGGTGAGCGCGATGGCTGAATCCCTCGTATGTAACGGCACACGGAAACCCAGCCGGCCTCGTTCCTTCGCGGCCGGGAACAGGAGCCCCACACGTGTCCCGTAAGAAGACCCTGAGCCGTAAGAAGACGATTTCCCTGCTGGTCGGCGCGGCAGCGCTGGTCGGCGGTACGGCGGTGGCGATGACCGGTACGAGTCAGGCGTCGGTGGTCTGCGACGGGCTGGCCACCGCCCTGGGCAACAACGAGAGCTTCATCGCCGCGCAGCGCGCCGCCCCGGACGCGCAGTCCGAGGCGCGGATCGCGAACCGCGCCGCCGTCATCGAGGAGATCAAGCGGAAGCAGGCAGCGTCCAACTGCGAGGTCGGCGAGGGCAGTAGCGGTGCCGGTGCCGGCGCCGCCGATGAGGCGGGTTCGGGGGAACCGGCAGGAGGCGGGGCGGAAGCGGGCAGCGGGGCGGACGCGGGCGGTGCCGCAGGTGCCGGGGACGCCGGCGGAAGCGCCGAGGGCGCTGTCGTGTGCGCCGGATCCACCATCACCCTCTCGGGCGAGGCAGGTGCCCCGGCTGCCTCCAGCAATCAGTTCCCCGTCGGTACCACGCTCCGCGTGACCAACCTCGACAATGCCAAGTCCACGACGGTGAAGGTCACTTCGACGTCGGGTAGCTGCGCCCTGCTGAACAACGAGGCGTTCGAGCAGGTCCGCGAACCGGGCAAGTTCCTGATCCGTAACGCCAGGATCGAACAGATCCAGAGCGCCAACTGACGGACGGCCCCAGGCTCCCGCGAACCCGTCCGGATACGGTACGCGCGCCACGTCCTGGAGAGGAGCACCCCTCTCCAGGACGTGGCCGGTCGCGGACTCGTGGCCCGCGGTGGATCAGTGCAGTTTGCTGAGCGAGTCGTGGCTGAACGGCGTCAGCTCGGTCTCCCTGCCCTCCAGGACCTTGTCCGCCCATTCCGGGTCCGCGAGCAGCGCGCGGCCGACGGCGACGAGGTCGAACTCGTCGCGCTGCAGGCGCTCCAGGAGACGTTCCACGCTCTCCACCCCGGCCCGTGCCTCAGGGGTGAAGGCGCTGGGATCGAAGGCGGCGTCCAGCCCGACCGAGCCGACGGTGATGACGGGCTTGCCGGTGAGCTTCCTGGCCCAGCCCGCGACGTTCAGGTCCAGGCCGGACGCGGGGAACTCGGGTTCCCAGTAGCGGCGGCCCGAGGCGTGGAAGGCGTCGACCCCGGCCTGCGCCAGCGGCTCCAGGAGCGCCTGGAACTCGTCCGGGTCCGTGGCGAGCTTGGCGTCGTAGTTGTTGGCCTTCCACTGCGAGAAGCGCAGTACCAGCGGGAAGTCCGGTGAGACCCGTTCGCGTACCGCGGCGACGATGTCGGCGGCGAACTTCGTGCGCGAGACCGCGTCGCCACCGTAGGCGTCGGTGCGCCGGTTGGTCCGCCCCCAGAGGAACTGGTCGATCAGGTAGCCGTGCGCGCCGTGCAGCTCGATGCCGTCGAACCCGATGCGCTCGGCTTCCCGCGCGGCGTCGGCGAACGCCTCGATGATCTTGTCGATGTCGGCGAGGGACAGCGCCTCACCCGCGTCGGCGGTGCCGTCGAGCGCGACGCCGGACGGGCCGACCGACGGTGCCTGGGGAAACGGCGGCTTCCCGGCCTGGCGCTGGATGCCGACGTGCCAGAGCTGGGGCATGATCTTGCCGCCCTCGGCGTGTACGGCGTCGACGACCCGGCGCCACCCGGCGAGCTGTTCCTCGCCGTGGAAGCGCGGCACGCTCTCGACGTCGCCCGCGCTCGGGTGGTCGACATAGGTGCCCTCGGTGATGATGAGGCCGGTCCCCGCCGCGGCCCTGCGCGCGTAGTAGGCGGCGACGTTCTCGCCGGGTATGCCGCCGGGGGACTGGGCGCGGGTCATGGGAGCCATCACGATCCGGTTCCGCAGTTCCGCCGAGCCGAGTGTGAAAGGCCGAGCCAGGGACTGAGCCGCGCGAGTGGACATGGTGCCGTCCTCCTGAGTGACGTTCGATCGAGCTATCTGTTCCTGTGAAAGGTACAGTTTCCCTGGATGTAAATGCAACAGTGATTGTTGCTATTATGGCGGGAACAGTGCGGTTCGATGCACTGTGACCGACCGACAGAGAGGGTGCGCCGCATGCTGGACGTCAGGTTCTCCAGCGCCCTGAAGGTGTTGCTGTTTCTCGCGGTCGCGGCCGAGACCGACTCCCCGGTGGTGAGTTCCGCACAGCTCGCCGAGCAGTTGGACGCCAACCCCAGCCTGGTCCGCAAGCTTCTGGTGCCGCTCGTCAGGGAGGGGCTGGTGACGTCGGTGAAGGGCCGCGCGGGCGGTACGAGGCTGGCCCGGCCCGCCGAGGACGTCACCCTCGCCGAGGTCTACCGCTGCGTGGTCGGCGACAAGCCGTTGTGGGCGTGCCGCCCCGAGAGTCAGCACGTGTGCCTGGTGACCGCCCACATGAACGACTACTTCACCCGGCTCACCGAACAGGCCGAGCAGGCGGTGCTCGGGGCGTTCACCGACCAGACCCTCGCCGACGGCCTGCGGGAGTTGCGCCGCCTGGAGGGGAACAGCGTCCAGGAGGGCTGTGCTCCGGGGAGCCGATGATCACGGCACCGCGGAAACGGTCCGACGAGATCAGCGACATCGCGTCGAGCGACGCATCGGGTACGGGGAGCAGGTGGGCGTCGACCCAGGTGTCCCCCGTGGCCGCGTTGGCCCAGGGGTCCTCGATCACGACCGCGCCCGGTACGGCACCGTGACAGAGCACCCAGTGCGGCACGTCGAACCCCTGCATCGCGGCGAGCGAGACCAGGAGCAGCACATGCTCCCGTCGGCCGATCGCACTCCGGATCGCGGTCGGGGGCAGGTGGCGTGAGTCGATCGGGACACCGGTCTCTCCGGCGCCGCGTCGCGACGCGCGTTGGAGCACGGCACGCCACTCCCGCTCGCTCTCCGTCAAGTGGTCGAGCAGGACGGGCCGGTCCACGTCGAGAAAGATCGTGACCGGGGACGAGGGCCACGCCCGACGCACGGCGAGGCCCAGCCCGACGGGCTCGCACGCGGGGAAGTTCGTCGCGTCACGCCACAGGGTCAACTCCGCCGTACGGTCGAGCGATTCCCGCGGCAGCGCCCCCGCGTGTGCCTGCGCGACCAGGGCGGTGACGGCGCCGCAGGTGAAGTGTGTCGTCTGCCCGTAGTACGGGGGCGCGGCGGGCACCGCACCCTCGCACAGCCAGCGTACGTAGCCGGAGTCAGGCCCTCCCGCGTCCTCCGCCCGCGCGAGCGGAACACCCAGCGGGGCGAAGCCGGCACCGGCGGCTTCCTCGGCGCTCGCCGTCCACCCTTCCCACTTGACCTGCGCGAGCCCCTGGTGGAGTGCGGAGGAGACCACGGCGTCGACGGCCGCCGGCACGTCACCGACGGCATCGACGATCTTCAGATAGGCCGTGCGCGGGCGCGCCGTCACGAGCGCGGCGGCGGCCCACTCCTCACCGTCGCCCCCGGGAACGGCCACGAGGTGCGGGGCATGGGCGGAACGGTCGACCGCGCGCCAGCGCTCCAGCACATCGGGGGGCCCGAGCCGCCTCAGCGGGGCGGGCAACGTGTCGGGTTCGAACGGGACGACGATGCCCTTCACGGGCGATTCCTGATGCGGCGGACGAGGCGGATCAGGGGGATGAGGCGGCATTCCGGCACTCCTGGCGGTTCGGCGAGGGCGGGGCGGGGCGAGGGCGGAGGCGACGGCGAGGGCGGGGACTCGTGTCATGCGCGGGACTGGCGGAGCACCCAGACGAAGTACGGAGCTCCGACCAGGGCGATCATGAGGCCCGCCGGCATCTGGGCAGGTGCGACGAGCGTGCGGCCGAGGGTGTCGGCCACGCACACCAGCAGCCCGCCGAGCAGCATCGCGACCGGGATCGCGCGGCTGTGCCGGGCACCCACCAGTGACCGGGCGAGGTGCGGGGCGACGAGTCCCACGAAGCCGACCACGCCGATGGCGATCACGCTGAGCGCCGCGAGCACCGCGGCGATCGCCAGGGCGGCGAAGCGCGCGCGTTCCAGCCTGACGCCGACCACCCGCGGGGTGTCCTCGTCGACGGCGAGCAGGTCGAGCTGACCACGCATGGCGAGGAGCAGGGGGAGCGCGAGCGCCAGCGCCACCGCCACCGGTACGACATCGGGCAGCGTGCGCCCGTAGGTCGTGCCGGAGAGCCAGGTGAAGAGCTGGGGCGTGTTCCACGGGTCGGCACGCAGCAGGAGGAAGGTGGTGACGGAGCTGAGGCCGTACCCGCAGCCGATGCCGACCAGCACGAACCGGTCGGGCAGGAAGCCGCCGCGCCAGGTCAGCAGGGCGATCACCGCGAACGTGGCGAGCCCCATCGCGACCGCCGCCGCGATGAGCAGCGGCCGTCCGCCGGGCAGGTCCGACGTCACGACGCTCGCCGCGCCCAGCCCGGCGCCCGCCGTGATGCCGAGCACACCCGGCTCCGCCAGCGGGTTGCGCACCGCGCTCTGCACGGCGCATCCGGCCAGTCCGAGCGCCGCGCCGGCGAGGACCGCGGCGAGCACGCGCGGGACCCGGTCGTCGAGCGCCTGGCCGATCAGGTCCGGGGCGGCCCCCCGGGCCCAGAGCGCGAGGTCCCCCGTCCGCAGCCAGAGGCTCCCCGCCAGGACCGCCACGAGGACCGCCCCGGCCAGGAGCGCCGCCGCGCCGAGCACGACGAGGAGGAACGCGCGGCGCGACCGGATGCCGACCCGCGCGTGCGGGGGCTGCCGGAGTTGGCCCGTGTCGCGGAGACGGAGCGCGAGGACCACGATCACGACGGCGCCGAGCAACGCGGTCGGCACGCCCGTGGGAATGGAGGCGGCCCCGTCGGCACCCTGCACCGCACGCAGCGACGCGTCCGCGAGCAGGATGAGCAACGCGCCGAGCAGGCCGGACGCGGGCACCAGGAGGAGATGCCGGTGCAGCGCCCTGACCCGTCCCGCGATCAGGCGGGCCAGGACGGGGGCACCGAGGCCGACGAAGGAGATCGGGCCGGCGAGGGTCACCGCCGTACTGGTCAGGAGCACCGCGCAGAGCACGGCGGTCACGCGGATGGTCCGGATCGGCACGCCGAGGGTGGACGCGGCGTCGTCGCCGAGGCCCATCACGTCCAGCTTCCGGGACAGGGTCAGGGCGACGCACAGCACCACGGCCACGAGCGGGAACGCGCGTACCGACGCGTCGATGTTCAGTTGCGCGAGCGAACCGCTTCCCCAGGCGAAGAGACCGGTCGTGTTCTGGTCGAACAGGATGAGCAGCATCGCGGTCGCCGCGTCCAGGGCCATCGCCGTCGCCGATCCGGCGAGGATCAGGCGCGTACCCGTGGTGCCCGCGGCCCGGCCGGCGAGGGCCAGCACGAGCGCCGCCGCGAGCAGGCCCCCGGCGAAGGCGACGGCGCCCGACGCCCACAGCGGGACGGCGAGACCGAGGGCCGCGACGAGCGAGAGCGTGAAGTAGGCCCCGGCCGTGACCGCCAGGGTGTCGGGGGAGGCGAGCGCGTTGCGGGTGACGGACTGCAGCAGCGCGCCGGCGCAGCCGAGGGCGAAGCCCACCGCGACCCCCGCGAACAGGCGTGGCAGGCGTGAGCCGGTGAGGATCTCGCCGACCGGCGCCCCGCCGGCGCTCTCCGGGCCACCGACGAGATACCGCACCAGGTCCCCGACGCCCACGCCCGACGTCCCTTGCGTCAGGTGCCACATGCCCACCAGGGCGGTCACGAAGAGAAGGAGCGCCAGGACGGCCACCCCGGTGGGACCGCCGCCGTGGTCGGCGTACGGCAGCGGTCTCCGTCCGGGTGCCGATATCCGCGGTGTGTTCACTTCTCGGCGAGTACGTCGACGTACGCGTCGATCGCCTGCGCGCACGAGCGCGGACCGCCGGCGCCCCACACCCTCGCCGGGAACGCGTGCGCACGGCCTTCCCGTACGGCCGGGATCGACTTCCAGATCGGGTTCTTCCCCAGCGCCTCGACGTACCCTCCGACCCCTTCGTCGTTGGCGTAGAAGAGGTTGGCCTTCCCCACCGCGGTCAGTCCCTCGACATCGGTCTGGGCAAGGCCGTAGGAGGGATCGACGCCCCCGTCCCCGTGGGCCTTGTCGACGTCGTCGGTCCACGCGGGGGTCATGCCGAGTTCTTCGCCTATCGCGGTGAACAGGGCTCCTTCACCGTACGGGCGGACGGTGAGGTTGCCTCCCTGGAGCCATCCGTCGAAGAACAGGAAGTCCTTCGTCGGCAGCCCGGCCGCGGTCACCCGCTTCTTGGCCGTCGCGAGGTGCTCGTCGAACTCCTGGAGCACCTGCTCGGCCCGCTCGGTGCGCCCCGTCGCCTTGCCGATCATGCTGAACACGTCCCGCATGTTCCCGATCGGGTCGGCCGGATTCGCCCCCAGCGTGGCCATCACCGGCACGCCTCGCTTCTCCAGCTTCGCGATGGTCTCGTCGTCGGCGTCGAACGCCTCCACGATGACGAGGTCGGGCTTCGCCGCGAAGAGGGTGTCGAGGTCGGGCTCCTCCCGGGTGCCGACATCCGTCACCCCGTCGGGCAGCTTCTCCGCACTGACCCAGGTGCGGTATCCCTTCGCGTCGGAGACCGCGGCGGGGGTGACGCACAGGGTCAGCGCGTCCTCGACCTGCTGCCATTCCAGGACCGCGATCCGTTCGGCGGGCTTGTCGAGCTTCACCTGCCGGCCGACGCCGTCCTTGAAGGACACCGGCTCTTTCGAGGTCGCCGTGGTGTCCTCGGCGCAGCTCTTCGACGAGGGGGACGCGCTGCTGCTGGTCTCGGCCTTGTCGACACCGGTCGTACCGCAAGCCGTTGCGGTGAGGACGACGAGCCCTGCGGCGGCCGACGCCGCCAGGTGACGGGCACGGTTCATGAAACGTCTTCTTTCTTGTGAAGCGTCGGAGCGGCGGATGCGCCGCTCCGGGCGGAGTGCCGCCCGACTGGATCGATGCGGAGACGGCCCGTGCGAGGGTCCACGGTGACCTCGACACGGATGTCGTAGACCGCGCTGATGTTCTCCGCGGTGAGGACGTCGGCGGGTGCGCCCGCGGCATGCACACGGCCGGAGCGCATCAGGACCAGCGTGTCCGCGACGCGGGAAGCCTGGTCGAGGTCGTGCAGCACGATCCCCACCGCGACGCCGTGCTCCTCGACGAGATCGCGCACCAGGTCGAGCGTCTCGATCTGATAGCGCAGGTCCAGATGGTTCGTCGGCTCGTCCAGCAGGACGACGCCGGTGTCCTGGGCCAGGCAGGCCGCGAGCCAGACGCGCTGCATCTCCCCGCCGGAGAGTTCCCCGACCGGCCGGCCCGCCATGTCCCGCACGCCGGTGACATCCATGGCGTGCTCGACGGCGCTCCGGTCGTCGGCGGACAGGCCGGCGAAGCCACGCCGGTACGGGTGGCGCCCGAAGGCCACGACCTCCGTCACCGTCAGTCCTTGGGGCGCGGGCCTCGACTGGGAGAAGAGGGTGACCTCGCGCGCGAACCGGCGTGCGCTGAGCAGGGCAGCCTCGCGCTCGGGGTGCCCGTCACGGGGACCGAGCGTCACCCGGCCGTCGTCCACCTTGTGCAGTCGGGAGAGCGCGCGCAGCAGCGTGGACTTCCCGCTGCCGTTCGGCCCCACCAGAGCGGTCGCGCGACCGGGCTCCAGGGCCAGCGAGACGCCGTGGACGACCGGCGTCCCGCCGTACCGCAGCACCAGGTCGTGCCCGCTGAGGGCGGCCACCGGCGTGGCAGGACCGGCCGCACGCCGACCGGCGGGCCGGGAGGGGTCTGTGAACATGGGTGGTTCCGGACGCTTGGAGGGGCAACGACGTGCGGCACCCTCCGTCCGGACGTCGCCGACCGGGCCGTAGAGACTCTCCGGCGCCCGGAGAGATCCCCCTTACGCGGCGAGCGGCAACTAAGGGTTGCCTTGCCTAACTGGAGGAAGGTTATATTCCACTCGCCGTGTCGGCAATCCGGTGTTCCGGACACCCGATACGGGATTCCGGACACCGCCCGGTGTCCCGTCGCCCGCGCCGAAGAACGCGCCCGGCGTGGTTCCCGTGACCCGCCGGAAGGCGGCGATGAAGGTACTGGGCTGCGCGTAGCCGAGCGCCTCGGAGACGGTCTGCACATCGAGCCCCTCGGAGAGCAGCGTCAGCGCCCGATGGACGCGCAGCACCTGTCGCCACCGCGCGAAGGAGAGCCCTGTCGCTTGGCGGAACGCACGGGTGATCGTGCGGTCGCTGACCCCCAGCGCGCGCGCCCACTCGTCCAGCGAGCGGCAGTCGGCGGGATCGTCCAGCAAGGCTTCGGCGATCGCGTCGATCCGGGCGTCGCCGGGCAGGTGCAACGCGAACTGGTGCTCCAGCGGCTGGAGCACGTCGAACACCACCGACTCGGCCCGCGCCCTGGCCCCGGCGTCAAGATCCGTGCGGGACAGATGGGTCAGCAACGACTCCAGCACCGGCGTCATGGCGACGGCCATCGGCCCCTCGAACGTGAACGGCGTTCGGTCGGGGGCGAAGAAGGCGTCGTGGAATTCCGCACCCGCCGTCGACCGGCCCTCGTGCACCACTCCGGCCGGCATCCACAGCCCGTGCCCCTCGGACACGGTGAAGATACGGTCCTCCACACGGGAGGTGAGCGTTCCCCCGCGCACCCAGACCAGTTCGTGCAGGGGATGCGCGTGCGGCGCCCACTCCGTGGGAACGCGCGGAACCCGCGACCCGGCGATGATGACGAAGGGTCCTGTCGCCCGGTCCGGAAGTGCCGCGGCCCGGCGTACCACGGTCCCCTTCTCGCGCCGCCACATACCGGGGCTCGCGCCGGCAGGGGACGATCGGACCATGCGAAGGAGTCTATCCGGGGCGCGGGCCGCAGACCGGATCCGGCCTGCGGCCCGATGGCGGGGGCCTAGGGGAAGAGGGGCCCGTCGAGCTGTTCGGCCGCCGGGCGCAGCGCCCACAGGTCGCCGCCCGGTGGCGGTTGCAGGCGTGGGATCGCCGCGCGGGCGGCGCGGTCGCCGGCGTCCGCCGCCGCGTGGACGATGTCCGTCGCCGCGTAGCGGTAGAACTCCAGCTCCGGATAAGGCCAGTTGGCCGCGCCGGTGGCGGCCGGCAGCAGCGTGCGGACGGCCTTGCGCAGGTTCTGGCCCTGTGGCCCCTCGTACGCCCAGAGGTTCACGCCGAGCTGCCGGCCGGTGGCGGCCAGACGCGCGTACGCGACCAGGTTGAAGGTCGAGTAGTGCCAGCTCCGGGTGCGGGCGAGCTCCTGGGGCTGGCTGCCGTCCGGGGCGATCTGCACGTCGATCCGCTTCGTCCGGGCGTCGAGGACGGTCCGGCGCGCGAGGGCCCGGTCGCCGGTGGCCAGGGCGAGGGCGGCGACCTGCATGTCCATGAAGGTGCCGTGGTTGTTCCTGGCCGCGGACTCTTCTTTGCCGAAGGGGGAGTTGACCAGCCAGTCCAGGAACCCCTGGTTCCAGGCGCGCATCCCGGCCCGGTCGCTCCTGGTCCACCCCGGGGCTCCGGTGTCGAGGAGGGCGAGTGCGTCCAGCACGCTGGTGTACTGCTGGGAGAAGTCGATGATGCCGATGGAGCGGCCGTCGTACTTGCACGGGATGAACTGTCCGTGGTTCAGGTTCGGGTTCATCCGGGTGGCCGGGTCCACGAACCAGGTGCGCAGGATCTCGGCGGCGTGTTCCGCGTACCGCTGGCGGCCGGTGTAGTACCAGGCGAGGCTGAGCGTGGTGGCGGAGGTGACCACCCGGCTGAGGTCGGGCCGGTCGGTGCCGGTCTCCAGGTCCGGGTTGCGTTCGCCGTCGCGTTCGACGTACGGGCAGCCCCAGGGGTTCTCCGTGGTCTTCGGCTGCGAGGGCCACCAGTACGGGGCTTGACTCAGGTAGTCGTGCGGGTCGCCGCTGGGGGCGGGGCGCGGCTTGTCGGTGACGGTCCAGGGGCCCCGCCCGAGCCAGGAATCCGCCTGTGCGGTGAGGGCGGCGACGGATGTACGGAGCGCGGGGTCGCCCCGGTCGAGGGCGATACGGGTCTGCCGCATCCGCTTGCCGTCGATCACGACGGTCGCCGGGATCGCACGCGTGCCGTGGTCCGGGGTGGTGGCGGTGGCGGTGGCGGTCGGGGCGAGTGCGGCGGAGAGGGTGACGAGGACGAGGGTCACCGAGAGGAGCAGGGCTGCCGGACGCGACCGAGGAGTGCCGTTCATCGAACGCTCCCATCATGTATATGAACACGATTCACGAACGAGACCGTGTGAGCGTAGAGGCGCGGCGTATCCCTGACAACAGGTGTGCACGGCAAGGAAGGTGCCGTGCCCCCATGACCAACGCCCCGAAGGGCGGGGGCGGATGTTCCGGGCGCTCCGTGGACCGGGGCCGCCGCCGACGCGTCCCGACGGGCGGTGTTCAGCCGTTTTTCAGCCACCCGGCCGGGTCACCGTGCGCGGGCCTACCGCCGGTTCGAGCAGCGCGAGGGTCCGCTGTTGTGCGTCGAGGGCGACGCGGGTGCCGACCGGCATCGGCAGATTCGGTCCGGCGTGTCCGACCTCGACGTTGCCCAGGACCGGGATGTCGCGGTCGCCGAGGACGTCGAGGACCATCTCTCGCAGCGTCGGGGACGCGTCGGGCGAGTCGAGTCCGTCGATCGCGGTCGGGATGCCCACGACCATGCCGGCGATCCGATCGAGGATGCCGGCGTGCCGCAATACCTGTAGACAGGTCCACACATGCGAGGCGTGGCCGCCCAACTCCTCCCAGAACAGCACCGCGCCGTCGAACCATTCGAGTGGCAGCGCGTAAGGCGTCGCCTGCGCCAGCACGATGCGGTTGATCACCCCGCCGATCAGCCGGCCCTCGGCGCGACCGGCACGCCAGCACTCCCACGACGGGGCGGTCGGCAGCGTACCGATCGGCTCCGTACTGGTCAGCAGCGTCGAGTAGAGCTCTTCGAGTTCCGCTCTGCGTGCGGCGGGCGCGGTCTGCCAGTGTCCGCCGAGCCCAGGGGTGGCCAGGTCGGTATGGAACCCGACCAGACCCGTTCGCGCGTAGAGCACCAGATGCAGCAGCGAGATGTCGCTGTAGCCGAGGATCGGCTTGGGGTCGGCGGTGACTGCCTCGAAGTCGATCAGGTCGAGGTAGCCGAACACCGTCTGACCGCCGTCGTGCGCGATGATCGCGCGCACCTCGGGATCACGCAGAAGAGCATTGAGCTCCTCGGCGATCGCCGCCGGCGTCGCCGCGCTCCACCAGCGCTGCCGCCCCACTTCGAGCAGCGGCGCCCGGCGTACGCGGAACCCCATCCGCTTGAGCACGACCACCGCCTGCTCAAGGTCGGGCTCGTACACGGCGTGCAGCGGCCCCGACAGCGACGCGACAACGACGAGATCTCCGGGCCGCAGGGCGCGAGGCCGCAGCAGTTGAGGCAAGTCAGCAGGGATCACCGAGGCAGTCTTTCGACGCCCTCGGCGACATGCCACCCATTTACCGATCACCTGCCCGGCAGGGCGGCGGCGGAGTACGTGCTGCCCGGCCGCATCCACGATCTCACCGCGACCCGCAGACACCATGTCAAGTTGACCACTCGGTCCGCTTGTAGCTAGTCTACCGACATAACATGACCGCACGGTCCGTTTGGGGTGCTCGGACTCGGAGGGAGCGAGTGTGATCGTTCTGGGCGGCGGAGGTGTGACTGGCATCGCTCGCGAGATCGGTGTGCGGCCGGCCCGCTGGAGGCCGACGTGGATCCGGCCCAACCCGTACGATCCGGCCCGCCGTTCGAGCGTCACGCACGCCGTGCGCCCGGCCGCCCTGCGCACCGAGCGGGATGAGGATGCGGCTTTCCGCCGTTCTGAAGAGTAAACAACTCTCCGAAGGGGACATGCTGGTGACTACACCCGATCCGCAAGGTTTCTGCGATCCGTCCTTCGACGCGGTGCGCGCCGCTCTGAGCGCGAACCTGGACTCCGGTGAGGAACTCGGGGCTTCCCTGGTCGTCGACATCGGCGGGGACACCGTTGTCGACCTCTGGGGCGGTTTCCGTGACACTGCCCGCACCACGGCATGGGACAAGCACACGATCACCAACGTGTGGTCGACCACCAAGACCGTCACCAGCCTCGCCGCGCTGATGCTCGTCGACCGCGGCGACATCGACGTCCACGCGCCGGTCGCCCAGTACTGGCCCGAGTTCGCCGCCAACGGCAAGGCGGACGTCGAGATCCGGCACCTGCTCTCCCACACCTCCGGGGTGTCCGGACTCGACCAGCCCGCGGTCCCCGAAGATCTCTACGACCTGGAGACGTCCACCGCGCGGATGGCCGCGCAAGCGCCCTGGTGGCCGCCGGGGACGGCATCGGGCTATCACGTCTCCAACTTCGGGCACCTGATAGGCGAAGTGGTCCGCAGAGTGAGCGGAAAGCCGCTGAAGCGGTTCGTCGCCGAGGAGATCGCCGGCCCCCTCGGCGCCGACTTCCAGATCGGGGCCGCCGAGCGGGACTGGAGCCGGATCGCGGACGTGGTCCCGCCGCCTCCGATGGAGTTCGGCCTCAAGGCGCTGGGCCAGGACAGTCCGGCGCTCAAGACCTTTATGGGGTCCGGCGGGGACGCGGTCAGCGCCAACAGCCCTGCCTGGCGTCGCGCGGACCTCGGTGCCGTCAACGGACACGGCAACGCCCGCTCCGTGGCCCGCGTCCTGTCGGTCATCGCCCGCGGCGGCGAGGTCGACGGTGTCCGCCTGCTCGGCCGCGACACGATCGACCTCATCTTCGACGAGCAGGCCCGCGGCGTGGACCTGGTGCTGGGGATACCGCTGCGCTGGGGCATCGGCTTCGCGCTGCCCGAACCGGCGACCCTGCCGTGGATCCCCGAAGGCAGGACCTGCTTCTGGGGTGGCTGGGGCGGCTCGATGATCATCATGGACCTCGAACGGCGGATGACCATCTCGTACATGATGAACAGGATGGCGCCGGGCGTCATCGGCTCCGACCGGAGCGCCGCCTACGTCGCGGCCGTCTACGAATCGGTCCGATAGGACCGTCGTCAGGCCCGTCCCAACCGGACCGACCTCGGCTGGGCGAAGACCTCCGGTGCGGTGGAGCTGTCCAGGACCGCGCCGGGGGTCTTCATGTTCCACCGCCGTGCCGTGGAACGGCGCGGCCCGGTGGTTGTCACAACGGAAGTGGCGGCGGGTGCGGGAGGGGATGGGCGCCCTGGGGCCGCAGGCCGTCGAAGATGATCCCGAGGTAGCGCTGCCACAGGTCGGGTGAGGCGTTCGGCAAGCATCCCGCCACGTGGTTCGGTGTGCACATCAGTGCCACGACGTCCGTTCCGGTGACATCGGGCCGCAGGTCGCCTTGGCCGCGAGCGCGATCCACCAGTGCGTGGACGGTGGCGTACAGCCGCTGCTGGGTCTGGACCACCTCGGCGGTCGGATCCTCCGCGCTGGTCAGGAACGTCGGGTCGAGCCGGCGTAGCTCGCGCGCGGCGGTGGTGAGGAACCGCAGCAGCGCCGCACCCGCGTCAGGGGCGTCCAGCAGGTGTTCTCCGGCCTCGGTCAGGGTGACGACCCGGTCGATGACGATCGCCGAGATCAGGTGGTCCTTGGTCGGGAAGTGGCGGAAAACCGTGCCCTTGCCAATGCCGGCGCGGCGCGCGATGTCGGCGATCGACACGTCGAAACCCCGCTCGGCGAACTCCTGCGACGCCGCCGTGAGCAACAGCTCCCTGTTGCGGGCGGCGTCGGCGCGAAGGGGGCGGGCTTCTGTCATACCTCCACCCTAGCAAGTTGACCGCTCGGTCCGTTTATGGGGCCGGGCTCAGGGAGAGCGATATCAGCGATATCCATGAAGGCAGTTGTTGCGACCGACTACGGCCCGCCGGAACGGTTCACGGTGGCGGAGGTGCCGACGCCGCGGCCAGATCCGGGGCAGATCCAGGTCAGGTCTCCGCGGCGTCGCTGAACCCGACGGACATCCGCCTGCCGGGCGGGGGACGAGGTGCCGGAGCCTGGGAGGAGCGCGTTCAGTCCAGCTCCAGGACGCGCACCCCGTACGGGGCGATCACCACGTCCCGCACCGGCTCCCCGCTGTCCAGGTCGTGCAGTTCACCCTCCGCGCGGGGGCGCACGGTCAGCTCCCGTTCCGCCTGGCTCACCAGCCAGACGAAGCGCTTTCCGTCCTCCCGTATCAGCGTGTCCGCCGAAACGTACGGCGTGTCGACGGTCACCGGCCGCTCCGCGCCGGCGATCCGCGCGAGCGCCGCGTACAGCCGGTGGGTCTGCTCCGGGTTGACCCGGGCGGTGCGGGCCGCCATGTGCTCCAGCGGATATGTGGCGAGGACCGTACGGCCCCGGCCCGTCTCGTGGACCAGCAGCGCCGGGCGGCCGTGCGCGTCGGTGGCGACGACCCGCGCCCCGGCGGGGACGACCGGCAGATAGGCACGGCTGTCCTCGTTCCCCGCGACCGGGAAGCGCAGCGTCTCGCCCGCCGCGACCGAGCCGAAGTCCTCGGTGAACGTCATCTCCAGCACGTCGTCCTCGATGGGCTCGGCCACCCCGTACGAGAGCTGGAGCTCCACCCCGAAGAGCCCGTCCAGGTCGTGGAACCACGGGCCGCGCGTCGTCGGGTGCTCGCCCGAGCAGAACGACAGGTACACCGTCGCCCCCGCCTGCGCCCGCCGCTCCAGCACGCGCCGGGTGCGGGTGGTCAACTGCCGGGTCGAGGGCAGCAGATAGAGCCTGGCGTCCTCCGGCAGCCCGTCCGCCTCGCGGACGAGGGCGACGGGCAGATCGGCGGCGCGCGCGGCCACGTACCCCTGATGCAGCGAGGTGAAGATCAGCGGTCGGTCGGCGGGCCGGCTGTAGGGGTAGCCGCGTTCCAGGAACGCGGGCACCACCAGCGCCGCGTCGGCGTCGCCGCGACGGCAGCGCGCGAAGTCGACGCGCTCCAGCACCGCCGCGAAGGCGGCCAGCTCGCGCAGCGGCTCCTTGGGCCGGCCCGTGTGGTCGGTGATGCCGAAGTGCATCTCGAAGGGGTGGTGGTCGTACGGCGACCGCTCCCACAGGTCGTCGTAGTCCGTGTTGTTCCACGCGATCCAGCCGGTGGCGCCGCCGAGCAGCGAGTTGTGCAGCGTCTGCCGGTAGAAGACGCCCGCGTTCGCCGCCGAGACGGTGTCGGTGGACAGGCCGAACTCCTCCAGCACGACCGGCTGCCCGGTGACGGCGGCGAGTTCGCACTCGAAGGCGGCGCGGTAGTGCTGGCGCGGCCGGTCCGTGTCCGAGCGGTACACATGCGGTCCGACGAAGTCGACGTACTCCGCGGTGTCGCGCAGCGAGAAGCCGTTGTCCCGGCCGGTCACCTCGATGCCCCACGCGCCGTCGCCCAGCGACACCGGCTGCGTACCACCCGCCGCGCGCACCGCGTCGCACATGAACTGCGCCCAGGCGGTGACGACGTCGGAGGAGGGCGGGTCGACCTGGTAGACGCGGCCGTACCCCGGCATCTCGTTGGTGATCAGCCAGCCGGTGACGGCGGGATGGTCCTTGAAGCGCCGGGTCATCTGGGAGACGAACCACGCCTGACGGCCGACGAGCCAGACGTCCTCGTACAGATCCCGGCCGCCGCGCCACGCAGGGTCCCAGTTCTCCCCGGACATGTGGCCGACGATGAAGGTGGGGACCGTGCCCATCCCCGCCTCGGTGTGCGCGTCGAGGAAGTCACGGAAGCGGTCGCACAGTTCCTCGTCGATCCGGTGCGGTTCCGGGTGGAAGTCCGGCCAGTAGAAGAAGGACCGGGTCATCGTCAGGCCGTGGTCGCGCAGGACGGCCAGTTCCTCGCGGACCGTCTTCGGCCGGTAGTCCCGCCACATCAGCGGACCGCCGCTGCGGGACCAGAAGTTGGCACCGAGCCAGGGCAGAACGGCGGAGTCATGGGTGAGCTGGGCGCTGTGGCGTCGCATGGGATCTTTCTCTGGATCTCGGCGGGTGGACGGTTCGAGACGTGGAGCTGAGATACGGAGGCGGGAAAGGGACAGGGACAAGGGAAGAGGCACGAGGGACGAGGGAAATCGAGCGGGAGGCGGTCAGGGCGCGGAGGGCGCCGGGCCGGTGGTCTCCCGTACGACCAGCCGGGGCCGGCCGTCGAGCACGGGCGCCGGTACGTCTTCACCGCACTCGGTGAGCAGGGCCCGGGCCGCGGCGGCGCCGACGGCCTGCACCTGCTGGTCCACCGTGGTCAGCCGGGGGTACATCCAGCGGCCGAGCGGCAGGTTGTCGTACCCGACGACGGACAGGTCGCGCGGCACCCCGAGCCCGGCGCGCTGGGCCGTGCCGATCCCGCAGACGGCCATCGAGTCGTTGGAGTACACGACGGCCGTGGGCCGGTCGGCCAGGGCCAGCAGTTCCTCGGTGGCGGCGACCGCCGCCGCCTCCGTGAAGTCGGTCTCGCGCACGGCGACGGGCCGTACCCCGGCCTCGGCGAGCGCTTCCTCGAAGGCGGCGCGCCGCAGCCGGGTGTGGGTCAGATCGGCGGGGCCCGTGACACAGGCGATCCGTCGGTGGCCCAGCGCCAGCAGGTGCGCGACGGCTTCGCGCACCCCGGCGTCCTGATGTCCGAGCCCCACGTTCACGACCGGGGAGGCGGGGTCGGGAGCGCTCAGCAGGACGGCGGGCAGCCCGAGGCCGCGCAGCAGCGGCGGGCGCGGGTCGTCGGCGCGGGCGTCGGTCAGCACCGCTCCGTCGATCCGGCCCTCGGCGACCAGCCGTTCGTACAGCGCGCTCTCCTGCGCCATGTCGGCGACCAGATGGAGCAGCAGACCGTAGCCGCGCGGGGCGAGTTCGCCCTCCAGTCCCGTGATGAGTTCGCCGAAGTGCGGGTCGGCTCCGAGGACGTCGGTGGGGCGGCGTACGACGAGCGCGATCGTACGGGTCCTGGCCCGGCGCAGCGCGGTCGCGGACGCGCTCGGGGACCAGCCCAGCTCGGCGACGGCGTCGAGCACGCGACGGCGGGTGGCCTCGGTGATCCGGCCGGTGCCGTTGACGGTCTGGGAGACCGTGGCGGTGGAGACGCCGGCCGCGGCGGCCACGGCCTTGATGGTGGGGCGCGCCCGGGCGGGCGGGGTGTCCCGTTGCCGGGGCGCCCTGTGGGGATGCTGGGTCACATCTTCACCGCCCCGCTGACGAGAGCCTGTTGCATCCGCTTCTGGAGCACGGTGTAGACGATCCATACCGGCACCAGGGTCAATACCGTACCGGCGGTCAGGATGCCGTAGTCGGTGCCGGTCACGGACCTGAGGGTGGGCAGTGCCACCTGCACCGTGCGCTGCGCGGGATCGGGGCCGATGATCACGAGCGAGTAGAGGTACTCGTTCCAGAAGGTCAGGAAGTTCAGCAGCAGCACGGTCGCGATGCCCGGCATGCACATCGGTGTGTAGACGTGCCGCAGCACCGCGAAGGTGGACGCGCCGTCGATCCGCGCGGCCTCCTCCATCTCGCGCGGGATGGTCCGCATGAACTGGACGAGGATGACGACGGAGAGCGGCATCGCCGTGGCCGGGAGGAACAGCACCATGAAGGAGCGTGTGTGGAACAGCCCGGTGGCCGCGGAGAGCAGGAACGTCGGGAAGAGCGCGGCGAACGTGGGCACCAGGAACCCGAGCGAGAACACCCGCTCCACCAGTGCCCCCAGCGGTCCTTCCGCGCGGGCGATCGCGAAGGCCGCGGGGATGGCGAGCAGCAGGGTCAGAACGAGCGCGAACACGGTGACGAGGGCCGAGTTGAGCACGGCCAGGCCCAGGTCGGCGGAGGAGAACGCCTCGTCGAAGTTGCCGAAGGAGAGGGAGGTGGGCAGCGCGAAGGGGCTGCTGAACACCTCGTCGTTCGTCTTGAACGCCGAGACCAGCAGGTAGTAGAGGGGGACCACCAGCAGCACCGCGTACAGCCACGCGAGGATATGCGCCGGCAGCCAGGACTTTCCGAGTTTCGTGGCACTGGGCTTCATGGCACGGGCTCCAGATCTGCGGATCGGTTCAGTAGTTCTGGCGGAAGACACGGCGGATGACGAGCAGACCGGCCAGCCCGACCAGGAAGAGGATCACACCGACGGTCTGGCTGTAGCCGAGGTCCGCCGCGATGAACGCCTTCTGGTACACGAGGAAGGACAACGTCGTCGACGAGCTTCCCGGGCCGCCCTGCGTGAGCAGCAGTACGTTCTGGGCGGAGCCGAACAGCGTCCACAGGAACTGGAGCATCGTCACGACGCCCACGAAGTCCCGGATGACGGGGTAGTGGACGCGCCACATCGTGCGCCAGTGTCCGGCGCCGTCGAGCTGCGCGGCCTCGCCTATCTCGTCCGGCACACTGCCCAGGCGCGCGGCGAACAGGACCGCGGTGAAACCGATGCCGCTCCACACGTCCACCACGATCAGGCAGAGCAGCGCGGTGGAGGGCGAGGCCAGCCAGGCGTCGGCCAGCGAGCCCAGGCCGGCTTTCTCCAGTGCCCCGTTGAACAGCCCGTCCGGGGAGAGGACCGCGTAGAACACCATGGCCTTGGCCGGGGTCGAGATCAGACCGGGGATGAAGAGGAGGTAGCGCAGCACACGGTGGCCCGGCGGCTGCTGCGCCACGTAGTAGCCCAGCATGTACGCGGCCACGATCATCACCGGCAGCGCGACGGCGAGCTGGACGGCCGTGTTGGCCACGGCGTCCCGGAAGACCGGGTCGGCGAGGACCGTACGGACGTTGCCCAGCCCGGCGAAGGAGACCGGCTGGAGCATGCCGGGCCAGTGCAGGGCCGCGATGACGAAGATGGCGACCAGCGGGCCGACCATGAAGACCAGGTACCAGAAGAGCGCCGGAACGGCCAGGATGACGCCGCCCTGGTTGCGGCGGTCGCGGCCGGCGGGGGAGGGGGACGGACGGGCGGGGACGCGGTGGGCCGTGGTGCCGCCGGGGGTGGCGGACGAGAGCATCGTCATGGCCTGACTTTCGGAGGCTCGGGCGAGGGATCCGGGGGTCGCGCTGCCGGGGGAGCGGCGTCCCACCCGCCGGCGCGACCGCTCAGGCCCCGCGGTACGCGGATTCGAGGGCGGAGCGTACGGAGGCGGCGCTCGTACCCCGGGTGAAGGCGGTACTGGTCGCGGTGATCAGTGGCTGGGTGGCCGCCGGGGGCACGTACAGATCCGGCAGCAGCACCTGGCCGACCCGGTCGCCGAGCCGCTGCGCCGCGGCCACGAGCGGGAAGTCCGTGCTGACCGTGTCCGTCACCAGCGCCATGTCCCGGCCGCTCTCGGTGATGAAGCGGGAGACCACGTCGGGCCGGTACATGAAGCGCAGGAACTTCTCGACGGCGGGCAGCTTCTTCGTACCGTTGGGACTGATCCAGAAGCCGACGAGAGTGAAGGCGCGCATGATCGTCGGCTTGTCGTGCGCGGCGCCGGGCGCGAGCGGCCAGCCGCCGACCTCGGTGTGCGCGGCCACCTCCGCCGGCACCTTCGCGAGGGCCGAGGACATCGCGGACGCCATCGCGGCGGCCTGGGTGTTGAACTGCGTGGTCATCGTGTCGGAGGTGAGCCCCTGTGCCTTGTCGGCGAAGACCCCGGCGTCCCGCAGGGAGACGAAGTACTCGATTCCCTCGCGGGCGCCCCTGCCGCCGAAGTCGCCGGTCGCGTAGACCTGTTGGGCCTCCTCCTGGGGGAGGAAGGTCTGGATGATCTGGGCGAGCAGCTTCTGCCCCGTCCAGTCGTTGCCGCCGACGGTGACGGGGGCGATGCCCTTGGCGCGCAACGTGCGTGCCGCGCCGATGAGTTCGTCCCCGGTGGTCGGCACCGCGCCGACCCCGGCCCGGTCGAGGAGGGCCGTGTTGAAGGCGATGGGCCAGTTGGTGGCGAAGTACGGGAAGCCGCGCAGCCGTCCCTTCCCGTCGGTCCACGCCGCCAGCGCGGCGGGGAGCACCCGCTTCCGCAGCCCCCAGGCGTCGAGGTACTCCTCGACATCGACGGTGGCCCCGACATCGGTCCAGGCCAGCGTCTTGTCGTACAGGTTGACCATGACGACGTCGGGTTCCTTGCGGGCCAGCCGGGAGGTCTCGTACACCTGGGCAAGGTCGTCGCCGTTGACGAGGTTCTTGATCCGGAGTCCCGGATTCTCCTTCCGGAACTGTTTCACCATGGCGGTGTACGTGACCGAACCGGGTGCGGTGGTGCCCAACTGGGTATGGACGAGCAGAGTGTCGGGATCGGAGTCGGCCGAGGCGATGGAGGAGCAGCCGGACAGGGCGGGGAGAGCGGTGGCGGCGGTGATACCGGAACCTGCGGCAAGGAAGCCACGCCGACTCAGAGGTGAGCGCACAGCGGGATGTCTCCAACCAGAGGACGTCAACCAGGAATGGTTAATCGATGTACCAGCGGGTTGCGAGAAAGGTAGGGGCAGTTGCGGGTACGGTCAACCCCCCCTCGTGCGGGCGGCGGGACGGGTACGTTCGCCCATCTGCACGGCTCGTCACCCGGCGGACCCGAGCAAGCCCGAGAATTCAGGCTCCGGCGATGGTCCGGCCCGGCATCGGCTCCCCGAGCGCGGCCCGCCAGGCCGGCGCGCCGAAGGGGGCGGCGAAGTACTGCGTCTCGTGCACCACGTGCTGGTCAGCGAATTCCATGATGCTCACCGAGTACGAAGGCACACCGTCGTAGGTGATGAGGCATTCACTCACCCACAGATTCGCATGGCCGGTGATCCGCTGGACGGCGAAGTGCCGGTCCGCCGGGTGCCGGCCGCGTTGCGCCGAGATCGCCGCCCGGCCCCGGAACCGCTCGCCCGACTGCGGGTAGTCCAGGACCGCGTCCGTGGCGTAGATGGCGTGCTCGGCTTCGGTGTCCCCGCGTTCCGAGGCCCGCCAGTGCTCCTCGACCGCAGCCCTGGTCCGGGAGTCAGCATCCATGGCACCGCCCTTCCGTAGCGGTGACAGCCTAGGCCCTCCGAGCCACAGCCGCCCGGGGCAGGCCGGGCCTGGGCCGCCGGGTCCTCCCTTCGGCCGGATCGGAGGGCGGCAGCCGACCACCGTGGCACCTTCACGGCCGCACCGTTTCACCCCACCCCACAGCGGCTGAAGCGCAGCGTCGCACCGCCGCGCCCCCGCCGCTGTCCTCACCGCATCCAGTGCCCGTCGGTGCTCCACCCCAGAAAGCGCCGGGCGGGGCCGCCGTCCGCCGTTCCGTCAGGGCCGAAGGCTCCGCCCTCGACGGCCAGGGCCAGGCCCGCCAGGGCGGGGACGAGCCGGGTCGCGGCATGGGCCGGGTGACGGGCCGTCTCCTCGTTCAGGCCCGCGATGACCCGCCGCTGCTCCTCCGGCGGGCACAGGGACAGGTGGAACACCATCTGGCGCCATGCGTACGCGGCGTCCTTGATGGTGCCCAACGGCCGTGGGTTGTGGTGCACACGAGCGGTCAGCCGGCACACGGTCACGAAGCAGCGGCGCGCCAGGTCGGCCCAGCCGGGCTGTGGAGCGACGCCCACCCGGTGGACCAGCGTGGCCAGGTTGTGCGTGGTGAGGATCTGCGCCTGCTCGATCACCATGCCGTTCGCCGCGACGGACCAGGACCGCGACGCCTTTCCGGCCCGCTCGGCGCACAGCCGCGCGAAACCGGGAGAGGTGCGGGCCTGGTACGAACGGGTCAAGGCCGTGCTGGTCTCGGTGATCGCCAGATTACGTATCGCCGCGTAGTCGATGCCGTAGTACCGCTCGTACAGTGTGCCGCCGCCGAGCAGTTCGCCCGCGACCCGCGCAGCCGTGAGGAACTTCGGGCTGAACGTGCCCATGAAGATGTCGGCGGCCAGCTCCTCCACGAACGGGGCACCCAGATCGCACTGGCGTTCAAGAACGCCGAGCTCGCGGATGAGCGGGTTGGGCAGGATCGTGCCCGGGAACGCCTGCACGGCCAGCTCGCCCAACTGCCGCAGTACGTCGAGCGCACCGTCGCCCTCCGCACTGCCGAGCACTGCGGAACGCTGCCCCGACACCGCTCGTACCCAGGGCAGCTCCTCCACCCGTACCTGCCGTTCCAGGTTGAGCAGGAGCAACGAACGGCGGTTGCGGAACGCCCGGTAGTTCGCGGCCATCAGCGCTCGCAGCGTGTCGTCGCCGTACGCGTGCGCCGTGGCGGCGGCGACCAACTGCGGGACCAGCTCGGCCAGGACCTCGGCGGACGGGACGACGCCCCGCTCCACGAGCGTGCCGAGCGGTGCGCTCAGCGCGGACTCGACCACCTGGCGGATCGTGGCAGGTACAACTGCTCCCGCGGGCAGGCCGGTCTCCCGGCTCTCCTCCTCGGTCACCGGGCCCAGGAAAGAGGCGACGTCGGTGATACCCGTCTCGCGCGGAAGGACAGCGAGTCGACGCAGCACCAGCCGGGCCAGGCCATGGTGGGAGGGAAGCGCCGCCTGCTCGGTCTGGCGATGTCGCAGGGCCATGTGCGCGGCGGAGCCGGGCTGACCGCGCCTGCGCACCATGGACCGCACCGCGTGCCGCAGCAGACCGAGCCGGCGTGTATCCAGCGGCCGTCCGGCAACGGTCTCCTCCAGCGCGCCGCGCAGAATGCCCAGGTTCTCCTTGGGGTCGCGGTGCTTGGTGCAGCGGGTGTGTTCCGCGGCGAGCAGCCGGTAGCGGCCGAGCAGAACCTCGCCCCGCGCCAGCCAGTCGGCATCCGGGACACGTTCGAGGACCTGTCCGTCCCGCGCCGTCCGCAGCCAGTGGACGAGCAGTTCGTCGCTGAACGGCTGCCACACGGCGAGCGCCTCGCGCTGGGCCTCGACGGCGGTGTTGGGCCGCCGCCGTGTCAGGGTGTCGACGGCCTCGGAGACGGTGTGCCGATGGACGGCGGCGGTGGCGTCCGCCGGGGGCCCGTCCGCCGGCCGGGGCAGGAACCGCAGCCGGTCGGCGAACGGCTCCAGCTCCGCCACGAGGTCGAGCGCCGCGTCGGTCTCCCCCTGCCGGACCAGCCAGGCCATGGTGAGCAGCGCGGCCTCCTCGGCCACGCCGATCTCGTAGCGGCCACTGTCCAACCGGGCCCACAGCCAGGCGAGTCCGGGCTCGGTGAGGCAGTGGGCGAAGAGCGCGCGCCGCTCAGCGGGCACCCCGAAGCTTTGCGCGGCCTCGGTCTCGTCGGTATGGAGCGGGCCGCCCGCACTCGCGGTCCCGGTGGCGTAGCCACCCCGTACCACCTCAGGGGTCACCCAGGGCGGAAGCTCGTCCACGGGCGTACGCGAACCGACCGACAGCCGGCCTGCGGCCATTGCCTCCAGGACTTCCCGCCAGCGCTGCCCGCGCACCTCGGCCCGGCGCCGGGTGTCGGCGTCCTCGTGGGTCAGCGCGGTCACAAATGCCTTGGCCAGTTGGCCCTGCGGATAGGACAGGGTCACGGTGAGAGGCTGCTGTTCAGCGTTGTCGTTCATAAGCCGACGTGGCAGGTTCCGCCCCTGCGCCCTCCGGGTCCAGAGCCCGGTGCTCTACTGCTGAGCTACACGTCGATGAAGCCTGAGAGTAGATGTCCGGCTGATCACCCGGCAACCGGGTTTCCTCCGGGAGCGATCCGGAACCGCGCAGCGAGTCGCGGACCGCGTGCCAGGCCGGATGCGCGGTGCCCTCGGTCATCCCGATCACCCCCGTATTCCGGGACGCCGAGGCAGTGGACAAGATCCTCGGACGGGAGCGGACGACCCCATCAGGCAGAGGGACGCCGTCCGGCGCCGCCGCCACTGCCGTTCAGCGGGATCAAGGTTTCCAGATGGGCGCCTTTGACCCAGGAGCCCAGCAGGTCGCGGTGCAGGGCCACGATGTCCTGGCGTAGCGCCAGGCCCAGTGCGGCCCTGGTGAACGTGCGGCAGGTGGTGACGAACAACGCGATGTCCGCTCCGTGTTCGAGGCGGGCGGTGCCGACGAACTTCTGCATGTCCTCCGAGGAGATGCTGCGGTGCGGCGCATACTTTTTGCATTGGACGACAAGCTTGCGGCCGTCCGCCAGGTAACCGACGACGTCCGCGCCCAGGTCGCCGCTCCCGCCGCTGACGACGACGTTCGTGCAGCCGTCCCGGCGGCACAGATCGGCGACATACGTCTCGAACTCCTGCCACGACAACGCGTCGACCTCGGCCATCGACAACTCCCGCGCCCGTGCCTCTTCCTGTGCCCGCCACGCGCGGTCCTTGCCGACCGCGAGACGGTGCGCACGTAACAGCGCCCATCCGGCCCCGCCCACCACGGCCGCGGCGAGCACGGCCACCAGGACGGGCCACACCACCGCCCAGTGCCCGGCCACCCACACCGCGGCGGCCACCGCCGCCACCGCGCCCCAGCCCCGCAGTTGCCTGCGCGTCCGCTTCTTCAAGCGTCGACGCCGTCGACGTACCGCCATCATTCCCCCGTTCCCCGGGCCCGTGCTCCGCGGTGGGAACCGACAGACCCCGGCCGTCCTGGTACGACTGCGCAGGACAGACCTCTCAGCCCCCTTGTGTACCGCGCAACCACGCGCCCGTACCCCCTGGTTACCGGTGATTGACGCAAAGTGATTGCGTGGCCGGATCCTGATCAGGAGCCGGCGCGGTGGCGGGTCATGGTGGCTTTCCGGCTCGGTTCGGAGGTCAGCGGGTGGTCGGCCGCAGCCGTACGGGTAGGGCCTGGTGCCCGTTGCTGATCAGGGAGGGCAGGGGCTTCAGCTCGTCGGCGGGCACGGCGAGTTCGATCTCGGGGAACCGTTCGAAGAGCATGCGCAGGGCGGCGGCGATTTCGAGGCGCGCGAGCGGGGCGCCCAGGCAGAAGTGCACGCCGTGTCCGAAGGCGAGATGCTCCTTGGACGGCCGGGTGGCGTCGAAGCGGTCCGCGGTCGGTCCGTGCCAGTCGGGGTGGCGGTTGGCGGCGGCGTAGGAGGCGAGGATCGCTTCGCCCTGGACGATGGTCCGTCCGTCGGGCAGGGGGATGTCGGTGAGGGCGTAGCGCAGGGGCAGGTGCTTGATGGCCGGTTCGTGCCGCAGGGTCTCCTCGACGACGTCGCTCCAGTCGGCGCGGCCGGTGTGGAGGTGGGCGAGCTGCTCGGGGTCGGTCAGCAGTGCGGTGGCGCCGTGGTCGATCGCGTTGACGGTGGTCTCGTAGCCGGCGCTGATCATCAGCAGCAGCGTGTCGCGCAGTTCGGGGTGGGTGAGGCCGCTGCCGTCGCCCTCGTCGTCGCGGGCGGCGATGAGCAGGGAGGTCATGTCGTCGCCGGGCTCGGTGCGCTTGGCGGTGATCAGGTCGTCGAGGGCCTCGTACAGGGCGGCGGTGTTGGCGGTGGCCTGCTCGGTGGTGAGGGTGGTGTCGAAGACTCCGTCGACCACGGCGCGGAAACTCTCGCGCTGATGGTCGGGGACGCCCATGAGCTGTCCGATCACGGCGATCGGCAGCGGGTAGGCGAGGAGTTCGCGCAGGTCGACGCTGTCAGTGGCGGGCCGGGCTTCGAGGGCGTCGAGGAGTGTGGTGACGGCCGCTTCGACCGTGGGATTGATGGCCTGGATACGACGGGCGCTGAAGGCCGGGGCGACCATGCGGCGCAGGCGCCGGTGGTCTCCGCCGTAGGCGGTGAACATGTTGTTCACCGCGATCCACAGGGCGAGGGGCCAGGTGGGAAGGGTCTCGGCGAAGGCCGGCCAGTGGGCGCGACCGTCCTTGGAGACCTGCGGGCTGGTGAGGAGTTGCTTGAGGAGCACGGGGTCGGTGACGGACCACGCGGTGACACCGAGGATGTCGACGCGGGTGGCCGGCCCTCGGGAGCGCAGGCCCTGGTGCTCGGCGTGGTGGTCGGCGCCGGTGGGATCCAGGACGAGTGGCGGCTGCTCGGGCACAGGGGGCTCCTTCAGCGGGTGGTGGGGAAGAGGACGGGGCGCCGTGGGTTTCCCGCGTGCGCTCGTAGACGGCGTGCGGGTCGGCGGCGAACTCCGGGAGATACAAGGGGATTCTGTCCGCCCCGGTGGGGGGCTGGGTGCTGATGGAGGTCATCGCAGGGCGAGGGTCAGTAACAGCGCAGTCATGAAGCCGGTCTCCGTAAGTCGTGAGGTGGGCGACGAGCACCTCGCATTCCGATTCCGCTGAGTGCATTGATGCGTCCGCGGCTGAGATTTCCGGCGTGGCAGACGCTGCGCTGATGGGATCGGGGCCGGACGTCTTGTATCCGGTCATTATGATCCGGTTCCCGTGGGTCTTGTAGTAGGCGCTGGCGGGGGCGAATTCGCGCTGCCCAGTCTGAGTCCTGCGGGTGCGATGTGACTGATGGTGCGCACGATACGAGCGGTGACAGCCGTGGCAATGAGTTGGGCGGAACCTCAATTCCCGAGATCCTCAACCAGTCAGCCCGGATCCACCGGCATCAAGCCGGTGGATCCGGGCTGAGGAGTCGACGGGCGGTGCCGAGGGCACGTGAGCGGGACCTTGCCCCGGAAATGCCCCGTAACGGCTTGTCAGAGATGGGATATCGGTGAGGGATGGCGGGAGCGGAGTCGTATATTTCGGCTCGCTGCTCAACCGTGGGCCACGAAGGGCGCCTGACGGGCAACTGCCCAGTTCAGGCGCCCTTTTCCGCGCCCCTAGAAGAGGCCCAGTTTCTTCGGCGAGTACGAGACCAAGAGGTTTTTCGTCTGCTGGTAGTGGTCCAGCATCATCCGGTGGTTCTCCCGGCCGATGCCGGACTGCTTGTAGCCGCCGAACGCGGCGTGTGCCGGGTAGGCGTGGTAGCAGTTCGTCCAGACGCGGCCCGCCTGGATCGAGCGGCCCGCGCGGTACGCCGTGTTCATGTCCCGGGTCCAGACGCCCGCGCCGAGGCCGTACAGCGTGTCGTTGGCGGTTTTGATCGCGTCGTCGAAGTCGCTGAACGACGTCACCGCGAGGACGGGGCCGAAGATCTCCTCCTGGAAGATCCGCATGCGGTTGTGGCCCTCGAAGATCGTGGGCTGGACGTAGTAGCCGCCGGCCAGTTCGCCGTCGTGGTCGATGCGTTCACCGCCCGTCAGGACCTTCGCGCCCTCCTGCCGGCCGATGTCCAGGTACGAGAGGATCTTCTCCAGTTGGTCGTTGGACGCCTGGGCGCCGATCATCGTGTCCGTGTCCAGGGGGTGGCCCGGAACGATCGCTTCCGTGCGGGCGATGCCCGCCGCCAGGAACTCGTTGTAGTGGCCGTCCTGGATCAGTGCGCGGGACGGACAGGTGCACACCTCGCCCTGGTTGAGGGCGAACATGGTGAAGCCTTCGAGCGCCTTGTCGCGGAAGTCGTCGTCGGCGGCCCAGATGTCGTCGAAGAAGAGGTTCGGGCTCTTGCCGCCGAGTTCCAGGGTGACCGGTTTGATGTTCTCCGAGGCGTACTGCATGATCAGCCGCCCCGTCGTGGTCTCCCCGGTGAACGCGACCTTCGCCACGCGCGGGCTGGACGCCAGCGGCTTGCCCGCCTCGGCCCCGAAGCCGTTGACGATGTTCACGACACCCGGCGGCAGCAGGTCGGCGACCAGGCTCATCCAGAGGTGGATCGAGGCCGGGGTCTGCTCGGCGGGTTTGAGCACCACGGTGTTCCCGGCGGCCAGGGCGGGCGCCAGCTTCCATGTCGCCATCAGGATGGGGAAGTTCCACGGGATGATCTGCGCCACCACGCCGAGCGGCTCGTGGAAGTGGTACGCGACGGTGTCGTCGTCGATCTCGCTGAGCGTGCCCTCCTGGCCGCGCAGCGCCCCCGCGAAGTAGCGGAAGTGGTCGATGGCGAGCGGGATGTCGGCGGCGAGGGTCTCCCGTACCGGCTTGCCGTTCTCCCAGCTCTCCGCGACCGCCAGCTCCTCCAGGTGCGCCTCCATCCGGTCGGCGATCCGGTTGAGCACGCCCGCCCGGTCCGCCGCGGAGGTCCTGGCCCAGCCGGGGGCCGCGCCGTGCGCCGCGTCAAGGGCGCGCTCGACGTCGTCGGCGGTGCCCCGGGCGATCTCGGTGAACGGGCGGCCGTTGACCGGGCTGGGGTTCTCGAAGTACTGGCCCCGGGCCGGCGGGACGTACGCGCCGCCGATCCAGTGGTCGTAGCGGGACTCGTACGAGACGATGGCGCCCTCGCTGCCGGGCGCTGCGTAACGGGTCATCTCTGGGGCCTCCCGGATGTCCGGCGCCGCCCGCCGTTGGACGACGCCACTTGCGCACGCTAGGGACTCGTACGTTGCAAGCAGGTTGCCGCAGCCGCGGTCAGACAGAGGCAGTTTGATCGCTCTTGATCAGGTCTGCGCACTTCTCGCCGATCATCATCGTGGTGATGCACGGATTGACGGCCGGCAGGAACGGCATCACGGACGCGTCCGCCACCCGCAGCCCGCTCACCCCCTTGACCCGCAGCGACGGATCCAGCGGCGAGTCCGGGTCGCCGGGCGGGCCCATCCGTACCGTGCCCGCCGGGTGGTAGACGGTGTTGTGGGTGTCGCGGATGTACGCGAACAACTCCTCGTCGGTACGGGCGCCCGGACCCGGGGCCAGTTCGGCGCCGGTCCAGTCGGCCATCGGCGGTTGGGCGGTGATCTCCCGGGCGAGCCGGAGTCCGTGCGTCATCACCCGGATGTCGTGCTCGTGCGTGAAGTAGCGCGGGTCGACCTCGGGCTTGTCCCGGAAGTCGCGGGTACGGAGACGGACCGTGCCCCGGGAGCGCGCCCGCGTCACGTTCGGTGTGAGGCAGAAGGCGTTGTCCGAGGTCGGGTAGCCGCGTCGGAAGGTGTTCATGTCGAACGGCACGGAGCCGTAGTGGAACATCAGGTCCGGCCGGTCGAGGCCCGGTTCGGTGTCGGCGAAGATGCCGATCTCCCACCACTGGGTGGACGAGGTGACCATGGGCTGCTTCGCCTCCCACATGATCACGCCCTCCGGATGGTCCTGGAGGTGCGAGCCGACGCCGGGGGAGTCCACCCGTACGTCCACGCCGGTGTCCCGCAGATGCCCGGCCGGGCCGATGCCCGACAGCATCAGCAGCTTCGGCGAGTCGATCGCCCCGCAGGACACGATCACCTCGCGCCGTGCCGTCACCGCGCCGCTGTGGACGGTGTCGGGCTCCAGGTACTCGACGCCCGTGCAGCGCCGGGCCTCGTCGAACGTCAGCCGTCTGGCCGTGAGTCCGGTCCTGATCTCCAGATTCGGCCGTCCGCCGATCAGGGGGTGCAGATACGAGACCGAGGCGGAGGACCGCGTACCGTCCTCCCGCGCGTTGATCTGGAACCAGTGCGCGCCGCGCACCACCGTGGCACCGGTGTTGAACGGGGTGACGGGGATGCCCGCCGCCGCGCACGCCTCCAGCAGCGCCCGGCCGCACGGGTCGTCGGGCGGCACGGTACGGATGGTGACCGGGCCCGAGCGGCCGTGGTGGTCCCCGGGCGCGTCGTTGGTCTCCAGCCGCTGGTACAACGGGAAGCACTCCGCCGCGCTCCATCCCGTACAGCCCAGCGCCCCCCACTCGTCGAGGTCCTCGGCGGGCGCCCAGAAGGCGATGCACGAGTTGTGCGAGGAGCAGCCGCCGAGCACCTTGGCGCGGGCGTGGCGCAGGAAGCTGTTGCCGTTCTCCTGCGGTTCGACCGGATAGTCCCAGTCGTAGCCGGACTCCAGCAGCGCCATCCACCGGTCGAGCCGCAGGACGTTGTCGTCCCCGACGTCGGAGGGACCCGCCTCCACGACACAGACGGTGACGTCCGGGTCCTCGGTCAGCCGGGCGGCGACGACGGCTCCCGCCGTACCGCCGCCGACCACCACATAGTCGAACGTGTGCGCAGGGTTCTCCGGGGACATCGCTGCTCCAGGCTCGGAACGGGGGATTTTTGTGGTCGGTGGGACCGGTGTGCTCAGGTCGACCGGTGTGCTTCGAGTACGCCGGTGTGCTTGCGCAGGATGAACCAGTAGTAGGCGAAGCCGCCGATCGCGACGATGCCGACGAAGAGGAACGCGCCCCATTGCAGGTACCAGTGGTGCGGACCGGTCGCGTTGTACACCTCCGGCCGCGGCCAGGCCAGGTTGAGCGACATGGCCGCGCCCCACAGCACGGCGAGCACATTGACCGGCAGCCCGAACCTGCCGAGCGAGAAGTGGTTCTCGGACGCCTGCCATGTGCCGCGCAGCCGTCGGACCAGCATGGGGACGGTGACCAGCAGATAGGCCACGTAGATCATGATGATCGCGATGCTGGTGATCACCGAGAAGATCTGCGGCTGGTTGATGTTGATCACCAGGATGACGATGGCGACGAGCCCGATGAAGACGGCGGGCACCACCGGCGTCCCGAACCGCGGACTGACCCGGGCGATCCACGAGGACGCGGGCAGACAGTTGTCCCGGGCCATCGCGAACGCCAGCCGGATACCGGCGGCGTGCACCGCCAGCGCGCACACCGTGATGGCGACGACCACGCACCACAGCACGATCTGCCCGACGGTGGAGCCGAGCGTGGAGAGCACCACGTACTGGAGCCCGTCCACGGCCAGGCTCGGGGAGTGCAGATCCGGCACGGCCAGCAGCGCGAACAGCAGGATCAGTCCGCCGATGAGGAACGACGCGATCAGCGCCCGCAGGATCGCCCGCGGCGCGTTGCGGCTGGGGTTGAGCGACTCCTCGCCCAGCGACGACGCCGTGTCGAAGCCGTACATCACGTACGCGGAGGCGAGCGAGGCGGTCAGGAAGGCGCCGAAGTAGCCGAGCGACTCGCCCGCGCCGTAGCCGTTGGTCTGCACGATCGCGCTGGGGCCGCGGGTGATGTGGGCCGCCAGCAGCCCGATCAGTACGATGGCGGCGATCAGCTCGATCATCACCCCGGCGGAGTTGATCTGGGCCATCAGCTTGACGCCGAAGGCGTTGACGAGCGTGGTGAAGACGATCAGGACCGTGCCGAGCAGTACGGCGTTGGCCGCCGCGTCGGTCGGCCCGGTGCCGTCCCCGATCACCTGGAACACACTGGAGATCTGCGGCAGCGTGATCTGGTACGCGAGGGCCACCGCGGCGAGCGAGACCATCGTGGCCGTCACCATCATCCACCCGCCCAGCCAGCCGATGTGCGGACCGCCGAGCTTCTTCGACCAGTTGTAGATCGAACCGGCCACCGGGTAGCGCGCGGCCAGCTCGCAGAAGCAGAGCGCCACCATGAGCTGGCCGAGGAAGACCATCGGCCACGACCACCAGTAGCCGGGACCGGCGAACTTGACCCCGAAGTAGAAGAGCTGGAACGTCCCCGTCAGGATCGAGATGTAGCTGATCCCGGCCGCGAAGGTGTGGAAGTTGCCCAGCGTGCGCTTCAGCTCCGGCTTGTAGCCGAACGCCTTGAGCGAGTCGTCGTCGTCCTGGCTCTGGATCTCGTCGGCCGTACGGTTCTCGGGCGCCGGACCCGCCGGCTCCTGTCCCGGACCGGTGCTCATACGAACCACCCCAGCGGCTTCGGGGACAGATTGCGCCACACGTGCTTGGCCTCCTGGTACTCGGCCAGCCCCGCCGGGCCCAGTTCACGGCCGAAGCCGGACTGCTTCATCCCGCCCCACTCCGCCTGCGGGACGTACGGCTGGAAGTCGTTGATCCATACGGTGCCGGCGCGCAGCCGCGACGCGACCCGGTGCGCCCGGCCCACGTCCTGCGACCAGACCGCCCCGGCCAGCCCGTAGATGGTGTCGTTGGCGAGCGCGAGTGCCTCCTCCTCGTCGCGGAACCGCTCGACGGTGAGGACCGGGCCGAACGACTCGTCGCGTACGACCGACATCTCCGGCGTGCACTCGTCCAGCACGGTCGGCAGGTAGTAGAAGCCGTCGCGCAGCGCCGGGTCGTCGGGGCGCGCGCCGCCGCAGCGCAGCACCGCGCCCTCGGCGAGCCCGGCCGCCACGTACGCCTCCACCTTGGCGCGGTGCGCGGCGGAGATCAGCGGTCCGGTACGGGCGTGCTCGTCGAACGGGCCGCCGAGCGGGATCGCCCGCGCCCGTTCCACCATGTCCGTCACGAACCTGTCGTGCAGCTCGTCCTGGACCAGCAGCCGCGCCCCGGCCGAGCAGACCTGGCCCGAATGGAGGAAGATCGCCGTCAGCGCGTAGTCGACGGCCGCCTCGTAGTCGGCGTCGGCGAAGACGATGTTCGGGTTCTTGCCGCCCAGCTCCAGGGCGATCTTCTTCACCGTCGGGGCCGCGGCGGCCATGATGTGCCGTCCGGTCACCAGCCCGCCGGTGAACGACACCATGTCGACCCGGGGGTCCGTGCTGAGCGGCCCGCCCGCCGTCGGCCCGGCGCCCAGGACCAGATTGGCGACGCCGTCGGGCAGTCCCGCCTCGGCCAGCAGCCGCATCAGCAGGATGGCGGTGTGCGGGGTCAGTTCGCTGGGCTTGAGGACGAAGGTGTTGCCGGCGCCGAGCGCGGGGGCCACCTTCCAGGAGGTCTGGAGCAGCGGATAGTTCCACGGTGTGATCAGCGCGCACACCCCGACCGGCTCGTGCACCACCCGGCTGTCGACGGCCGGATCGCCGGTGTCGACGATCCGGTCCGTACCGCCCGCGGCCGTCAGATGGCCGAAGTAGCGGAAACAGTTGGCGATGTCGTCCATGTCGTACTCGCTCTCCACCAGCCGCTTCCCGGTGTCGAGGGATTCGGCTCGGGCGAGCACCGCCTTGTCGCGTTCCAGCAGGTCCGCGACGCGCAGCAGCAGCCTGCCCCGTTCGGCGGCCGGGGTCCTGGGCCAGGGCCCGCTGTCGAAGGCGTCACGGGCCGCCGCGATGGCGGCGGCGGTGTCCGGCGGTCCGGCCTCGTCGACCGTGGCGACCAGGGTGCCGTCCGCTGGGCAGCGGATCTCGCGCACCTGCCCGCCGACGGCGGCGGTCCAGGTGCCGCCGATGAACAGCTCCGGCATGCGGGCTCCTCCGGTTCGGATGGGGCGCCCGGAGCGGCCCGGCGGGTCCGGCCGGCCGCGCACCAGGGCGCGCTCTCCACCGACAGTAAGGAGATATGCCCGGTTTCGCCTGCGGGGGCGGGCCGCCCGGCCGCCGGATGTCCCGTCAGGCGCGCTGCCACGCGTCGAGTTCCCGGACCCGCGCCAGCGCCGCCGGACGCTGCGGTACGGGGAGCACGGCGGCGAGCGCCCGCCACACGGGCAGGTCGTCCTCGCCCCAGGGGCTGTACGCCCAGTCCGCCAGCAGCCCCGGGTCGCCGCGGGCGATCAGCGCCGCGCGCACCTGACCGGCCAGCCGCTGCCGCAGCCGTACGACCGCGGGCGCCCGGGAGGCGGGCAGCAGCGGCCCGGCGTACGCGCTCATCGCGGCGGTCACCGCGCCCGAGGCGATCCGCCGGGCCACCGTGTCGAAGTCCGCGTCGACCCGTGCCGCCAGCCGGTACGGGCGGGAGCGCAGCAGCCCGGGGCCGAGCAGCGCGCGCAGCCGGGAGAGTTCGGCGCGCAGCGTGACCGGGGTGACCGACTCGTCCTCGTACAGCTCCAGCAGCATCTCCTCCCCGGCGACGCCTTCCGGGCGGTGCGCGAGGAGGGTCAGGATCTCGCTGTGCCGCCGGCTGAGCCGGAGCTTGTCGCCGCCCGCCACGAGCAGCGCCTCGTCGCGGCCCAGCGAGGAGAGCCGTACGGAGTCGGCGGCGGGTGGCGGCGCGACCAGCGCGAGATGCGACTCGGCGGCCCGCGCGACCGCGCCGACGAACGCCAGGCTGTGCGGATGGGCCAGCCGGTCGCCGCCGGTGATGTCGACCGCGCCCAGCAGCCGCCCGCTGTGCGGATCGTGGACGGGCGCCGCGGCGCAGGTCCACGGGTGTACGGGCCGCTGGAAGTGCTCGGCGGAGAAGACCTGCACGGGGCGGTCGACGGCGAGCGCCGTACCCGGCGCGTTCGTACCGGTCACCGCCTCCGACCAGCGCGCCCCGGGGACGAAGTTCATCCGCCCCGCGAGCCGCCGCGTCGCCGGGTGGCCCTCGACCCAGAGCAGCCGGCCGTGCGCGTCGCACACCGCCATCAGATGCTCGCCGTCCAGGGCGTACGCGTCCGTCAACTCGCGGATGAGCGGCATCACCCCGGCCAGCGGATGGCCGTCCCGGTGCGCGGCCAGTTCGTCGTCGGACAGCTCGACGGCCGCGGTGCCCTCCGGGCTGACCCGGGCCCGCGCCGACCGCCGCCAGGAGGCCGCCACCACGGACCGTACGGGCCGGTCCACCCGGCCGGCGGTCGCGAACGACTCGTACGCCCTGCCCAGCGCGCCACGGCGCTCGGCCGGGTCGGCGCCCGCTTCGAGAGCCACCCAGGTGTCGGTCACCGCGCCCTCCCCGGTCGGGTCCCTCCGGACCCGACCATCGTCGCCCGGGCGCCCCGGCGCGGCAAGCGTCCTGCGCCGGGAACGCGGCCCGCGTCCGGGTCAGCCGGCGGGCGCCTCGGACCCCGGCGGCGGGGCGTCCCCTGATCCGAGGGCGTCCGCGAACGCCGCCGCCGGGTCGTGGTCCGCCGGTCCCGCCGGGGCCCAGCGGGACCCCTCCTTGCGGTAGGGCCACCAGCGCCCGTCCGCTCCGTACCGGAGCTGGACCCCCGCGCCCGGCACGGTCCAGCGGCCCCGGCCGACGGCGCGCAGCCCCGGCCGGTCCCCGCCCTCCCAGGCCGCGTCGAGCGCCGCTCCGGCCCGGGCGAGCTCCTCGGGCTCCGGGGTCCGCTCGTCCTCCAGTACGGCGAGGGCCGCGGCGCCGCCGTACCGCCAGGCCCGTACGGCGAGATCCAGCTCCGCCCGCGGCCGGCCTGTGCCGGAGGCCAGCCGCGCCGCGAACCGCTCGCCCCCGCTCGCGGCGGCGAGCCGTACCCCGTCCTGGCGCGGTGTCAGCTCCTCCTCCCACGGAGCCTCGTGAGGGTCCGGGGCCAGCGCCTCGGCGAGCAGCCGCAGGGCGCGCGCCGCCGCGTCGGCGGCCAGGAACTCCAGCGCGTCGGCGTCGATCCCCTCGGGCGGCGCGGTCTCCGTGTCGAGCGTCGGCGGCTGCCCGGGAGCGGCCGGCGGCCCCGGGGGAGCGGGCGGCGGCGGCAGGAGGCCGCCCGCAGCGAAGGCCGCCACGGCGGACACCCCGGCGGGCCCTTGCGGCGCCGCGCCGCCGTCCGCCGCCTCCCCGTCGTCCTGCCGCGACCGCGCGGCCCGCGCGACACTCCGTACCTGGAGCTCGTCGAGCAGCCCGCGCTCGCTCCTGCCGCGCATCAGCAGCAGGACGAACGGGTCCTGGTCGAGCAGCCTGGCCACCTGGTAGCAGAGCGCCGCGGAGTGCGGACAGTGGTCCCACGCCTCACAAGCGCACTCCGGCTCCAGATCACCGATGCCGGGCAGCAGCTCGATACCGACGTCCGCCGCGTCCTCCAGCAGGTGCGGCGGCATCTCCCGGTCCAGCAGCGCCGCGATATGGCCGGCCCGGTCGACCGCCATGTCCAGGAACCGGTCCCACTCCTCCGCGCCCAGCCGCTGGAGCAGCACGTCGCTTCGTTGTGCGGTGCCGTCCCGGTCCCTGACGACCGCGGTGATCCGGCCCGGCCGTACGGAGACCGCGCCGACCGCGCCCTCGCGGGCCATCCTCCGCCCCTTCTTGAGCTGTTGGCCGTCGAGCGCGGTGTCCTCCAGCGCCTTCAGCCATGCCTGGCCCCACCAGGTCCCGGCGAAGCCCCGGCCGTGGGCCGGGGGCAGCGCGGCGAACGTCCGCTCGGCGTCGGGCTCGTGGCCCTCCGTACGGGTGAACTCGCCGCCGTTCTCCCGGCTGTTCTCCGTGCCGTTCGTCATCGGGCGCCCCCTCGCAGCTCCACCAGGTCCGCCAGCTCGGCGTCGGTCAGTTCGGTCAGCGCGGCCTCGCCGGAGCCCAGCACCGCGTCGGCCAGCCGCTGTTTGCGGGCGAGCATGTCCGCGATGCGGTCCTCGATCGTGCCCTCGGTGATCATCCGGTGGACCTGTACGGGGCGGTGCTGGCCGATGCGGTAGGCGCGGTCCGTCGCCTGCGCCTCGACGGCCGGGTTCCACCAGCGGTCGAAGTGCACCACATGCTCGGCGCGGGTCAGATTGAGCCCCGTGCCCGCCGCCTTCAGCGAGAGCAGGAACACCGGGACCTCGCCGTTCTGGAACCGGTCCACCATCGCCTCGCGCGCCGGGACCGGCGTACCGCCGTGCAGGAACTGCGTCGGCACGCCACGCGCCGCGAGATGGGACTCCAGCAGCCGCGCCATCCGTACGTACTGGGTGAAGACCAGGACGCTCGCGCCCTCCGCCAGGATCGTGTCGAGCAGTTCGTCCAGCAGCTCCAGCTTCCCCGAGCGGTCCGCGAGGCGTGGCTGTTCCTCCTTCAGATACTGCGCGGGGTGGTTGCAGATCTGTTTGAGCGAGGTCAGCAGGGCGACGATCAGACCACGCCGCTCCATGCCGTCCGCCGCCGAGATCGCCGCGAGGGTCTCCCGTACCACCGCCTCGTAGAGCCCCGTCTGCTCCGCGGTCAGGGAGACCGCCCGGTCGGTCTCGGTCTTGGGCGGCAGTTCGGGCGCGATGCCCGGATCGGACTTGCGGCGGCGCAGCAGGAACGGGCGGACCAGCGCGGCCAGCCGTTCGGCCGCCGCCGGATCGTCGCCGCTCTCCACGGAGCGCGCGTAGCGGGTACGGAAGGTGCCGAGGCGGCCGAGCAGCCCGGGAGTCGTCCAGTCGAGGATCGCCCACAGCTCGGAGAGGTTGTTCTCCACGGGGGTGCCGGAGAGCGCGACCCTGGCCCGCCCGCCGAGGACGCGGAGCTGCTTGGCCGTCGCCGAGTACGGGTTCTTGACGTGCTGCGCCTCGTCGGCGACGACCAGTCCCCAGTCCGTACCGGCGAGCCGCTCCGCGTCCAGCCGCATCGTGCCGTACGTCGTGAGGACGAACTCCCCGTCCGCCAGGCCGTCCAGGGCGCGGGCGGCGCCGTGGAAGCGGCGCACGGGCGTGCCGGGCGCGAACCGTTCGATCTCGCGCTGCCAGTTGCCCATCAGCGAGGCGGGACAGACGACCAGGGTGGGTCCTGCGGCCGACGGGTCGGTCTGCCGGTGCAGATGGAGGGCGATCAGGGTGATGGTCTTGCCGAGGCCCATGTCGTCGGCGAGACAGCCGCCGAGACCGAGCGAGGTCATCCGGTGCAGCCAGTCGAGCCCGCGCACCTGGTAGTCGCGCAGGGTCGCGGCGAGCGCCGCGGGCTGCCCGATCGCGGGCTCCGCGCCGGCGGGGTCGGCGATCCGGTCGCGGAGCGCCGCGAGCCAGCCCGCCGCCCGCACCTCGACCCGGCGGCCCGAGACCTCCGTGGAGCCGGTCAGCACGGCTTCGAGCGCGTCGACCGGGGTGAGCGTGCGGTCCTGGCTCTCCCGGGCCCGCCGGATCTCCGCCGGGTCGATGAGCACCCACTGGTCGCGCAGCCGCACGAGGGGGCGGCTCGCCTCGGCGAGCCGGTCGAGCTCGGCCCGGCCGATCCGCTGATCGCCGAGCGCGAAGTGCCAGTCGAAGGCGAGCAGCGCGTCGGCGGAGAGGAAGGAGGACAGCTCGCTGTCCGCTCTCTCCCTCGGACCCGGCCCGTCGGTGGGTTCGGCGTCGTCGCCGTACGGTCCGATCACGGCGCGTGCCGTCAGGGTGCGGGCCAGCTCCTTGGGCCAGTGCACCTGGACGCCGGTCGCGGCGAGCGCCCCGGACGCCTCGCCCAGCAGCTCGGTGACCTCCTCGTCGGCGAGGTCGACGGCGTCGGGCGCGGCTGCGGAGAGCAGCGGGGTGAGCGGCGGCCAGGCGCGGGCGGCGCGGCGCAGGGCGAGCAGGGCGTCCATCCGGGCGCGCGGGGCGAAGCCCGTACCCGCTGAGCCGGACCACACATCGGCGGCGTCGGCGACGACCGCGGGGTCGCTGACGCTGTGCATCTGGAGCACGGCGCGGAAGACCGCCCCGGCCCCCGCCGCCATGTCGCCCCCGGCGGGCGGCGGTTCGGCGGAGCCGGGGAGATCCGGGAGGTCCGGGAGGCCGTCGGGATCCGGCAGGCCGGACAGCTCGACGCGGAGCGAGAGGCGTACACCCGCGTCGTGTCCGGCGGCCACATCGGCGGCCCAGCCGCGGAGTTCGGGAAACCGGCGCGGCGGCGTCGCGGGGGTGGCGGCGAACGCGGGTCCGCCGGCGACGACCGAGGCGGCGGGGGACCGCGGCAGCGTGTCCGCGACCGCGTCCAGGAAGTCCCTCAACAGCCCTTCCTGCGCGGGCAGAAGGAGCGTGTCGGGCGCCGGCGCGGTGGGGGCGGTGGAGGCGGGCGGGGTGAGCAGCGGGACGGCGTGCGCGGTCGGCGGCATCGACGCCGAGAGTGCCCGTATGTGCTCCAGGTCCCGCGCGGCGAGCGGGCCGACCCGCCAGCCGTCGTGATCGGTGCCGGTGAGGCCGGGCAACAGCAGCCCTCGGGCGACGAGTTGCAGCGCGAACAGGGCGGCCGTGCCCCAGAAAGCGGCCGACGGCGAGGCGTCGGGCGCGGCGCGTCCGCGGGTCAGCGAGGGGAGCGCGCCGGCCACGGGCACCAGGAGCGCCCTGACCGTGAGAAGGTGGCCCTCGGTGTCGACGACGACCAGTTCCTCCAGGGAGCCCGGGGCGGACGGCGGCGCCGCGCCGTCGGGATGCCAGTAGGCGATCCGGCCGGCGCGGGCCGGATCCGCGGGAAGAAAGACGGTGGAACAGCGGGCGAGTTCGGTGGTCCGGGAGAGCGTTGCCGCGGGAAGCCTGTGCACAGCGAAGACGCATTCCTCAAATTTGACTACTGCGGGGTCGGAGCCGCCGAGGGTACCCCACCCGTCCCCTCGTACGGAGCGGTCGCAGCCGTGACGTGGCTCACCCCGCCGACCGGACAGGTGTAGCCAGCAACACCCCCACCCCCCGTAAACCCCCTACCCCTTCCGGGGGTTGGCGCCATGGCCCGCGTATGCCGCGCCGCCGTACGTTTCAGGAGGTCAGACGCGCTGCGCGCGCCGCCCTTCGCCCCTCGCTCACGCCTCACCGTCCCCATCGCGTCCTCACCGTCCCCACGCGTACCCATCCCGTACCCACCGTCCCGTACTCATCTCGGCCGACAGACCGGAGACCGACATGCCCCGAACCGCCGCAGCCCCCGTCGCGGAGCCCATACCCGCCCCCGCGCCCCGCGCGGCCGGCAGCGACTTCGCACCCCTCCTGCGGACGGTCAGGGAACAGGGACTCCTGGAACGCCGCGTCGGCTGGTACGCGCGGGGCATCACCGTCAACCTCCTCCTCATGGCCGCGATCGTCGCCGGGCTGGTCCTCGTCGGCCCCTCCTGGTGGGCGCTGCTCCTGGCGCCGCCACTGGCCCTCGTCTCCGGACGGCTGGCATTCGTCGCCCACGACGCCGGGCACTCCCAGATCACCGCCCACCGAGGGAAGAGCCGGCTCGTCCAGCTCGTGCACGCCAATCTGCTGCTCGGCATGAGCCAGGAATGGTGGAACGACAAGCACAACCGGCACCACGCCAACCCCAACCACATCGACAAGGACCCGGACGTCGCCGCCGACATCCTCGTCTTCACCCAGCACCAGAGCGAGGGGCGCTCCGGGCTGCGCGGCTGGCTCACCCGCCACCAGGCATGGCTGTTCTTCCCGCTGACCACGCTGGAGGGCATCGCCCTCAAGGTCTACGGCGTCCAGGCCGTCCTCGCACGCGGTGCGGACCGGATGCCGGCCCGGCGCCGGGTCACGGAGGGCCTGCTGCTCCTGACCCACGCCGTCGGTTACGCCACGCTGCTGCTGACCACGCTCAGCGTCGGACAGGCCGTCGTCTTCGCGGTGATCCACCAGATGCTCCACGGGCTGCACCTCGGCATGGCCTTCGCGCCCAACCACAAGGGCATGGAGATGCCCGACCCGGAGAACTGCGCGGACTGGGGGCACCTGCGCCGCCAGGTCCTCACCTCGCGCAACGTCCGCGGCGGCCTGTTCACGGACTGGTTCCTGGGCGGGCTGAACTACCAGATCGAGCACCACCTCTTCCCCAGCATGCCCCGCCCCCACCTCCGGCTCGCGCAGCCGCTGGTCCGCGCGCACTGCCGGACGCTGGGGATCCCGTACACCGAGACCGGGCTGATCGAGTCGTACCGCCAGGCGCTCAGCCACCTGCACGAGGTCGGCGAACCGCTGCGCGCGGGCGCATAGTGGAACTGGCGGAGGACCGCGTGCGTTCAGTGAGCAGGAAGCGGCCACGCCGCGAAGGAGGCGTCGAGATGTCGACAAGCGCGAAGATCGCCATCGGGGGAGTGGCCGTTGGCCTTCTTCTGATGCCATTGATCGGATTCTGGTTCTCGCTGCTGGTGGTGATAGGGGTGCCGACAGCCGCGTATCTGATGCTGGACCCGTCGCAGCGCCGCAGGCTGCGCAGGATCAGCCGCAAGGAGCTGGGCCGCTGAGCGGCGGACCGTGGCGCGTGGGCGTGGACCCCGGACCGGGGTGACCGGTCCGGGGCCTTCGAGGGGCGCTAAGGTCGTCGGTTGTGGAGATCATGCCCATAGCCTTCGACCACCCCGACGCCGTCAAGCTCAGCGACGAGGCGCAGGCGGAGTACCTGAAACGCTTCGGCCATGACGACCTGACGCCCCTGCGCCCGTCGTACTTCGACCCGCCGCTGGGGCTGTTCCTCGTCGCCTACCGGGACGGGGCGCCCGTCGCCTCCGGCGGCTGGCGCGCCCAGGACACGGTGGCCGAGGGGTACGAGGGCGGGGACGCGGAGCTGAAGCGGATGTTCGTCGTCCCCGAGGCGCGCGGGCGTGGGCTGGCCCGCCGGGTGCTGGCGGAGCTGGAGGAGAGCGCGCGGCGCGCGGGCCGGGTACGGATGGTGCTGGAGACCGGCGATGTGCTGGCCGAGGCGGTCGGGCTCTACCGGTCCAGCGGCTATGTGCCGACCACGGGCTTCGGCTTCTACCGCGACCATCCGGACAGCACGTTCTTCCGGAAACCCCTGTGACACGGTGCGGTGAAACGGCGCCGCGGCGGTGCCGTGCCCACCTCAGGCGGGGCGTACGGCGATCTCGTCGAGCGCCTTGAGCAGCCCGGGCAGTTGAGGGCCGCGCCCGACCGGCAGCACCTCGCCCGGCTCCTTCGTCCAGGAGGACGAACGCCATGTCGTCGGTCCTGGCCACGAAGGACCAGCCGGGACCGTCGGCGCGCAGCGTCCGCGCCTCGTCCGGGGCGAAGCCGGACCGTATCCGGCCGGGCGGCGGCGCCGTGTCGGCGTCCACATGGGCGCGCAGCTCCGCCAGGGCGCGCACCACCCCCGGATGCGAGGGTGTCGGCATACCGCCGGCCCCGGAGGCCGCGGGGAGCCCGGAGGACTCAGGCGCATCGGAAGCCTCAGGCGCATCAGAGACCTCAGGCCCGTCGGAAGCCTCGGGCGCATCGGAGGCATCGGGCCCGTCGGGTGTCTCCGGGGCGGAGTCCTCGGCGTCCTCGAACCGCTCACGCCACGACGCCCATTGGAGCGCCACCTCGTCCGCCCCGAGGCGCCGCTGAGCCGGGCCCCACGCCTCGGTGTCGGGCGGCGTCAGGGGCAGCCGTACGGCGCTCTCCCCGGCCCCGGAGTCCTCGAAAGCCGCCGGTTCCGGATCGTGCGGGGCCGGCACACCCGGTGCCGCGACGGCCAGGGCCAGGGGCCAGCCGGGCAGCGCGCAGACGACGGTACGTTCGCCCGGGGACAGGTCGTACTCCATCCCGCAGTCCCAGGACGCGATCGCGACGGCGACCAGGGAGACGTCGTCGACCACGACGGTCCAGCGGGCGCCCTCGCCGTCCTGGCCCATGACCAGGCCGTATCCGCCCGGGTACGGCTCCAGCCCGAGGGCGGCGCACGCCTGCGCGTAGTCGTCGCCGAGCACGGCGGGGAACCGCGCGGGTGTGAGCAGCGCGGCGGTCAGTACGTACAGCGCGTCGTCGTCCACGGAGTCGTCCGTCGCGGCCACGGCACCTCCCCATCCCCAGGGTCTGTCGGCGCACCCTAGCCAGTCGGTGCCCCGGGCGTCGAGAGCCGGGCGGACGCGCTTCTCACGCGGTCGGCAGGCCCAGCAGGCTGCGGGCCACGGCCTGGGGCGACTCGTCCCGCTCGCGGGCCAGCGCGATCACCGCCCGGCAGGCCAGCTCGTTGACGCCGAAGGAGAGCGCCTCGGGCGAGACCCAGCCCGCCGCCTCGTCGATCCGCTGCTGATCGTCCTCCGCGCACGCGGACACATAGGTTGCGGCGGCCTCGAACAGGTTGTGCTGCCGGGGCCGGGGGTGGTTCGCGGACGGTGCGGCGGCACCGTCCGACACAAGGATCCTGCGCAGTCTGCTGAACACCGGGTCCGCCTTCCCTGCTGCCTGGCGCGATGCGAACCGCACGGTTGAGCGGGTCGCCCCTCCAACGTACGGTCGGCGCGGCGCCGACAGAAGAGGCCCTTCGGCGTCACCGGCCCTCCGGGCCCGGGGCCGGGGCCGGACGCGGCCGCGGTCAGGGCGACCCGGCCGTCAGCCGGCCCGTACCGCCAGCGCCAGGAAACGGGTGTCCTCGTCCGTGTACGACTCCATACGCCAGCCGGCACCGGCCAGCAGGGGGCGCAGCCGGGGCTCGGCGCGCAGATCGTCCTCGGTGATCCTGCGCCCCTGCCGGGCGGCGAGCGCGGCCCGGCCGATGGGGTGGAACAGCGCCAGCCGTCCGCCGGGCCGTACGACTCTGGCCAGCTCGCGCAGATTCTCCTGCGGCCGGGGCAGATGCGCGATCAGGCCCGCGCCGAACACCGCGTCCAGCGTCTCCGACCGCACCGGCAGCCGGCCCACATCGGCGAGCAGGAGCCGCCCGGCGCGGTGCCGCCGGGACCGTACCGCCGCCGCCAGCATCTCCGGCGTCAGATCGGCGCCCAGCACCGTGCCCCGCTCGCCCACGGCGTCCCGCAGGGGCGGCAGCGCACGCCCCGTACCGCATCCGGCGTCCAGGACCGCGTCGCCGGGGCGCAGCCCGAGTTCGGCGACGGCGGCGGCATAGGCGGGGCCGTCGTCCGGGAACCGGGCGTCCCACCCCGCCGCCCGCGCGCCGAAGAACTCCCGTACCTGCGTGTGGTCATGGGCCATACGCCCATGATCCCCCAGGGCCGGGCCACGCGCGGCGCGCGGGTGCGGATCAGCGGGTGCGGATCAGTCCGCCACGCCCGCGTACGCCAAGACCTTCTCGATCCGTACGCGCACCAGCAGTTCGCCCGGAACGCCGTTGCGCCTGCCGAACTCCGCGGCGCGCTCCTCGCCCATGTACCGCGCGGCGATGCGGGTCGCCCAGTGGAGCAGCCGCTCGGGGTCCTCGTCGGCCTCGGCACGGCCCTGGATCACCACGAAGCCGAACGGCGGCCGTTCGTCGTCCACGCAGAGCGCGAGCCGTCCGTCACGCAGCAGATTGCGGCCCTTCACGGTCTCCTTGCCCGTGTTGAAGACCAGGTCGTCCCCGTCGAGGACGAACCAGATCGGTGCGATGTGCGGGGATCCGTCCGCTCGTACGGTGGACAGCTTGCCGGTGCGCGTGCCCTCGGAGACGAAGGCGTGCCACTCGTCCTTGCTCATGTTTGTCGCCATGCCCGCATATTCCCGCGCGGGGAGACGCGGCGCGAAGTGACGCACCGGCACTCCCTTGTCCAGGGCGCGGCTTGCCCGGAGACGGTCGGTGCGGAAGGCTACGGGCGTTGTGGGACTTGGGGAACATCTGAACGGGGAGGGACGGCAATGCCACTCGAAAAGGGACTTGACTGGTTGCTGGACGACCTGACCGAACGGGTCGAGCACATCAAGCACGCGCTGGTGCTCTCGAACGACGGTCTGGTCACGGGCGCCAGTACGGGGCTGGCACGCGAGGACGCGGAACACCTCGCGGCGGTCTCCTCGGGGCTGCACAGCCTCGCACGGGGGTCGGGACGTCACTTCCGGGCGGGCAAGGCGCGGCAGACGATGGTCGAGTTCGACGAGGCTCTGCTCTTCGTCACCGCGGCGGGGGACGGCAGTTGCCTGTGCGTGCTGACCGCGGCCGAGGCCGATGTGGGCCAGGTCGCCTACGAGATGACTCTGCTCGTCAACCGGGTCGGTGAGCATCTCGGTGTCGCGGCGAGACAACCCGACCACACCACGCTGAGTGGCCTCTGACCAGGTCTCTTCGCTCGGCTGCCGGAGTTGTCCACAGGCCGGGCGGGAAAGTCCGCGGACGCGCTACGGTCGTCACCGAGAGTAGTTACCACTCACGGGGAGGACGACGACCATGTCCATCAGCGAGGCACGGACCCATGTCAGGACCGGCGACGACGGGGGAGCCGCGTCCGAAGCCGAGGAGAGCGCCTCGGGCGGGGTCGGACTGATCCGGGCGGCGCGGGAACTGCAACTGAAGCGCGGTGAGTTCGAGCTCGCGACGCAGCTCGGGCACATCCGCACCGAGGCGGGGACGGCCGGTGGCCGACGACAGGTGAGCCGGCGGGAGATCGAGCGGCTGCGGGCGGCGGAGGGGTTCCCGGACGCGCTGCGCGAGCGGGTACGGACGGTGGGCACGGCGGAGGGGGCGGCGCTGATGTCCGTCAGTCCGGGCCGGTTCACCCGGCTGGCGAGGGCGGGTTTCGTCGCGCCGGTGAACTTCTACCTCAACCGTTACCGCACGGTGGTCTGGCTCTATCTGGCCGACGAGTTGCGGGCGTGCGCCGCCGGGGATCCGAGGCTGCGCGTCGGGCGGCTGCCGCGAGGGCTCTGTGCCGGGGTCGACGAGAGCGACGACCGCCGCCCGCGCAACTGGAGGGGTCGGCGTATCGGCCATCTTCTGCACGAGAGCGAGGACCCCTGGGAACGGGTGGCCGTCGTGGGGTGTGTGCTCGACGCCGCCCATCTCGCCGAGCTGGTGCGCGACCCGTACGAGCGCGCCTATCTGAACCGGCTGGCGCCCGATCTCTTCCGCCCGTATCCGGAGTCCGAGGCGGCGAGGTCGGCGGTGGGGCGGCTGCTGCTGGCGGACCACCCGGACGAGATCGGCTGGCACCGCGCCAGTCTGGAGACGTTTCTGACGGAGGCGAGGCTGGCTCGTCCCGCGCCGCGGGCCGAGGGGCCCACCACGCGTGCGGAGGGGGCAGGGCCGCCGTTCGGCGGCCCGCTCGGTGGCCTCCTGACGCGACTGCGGGCCAGGCGGGAGCGGGGGCCGGGTCCCATGGGCGCCGCGCCGTCTCACGATCGGGGGTGACGGTCCGCGGTGGGTCGACCGTCCGGGGCGGTGACGACGGTACGTTCCGCGGAGAAGGCGCCCCAGGTGCCGTCGGGCAGCTTCGCCCGGAGCTTCACCCGAAAGGACTCGCCCGCGGTCCTGCTCACGTAGACGCTGTAGGTCGCCCGGCCCCGGGGTGCCTCGTCGCCCCAGACCAGGGTCGTCGCGAACTTCCCGTCCAGATGGATCTGATAGGCGGGCACCTCACCGCCGGTCCGCGGTGGGAGCCAGGACAGGTCGGCGTAGTAGGCGCCGTCGGCGGCACGCGCCGTGGCCCGCAGGCCGGTCGGCGCGGTGTCCGGGTCGTCCCCCGGGCCGTGCGGGGTGGTGATCTCGACGGTGCGGCTCGCGGGCGAGGTGTTGTCCGCCGCGTCCCGGGCGACCACCGTGAAGCGGTAGGGGGTTCCCGGCCGCAGCAGGGTGACCCGGGCCGAGGTCGCGTCCGCGCCGACGCTGTGGATCCTGGAGCCGCCCTGGTGGATGTCGTACGAGACGATGCCCTGCCCGTCCGGGGCCGGGTCCCAGGTGAGGCGCGCCGCGCGGGCGCCGTCGCTCCTGCCCCGCACCCCGGTGGGGCCGGCGGGCGGGTCCTGGTCCTCGGCGACGGTCGCGGGCGTGGCGACGGACACGGTCGCGCTGTGCGGCGAGACGGTGCCGTCGGTGCCCCGGGCGCGGACCGTGAAGGTGTAGCGGCTCGACGGGGTGAGCCCGGCGATGTCGGTCATGGTGGTGTCGCCGGGGACGTCCTTGACCTTCGTCCCGCTCCGGTAGACGTCGTACCCGCGGACGCCGTCCTCGGCCGGGGCCGGGTGCCACATGACATGGGCGGACGTGGCGCTGCCGGCCTGGACGGTGACCCCCGCGGGGGCCGAGGGCGCCGTCGCCCGCCGGTCGTTCGCGCCGCACGCGGTCGTCACGAGGAGAGCCGTGCATACGAGACCGAGCGTGGCGCCGGTACGGAACCTGGTCATGGCCGTGTCCTTCACCCGGGTGCAATGGTCTAGACATATATGACACAGGTGTCGGGTTCACATCAAGAGGGAGGTTCGCATCGCTGCGCGGGAAAGGCGCGCGGGGGAGGGGGAGTTCCGGGCGCCGCCCTTCCCCGGCGGGGGCGGGGTGGGCGGCGGGTGCCGGTACTGCGGCGGTACGGTCAGGCGGTGCGGTGGACGAGCTGGGTGCCCAGTTCGTACCGTGCGCCGACGATGGCCAGCTTGCCCTCGGCCACCTTGGCCGCGAGGTCGGGCTCCGAGGCGAGGCGGGCGCGGACCATCTCCACGTTGGCGGTCACGGTGGAGTCGACGCGCGCGGTGCCGTGCTGCGTGTGGTCGATCGCGGGCCGGATCTGGTCGGCCAGGTACTGGATGTGGGCCGGGAGTTCCTCACCCGTCTCCTCGGCCTCGACCGCTGCCGCGACGGCGCCGCAGGACTGGTGGCCGAGGACCAGGATCAGCGGTATGCCCAGTTCGAGCACGCCGTAGCTGATGCTGCCGAGGACGGCCTCGTCCAGCACCTCGCCGGCCGAGCGTACGGTCATCAGATCGCCGAGCCCCTGGTCGAAGACGAGCTCCGGCGGGACCCGGGAGTCGATGCACCCGAGGATGAGGGCGAAGGGGTGCTGGCCCGAGACGAGGGCCGTACGGACGGCCTCCGACTCGTCCGGGTGATGCTGCCGGAAGGTCCGCCAGCGCCGGTTCCCCTCGGTGAGTTCGGCCAGTGCCTCGTCGGCGGTGGTGGGCCGCGGCCGGGCGGCCGGTGCGGCGGCGCCGGCGACAGGGGCGGTCAGTGCCACACCGGCGGTGGCGGCCGTCCCCGCGAGGGCCGCGCGGAGCAGGGTGCGGCGGGGTGTGCCGGTGGTGGGCGATGGTCTCTGGGTGCGCTTGGTCAATATCACCGCCGGAGACTAACCGTGACAACCTTGGCCATTGCTTTTCACGGGGGAATTGTTGACGCATTCTTGAACCAAGCATGCGGCGTACGCAGGGGGTTGGGCTTCCGGACCCGCTGCGTTCACCCCTCGGCCGGGTGGTCGCGGAGCGCTTCCGCGGCGGGCTGTGGTTGCATGGTCCGGGTGAATCGACAGACTATGCCAGCGGCCGATGACATCCCGATGTGCGATGTCCGGCGACGCGACGTGGGTGATCTCGACGATTGCGTGAGTGTGCTCGCCGAAGTGCACAAGGTCGACGGCTATCCGGTGAACTGGCCCGCCACGCCCGCCGATTGGCTGGCGCCGCCCGAGCAGCTCGCCGCCTGGGTGGCCGAACTCGACGGCCGGATCGTCGGCCACCTCGCACTCTCCCCGCCCGTCGAGGGCGACGCGGCACCCGCGCTCTGGGGCGAACGCACGGGCGCGGCCCCCGGCGAAGTCGCCGTGGTGACCCGTCTGTTCGTCTCCCCGGACGCCCGCGGCCACGGCATCGGAGCTCTCCTGATGTCCCAGGCATTACGTGAGGCCGGAACCCGCGGGCTGCACCCCGTCCTGGACGTCCTGGCGGCCGACACCGGCTCCGTGGCGTTCTACGAACATCTGGGCTGGACCCTGTTGGACATCGCCGAACAGCGCTGGAGCCAGGAGCAGACGGTCACCGTCCACTGCTACGCGGCCCCCGTCAGGTCCACGGGCCAGGCGTCGCGTCACCCCTGATCCGCACGTGCGGACGCAGGCCGTCCAGCCGGTGGAGCCACATCGGCCGGTGCCCCAGGCGCCGGCGCCTCCAGCACCCTCGGAGCGACACCGCGTCCGCGCTCCGGGGGAGGGGCGCGTCCCGTACGGACGGTCGGTCTCGCCCGCCGCGGCCGGGCTACTCCCCGCTCTCCAGACGGCGCGTGGAGCTGCGGACCACCAACTCGGGCTGGAGCACGACCGAGCGGTGCGTATGGTGCTGCGCGTCCGGCCCCGTCTCGTCCATCAGCATCTCCGCGGCCGTCCGCCCCATCGCGTCCGCGGGCTGCCGTACGGACGTCAGCGGGACGACCGCCGCCGCGGCGAACTCGATGTCGTCGTAGCCGACGATCGACACGTCTCCGGGGACGTCCACCCCGGCCCCGTACATCGCCTGGAGAACCCCCAGCGCCAGCAGGTCGTTGGCGCAGAACACGGCCGTCGGACGCTCGGCGAGACCCAGCAGCCGCGCCCCCGCGTCGATGCCCGAGGCGACGTCCAGCCGCGCCGACTCCACCTGGCGCAGCGCCTCTTCCGGCAGTCCGGCCTCGCGCAGGGCCGCCAGCGCGCCCGTACGGCGGTCCCGGCACTGGGGGAGTGACATCGGGCCGCTGATGTACGTCACGGAGCGGTGCCCGGCGGCCAGCAGATGCCCCACGGCGAGCGCGCCGCCCGCCACGTCGTCCACCGAGACGGAGCAGCCCTCGGAGGCGGGCACGGCACGGTCGACATGGACGAACGGAATGTCCCGGCGCGCGAACTCCCGTACGTTGTGGCCCGTCGTGTCCGCCGGAGTGAGCAGCACCCCGCGCACCCGCTGCTCGGTGAAGAGCGACAGGTACTCCGCCTCCTCGGCCGGGCTGCCCGCGCTGTTGCAGAGCATCACCCCGAGCCCGGTCTCGCGCGCCGCGCGTTCCGCCCCCTTGGCGACGGCCACGAAGAACGGGTTCGCCATGTCGAGCACGAGGATCGCCAGAATGCGGCTGGTACCCACCCGGAGCTGCCGGGCCGTCTCGCTGCGGACGAATCCGAGCTGGTCTATGACCGCACGCACCCGCACCCGAGTGGGTTCGGACACCTTCTCGGGACGGTTGAGCACGTTCGAGACGGTGCCGACCGAGACACCGGCCAGCCGGGCCACGTCCTTGATGCCGACCGTCTGCGCCACGCGTCCTGCCCGTTCTGTCACATCTCGCTGGTACCCCTGACCGGGTGAACCATCATATCGGGGGACACGGGTCCGGACACGTGCCGTGTACACCCGAATCGCCCGGCGCGTCGCTGAGCGCGCGGCCGGCCCCGGTCCGGTCCGTACGTCAGCGCCGTACCCCCGCGTCCTCGATCAGCGCGGCGGCCCGGTCCCACGCCGCCCGCCCGGCCCGGTCGGCGGCCGGTTCGTACCGGCGCGGCTCCAGCGTGGCGCGCAGCAGCGCGCGCAGATCGGTGAGAGTGCCGTCGACGGCGCCCGCCGCGCGCGCCTGGACCAGGACGTTGCCGAGGGCCGCTGCCTCCGCCGGGCCCGCGACGACGGGCAGGCCGCAGGCGTCCGCGGTGAGTTGGCACAGCAGCGTGTTGTGCGCGCCGCCACCCACGATGTGCACCGTGTCCACCGAGCGCCCGGACAGCCGCTGCGCGTCCTCGATCGCGCGCCGGTGCGCCAGCGCCAGCGAGTCCAGGACGCACCGGGCGGTCTCGGCGGGCCCCTGCGGCACCCGTACGCCGAGGCTCTGGCAGGCGTCCGCGATACGGTGCGGCATCTGGCCCGGCGCCAGGAACGCCGGGTCGTCCGCGTCGACGAACGACCGCAGCCCCGGCGCCTCGGCGGCCTCGGCGAGCAGCCGGTCCAGCGGCTGGGGGGCGGCCTCGGCCTCCCAGGTGCGCAGGCACTCCTGGAGCAGCCAGAGCCCCATGATGTTGCGCAGATAGCGGACGGTGCCGTCCACGCCCAGCTCGTTGGTGAAGTTGGCCCGCCTGCTCTCCTCCGTCAGTACCGGGGCGTCCAGCTCCAGACCGGCCAGCGACCAGGTGCCGGTGGCGACATAGGCGAACCGGTCGCCGGAGGCGGGCACCGCGGCGACGGCCGACGCCGTGTCGTGCGAGCCGACGGCCGTCACCGGCACCGGACCGCTCAGCCCCGTCTCGGCCAGCACGTCGGGGAGCAGCGTCCCGGCCGGCGCGCCCGGCGCCCGCAGGGCGGGGAAGAGGGAGAGGTCGATCCCGAGCGGCTCGGCGACGGACCGGGCCCAGTCGCGCGTCCGGGGGTCGATGAGCTGCGTCGTGGAGGCGTTGGTCAGCTCCGTGCCGGCCTCGCCGGTGAGCCAGTACGCGATGAGATCGGGGATCAGCAGCAGCCGGTCCGCGGCGGAGAGCGCCGCACTGCCCCGCGCGGCGGTGAGCTGGTACACGGTGTTGAACGGCAGGTACTGCAGGCCGGTCGCCCCGTACAGCGCGGCGGGCGGCAGCACCGTGGCGACCTTCTCGGCCTCGCCCTCGGTACGCGTGTCGCGGTAGTGCACGGGGTTGCCGAGCAGCGCGCCCGACGCGTCGAGCAGCCCGTAGTCGACGGCCCAGGTGTCGATGCCGACGCTCGCGGGGGCCCGCCCGGCCGCCGCGCCCGCGGCCCTCAGACCGTCCAGCACCCCGCCGTACAGGGACAGGATGTCCCAGTGCAGGGTGCCGGAGATCCGCACCGGACGGTTGGGGAACCGGTGGACCTCCTCAAGGCGCAGCGTCCCGGCGCCCCGGCCGGAGACATGGCCGACCATGACGCGGCCACTGGACGCGCCGAGGTCGACGGCGGCGAAGGGAAGCGGTTCGGTGGATGACACGGCGGACCCCGGGATGACACGGCGGGCCCCGGCGGACGCCGGGGACCAGCGGGCGGAAGAAGGAACGGGCGGACGGCGGTGAACAGCGGGGGAGCGCGGTCCGGGACCTGCCGTCACGGACGGGCCCCGGCCGCGCGGTCCGCTACGGGGCCGGACAGCTCTAGCGCAGGAACGCCGCCGCGACGCCCGCGTCCACCGGGACGTGCAGACCGGTGGTGTGGCTCAGCTCGCCGCCCGTCAGGACGAAGACCGCCGCCGCCACATGCTCCGGCAGCACCTCGCGCTTGAGGATGGTCCGCTGCGCGTAGAACTCGCCCAGCTTCTCCTCCTCCACGCCGTACACCGCCGCGCGCTCCGCGCCCCAGCCGCCCGCGAAGATCCCGGAGCCCCGGACCACCCCGTCGGGGTTGACGCCGTTGACCCGGATCCCGGCCCCGCCCAGCTCGGCAGCGAGCAGCCGTACCTGATGGGCCTGGTCGGCCTTGGTCGCGGAGTACGCGATGTTGTTCGGGCCGGCGAACACCGCGTTCTTCGACGCGATGTAGACGATGTCCCCGCCGAACCCCTGGTCGGTCATGACCCGGGCCGCCTCCCGCGAGACGAGGAACGAGCCGCGGGCCATGATGTCGTGCTGGAGGTCCCAGTCCCTGGCCGTCGTCTCCAGCAGCGGCTTGGAGATCGAGATGCCGGCGTTGTTGACGACCAGGTCCACCCCGCCGAAGGCGAGGGCCGCCGCGTCGAACGCCGCCCGGATCTGCTCCTCGTCCGTCACATCGACGGTCACCGCGACGGCCCGGTCCGTGCCGCCCAGCTCCTCGGCGACGGTGGCCGCGCCCTCGGCGTTGAGATCCGCGACCACGACGCACGCGCCCTCGGCGGCCAGCCGGTGCGCGACGGCCCGGCCGATCCCCGACCCGGCGCCCGTCACCAGCGCCACCCGGGTGGCCAGCGCCTTCGGGGCCGGCATCCGGCGCAGCTTGGCCTCCTCCAGCTCCCAGTACTCGATACGGAACTTCTCGGACTCCTCGATGGGCGCGTACGAGGAGACGGCCTCGGCGCCGCGCATCACATGGACGGCGTTCACATAGAACTCACCGGCGACCCGGGCGGTCTGCTTGTCCTTGCCGAACGAGAACATCCCCACGCCCGGCACCAGCACGATCGCCGGGTCGGCCCCGCGCATCGCCGGTGAGTCCGGGGTGGCGTGCCGCTCGTAGTACGCCCGGTACTCCGCCCGGTACGCCGTGTGCAGCGCGGCCAGCCGCTCCCGCATCTCCTCCAGCGGCGCCCCGGCGGGCAGATCCAGGACCAGCGGGCGGACCTTGGTGCGCAGGAAGTGGTCCGGGCAGGAGGTGCCCAGCGCGGCCAGCCGCGGATGCTCCTCACGCGCCAGGAAGTCGAGGACCGGCTCCGCGTCCGTGTAGTGGCCGACCTGAGGCCGGTCCGTGGAGGCGAGGCCCCGGATCAGCGGGGCGAGCGCGGCGGCCTTCGCCCGCCGCTCGGCCTCGGGCAGCGGCGCGTACCCCTCCCGTACGGGACCGAAGGGCTCGGGCGTGCCACGCTCCGTCAGGAACGCCTCGGCCGTACGGATGATGTGCAGCGAGTTGCGCTCGCACTCCTCGGAGGTGGCGCCCCACGCGGTGATGCCGTGCCCGCCGAGCACACAGCCGATCGCGGCGGGGTTGGCCTCCTTGACCGCGGCGATGTCCAGACCGAGCTGGAAGCCGGGGCGCCGCCAGGGCACCCAGGCCACGGTGTCGCCGAAACACTCCGCCGTCAGCTTCTCGCCGTCGGCCGCGCAGGCCAGCGCGATCCCCGAATCGGGGTGGAGATGGTCCACATGAGCGGCGTCGACCAGCCCGTGCATCGCCGTGTCGATCGACGGCGCCGCACCGCCCTTGCCGTGCAGGCAGTAGTCGAACGCGGCGACCATCTCGTCCTCGCGCTCCACTCCCGGGTACACCCCGGTCAGCGCGCGCAGCCGGTCCACCCGCAGCGCGGCGAGACCACCCGCGGTGAGGGTGCCCAGATCGCCGCCCGACCCCTTGACCCACATCAGCTCGACGTCGTCGCCGGTCACGGGGTCGGTGGTGGATCCCTTGGCGGAGGTGTTGCCACCGGCGTAGTTGGTGTTGCGCGGATCGGCGCCGAGCCGGTGCGAACGCTCCAGCAGTTCGGCCGCCGCCGGATGGATGGAAGGCTGGTCGGTCATCATGTCCCTCTGTGAGGTGCGGTCTTCGGGGGCGGAAGGCGCGGACGGGCGGGGGTACGGGGGTACGGGTACGGGGGTACGAGGCGGGCGGACGGGCCGGCCGGGTACGAGAGGCCGGGCAGGGGTACGGCGCTGCTGGGCCGGCCCCCTCAGGCGCCCCAGCCCGCCTGGGTCCCGCCGATCCGTTCGGCGACGATCTTCTCGCCGTATCCGGAGGCGCGGTACGCGGCGACGGGGTCGGCGTCCGCGCCCAGTTCGGCGCGCGCCTCGGCCACCAGCGGCCGGACGTCCGTGTTGAAGGCGTCCATGATCACCGCGTTGGCCCCGAGCACGTCGCCCGAGCGCTGGGCCGAATCCAGCGCCTCCGCGTCCACCAGCAACGCCTTGGCCGTGGCCTCCTGGACGTTCATCACCGAGCGGATGATCGCGGGGATCTTCTCCTCGATGTTGTGGCACTGGTCGAGCATGAAGGCCGTGTCCGCCGTGTACCCGCCGCCCCTGATCACCTCGTACATGATCCGGAAGAGCTGGAAGGGGTCAGCCGCCCCGGCCATCAGGTCGTCGTCCGCGTAGAAGCGGGAGTTGAAGTCGAAGCCGCCGAGCTTCTTCTCGCGCAGCAGGAGCGCCACGATGAACTCGATGTTGGTGCCCGGCGCGTGGTGCCCGGTGTCCACGACGACCTGCGCCTTCTCGCCCAGCTTGAGGCAGTGCGCGTACGCGGTGCCCCAGTCGGGAACGTCCGTGGCGTAGAAGGCGGGCTCGAACAGCTTGTACTCCAGCAGCATCCGCTGGCCTTCGCCGAGCCGCTCGTACACCGCGGACAGCGCCTCGGCGAGCCGTCCCTGACGGGCGGAGAGGTCGTCCTGGCCGGGGTAGTTGGTGCCGTCGGAGAACCACAGCTTCAGGTCGCGCGACCCGGTGGCGTCCATGATGTCCACGCACTCCAGCAGATGCCCCAGCGCCTTGCGGCGCACGGCGGCGTCCGGATGGGTGACCGAGCCGAGCTTGTAGTCGTCGTCCTGGAACACGTTCGAGTTGATCGTCCCGATACGCAGCCCCAACTCGCGCGCGTGCGCGGCGAGCGCGCCGTAGTCGTCCACGCGGTCCCAGGGGATGTGCAGCGCCACCGACGGCGCGACCCCCGTGTGGGCGTGCACCCGCGCGGCGTCCGCGAGCTTCTCCTGCGGTGTGCGCGGCACGCCCTGCTGCGCGAAGACCTTGAACCGTGTACCGGAGTTCCCGAACGCCCACGACGGCGTCTCGACTGCCTGCGACTTCAGCGCCGCCTTCACAGCGGACACGGCGGATCGACCCGTCATCTCTCAGCGCTCCCGTGGTGCGGACTCGCGGGGCGAGTCGGTGTCACGATCCTTTATGAATCGTTTCATCGCGTGAAGCTATGGGAGTCCCCCATCCGTGTCAACCCTCCGCGCGGCACCTTTGAACGCTGTGTGTCATGTCCCCGTGAGCCTCACCGGAAAATGTCGAGCGCACCCCATTGACGTCGCAGAGCATCGCCGTTTAGCTTCCGTGCAACCTCATTGAAACCTTTCAGGGCGGGTGGCACAACGCGTCCCCCTCGCTGAGGAGCCCCTCATGAACGAGCCCGCCAAGGACCCGGCCACGGACCCCGGAACAGACCCCGCACCGGACCCGGCACCGGCGCCCGCCCCCGTGCTGGCCCTGAGGGACGTGAGCAAGTCCTTCGGCGCCGTACGCGCCTTGCGGGACGTCTCCCTCCAACTCCTGCCCGGTGAGGCGCACGCCCTCGCCGGGGAGAACGGCGCCGGCAAGTCCACGCTGATCAAGACGCTCGCCGGGGTGCACAGGCCGGACGCCGGAGACGTACTCCTCGACGGCGAGCCCGTCGTCTTCCACGGCCCCGCGGACGCCAGGGACGCGGGCATCGCCGTCATCTACCAGGAGCCCACGCTCTTCCCCGACCTGTCGATCGCCGAGAACATCTTCATGGGCCGTCAGCCGCGCCGGGCCCTCGGCAGGATCGACCACCGGGCCGTACGGGAGACCACCGCCGCGCTGATGAAGCGGCTCGGCGTGGAACTCGACCCCGACCGGCCCGCCCGCGGACTCTCCATCGCCGACCAGCAGATCGTGGAGATCGCCAAGGCGCTCTCCTTCGACGCCCGCGTCCTGATCATGGACGAGCCGACCGCGGCGCTCACCGGCGGCGAGACCGCCCGGCTCTTCTCCGTCGTACGAACGCTGCGCGCCGAGGGCGCCGCCGTCCTGTTCATCTCCCACCGCCTGGAGGAGATCTTCGCCCTCTGCCAGCGCGTCACGACCCTGCGGGACGGCCGTTGGATCTCCTCGCAGCCGCTGGCCGGGCTCACCGAGGACGACCTCGTCCGCTCCATGGTCGGCCGCGACCTGGGCGAGCTCTACCCCAAGCAGCGGGCGACCGTCGGCGAGATCGCGCTGTCGGTACGGAGACTGACCAGGGAGGGCGTCTTCCGCGACGTCTCCTTCGACGTGCGCCGGGGCGAGATCGTCGCCCTGGCCGGCCTGGTGGGCGCCGGCCGCAGCGAGGTCGCGCAGGCCGTCTTCGGCGTCGACCGGGCCGACGCGGGCGAGGTCCAGGTCGGCGGACGGACCCTGCCGGCCGGATCACCGACCGCCGCCATGGCCGCGGGGCTCGCCCTGGTCCCCGAGGACCGCCGGCTGCGCGGCCTCGTGATGGACATGTCCATCGAGCGGAACATCGGCCTCACCGGACTCGGCCGGCTCGGCCGGGGCGGCATGGTCAGCCGGGTCCTGGAGCGCGGCCGGGCCGCCGACTGGGCCGTACGCCTCCAGCTCAAGTACAACCGCCTCGCCGACCCCGTCGGCGTGCTCTCCGGCGGCAACCAGCAGAAGGTCGTCCTCGCCAAATGGCTGGCGACCGAACCCGCCGTGCTCATCGTCGACGAACCCACCCGGGGCATCGACGTCGGCACGAAGGCGGAGGTGCACCGGCTGCTCTCCGCGCTCGCCGCGGACGGACTCGCCGTCCTGATGATCTCCTCCGACCTGCCCGAAGTGCTGGGCATGGCCGACCGGGTGCTCGTCATGCACGAGGGGCGGCTCACCGCGGAGATACCGCGGGCCGAGGCGGACGAGGAGACGGTGATGGCGGCGGCGACCGGTCTGGGCGAAAGGGCTGCGGCATGACCACCGTGACGGACCGGCCCACCACGGACACCAAGGACGACACCTCGGCGCGCTCCCTCGTCGACACCGTGTTCCGGGCCAGGGAGATCAGCATCGCCGGAGCGCTGGCGCTGCTCATCCTCGGCACCTGGATCTCCAACCCGCGCTTCCTCGACGACCAGGGCGTCAAGGACCTCCTCCTCAACGCCTCCATCCTGGTCCTGCTGGCCGTCGGCCAGTCCGTGGTCGTCGTGACCCGCAACATCGACCTGTCGGTCGGCTCGGTCGTCGGGCTCTCCGCCTTCGCCTGCGGCAAGTTCGTCGCCGGCACCGACCACGGCGTCCTCACCGTCCTGCTGCTGGGCATCGCCATAGGTGTGGCCTGCGGACTGGTCAGCGGAGCCCTCGTCAGCTTCGGCCGGGTCCCCGCGCTCGTGGTCACCCTGGGCATGCTCTACATCATCCAGGGACTCGACTACTGGTGGGCGCAGGGCGACCAGATCAGCGCGAGCGACGTCCCCGACCCGATCCTGGGACTCGGCAGCGGCAGCGTCCTCGGCATCCCCTACCTCCCGCTCATCGCCCTCGCCCTGCTCGCCGCCACCGCCTACTTCCTGCGCGGTTACCGGTCCGGACGCGAGCTGTACGCGATCGGCTCCAACCCCGAGGCGGCGCGGCTCGCCGGGGTCCCGATCCGCCGCCGGATCCTCGGCGCGTACGCCTTCTCCGGCGCCGTCGCCGGGTTCGCCGGCGCCCTGTGGCTCGCCCGCTTCGGCACCGTCGTCGCGGACAATGCCCACGGCTGGGAACTCACCGTCGTCAGCGCCGTCGTCGTCGGCGGCGTCGCCATCACCGGCGGCACCGGAACGGTCTGGGGCGCGGCGCTCGGCGCGCTGCTCCTCACCACCATCGGCAGCGCGCTGATCGTCCTGAAGGTCGACGCGTTCTGGCAGGGCGCCATCACCGGCGCGCTGCTCCTCACGGCCATCAGCGTCGACCGGATCGTCTCCCTGCGCATGACCGCAGCACTGAGGAAGAGGAGCGCCCGACATGGGAATGGCGCCTGACACACAGACCGCGCCGCGGCCCCCGGTGAAGACGCCCGAGGAGCGTCCCGCGACGGCGGGGGAGCGGGTACGGGCCGTGGGCCTGCGCTGGGACACGGCGGTCGGCGCCCTGCTGGTGGCGGTGTTCGTCGTCGGCCTCGGCACCACGGAAGGGTTCGCCTCCGGCGAGAACCTGGCCTTCGCGTTCAACGACATCGCCGAGGTCGCCCTCATCGCCCTGCCCATGACCCTGCTGGTGGTGGCCGGACAGGTCGATCTCTCCGTCGCCTCCATGCTGGGCCTGGGCAGCGCGCTGACCGGCGCCCTGTGGAACGCGGGCTGGGCCTTCGAGACGATCGTCCCCGTCGTGCTGGTCGTCGGCGTCGCCGGAGGGCTTCTCAACGGCTGGCTCGTCACCCGGGTCGGGCTGCCCTCGCTCGCCGTCACCATCGGCACGCTCGCGCTCTACCGCGGCCTCGCCTCCGTGGCGCTGGGCAGCGACGCGGTCACCGACTTCCCCGCCACGTACGCGGACTGGGCCGTGGACACCACCACCGTCCCCGGCACCTTCCTCACCTACCCCGTGCTCCTCTTCCTCGTGCTGGCCGTGGTCACCGCCGTGGTGCTGCACGCCACCGCCTTCGGCCGGTCGCTGTTCGCGATCGGAGCCCAGGAGGAGGCCGCCTACTTCGCCGGCATCCGGGTCAAGCGCTTCAAGCTGATCCTCTTCGTGCTCACCGGGGCGGTCTCCGCCTTCGCCGGTGTCGTCTTCACCCTGCGGTACGGCAGCGCCCGCGCCGACAACGGTCTCGGCTTCGAGATGCTCGTCATCGCCTCCGTCCTGCTGGGCGGCGTCGACTTCGACGGCGGCAAGGGCACGCTCTTCGGCGCGGTCGCCGGCGTGCTGCTCATCGGGGTCCTGAAGAACCTGCTCACGCTGAACGACGTACCCAACGAGGTCCAGGTCATCGTGACCGGGCTGCTGCTCGTCGCCTCCGTCCTCACCCCCCGGGTCATCGCCGCCGCCGTGGAACGAAGGCACCGGCGCGCCGCCGACAGCACCGTCCCCGAGTCCTGAACCCTCCCGGAAACCCCGAGCCCGCCGAGCCTCCCGAAAGGTCCCGCCCGCCATGCTGATCCGTCACCCCGCCCGTCGCCGCGCGGCAGCCACCGCCGCCACCGCCTGTGCCCTCGCCGTCGCGCTGACGGCCTGTTCCGGCACCACCAAGGACAGTGCGGAGAAGGACACCGCGACCGCCGCCGCCGGCGCCAAGGCCGACCCGGACGCGCCCCTGAAGAAGGGCCTCAAGCTCGCGTTCCTCCCCAAGCAGATCAACAACCCGTACGAGAAGATCGTCGACGAGGCCGGGATCGCGGCGGCCGGGGAGTACGGCGCCACCGGCAAGGAGGTCGGCCCCTCCGACGCCAACGCCTCCTCCCAGGTCTCGTACATCAACACCCTCATCCAGCAGCGCCAGGACGCCATCCTGATCGCCGCCAACGACCCGAACGCCGTGTGCGGCCCGCTCAAACAGGCCATGAAGAAGGACATCAAGGTCGTCGCGTACGACTCCGACACCGCCAAGGACTGCCGCCAGCTCTTCATCAACCAGGCCAGCTCCGAGGAGATCGGCCGTAGCCTCGTCCAGCACCTGGGCGAACAGCTCGGTCACCAGGGCAAGATCGCGATTCTCTCGGCCACCCAGAACGCCACGAACCAGAACACCTGGATCGAGTTCATGAAGGACGAGCTGAAGCTGCCCAAGTACAAGAACATGCAGCTCGTGAAGGTCGCGTACGGGGACGACGCCGACCAGAAGTCCTTCCAGCAGACCCAGGGGCTCCTCTCGGCCTACCCCGACCTCAAGGGCATCATCTCGCCCACCACCGTCGGCATAGCCGCCGCGGCCCGCTACCTCAGCGACTCCTCGTACAAGGGCAAGGTCGTCCTCAACGGGCTCGGCACACCCAACCAGATGCGCAAGTACGTCAAGGACGGCACCGTCGAGCAGTTCTCCCTGTGGAACCCGGAGGAGCTGGGCTACCTGGGCTCGTACGCCGCGGCCTCCCTCGCCTCCGGGCAGATCACCGGCGCCGAGGGCGAGAAGTTCACGGCGGGCAGGCTCGGCGAGTACACGATCGGCAAGGACGGTGAGGTCATCCTCGGCGAGCCGACCGTCTTCGACAAGAAGAACATCGACAAGTTCGACTTCTGAGCGGGACGGTGACTTCCGTGCAACGTGTCTGCTTCCTGCTGAAGGTCCGCCCGGGCCGCATCGCCGAATACCGTGAACGGCACGCCGCCGTCTGGCCGGACATGCTCCAGGCCCTGTCGGAGTGCGGCTGGCACAACTACTCGCTCTTCCTGCGCGACGACGGACTGCTCGTCGGCTATCTGGAGACCGAGGACTTCGCGGCGGCCCAGGCCGCCATGGCCGCCACCGACGTCAACACCCGGTGGCAGAACGAGATGGCCGACTTCTTCGAGGCGCTGGACGGCGCCAAGCCGGACGAGGCCATGCGACCGCTCACCGAGGTCTTCCACCTCGCCTGACGCCCGCCCGGCGCCTCACCCGACCCATCCCGCCCGGCCCACGCTCCGCAGGACGAAGGAGAGATCCGCGCATGAGGCCCCTGACCGCCGTGCTGCCCGCCCTCGCACTCCTCGCCACCGCCGCACTCCCGGGGGCGCCCACGGCGGCGGACCCCGCACCGGCGGTCACCCGGGTCGCCGACACCCAACTCGACGGCCAGGCCGTCTACTTCGTCTCCTACGACGGCCTGGTCAACAACAACTCCTTCCAGAAGAACGGCCTGCTGACCTACCGGGGGTACCAGTACGCCGCCTGGTACACCGCCGACCGCACCGCCGTCGTCGGCCGCCGCGCCCTGGGAGCCGCCTCCTGGCAGACGGTACGGCTGCCGCACCGGCTCACCGTCAACGACTCCCACAACGTCATCTCGATGGGGCTCTCGCGCGTCGACGGCCGGCTGCACCTCAACATGGACTCGCACAGCAACGGCTTCTTCTACGTCAAATCGGCCGCCGGGCTCCTGGACGACCCCGCCGGACACGCCTGGAACAGCGGCCGGTTCGGCGCCGTCCAGACCACCCTCGACGGCGTCGCGCTCACCTCCCAGTTCACCTATCCGCAGTTCGTCGCCACCCCCGAGGGCCGACTCCAGCTCAGCTACCGCGTCGGCGTCTCCGGCAACGGACGCAACGCGCTCGCCGAGTACGACGGCTCGAAGTGGACCGCCCTCGGCGAATGGGCCGGATCCACGGGCACGTACACCAGCGAGCACGGCTCCAGCACCGCCCGCAACATGTATCTCCACGGCATCGACTACGGCGCCGACGGCCGGCTGCACGCCTTCTTCACCTGGCGCGAGCAGAACAGCGCCGTCATGTGCGCCGGAGGCGGCATCACCAACCACGACACCGGCTACGTGTACAGCGCGGACCGCGGCCGCACCTGGCGCACCGCGGCCGGCGGCGCGGCCGGCACCACCGGGGGCGCCGACCAGGTGACCGTCGGCGACGCCGGTACGGTCGTGGACCCGATCAACCCCGACCACTCGCTGATGAACCAGGAGAGCCAGGCCACCGACTCCGCCGGTCTGCCCCACGCGGTCATCAGCTACGTCCCCGGCCGCTTCGGCCAGTGCACCACGGACTACGTGGCCGACCGCACCGCGAACGGCCGCGCCTTCCACCTCTTCAGGAACGCGGCGGGCACCTGGAAGAAGACCGAGATACCGGTCGCGCTCGGCTCCAGCCAGCGCACCCATCTCGTCCTCGACCGGTACGACAACGCCTACGCCGTCCTGCCGTACGGCCGGATCGTCGCCGCCTCCAGGGCGTCCGGGTACACCGACTGGAAGACGCTGTTCGACGGCGCGGGGCTGAACGCCTTCGGTGAGGTCGTCGTCGACGACACCCGCATTGCCCAGGACGGTGTGCTGTCGTTCATGTACCAGCAGAAGTCGAGCGGCACCACGCCCTCCGCCCTCCGCGTCGTCGACTTCCGGCTGCCGTCCTGACACACCGTTCCGTCCCGAGAGGTACAGAGGAGCCGCCATGACCGCACGTACCCCCGCCCGCCCTGCCGCCCGTACGCCCGCCGTAGCCCGCAAGCCGAGGATCGGGCTGGTCGCCGGAGGTCTGGGCGCCTACTGGCCCCAGTTCCCCGACCTCCTCCCGCAGCTCCGGAGTTCGGCGGCCCGCGTCACCGAGCGCATGAGGGAGTTCGACGCCGAGGTCGTCGACGTCGGGTTCATCTCCGACGCGCGGGAGGGCGCCGAGGCCGCCGAGAAGCTGCGCGCCGCCGACTGCGATCTGATCGTCGGCTTCCTCACCACCTACATGACGGCCACGATGCTCGTCCCCGTCGCCCAGCGCAGCGGCGCGCCCGTCCTGCTGATCAACCTCCAGCCGTCCCCGGCCATGGACCACGCCTCCTTCGACACCGGCAAGTGGCTGGCCTACTGCGGTGCCTGTCCGCTGCCCGAGATGGCCAACGCCTTCGAGCGCGTCGGGGTCCCCTTCCGCTCGGTCTCCGGCCATCTGGAGGACGAGCGCGCCTGGGGGCGCATCGGCCGCTGGATCCGGGCCGCCGGGGTCCGCTCCGTCCTGCGCGGCGGCCGGCACGGGCTGATGGGCCACCTCTACCCGGGGATGTACGACGTGTCGACCGACCTCACCATGGTCCCGGGACAGCTCGGCGGCCATGTCGAGGTCGTCGAGTTCGACGACCTGCGGGTCCGGGTCGAGAAGGTGAGCGACGACGAACTGTCCGCGAAGCTGGACGAGACCCGGGAGGTCTTCGAACTCGCCGACTCGGTGGTCGCGGAGGACCTGCGCTGGGCGGCCAAGGTCTCCGTCGGTCTCGACCGGCTCGTCGCCGACTTCGACCTGGACTCCCTCGCGTACTACCACCGCGGCCTGGACGCCGAGATCCACGAACGGCTCGGCGCCGGCATGATCCTCGGCTCCTCGCTGCTGACCGCGCGCGGGATCCCGGCCTGCGGCGAGTACGAGCTGCGTACGTCGCTGGCCATGCTGGTCACGGACCGGCTCGGCGCGGGCGGCTCCTTCACCGAGCTCCAGGCCCTGGACTTCGACGCCGGCGTGGTGGAGATGGGCCACGACGGCCCCGGACACCTCGCCATCAGCGCGCGCCGGCCCCTGCTGCGCGGACTCGGCGTCTACCACGGCAAGCGCGGCTGGGGCGTCTCCGTCGAGTTCGACGTACGGCACGGCCCCGTCACCCTGGTCGGAATCGGCCAGACCCGCGACGGCCGCTACCGGCTGATCGCCGCCGAGGGCGAGGTGGTCGACGGACCGCACCTGGAGATCGGCAACACCACCTCCCGCGTCGACTTCGGCTGCGACCCGGGCGAGTGGACCGACGCGTGGAGCGCCAGCGGTGTCGGCCACCACTGGGCCCTGGCCACCGGCCGGCTCCTGCCGGAACTGCGCGCGCTCTCCGGCCTGTCCGGCCTGGAGCTCGTGGAAGTCTCCGTCTGATGCGACGTCCGGTGGGGATCAAGGACGTGGCCGGCGCGGCCGGTGTCTCGGTGGGCACCGTCTCGAATGTGATCAACCGCCCCGAGTCCGTCACCGAGGAGACCCGCCGGCGCGTCCTGTCCGCCATCGAACGGCTCGGCTACGTGCGCAGCGAGTCCGCGCGCCAACTGCGCGCGGGCCGCAGCCGCATTCTGGCCATGCTCGTCCTCGACATGGCCAACCCCTTCTTCGTGGACGTGGCCTCCGGAGCGGAGCGCTCCGCGCGCGCCGCCGGGCTCGGCGTGATGCTCTGCAACAGCGCGGAGTCCCCGGCCGAGGAGGCCACGTATCTGACGCTCTTCTCCGAGCAGCAGGTACGGGGCGTCCTCGTCACCCCGGCCGATCTGAGCGGCCGCAACCTCGACGCGTTCCGCCGCCACCGCATCCCGTTCGTCCTCGTCGACCGCATCGTGCCGAGCGCGGACGGCTGTTCGGTCTCCGTGGACGATGTCAGCGGCGGCGCCCTGGCCGTACGCCATCTGCTGCGCGGCGGCTGCCGCGACATCGTGTACGTGAGCGGCCCGATGCATCTCGCGCAGTGCAGGAACCGCCGCGAGGGGGCGCTGCTGGCCCTCGCGGAGGCGGGGCTGCCGCCCGGCGCGCTGCGGCACGTGGAGGCCGCGCGCCTCGATGTCGCGGAGGGCCGGGACGCCGGGGCGCGGCTGCTGGGCATGGATCCCCGCCCCGGCGCGGTGTTCTGCGCCAACGACCTGCTCGCGCTCGGGGTGCTCCAGACCCTCTACCACGCGGGTGTCCGGGTGCCCGAGGACATCGCGCTCGTCGGGTACGACGACATCGAGTTCGCCTCGGCCGCCGCGGTGCCCCTGACCTCGGTGCGCCAGCCCGCCGTCCAGCTCGGCGGGGCCGCGGCCGATCTGCTCATCGAGGAGACGGGGGACGGCGCCGCCGCGCACACGCACCGGCGCATCGTGCTCCAGCCCGAACTGGTGGTCCGCGCCTCCACACTGGCGCGTTCACGCCACTGACGGCCGGGAAGTGACGCCGCGCCACCCCCAACTTGGTCTAGACCTTGACAGGTGCACGCGATTCCGGTTGGTTCTGTCTCACCCCCCATGGCGAGCGCCGGACGCCGGTTGCTCGCGCGAAGGAGTGAGTCGTTTGAGACAGCGCGCACTTGCATTCCTCACGGCGATGGCAGCGGCCCTCGCCCTGGTGATCTTCCTGCCGGCCACCCCGGCGTCCGCCGCGGCCTGCGCCTCGGGCTGGTCGGCGTCCGCCGTCTACACCGGCGGTGCCACCGCCTCGTACAACGGCCGCAACTGGTCGGCCAAGTGGTGGACGCAGGGCGAGGCCCCCGGCACCAGCGACGTCTGGGCCGACCAGGGCGGCTGTGACGGATCGAGCCCCGGTGGCGGTTCCGGCACGAGCTGCGACTACCCCGCGTGGGCCGCGGGACGGTCGTACGTCGCCGGTGACATCGTCCGGTACACCGACGGCCGGCTCTACCGGGCCGAGCACGACAACCCGGGCTACGACCCGGTCATCTCCACCTGGTACTGGGAGCCCTACACCTGCACCGGCGGGCCGACCGAGCCGCCGCCCTCGGGCTCGTTCGTGGTCAGCGAGAGCCAGTTCAACCAGATGTTCCCGAGCCGGAACTCCTTCTACACCTACAGCGGACTGACCGCGGCGCTCAGCGCCTACCCCGGGTTCGCGAACACCGGCAGCGACACGGTCAAGCGGCAGGAAGCCGCGGCGTTCCTCGCCAACGTCAGCCACGAGACCGGCGGTCTCGTCCACATCGTGGAGCAGAACACCGCCAACTACCCGCACTACTGCGACGCGAGCCAGCCCTACGGCTGCCCCGCCGGACAGGCCGCCTACTACGGGCGCGGACCGATCCAGTTGAGCTGGAACTTCAACTACAAGGCGGCGGGCGACGCGCTCGGCATCGACCTGCTCCGCAACCCCAACCTGGTGCAGACCGACGCGGCCGTGGCGTGGAAGACGGCCCTCTGGTACTGGAACACCCAGACGGGCCCGGGCACGATGACCCCGCACAACGCCATGGTCAACGGCCGTGGCTTCGGTGAGACCATCCGCTCCATCAACGGCAGCATCGAGTGCAACGGGGGCAACCCCGGGCAGGTGCAGAGCCGTATCAACAACTACCAGAGGTTCACCCAGATCCTGGGCACCACCCCCGGATCCAACCTGAGCTGCTGAGCGCGGAACAGGGGCACGTGAAAGGGCCGGTGCGGCGGACTTCCCGCCCGCACCGGCCCCTTCGCGCGCGATGACGCCGCGGACGTCGTCCGTACGGTCCGCTCAGCCGGCCCGTCGGCCGGCCCCGGCGGGCACGTCCGGCACGGTGCCGCTCGCGGGAGCGCTCACGGCGGGCGCCGGCAGGGAACCGGCCGCCGCACCGCCGCGCACCGCCTCACCGCGGGCCAGCTCGGCGTTGAACTGCGCGCCCGCCAGCAACGAGAGATTGGTGACCCAGAGCCAGACCAGGAAGACGATGACCCCGGCGAGCGAACCGTAGAGCCGGTTGTACGTGCCCGCGTGCGCCGTGTAGACGGCGAACCCGGCCGAGGTCAGCAGCCAGAGCACCACCGCGAGGATCCCGCCGGGCAGCGCGCGCCGCAGCCTGCGCGTCCCGGGCGGACCGGTACGGAACACCATCAGCACCAGCACCGCAGCGATCGCCAGCAACAGCGGCCACTTCAGCGCGTTCCACATCAGCCGCACCGCCGTACCCATCCCCAGCGCCCGCCCCACCGCCGCGGCGGCCTCGCCGGTCAGCACGAGCGTGATGGCGCTGGTCACCAGGAGCGCCAGCAGCGCGCAGGCGGTGAGCGCGATCCGCGGCGCGGTACGCCACGGCGGCCGGTGGTCGACGGCGCCGTGCATGGCGTGCAACCCCCGGCGGAACACCCCGAGATAGCTGGAGGACGACCAGAGCGCGCCGACCGTGCCGAACGCCGCCAGCAGCCAGGCCGCGGAGCGCTGCCGCGCCATCTCCTCCAGCGAACTGTGCACCAGGCCCTGCGACTGCCCCGGCACGATGGCCGCGACCTGGTTCGCCAGCTTCCCGCTGGCGTCGGGTCCGGCCAGCCCGATGGAGCAGACGGTGACCAGCAGCGCCGGAAAGATCGCCAGAACGGCGTAATAGGTGAGCGCGGCGGCCCGGTCCGTGGCGTCGTCCCGCCACAGCGCGAGAGGCGTGCGCTTCAGCGCGCCGGCCAACCGGCTGCCCCGACCGGCGCCCGGCCGACCGGCGCCCGGCCGACCGGCGCCCGGCCGTGCGGGATCCGGCAGTGCGGGCTCCGGCCGTGCGGGATCAGGGCCGTCGCCGGACGGCGACGATTCCCCGTGCCCGGGTTCCTCGGCGGACAACTCTGCCTCCTGCGTGCTCGAACGTGACGCCCGGCCGGCGACCGACCGCAGGTCACAGCCTGCCTCATCACACCGGCGGGACCCGACCCGGACCGTCACCGCGCACCCGGCCACTGATCCTGTACCCCGTTCCCCGCCGGGCAGGGCCATGGAACCGTACCCGCGCGTCGACCCGTACCGGAGCACCGCTCGCGCGGGCGTCGGCCAGTACCCCGGCGGTGACGCGCTCCACCACCCCGGACGGGTCGGCGCCCGGCGACAGCCGTACGTCGACGGTCGCGAGCAGCCGACGGGGCCGCCCCGAGAGCCGGACCCGCGCGCGGTCCACCCCCGGCAGCCGCTCCGTCTGCTCCGCCATCGCCCGGGCCAGCGCCCCGGCGCGTAGCCCCAGCCCCGGGCGCGGCAGCGCGAGCACCCCCGGCTGCCGGGTCCGCGCCTGGGCCAGCAGCCACCACACCAGCGCCAGCAGGACCAGGGAGAGCACGGCGATCACGGACGGGGTCCACCAGCCCTGTTCACGGGCCCTGCCCAGCGCGCCACGGCCGGCGAGCACGGCGCCGGGGTCAGCGGCGGGCAGGCCGCGCGGCAGCCGCTCCCGTACGGCGGCGTTCCCGGCCAGCGCCCAGCCGCCGGCGCAGACCAGCGCGGCGCCCGGAACGGTCAGCAGAGCGCGGTTCGTGACGTTACGCGGCCGGGGCATCGGCGTTCTCCTTCTCATGCTCGCCCGGTGCGGTGGGCGCGGTGCCTGACGGCTCGTCGGCCGCCGCTACGGTCACCGCTTCGGCCGCCGCTTCGATCTCCGGGGGCCGGGCCGTCCCGGAGTCCGGGGCGCGCCAGTGCGGGTCGGGGGAGATCCGCACCCTGATCCGGGGCGGCCTCGCCAGACCGAGCCGCTCCACCACCTCAGCCACCGCGCGCGCCACTCCCTCCCGGGCCTCGTCGAGATCGCCGAAACCGACCGTCGCGCGCACCGCCGTGCCCCCGCGCCCCACCCGCACCCGGACCCGGGAGATGCCCGGCACCCCGGCCGCGCCGTGGTGCACCAGCGCGCCGGCCGCCGCCCGGTCGAGTGCCGCCCGGGTCCCGTCGGCCGCGTCCGCCATCGCGAGCCGTCCGCGCAGCCCGGGGGTGAGCCCGGTCAGCAGCAGCCACAGCCCGGCGACGACCGCCACCACGCCGCCCACGGTCACCGCCGTGCCGCCGGCGTCCTGTTCGGACGCCCACTGCAGCAGCCGCGTCCGCGCACCGGCCGCCGTGCCGCCGAGCGCCACCGCGACCACGTCCGCGAGGAGCAGCCCGCAGAGCGCCGCGCCGCCCGCGGCGAGCACCGCCGCCGGCACCCGCCGCTCCGACCAGGGGCGGCGGGACCGGCGCCGGGCCGCGCCCGTCTCGGCCGCCGCCGTGTCCGCCTCCGTACGAGGGCCGGGAACGGCCGCCGCACGCGGGTCCAGCCGGCCGATCCGTACCTCCGTACGACCGACCCTCAGACCCGTGAGTTCCGCGGTGCGGGCGGTGACCTCCTCCTGGAGCCGCTCCCCGGCCGCCTCCAGCCGCACCGGATAGGCCAGTGCGACATCGAGCCGCAGCCGCCAGGAACCGCCGTCCCCCGCCTCGGCGGAGACCCGCAGCACCTCGCCGCCGGGCCCCAGAGCCCGCGCCGCGGCCCGGCCGGCGATCCGCCGGACCACCCGGTCGGCGACCCGGGTCGTGCCCCGCTCGGCGGGCTCCGCCGCCGCGGTCACCAGCGCTTCCGTTCACCCGGCTGGAACAGCTCCCCGAGCCGGCCCTCGTCGGCGAGCCGGCCCACGACAAAGCCGACCGCTCCGAGCGCGGCCACCAGCAGGAAGGCCCCGAACCCGCCGAACCAGCCCGCGAAGCCCAGCGCCATCCCCGCGGCCAGCCCCACCACGGCTGTGTTCATCATTCACCTCGTACTCGATAAGGCAGTAGGTCACCGGCACTCGGTCACGGGCACGGCGTCGCGTGCCCGCACGACCTACTCGACGCGACCCTCGGTGACACCCGGGTCGTTCTCGTCCTCGGGCAGATGCACGTCGTTGATCGTGACGTTGACCTCGACGACCTCCAGACCCGTGATCCGCTCGACCGCGGCGATCACGTTCTCCCGTACGTCACGGGCCACATCGGTGATGGCGACGCCGTACTCCACGACCAGATCCAGATCGATCGCGGTCTGCCGCTCGCCCACCTCGACCTTCACCCCGCGCCCGACGTTGGGGCGACCGCCGGGCACCCGGTCGCGCACGGCGCCGATCGTGCGGGAGAGGCCGCCGCCCATGTCGTACACACCGGGGATCTCCCGCGCCGCCATGCCGGAGATCTTCACGACCACGACATCCGCGATGGAGGTCCGCCCGCGCGTGGCGGCCGGCTCGTTCGCGCCCACGGCCCCGGCGCCCACGGTGGTGGAACCCGCGGCGCTGCCGCCCTGCCCGGTCACGGACTTCTTGGTGGTGACGGGTGCTTCCTGGGTCGCTGTCACGGGACAGCCTCCTGACTTCTCGTCCGGTCACCCGGCTCCCGGGGACTCTCGACTCGTTGGACTCCGTGCCGGGGAGATCGTCACGCCGAATCCGCGACTTTCCCTGTCGTGTTTCCTCGCGCGTGACGATGAGCCGTGCCGTGTGTCCAACCGGGCGTACGGGGGCGTCGAAAGGAGTCGGTGAGTGCCCGGCAACGGGAATGAGCTGTCAGCACGCGCGCCGGACCAGGTCCTGGAACAGGGGCGGTCCGACGACGGCCTGCTGGCCGTCCGCGCGGGCGAAGGCGACGAAGAGGCGTTCGAGACGCTGGTGCGCCGGCACAGTCCGGTCATGCTCCAGCTCGCGACACGTCTCCTCGGCAGCCGCACCGAGGCCGAGGACGCCGTTCAGGACGCGTTCGTGAGCGCCTGGCGCAAACTGCCGGAGTTCCGCGGCGCGTCGGCCTTCAGAACCTGGATGTACCGGATCGTCACCAACCGGTGCCTCAACCAACTGCGCGCGCGCCGCCCGGCCACCGACCTCGACTCGGTACCGGAACCCGCCGCGCCCGAACACCAGTCCTCACCCGCGCGGGTCGCCGAGTCCCACGCGGCCACCCGCGCCCTGGCCGTGGCGATGGCGGGCCTCTCACCCGAGCAGCGCGCCTGCTGGGTGCTGCGGGAACTGCACGACATGAGCTACGAGAACATCGCGGAGACGGTCGGAATCAGCCTTCAGGCGGTCCGCGGCCGGGTCTTCCGAGCACGCCGCTACCTGACGGAGGCGATGAGCGCATGGCGCTGAACGCGCATCCCGGCCGCCACGGGGAGACAGAAGGGACACCGGAGGACGCGGTGACGCCCGAGGAGGAACCCCTGCCGTGCGGCCGGGAACTGATCGACGTCTGGGAGGCGTGGGACGCCGGGGAGACCGCGGCCGACCCGCACCTCGCGCACTGCCCGCACTGCACGGCGGCCCTGGCCGATCTGACGTCGCTGGACGAGGCCGTACGCCGGGCCCGCCAGGAGGAGACCGACGACGGGACGCCACCGGCCGAGCTGACCGGCCGCATCATGGACATCGTCCGCCTGGAGCTGCGCCCCGGCCGGACGCTGCCGCTGGGCGCCCCCGAGGAGGACGACTGGATCGTGGAGGCCGCGGCGGCCCGCGCCTTCCGCGCCGCCGCCGAGACCCTGCCGGGGGTACGGGCCGGAAGCTGCCGGATCGGCCCGCTGGAGCCGCGCGCCACCGGAAGCGGTACGGGCGGGCCCGCGGACCGCGGTCCCGTCCAGGTCCGGCTGGAGGTCGCGGCCGGCCTGGGGCGGCCCCTGCACGAGCTGGCGGAGGCGGTCCGCGCGCGGGTCGCCGACGCGGCCAGGGACGCCATCGGGATCGAGGTGGCGCGCATCGACGTCCTGGTCGTCGACCTCCTCGACGAGGACCACCACACCGACGAGGACCACCACGCCGACGACGAGCAGGAAGGGGGAGACCGATGACCGAGCGGAAGATCCAGGAAGAGCTGGCCCTCGTGGCCGCCGACGTCGCGCGGCGGGTCCCGGGAGTGGCGTTCCTGCGCCCGGGGTTCGTCGAGCTGCTGCGCGCCTCCGCCGCCTCCCGCGCCGGACGCCCGGTCACCCGGCCGGCCCCGAACTCCACGGGGGTACGGGTCCGCCAGGTGGGCGAGGGCGCCACGGGGTTCCATCTCGACCTTCAGCTCGTCGCGCGCACGGGGCACCGCACCGTCGACGTCACCCGCGCCGTACGGGCGGCCGTCTGCGCGGCGGCCACGGAGGTGCTGCCGGACCCGGGGCGTCCGGTACGGGTCACGGTGACCGTCGTCGGCATCGTCTGACGACGGGGAGAACCGTATGGGCTCCCTCTCGTTGTCCTGTTCGGGACGACGAGAGGGAGGTCTCATGCCAGGCGGAATCCCGGTGCCGGCCGGAGGGCCACGGGTGGGCGGCCCGCACCGCACCCGGCGCCGTTTCCTGCGCGCGCTGTTCACCCTCGGCATGGTCGCGGGGACATCCGCGGCGCTCGCCCCCGTCGTCAGGGCGGGCCGGGGTACGGCGCCGCACGTACCGTCACCGCCGTACGGCGCAGCGACCGGCGGGGCGGCCCTGGAGGAGAGCTACCGGGGCCGGCACATCCGGGTCGGCCCCGGGGCCGCAGGCCCGGCCACCGCGATCGCCGCGGGAGCGGCCGTCCGCGCCGTACCCGTGCCCGACATCCGGATCGACGGACGGCCGCTCCAGGTGATGCGCAGGGCGGACGGCAGCTATCTGAGCGTGGTCAACCACTACGAGTCCTTCGCGACCCCGCTCGAAGCGGCCCGCGCGGCCGTCGACGACCTCGGCGGAGCCCAACTGTCGCCCGCCGGGCCGGTCCACGGACCGCACCACGGACCGGATCCTCACATCTGACGGCGGGAGCCCCTCACCGGTGTACACCAGAAAGAACCAGCGCGCGCTCACCGGCGCAGAGAAGAAGCGCTTCGTCGGCGCCGTACTCGAACTCAAACGGCGCGGCGAGTACGAGGAGTTCGTCCGCGTCCACACCCAGTACTACGTCTCCGACGCGGAGGGCGGGGTACGCGCCGGGCACATGGCGCCCTCGTTCCTGCCCTGGCACCGGCGCTTCCTGCTGGACTTCGAGCGGGCCCTCCAGCGGGTCGACCCGAACGTGAGCGTCCCGTACTGGGACTGGACGGCCGACCGGACCCCCGCCGCCGCGCTGTGGGGCGAGGACTTCCTCGGCGGCACCGGCCGCTCGGGCGACCAGCAGGTCACGACCGGGCCCTTCGCGTACCGGAACGGCAACTGGACGATTCAGGGCAAGGTGACGGCCGGGAAGTACCTCACCCGCGCTCTGGGGCGCCCCTCGGCCCCGATCGCCCTGCCGACCAAGGACGAGCTGGCCTGGGCGATGAACGAGACGGTGTACGACGCGCCGCCCTGGGACTCGACCGTCCCGACCGGCTTCCGCAACCGTCTTGAGGGGTGGACGTCCGGCGGCGCCGAGCGCTGGCGCAACCACAACCGTGTCCACCGCTGGATCGGCGGGCACATGCTCGGCGCGGACTCCCCGAACGACCCGGTGTTCTGGCTCCACCACGCCTTCGTCGACCTGCTCTGGGACCGCTGGCAGCGCAAGCACCCCAAGGCGACCTATCTGCCCAGGTCCAAGCTGGGCGCGGGGGATCCGCAGCGGGGCCGGGCGCTGAGCCTGGAGGAGCCCATGCCGCCCTGGAACGTCACGCCGTCCGCGCTCCTGGACCACCGGAACCTGTACCGCTACGACGCTTGACCGTACGCCGCGTTCGAGCGGCGGTACGTGCGACGGCCCCCCGCGTGTGTACGCGGGGGGCCGTCCCTCACTCGGAGGCGCGTGGCCCGGGACCACGCGCCGTCAGGCCGGCCTCAGCCGCCGTAGCCGGCGCGGTGGTGCTCGCCCGACAGGTTGGCGCACTGGTTGCCGAACGCCGGGTTGAGCAGACCGACCACGTCGATGGTGTTGCCGCACAGGTTGACCGGGAGGTGCACGGGCACCTGGACCACGTTGCCGGACAGGACACCGGGCGAGCCGATGGCCGCCGCCTCGGCGCCGGCGTCGGCAGCGGCCATACCGGCGCCACCGGCCAGGACGGCACCCGTGCCGACGAGAACAGCGGTTGCCTTCGCGATACGCGACATCAAGTTTCTCCTTGAACGTTTCGAGCACAGCCGCACGATGCACGGCCTTCACGCACTTCAACGCCCGGACTCACGCTGGGTAACGGACCAGCCGCCATTCGATTGCGCACATCCGGATCATCACCTGGTCAGCGCAGTGGTCCGGACGGAAAATGCCGCCGCCCCGCGCCCCCCGTTCCCGGTGGCCGCCCATCCCGACGACCCGGTCCCGCTCCTCCGGGAGTGGCCAGGGCCGATCGGTGAGATGGTTGCTCCATGGCCGATCGGGGCGCACCTCCGGCTGCCGTACCGCTGCCGGACGACTGGCCGGCCCGCCCGGACCGGAGCCTGGCCCTCAACCGCATGGGCAGCTTCGACTGGGATCTCGACAGCGGGCTGCTCCACCTCGACCCGGCCGCCCTCGCCGTGCTCGACCTGCTCCCCGGGGAGTACGGCGGCGACCCCGCGACCCTCATGAGCCGGATCCCGCACGCCGATGCCGCCCGGCTGAAGGCCCTCGCCGCCCGGGCCCTCAAGGCCGGCACCGCCCGGCACAGCGCGTACTTCCGGGTCAGGCCGCGCGACGGAGCCCCACGCTGGGCACACGCCCAGGGCTACCTCGGCCATGACGCCGGCGGACGGCCCCGTCGGCTCATCGGCGTCGTACGGAGCGCCGAGCGCGAGCTGGCCCAGGCCGCCGCCCGGAGCGATCTGACCGAGGCGCGGCGCAGACTGACCGGGGTGGTGGCCCGTACCACCGCCCTGCTGGCCCGCGCGTCCAGCGTCGAGGACGTCCTCGACGTGCTGCGCGACCCGGAGGCGCTGGGCCATCTCACCGCGGTGAGCGTGATGCTCGGCGTGGTCGAGGGCGGACGGATCCGGCTGGTCGCCGAGGGGCGCACGGGATCGTACGTACCGGAACTGCGCTACACCCGGGTCGACGACGGATTCCCGATGAGCGAGGTGGTACGGACCCGGCGGCCCCGCTTCATCGCCTCACGCGAGGAGTTCAGGGCCTCCTACCCGCTGCTCTGGCCGTACATCGCCTCGCTCTCGGTCGCCTCCGGCGCCTATCTCCCACTGATCGCCCAGGCCACCCCGATCGGGGTGCTCGGACTGCTCTCCCCGCTGCCCGGCGCCTTCAGTGACGAGGAGCGCACGCTGCTGCTCGCCCTGGGCAGCTCCATCGCGCAGAGCCTGCAGCGCGCCATGCTGTACGAGCAGCGACACGACCTCGCCGAGGGGCTTCAGCAGGCGATGCTGCCCCGGCGCATCCCCGACATCCCCGGAGCGCTGACCGCCGTACGGTACCGCTCGGCGCGGCTCGGCCGGAGTGTCGGCGGGGACTGGTACGACGTACTGCCGCTGCCCGGCGGCCGGGTGGGGCTGACCATCGGTGACGTCCAGGGCCATGACACGGACGCGGCCGTGGTGATGGGCCAGTTGCGGATGGCCCTGTGGGCGTACACCGCCGAGGGGCACCCGCCGGCGACCGCGCTGGCCCGCGCCTCGGCGCTGCTGCGCGAACTGGGCACCGAACGCTTCGCGACCTGCACGTACGTGGAGGTGGACCTGGCCGGAGGGGGACTGCGGATCGTGCGCGCCGGGCATCTCGACCCGCTGCTGCGGCACGCCGACGGGCGCTGCGAGTGGATCGAGACGGCCGGCGGGCTGCCGCTCGGTCTCTCCGCGGAGTTCGCCGGACAGGGCGGTGTCGGCTATCCGGTGACCACGGGGGTGCTCGGCCCCGGCGAGACCCTGCTCCTGTGCACCGACGGCCTGGTGGAACGGCCCGGCGTCGATCTGGGTGACAGCCTCGAAGCGCTCCGGGAGGCCGTACGGACCGGCCCCGCGGAGCTGCCCGCACTGGCCGACCTGCTCTTCGGCACGGTGGGGGAGCCCGGGGGCGGCGACGACATGGCGCTGCTGCTCCTGCGCCGGGACGCCCCGGGACCCGGCCGCGCCCCCGGGACCTCGTAAGCCTCGTAGCGCCCCTTAGGGCCCCTTAGGGCCTCGCGCGTCTCGCAGCACCTCGCAGCACCTCGCGGCGTCTCTCGGCTCGACGCGTCGGGCGTGCCGTGACCTGACGGGCCCGCGTGCCGTTGACCGTTCGACCTCGTCACCGCGTGTTCTCCGCACCGTTCCCGCGAACCCCTGGTTCATTGGCGTGTGCACGGCAATCCTGGACTCGTCCAGGTCTGTCGCCCCCGTGACGGACCGCGCTCACCCAGGTGTACTCACCGTCATCCAGGAGAAGTTGTGGGCCCACGCATCGCCGGGCGGACCGCCGTGCTGTTCGCGGCCGTGACCGCCCTGACCGTCGGGGCGAGCGCCCCGTCCGCCGCCGACTCCACCCCCGACCCGCGCCCCCGTACCGCCGCGGAGGTCCTGCGGCCCGTCGCACCGCCGCCCGCGAGCGCCGCCGCCGGGGCCGCCGGATCCGCGACCGCGGTGCGCTCCGTGGCCGACGGCGACGGCATCGAGACGGCCCACGCCGCCAGGACCGTCGCCCCCGGGATCCGGCTGTCCTCGTACGACCGCCTCGAATCCGACAAGTGGCTGCGGGTCGACACCCTCTCCGTCGACCTCGGCAGCGGCGGCACACGGGCCGACTACCTCTCCACCGGGAAGGTCTCCGACCGCCGTACGGTCTCCGAACTCGCCGCCCGGCACGATCCGGGGCCGGGCCGCCGCACCGTCGCCGCGATCAACGCGGACTTCTTCGACATCAACGAGACGGGCGCGCCCCAGGGCCCCGGCATCGCGGACGGCGAGGTCGTCCACTCCCCGGCGCCCGGCGCCCACCAGGCCGTCGGCATCGGACCCGGCGGCGCGGGACGCGTCCTGCGGCTCTACTTCGACGGCACCGTCACCCTCCCCTCCGGGCCCCGCGCGCTGGAGGCGTACAACGCGGCCAACGTGCCCGCGGGCGGCATCGGCGCCTATACGGCCGCCTGGGGCGAGGCCGACCGGGCGCTCACCGTCGACCGCGCGACCCCGGTCGCCGAGGCCGCCGTACGGGACGGGCGCGTCGTCTCCGTCACCGGCCGGCCCGGCACCGGGCCCGTCGCCGCCGGTACGACCGTCCTGGTCGGCCGGGAAGCGGGCGCCGAGGCGCTGGCCGCGCTGCGCCCGGGCGACCCCGTCACCCTGGAGTACCGGCCGCGCACCGACGACGGCGGCCCCGTGCCGCGCACCGCCGTCGGGGGGCGTGAACTCCTCGTCACCGACGGCAGGGCGGTGAGCCACGAGGGCGAGGGCAACAACACCGCCGCGCCCCGCACCGCCGTCGGCTTCTCCCGTGACGGCGCCACCATGCACGTGATCACCGTCGACGGCCGGCAGGCCGACAGCGGCGGAGTCACCCTCACCGAACTGGGCCTGATGATGGCGCGGGCCGGTGCGTACAGCGCGCTCAACCTCGACGGTGGCGGCTCCTCCACCCTGGTCGCCCGGACACCCGGCAGCGACGCGCTGCGGGTGGAGAACAGCCCCTCCGACGGCAGCGAGCGCACCGTCCCCAACGGCCTCGCCCTCACCGCCCCCGACGGCAGCGGGAAGCTGACCGGCTTCTGGGTCGAGACCCGCACGCCCCCCGGCGCCGCCCCCACCGTCGACCCCGTCAAGGGCGGCCACCCCGAGCGGGTCTTCCCCGGGCTGACCCGCCGTCTGACGGCCGCCGGGTACGACGAGACGTACGGACCCGCGGCCGGCGCCCCGCACTGGCGGACCCTGCGGCCCGCCGTGGGCCGGGTCGACCGCGACGGCGTCTTCACCGCGCGGTCCGGCGGCACCACGCCCGTACGCGCCGAACACGGCCGCGCCCACGGCTCCACGGAGCTGACGGTGCTCGGCCCCCTCGCCCGGATCCTGCCGACCACCGTGCGCGTCGGCCTCGCGGACGCCACGGCCACCGGCACCTTCGGCATCGTCGGACTCGACGCGCACGGCACCAGTGCCCCCGTCGAACCCCGCGACGTGACCCTCCGGTACGACCGCACGCTCTTCTCCGTCACCGACGACGGCCGGGGCTCCTTCACCGTCGCCGCGCTGAAGGACGGCGTCGCCGGACGGATCACCGCCACCGTCGGCGGCGTCACCACCGCGCTCGCCGTCGGCGTCGGACTGGAGGAACAGCAGGTCTCCGGCTTCGACGATGCCGCGTCCTGGACCTTCAGCCAGGCGCGGGCGGACGGTTCGGTCGCGGCCACCCCGGACGGCCGCACCGGAACCGGGCTGACCCTCGCGTACGACTTCACCCGCTCCACCGCGACCCGCGCGGCCTACGCCACCCCGCCGCTGCGGATCGCGGTGCCCGGGCAGCCGCAGTCCTTCAAGCTCTGGATCAAGGGCGACGGCCACGGCGCCTGGCCCACCCTGCACCTCAAGGACGCGGCGGGCTCCGACCAGTTGCTGCGCGGCCCGTACATCACCTGGACCGGCTGGCGGCAGGTGACCTTCGACGTACCGGCCGGGGCGGCGACCCCGCTCGCCGTGCACCGCTTCTACCTCGCGGAGACCGCCGCCACCCGGCAGTACACCGGGGAGATCGTCATCGACGAGCTGACGGCGCAGGTGCCGCCCGCCGTCGAACTGCCCGTACAGCCCCGCGTGGCCGATCCGCTGATCGACACGGTCGCCGGGACGGCCGGGCGGGACTGGCGGTTCGCGGTGATGTCCGACGCGCAGTTCGTCGCCCGCGACCCGGACAGCGCGATCGTGGCCCAGGCCCGCCGTACCCTGCGCGAGATCAAGGCGGCGAAGCCGGACTTCCTCGTCGTCAACGGCGATCTGGTGGACGAGGGTTCACCCGCCGACCTCGACTTCGCCCGGACCGTCCTGACCGAGGAACTGGGCGACACCCTGCCCTGGTACTACGTGCCCGGCAACCACGAGGTGATGGGCGGCTCCATCAAGGAGTTCGTGGCGCGGTTCGGCCCCGCCCAGCGGGTCTTCGACCACCGGGGCACCCGCTTCCTCACCCTCGACACCTCCGGTCTGACCCTGCGCGGCGGGGGTCTCGCCCAGATCAGGACGGTACGCGAGCAACTCGACGCGGCGGCGCGGGACGACAGCATCGGCTCGGTGATGGTGATCGAGCACGTACCGCCGCGCGACCCGACCGTCCAGCAGGCCAGCCGGCTCGGCGACCGCAAGGAGGCGGCCCTCCTCGAACAGTGGCTCGCGGAGTTCCGCCGTACGACCGGCAAGGGCGCCGGGTTCATCGGCGGCCACGTCGGGGTCTTCGACGCCTCGCGGGTGGACGGCGTGCCGTATCTGATCAACGGCAACTCCGGCAAGGCGCCCGCCGCCCCGCCCGGCGAGGGCGGCTTCACCGGCTGGTCGCTCGTCGGGGTGGACCAGGTCTCCAAGGGCGCGTGGACGGCCGCCCGGCTGAACCCGTGGAGAGGCGGCCCCGACTGGGTCTCCGTGGCGACCCGCGCGCACACCGACGCGCTGACCCTCGACGCCCCGGCCACCCTGACGCCCGGCAGCGGCGCGACGGTGACGGCGACGGTCACCCAGGGCGCCCGGACCGTCCCCGTCGGCTTTCCGCTCAGCGCCGACTGGAGCGGCTCCCTCAACCTTCGCATCGGCGACCGCGACGGCGCCCGGCCACGCCACGCGGCGGTCCTCGACCCGGCCACCGGCACCCTCACGGCGCTGCGGCCGGGCACGGTCACGCTCGCGGTGACCGTGGGCGGGGTGACCACCCGGGCGACGATCCGGATCGCGGACGCCGGCCGGGGCGCGGCGACTTTGGGATGACCGCGGGCGCGGCACCGGCGACTTTCGTACCGGATGCCGCGCCCGATGGCCGATAGCAGCCCCGACGTGCTCTTTCTAGCCTGGGCGGGTGAAGACGTTTCTCGGATTCCTCTGCTTCGTTCTGCTGTCCCAAGGGGTGGGCGGTCTGTTGTACGAACTGACCGACGGGTGGTTCCAGCCCTGGTCCGTCGTCTCCAGGATGGGCTTCTTCGACGGCTACGAGATCTATGTGAGCGTCGTCCTGCTGGTCGCCGGCGGGGCGCTGGGCGCGGCGTCCGCGGCGGTCACGAGGAAGGGCGGTGGGTGAGGCCCTCGTCCACGGCGGTCGAACGCCCGAGATAGGTGACGGGACCCGGGTCCGGCACCGCGATCACCTGGAAGCCGAGCCGGTCGTAGAAGGCGCGGGCCGGGGTGTTGGCGGTGGACATCGACAGATGGACGGCTTCGACGCCCTGGTGGCGCAGGGCGCCGAGAAAGGCGTGCATGAGCGCCCGGCCGTGCCCCCGGCGCTGGGCCTCGGGCAGCAGATCGATGTGCAGGTGCGCGGGATACCCGGCCAGTTCGGGCAGAACCATCCGCTCCGGCCGGTGCAGCAGGGCGATCATCTCCTCGCTCGGGGTACGGGCGGGCCCCGTCGGCGCCGGATACCGGCCGGTCAGCGGCGGCAGCCACACCTCACGGAACGCCGTGACGAAGGCGGCGGTGTCGGCGGTGCCGAGCACGTAACCGACCGCCCGGCCCGTCCCGTCGTCGACCACGAAGGCCAGCTCCGGCTCCAGTACGGCGTAGGGCGCGGCGAAGATGCTCGGCAGCAGGTCGTGGTCCGGGTACCGCTGCCGGGAGTCCCGGCCCTGGTGACCGGTGCGTACGCAGATGTCGTACAGCGCGGGCAGGTCCTCGGGACGGTAGGGGCGCACGGCGGGAGCGAGGGAAGACATGGCGGCATGCTGCCCGCAGCGGGAGCGCTCCGACAAGAGGGAACCGCCGCCGGGTGATTCCGGGTTTTCTCCGGGGCGGATCGGGCGCATATCGGGCAACTTCCTCCCGCGCGAGGCCGTCCTGCCCCGCACGACCCGAACAAGGAGGGACCATGCCCCGAACACGAGGCTTACGCCGCGCCCTTGCCGCCCTGGTCGCGACGGGCGCGCACGAGTCCGCCTACTGGGAGCGCGAGTTGCGCCGGTCCCTGCCGGTGCCGCTGCGGTCCCTGGGGCTGCCGAGGGACTGACGGGCGGGCCGTGCGCGGGCACCGGCCGGTGGGTCAGCCCCCGAAGGCGGGGAGATGGTCCCGGGCCCAGGCGCGGTAGGGCCGGGCCGGGCGCCCGAGCAGCGTCCGTACCGTCGGCTCCACCCGCGCCTTGGCGCCCGAAGCCTGGCGTACGGCGCCCTCCAGGAGCGCGTCGGCCACCGGGCGCGGCCACCGGGCGAGCAGGCCCTCGTACGCCTGGTCCCGGGTCAGCTCCACCAGCCGCAGCGGACGCCGCAGCAGCCCGGAGAGTACGGCGACCTGCTCGGCCGAGCTGATCGCCGCCGGGCCGGTGAGGGGGTGGGCGCGTCCCGGCAGCACGGCGCCGGTGAGGGCCAGCGCGGCGACCTCGGCGATGTCCCGCGGATCGACGGTGGCGTTGGGCGAGGCACCGTGGAAGGCGCGCACCACCCCCTCGTCGCGGACCGAACGCGCCCAGCCCAGGGTGTTGGACATGAACGCCCGGGGCCGCAGGAAGGTCCAGCCGACGCCCGAGGCGCGGAGCAGGTCCTCGGCGCTCCGCTGCCAGCGGGTGATCAGGTCCTGGGCGTCGGGCTCGGCCACCACCCGCGCCGACAGCTTCACCACATGGGCGACGCCGGCCCGCCGGGCCGCGGTGACGAAGTGCTCGTCGTGGACGGGCGCGAGCGGGTCCGACGTGACGAGAAACGCCGCCCGCACACCGGACAGCGCGGCGGCCAGCGAGGCGGGATCCGCGAAGTCGCCGCCCACGACCTCGGTGCCCGGCCCGGCGAGCGCGGCGAGACGGCGCGGATCCCGGGAGAGCAGCCGTACCGGCTCGGAGGTGGCGAGGCGTTCCGCCACCAGCCGGCCGACGGTCCCGGTGACCCCGGTCAGCAGGATCACCGGCCGGCCACCCCGCACCCCGCGCCGGCGACACGCCCGGCGCCGTACGCCCCGCGGAGCGTGCGCCGCCGTCCGCCGGGCGCCGTGACGGGGGCGGCGACGCCGCGCGGACGACCGCCGCCACCGGCCGGAACCCGGCACGCACACCACGAGAACGCCATGGGGACCATCCCTCCCGCGTCCGGCCCCCGGTGATGCCCACGCGGATCCACCACCCCCTGAACGGGCGACCCCACCGACGCCTTCCCTACGTTCCGTAGTCGCGCGTGGAATCCTGACGGCTCCTCGGTTCCCTCGCCGATCCGTCCCCCGACCGGTGGCCCGCCGCTGCCGCCACCTGTTTCCCCCAGGTTGCGGGGCAGTGGCCCAGCCCTGAATGTGGGCCCATGTGGGCCCCAGTTCACAGCGAACACGAATGAAGGAGAGAGAGCGTCGTGGCGACTCTGTGCAAACCCGCGGTCTCGGTCCCCGAACATGTGATCACCATGGAGGACACCCTCGCTCTCGCGCGCTCGCTCCACGCGGACCATCCGCAACTGCCGCTCGCGCTGCGGCTGATCGAGAACACCGGGGTCGCCAAGCGCCACATCGTCCAGCCCATCGAGGAGACGCTGCGCCACCCCGGTTTCGAGGACCGCAACATGCTGTACGAGGCCGAGGCCAAGCGGCGCGTGCCCGAGGTGGTCCGGCGCGCCCTCGACCACGCCGAGCTGCGCCCCGCCGACATCGACATGATCATCTACGTCTCGTGCACCGGCTTCATGATGCCGTCGCTGACCGCCTGGCTGATCAACACCATGGACTTCCCCGGCCACACCCGGCAGCTCCCGATCGCCCAGCTCGGCTGCGCGGCGGGCGGCGCCGCCATCAACCGGGCACACGACTTCTGCCGGGCCTACCCCGGCAGCAATGTGCTGATCGTCGCGTGCGAGTTCTGCTCGCTCTGCTACCAGCCGACGGACCTCGGGGTCGGCTCGCTGCTCTCCAACGGCCTGTTCGGCGACGCGGTCGCCGCCGCCGTCGTACGGGGCGAGGGCGGCACCGGCATCAGGATGGAGCGCAACGGCTCCCACCTCGTGCCCGACACCACCGACTGGATCGCCTACAGCGTCCGCGCCACCGGATTCCACTTCCTGCTGGACAAGCGTGTGCCCACCACCATGGAACCGCTGGCCCCCGCGCTCCGTACGATGGCCGACCAGCACGGCTGGGACGCCGCCGGACTCGACTTCTACATCATCCACGCGGGCGGGCCCCGCATCCTGGACGACCTCAGCCGCTTCCTCGAAGTGGAGCCGGAGGCGTTCCGGTTCAGCCGGGGCACCCTCACCGAGTACGGCAACATCGCCAGCGCCGTCGTCCTCGACGCCGTACGCCGCCTCTTCGACGAGGGCGTCGTCGCCGACGGGGCACGCGGCATCGTCGCCGGGTTCGGGCCCGGGATCACCGCCGAGATGGCGCTGGGGCGGTGGACGGGGGCCGGCTCGTCCGCCGGGCTGGACACGACCCGGCACGGCCTGCTGGAGACGGCGGGCCGCGGCGCCACGTCCTGACCGGCGCCCGAATCCGTGCGGTGACGACGCCCGGCAGACGCGCGTCGAACCACCGGGGCGGGGCCCCCCCCCCCCCCCGGCCCCCCCCCCCCCCAACCCCCCCCCCCCCCCCCGGGGCCCCCCCCCCGCCCGGCGCCCCCCCCCCCCCCATTTATGGCGGCCCCGGGGCCGGTAGTCACCCCGGGGCGGCGCACCCCCCGGGGGGGGCCCCCCCCCCCCCCCCCCCGGCCGCCCCCCCCGGGGGGGCGCCCCCCCCCCCCCGGGCGCCCCCCCCCCGCCCGTACCGTCCCACCACTGTCCTGGAGCACCGCACCGTCCTGGAGCACCGCATGACCCATGTGATGCCGTCCGAGGGGCTGATCGTCCCGCCGGGCGGAGGCACCACCATTCTCACCGCGGCGCAGCAGGTGACCTTCAAGGTCACCGGAGCACACTCCCAGGTGTCCTCCAGCTTCGAGGTCGTCGTCCCGTCCGGGTTCGACGTCGGCGCCCACCGGCACACCCACAGCGAGGAACTGTTCTACGTCCTCGACGGTGAACTGGACGTCCTGGCCTTCGAACCACGGGTGTTCAGCCAGGACTGGCGCCACTGGGAGTCCGTGTCCGGGCTGAAGTCGGTACGCGCCACCCCCGGCACCGTCATCGTCGTACCGCCCGGCTGCCCGCACGCCTTCGCCAACCGGAGCGGCGCCCCCGCCAAGATTTTCTTCCAGGCGTCCCCGCCCTCCGACCACGAACGGTACTTCGAGGAACTCCTCGACATCCTCAAGGAGGGCGGCACCCCCGACCCCGCGGCCATCGCCGATCTGCGCGAGCGCTACGACATCGAGCAGCTCACCCCGCTGCGCCACGACGCCTGACCCGGTGGATCCCGCACCGGCCACCCGGCGCCCGGCCGAGGACCCGCCCCGCGCCGGCCGCAGCCGCGCGCGGCCCCGGCGCGCGGTCCTCGGGGTGGTGCTCGTCATCGCCGCGCTGACGGCCGGCTGGCCGCTGATCGACGGGGTCCTGGGCGACCGCGAGCGGGTCCCGGCGGGGACCGCCCTGGTGCTGGGCCCCGACGACGAGGTCGCCGTGCTCCGGGTGACGGGTCACGGCTGGGCGCTCAGCAAGTCGTCCAGCGACCCGGACATGTCGTACGCGCTCTCCCGCGACGGCGTCGACCTGGCGGCCCGCTACGTCCCCCTCACCGGGACGGGGGACCCCGGCGCGCTGTGGGGCGGACTGCGCAAGGTCCAGTCCGTCGCCGACAGCGGCAGCCGGCTGGGCGCCGGGCGCCGGATCAGCGGCGCCCGGGGAGCCGTCGGGCGGTCGGGGAGTCTGACGGGCGGCGGCCGGGCGGGCTCGGCCACCCTCTGGCTGCCGCCCGGCCGGGGCTACGCCGTCGAGATCGTCGTGCTCGCGCGGCCCGGGGCCACGCCCGGCGCGGTCGCCGACGCCATGTCCATGGCCCGCGGCCTCACCTTTCCCCAGGGGACGCCATGACCGCGCCCGCCACCGCGCCCCCGGCGGCCTCCCGGCTCCGGTCCCTGATCGCCTGGGTACGCGGATCCTGGAGACGCCGGCCGGCCCACTGGGCCTTCGCCGTCCTGTGTCTGCTCGGCCTCCTGCTGCTCCTCCACGGATTCGCCCCGGTCGTCCGGGTCTTCCCCGGCTCCGCGCTGCTGGCCCTTGTCCTGCTGGCGCTCACCGTGAGCGTCGGAACGGCCCTCCTCGGGCGGGTCCGCCCGTTCCGGCCGCCGCCGGCCGGCTGGGCCTGGAGCGGCGTCCTCTGGGGCGCCACCGCGGCGGCCGGCTGCGCCGTCGTCGCCAACACCGGGCTCCAGGGCATCTGGTACAAGTCCGCCGGGATCGACTTCGGCTCGCAGTGGGGCGCCGCGCTCACCGCACCGCTCAACGAGGAGCTCATCAAGGTATCCGGCGTCGCCCTGATCGCCCTCGCGGCCCCGGCGCTGGTACGGGGCCCGCTGGACGGGTTCTTCCTCGGCGCCTTCACCGGGCTCGGCTTCCAGGTCATGGAGAACTGGACGTACGCCATGAACGCCATCCTGCTCGGCGGGGGAGTGCGGGGGAGCGCCGACGTCAGCCAGTCCTTCGTCACCCGGGTCGTGGTGACGGGACTCGGCTCGCACTGGGCGATGACCGCCGTCGCCGGGACCGGCGTCGGCATCCTGCTCGCGCACGGCGACCGCCCCGTACGCCGCAGGATCGCCCCGGCGGCGGCCTGCGTACTCACCGCGATGTTCATGCACTGGCTGTTCGACGCGCCGCTGCTGGACTCCGTGGCCGGGCTCGCCACCAAGGTGGCGGTCAACCTCTTCATCGCCCTCACCCTCTACCTCGTGCTGCGCCACCGGGCCCGGCGCCGGGCCCGCGCCTTCCTGCTCTCCCCGGGGACCCCGCTCTCGCCCGACCTGCTCACCCGGGGCTCCCGGCGCCGTGCCCTGCGCGGTCTCCCGCCCGCGCGGCGCCCCGCCGCCGAGCAGCGCGCCGCGGCCTATCTGGAGGTCGTCGAGGAACAGGCGGTGCTGTGGCGCCCTGAGGAGCGCGTACGGGGGAGAGCTTCGTGACCATGCCGCCACCGCCCCGTACCGGGCCGAACTCCGCGCGGACCGGGGCCGGTTGCCCAGGTCCGCGACGCGGGTGATCAGACTGTGGTCATGCCCGCGGACGGACGCGTATCACGGCTAGTGTGTGCGGACCGTACGCGTCCACGCACCGAGCGACTTCAGGAAGGACCCTCTCCATGGCGGCAGAGACCGCGGACCGTCCCCACCACGCCCGGCAGAGCTCCCGCGGCCTGCCGGCCGGCGACGGACCCTCGTACTCCTTCGAGTTCTTCCCGCCGAAGACCGCGGCGGGCGAACGCACGCTGTGGAACGCGATCCGCCGGATCGAGGCGCTCGCGCCGTCCTTCGTCTCCGTGACCTACGGAGCCGGCGGCTCCTCGCGCGACCGGACCATCGAGGTCACCAAGCGCATCGCCGCCGAGACGACACTGCGCCCGGTCGCCCACCTCACCGCCGTCGGCCACTCGGTGGCCGAGCTGCGCCACATCGTCGGCCAGTACGCGGACGCCGGGATCCGCGACGTACTCGCCCTGCGCGGCGACCCGCCCGGCGATCCGCGCGGCGCCTGGGTGCCCCACCCGGAGGGCTTCGCCCACGCCGATGAACTCGTCACCCTGATCAGGGAGCTCGGGGACTTCACGGTGGGCGTGGCGGCCTTCCCCGAGCGCCATCCGCGCTCCGCCGACTGGGAGAGCGACATCCGCCACTTCGTCGCCAAGTGCCGGGCGGGCGCCGACTACGCCATCACCCAGATGTTCTTCCACGTCGAGGACTATCTGCGGCTGCGCGACCGGGTCGTGGCGGCCGGCTGCACCACGCCGATCATCCCGGAGATCATGCCCGCCACGGACGTACGGCAGATCCGCCGCTTCGCGGAGCTCAGCGACGCGCGCTTCCCCGACGAGCTGGCCGGGCGGCTCGAAGCGGCCAAGGACCAGCCCGAGGAGGGCCACCGTATCGGCGTCGAGTACGCCACGGTGATGGCCGAGCGGCTGCTCGCCGAGGGCGCCCCCGGCCTGCACTACATCACCCTCAACCGCTCGACGGCCACGGCCGAGATCCACCAGAACCTCGGGGTGGGCGCCCCGCGCGGCCGCGCCCTGGCCGCCGCGCCCCACTGACGCGAAAGGCCGGGGGACGGGCGGGGATCTCTCCCCGCCCGTCCCCCGGCCCCGTACGGATGCCGGTGGAGTCCGGTCAGCTCACCGGGGCGGCCGGGGTCTTCTCGACGCCCTCCCCGCCCTGCCTGCCGGCCTCGGCCTCCTCGGCGAGCCGCTCCATCCCGCTGGTCGTCTTGAGCGGCTTCTCCTTGATGAAGACCACCGCGACCAGCGCGAGCGCGGCGAACGGCGCGGCGACGAGGAAGAGCTCCGCCGTCGCGACCCCGTAGGCGTGCTCCACGATCTCCCGCATGGGCGCGGGCAGCTTCGTCATGTCCGGTACGGCGCTCTCGCCCGAGCCGCCGGCCGCGGCCTCGCCGCTCCCGCCCAGGCTCTTGGTCATCTCGGACGCCACCCGGTTGGCCAGGACGGCGCCCAGCACGCTCGTACCGATCGTGCCGCCCATGCTGCGGAAGAACGACAGGACGGACGTGGCCGCGCCCAGCTCCGAGGCCGGCACATCGTTCTGCGCCACCAGGACCAGGTTCTGCATCAGCAGGCCGACACCGACGCCCAGGACGGCCATGTAGAGGCTGAGCAGTCCGAAGCTCGTGTCGGCGTCGATGGTGGCCAGCATGCCCAGACCGGCCGTCATGATCACGGCGCCCGCGACCAGATAGACCTTCCACCTGCCGGTGGCGCTGATGACCTGTCCGGCGACGGTGGACGAGACCAGCAGTCCGAGGATCATCGGCAGACCCATCAGACCGGCGACGGTCGGGGTCTTGCCCAGGGATATCTGGAAGTACTGGGAGAGGAAGACCGTGCCGCCGAACATGGCGACACCGACCAGCAGGCTGGCGACGGTGGTCAGGGTGACGGTGCGGTTGCGGAAGATGTCCAGCGGGATGACCGGCTCGGGGACCCGGGCCTCCACGAAGACCGCGGCCACCAGCAGCACCACGCCCGTACCGGTGAGCGCGAAGGTCTGCCAGGACATCCAGTCGAAGCTGTTGCCCGCCAGGGAGGTCCAGATGAGCAGCGCGCTGACGCCCGCGACGATCAGGAACGCGCCCAGGTAGTCGATCTTCACCTCACGGCGGACCGTGGGCAGCTTCAGCGTGCGCTGCAGCATCAGGATCGCGGCCAGCGCGAACGGCACCCCGATGAAGAAGCACCAGCGCCAGCCGAGCCACGAGGTGTCCACCATGACACCGCCGACCAGCGGCCCGGCGACCGTACCGACGGCGAAGACCGCGCCGAAGATGCCCGCGTACTTGCCGAGGCGGCGCGGCGGGATGACCGCGGCCATCACGATCTGGGCGAGGGCGGTCAGACCGCCCGCGCCGATGCCCTGGACGACCCGGCTGAAGATGAGCAGGCCGACGCCCTGCGAGAAGCCGGCGAGCAGCGAGCCGACGACGAACAGCGAGAGGGAGAGCTGGAGCAGCAGCTTCTTGTTGTAGAGGTCGGAGAGCTTGCCCCACAGGGGCACGGTCGCCGTCATGGCGAGCAGCTCGGAGGTGACCACCCACGTGTAGGAGGACTGGCTGCCGTGCAGGTCGGCGATGATACGGGGCAGGGCGTTCGCCACCACCGTGCCGGCCAGGATCGCGACGAACATCCCGGCCATCAGACCGGACATGGCCTGGAGTATCTGACGGTTGGTCATGGAGGTCGGCGCCTGCTCCGGCGCCTCTGTAGCACTCACGGTGTCCTTCTTCGTATTCATTCGGTTCGAGGCATGTGCGTCTGGGAGATCAGCCGTCGGCCGGCGGCTCGGTCAGTCCGTCGGCGAGATGGCCGAAGACGCGCCGGAAGGTGTCGGGAAAGGAGTCCGAGTCGCCCTGGGCGCACCAGTGTTCGATGGCGACCCGTACGGCCGTGGTGGCGACCGCGGCGAGCAGCCGGGGGTAGAGGCCGAGATGCGAGGTGTCCGGGCCCTTGGCGCAGGATTCCGGCGAGGCCGGTGCCTTCCCGGTGCCGGGTGCCTCGGAGGAGTCCGGCTCCGGAGCGGGCGGCGAGCCGAGCCGTTCGGCGATCGTCCGCGCCAGTTGGTACTCCTCGGCGACATGGGCGCCCATGCCGCGCAGCAGCAGATGGGGCGAGCGGTGCAGCACCGTGCTCCGCAGGGCCCAGATCTCCTGGCTCTCCTCCACATGGGTCAGTTCGGTGGCCAGCGCCTCGCGCACCGCTTCTATGGCGGTCAGCCCGGCGGGCGCGTCGCGCACCGCGCGCCGTACCCGCTCTCCCACGGTGCGGTCGATCATGACGAACGCGTCGTCATGACTGTCGAAGTAGTTGAAGAACGTGCGCGGGGAGACCCCGGCGGCTTCGCTGATCGCCTCCACGGTGACGTTCTCCGCCCCGTGCACGGCCGCCAGCCGCACGGCGGCCTCCGACAACGCCGTCCGGGTGGCCTGCTTCTTGCGCTCACGGAGACCGGGCGCCGCACCTTCACTCTGCACATCGTGCAGGGTATGCAAAAATGCACGGTCCGCAAAATTATTTTCGGCTTCGTGACGCCGTAGCATGATCCGCATGGAGCAGCGCGCGTGGGACAGGACAGGGCGGGTCGTCTCCGCCGTCGGACTCGGTACGTGGCAACTCGGCGCGGACTGGGGCGAGGTGGCCGAATCGGACGCCTTCGCCGTCCTGGACGCGGCGGTCGAGTCGGGTGTCACGTTCTTCGACACGGCGGACGTGTACGGCGACGGGCGCAGCGAGCGGCTCATCGGCCGCTATCTGAAGGACCGCCCCGACACCGGGGTGTTCGTCGCGACCAAGATGGGGCGGCGGGCCGAGCAGCGTCCTGAGAACTACACCCTGGCGAACTTCCGCGCCTGGAACGACCGTTCGCGCGCGAACCTCGGGGTCGACACGCTGGACTATGTACAGCTCCACTGCCCGCCCACGCCCGTGTACGCGTCCGACGAGGTCTTCGACGCGCTCGACACCCTGGTCGAGGAGGGGCGGATCGCGGCGTACGGCGTCAGCGTCGAGACCTGCGCCGAGGCGCTCACCGCCCTCGCGCGTCCTGGTGTCGCGGGTGTGCAGATCATCCTCAACCCGTTCAGGACCAAGCCGCTGGAGGAGGTCGTACCGGCCGCCCGCGCGGCGGGTGCCGCGATCATCGCGCGGGTGCCGCTCGCCTCGGGGCTGCTCTCCGGCCGGTACACGAAGGACACGGTCTTCGCCGCCGACGACCACCGTTCGTACAACCGGCACGGCGAGGCGTTCGACCAGGGCGAGACGTTCTCGGGCGTCGACTACGGGACGGGGCTGGCCGCCGCTGTCGAGTTCGCCGGGCTGGCGCCCGAGGGTGCGACGCCCGCGCAGACCGCGCTGCGCTGGATCGCGCAGCAGCCCGGGGTCACCAGCGTGATCCCCGGCGCCCGCTCCGTCGAGCAGGTCCGCGCCAACGCCGCGGCCGGTGCGCAGGCGCCCCTGCCGCCCGCCACCCTGGACGCGGTACGGGAGCTGTACGACCGCCGTCTGCGCGCCTCGGTCCACGGACGCTGGTAGGGGCGAAAGGGTGATTGTGGGCCGAACGCGGTCCGATCGCGCGGCGCGGACGCAAGAGTTGGTCGTTTCTGTGGCTGTATCGCGTCGCGCCCTGTAGCGTCTTGATCAAGCTGTCGTGGTTCCGAAGTACCGCTCGCCCGTGACGTGCCGTCACGGGCGTTTGTGCTGTTCAGCGTCTCTAAGGACCAAGGCGATCACCTCCGGTTCCCGTACCGTGCGGGAACCATGCGTCCCTTGAATTGGAGACTCATCATGGCCAGTGGAACAGTGAAGTGGTTCAACTCGGAAAAGGGCTTCGGCTTCATCGCCCAGGACGGCGGCGGTCCGGACGTGTTCGCGCACTACTCGAACATCGCGACCTCCGGCTTCCGTGAGCTGCAGGAGGGCCAGAAGGTCACCTTCGACGTCACGCAGGGCCAGAAGGGCCCGCAGGCGGAGAACATCCTTCCCTCCTGAACCGGGGAACAGGGCGCCGGCCCGGTGGACTCACCTCCACCGGGCCGGCGCCCGCCGCGTTGTACGGGGCCGTCGCCGGCCGTGCGCCCACCGGGGCGGGGTCAGGCGGCGGCCTCCCGCGCGTGCGGCGCCGTGGTGTCCCCGCCCCCGGGCAGGGCGAGGTTCCAGGCGGTGATCACCGGGCGGTCGTGCTCGGTGCCCAGCCGGGAGAGAGTGCCGGTCGCGAGCCGGAACAGCGCGCCGGCCGCGGGCGCCAGCCCGAGGTAGCGCGCGGTCAGCACCCGCAGGAAGTGTCCGTGTGCGACGAGTGCGACATCCGCCCCGTCCGCAGAGTCCAGCGCCGCCAGCGCCTCGGTGAGGACGCGGTCGGCGCGGTGCCCCACCTCGCCGGGGCCCTCGCCGGGCTGATCGGCGGGGCCGGGGACGACACCGTCGGTCCACAGGTCCCAGTCGGGGCGTGTGCGGTGGATCTCGACGGTCGTGATGCCCTCGTACCCTCCGTAGTTCCACTCCCGCAGATCCGGTTCCACCCGGTACGGGGTGAGACCGGCCAGCTCGGCGGTGCGCCGCGCGCGGGCCATGGGGCTGACGAACGTGACGCCGATACGGCGCTCGCGCAGCAGCGGCGCCAGTGAACGGGCCTCGTCCTCGCCGCGCCCGGTCATCGGCAGATCGGTGTAGCTGGTGTGCTGTCCGGACAGGGACCAGGCGGTCTCCCCGTGCCGTACCAGGATCAACTCGCCCATGGCTGACGCCCACTTTCCTGTTCGCCGCGCTCGCGCCGTGTGGCCGCGCGGATCCGAAGGGGAGAACCCGGCGGGCCGTGATCGCATTCCGTCGGGCCCAGTGTCCCGTGTTCCCGCCCCGGTGACCCGGCGGGAATGCCGCCGGGGGGCGTCGCGTTACACGGATGTGCCGCTTGACGGACATGACATTCAGTTCCGCATCCGGCGTTGAATGCCCAGGACCACCGAGGAAGGAATGCCGCATGAAGCCTCGTATCCACCCCGTCTCCCGTCCGGTCGTCTTCCGGGATCGCGCCGGGGGAGTGGCCTTCCTGACGCGCTCCACCGCGGAGTCGGAGCGGCGCGTCGAGTGGGAGGACGGGAACACGTACCCCGTCATCGACGTGGAGATCTCCTCCGCGAGCCATCCCTTCTACACCGGCACCGGCCGTGTGGTGGACACCGCGGGCCGGGTGGAGCGCTTCGAGCGCCGCTACGGCAAGGACGGCGGCGCCCGGCGCGGCTGACCGCGTCCGCCTGTATCCACCCCGTATCCGCCGGTATCCGCTCGGGAGGAGCCCGACGCGCACCGTCGGCGAAGAGCCGGGCGGGAGACCCGAACAGGGTCTCCCGCCCGGCTCTTCGCAGGTCAGACGGCGGCGCCGCGCGAGGCGACGGCCCGCACGAGAGGGGCCAGTTCGGGGTTCTTCGCCGCCTCGTCCAGGGCCTCGCGCAGCGCGGTGTCGTTGGTGGGGCGCGCCTCGGCGAGCAGCCGCAGTCCCGCCTCGCTCACATTGGTGTAGATGCCGCGCCGGTCGGTCGGGCAGAGGTAGCGCGTGAGCAGCCCCCGGTCCTCCAGCCGGGTGACCAGCCGGGTGGTCGCGCTCTGGCTGAGGACGACGGCCTCGGCGACCTGCTTCATCTGGAGATGACCGCCCTCGCCGTCGTGCTGGCGGCTGAGGACGTCGAGCAGGGAGTACTCGCGGACGCTGAGATCGTGCCCGGTCTGGAGCGCCCGCTCGATGTGCGTCTCGATCCTGCCGTGCAGCAGTGAGAGCGCGCACCAGCCCTGGGCGAGCCCGGTGAGCGCGGTGTCCGTGGCGGTCATGGCTTCCTCCTGCGTACGGGTCGAAGACCCAGGATAGGACACCTCTGCAATAGAGCGCGTTTGCAAGTAGTCGGCGCCTGCAAGTATTGTCGACGCTTGTAAGAAGCTCACGCAATCGTTCGGGCCGTCGTCCGGAAAGGTGACATCCATGCCACTCGCGCTCCTCGCGCTGGCCGTCGGCGCATTCGGGATCGGGACCACCGAGTTCGTGATCATGGGGCTGCTCCCCGAGGTGGCCGACGCCTACGGTGTGCCGATCCCCACCGCCGGCTTCCTGGTCAGCGGCTACGCGCTCGGGGTGGTCGTGGGCGCGCCGCTGATGACCGTCCTCGGCACCCGGATCCCCCGCAAGCGGATGCTGATGCTGCTGATGGGGCTCTTCGTCGCGGGCAACACGCTCTCCGCGCTCGCCCCCACCTTCGGGGTGATGCTCACGGGCCGGGTCGTCGCCTCACTCGCCCACGGGGCGTTCTTCGGGATCGGCTCCGTCGTCGCCGCGAACATGGTCGCGCCGAGCAGGAAGGCCGGCGCCATCGCGATGATGTTCACGGGGCTGACCGTCGCCAATGTCGTCGGCGTACCGCTCGGTACCTTCATCGGCCAGAGCGCGGGCTGGCGGGTCACCTTCCTCGCCGTCGCGGGGCTCGGGGTGCTGGGGCTCGCTGGCATCGCCCGGTTCGTACCGGAGCAGCCCCGGGCCGAGGGGGTACGGCTGCGCCACGAACTGGCCGCCTTCCGCAACGTACAGGTGCTCCTCGCCATGGCGATGACCGTGCTCGGCTTCGGCGGGGTCTTCGCCGCGATCACCTACATCACCCCGATGATGACCCGGGCCGCCGGATTCGCGGACACGTCGGTCACCTGGCTGCTGGTGCTCTTCGGCCTCGGCATGGTCGGCGGCAACCTGATCGGCGGACGGCTGGCCGACCGCCGGCTGATGCCGCTGCTCCAGGTCTCCCTCGGCGCGCTCTCCGTCGTCCTGGCGCTGTTCACCCTCACGGCCCACAACAAGGTCACGGCCGCCGTGACGCTCGTGCTGATCGGGGCCCTAGGCTTCGCGACCGTACCCCCGCTCCAGAAGCGCGTCCTCGACCAGGCGTCCGCCGCCCCGACCCTGGCGTCCGCCGTCAACATCGGCGCGTTCAACCTGGGCAACGCGCTGGCCGCGTGGCTCGGGGGGCTCGTCATCGCCGCCGGACACGGCTACACCGCCCCGAACTGGGTGGGCGCCGCGCTGGCCGCCTCCGCGCTCGTCCTCGCCGTCGTCTCGGCGGCGCTGGAGCGCCGTACGCCGACTGCCGGACGCCCGCAGCGCGCGACGGCGACGGCGTCGGTACGTTGAGAGCCGGTGTGTCCGTTCCCTCCCCTTTCTCCGCCTCTCCGGAGAACCACACCCGACAGGCCGGTCCGGCGGACCGGACCGGAAGCAAAGGAAACACCATGACCTCCGTCCCCCACGTCGTCCTCAACAACGGCGTCAAGATCCCGCAGCTCGGCTTCGGTGTCTTCCAGGTCGACGACGCACAGACCACCGACGCGGTCCTCGCCGCACTGGAAACGGGCTACCGCAGCATCGACACGGCCGCCGTCTACGGCAACGAGCCCGGTGTCGGCCGCGCGCTCGCCGCCTCGGGGGTGCCGCGCGACGAGCTGTTCGTCACCACCAAGCTCTGGAACGACGACCAGGGGTACGACGCGGCCCTCACCGCCTTCGACACGAGTCTGGCCAAGCTCGGCCTCGACCAGGTGGACCTGTACCTCATCCACTGGCCGACCCCCGAGCGCGACCGCTACGTCGACACCTGGCGCGCGCTGGAGAAGCTGCTGGCCGACGGCAGGACCCGCGCCATCGGCGTGTCCAACTTCCAGCCCGCCCACCTCCAGCGGCTGCTGGACGAGACGGGGATCGTTCCCGCCGTGAACCAGATCGAGCTGCACCCCGGCCTGCAGCAGGCCGTGCTGCGCGACTTCCACGCCCAGCACGACATCGCGACCGAGGCATGGAGCCCGCTGGCGCAGGGCGCGCTGCTCAAGGACGCGACGATCACGGAGATCGCCCGGCGCCTGGGCAGGACACCCGCCCAGGTGGTGCTGCGCTGGCACCTCCAGATCGGGAACATCGTGATCCCCAAGTCCGCCACCCCCGCGCGGATCCGGGAGAACTTCGACGTCCTCGGCTTCGAGCTGTCCGCCGACGACCTCGACGCGCTGACCGCGCTCGACCGCGGCATGCGCACGGGCCCGGACCCCGACACCCTCAACTGACCCGGGCGCGGGGCCGGTTCCGCGGGCGTACGCCCGCGGAACCGGCCCCGCCGCACGCCGGGCGCCGGTGTCAGGCGCCGTCCTCCGGATTCCAGTCCAGCAGGCGCACCTTCGCCACCGTCCGCACATGGCGGCGCATCGCGGCGGCGGCAGCCTTGCCCCGTCGGCCCTCGATCGCCTCAAGAATCGCGCGGTGCTGCGCCAGCGACCGCGCGGGGCGGCCGGGCTGGCGCAGGGACTCATGGCGGCTCTCCGTGATCTGCTCGGAGATGGCCCGCATGAACTCCGCGAGCAGGGTGCTGTGCGCGGCGGCCGTCACGCCGGCGTGGAAGAGACGGTCACCCTCGGCACCGTGGCCGCCCGCCGCGATCTCCGCCTCCATGTGCCCCAGCGCGTCGTGCAGCGCGGCCAGATCCGGTGCGGTGTGCCGCTCGGCGGCGAGTTCGGCGAGCTTGGTCTCCAGGGCCTCGCGGGCCTCCAGCACGTCGGGGAGCCGGCGCCTGCGCTCCACCAGCCGCTCGACCGGTTCCGGGTCGAGACTGTCCTTGCGCAGATACGTGCCGCCGCCGTGCCGCACCTCGACCAGCCCCTGGACCTCCAGAACCACGATCGCCTGCTTGACGGAGGCGCGGCTGACGCCGAGCCGCTGCGCCAACTCCCGTTCGGGCGGCAGCCGGTCGCCCGAGCCGAGCCGCCCCTCGGTGACATAGCTGCGCAGCCGGTCGAGGACCTGCTCGTACAGGCGTGGCCGGGCCATCGGTCGCAGGGCCCCTCGCTCGTCGGACATCCGCCACGCCCTCCCCGCCCCGTTTCCTCCCGGTCCCCCGGCGCGTCAGCCTAACACCGGGCGGTCAAGTGGCTGAGCCAATTCCTGTCCGATCCCTTGACGCCCGTCCCGGCCGACGGCCAATGTGGTCCAGCCACTTGGCCAGTGGTCCAATCAGCCGCTCGACCCCTTGGCCCGCCCGCCAGTCGGTCGTCGACCCCCTTCCCCTCCATGTCGAGGGACCCAGGGACGGGAGCCCGCGCCATGTCCGCCGAACTGATCTCGATTCTTGTGCTGGTGGTGGTCTTCGTGATCGCCACCACCCGGTCCATCAACATGGGCGCGCTCGCCTTCGCCGCCGCGTTCGGCGTCGGGGAACTCGTCGCCGGTCTCGACGCGAAGGGCATCTTCGCCGGCTTCCCCGGCGATCTCTTCGTCGTGCTCGTCGGCGTCACGTACCTCTTCGCGATCGCCCGCGCCAACGGCACCACGGACTGGCTCGTCCATGCCGCGATCCGGCTGGTACGCGGGAGGATCGCCCTGATCCCGTGGGTGATGTTCGCGATCACCGCCCTGCTGACCGCGATCGGAGCCGTCTCCCCCGCGGCCGTCGCGATCGTCGCGCCGATCGCCCTGAGCTTCGCCGCGCGCTACGGCATCAGCCCCCTGCTCATGGGCGCCATGGTCGTGCACGGGGCCCAGGGCGGCGGATTCTCGCCGATCAGCATCTACGGAACGATCGTCAACGGCATCGTCGAACGCGAGAAGCTCCCGGGCAGCCCGCTCACCCTCTTCCTCGCCTCGCTCGCGGCCAATCTCCTCATCGCCGGGATCGTCTTCGTCTGCTGCGGCGGGCTCGCGCTGCGCGGTACCCAGCCCGCGCCGGCCTCGGACGGCACGGAGGGCAAGGACGGCAAGGAGCCCGGGGGAGAGGCGGGTTCACGGCTCACCCCCGCCCGCACGGCCACCCTCGCCGCCCTGGTGGCCCTCGTCGTCGCCGTCCTCGCCTTCGACCTCGACGCCGGACTCTGCGCCATCACCCTCGCCGTCCTCCTCAGCGCCTGCTGGCCCGACACCAGCCGCAAGGCCGTCGGGGAGATCGCCTGGCCGACCGTGCTGCTGATCTGCGGCGTCCTCACCTACGTCGGCGTCATGGAGGAGCTGGGCACGATCGACTACGCGGGCAACGCCGTCGGCGGTATCGGCATCCCGCTCCTCGCCGCCGTACTGCTCTGCTACATCGGCGCGATCGTCTCCGCGTTCGCCTCCTCCGTCGGCATCATGGGCGCGCTCATCCCGCTCGCCGTGCCCTTCCTCGCCCAGGGCGAGATCGGCGCGATCGGCATGATCACGGCGCTCGCGATCTCGGCGACCGTCGTCGACGTCAGCCCCTTCTCCACCAACGGCGCCCTGGTGCTGGCCGCCGCGCCCGACGTCGACCGTGAGCGTTTCTTCCGGCAGCTCATGGTCTACGGAGGGATCGTGGTGGCGGTGGTACCCGCCGCTGTCTGGCTGCTGCTGGTGGTGCCAGGCTTCGGATGACCGGTCAGCCCCGTCCACAGCAAGGAGAACGACGCGTGTCCCCTCTCTTCCCGGCCCTCGCCGCCCGCTCGCAGCGCCCCGCGCTCCGGTTCGGCGACCGCACCCTCACCCATGCCGAACTGGCCGACGCGGCCGGCTCCCTGGCCCGCACGCTCACCGGCGAGCGGCGGGTCGCGGTCTGGGCCACCCCCACCCTCGGCACGGCGGTGGGGGTGGTGGCGGCGCTGCTGGCCGGGGTCCCGGTCGTCCCCGTCAACCCCAGGAGCGGCGAGAAGGAACTCGCCCACATCGTCGCGGACAGCGCCCCCACCCTCGTCCTCGCGGAGCCCGGCGTCGCTCTGCCGCCCGCGCTCGCCGCACTGGCCCGCGCCGACGCCACCGCGGACGCGCCGCGGGACGGGACGGGGGACGCGACCGGGGCCCTCCCCGAGCCCTCGCCGGAGGCCCCCGCGCTGATCGTCTACACCTCGGGCACCACCGGGCCGCCCAAGGGCGCCGTCCTGCCCCGCCGCGCGCTCACCGCCACCCTCGACGCGCTGGAGGACGCCTGGCAGTGGACCGCCGACGACGTACTGGTCCACGCGCTGCCCCTGTTCCACGTCCACGGACTGATCCTCGGCATCCTCGGCCCGCTGCGCCGGGGCGGCTCCGTGACCCACCTCGGACGGTTCGACACCGCGGGCGTCACACGGGAGCTCTCCTCGGGCGCCACCATGCTGTTCGGCGTGCCCACGATGTACCACCGCATCGCCGAGGCGCTCGCCGACGACCCCGCGCTCGCCGAGGCGCTGGCCGGTGCGCGGCTGCTGGTGTCGGGCTCGGCGGCGCTGCCCGTCCACGACCACCGGCGGATCGCCGCGGCGACCGGCCGCCGGGTCGTCGAGCGGTACGGCATGACGGAGACCCTGATGAACACCAGCGTCCGCGCGGACGGCGAACCGCGCGCCGGTACGGTCGGCGTCCCGCTGCGCGGCGTCGAACTCCGGCTGGTCGACGAGGCGGGCGCCGCCATCGCGGCGTACGACGGCGAGAGCGTCGGCGAGATCCAGGTCCGCGGCCCGAACCTCTTCACGGAGTACCTGAACCGCCCCGACGCGACCGAAGCGGCCTTCACCGACGGCTGGTTCCGCACCGGCGACATGGCGATCAGGGACCCCGACGGCTATGTCCGCATCGTCGGCCGCAAGGCCACCGACCTGATCAAGAGCGGCGGTTACAAGATCGGCGCGGGCGAGATCGAGAACGTCCTGCTGGAGCATCCCGGGGTCCGGGAGGCCGCCGTCACCGGCGAGCCCGACCCGGACCTCGGCGAGCGGATCGTCGCCTGGATCGTGCCCGCGCGCCCCGAAACCCCGCCGACGGAGAAGGAGTTGGCCGACCATGTCGCCGGGCAGCTCGCCGCGCACAAGCGCCCCCGCACCGTGCGCTACCTGGAGGCGCTGCCACGCAACGACATGGGGAAGATCATGAAGCGGGCGCTCCATGGCTGAGCCGCGCGGCGCACGGGCGGCGATCGCGGCGCTCGTCGGCGCTGACGCCGGATCGTTCACCGAACTCCCCCCGCCCGAGGGCGCGTTCCCGCCGGACGGGCCGCTCGGCTGGGAGGGGTACGACGCCGCGCGGGCCCGCGCGGCGGAGCGTACCGGCGAGCGGGAGTCCGTCGTCTGCGGCACCGGCCGGATCGGCGCCACCGAAGCGGTCGTCATCTCCTTCGAGTTCGGCTTCCTCGGCGGATCCCTCGGTGAGCGCACCGGCGACCGGCTGGAGGCCGCGTACCGCCACGCGCGCGAGCGGCGGCTGCCGGTCGTCTCGCTGATCGCGACCGGCGGCAGCCGGATGCAGGAGGGCATGCGCGCGCTGCTCCAACTCCAGCGCGTGGCACGCCACTGCGCGCTCACCCGGGCCGCCGGGCTCGCCCAGCTCGCGGTGGTGCGCGACCCGACGACCGGCGGCGGCTGGGCCACCCTGGGTGCGGGCGCCGATGTCGTCCTCGCGCTGCCCGGCGCCCAGATCGGCTTCGCGGGGTCACGGGTGCGCCCGGCGGACGCCGATCCGTACGCGTACACCGCCGAGGCCCAGCTCGCCGCCGGCCAGATCGACGCGGTGGTGGACGAGGACGGACTGGGCGCGGCGGTCGGACGCTGGCTGGCGCTGCTCACCGGCGGCGGGGCGGAGACGGCCGATGGGTGGGCCGCCGGCGCGGCGCCACCGCCCGCCGCGCTCGGTGGCGCCCCTCCCACCGCCACCGGATGGGACGCCGTCCTGGCGGCCAGGTCGCCCGAACGGCCGCGCGCCGCAGCCTACTTGGACGCCTACTTCGACCACAGGGAGGAGATCCGCGGCGACCGCTGCGGCGGTACGGACCCTGGAATGCTCTGCGGTTTCGGCCGCCGGGAGGGGCGGACGGTCGCCTACGCCGCGCAGTGCGGCACCGCCACGCTCCCGGCCGGATACCGTACGGCCGCCCGGCTGATCCGGCTCGCGGAACGGCTGGACGTCCCCGTACTGACCCTGGTGGACACCCCGGGCGCGGCCAACGACGCGCGGGCGGAGCGCGCGGGGGCGGGCGCCGCCATCGCGGACCTCTTCGCCGCCGTGGCCACCGCCCGGGTCCCGGTCACCACCCTGCTGATCGGCGAGGGCGGCTCGGGCGGCGCGCTCGCCCTGTCGGCCCCGGACAACACCTGGGCCACACCGGACAGTTACTTCTCCGTCATCGCACCCGAACTCGCCACCGCCATCCTCAAACGCGATCCCGGGCGCGTCCGCGCGACGGCGGACCAACTCCGGCTGAGGCCCCAGGATCTGGTGTCGCTGGGGGTGGTGCGCGGCATCGTCCCGGGACGGAACGGGCAGGACCGGGCGGACGATCGGGTCCCGGGAGCCGGGTGAGAGGGCCGATTCTCATGGGCCTCTCACCAGCTTTTCAGACAATATGCCTAAGCTGAGGGTCGTGACTTATTCGACGCCGCCCGGCTGGCATCCCGATCCGGGGCACACAGGTGACGGTCCGCGCCAGGAACGATGGTGGGACGGGTCCGCGTGGACCGACGAACTCCGCGCCACACCCACCGGCCAGTGGGATCCACCGGCCGCACCTCCCTACCCTTTGGCGCCCCCGCCCGTACCGCGGAACAACGGGCGGCGGATCGCACTCGGGGCGACCGCCGCGGTCGTGGCACTGGCCATCGCGGGCGGCTTCTACCTGCTCGGACGCGACGGCGGAACCGACGACACCGCGGGCAGGGCCGGCTCCGCGCCGTCCACCGCCCCCTCCCTGCCGGGGCAGGGCTCCCCGGCCCCCGACGGTCCCGGCGGATCAGGCGGGTCGGGCGGTTCCGGCGGCGGCGAGAGCGGCGCGCCGGAGCAGCCGCAGACCGAGGACGGTTACGCCACCGACGGTGCCAGCGGGATCAGCATCCCCGTACCGGACGGCTGGACCGGCGAGTCGGGACCGGTCGGCGCCGGGGTGACCACCGGGAAGTACGAGTGCCCCGGGGACACCTCGCAGTCCTGCGTACGGGGCGGTGTGTTCTCCGTTCCCGCGGTCGCGCTGAAGATCACCGCCACCACGGCCAAGGCGGCGGCCGAGCAGGACATCGACACCAACGCCAAGGAGTCGTACGGCGGTACGACCTACGGCGAGATCTCCTCGCACGAGCAGCTCAAGTCGGAGGCGGTCACCGTCGCCGGGCAGAAGGGCTACGTGGTGCGGTGGAAGGTGGTCACGAGCAAGGGCGACGACGGCTACGTGCAGTCGCTGGCCTTCCCCTCCCCGTCCTCGCCGGACCTGCTGGTCGTGGTCCGCTCGGGCTTCGACGTCAATGACAAGGCGCCCGAGCTGTCCGTCATGGACGAGATCACCAAGGGGATCAAGAAGGCCGCCGGGACCGGCACGGGCGGGACCGGCCGGGGGGTCTGACCGCACTTCACCCCGTCGTACGGAGCAGTGGGGCGGGCCGCGTCGAGCGGCCCGCCCCACTGCCGTGTCCGCGGGCCCGGTCACCGGAGCGCTCCCGCGGCCGTACACTCGCCTCATGGGTTGTCCACGTGGTGTGAGGGAGTGCCTGCGACAGGCCCCCTGCGCCCGGTGCGAGGCAGCCGCCCGCGCTGCCACCACGACGCCCGGCCCCGTGTCCGCGCCGGAGGCCGCCGCTCTCGCCCTGCACGGCCACGGTTAGGGCCTTTCCTCCGGATCCCGCCCGGGCAGGACCGTGCCCCGTACACCACCGCCGGATCCCTCTCTCCCCCTGTCACCCCGTGGAACGCTGCCCTCCGGGCCGGTTCGCGGTGCCCCGCACCCCCACCACCACGAGAGGACCCCCGTGAAGCTGAGCACCCTGCTCGCCGGGTACGACCACGAGATTCTGCGGGGCGATCCGGAGACGGTGATCACCGCGGGCACCTGCTTCGACACGCACCGGGTCACTCCCGGTTCGCTCTTCGTCGCCGTCCCCGGCCACCGGGAGGGCGGCCCCGGTGCCATCGGACCCGCCCTCGCGCGCGGCGCGGTGGCGGTCCTCGTCGACGCGGCGGCGCCCGGCGCCGACGCGCCGGTGTGGGCGGACACGGACGTGTGTGTCGTACGGGTGGCGGACACCCGTACCGCCGCCTCCGCCGTCGCCGCCCGGTACCACGGCGAGCCGGGGCGCGGGATGGACATGGTCGCCGTCACCGGCACCAACGGGAAGACCTCGGTGTCGTACATGGTCGAGTCCGTGCTGCGGCTCGCCGAGGGCACCAGGGTCGGGGTGATCGGGACGGCGGGCAGCCGGATCGGCGACGAACTGATCCCCATGCCCCGCTCCGTCCTGACCACGCCCGAGTCGCCGGACTTCCAGTACCTGCTGGGGCGGATGCGTGACCGGGCGGTCTCCACGGTGGTCCTGGAGGCCACCTCCATGGGCCTGTTGACGCACCGGGTGGACCACGCCTACGTCGACGTCGGGATCTTCACCAATCTGACCCAGGACCACCTCGACGACCACGGCACGATGGAGAACTACCGGGACGCCAAACTCCGGCTGTTCCAGGGGCTGTGCGAGCGCGCGGTGGTCAACGCCGACGATCCGGTGGGCGCCGGGATCGCCGCGCTGATGCCCGGCGCGGTCACGACGTACGCCCTCGACACCGAGGCGGACTACCGGGCCACCGATCTCGCCATGGACGCCTTCGGCACCCGCTTCACCCTGCACCACGAGGGACGCAAGTACCCGGCGGCGATCCCCGTGCCGGGCCGGTTCTCCGTCGCCAACGCCCTCGCCACCGTGGCGGCCTGCCATCTGCTCGGGCACGACCTGTCCGGCCTCGTCGGCGCGCTCGACCGGATGCCGCCGGTCCCGGGACGCTTCGAGCGGTACGAGACCCCGCGGGGCACCGCGGTCATCGTCGACTACGCGCACTCCCCGGACTCCCTGGAGAAGGTGCTCACCACCATCCGCGACTTCGCCCGCGGCCGGGTCATCACCGTCTTCGGCTGCGGCGGGGACCGCGACAACACCAAGCGGGCACGGATGGGGGAGATCGCCGGTACCCACTCCGACCTGTGCGTCCTCACCTCGGACAACCCCCGGGGCGAGGACCCCCTGACGATCCTCGACCAGATCACCCCCGGACTCGCCGCGACCGGCACCCCGTTCGAGCGGCTCGCCGACCGCCGCTCGGCCATCGCCTTCGCGCTGGAGGCGGCCGGGCAGGACGACATCGTCCTGATCGCGGGCAAGGGGAGCGAGCCGTACCAGATCGTGGGGGACCGGCTCCTTCCGTTCAGCGACATGGCCACGGTGCGCGAACTCGCCGCGTAGCGGTACGCGGCGGCGCCGCGCCCGGCCCGGGCGCGGTCGGCGCCCGCCCGGCGGGCCCCGGCCGGCCCGCTGCGGCCGTCCCCGGGCCGCGGTCAGGCCCGGGCGGCGGCGGTCAGAGCGCGGCCCGGCCACCGAAGCCGCCACGGGCCGACGCGGCCACCGTCGTGCCCAGGACCTCGGGACGGCAGGCGTACGGCAGCCCGTCCAGCGGCCGGTCGGTGCAGAAGCGCGCCATCAGATCGGCGAAGTCCGGGATCCGCTCCACCGGGGCGAGATGGTCGGTCTCGTCGATGGTCAGGAACCGCGCCTCGGGCAGCGCCGCGGCCACCTCGCGCCCCATCGCGGGCGTGGTCAGCGTGTCGTGCTCACCGGTCACCACCAGGCTCGGTACGGCGGGGACCGGCTCGGGCCGGTACCACTCGTGCCGCATCAGCCGGGTGTTGTGCTCGGCGGACTTGCCGAGCTGCTCCGGGTCCTGGCCGGCGATCTGCTGGTACACCAGCCGGGAGACGGCGGCGTGCTTGCGCACCACCCCGGTGCCGGGGGGCGACATGAAGCGCTCCGCCAGCTCGCGGGCGATGGTCGCGGTCTCCCCGCGGTCGATCATGACGGCCCACCGCTCCATCGCCGCCGCGTAGTCCGTCGGGATCCGGGGCGTCATGCCCACCAGCATCAGCCGGGCGACCATCGCCGGGTAGTGCTGGGCGAACCGCAGCCCGATCGCCCCGCCGAAGCAGGCGGCGACCATGTTGACGCGCGGGACGCCCAACTCGTCGAGCAGGTGGCGGACGACGGCGGCGAGGAAGTCCACACCGTACGCGGCGGGCAGGAAGTCCGCCGTACCGTACCCCGGCAGATCCACCGTGATCACCTGCCCCACCGGGCTCAGCCACTTCTCGTGCCGCACCCAGGAGTTACGGTCCTGGGAGGAGCCGCCCAGCACCACCACCGGCTCCGTCAGCGGGGCGTCGCGGTGCACGACGCGGCAGGTGTAGCGGAACCCGTCGAAGGTGAGGTCCCGCTCCTCGACCGGGCCGGCCGCTCCGCGCGCGCCCCCGTCGTACGCCTGCCCGGGGATGAGGGGGTGGGCGCGGGGCGATTCCTGGTCCTGGGCGAGAACGGCATCGATCGACATGGGTGACTCCAGAGCTCCGGTACGGACAAGAACGTCCCTGCCTAGCAGCCGACCCGTCCGGGCCCCGCATCACTGACCCGATCGTGGGCGATTCGCGCGCCCGGGTCCGCTGGTGAATTCGACTCTCGCGCAGCAGGACGCCCGGTGGGGTGAACCGCGCCCGGTGCCCGCCGGTGCGCTTGACTTCGAGAGCGCTCCAATTCGTAGCCTGCGTCGCATGACAACGCCACAGAACGAGGCAGCACCCCGCCGGACGCCGCAGCACCCGATCGGGTCGGGGTTCGGCGCCACGAGCACCGCCCGGGACGTGCTGCGCGGCATCGACCTCGACGGCACGCTCGCCCTGGTCACCGGCGGCTACTCGGGCCTGGGCCTGGAGACCACACGCGCGCTGGCCGGCGCCGGTGCCCGGGTCGTCGTACCCGCCCGGCGGCCCGACACCGCGCGGAAGGCACTGGCCGGCATCGAGAACGCCGAGGTGGACGAGATGGACCTCGCCGACCTCGACAGCGTCCGGGACTTCGCGGAACGCTTCCTCGCCACGGACCGGACCCTCGACATCGTCATCGACAACGCGGGGATCATGGCCTGCCCCGAGACCCGGGTGGGCCCCGGCTGGGAGGCCCAGTTCGCCACCAACCACCTCGGCCACTACGCGCTCGTCAACCGGCTCTGGCCGGCGATCGCCCCCGGCGGGGCGCGCGTCGTCTCGGTGTCCTCCACCGGACACCACAACTCCGCGATCCGCTGGGACGACCCCTGGTTCGAGCAGGGCTACGACAAGTGGCAGGCGTACGGCCAGGCGAAGACGGCCAACGTGCTCTTCGCCGTCCACCTCGACGCGCTGGCCAGGGAGTCCGGCGTACGGGCGTTCGCCCTGCACCCCGGCGGCATCCTCACCCCGCTCCAGCGCCACCTGACCCGGGAGGAGATGGTCGAGGCCGGCTGGATCGACGAGGACGGCAACCCGCTCAACCCGTCCTTCAAGTCACCGGAGCAGGGCGCGGCCACCCAGGTCTGGGCGGCGACCTCGCCCCGGCTCGCCGACGCGGGCGGCGTCTACTGCGAGGACTGCGACATCGCGGAGACCACCGCGGAGGACGGCCCCCGTACCGGCGTACGGAGCTACGCGACCGACCCGGAGCAGGCGGCGCGCCTGTGGCGCCTCTCCGCCGAGCTGACCGGGGTGGACGCGTTCGCGACCGGCGGCTGAGCGGGCCGGGGCCCACGCGCGCCGTACCTCCGTACCTCCCGCACCGTCCGTACCGCCTTCACCGCGGGCCCCGTCCCGGGCGTGTCGTTCCCGCCTCGTGACACGCCCGGTCCACGCCGACCACGCGTCAGCCGCTCAGCCGGTGGACGAGTGTCGTCGGCAGGACGAGCTGCCGACGGGGCCGGGCGGGGTCCCTGATCTCGTCGAGCAGCAGCCGGGTGATGGTCCGCCCGATCTCCTCGGACGGCTGGTCGACACTGGTCAGGGGCGGCACGGTGTGGCGCGCGACCATCGAGTCGTCGAAACCGATGACCGCCACGTCCTCCGGGACACGCCGGCCCCGCGCCCGGAGCTCGGTCAGCGCGCCCGCCGCCATCACATCGGACGCGGCGAAGACCGCGTCGAGATCCGGCCGCCGTTCGAGGAGTTCCCGCATGGCGGCCCGGCCGCCCTCCTCGGTGAAGTCCCCCAGGGCCACCAGGGACTCGTCCGCCGCCGCGCCCCGTTCGAGATGGGCGTCGCGCCAGCCCTGGAGCCGGCCGTCGCCGACGTCCATGTCGAGCGGCCCGGTGATCGTGGCGACCGCCGTACGCCCCCGGCCGAGCAGATGGCGCACCGCCTGGGCCGCCCCGCCCGCGTTGTCGGAGCGGACATGGCTCAGCGGCTCGGCGGGGGAGCGCCGCCCCGCCAGCACGGTCGGTATCTGCAGCTTCTCCAGGAACTCCGGCAGCGCGTCGTCCTGGTGGACCGAGACCAGCAGCACACCGTCCACCCGGCGCGCCTCCACGAACCGGGTCAGCCGGTCCCGCTCGCGCCGGTCGCGCACCAGGATCAGCAGCAACTGCATCTCCGTGTCGGCGAGTTCCGTACTCACCCCGCGGATGACGGCGGAGAAGTACGGCTCCGAGGCCAGCCGGCTCTCCGACTCGGGGATCACCAGCGCGATGCTGTCGGTCCTGCTGGTGACCAGCGAGCGCGCGGCGGGGTTCGGTACGTAGTCGAGCTCCGCGATCGCCGCCTCGACGGCCGCCCTGGCCTTCGCGCTCACGCTCGGCGCGCCGTTCACGACCCGCGAGACCGTACCGCGGCCCACGCCCGCGAGCTGGGCCACGGCTTCAAGAGTTGGCCTCCGGCCTGGTGGTTTACGGCTGCTCATCACGTCTCCTGACTCTCGCCCCTGGTCGGCGCCGGGGCGCTCACCAGGAGATTGTGCTGGCCTCCGGGGGATCCGGTCGCGGACGGCCGGAGTTCGGACACATTCGCGCAACGGAACCGACTTCGACTCTTGACACGGGACCGTGTTCACCGAGAGTCTTCCACAACCCGCTGGGAGCGCTCCCATTCTCGTCGTGGAGCGGGCCTCCCATCCAGTCGACCGTGAGCCGCAGCAGCGCCCGCCTGTGCGCCGCTGCCAGGAGGAATCCACATGGGCACTGCCCGCAGACGCTTCGGTTCCACCCTCGCATCCGTTACCTCGGTTGCGGTGTCCCTCGTCCTCGTCGCCGGCTGCGGAGGCGGCTCGGAGACGGACAAGGCGCGTACGAAGGACGGCAAGACCGTCATCAGCCTGGGCCTGTTCGGGGTCATGGGGTACAAGGAGACCGATCTCCTCGACCGCTACATGAAGGAGAACCCGGACATCCTGATCGAGGCGGATGTGACCGGTGACGAGCAGACCTACTACACCGCGCTCCAGACCCACCTCGCCGCGGGCAGCGGCCTCAAGGACATCCAGGGCATAGAGATCGGCCGCGCCAAGGAACTGGTGGACACCCAGGCCGACAAGTTCACCGACCTCTCCAAGACGGCGAACCTCGACCACTTCCTGCCGTGGAAGTCGAGCCAGGTCACCACCGCCGACGGCAAGCTGCTCGGCCTCGGCACGGACATCGGCCCGATGGCGGTCTGTTACCGCAAGGACCTCTTCGAACAGGCCGGACTGCCCACCGACCGCGAGGAGGTGGCGAAGCTGTGGGCGGGGGACTGGTCCAAGTACGTCGAGACGGGGCGGACCTTCAAGGCGAAGTCCAAGGACGACAAGGTCTCGTACATGGACACCTCCAGCGGGCTGTTCAACGCGATGATCTACGGCGGTGAGAAGCAGTTCTACGACAAGGACGGCAAGCTCGTCTACCAGGACAACCCGGTCGTCAAGGACGCGTGGGCCCTCGCGACGGACGCCGCCGAGTCCGGACTGACCGCGAAGCTCCGCCAGTTCCAGCCCGGCTGGGACCCGGGCCTGTCCAACAGCACCTTCGCCACCACCGTCTGCCCGGCCTGGATGCTCGCCCACATCAGCGAGAAGGCCGGCCCGGCGAACAAGGGCAAGTGGGACGTGGCCAAGGCCCCGAAGGGCGCCAACTGGGGCGGCGCGTTCCTCGGCGTGATGGAGAAGAGCCCGGTCAAGAAGGAGGCGGAGAAGCTCGTCGCGTGGCTGACCGCGCCGGAGCAGCAGGCGTACATCTTCGAGAAGCTCGGCAACTTCCCGTCCTCGAAGACGGCGATCGACATGCCCGCGGTCTCCTCGGGCACCTCCGCCTACTTCAGTGACGCGCCGATCGGCCAGATCTTCGGCGCCGCGGCCAAGGAGATCCCGGACGAGCAGATCCTGGGACGCAAGGACGGCAGCATCAAGGACACCTTCTCGGCGGGGATCCAGCTCGTGGAGCAGGGCAAGAAGCCGGACGAGGCGTGGAAGACCACGGACGAGCGCATCGAGAAGCTGGCGCGCTGACGTCGGCCCGGCCACGCCCGCTGTGCCGTTCCCGGCCTGAGGTGACCCCGGCCGTCCCGCTCTGACCCCCAGGCCCGCCCCGGCGGCCGGTGTGCGCGTACCACCGCCGCCGGGCCGGGCCCGCCCCACCGATCACTCCACGGAAGGAAGCCCGCGTGGCCACCTCCACCCCGGCAGCCCCCACCGGCGGGCAGCCGTACCCCGCGTCAGCCGGTCCCCCCGCGAAGGGCGGCGCCGGCGGCGGGGCGCCCCGGCAGTCGCGGCGCAACCTTCTGCACCGCCTGGACCTCGGGGCGGTGCCGTACGGCTTCATCGCCCCGTTCTTCCTGATCTTCGCCGCCTTCGGGCTCTACCCGCTGCTCTACACCTTCTGGATATCGCTGCACCGCGTCGAGCTCTCCACGATGGACACCATGGAGTGGCGCGGGCTCGCCAACTTCACGGAGCTGTTCGAGGACGAGCGCTTCTGGAACGCGCTGACCAACACCTTCACCATCGGGGTCATCTCCACCGTCCCGCAGTTGCTGATGGCCCTCGGGCTCGCGCATCTGCTCAACTACCGGCTCCGCGGCTCGGTGTTCTTCCGGGTCGCCGTCCTCACCCCGTACGCGACCTCCATCGGCGCCGCCGCGCTCGTCTTCACCATGCTCTTCGAGCGCGACTTCGGCATGATCAACTGGGCTCTCGGGCTGTTCGGCATCGACAACATCGACTGGGAGAGCCAGAAGTGGCCCGCCCAGTTCGCCATCTCCACCATCGTGATCTGGCGCTGGACCGGCTACAACGCCCTGCTCTACCTCGCCTCCATGCAGGCCATACCGAAGGACCTGTACGAGGCCGCCGCCATCGACGGCGCGTCCCGCTGGCAGCAGTTCCGTACCGTCACCGTCCCGGGCATCAGCGCGACGATCATCTTCACCATCGTGCTCTCCACGATCGGCGCGACCCAGCTCTTCGGCGAACCGCTGATCTTCGGACAGGGGCCCAACGGCATCAGCGGCGGCGCCGACAACCAGTACCAGACGCTGGGCCTGCTGCTCTACGAAGAGGGCTGGAAGAACTACCAGATGGGGCGGGCCTCGGCGATCGCCTGGGCCATGTTCCTCATCCTCATCCTCGTCTTCGTCCTCCAGCGCGCCATCGCCCGCGTCTCGTCCCGCAAGTCCTGACCAGGGAGCAGCACCCCCATGACCACCGACATCGCACAGGTCCGGGCGGGCGTACGCGACCGGACCGACCCTCCACCGGCCCCCGCCCGGCGCCGGTTCGGCCGGATCCTGCGGCCGGGTGCCGGGCGCCAGCACCACGCGGGCCCCCTCGCGTACACCCTGCTCGGCTTCGCCGCGCTGGTCTCCCTCTTCCCGCTGTACTGGACGATGGTGGCCGCGTCGACGGACAACACCCGGATCTCCCAGACCCCGCCGCCGTTCCTGCCGGGACCGAACCTGTTCAAGAACCTCGGGACGGCGTGGACGGACGCGGCGATGGGCCGGGCGATGGTCAACAGCCTGATCGTCGCCGGAGTGATCGCCCTCTCGACCGTCTTCTTCGCCACCCTGGCCGGCTTCGCCTTCGCCAAGCTCCGCTTCAAGGGCCGCAACATCCTGCTGATGCTGGTCATCGGCACGATGATGGTGCCGCCGCAGCTCGGTGTCGTACCGCTGTTCATGATGATGGCCGACCTCGGCTGGGGGCAGCAGCTCCCGTCCGTCATCTTCCCGACGCTGGTGAGCGCCGTCGGGGTGTTCTTCATGCGGCAGTACCTGAAGGAGGCCCTGCCCGACGAACTCATCGAGGCGGGACGCCTCGACGGGGCCCACTCGCTGCGGATCTTCTGGTCCATCGTCCTGCCGATCGCCCGGCCCCCGATGGCCGTCCTCTTCATGATCACTTTCGTGCACGCCTGGAACGACTTCTTCTGGCCCTTCATCGCGCTGGACATGACCAACCCGACCGTGCCGGTCGCCCTCACCCAGCTCAGCGCGGGCTATGTCCGCGACCAGTCGGTGATCATGGCCGGCGCGCTGCTCGGGACCCTGCCGCTGCTGGCGATGTTCCTCGTCTTCGGGCGGCAGATCGTCGGCGGCATCATGCAGGGCGCCGTCAAGGGCTGACACCCCTCCATCCACCCGACGCACCACACCGTTCGATCTCTGCGGAAGGACCCTTGTGGCCACCTCAGCACCTCTCACCGGGCGAGCCCTGGACCCTGCGGCGCCCCTGAGCTTCCCGCCCGACTTCCTCTGGGGCACCGCGACCGCCGCGTACCAGATCGAAGGAGCCGTCCAGGAGGACGGCCGTACCCCCTCCATCTGGGACGTCTACTCCCACACGCCGGGCAGGGTACGCAACGGCGACACCGGGGACATCGCCACCGACCACTACCACCGCTGGCCCGAGGACATCGAGATCATGTCCGCCCTCGGGGTCTCCGCGTACCGCTTCTCCGTCTCCTGGCCGCGCGTGCGGCCCACAGGCAGCGGGCCCGCCTCGCAGAAGGGGCTCGACTTCTACCGGCGGCTCACCGACGCGCTGCTCGCCAAGGGCATCGAACCCGTCGTCACGCTCTACCACTGGGACCTGCCCCAGCACCTGGAGGACGCGGGCGGCTGGCCGGAGCGGGACACCGCGTTCCGCTTCGCCGAGTACGCGGGCCTCGTCGCCGACGCCCTGGGCGACCGGGTGAAGACCTGGACCACCCTCAACGAGCCCTGGTGCAGCGCGTTCCTCGGCTACGGCTCCGGCGTCCACGCCCCCGGCCGTACCGACCCCGCCGACGCGCTGCGCGCCGCGCACCACCTCAACCTCGGCCACGGGCTCGCCGTCGAGGCGCTGCGGGAACGGCTGTCGGCCGGCGCCCAGGTGTCGGTCACGCTCAACCTCCACCACGTACGGCCGCTCACCGGGAGCGCCGCCGACCGCGACGCCGCCCGCCGGATCGACGGCACCGCCAACCGGATCTTCACCGGCCCCATGCTGAACGGCGCCTACCCCGCCGATCTCGTCGAGGACACCTCGTCCGTCACCGACTGGTCCTTCGTCAGGGACGGCGACACGGCACGGATCCACCAGCCGCTCGACTTCCTCGGCGTCAACTACTACTCGCCCACGCTCGTCTCCCACCACGACGGACCACCCGTCCACGGCGCCGACGGGCACGGCGCGAGCGACCACAGCCCCTGGCCGGGCGCCGACCACGTCGCCTTCCACCAGACCCCCGGCGACCGGACGGCCATGGGCTGGACGATCGACCCGAGCGGGCTGTACGAACTGCTCCTGCGGGTACGGGACGATCACCCCGGACTGCCCCTGATGATCACCGAGAACGGCTCGGCCTTCGACGACTACGCGGGACCCGAGGGCGAGGTCCGCGACCCGGAGCGGATCGCCTACCTCCACGACCACCTCACGGCCGTCCACCGGGCGATCGAGGCGGGGGCGGACGTCCGCGGCTACTTCCTCTGGTCGCTGCTCGACAACTTCGAGTGGGGATACGGCTACAGCAAGCGCTTCGGCGCGGTGTACGTGGACTACGCGACCCAGCGCCGCACCCCCAAGTCCAGCGCGCACTGGTACGCGAAGCTCACGCGGGACGGGACGCTCCCGCCGCGCGACTGACCACGTCCGGCGCGCGACCGACCACGGCCGGCGCGCCCGGACCCGGCGCGGCGGCCGGTCCGGGCGCGCGGCTTCAGGCGGTGGCCAGACGGCTGCCACCGGGACGTGGCGGCGGCGTCGCCTGTCGGCCACCCCCTCCTGCGAGCCTCCACAGATGCTCGCCCTGAACGCCGATGTGAACCCGGACCGGTGCCGGATCGTGGGGCTCGTGGGAACCGTCGCGCTGACCGCCGGCGGACTGACCGCGGGCGCCCTGCCCTTCCGGGACATGCCGCCGGCCACCTCGGGCCGGGGCGCCCTGGGCCTGCTGTGCGCCTACTTCGGCCTCGTCCTGCTGGTCGCGGCCTGGTGGTGGCTGGGCCGCGCGGTACGCTCCCCGCGCCCGCCCGCACCCCGTGAACTGCTCACCACCCTCGCCGTCTGGGCGACGCCGCTGCTGCTCGGACCGCCGCTGTTCAGCCGCGACGTCTACAGCTATCTCGCGCAGGGGGCCATGGTCGACGCGCGGATCGACGTCTACACCCACGGGCCCGCGCTGCTGGGCGGACCGCTCGCCGCCGAGGTCGCGCCCGTATGGCTGCACACCCCGGCGCCGTACGGCCCGGTCTTCCTGGCCGTCTCCGCCGGGGCCGCCGATCTCCTCCCGGCCCCACTCGCCCCCACCGACGTCTCCGCCGCCGTCCTCGGCATGCGCCTCGTCGCCCTGCTCGGCGTCGGACTGATGGCCCTCTGCCTGCCGCCGCTCGCCGACCGCTGCGGCGTCCCGAGGACCGCCGCGCTCTGGCTCGGCGCGCTCAACCCGCTCGTCCTGCTGCACCTGGTCGCGGGAGCCCACAACGACGCCCTGATGCTCGGGCTGCTCGGAGCCGGACTGGTCGTGGCGCTCGGGCCCGTCCCACGGGCCGCGCCTCCGTGGGCCGTCGGCGCCCGGCCCCTGTGCGCCGCCCTCCTCGTCACCCTCGCCGCGCTGGTCAAGGCGCCCGCCGCGCTCGGACTGCTCGCGGTCGCCGCCCTGTGGTCCGCCCAACTGACCGGTCGGCTCCGGGTCGTCAGGGCTGCGGCGCTGACCTGCGCCGCAGCCCTGGCCACCACCGTCCTGGTGACGGCCGTGACCGGCACGGGGTACGGCTGGCTCGCCACCCTCGCCACCCCCGTGTCGCCGGACAACTGGTCCCTCACCAGCGCGCTCGGCCGGCTCAGCGGCGCGCTGCTGGACGCGGCGGGCACCGGCCTCGGCGAGCTGGCCGTACCGGCGTGGCGCTGGTGCGGACTGGCGGCCACCGCCGTGGCCGTCGCGGCGCTGTGGCTGCGCCGGGCACGCCCAGGACCGGTGTACGCGCTGGCGCTGAGCCTGCTCGCGGTCTTCGCGCTCGGGCCCGCGTTCCGCCCCTGGTACGCGCTGTGGGGCCTGTTCCTGATCGCCGCCGCCGCGCCCGACGGCCGGATCCGCCGCTGGACGGCGGCCGGCAGCGGCGTCCTGGCCCTGGCCCTGCTGCCCAGCGGCTCCCCGCCGGACGCGCTGCAGGTGACGCTCGCCGTGGGCGGCGGGGCGCTCGGACTGCTCGCCCTGTGGTGGATGTTCGAGATGTCGGACCCGGCGACACTGCCCGCCCGCGCCCGGACCGCGTCATGACCGCGAGCGCGCCGCGCCGGGCCGTGGCGAGCCCCGCCCGCCGGGTGCTCACCGCGGGCTGCCTGGTCGTGGCCACCGCCGTCTTCCTCGCGACCGTCCCGCTGCACCGGGACTTCTTCGACGTGGCGGTCTACTACGGCACGGTCGACGACTGGGTCCACGGCGGCCGGATCTACGACTACCTCAAACCCGGCACCCAGTACGGCTTCACCTACCCGCCCTTCGCCGCGGTCGCGATGGCGCCCATGGCCCTGGTCTCCTGGCCCGTGGCGGTCGCGACCAGTATCGCGCTGAGCGCCGTGGCCTCGGCGCTGCTGCTGCACTGGCTGGCCGCCCCGGTCGTCCGGCGCGCGCTCGCCGCCCGTACCCGTGCCGCAGGCGAGGAGGGCAAGGAGGCGGCCGGTCACGAGTGGTTCACGCTCACCGTCGTCGGCTGTCTCTTCGCGCTCCTCGAACCGGTCCGCGACACCTTCAGCTTCGGCCAGGTCAACCTCGTCCTCGTGGCGCTCGTCCTCGCCGACGCGCGGCTCCTCGCCACCGGGCGCGGCAGGTACGCCGGTATCGGCATCGGCCTGGCGACCGCCGTCAAGCTCACGCCCGGACTCTTCGTCGTCTACCTGCTGATCACCGGCCGCCGGCGCCAGGCCGCGATCGCGACCGCCACGGCGGGCGGCGCCACCCTCCTCGCCGCACTCGTGGACCCGGCCGCGTCCCGGGCCTTCTGGACCGACGCCCTGTGGCACACGGACCGTGTCGGAGCGCTCGGCTATGTCTCCAACCAGTCGCTCCAAGGCGTCCTGGCCCGCCTCCAGCCCGATCATCCGAGCCGTGCGCTCTGGGCGGCGTGCGTCCTCGTGGTCCTCGCCGTCTGGGCGTACCGCGCCCGCGCGGCCGTACGCGCCGGCGACGACCGCGCCGGATTCGCCCTCACCGGCCTCGCCGCCTGTCTGGTCTCCCCGGTGACCTGGGTGCACCATCTCGTCTGGCTGATCCCGGCGCTGATCGTCCTGGCGGACGCGGCGTCGGCGGGAGCGGACGGCGGGCGCCGGGTCAGGCCGGGCGTGTGCGTCGCCCTGTACGTGGTGCTGTGCAGCAGCGTGGTCTGGCTGTGGCGGTGGGACTCGACCGGCCCCGACGCCTTCCTCGGCGCCAACGCCTATGTCTGGATCACGCTCGGGCTGCTGTTCGTACCGCCGCGCACCCGGCACGGCCGGGGCGTCGTCACGGACGGGGCGGCCGCCACTCGATGAGGAGCAGCGTGGCGTCGTCGCGGAGCTGGTTGCCCTGGCGGTCCAGGATCGTGTGGATGATCCGGCGCAGCGCCTCCGGAGCCAGCTCCCCGGCGTCCGCGCCGCGGATGATGGAGTCGGTGAACCGTCCCAGCCCGAGCTGGGCGCCGCCCTCGACCCGGGACTCCGTCACCCCGTCCGTGTAGAGCAGGACCCGGTCGCCCGGTTCGAGCACGGTCTCGTACGACGTGCGGGCGGTCGTGGCCAACTGGGAGGGCAGCCCCATCGGCGGTTGCGCGGGCCGCTCCAGCGCCCGGTCCAGGACGCGGCGGCCCCGGATGAGCAGGGGCGGGGGATGTCCGCAGTTGCACCAGCGGAAGACGCCGTCGGCCAGGTCGAGCTGGGTGACGATCCCGGTGCAGTACTGGTCGGGCAGCCACCGCCCGAGCGCCTGGTCGATGGTGTCGACGAGCTCCGTCAGCTCGGCGCCGGCGCGGCGGGCGTTGCGGCAGCCCGCCATCGCCACGGTGGTGGTCAGCCCGGAGGCCAGATTGTGGCCCATGGCGTCGAAGATCGCGGCATGCAGCGTGGACGGGGTCAGCGCGTGATCGAAGGCGTCACCCCCGATGTGGTACGCGGGCTCCAGCACCGCCGTCGAGACGGCGCGGTCGCAGCCGATGGTGCGCGGGGGCAGCAGGCCGCGCAGCATCTCCGCGGGCAGGTCCATGGCCTCGGTCCTGGCGTGGCGCGCGTAGCTGTCGCTGTACGCGCGCTTCGAGGTGATCGCCATGGCGAGTACGGAGGCGAGCATGCGGCAGCGCCGCAGCCGGGCGGTGTCGAGGGCGTCCGTACGGATACCGAGGATGCCGAGGCGCTCCGCCCCGTCGACCAGCGGCAGCCAGGCCATGAGCCCGCCCTCCCGGCGCTCCTCGACGCGCAGATCGAGCCAGCGGTAGGCGGAGCCAGCGACGGAGGTGTCCACCTCGATGGAGGGCGGCCCGTCGGTGAGCGGTACGAGGTGGCGCTGCTGGATGTCGACGAGATAGATGACGATCCACTCCAGGCCGATCGCGGTCGCGCACCGGTTCACCAGGGCGGGCAGCTCCATCGGGGCGGCGGTGTGGGCCCGCGCGAGGAGTTCCTCGATCAGCCGCTCGCCGGGTCCCGGCCCGGCGGGGGATGCCGGCCCTGACGTCGCCGCGGGGCCGTCCGCGGGGGGTTCGCCCACCATCAGCGACCACCTCCTCCCTTGAGTCTCACACCCCCGCCGCGGTTGTGCCCGCCCTGACCGGGCACACGTGCGGGCGGGCGTCCCGCGGTCCTCGGGGCGGGACCGCGCCGTATTTCCCCGGACTTCCGGGTATATGTGCGATGGGTGCGTTTGTGGCGGGTATACCCACGATGCGAAGGGACAGGTGGAGCACATGTCCGATCACTCCCAGACCTCCGGGGCGACACCCCGGCTCCCCCGGCGCCGGGGCGCGGCGCGGGCCGGGGGACACCACGGGGGATGGCGCATAGCCGCCATGGCGGCGAGCGCGACGCTGCTGGCCGTCGCGACGGCCGCCTGCGACAGCGGCGGGGGAGCGTCCGGCGGCTCCGCGGCCTCCACCCCGCCCGCGGCCTCGGCCACCACGCCCACGGGCGGCGGCGGTACGGCGGGGGACGCCACAGCGGGGAGCGGTACGGCGGGCGCGTCGAGCGCACCACCCGCCCCGTCCTCGGCCTCTGCGTCCACACCGGCCTCGTCGGCGCCACCGACATCGGGACAGGCCCAGGCCACGTCGTCGCGGTGCACGGCGGCCCGCCTCGGCCTGAGCCTGAGCGCCCCGAACCCCGGCGCGGGCCAGATCTACTACGACCTGCGGCTCATCAACAAGGGGCCGGGCTCCTGCACCCTGCGGGGCTTCCCCGGTGTGTCGCTCCTCGCGGGCGACGGCGCCCCCATCGGCGAACCGGCCACCCGTGAGGGCGGACAGCTCCCCGCCGTGACCCTGGCGTCCGGTGCCGCCGCGCACATCACGCTGCACACCCTGAACAAGGGCATCAAGGGATCGAGCTGCTGGCCCCGGCCCAGCCTGCTCCAGATCTATCCGCCGGGCTCCAAGGACGCGATGACCCTGGCCACCTCCGCCCCCGTGGTCTGCGGGGACACCTTCATGGTGAGCGCGGTCAGCGCCGAAGGGCACTAGGGCAACGCCCTAGCCGGCCTGGCCGAAGAGCTGCGTCCAGTACGTACCGGCCGGGCCGCCGTCCGCGAAGCCGACGCCGAGGTGGGTGAAGCCCGGCTTGAGGATGTTCGCGCGGTGGCCCGGGCTGTCCATCCAGCCCTGGACGACCTCGCGCGGGCTCCGCTGGCCGCAGGCGATGTTCTCCCCGATGCCGCGGTGCCGGGCCCCCGCGGCGGCGGCGCGGTCCCAGGGCTGGAGGCCCTCCGGGGAGGTGTGGGAGTAGAACGCGCGGTCCGCCATGTCGGTGCTGAACGCCTGCGCCGCCGTCGTCAGAAGCGGGTCGTCGGCCAGCGGCGCCAGCCCGGCCGCCGCGCGTTCGGCGTTGGTCAGGGAGAGAACCTCGGCGGCGACCGCCGCCAGGCCCCGTACGGTGAAGGGGCGCGCCCACAGCGCCGTCCAGTACGTCTCACCGGAACCCGGGTCCATGGCGCTGCCGATGCCCGCGTCGGTGAGGTCCGGGTCGTGGAGCGGCGCGCGCCTGGCCGGGTCGGTCAGGCAGTACTCCACGAACTCGGCGGCGCTGCGCGGCCCGGAGACGAGATGCTGTTCGAGGCGCAGACAGCGGTAGCCGGCCGTGGTGACGCGCTGGTGGAGCGAGAGCCCGTCGGGCCCTTCCGCGGCGAGTCGCCGCCCGCGCGCCATCGCCGCCGCGTGGGCCGCCGCCGCGGCCGTGAGCCGGCCGTCCAGGGCGAGCGGGGGCAGCCCCGCCGCCCGGCGCCGGCCGCGGACGATCGCGTCGAACTCGGCCGCCGTACCGGTCAGGGGCGGCGCGGACGGCGCGGTCCCGGCGGGGGCGCCCGGCCCGGCCGGCTCCTCCGCGACATCGACGCCGAAGTCGCGGGCGATCCCGGCCAGCCCGTCCGCGTACCCCTGTCCGAGCGCGCGCAGCTTCCACCCGGTGCCGCGCCGGTACACCTCCGCCAGGAGCAGCACCGTCTCGTGTGTCGGGCGCGCCGGTGTGAACCGGGTGAGGACGCCGGGGCCCGGTCCGGTGACGGTCATCGCCGGGGGCGGCAGCGCACCGAGCGGGGTGGCCGGATCGGCGGCGCTCACGACCACCGTGAGGCGGCTCGCGCCCGCCCGCAGCCTGCGCGGATCCACGCTGATCCCGCCGCCGGGCAGCAACCGGACGCCGGGCGCGGAGGGCTGGTTGTAGAAGACGAAGTCGCCGTCGCCGCCGACCTTTCCGCTGTCGCCGGTGACGAGGACGGAGAGGTCGAAGGGGCCCGGCACCCGGATCGACAGCTCCGTGTCCGGCAGGGCCAGATTCCCGCCGGCCGTCAACTCGCTCATCGGCACCGCCTGTCCGGTCGAGCGCCCACCGGGACCCGGGCGGTCCGGTGTGACGTCGCTCCGTGAACGTCCGGACGGGGCAGGACGGTTCCGCACCGGACCGCGCTCGTCGGCGGCGGGAAGCCGCCGGGCCTTCCCGCCGCTCCGTGCCCCCGCCCATACTGGGGCGATGGAGACCGTGGTGTTCATGACGCTGCCCGGACTGGTCATCGTGCTGACGGTGGTGGCCTTCGTGGACCAGCTTCTGCTGCGCGCCGGCCGGGCGGGGATGCTGCCCTGGCGCAACGGAGCCCGGCAGGGGCAGATATCGGCCACCGGCTTCGAGCAGCTTCACGCGAGCTTCTCGCCGGGCAAGCAGAGCGAGCTGAAGGAGCGGCAGTCGGCGCTGCTGCTGCGCGACGACGAGGAGGACGGCGCCCCGCCGCACCGCACCACGGTGGACCTGGACGGCGGAACGGCGGTCGTACGGATGCCGGGCGCCCGCGGCTAGTGCCCCTCCCGGCAAGCCTTGCCCCGTCGCGCCGCCCCGCACGCACGCTCGCGGCGTTGGCCAAAAGCCCTGGTAGCTCCGCTACGAGGGCTTCCGGCCGCCTTGCGATCGCACGCACCGGACGACGCTCCTTCGGGGCAAACATTGCCGGTCGCGGCACTAGCCGTACCGCTCGGGCCGCTACCCCGCCTCGGGGCGCTCCCCTGTCGCGGCCTCCGGGCCGAACAGCCGCCGTACGGTGGAGCGGTGGTTGGCCCGGACATGGGCGAGGGCGCTCGCGCGCGCCCGCTCGGGATCACCGGAGGCGATCGCCCCGTACAGCTCGCGGTGTTCGGCGAGGAGCCCCGGCCACCGGTCGTTCTGCCGGGTGAGCCAGCGCAGCCGCCCTTCGACCGGCCGCATCACCGAGATGAGCAGGCTGTTGCCCGCCATGGCCAGGATCCGGTCGTGGAAAAGGGTGTTGATGTCGGTGATCCGTTCGGGATCGGAGGTCCGGACGGCGGTCGCCGCGGCGTCGAGCAGTTCCTCCAGCTCGGCGAGGGAGTCGCGGCCCGCGCGCTCGGCGGCGAGGCCGGCGGCGTACACCTCCAGCGCCTCCCGCAGTTCGAACAGTTCCGCCACGTCGGTCCGGGTGAGGTGGCGCACCACCGTGCGGCGCGGGGTCTCGAAGAGTACGAAGCCCTCGGCGACCAGCGCGCGGATGGCCTCCCGCACCGGGACGCGGGAGACCGTGAAGCGTTCGGCGAGTTCGCGTTCGACGAGGCGGTCGCCGGGGCGCAGCCGCCCGGCGATGATGTCCTGCCGCAGTTCGGCGAGTACGCGCTCGCGGACGGCCCCCAGCGGTTCGGCGGTGGTCATACCTGCCATGATCCCCGATCCGGGAGGTGATTTACCGAGCTGTAACGACAGGGACATGCCATGCGGTGATCCGGGGAAGACCATAGCGAGCACTGTTTGGTATACCAAACGTCGCCGTCCCCTGTCCTCGCCGGGAGGCCCCATGTCCCTCGCAGACCGCGCAGAACCCGTCGCGGCCCCCGCGTTCGTCCCCGACCCGCGCCTCACCAACGAAGACCTGGCCCCCGCCACCCACCGCAAGTGGAAGGTCTTCGACCTCTTCGCGCTGTGGATGTCGGACGTCCACAACCTGGGCAACTACACCTTCGCCGCCGGGCTGCTCGTGCTCGGCCTGAACGTCTGGCAGATCTTCACCTCCCTGCTCGTCGGCTTCGTCCTGATCTACTTCGGGATGAACATGATGGGCCGCGTCGGCCAGCGGCACGGCGTCCCCTTCCCCGTGGTCAGCCGGATCAGCTTCGGGGTCTGGGGGGCCAACATCCCGGCCCTGATCCGGGCCGTCATCGCCATCATGTGGTACGGGATACAGACCTATCTGGCCTCCGTCGCCGTCAATGTGATGCTGCTCGCGGCCCTGCCCGATCTCGTCTCCTGGACGCGCCACTCCTTCCTCGGGCTCGACGCGCTCGGCTGGACCTCGTTCCTGATCCTCTGGGCCGCCCAGGCGCTGATCATCAACCGCGGCATGGAGTCGGTCCGCAAGTTCCAGGACTTCTGCGGCCCGGCGATCTGGCTCGTGATGATCGTGCTCGCCGTGTGGATCCTCGCCAAGGCGGGCTGGACGATCTCGCTCACCTCCACCCCGCACCCCGTCTCCACCGGCAAGCAGTTCGCCCAGTGGTTCGGCGCGATCGGCCTGATCCTGTCGATCTACGGCACGCTCATGCTCAACTTCTGCGACTTCTCGCGCTTCGCACCCGACTACCGGACCGTCAGGCGCGGCAACTTCTGGGGCCTGCCCATCAACTCGACGGCGTTCATCATCGTCTCCGTCATCGTCACGGCCGGCTCCATCGAGGTCTTCGGCGAGGCGATCACCGACCCGGCGCTGCTCGTCGCCAAGGCGGGCAACACCTGGGTCCTGGCGCTCGGGGCGCTCACCTTCGCCATCGCCACGATGGGCGTCAACATCGTCGCCAACTTCGTCTCCCCCGCGTACGACCTGGCCAACGTCTGGCCGCAGAAAATCAGCTTCAAGGTCGGCGGGATGATCAGCACCGTCGCCGCGCTGCTCGTCACCCCCTGGAACCTCTACTCCAACCCCGCGGTCGTCAACTACTTCCTCGGCGGCCTCGGCGCCTTCCTCGGCCCCCTGTTCGGCGTGATCATGGTCGACTACTACTGGGTGAAGCGCGGACGCGTCGACGTGGACCAGCTCTTCGACGCGCGGGAGGGCTCCCGCTACTACTACCGCAAGGGGTTCAACCCCAAGGCGCTCCAGGCGTTCCTGCCGACGGCCGCCGTCGCCGCCGTCTGCGCGCTCGTCCCGTACTTCGCCGACGTCGCCCCGTACTCCTGGTTCATCGGAACCGTCACCTCCGGCCTCCTCTACTCGGTGCTCTGCCGCGCGGAACGCGCCGCCACGCCCCCGGCGGAACCGCCCTTGGCGGAGCCGTCCCCGGAGGAGCCGGGACCGCGACCGGTGGAGCTCTGACGGCGTGCGGATCCTCGTCACCAACTGCAACACCACCGAGGCGATGACCGAGGAGATCGTCCGGGGCGCTCGGGGCGCGGCGGCCCCGGGCACCACCGTCACCGGGCTCACCCCCGACTGGGGACCCGAGTCCGCGGAGGGCTGGCTCGACAGCCATCTCTCCGCCGCCGCCGTCCTGGACGCCCTGCGCCGCCACGAGGAGCCGTACGACGCGGTCGTCATGGCCGGATTCGGTGAGCACGGACGCGAGGGCGCCCGGGAACTCGTCGACGTGCCCGTCGTGGACATCACCGAGGCCGCCGCCCACCTCGCCTGCCTCCTGGGGCGGCGGTACGGCGTCGTCACCACCCTGGACCGCACCCGCGGTCAGATCGAGGACAGCCTCCACACGGCGGGCGTCGGCGCGCACTGCGCCGCCGTCGTCGGCACCGGCCTGGGCGTTCTCGACTTGGCCGACGAGGGGCGCACCGCCGAGGCGTTCCTGACCGCCGCGGAACGGGCCAGGGACGCGGGCGCCGAGGTACTGGTCCTCGGCTGCGCGGGCATGACCGGGCTCGACCGTACGGTGGGCGAGGTGGCGCGGCGCCTCGGCATGCCCGTCGTGGACGGCGTCGCGGCGGCCGTCCGGCTCGCCGAGTCCCTGGTCGCGCTGGGACTCACCACGAGCCGCGCGGGCGGTTACGCCCGGCCCCTCCCCAAGCGCCGCGTCTGGCCCGCGCCGTACGGATGACCTCCCGTACGGCGCGGCGGTCCCGGCGCGCGGCCGTTACGCGGACAGGTGCGCGTCGGTCCACTCCGGCGCGAGCCTGACGTACTGGATCGAGCGGCGGTGACGGGTGAACGCGACGTGCAGCGTCCCGTCCCCGGAGCGGGCGACCGACGGATAGGACAGTTCGCGGTTGAGCCCGTCCCGGGAGTTGTTGGTCAGGCAGTACCCGTCACCGGTCGCCAGATCGTGCCGGACCGGCCAGGTCAGCCCGCCGTCCGACGACACGGCGAGGGTCAGCGGGGCGCGGGGAGCGCCCCAGAAGGCCGCGTCGGCAGCGGGGGCGCCGGCCGGAGCCCCCTGGCCGCCGCCCGCGCCCGCACTCTCGCTCACTCCCTCGTCGTCGATCTCGTCGTAGAGCGACTCCCGGCGCTCGGTCGCGTCGGCCGCGCTGCTGTGGTTGTGGACCAGCGCGAGCCGGCCGTCGCCCAGCGGCACGAACTGGATCGACGAGTTGTTGTTGGGCACGTCCAGCGGTTCCGGCGCGCTCCAGGTGTGCCCGTCGTCCCACGACACGGAGCGGTGGACGGCGTCCGCCCGGCGGCTGCGGAACAGCGCGACCAGCGAACCGTCGGGCCCCGGCTGGACGTTCATGTGCACCAGCCCCGTGGAGGCCGGCACCGGCCGCTCCGTCCAGCTTTCTCCGCCGTCGTCACTGACCATCACGGAGCTGGTGTCCCGGCCGCCCGACCAGCGCTCGCCCGGCGTGGTCGGACACCGGAACACCGGCAGCAGCCAGCGCCCCGACGCCAGTACGGTGACCGGCTGGCGTACGAAGACCCCGCCCTCGTCCGTGGCAGGGAACAGCACCCGGGACTCGCCCCAGGTCGCTCCGCCGTCCCGGCTGACCCGGCGCCGTACCTCGGCGGTGTCCTGATGGCCCGCGGGCTGCGCGGTGTGCAGCAGCCACAGGTCGCCCGAGGGCGCGGGGAAGAGGACCGGGTTCTGCTCGGAGCGGCCGGAGTCGCCGGAGAGCCGGACCGGCTCCGACCACGCCCCGCCGTCCGGGGCGAGCCGGGCGAACCAGACGGAGATGTCGGCGACGCCCTCCTGCGTACCGGCGAACCAGACGCAGCCGAGGTCGCCGCCGGGCAGCACCGTCAGATTCGCGGCGTGGTTCTGCACGGCGGGCGCCGACAGCCGGGCCTCCGCGCGCCCCGGCTCCGTGGGGTGCGGGCGCAGCACACCGTCCGCGTCGTCGTACGTCCCGGTTCCGGCCGCCTGCTCGGTTCCGGCGGCCATCAGGCGTCCCCGGACGGGCGGGCGTCGGCGAGATGACGGCCGGCGATCTGCTCCAGATGGGTCAGATCGCTGGCGACGGTCGCGAAGGTGTACCCCTCGGCCAGCCGCCTGGCGGCGCTCGCCCCGTCCGCGTTGTGGATGCCCGCGGCGATACCGGCCGCCGCGGCGGCCTCCCGTACGGTGACCAGCGCGGCCTCGAACCGGTCGGCCACCGACGGGTCGGTCGAGGTGGCACCGCCGATGGCGATCCGCAGGTCGGAGGGGCCGACATAGACGCCGTCGAGCCCTTCGGTGGCGCAGATCTCCTCGACGTTGGCCAGTCCCTCCGCCGTCTCGATCATCGCGAGGACGACGGTCTGCTCGTGCGCCTCGGCCGGGTTGGGGCCGATCCGCAGCCCCGAACGCATCGGGCCGTACGAGCGCCGGCCGAGCGGCGGGTAGCGTACGGCGGCCACCGCGTCGGCCGCGTCCCCGGCGTTGTCGATGAGCGGCACGATGACACCGGCCGCGCCCGCGTCGAGCGCCTTGCCGATCGGTGTCGCGTCATTGGCGTCGACCCGGACCAGGCCGACGGCGGTGGACCCCTTGGTGTCGATGGCGGTGAGCGAGGCGAGCAGGCCCGCGTACTCGATCAGACCGTGCTGCGCGTCCAGCGCCACATAGTCGTAACCGAGGCGCGCGACGCGCTCGGTGGAGACCGGGGAGTCGAGGACGGACCAGTAGCCGACGAGCTGCTCGCGGGCGCGCAGCGCGGTGGCGAAGGCGGCGGGCGTACCGGACGTGTCGCGGGTCATGGGAAGGGCTCCTTGAGAGCGTAGGGGGGTGGCGTACGGGGGAGGGGTGCGGGGGCCGGTCAGCGGTGGTACGCGGGCATCGGGCCGCGCAGGGCGGCGCCGACCTCGTCGCAGGCCGCTGTCACGTCCGCGGGCAGCGGACCGGCCCCGGCGGCCGCGATGTTGGCCCGCAGATGCTCGGTGCGGGAGCCGCCGAGCAGCAGCGCGTCGGTCGAGGGCCGGTCCAGCAGCCAGCGCAGCGCCAGTTCGGTGAGGGGGACGCCCGCCTCGGCGGCGATCCCGGTGAGCTGTTCCACGGCGGCGAACAGCCGCTCGTCCCAGTAGCGTTCGCGGTACATCGCGGCCAGCCGGGAGTCCCCGAACCGGCCGGAGTCCGGGGTACGGGAGAAGGTGTGACGGCCCGTCAGCAGTCCACCGCCGAGCGGGTTGTAGACCATGGTGCGCAGGCCCGTGACGGCCGCGTACTTCGCGTACTCGACGTATTCCTCCTCCAGACGGCGCGCCAGCAGATTGTGGAGCTGCTGGGCGACGACGGGGCGCGGCGCTCCCAGGGCGTCGGCGGTGCGGGTGAGTTCGGCGATCTGCCAGGCCGAGTGGTTCGAGACGCCGAGGGCGAGGATCTTCCCCTCGGCGGCGAACTCCGCGACGGCGGTGAGGGTTTCGGCGATCGGCGTGGCCCGGTCCGGCTGGTGCAGATAGAACAGGTCGACGTGGTCGGTGCCCAGCCGCTTCAGGCTGCCCTCCAGCGCGGCGCGCATCCCGGCGGCGGAGAGCGGGGCGTGCCCGCCCTGGTCGGGGTGGGGGATGCCGGCCTTGGTCGCCAGCACGATCCGGTCACGGCGCCCCGGCAGCAGTTCGGCGAGGATGCGCTCGCTCTCGCCGCCCGCGTAGCCGTTCGCCGTGTCGACGCCGGTCATGCCCGCGTCCAGCGCGGTGTCGAGCATGGCGGCGGCGCCCGCGCGGTCGACGGTGTCGCCGAAGGTCATCGTGCCGAGCACGAGCCTCGACAGGGGGCGGGGGAGCTGCGGCAGGTCGATGCCGGTGGTCACGAGCGGTTGCCTTCCGGTGCGGGGGTGAGCGACGCGGCCGTGGGGGCCGCCGTCGCGCGGGACGGCTCCGTACGGAGCGCGGGGTTGAGGACGTACCGGGGTTTGACACCCCGGACGGTGGTGGGGTCGAGGGCGGCCCGGCGCAGCGCCCGGGTGTACGGCTCGGCGGGGGAGGCGAGGACGGAGGCGGTCGGGCCGCGCTCGACGACCCGGCCGGCGTTCATCACCACGACGTCGGTGCTGATCTCCCTGACCACCCCGAGGTGGTGGGCGATGACGAGGTAGGCGATGCCCGTCTCGCTCTGGAGCTCCCGCAGCAGCTCCAGCACCTGGGCCTGTACGGACACGTCGAGGGCGGAGGTCGCCTCGTCGCACACCAGCAGATCGGGCCGGGAGGCCAGCGCGCGGGCGATGCCGATGCGCTGGCGCTGCCCGCCGGAGAACTCCGGGGGCCTGCGGTGCAGCGCGGTGGAGGGCAGGCCGACCCGGTCGATCAGCTCGGCCGCGCGCCGCGCGCGCTCCGCCGGGTCCCCCACACCGGAGAGGCGCAGGGGCTCCGCCACGATCTGCTCGGCCGTCAGATGCGGGTCGAGCGAGCCGTACGGGTCCTGGAAGACCATCTGCACCCGACGTCGCAGCGGGCGCAGCCGGCGTTCCGGGAGCGCCGCGATGTCCGTGCCGTCCAGGACGATCCGGCCCGACGCGGGCTTCAGCAGCCGTACGAGCGCCCGGGCGAGGGTCGACTTGCCGCACCCCGACTCGCCGACGACGGCCAGCGCGCCGCCGCGCTCCAGGGTGAGGCTCACCCCGTCGACGGCGCGGAACGGGCCGCGCGCGGTCGGGTACTCGACGACCAGGTCCTCGACGCTCAGCAGGGGCACGGCGGCCCCGGCTTCCCCGGCTTCCTGCGCGGCCGGCGCGGGGGCGCTCATGCCGTCGCCCCCTGCGGCGCGGCGCCGGTGAGCGCGTCCTCGTCCCAGGTGCCGAGCCGTGGCACGGCGGCGAGCAGGGCGCGGGTGTACGGCTGGGCCGGCTCGTCCACGATGCGCGCGGCGGGACCCGATTCCACGAATCTGCCCTCCTTCATGACATGGATACGGTCGGAGACGACCCGGGCCACCCCCAGATCATGCGTGATCATCAGCATCCCGAGGGACTCCTGTTCCTGTAGCTCCATCAGCAGATCGAGAACGCCCGCCTGCACGGTGGCGTCCAGCGCGGAGGTCGGCTCGTCAGCGATGAGCAGCTCCGGCTCACCGGCGAGCGCGACCGCGATCAGCATGCGCTGGAGCATGCCGCCGGAGAACTGGTGCGGATACGCCTTCCAGCGGGTCTCCGGCTGCGGGATACGGACCTGCGCCAGCAGCTCCGTCCCCCTCTCCCGGAGCTCCGCGCGGGACATCGCGGGGTGGCGCAGCCGCAGCGCGTCGCCGAGCTGGCGGCCGATCGTGTGGACGGGGCTGAGCGCCGTCATCGGGTCCTGCGGGATCAGCGAGACGGTGCGCCCGCGCACCGCGCGGGCCGCCGCCGGGTCGGCGAGGACGTCCCGGCCGCCGATCCGTACGGCGCCGGACAGCACCGCGAGACCTTCGGGCAGCAGCCGCAGCACGCCCATGGCGGTGGTCGACTTCCCCGAGCCGGATTCACCGATCAGGGTGACGGTCTCGCCCCGGCCCACGGTGAAGCTCACGCCGTCGACGGCGCGGATCACCCCGTGCGCGGTGATCAGTTCGACCTGGAGGTTCTCGACGTCCAGCAGCGGGACATCGCCGTTCCCCGGGCCGGTCGCGGCCCCGGCCCCGGTCTCTGTCCCGGTCTTCGTCTCTGTTCCGGTCTCTGTCTCGGCCATGGCTCAGGCTCCCTTCTTGGCGCGCGCCAGGCGCGACCCGCGCGGTACGCGCGCTCCACGCGGCGCCCTGACCGTCCGCGTACGGTCGCGCAGACCGTCGCCGATCAGGTTGACGCCGACCACGAGCAGGGCGATGACCAGGCCCGGCAGGGTGACCAGCCACCAGGAGGTGGTGATGTAGTCCTGGCCGTCGGAGATGATCCGGCCCCAGGTCGCGAACGGCCGCTGCGGGCCCGCCCCCAGGAAGCTCAGCGCGCTCTCCAGCAGAACGGCCTGGGCGAGCAGCAGCAGGACGACCAGGCTGGCCGGGCGGATCACATTGGGGATCACATGGCGGCCGAGGACCGACCAGCCGCGCAGCCCCAGCACGCGGGCGGCGGCGACATACGGTTTCTCCCGCTCAACGAGGACGAGCGAGCGGGTGAGCCGCGCGACCTCCGGCCACTGGGCGACCGCGATCACACAGGTGATGACGGTGACGGAGGGGCCGAAGAGGGCCACCACGAGCAGCAGCATCATCAGCAGGGGCAGCGCGAGCTGGGCCTCCAGCAGCCGGGAGACGACCGCGTCGACCCAGCCGCCGAAGAACCCGGCCGCCGCGCCCGCCGCGACGCCGATCACCCCGGAGACGAGGACGGCGAGGATACCGACCGTCAGCGACACCTGGCCGCCGTGCAGGATCCGGGAGAGCAGATCCCGGCCGAGCTGGTCCGTACCGAAGAGATGGCCGTCGCTGAGCGGCGGCAGCCGGCGCCGGGACAGATCCTGCGCGTCCGCGCCGGGCAGGGGCAGCAGCGCCGCCAGCGCGACGGGCAGGACGACGAGCGCGGTGCAGACCGTGCCCGCCCAGAGCTTGAACCGGGCGCCGCGCCGCTGCCGGGTGGCGGTGGCACGGGCGAGATCGCGGGCGGTGACCGCGCTCGGCCGGGCGCCGGAGGGCGCGGGGCCGGCGGGGGCGGGTCCTGAAGAGGCGGCGGTACGCGGGGCGGTGGTCATGTCTCAGGCCGCCTTTCCGAGGCGCACCCGCGGATCGAGCAGCGGGTAGGCGAGGTCGACGAGGAGTTGGACGAGGATCGCGAGGACCGCGGTGACCAGGACGGTGGCCTGGATGAGCGGATAGTCCCGGGTCTCCAGGGCGCGCACCACGAGCGAGCCGACCCCGGGCCAGCCGAAGACCACCTCGACCACGACGACACCGTTGAGCAGCGCCGCGAACCGGGTACCGAGGGCGGTGAGCAGCGGCACCCCCGAGTTGGCGAGGGCGTAGCGCCAGGTGAGGGTGGTCTCGGAGAAGCCGCGGGAGCGGGCGACCATGATGTACGGGGAGTTCAGCGCCGTGGTCATCTCGCGCCGCACCAGCCGGGAGATCAGGGCCAGTTGCAGTACGGCGACGGTGACCGTGGGCAGCACCAGACCGCTCCAGGAGGTGAATCCTGAGGCGGGCAGCACGGGCAGCAGCACGGCGAAGACGGTCAGCAGCATCACACCGGTCCAGAAGTCCGGCATGGACTGACCGGTGATGGTCAGGACATTGGCGCCCAGCTCACGCTTGGAGTCGGCGCGGCGCGCCATCCACACCCCGAGCGGGACGGCCACCACGGCGGTCACCGTGATCGCGGAGACGGCGAGGGTGATGGTGTACGGCATCCGGTCGAGGACCACGTCGAGGGCCGGGGCGTGGAAGGAGTAGCTGGTGCCCAGGTCGCCGGTGAACAGATCGCGCAGGAAGATGCCGTACTGCGTGAACAGCGGCTGGTCGAGACCGAACTGGCCGCGGATCCTGGCGAGATCGGCGGTGGTCGCGGTGGGTCCCGCGTACGCGGCGGCGGGGTCGCCGGGCGCGAGCCGGACCAGCAGGAAGACCGTGGTCAGGGTGAGGAAGACGGTGAGCAGGCTCTGGCCGAGCCGGCGGGCGAGATACTTCGGCACGGCTCAGCCCTCCAGCCGTACGGCGGACAGGTCGTAGGAGTTGATCGGCAGCAGCGACAGGCCGCGCACCCGGGTCCTGCGGGCCAGCAGGGTCTTCGGCGCGAAGGCCCAGAGGCTGGGCCACGTCTCCCAGATGGCCTTCTGGACCGCGGCGAGCTGCCGGGTGCGCTCGGCGTCGTCCACCTGGGTGGAGGCGGCGGTGAGCTGCTTCTCGACGTGCGGGACGACGTACCCCATGAAGGCGTCGCGGGTGCGTTCCTTGGCGGGGGTGCCGCCGTACATGCCCTGGAGGGTGGTGAGCGCCTGGCCGGTGGGGCTGCCGTAGCCGTTGCCGATGACGTCCCAGTCACCGGCCTTGCCCTGACGCCACGTCAGGATGTCGCCGCCCGGCTCGAACTGGCGGAGCGAGGCGCGGACACCGACCGATCCCAGCATGTCCACGACCGCCTCCATGACGGAGGCGTCGGCCGCGAACTCGCCCGACTCCCAGATGATCCTGATCCGCAGGTCCGTGGCGCCCAGCGACCTGAGCAGGGCGCGTGCCCTGCCGGGGTCGTACACGTAACCGCCGGTGCGCACGGCGCCTTCGAGGGCGAGCGGCACCACACCGCCGGCCTCCTCCGCCGAGCCGTTCAGCACGTCCTCGACCAGGGCCCTGCCGTCGATCGCGTACGTGAGGGCCTTGCGCACCCGGGGGTCGGCGAGCGGACTCCCCTCCGGCTTGCGGAAGTTGTAGAAGAGCTGGCACATCCGGACACCGGCGGTCTGCTCGACCCGGACGCCGGGGAGCCCGGTGAGCTGTTCGGCCGAGTCCGGTGTGAGGGTGTCGACGACGTCGAGTTCACCACTGCGCAGCGCGACGACCCGGCTGGACTCCTCGGGGACGAACCTGACCCGTACGGTCTCGATCCGCGGGCGCCGCCCCCAGTAGGCGGGGTTGCGGCCGAGGGTGTACTCGCCGGCGCCCGCGTTCGCCTTGAGGACGCGGTACGGACCGGAGCCGAGCCCGCTCCGCAACTCCTCGGGGCGGTTGGCGGCGGACGGTGTGATGTGGATGTTGGCCATCAGCCGGTCGAGGACCGGTACGGGCTTGCCGGTGTGCAGCAGGAACGTACGGGCGCCGGTCTTCTCCACCGTGGGCAGTTCGGGGAAGAGACCGAGCAGGAAGGAGCCGTTGACCTTGCCGTACATCTTGAGGGCGGTGGCGACGTCCTCGACGGTGACGGGGCTGCCGTCCGAGTAGCACACGCCCTCGCGCAGCCGCACCGTCCACGCGGTGGGCTCCGCCATCTCGAAGCGGTCGGCGAGGACGAGCCGCGGCTGCATACCGGGGCCGATACGGGTGAGTGCCTGCCGTACGGCGCGCTGCACGGTGACCGCGGCGTCGAACTGGTTGAGCTTGTTGTCCAGGCTCACCAGCGAACGGTTCAGACCGAGGGTGAGGGTGCCGGGGCCGGGGGCGCCGGTGGGCCCCGCGCAGGCGGACAGCGGGGCGAGGGCGAGGCCGGCGCCGCCGACGGCGCCCCAGCGCAGCAGGGTGCGGCGGTCGACCGCCGCACGCGGGGGAGCGTCGGGGGGAGCGCTCTGAGGAGTAGGGGTCATCGTCGACCTTCTCGGGTTCCGGGGTGCTGGACTCGCTCGTCCAGCGGCTCCTGGGCCCTGTCCCGCGACGGGGCCCAGTCGTCGGTGCCGGTCCGGCCGGCGCGGTGGCCGGTCCGTGTCGCACCAACAGGTGTCGCGCCGCACAAGGTGGCACGATTGCGTGTTCCGCGCAAGAGGTCTCGCGCACTTCGCGCAACCTGTGCCATCATCGGGCACCGAGGCAGCCCGCCCCGGGTCGCCCGAGGAGGTATCCGTGTTCCCTCACCAGGCCGGTCCCGAGCCGCACGGCGCGTCCTGGCCGCCCGGCGGGCCCCGGGCGCTGCGGGTGCTCGCCCTCGCGGACGACCTGTCCGGCGCGGCCGAGACGGCCGCCGCGCTGCGCCGCCCCGCCCGGATCCTCCTGGGCCCCGCGGCCACCGAGCGGCCCGCTCCCGGCGAGGCGCTCGTCGTGGACCTCGACACCCGGCAGCTCGACGCCGAACCGGCCGCCTCCGCCGTACGGGAGGCGGTACGGGGCGCCGACGCCTCCACCGTACTGATCAAGAAGACGGACTCCCTGCTGCGCGGCAACCTCGCCGCCGAGACCGCCGCCTACGCGGAGGGCGCCGCCGCACTCGTCATCGCCCCCGCGCTGCCGGTGGCCGGCCGCACCGTCCGCGACGGCGTCGTCCACCTGCACGGAACCCCGCTGCACGCCACGGACGCCTGGCGCGCCGAACCGCTGCCCGCGCCACTGTCGGTGGCCGCCGCGCTCGGCGACCCGCGTACGGCACCGGTCCCGCTCACCGCCGTACGCGGCCCCGCCCAGGAGCTGACGGAGCACCTGCGCGCGCTCGCCCTGGCCGGGCGGCGGCCGGTGTGCGACGCGGAGACGGACGCCGACCTCGACGCGATCGCCGCCGCCGCGCTCCGGCTGGGTCCTGGCGTACGGCTGATGGGGACGGGCGGACTCGCCGCCGCCCTCGGCCGCCTCCTCGACGCCGACGGCGGAGCGTCGGGGGACGGGCCGCCACCGGACGGCCCGCCGGCGGACGACCCGTCACCGGACGGCCCGTCAGCGGAGCCCGCCCGTACGGCCGGCCGCCCGCTGCTCGTGGTCGTCGGCACCGCGGAACCCGCCGCCGTTGCGCAGATCGCGCAACTCGTCGCCGTCGGGGCCCGCCACACCGCGCTGTCGGCGGACCTGCTCGCCCAACCCGGCGCGTGCCTCCCGCTCACCGTGGACCCGGGCGCCGTCACGGTCGTCAGCGTGGACCACACCCGCGGTGTCCGGCCCGGCGCCGCCCGCCGGGTGGTGGCCGGACTCGCCCGTACCGTCGCCGCGGCGCCCGGACCCGCCGACCTCGTCCTCACCGGCGGCGAGACGGCGCGGCGCGTGCTGGACACGCTCGGCATCACCCACCTCCTCCCGTCCGGCCAGATCCACCACGGCGCCGTACGCTCCCTCGCCTCCGACGGCCGTACGGTCGTCACCCGCCCCGGGAGTTACGGCGACACCGGATCCCTGCTGCTCATCGCCCGCGCCCTGCGGCCGGACGACCCCCTCCTGACGACCGATCCCGCCGTACCGGGCGCCGAGCACCGCGCGTCCGTCCCCCCATCGCCCGTGTCACCCGTACCGCAAGGAGAGTTCCTGTGAACGCAGCCCCGACGACCGCCCCCGCGGAGCCGACCGACACCGCCGGCCGGCCGCTCCCGCTCATCGCGGTCACCATGGGCGACGGCGCGGGCATCGGCCCCGAGGTGATCGTCCCCGCGCTGCTCCACGCGGACACCGCGCGCCGTTGCCGCCCCGTTGTCATCGGCGACGCGCCGCGCCTGCGCCAGGCCGCCGACATCCTCGGCCTCACCTGCGAGATCGTCTCCGTCGAGACCGTGGAGCAGGCCGAGTTCACCGAAGGACGCGTCAACGTCATCGACCTCGGACTGCTCCCCGCCGACCTGCCCTGGGGCCGGCTCTCCGCCGTCGCGGGCGACGCCGCCTACCAGTACGTGCGCGTCGCCGCCGAACTCGCCGTACGCGGCGACGTGCAGGGCATCTGCACCGCGCCGCTGAACAAGGAGGCCCTGCACGCGGGCGGCCACCTCTACCCCGGACACACCGAACTCCTCGCGCACCTCACCGGCATCGAGGAGGTGTCGATGATGCTCTCCACACCGAAGGTGAAGGTCATCCACGTCACCACGCACATCGGCCTGATCGACGCCGTGCACCGGATCGAGCCCGGCCTCGTCGAACGCACCGTGCGCCGCGGCCACGAGGCGATGGTGCGCGCCGGTGTCCCCGAGCCGGTCATCGGGGTGTGCGGCATCAACCCGCACGCCGGGGAGAACGGCCTGTTCGGCTACGGCGAGGAGGAGGAGAAGATCATTCCGGCCATCGAGGTGCTGCGCGCCGACGGCATCGACGCCGTCGGACCGCTCCCCGCCGACACCGCCTTCTTCCTCGCCTCGCGCGGCGACTACGACCTGATCGTCGCCATGTACCACGACCAGGGCCACGGCCCCGTCAAGGTCATGGGCATCGAAGCGGGCGTCAACCTGACCGTCGGACTGCCCGTCATCCGTACCTCCGTCGACCACGGCACCGCCTTCGACATCGCCGGTACGGGCCGGGCCGAGGCCGGCAGCATGGTCGAGGCGCTGCGCCAGGCCGCCGAGATGGCGACCGCTCCGGCCCGTTGACCACCGGCCGCCCCCGTCACAGGACACCCGGACCGGAGGACACAGCAGCGATGGCCCCCATCGGATCGAAGGCCCGACGCGACCGTATCGTCCACCTCGCCACGACGACCGGGCTGGCCAGTGTGGAGGAGCTGTCACGGCTCTTCGGTGTGACGGCGTCCACCATCCGCCGCGACCTGGCGAAGCTCACCGTCGACGGACAGCTCGCCCGTACCTACGGCGGCGCCATGGCGCTGGCCGCCCACCCCGAGGCGTCACTGCGGCAGCGTACGGGCGAGGCGTTCGAGGCCAAGCAGGCCATCGCGCGGTGGGCGGCGGCCGAGGTGCGCCCCGGGGAGTCGCTGCTGCTCGACGCGGGCTCGACGGTCGGGGCCCTCGCGCACGAACTGCGTACCGCGAAGGACGTCACCGTCGCCACCACCGGTCTGACGGCCTTGCAGGAGCTGGCGGACGTCGCGTCGGTCCATGTCGAGTGTCTGGGCGGCACACTGCGCCCGCTCAGCCAGGGGTTCGTGGGGCCGCTGACCGAAGCGGCCCTGGAACGCCTGACGTTCGACCGGCTCTTCCTGGGGACGGACGGGGTCTCGCCCGAACACGGCATCTGCGAGGCCGACCTGCGCCAGACGCGGCTCAAGGAGCTGATGGCGCGGCGCGCGGACCGGGTGTACGTCCTGGCGCACGCGGCGAAGCTGGGCCGCCGCCCCTTCCACACCTGGACCCCGCTCAGGGCGGACTGGACCCTCGTGACCGACCGGGCGGCCGACCCCCGCGTCGTCGAGGGGCTGCGCTCGCGCGGTGTCACGGTCGTCCTGACCGCGGCGGAGCCGGGCTCGGCGCGGGGGCCGGCGGACTGAAACCGGACACCCGGGGAGGTCCCGCGGAGCACACGCTCCGCGGGACCTCCCTTTTTGTTCCTGTTCGCGGGGGCGGATCGTCATTCATGCCCAATAAGCGCTTCCTTCCGATTGCGGAGTGGCTCGGCGGATGTCCGTACGGAATATCGAACGATGTGGGTTCCGGAGGGTCGACTTTCCGCCGACGAGTTACTAGGATCCCCAACAAGTTCTTGGCGGTGGCATTGTGGAAACTCTCCAGGATGTGTCGACTGTTATTCATCTCTTGGTAAAGCACAGTTAATGCCTCTCGGCACAGTTGGACGTATCGCTCCGTTGAGCAGGCCCGCACCGCAGGTGTCGGGCTGCTCGGCCATGCGGATACGGGGGAGTAGGGAATCCGTGAGGTCCGGCAGAGGTCTGTACCACAGGAGAAAACGAAGAAATTCGTTCTGTGGATGTCCTGGCGGCGTGAGGTGCCCATCTTTCGGCACTTTCATGCGTCGTGGACCCGAGTGCTGATTCGAGGGGCGGGGGTCGTGTGCGTTTCCAGCTTTTGGGCCCTTTGAGTATTGCCGAGGGTCATGACGTCGTTGTGCTCAAACCGTCCAAGCCGTCCAGCCTGCTGGCGGCCCTGCTCCTCCATCCCGGATCCGTCGTCTCCACCGGCTATCTGCTGAGGGCCCTGTGGGACGAGAACCAGCCGGCGACGGCCAGGGCCGCGCTCCAGAGCTGCGTGCTCAGGCTGCGCCGGATCTTCGTCAAGTACGGGGTCTCCGGCGATGTCATCGAGGCGGTGCCCGGCGGCTACCGGATGAACGTGGACGCGGGAACCCTGGACCTGGTGCGGTTCCGGATGCTCGTACGGGCGGCGGACACGGCCGGGGACGCCGAGGGTGAGCTGTACCGGCTCAAGGAGGCCCTGACCCTGTGGCAGGGGCCCCTGCTGGCCAACGTGCCCTCGCTGATGCTCCACCGCGACGAGGTGCCGGGACTCACCGAGGAGCGGCTGCGCACCCTCGAACGGGCCTGTGACATCGAGTTGACGCTGGGCCGGTGCCGCCAGGTCCTGGTCGACCTGTGGGAGGCCGCCCGCCGCCACCCCGGCCGGGAACGCTTCTCCGAGCAGCTCATCGAGGCGCTGTACCGCACGGGACGGCAGTCGGAGGCGCTCGCCGAGTACCGCGCTGTGAAGGGCCGGCTCAAGGAGGAACTGGGCATCGACCCGGGCGCCTCGCTCCAGCGGCTCGAACTGTCCATCCTGCGCGGCGACGACCTCGGTCCGCCCGCCCTCGACCAGCCTGCGGGACCCCTGGAGATCGCCGCTCCGGCTCGGCGCGCGGCGCCGGTCGCGGACCGGGACGACGGCGACCGTGCGGAAGCGGACGGGGTACGGGTGACGGACCGGCCCGTACCGCCCGTACCGCCCATGCTCCCCGGGCCTGCCGCGCTTCCCGGGCCTCCGGTACTCCCCGTACCGCCGGTGCCGTCCTTCGCGGGCCGGTCGGCCGAGCGGGCGGACATCACGGCCCGGCTGACGGAGTGTTCCCCCGGAACCACCCTCGTGGTCCTCTCCGGAGCGCCGGGCATCGGAAAGACGGCGCTGGCCCGGCAGTGTGCCCACGACACCCAGGACAGCTTCCCCGGCGGTGTGTTCGTCATCGCCATGACCCACCCGGACGGCACCGCCCTCACCCCCGCCGAGGCGACGGCCCACCTGCCCCGGCCCGGCGCCGCCGACGGCAGGACCCTGCTCGTCCTCGACGACGTCACCACCGCCGACCAGGTGCGCCCCCTGCTCCCCGCGGTGACGGGCGGCGCCGCGATCGTCACCAGCCGGCGCGGTCTCGCCGGGCTGATGGCCACCCACGGCGGCAGCGTCCACCGGCTCTCCACCCTGGACCCCGCCGAGTCCCGGCAGTTGCTCACCGCGGCGCTCGGCGCCGCACGGGTGGCGGCGGAACCGGCCGCCGCCGACGAACTCGCCCACGTCTGCGGCCACTTCCCGCTCAGCCTGCGGATCGCCGCCGCCCGGCTGCTGACCCGCCCCGGGCTGCGTGTCGAGGACTGTGTCCGCTGGCTGGCCGAGGACCTGCCGGCCAGGCTCTCCCTCGCCGACGATCCGAGGATGTCCGTACCGCAGGTGTTCGGACGGGCCCTGGACCGGCTGGAACCGCGCTGGCGGGAAGCCTTCCGCCGACTCGGGGACCACGAAGGGCTGCTGGTCCCCGCCCACGCCCTCGGCGACTCGCCCGAGGCCGAAGAGGCGCTGGAGCGGCTCGCCGACGCCGGGCTGCTCGAAGAGGGGCCGCCCGGCCCGTACCGCATCCATCCTCTGCTGAAAATCTACGCGCGTCGGCAGGCCGGCGACCGGAACGACCGCGAGGCGGCGACCGTGCCCCACTGAGAGCGGTCCGCGCCCTCTCCGCCGCTCTCCCGCTCTCCCGCGCTCCCGAACTTCTGAATTCCCTCACTCCCCAAATCCCTAACTCCCTTACGAACAAGCCACCTTGACCACGTATCCAGGGGTGTCATCTCTCATGGGCTCAGCGACCTACGAAGCCGTTGCCTCCACCAGTCCGCGCATCCGCCGCGACGTCCTGTTCACCGAGACACCGGACGGTGTGCTGTTCCACAACGCGGACGGCGGGTTCCAGCTCACCGCCCGATCCGCCTACCGCTTCGCCACCCTGATCGTCCCGCACCTCACCGGGGAGCACTCGGTCACGGAGATCTGCGCGGGACTCGGCGACCAGCAGCGCGCCATGGTGGGTGAGCTGGTCAAGAGCCTCTACGAACGGGACTTCGCCCGTCCCGTCCCGCCTCCGGCGGCCACCGACGGCACCCCCGGCACACCGCCCGACGCGGCCCGCCGGTTCGCCCCGCAGATCTCCTACGTCGACCACTACGCCGACGACGCGGAACGCCGCTTCGAGCGCTTCCGCACCGCGCGCGTGGCCGTACTCGGTGACGATCTCGTCGCCCGCTGGTGTGTGCTCAGCCTGATCCGCAACGGCTGCACCACCATCGGTGTGCGTCCCGCGCTCGGCACGGAGAACCTCGGGGCGATCGAGGCCGAGGCGCGCGAAGCGGCCGCCGACGGCTGCCCGGTGGACCTCCCGCGGATCGCCCCCGAGGCGCCCGACACCGCGGTGAGCTGGGCGGACCTCGCGTCGTACGACATCGTCGTGACGACCGGCGGCCCCGCGGCGCCGGGGCGGCTCTTCCCCCTGCTGCGGGCCGGGGTACCCGAGGGCCGCACCCTGCTCCCGGCCTGGTCCTACGGCCAACAGGCCGTTGTGGGGCCGCTGATGACGGCCGGTACCACCGGCTGCTGGTCCTGCGCCGTGCTGCGCGTCGGCGCCCACGACGGAGCGGCGGCCGCCGCCGACATCTGGCACGGCCTCGCGCTGCCCGGCGCCGTACCGGTGGGCGAACACCCCGGCGGGCCGCTGTCGGCGATGATCGGCAATCTGCTGGGGTACGAGATCTTCCGCCTCACCACCGGCGCCCTGCCCGCCGAAACCGCCGGCCACCTGATCATCCAGGACATGAAATCCCTGGACGTCACCACCGAACCCCTGCTGCCGCACCCCCGCTGCCCGCTCTGCGCCGAGGCCGCCGCCCGCGCCACCGACCGTGGCGCGACGGCCACCGACGCCGAGCCGTCCGGTGAACATCCGGTCGATCTCGGGTCGGTGGGCGACGGCACACCGCCGATGCCGACGGCGGACACGGCCAGGGAGGCCGACGAACTGGTGGAGGAGCTGAACCGCCGCTCGACGCTCGTCCGGCCACGGGTCGGCGTCTTCACCCGGTTCGCGGACGAGCCGCTCACCCAGATACCGCTGAAGGCCAGTGTGGTCGAGTTCGGCCTCGGACACGGTACGCGGCGCCGGGTCGCCGCCTTCGACGTGCACCATGTCGCGGGCGCCCGGCTGCGGGCCCTGAACGTGGCGGCCGGTGTGTACGCCGAACATGTCGTCCCCACCACCGATGTGGTGACGGAACGCCCGTCCGGTCCCACGCGGGAGCGGTTGCGTGTCATCGAGCCGGCAGCGCTCGCCATCGGCCCGGGGGCGACAGCGGCCGGTGGGCGGGTGACCGCCTGGACCTCGGCCACCTCCCTTCTCACCGGGGAACGGGTCCTGGTGCCCGCCGCGGCCGTACGGACCTTCGGCCCGCACAACACCGACCGGCTCTTCGAACCGACCGGCGCCGGGACCGGCGCGGGCATGTCGACGGCCGAGGCCGCCGCCCACGGACTGCTCTCCGCCCTCGCCCACGACGCGCTCTCCCGCACCCTGCGCGGCGCCCCGGCACACCGGATGGCACCGGCCGCCCTCGCGGAGGGCGAGGACGCCGAACTCACCTTCCTCGTACGGTCCGCCGCCGTCCTCGACGTCGGCCTGGAACTGCTCGACCTCGGCGAGGGCGACCGGTCCGGCGTCCATGTCCTGCTCGCCAGGGGAGCGGGGCTCTGGGCCGTCGGCAGTGACACCGACCGGCAGCGCGCCGCCGTCGCCGCCGTACGCGACCTGCTCGGCCGGGTGCAGCTCGGCCGGGAGGAGACCGCCGTACCCTTCGACACCGGCGACCCGCTCCTGCGCGACCTCGACGCGTCGACGATCCGCCCCGCCGATCACACCGACACCGAGGCCGTCGCCCCTCTCGTCGCCGGCCCGCGGACGCCCTGGTCCGCGGTGCTCGACCGGCTGAAGGCGACGGGCCGCGACGCCCTGATGGCGGACACCGGCTCGGCCGACCTGGCCGCCGCCGGCATCAGGACCGCCCGCGTACTCCTCACCACGGAGGAACCCCGTGGCGTCTAGCACCCTCGACGCCCGCCCGGACGGACGGGCCCGCCGCCCCCGGCGGGACATCCCGGCGGGGCAGGCACTGCTCGGCCCGCTCCGCCGCGCACTCGACGGACTCGGCGGCCCCGGGGTGACCGTCACCGCACTCGGCACACGCGACGCGTTCGCGCCCGGGGGCCCGACGCGGGACCCGCACCTCCCGGAGCCCGGCGGCCCCGAGCCGACCGTCCCGGTCCAGGTGTACGGCGGGCACGCCGTCGTCGGCCCCCTGCCACCGGGCGACGGCGCCCCGGGCCCGGCGGGCTGCGCGCACTGCCTGGCCCGCCGCTGGCAGGCCGTACGGTCGGTGGCGCTGCGCGACGCCCTCGAACGCGGCGGGGAGACCCGGGCCGTCGGCGGGTGGCCCTACGCCACGCCTTTCGCGGTGGACGCCCTCGCCGCCCTGATCACCGCACTGGCCGCCCAACCCGCGTCCGCCGAAGGGCCGTTCCCCGAGATCCGCCTCCTGGACCTGCGCACCCTCACGGTCCGGCGCTACCCGCTGGTGCCCGACCCGGAGTGCCCGCGCTGCGCCACCCCCCGTACCGACAGCGCCGAGGCGGCGCGGATCACCCCGCGCCCCGCACCCAAACACCGCCCCGGCGCCTTCCGGCTGCGCCCGGTCGAGTCGTACGCCATCGACGTCGCGGCCTTCGCCAACCCGGTGTGCGGTGCGCTGGGGCCCTCCGTCGTCCAGGACATCTCCTCCACCTCCACCTCCGCCACCATCGGCTGCTTCTCGATGCGCGCCGGTGACTATCTCCGCGAGACGTTCTGGGGCGGCCACGCCGACTCGTACGACCGCAGCAACCGCATCGGCGTCCTGGAGGGGATGGAACGGTACGCGGGGATGCGGGCGCGTTCCCGGGTCACCAGCGTCACCGGAACCCTCGACCAGTTCGGCTCCGATGCCGTGGACCCCAGGGAAGTCGGCCTGTACGCCGAGGAGTTCCACCGCGCCAACCCCCGGGTCCGCCCGTTCGCACCCGACCGCGAGATCCCCTGGGTGTGGGGGTACTCGCTCCGCGACGACCGGCCCCGCCTGGTCCCCGAGGTGCTGACGTACTACCATGCACCCGGCCTGGAGAACCGGTTCGTCCAGGAGAGCTCCAACGGCTGCGCCTCCGGGGGCTGTCCGGAGGAGGCGATCTACTTCGGGCTCATGGAGGTCATCGAGCGCGACGCGTTCCTGCTCGCCTGGTACGGGCAGCAGCCCCTGCCGGAGATCGACCCGGCCACCAGCGCCCGCCCCGCCACCCGGCACATGGTGGACCGGCTCGCGATGTACGGCTACCGCGCCCGGTTCTTCGACACCCGGATCACTTTCCCCGTCCCGGTCGTCACCGCCGTGGCGGAGCGCTTCGACGGCGGCCCCGGCCGGATGTGCTTCGGCGCGGGCGCCGGGCTGGACCCGGAATCGGCGCTGGACTCGGCGCTCTGCGAGATGGCCACCGACGCCGTCAACCTCACCGGCCGCACCGAGCGCGACGAGCCCCGGCTGCGCGCCATGGCCCGGGACTTCGACCGGGTGACCGCGCTCCACGACCACCCGCTCGTCTACGGCGTACCGGAGATGGGCGAGCACGCCGGGTTCCTCCTCGACCCGCGCAGCCCGCACCGCCGCGGCGTCCCCGCCGAACCTCCGCGCCCGGTGAGCGAGTTGCGCTGGCCGGACCCCTCCGGGGCCACGGCCTCCCGGGACCTCGGGGAAGACCTGCGGCGCTGTGTCGACGCGGTCGCCTCGGCCGGATTCGATGTGGTCGTCGTCGACCAGACCCTCCCCGAACAGCGCGCACTCGGCCTGCACACCGTCAGTGTGCTCGTCCCCGGCCTCCTGCCGATCGACTTCGGCTGGTCCCGGCAGCGCGCCCGCACCATGCCCCGGCTGCGGACCGCCCTGCGTACGGCAGGGCTGCGCGAGCACGATCTGCGGCCCGAGGACATCAACCCCGCCCCCCACCCGTTCCCCTGACCCACCCAGCCGTTCAGCAGAGAGGAGGGTCCCGTGGGCTACGCCCATGAGTACGCGGCCGCGATCATGCAGCGCGGCCGGATCCCGATGGAGCCCGCCGACTTCGTCCCCGACTGGGCGGACCGGCCCAGGAAGTCGAAGTTCTACCCCGGTGTCGAGTCGTTCCCGCTGCCGGACCCGGACATCCCCGCCGAGGCCACCGTGGCGGCGGGCTGCCTGGGCCGGAACGGACCGGACGGTGCGGATCAATCCGCCCTTCCGGCACGGGCGTTCACCATGGACACACTGTCCGGGATGCTGCGGGACTCCTACGGGCTGACCGGACGCAGGCTCGGCGTCCAGACCAACACCGACCTTGCGGCGCTTCCCCACTACACCCAGGCCAACTGGTCACGCGGCACCGCGTCGGGCGGCGGACTGTACCCGGTCAGTGTGTACTGGGTCTCCGGCCCCAGCGGGCCGCGCGCGCCCGGTGTCCACTACTACAGCGCGCCCCACCACGCCATGCAGCGGCTGCTCACCGGCGACGTGAGCGACGAGGTACGCGCGGCACTCGGCCACGCGGACGGGCATCAGGACCAGTTCCTCGTCCTGGGGATCAAGTACTGGCAGAACGCCTTCAAATACAACAGTTTCTCCTTCCACGCGGTGACCATGGACCTCGGCGCGATCCTCGGGACCTGGCGTCTCTGGGCCCGCGCACAGGGGCTGAGCGTCGAACCCGCGCTGTGGTTCGACGAGATGAGGCTGAGCCGCTTGCTGGGCGTGAACAACGAGGAGGAGGGCATCTTCGCCGTCGTCCCGCTGACCTGGGACGGCGCGGAGCCACCCGCCCCCGCCCCCACCTCCGCACCACGACCCACCGCCCTGCCGCCCGACGCCGCGGCCCCGGCCCCGGCCGTACGGCACACCGACAGCGAACGCTCCCGTACGGTCCTGGACTTCGAGACCCTGCGGCACATCCACCACGCGACGACGGAAGCCGCCACCGACCGGCCCGCGCCCGGTGCGCTGGCCCCGGCCGCCGCCGTACCACCGAGGACGACCGGCGCCCCCGTGCCGCTGCCCGCGGCCGAACTGCCGCCGGTGAGCGTCCGCGACGCCCTGCGCGAGCGCCGCAGCAGCTTCGGACGCTTCGACGCCGGCCGCCCCGTCACCCCCGCCCAACTGGGCGCCACCCTCGCCGCCTGCGCCACCGCCTCGCTCGGCAGCGAGGCGGAACGGCCCGCGCCACCGCCCGCCACCGGCACACCGGGCCTCGTCACCCACTACGCGTTCGTCAACCATGTCGAGGGCGTCGAGCCCGGCGCGTACGCCTACGACCCCGCCGCCCACACCCTGCTCCCGGTGGTGCCGGGACCGCCGGGCCCCTTCCTCCAGCGCACCTACTTCCTCTCCAACTACAACCTCGAACAGGCGGGTGTGGTCATCGTCCCGACCATCCGCACCGCCGCCGTCCTCGACGCCGTGGGAGACCGCGGATACCGGCTGGTCAACGGGGTGATCGGAGCCGTCGCCCAGACCTTCTACACCGTGGCCACGGCGCTCGGGCTCGGAGCCGGTGTCGCGCTCGGCTTCGACAACATCTCGTACATCGAGGAGCTCGGCCTCGAACGGACCGGTGAACAACCACTGCTGATCATGCTGCTCGGCAACGAGCGGCCGCACCCGGCCGACTTCCGCTACGAGATCGCCTGACCGGGAAATGGGGGAAGAAATGGGGGAATCCGTCATGACACCCGGCACGGATACGCGCACGGCGCGCACCACCTGGGAACCCGGGCGCCGCTTCATGCTGCGCGTCGCGGGACTGCCGGTCGAGTCCGTGCGCGCGCTGCGCTGCGCTGACAGCCGCCGCTGGGCCGACGAGGTCCTGGAGGCCGAGGAGCGGCTGCGCGGCCGGGGCGCCGCGCTCGGCGACCTCCTCCACGCACTCGTGCGCACCACCGACACCGACCCGGACGGGGAGGGCGCGGCGCACCGCCGGCATCTGCTCGCGCTGCGCCGCCAGATCTTCAACAACCGGCTGCCGGCCGACCCCGAGGGCGCCCTGCGCCTGGTCGGTGCGCTCGACCCGGGCGCGGTGGAGCCGACCGCCGACTGGCTGCGGGAGCGCCGTCTGCTGGAGAAGCTGCGGAGCGAGGGCGCACCGCTGCTCGCCGCCGAACTCGCCAGGACGCGCGCCGCGCTGCGGGGGCTGCTCGCCGAGGACCGGCTGCGCCACGGCCTCCAGCTCGCCTCCCCGACCCTGGAGGGACAACTCGACGGGTACCTGGCGCAGTCGGGGACCGGGGCGGTTCCCGACCGGCGGATGCGGAAGATCGAGCGGTCGGTGCTCTCGTACGTCTACCGGACGGCGTGCAAGACCAGCCCCTTCAGCACCTTCACCGCCGTCGCCGCCGGCACCTTCGACGACGGTGCCACGGCCGGTGCCACGGCCGGCGCCTCGGGCCACGACGCCGCTGATCACCACGGTGAGGGTCCTGGTGACCCGGCCGCCGTCCTGCTCGGTGAGCGGTGGACGAGCCACGTCCGGCTGAATGTCGTCGTGCTGGCGCGGTTCGCCGAACTCGTCCTCGCCGATCCGGACCGGCGGGGCGATCTGCCCGTACGCCTCGCCTCGGGCTGGGAGCGCGACGGCGACCGGGTCAGATATGTACGCCAGTGGATCACCACCGGCGACGACGCGGCGGCCGTCACCTTCGACGCGGTGAAGGACCGGCTCTTCTTCCTGCGCCGCAGCGGCACACTGGACCAACTGCTCGGCCTCTTCGACGGGGACACCGAACCCCGCTACCGCGACCTGGTCGACCGGCTCCGTACCGAGCACGACGCCGACCCCGCGCACTGCGAGACCTATGTGGCCGCCCTCCTCCAGCTCGGCATGGTCCGGGTGCCGTGTCTGGACACCGATGTCCACAGCCCCGATCCGCTGCGCTCCTTCCGGAACGCCCTGACCGCACTCGGGCGCCCCTGGGCCGACGGGCTCGCCGCCGCCCTCGAAGCCCCCCTGCGCGCCATCGACCGCTTCCCCGCCGCCGACCGGGCCGGGCGGGGCGAACTGCTGCGGGAACTGCGCGCCGGACTGCGGGCCGCGCAGCGCGGGCTGAGCGGCGGCGAGGCCGCCACACTGCCGCAGACCCTGCTGTACGAGGACGTCAGCGCGGGCCGCGACCTCACCTGCGGGCTCGACGCGTGGGCCGGACCGGACGGACCGGACGGGCCGGACGGCGGGCTCGCCGGCGGGGCCCTGCGCTCCGTCGAACGGATCCTGCCCGCCTTCGACCTCACCCTCCCGCAACGCGTCACCTTCAAGGGCTTCTTCCTGGCTCGCTACGGCAGCGGCGGCCGGTGCGACGATCTCCTGGGCCTCGTCCACGACTTCCACGAGGACTTCTTCGACCAGTACCTCTCGTTCGCCGCCAAGAGGCGGCCGTTCGACGACCGGGGTGCCTATGTCCCGGAGGAGAACTGGCTCGGGCTGCCCGGGATCCGTGCCCTCGACGCGGCCCGGCGGATGTTCGTCGACCGGATGCGACAGGCGTGGGACCAGGGCGGCGACGAGGCGGCGGAGATCCGGCTCGGGGAGCGGGACCTCACCCTCGTCGCGGACGAACTCGCCCCGATCGCGGGCGACTTCGTACCCCAGTGCCACCACCTGCAACTCGCGCGGACGGAGCGGGACGGCGCGCCGCTGATCGTACTCAACCGCTCCTACGGCGGACTTTCCTTCCCCTTCAGCCGCTTCACCCACGTCTACGACACACCGGACGGGACGGGACGGCCCGGCGCGTTCTCCGCGGGGCTGCGTGACACCGCCTCCGCCGTCACCCCCGACGGCGCGGTGCTGGCCGAGATCACCGGGGGAGCGGTCACCAGCAACCTCAATCTGCACAGCCCGCTCACCGGCCACCAGATCGTCTGCCCCGGCGAGTCCAGCTCCGTCCCGGTGGAGCGCCGTATCCACCTCGACGATCTGTACGTCGAGCACGACACCGCCACGGACCGGCTGGTCCTGCGCTCCACACGGCTCGGCCGCGAGGTGATCCCCGTGTACCTCGGCTACCTCGTGCCGCTCGCCCTGCCCGAGATACCGCGCACCCTGCTGCTGATGTCACCGACCTCGATGGCGCCCCTGGACGTGTGGGGCGGCGTCCCGGAGGGCGCGGCGCGGGACGGGGTCACCTCGCGGCCCCGGGTGACGCACGGCCAGGTCGTCCTCAGCCGCCGGAGCTGGGCCACGACGGCCGGAGCGCTGCCCGTACGCCGCCCCGGCCTCGGCACCGCCTCCGGGCCGGGTTCCGGCTCGGGTTCCGGCTCGGCGGCAGGCTCAGGTTCGGGCTCCGGTTCGGGCTCCGGTGATCAGGACCGGTTCCTCGACTGGCAGCGCTGGCGGCGCGCCCACGCACTGCCCGACCGGGTCTTCGCGACGGTGTCCGGCGGCCCCCGGGGCGGCGCGGGCGCCAAGCCGCAGTACGTGGACTTCGACAGCATGCTCTCGCTCACCGCTTTCGAGGCGCTGCCGAACCACCCGGACGACCGGATCGTCCTGCGCGAGATGCTCCCCTCCGAGGACGGTCTGCACGTCCGCTCGGCGCGCGGACACCACGTCGCGGAACTGGCCGTCGAAACCTTCACCACGACCGCGTCCACGTCCACGACCGCGACTGCGACCGTGACCGCTCCTTCGCACCCGGCCTCGACCCCGGACCGACCGACGACCAAGGGCACACCGACATGCCAGAGCTGACCCCCGCCCCCGGCGCCGGCCCCTCCGGCGACTGGCAGGCCCTCCACATCTTCTACGCGGCCAACCCGCAGCCCCTGCTGGTGAGATGCGTCCGGCCCCTGGTCGCGGAGCTGACCGCCGACGGCCTGCTCGCCGGGCACTTCTTCATCAACTACTGGCTGGAGGGCCCGCACGTCAGGCTCCGGCTCAAGCCCGCCGACGCGGCGGCCACCCCCGAGGTCGTCCGCCGGGCCGAGGAGGCCATCAGCACCTTCCTGCGCAACCGGCCCGCGCTCTACGAGGTCGACTCCGGTTTCCTCAACGAGTTCTACAACACCCTGTTCGAGATCGAGTTCCCGGAGGGCGACCGCGGCGCGTTCATGGACGCCGAGGGCCGGATGAACCTCCGCCCCAACAACTCCTTCTCCCACGAACCGTACGAGCCCGAGTACGGCAAGTACGGCGGACCCGCCGGGATCGAGCTGGCCGAATGGCACTTCGCCCGCTCCAGCACACTCGTCATGGACGCCTTCCACACCATGAACCTTCATCTGCGCACCGTGCTGCTCGGCACCGCCGCCCAGTTGATGATGGTCATGGCGGGCTGCTTCCTGCCCGAGCGGGAGGAACTCGGCGCCTATCTCGACCGCTACTACGAGTTCTGGCACAGCGCGTTCCCCGGCACCGGCTTCATCGGCTCGAAGGAGTACGACCGGAACTACGCGGACATGGCCCCCGGGCTCGCCCGCCGCTTCTCCGGCATCCGGGACGCCGTCCGGACGGGCGAGCTGGACCGGCTCCCCGTCCTCCTGCGGGGCTGGGCCGCACACTGCCTCGAACTGCGATCCCGTGCCGAGGAGTTGGCGGTCCAGGGCGAGCTGGTGTTCCGCTCCTGGGACGGCACACGGGACGAGCGGGTGACGGACCCCGCCGTCGCCCTGCCGCTGCTGCTGTCCCCGTACATGCACATGACCAACAACCGGCTTCATGTCACCATCCGCGACGAGGCGTACCTGTCACACGTCCTCGGCCGGGTCCTGCGCGAGGGGGAGACGCCCGACACGGCTCCCGAAGCGACCCCCGGCGCGACCCCCGAAGCGGCTCACGTCCCGGGTCACCGGGCGGCGGCCCGATGAGTACACCCCCGGGAGAACTCCTCTCGCACAGACCGGCGTTGAGACCGGACATCCTCCTCAGCCCCGCGCTGCTGCACGGCCCCGCCACCGTGCATCTCATCAAGGAGCCGGCGGCGGGCGCGTCGTTCGAGGTCGGGGAGAAGGAGTACTTCCTGATCTCCCGGCTCGACGGGGTCCGCAGCCTCGCGGAGATCGGCGACGAGTACGCCCTGACGTACGGCAGACGCCTCGCAGCCCCGCACTGGCAGCGGCTGCTCCACCTGCTCGGCACCCGGGGTCTGCTGGCCGGAGGACCGCCCCGACCGGCGCCGGAACCCCCCACCCCCGGCGGGCCGTTCGACGGCACCGTGCTGCGGGGCACCCTGCGGCTGGTCGCCGACGCCCACGCCACCACCACCCGGCTGCACCGGCTGCTGCGCCCCGCGCTGCGCACCCCCGTCCTGCTCCCGCTCGCCGCCCTGACGGTGGCGATGGAGGTCCTGCTCGCCACCCATCTGCCCGAACTGGCCCGGGACACCTGGTGGCTGGTCCGGCAGCCGGTCCCCCTGGTGGCCGTCTGCACCCTGCTCTGGCTCTCCACCGCGCTGCACGAACTCGCCCACGGAGTCGCCGCACGGCACCACGGCGGGACCGTCGGCGAGATCGGGTTGCGCTGGCGGCTGCCGGTGGCCCTCATGTACTGCACGGTCGACAACTACCGCTATCTGCGTGGCCGTCGGCGCCAGATGGCCGTCGCGGGCGCCGGTGCCTTCGCCAATCTGCTGTTCCTGCTGCCCTTCCTCGTCTGGTGGGCCGCGCTCCCGCCGGGGGACCCGACCCGCCGCGTCCTGTCGGCGCTGCTGCTGCTCGGCAGCGTCCAGGCACTCGTCAACTTCCTTCCGCTGCCGCCGCTCGACGGCTACACGATGCTCGGTCACGCACTGCGCGTCTCCGGTCTCGCCCCGGAGAGCGGGCGCTATCTGCGGCTGCGCCTGCGGGGCGGACCGGACGCCGCCGCGTACCCGCGCCGGGCCAGGACCCTCTACCTCGGCTACGCCGTGGGGTCGGCCCTGCTCGTCGCACTCATCCTGGCGGCCCTGACAACAGGGCTTGTCCTCCTGCTACTTCACTGACCCACCGGTTCACCCGTTCCACCAGTTCACCGATCCACAACCCCAGAGGGGCGCAGAACCACATGAGCGAGGCCAGGACCATGGCGTCCGTGCCGCACGAGTCAGCCGCCGATCCGGCGATCGTCGTCGAGGAGATACGTAAACGATACGGCGGCCACCAGGCCGTGGACGGTGTCTCCCTGCGCGTCGGGCGCGGGGAGTTCTTCGGGCTCCTCGGCCCCAACGGCGCCGGGAAGACCACCCTGGTCGAGATCATGGAGGGCCTGCGCCGTCCGGACTCGGGCACCGTCACGGTGCTCGGCCGGGCCCCCTGGCCCCGGGACGTCGCCCTGCTGCCCCGGCTGGGGGTGCAGACCCAGTCGTCCGCCTTCTTCGTGCGCCAGACCGCCCGCGAACACCTCCGTACCGTCGCCGCGCTGTACGGGGCCGGCCGGGAGGACGCCGACCGCACCCTGGAGACGGTCGGGCTGACCGACCGGCGCGACGTACGCGTCGAGGACCTCTCCGGCGGCCAGCGCCAGCGCCTCGCCATCGCGTCCGCCCTGGTCCACGGGCCCGAGCTGATCTTCCTGGACGAACCCACCGCCGCGCTGGACCCGCAGGCCCGCCGCGATCTGTGGGAGGTGCTGCGCGGACTCAAGAGCGAGGGCCGCACCATCGTCTACACCACCCACCACCTGGACGAGGCCGAAGCGCTCTGCGACCGCGTGGCGATCCTCGTCGGCGGCTCCGTCGTCGCCCTGGACTCCCCGCACCGCCTGGTCACCGCCGCCGCGACGCCGACCCGCCTCATGATCCCCGTCGAGCGGATGGCCGAGGAGGACGCGGCGGCCCTCCCGGGCGTCGACCGGGTCACCGTGCAGGGCGGCTCCCTGGTCCTGGAGACGGCGTCGTCGGGAAAGGTCCTCCAGGCCGTCGACGCGCGCATCGGCCTGGACGGTGTCCAGACCCGCACCGCGACGCTGGAGGACGTCTACCTCCAGCTCACCGGCGCCGAGCACACCGGAACGACCCCCGCCGGAACGACACACACCGACACCACGCACAACGAATCCACGCACACCGACACCACGCACACCGACACCGACACGACGGAGCAGCAGGGATGAGCGCGTACGCAAGCCTGACGGGGGCCGGCTACCGGGCGCAGATCCGGGACAAGGCCACCCTCTTCTTCACCTTCGCCTTCCCGCTGCTGTTCCTGGTCGTCTTCGGGCTGATCTTCCGGGGCCAGGAGGTCGAGGAGACCGGCCGCCCGTACATCTCGTACATCGCGCCGGGCGTGATGTCCTGGGGTGTCGCCAACGCCGCCGTCTTCGGCATCGCCTTCACCCTCATGCAGTGGCGCCGTGACGATCTGCTCCGGCTGATCCGGATGACCCCGACCCCGCTCCTCTCGGTCCTGGCCTCCCGTTACGTCCTCGCCCTCGGGGTGGGCGTCGTGCAGGCGGTGGTGTTCGTCGTGGTGGCCATGCTGCCGCTCTTCGGGCTGGAGCTGGACGCCCGGTGGCCGCTGGCGCTGCCCGTGCTGGTGCTCGGCATCACCGCGTTCCTCACCATCGGCGTGGTCATCGGCTCGTACGCCCGTACCCCCGAGGCGGTCGCGGCCATCGCCAACTGCCTCATGGTGCCGATGGCCTTCGTCTCCGGCTCGTTCCTGCCGCTCGACATGATGCCGTCCTGGCTCCAGACCTTCTCGCGGGTCCTGCCGCTGCGCTATCTCAACGACGCGGCGTCCGCGGCCCTCACCGGCCGGGGCGACCTCGGCGACATCGCTCTGGGCTGCGGCGGACTGGCCGTGTTCACCGTGGTCTTCGGGGCGCTCGCGCTGAAGACGTTCCGCTGGAGCAACGCGGCATGACGGCCGGCACCGTACGGACGGCGGGCGCCGCGGCCGGCCCGCCGCAGTCGCCCCCGGACGACCGCACCCCCCTGGCGGCGGCGTGCCTCCTGCTCCAGCGGGCGCTCACCGCGCGCCACACACCGGCCGCCGGACCGGGCGCGGTGCACGTGCCCGGTCCGGTGCCGGTACCGGCACCGCCCACGGTGGTTCCGCTGGGCGCCGCCGATGTCCTCGGTCACCGCGGCGGCGACCCCTTCGCCGCGGTCCGCCCCGCCGCCACCGTCCATCTCACCTCGCGTGACGTGCTGGTGGGCCCCTGGGGCGGCGACGGCACCGCGCCCGCCTGCGGCCAGTGCCTGGCGATGCGCTGGCAGCGGCTGCGCACCCGTACCGAACGCGACGCCCTGGAGACCGGCTCCGCCACCCGCGCGGCCGGGCCCTGGCCGGATCTCACCCCCTATGTGCTCGACGCGGTCGACGCGCTGTACCGCGCCGTCGTCCTCTCGGACCGGGTGGACCCGCCGGGGCCCGGCGCCGCCGACCGGTCCCTGCCCCAGGTGTCACGGCTGGATCTGGCCACGCTGGAGGTACGGACGTACCCCCTGCTCGCCGATCCGCTCTGCCCGCACTGCGGGCCGCGCGCCTCCGGCACGGACGCCGACGCCGACGGCGCGGCTCCGCTCACCCTCGTGAGCCGGCCCAAACCCGCCCCCGGCGTCTACCGGCTGCGCCCGGCGTCCGCGTACCCGATGCCGGTGACGGCGCTCGCCAACCCCGTCACCGGGGTCCTCGGCGCGGGCACCTGGATCAATGTCACCTCGCCCACCACCGCACCGGTCGCCGGCAGTGTCTTCATGCGCGGTTACGCGGGCCTCACCGACGTCACCTGGAGCGGCCAGGCCAACGGCTTCGACGCCAGCCGCGACCTCGCCTTCCTGGAGGGGCTGGAACGGTACGCGGGCACCCACCGGCGCACCGGCGGCGCCCCCGTCGTCGCGGCCTACCGCGACCTAGGGGACACGGCCCTCTCGCCCGCCGACTGCGGCTTCTACCCGCCCGAGACCTACCGCGACGACCCGCTGGTCAGCCCCTTCGACCCGGACCGGCCCATCCCCTGGGTCCGGGGGCACTCCCTGCGCGACCACCGCCCGATCCTCGTCCCGGCCCGCCTCGTCCACTACAGCGCGGGCCTCGCCTCCGACAACTTCGTCTTCGAGTGCTCCAACGGCTGCGCCATCGGCGGCAGCCTGGAGGAGGCGATCCTCGGCGGTCTCCTCGAACTCATCGAGCGGGACGCCTTCCTGCTCGCCTGGTACGGCGCCACCCCGCTCACCGAGATCGACCTCGGCTCGGTACGGGACCGTACGGTACGCACCATGATCGACCGGGCCGCGGCGCAGGGCTACGACGTCCACGCCTTCGACAACCGGATCGATCTCGCCGTACCGGTCGTCACCGGTCTCGCGGTACGGCGCGACGGCGGCCCCGGCACCTTCTCCTTCGGCGCCGGCGCGAGCCTGGACCCGGCCGCCGCCCTGGAGGGCGCCCTCTCCGAAGTGCTCACCTACATCCCACACCTGCCCCGCCAGGTGACGGAGCGCCGCGCCGAACTGGAGGCCATGGCCGACGACTTCGGGAAGGTCCTGCACCTGAAGGACCACGCCCAGCTCTACGGGCTGCCGCGGATGGCCGAGCACGTCCGCGGCTATCTGGAACCGCCCGCCGTCCGCCCGGCGGAGGAGATCTACCGGACCTGGGAGGAGCGGCTGCGTCCCCGTACCGGCGACCTGCTCGACGACGTGACACACTGCCGCGACGAACTCGTCCGCGCGGGCCACGACGTGATCGTCGTCGACCAGACCACACCGGAACAGCGCCGCATGGGGCTGTGCACGGTGGCCACCGTGGTCCCCGGTCTGCTGCCGATCGACTTCGGCTGGTCACGCAGACGGGCCCCGGGCATGCCGAGACTGCGCACCGCGGCCCACCGCGCGGGGCTGCGCACCCGGGAGCTGACCGAGCGGGAGATCCGGCTCGTGCCGCACCCCTTCCCCTGAGAGGCCGCCAGGGCACGCACACACACGAACGGGCGGCACCCGCGCGGAAGACCGCGGGTGCCGCCCGTCCGGTGACGGCGCGCTCCGGATCAGGCGCTGCAGGACGTGGTGCTCGTGGTGGAGGAGCACGTCGACGTGGAGCTGCAGCTCGTGGAGCCCGCGAGCACGACCTCGCTGGCGTCCGAGTAGTCCGAGATCTCGAAGGTCTCCGACTCCAGCTCCATGATCTCGTCGGCCAGCGAGGCGAGGGTGTTCTTGTCGGACATGGTGACTCCTTGGTTTCCACGCCAGGCCCCGAGGGGTTCCCCGGTGGTCCTGTGCCGTGCTGCTCTGCGGCGGTGCCGTGGTGCCCTCGTATTCCAGCCGAACCCACTGCCAACCCACTGCCACCCCGGCGGGTCTTCCACTGACCGGACGTGTCAGCGGTCTGTACGCGGTACGCGGCCGGGGCACCGCACGATGGACCGGATGAGCCCCGTCGCGTACCCCGGAGAGAACACCCCCGTGCTGGACGGACTGCGGGACGTCCTGCGCCCCGCAGTCGCGTTCTGTCTCGATCTGCACCAGCACCCCGAACTCTCCGGCGAGGAGCGCCGTACGGCGGCCAGGCTGGGGGAGTGGCTGCGCGAGGCGGGGTACACGGTGACGGGCGGCATCGGCGGGCACGGCGTCGTCGGAGTGCTGCGCAACGGCGACGGCCCCCGCGTCATGATCCGTACGGAGTTGGACGCGCTGCCCGTCACCGAGCGGACCGGCCTGCCGTACACCAGCAGTGGCCCCGTCGCGCACGCCTGCGGCCACGATCTCCACATGGCCGCCGCCGCGGGCGCCGCGTCCCTGCTGGCCCGGGGCCGGGAGAGCTGGCGCGGCACCGTCGTGGTCGTCGGCCAGCCCGCCGAGGAGACCCTCGCCGGGGCGCGGGCCCTGCTGGCGGACGGGCTGTACGAGCGGTTCGGGCGGCCCGACGCCGTACTGGCCCAGCACACGGCCCTGTTGCCCGCCGGTATGGTCGCCCACGCGTACGGACCGATGCTGGCGGGGAGCGCCGGCATCGAGGCCGTCGTGCACGGCCGGGGCGGTCACGCGGGCACCCCGCACCTCGCGGTGGATCCGCTGGTCACCGCCGCCGCGGCGGTGCTGCGCCTCCAGACGGTGGTCTCCCGCGAGTGCGCGCCGACCGAACCGGCCCTGCTGAACGTCGGGTCCCTCCACTCCGGGACGGCGGGCAACCTCGTCTCCGACCGGGCGACGCTCGGCATCACGGTCCGCGCCCTGTCCGAGCGGACACTCGACCGGATGACGGCCTCGGTGGAGCGGATCGTCCGGGCGGAGTGCGCCGCCTCCGGCTGCCCCGGGGACCCGGAGATCCGCACCGTCTCCCGCTCCCCGGTCACCCATCCCGACCCGGCGGCCACGGCCGTCGTACGCCAGGCCCATGCACGTCTCCTCGGCCCGGAGCGCGTGGCGTCCTGGCCCCCGTCCATGGCGACCGAGGACTTCCCGCTGTACGGGGACGCGGGCCTCCCCGTCCACGGGGAGGCGGGGATCGCGCTGGTGTACTGGATGTTCGGGGTGGTGGGCCCGAAGGTGTGGGCACGGACGCCGGGCACGGCCGAGGAGAAGCTCGCCGTCCTCCCGCCCCACCACTCCCCGGGGTTCGCCCCCGACCTCCGCACCGCGCTGCCCGCCGGCATCACGGCGATGACGGCCGCGGCGCTCTCCCGGCTGCGCACCGAGGGTTTCTGACGCACCGTCGATCCGGATCCGTCCAGGGTGCCGGGGCCGGCCGGGGTGCGGGACACATGCCGATATCGGCCGATGTGGCGGCTCTTGGGCTCTTGGAGCCGTGCACCTTTATCAACAAGTAATGGGACGGATGTTTTACGCCACCCCTCATAGCCATAGTCTCGCCACGAGTGCACACGTTTTCTGCACATAAATCTCACGGGGGGAAGGGCGCTCACGTATGCAGGGCACCGTCGACGGGTTCAACTACGGCGTCGTCACACCGGTGGCGGCGTATCTCATGGCAGTTCTCGGCGGGGCCCTGGGACTCCGCTGCACCACCAGGTCGCTGCGTACCGACCAGGGGTGGAAGCCCGGTTGGCTGGCGCTCGGTGCGACATCCATCGGTTCGGGCATCTGGACCATGCACTTCATCGCCATGATCGGCTTCCAGGTCGAGGAGGCGCCGGTCAGTTACGACGTCCCCACGACCGTGCTCAGCCTGTTCGTGGCGATCGTCATGGTCGGGGTGGGGGTCTTCATCGTCGGCTACCGGGGGGCGACCCGTGCCACGCTGACCACCGCCGGCACGATCACCGGCCTCGGCGTCGCGGCCATGCACTACATCGGCATGTCCGGGATGCGTCTGCACGGACGGCTGGAGTACGACACGACGACCGTCGTGCTCTCGGTCGTCATCGCCGTCGTCGCCGCGACGGCCGCGCTCTGGGCCGCCGTGTCGATCCACGGCTTCCTGCCCAGCCTCGGCGCGAGCCTCGTGATGGGCGTCGCCGTGACCGGCATGCATTACACGGGCATGGCGGCGATCAGTGTGCACCTTCAGAGCGCCACCGGTGGCTCGGCGGGCGGCGGTTCGCCGACCTCGATCATGTTCCCGCTGCTGCTCGGCCCCGCGGTCTTCCTGGTACTGGCGGGCGTCGTGGTGATGTTCGACCCTCTCCTCGTCCTGGGCGAGGGCGAGTGGGACCGGCCGATCGGCAAGAAGCCCGTACGGAACGGTGCCGCGCCCCGGCCCGTCCCGCCGCCGCCGCCGGCGTACGGCGATGTGAACGGCGGCAGGGCCCAGACGCCCACCCCGCCGCCGGCGCACACCCGGCCGCCCCAGGCGCCCACCTCGGCGCCGGGGGCGCACCGGGGCGCGGGCCCCAGGGGTCCGTACGACTGGTGACCGTCCCCCGGTGACCGCCGTTCGGTGAGGTGTTCCGGAGCGCCGCCCCGCCTGTCGCGGGGCGGCGCTTCACGCGTCCCGCTCCGCCGCGCCGTCCGTCGCGTCGTCCGCCGTGCCGATCGACTCCCGCAGCCGTGCGCTGGCCATCCGCATGTGCTCGGCCATCGCCTCGTTGGCCGCGTCCGGATCATGGGCGCGGATCGCCGCCAGGACGGCGTCGTGCTCGCACAGCGTGCCGCTCACGGTCCCCTCCAGATCGCTGACCCGCTCCATCCACACCTGGAGCAGCGCGCGGATGGAGTGCAGGATGTCGCTCAGCACCGAGTTCCTGGCGATGCTCGCCGTTTCCAGGTGGAAGGCGATGTCCGCGTCGATGAACGCCGCGACGTCCGTGCCGGCGTCCCGCATCCGCCGCAGATGCTCCTCCAGCCGTGCCACGTCCTGCTCGGTGGCGCGCTCCGCCGCCAGCCGCGCCGACACCCCTTCCATGTGGGTACGGACCTCCACCAGGTCCTGGGTGCGCCGCTGCCCGAGCATCAGCCCCCAGTTGATGGCGCGCGGCAGGAACTCCGAGGTCCCCTCGCGCACGTACGAGCCGGAGCCCGGACGGATCTCGATGATGCCGAGCACGTCGAGGGCCGAGAGGGCGCCCCGCACGCTGGACCGCGCGACCCCCAGGGCCTCGGCGAGCTGACGTTCGGCGGGCAGCCGGGTGCCGGGCTTGATGTCGCCCGCGGAGAGGTGGTCGAGAAGCCGCTTGGCGACCTCGCTCACCGATGACTCGCGCACGACGGGGCGCAGAAGCTGGGCGAGATCCGGCGAGGCGGGCGATTGCTGATCAGGCTGACTGGTCACGGTCACCAGTACACCAGATGGGTGTTCCCGCTGTTCAAAGGTGTCCTGAACCCGCCTGTAACCGAGTCGCCCCACCCTTTGTCAAGAGTGGCGTGCATCACTTTAAGAGTGACGCTCGCCACATTGGTCAATTGGTGACCAATTTTCTTCTGGGGGTTACGTTGAAGACACATCAGCCGGTGGAGCGGGTGCTGCGCTCTGTTTCAGCCATGAACGCCGCCGACTGTGACCCGAGTCCGGACAGAGCTGTCCGGCGCTGCCGAGGGAGTCACCATGGGTGCTACCGCGTTGCCATCCGCGCCATCCGCCGTCGAGCGATCAGCGATCAAGAAGGTCTCGATCCGGCTCGTCCCGTTCGTCGCGTTGATGTTTTTCGTGAATTATCTCGACCGGACGGCGGTCTCCTTCGCGGAGCCGAACGGTATGGGGGAGGACCTGGCGCTCACCGCGGCGCAGTTCGGATTCGCCTCCGGGGTCTTCTTCATCGGATACATCATTCTGGAAGTCCCCAGCAACATGGCGCTGCACCGCTTCGGCGCCCGCCGCTGGCTCGCCAGGATCATGGTCACCTGGGGCATCGTGTCCCTGCTGTTCACCTGGGTGCAGAACAGTGAGCAGCTCTACGCACTGCGCTTCCTGCTCGGTGTCGCCGAGGCGGGCTTCTTCCCCGGGGCGATCCTCTTCCTGAGCCAGTGGGTGCCCACCCGGCACCGTACGAAGGTGCTCGCGCTCTTCTACCTGGCCCAGCCGCTCACCACGGTCTTCGGCGCCCCGCTCGCGGGCTGGCTCATCGGCCACCACGGGCTGTTCGGCCTTGAGGGCTGGCGCGTGATGTTCCTGTTCGTGTCGATCCCCGCGATCCTCCTCGGCGTCATCGCCTGGTTCTACCTGATCGACCGGCCCGCCGACGCCAAGTGGCTCACCCCGGCGGAGAAGGAGTGGCTGACCGCCGAGCTGACCGCGGAGAACGCCGCCAAGACGGGCGCCGACCAGAGCCACGGCCGCGCCGCGCTGAAGGAGGCGTTCCGCAACGGCCGCGTCTGGATCCTCGCGATGGTCTACTTCGGCTTCATCTACGGCCTGTACGCGCTCGCCTTCTTCCTGCCCACGATCATCGAGGGCTTCCAGGAGAGCTTCGGCACCTCCTTCAGCGTGATGGACAAGGCGCTGATCACCGCCGTCCCGTACCTGCCGGCCGCCGTCGTCCTCTTCTTCTGGTCCCGGCACGCCACCCGGCACGGAACCAGGACCTGGCACGTCGCGGGACCGGCCGTCGTCGGCGGTATCTCCATCCCCGTCGCCCTCTACATGGACTCCCCGGCCGCGACCATCGCCGTGATCACCGTGACGGCGTGTGCGATCTTCGCCGCGCTGCCCGTCTTCTGGTCGATCCCCTCCCGCTTCCTGACCGGCGCCGCCGCTGCGGCGGGCATCGCCCTCATCAACACCGCGGGCAACATCGGCGGCTTCGCCGCCGGCTATGTCACGGGCTGGCTCAAGGACTTCAGCGGCTCGTACACCCTCTCCATGTTCGTGGTGGGCGGCTTCATGCTCCTGTCGGCCGTCCTGATGGTCGTGCTCGCCAGGCGCCGGCCCGCCAACCCCTCCGACCCCGCGGACCAGCCGCTTCTCGAGGTGCACTGACATGACCCGCCTGTTCAACGCTCCCGAAGCCTTCGCCGACGAGGCGCTCGAAGGGTTCGTGGCGGCCCACCGCCGCTGGGTGCGCCCCGTCTCCGGGGGTGTCGTACGGTCCGCGCCGACCGCGCCGGGCCAGGTCGCCGTCGTGATCGGCGGCGGCTCGGGCCACTACCCGGCCTTCTCGGGGCTGGTGGGCCCCGGACTCGCCCACGGAGCGGCGGTCGGCAACGTCTTCGCCTCGCCGTCGGCCCGGCAGGTCCGCACCGTCGCGCGGAGCGCCCACGCAGGCGGCGGCGTGGTCCTCATGTACGGCAACTACGCGGGCGACGTCCTGCACTTCGGACAGGCGGCGCAGCAGCTCATCGCCGAGGGCGTCGACACCCGTACGGTCGCCGTCACCGACGACATCTCCAGCGCGAGCGCGGACGAGCGCGACAAGCGCCGCGGCATAGCCGGGGACCTGCCGGTCTTCAAGGCCGCGGCGGCGGCGGCCGAACAGGGCCGCTCCCTCGACGAGGTGGTCCTGGCAGCCCGGCACGCCAATGCCCGTACCCGCTCCTTCGGCATCGCCTTCGGCGGCTGCACGCTCCCCGGCGCCGACAGTCCGCTGTTCAGCGTGGCCGAGGGCCGGATGGCCGTCGGCCTCGGCATCCACGGCGAGCCCGGCATCGGCGAGCAGGACGTCCCGACGGCCGACGAGGCCGCCGAACTGCTGGTCTCCACGCTGCTGGCCGAACTCCCCGAGGGCGTCGACGAGCCGCGCGGCGCGCGCGCCGCCGTCATCCTCAACGGCCTCGGCACCGTCAAGTACGAGGAACTGTTCGTCGTCTACCGCCGGGTCGCGCGGCTTCTCGCCGAGGCCGGCGTCGAGGCCGTCGAACCCGAGGTCGGCGAGCTGGTGACCAGCTTCGACATGGCGGGCATCTCGCTCACGCTCTGCTGGCTGGACGAGGACCTCGAAGCCCTGTGGACCGCGGGCGCCGACACCCCCGCCTACCGCAAGGGCGCGGTCACCGCGCAGGCCGCTCCGGTCACGGACCCGGCACCGGCCGACGCGACGGGCGAGACGGACGCGGGGATTCCCGCCGCCACCGAGGAGTCCCGCGCGGCGGCGGCCACCGCGCTCGCCGCGCTCACCGCCATCAGCGAGATCGTGGACACCCACGCCGACGAACTCGGCCGTATCGACGCCGTCGCCGGCGACGGCGACCACGGCATCGGCATGCGCCGCGGCTCCGAGGCCGCCCGGCTCGCCGCCGTCACCGCCGCCGGGGCGGGCGCCGGCGCCCGTACGACGGTCAACGCCGCCGCCGACGCCTGGTCCGACCGGGCCGGCGGCACCTCCGGCGCCCTGTGGGGCGTCCTGCTGCACGCCGTCGGCACCGCGCTCGGCGACACCGAGAAGCCCACCGCGCGGACCGTGGCCCACGGCGTCGCGGAAGCCTCCGCCGCCGTACAGCGCCTGGGCGGGGCCGAGGTCGGCGACAAGACGATGGTCGACGTCCTCGTCCCGTTCGCGCGGACCCTCACCGACGCCACCGCCGAGGGCGCCGCCCTCGCCGACGCCTGGGACCGCGCCGCCACCGCCGCCGAACAGGCCGCGAAGGCCACCGCCGACCTCGTCCCCCGGATCGGCCGCGCCCGCCCGCACGTCGAGCGGTCCCTCGGCACCCCCGACGCCGGAGCCCACTCCCTCGCCCTGATCGTCCGCGCCGTCCACGGCGTACTCGTCACCCGCTGAACCCGACCCACCGAGGAGCACCCCCCATGAGCGACAAGCTGCGGATCGTCGTCGGCTCGGACGACGCCGGCTTCGACTACAAGGAAATACTGAAGAAGGACCTCCAGAACAGCGAACTCGTCGCCGGGGTCACCGACGTCGGTGTCGACGCCGACGGCCACACCGCCTACCCGACCATCGCCATCGCCGCCGCCGAGATGGTCGCGCGCGGCGAGGCCGACCGCGCCCTGCTCGTCTGCGGCACCGGACTCGGCGTGGCGATCGCCGCCAACAAGGTCAAGGGGATCCGGGCCGTCACCGCCCACGACTCCTTCTCCGTCGAGCGCGCCGTCCTCTCCAACAACGCGCAGGTCCTCACCTTCGGCCAGCGCGTCGTCGGCGTCGAACTGGCCCGCCGGCTGGCCGCCGAGTGGCTGACGTACCGCTTCGACGAGTCGTCCGCCTCCGCTGCCAAGGTGCAGCTCATGAACGACTACGAGACCGAAGAGGAAGCCGCCGCCTGATGTCCGCTCCCACCCTGCTCGGGGTGAGCCTCAAGATGTACTTCGGTCATCACGAGACCCTCAACTGGGCCCGCCGCATCGGCGACATCGCCTCCCGGCACCCGGCCGTCACCGGCGGCCTCACCGAGGTGTTCGTGCTGCCCGCCTTCCCGGCGATCGTCCCGCTCGGCACCGTCCTGGACGGCACCGGCGTCGCCGTCGGCGCCCAGGACCTCGCCACCGACGACCGGGGTCCTTTCACCGGCGAGGTCTCGGGCCCGTACCTCAAGGAGATCGGCTGCTCCTACGCCGAGGTCGGCCACGCCGAACGCCGCCGCCTCTTCGGCGAGGGCGACACCGTCGTCGCGGCCAAGACCGCCGCCGCCCTGCGCAACGGCCTCACCCCCGTGCTCTGCGTCGGTGAACTCGACCCCGCCGAACCCGCCGAGGCCGCGGAGCGCACCGTCGCCGAGCTGGCGCGCATCCTCGACACCGCCGCGCACGAAGGCGGCGAACACGGCCCGGTCGTCGTGGCGTACGAACCGCAGTGGGCGATCGGCGCACCCCGCCCCGCCTCGCCCGACCACATCACCCGCGTCTGCGCCGCCCTGACCGGCTGGCTCGGGGAGCGGCCCGCGTACGCCGGAAGCCGGGTCATCTACGGCGGCAGCGCGGGCCCCGGGCTCCTGGGCACCCTCGGCGAGGGCGTCGACGGACTCTTCCTCGGGCGCTTCGCCCATGACCCGCGGGCGGTCGAACAGATCCTCGACGAGCTGAGCGACCGGACCGTGAAGGCGGACGCGTAATGGCCTACGGACTGAGCACCTACGCCTACTTCTGGCGGATCTCCTCGCGCGCCCCGGTCCCGCTGACCGTCGAGGAGATGCTCCGCGACACCCGGGAACTGGGCGGCGACGTCTTCCAGATCTGCGACTACCCGCTGATCGAGACCTTCGACGACGCCCGCCTCGCCGGCCTCCGCGCCACCGCCGAGGACCTGGGCATCACCCTGGAACTCGGCACCCGCGGCGTCGGCCGGGACCATCTCGCCCGCTATCTCGACCTGGCGCGCAAGCTCGGTGTCACCCTCGTCCGCTCGATGATGAACACGGCCGACCACCGCCCCGGCACCGCGGAGGCCACCGAGCTGCTGCGGGGCACCGTCCCCGCCTACGCGGCCCAGGGCGTCACCCTCGGCCTGGAGACCTACGAACAGGTCTCCACCGACGACCTCCTCACCGTCGTCCGCGCCGTCGACGACCCCCACCTGGGCGTCGTGCTCGATCCGGGCAACTGCGTCGCCCGTCTGGAGCGCCCCCGGGATGTCGTCGAGGCCACCGCCCCGTACGTCGTCAACATTCATGTCAAGGACTTCGCCTTCAGCCGCCGGGACGGCTGGGTCGGCTTCACCTACGCCGGCGCCCCGCTGGGCGAGGGCCTGCTCGACCACGCCCACCTCGTCGAGACCGTACGGCCGCACGAGCGGGCCATCAACCAGATCGTGGAGCACTGGCTCCCGTGGCAGGACGACGGGTTCGAGACCACGGCCCGGATCGAGGCCCAGTGGACCCGGCACTGCATCACCACCCTTCAGAGGAGTAAGTAATGGCCACCGAGAACAAGACCGTCGCCGTCATCGGCGCCGCTGGCAAGATGGGCCAGCGCGTCTCCAACAACCTGGTCAGGAGCGACTTCCGGACGCTGTTCTCCGAGAACTCGCCCCAGGGCCAGGAGCTGGTCCGCGGACTCGGTCGCGAGCTGACCGACTCCGACGAGGCCGCCAAGCAGGCCGATGTCCTCATCCTCGCCGTGCCGGACGTCGTCCTCGGTGTCGTCTCCGAGCAGCTCGTCCCGCTGATGAAGCCCGGCGCCGTCCTGCTCACCCTCGACCCGGCGGCGGCCTACGCGGGCCTGCTGACCCGCCGCGACGACGTGCACAACGCCGTCGCCCACCCCTGCCACCCGTCCGTCTTCCTGGAGCGCACCACCAAGGAGGAGTACGCGGACACCTTCGGCGGCATCGCCGCCCCGCAGGAGGTCGTCGCCGCCTTCGAGGGCCCCGACCCGGCCGTGCGGGAACTGGCCGAGGCCGTCATCCGTACGATGTACGCGCCCGTCGTGGACGTGCACTGGGTGACGGTCAAGCAGCTCGCCGTCCTGGAGCCGACCCTGGTCGAGACCATCGCCTGCATGGTCGGCGCGCTGCTCACCGAGGCCCTGCACGAGACGGTCCACACCGTCGGTGTGCCGGAGCCCGCCGCCCGCGCGATGCTGCTGGGCCACACGCAGGTCGCGCTCGCCAACACCCTCAAGGGCGACAACCCGTTCTCCGACGCCTGCCTGATCGCCATGGACTACGGCCGTGAGTCGATCGTCAAGGACGACTGGAAGAAGGTCTTCGAGGACGACGAGCTGGACAAGGTCATCACGCGCATGCTCCGCATCAAGGAGATCAAGCGCTGACCCGCGCTCCCGCGTGGTCGTAGCACGGTGACCGGCCTCCCCGAGGAGGCCGGTCACCGCCGTCCCACGCCCTACGCCCCCTCGACCGCCCAGTCGACGGTGAAGACCGTCGGAGCGGCGAGGAGCCGGTACTCGGGCAGCACACCGGGACCGCAGGACGCGCTGCCGATACCGTGCCGCGCCGCGTCCAGCGTGAGGTGGACGAGGTCGCCCCGTACCAGCTCCGTCGGGTGCGCCGCGGCGTCCAGCTCCTCGCTCGTCCAGGGGCGGGCGGCGAACGAGAAGGGCGTGGGGCCGCTCAACCGCAGCCCGGCCCCGCCGCCGGCCGGCGCGAGCCGCACCCAGCGGACATCGGTACGGCTGCCGTTCTCCTGCGGGAAGAGGTACGGCGTCTGGAGGCCGTCCACGTCCGAGGCGAACCGTCCGACGCGGGCGGCGGCCCTGGTGTCCGGGTACGCCTCGTGCGGCCCGGCGCCGAACCAGCTCACCGCGGACAGCGCGGCCGGTACGGCGGCGCGCAGGCCAAGACGCGGCAGCGTCACGTCCCAGGCGCCGATCGGCCGGACCTCCAGCGTCAGCCGCAGCGCGCCGCCGGCGGTCCCGGCGGACGGTGCGGCGCTCCAGCGGTAGACCGCCGACAGCGCGGCGTCGCCGCCCGCGGCGGCCACCCGGGTGGTCACGGTCAGCGACCCGTCCCCGGGCTCGACGGACAGCACCTTGTGCTCCAGCCGGTCGAGCCCCGCCGCACGCCACTTCTCGGCGTCGGAACCACGCCAGCCGCGCAGATCGTTGTCCGTGGGCGCGCGCCACACATCGAGCCGCGGCCCGTGGACCGGGAGCGCGCCGAGCCGTACCAGACGTCCGGTGTACGCGTCGAAGACACCGTCCCCGAGGGCGATCCGCGCACCGTCGACCCGGGGTTCGGCGCCCGCCCCGGTGCGTATCGGCGCGGGCGCCGCGGCGGTCAACGCCGCCTGCGTCCAGGCCACTTCATGGCCGGCCGGGGCCCACGGCTCGTCCTTGGCGAGCCGCGCGCCGACGGTGAGCCACCGCTCGGCGCCGGCCGCTGCGGCGTCCGCCGCCTCGCTCAGTTCGCGCGGCCAGCCCACCACGGCCGAGTCGCCCGCCGCGACGACGGGCACGGCCAGTTCGCCCTGTCCGCCGGGGACGCCCTCGTCCTCCACCTGCCAGTGGAAGCGCAGATGACCGGTGTCGGCGAAGTCCAGGCCGTTGCGCACCGACACCGTGCGCGCCGCGGTGTCCACCCGGATCGCCACCGGCTCGACGACCTTCTTGTACTCGATCAGCCCGGGGGAGGGGGCGCGGTCCGGGAAGACCAGCCCGTCGGCCACGAAGTTGCCGTCGTGGACCACCTCGCCGAAGTCCCCGCCGTACGCGAAGAACTCCTCGCCCTCCGTGGTGCGGCGGCGGACCCCGTGGTCGATCCACTCCCAGATGAAGCCGCCCTGGAGCCGCGGGTGCTGCTCGAAGAGGCGCTGGTACTCGCTGAGTCCACCCGGGCCGTTGCCCATGGCGTGGCCGTACTCGCAGAGGATGAAGGGGAGCGCGCGGCGGTGCTCGTCCAGCGCCGGGTCCGTCGTCGGGTCCTCCGTACCGCGGCCGATCCGGTCGGTCTCGGCGTGGTCCGCGTACATCCGGCTGTAGACGTCGACGTAGCCGCTGTCCCAGTCGCCCTCGTAGTGCACCGGGCGGCCCGGGTCGCGCTCGTGCGACCAGTCGGCCATGGCCCGCAGATTGTCCCCGGTGCCCGACTCGTTGCCCAGCGACCACATGATGACGCTGGCGTGGTTCTTGTCGCGCTCGACCATACGGTGCATCCGGTCGAGCAGCGCCTCGCGCCAGGCCGGGTCCGCGCTCGGGTTGTTGCGCCAGTCGTTGAGGTGGAAGCCGTGGGTCTCCAGGTCGCACTCGTCGACGACCCACAGCCCCAACTCGTCGCAGAGGTCGAGGAAGCGGCCGTCCGGCGGGTAGTGGCTGGTGCGCACCGCGTTGATGTTGTGGCGCTTCATCAGCTCGATGTCCTGGCGCATCGTCTCGGTGGTGAGGGTGCGGCCGGTGTCCGGGTCCCACTCGTGGCGGTTGACCCCGCGCAGCAGGAGCGGTGTGCCGTTGACCCGCAGCAGGCCCCCGGAGACCGTCACCGTACGGAAGCCGATCCGCAGCCTGACCCGTTCGCCCGCCGTGGTCAGCTCCGCGTCGTACAGCCGGGGCGTCTCCGCCGTCCACGGCTCGACCGGCGCCGTGGCCCGCTCGCCGACCGCGAGGTCGAGCCCGAGCTCGGGCACGGTGACCCGGCCGGTGGCGTCGGCCTCCACCCGCAGGGTGCCCTCGCCGGTGAGATGGTCGTACCCGGCGTGGACGAAGAGGTCTCCGACGCCTGCCTCCGGCCGGTGCAGCAGGGCCACCGAACGGAAGATCCCGGACAGCCACCACATGTCCTGGTCCTCCAGGTAGCTGCCCGCCGACCACTGGTGGACGCGTACGGCGAGGACATTGCGGCCGGGGCGCAGCGCGTCGGTCGCGTCGAACTCCGTGGGCAGCCGGCTGCCCTTGCCGTCGCCGAGCCGGACGCCGTTCAGATACACCGCGAAGGCCGAGTCGACCCCTTCGAAGCGCAGCACACCGCGCCCGGTGCCCGGCCACTCCCGCGGCAGTGTGAACTCCCGCCGGTACTCGCCGGTGGGGTTGGCGTCGGGCACGCGCGGCGGGTCGACGGGGAACGGGTAGACGATATTGGTGTACGCGGGGGTGCCGAAGCGCGGTGTGCCGGCGATGTCCTGCATCTGCCAGCTCGACGGGACGGGGATGCGCTCCCATCCGGTGTCGTCGTGATCCGGCGCTTCGAAGTCCGGCGTCAGGGTGTGCAGGGAGTCCGCGAGACGGAAGCGCCAATCGCCGTCCAGGTCCAGGGTCATGGCATCCGACCGGTACCGGGCCCGGGGGGCGAGCCGCCCCTGACCCGGATCGCGGCTTTCGACATAGTCAAGGGAGGCGTGGTCGAGACGGTCGCTGGGCACGGAGTGTTTATCCCTTCGAGGGCGGTGCGGGGGTCCGGTAGAAGGCGGTTTCTGTGCAGCGTAAGTGACTGATCCCCGCCTCGTCGCCCCCTTTGGGCAGGGAAAATCAAGTCAGTGAGGCGGAGTGGGCCTGTCCGGCTCATTGACTGGGATAGCAACCGTTTTCTACATGGAGGAGCCCGCCCGCGCCCGATCAGTGTCGGGGCCGCGCGGCCCCCGCGCAAGGACGGCCCGGTCGCTGGGACCCGTCGCGGCGGCGCGACGGCACGTCCCCACGCGGCCGTACGGGCCGTACGGGGCGCGATCGGGCCCGTACTACGGGGCGCGATCGGGCCGTACTTCGGGGCGCGGCCGGCGGCGCCCCGCCCGCGGCCGGGCCCCGACCGGCGGGCGGCCCGTCCGCAGCGGACCCATGTCGTGAACGTGTCGTGAAAGGCAGGCCCCGAATGACCGTGGACCACCTCCGGAACCCCGTACTTCCCGGCTTCCACCCGGACCCCAGCATCGTGCGCGTGGGGGAGACGTACTACCTCGCCACCTCGACCTTCGAGTGGTTCCCCGCCGTCCCCGTGCACCGCTCCACCGACCTCGTCCACTGGGAACCGGCCGGGCATCTCCTGAACAGCCCTGACACCGTCGATCTGCGCGGTGTCGCGAACTCCGCCGGGGTCTGGGCCCCCTCGCTCTCCTTCCACGGCGGCCGGTTCTGGCTCGTCTACTCCCCGGTGTGGACCGTCGGCTCCCCGTACAAGGACGTCGACAACTACCTGGTCACCGCGGACTCGATCGAGGGCCTCTGGTCGGAGCCGGTCTTCCTCAACTCCTCCGGCTTCGACCCCTCGCTCTTCCACGACGAGGACGGCCGCCACTGGCTGGTCAACCTCCGCTGGGACCACCGTCCCGACCGCCCCTCCTTCGCAGGCATCGTGCTCCAGGAGTACGACCCCGGGGCGCGGGCGGGTGCTCGGCCTGGCCGTCTGCGACGACGGCGCGTACTCCGAGCCCGCCGACTGCGAACTCCCCGTCGAGGAGTGGCCACTGCTCCACCTGCGGGCCGACTTCGACGGCGCCGCACTGCGTCTGAGCGCCTCGCCCGACGGCGCGGAGTGGACCCGGGTGGGCCCGGTCCTCGACGCGAGCAAGCTCTCCGACGACTACGGCGACCGGCTCCGCTTCACGGGCGCCTTCGTCGGCGTCTGCGCCCAGGACCTCGGCGGAACACGGGTGACCGCGGACTTCGACCGGTTCGCGCTCACCAGCCTCTGAGCCGTACGACCGCACGATCCGGCCGATCCGGCTGATCCATTCGGAAACCGGTCTCTACGCGGGACGTGCCCGCTGCGCCCCACCGTGACGCTTAACTCCCTCTTCAGGTGCCGTTTCTGTCACACCGCACCATTGACCCTCTCGGGCACGGGTGCTTAGCGTAGAGATCGGTTGCTATACGGAAGCCACAGACCCGAGCCGGAGGCCACTTCCCTTGCCCGAGCGTCCCCTGGCGTTGTTCGCCATGAGTGCAGAGAACCTGCCGAAGCTCTTTCCGCCCGACGCCCTGGCCAGGCTCCGGGCCTCGGTGGACATCGACCCCACCCTGGTGGCCGAGGACTTCCACGACCCACGGGTGGCCGGCGCCCTCGCCAGGGCCGAGGTCCTCATCACCGGATGGGGGAGCCCCGCCATCGACACCGGCGTGCTGGAGGCGGCCCCCGGTCTGCGGGCCGTGCTGCACTCCGCCGGCTCGGTCAAGAGCCTGATCACCCCCGGCTGCTGGGAGCGCGGACTCGTCGTCTCCTCGGCCGCCGACGCCAACGCCCTGCCCGTCGCCGAGTACACCCTCGGCATGATCATGCTCGTGGGCAAGGGACTCCTCGCCGCCCGCGAGCGCTACCGCGCCGACCGCACCTTCACCCTCGCGGAGGTCATCCCCGGCATCGGGAACTACGGCCGCCGCATCGGCATCGTGGGAGCGTCCCGCATCGGCCGCCGTGTCATCGAACTGCTGCGCCCCTTCGACTTCCGGGTCGCGCTCGCCGACCCGTACGTCGACGCCGCCGAGGCCGCGCGACTCGGCGTCACCCTGCTGGACCTGGACGAACTGCTGCGGACCAGCGACATCGTCACCGTCCACGCGCCCGCGACCGCCGAGACCCGGCACCTCATCGGCCGCCGCGAACTCGCCCTGATGGAGTCGGGCACGGTCCTCGTCAACACCGCGCGCGGCAGCCTCGTCGACACCCCGGCGCTCGTCGAGGAGCTGCGCGGCGGCAGGATCAGCGCCGTACTCGATGTCACGGACCCCGAGCCCCTGCCGCCGGACTCCCCGCTCCTCGACCTGCCCAACGCGTTCGTCACCCCGCACATCGCCGGCTCGCAGGGCAACGAGCTGCACCGGCTCGGCCTCTGCGTCATCGACGAACTGGAGCGGCTGCTGCGCGGGGTGCCGCTCTCCCACCAGGTCGACCGTGCCGAACTGGAAAGAGCCGCATGACCCCGCACCCCGACATCATCTGGGGCACCGACGCCCTCACCCTGCGGCTGACCACCGACGCCGGCCACCCGCCACGGCTCGCCCTCGGCGCCGCCCCCGGACGCGCCGCCCTGCCGCTCGTCGAGATCGAGCTCGCCGGACACGGCCGTACCGGCACCTCGGGCAAGCGCCATGTGGACGGCTCCGTCTCCCGGCGGCTGCGGTACGCCGGTCACACCACGGCCGACCGACAGCTCACCGTACGGACCCACGACCCCGTGACGGATCTGCGGGCCGCCACCCACTACCGGCTCGACGACGGCGCGCCCGTCCTGCACACCTGGACCGAGGTGACCGCCGGGAAAAGCCCGTTGGACGTGGAGAGTGTGTCGTCCTTCGTGCTGGCCGGGATCGCCGAGCTGCTCGGCGCGCCCGGCCCCGGGCAGTGGGAACGCGATGTGAGCATCTGGACCGCGACCAACCCGTGGAGCGGCGAGTACCGCTGGAGCGGGGCCCCGCTCGGCGACGCGGGACTGGTCGACACCGGCATGACCCGCTTCGGCCAGACCGGCACCAAGAACCGGATCACCCGCACCAGCACCGGAGCGTGGCCCTCCTCGGAACACCTCCCGACGGGGTGGCTGGCGGGCCCCTCCGCCGTCCTCGCCTGGCAGATCGAACACAACGGCTCCTGGCACGCCGAGGTCGCCGACCGGTTCGACGAGATCCTCCTGCTGCTGTCGGGGCCCACCCGGCGCGAACACGCCTGGTCGCTGCGGCTCGCGCCCGGCGAGAGCTTCACCACCGTGCCCGTCACCGTGGCGCTCGCACCCGACCGGGACACGGCGATCGCGCACCTCACCGGCCACCGTCGGGCCACCCGCCGCCCGCACCCGGACACCACCGAACTCCCCGTGGTGTTCAACGACTTCATGAACTGCCTGATGGGCGACCCCACGACGGAGAAGCTGCTGCCCCTGATCCGGGCCGCCGCCGCGACCGGCTGCGAGTACTTCGTCGTCGACGCCGGCTGGTACGACGACGAGCGGGCCGGCGAGGGCCCCGGGGGAGTGCCGGGCTGGTGGGACTCCGTCGGCGCCTGGGAGCCCTCGTCCTCCCGCTTCCCCGGCGGACTCGCCGAGGTCACCGACGCCGTCAAGGCCGCCGGAATGATCCCCGGGCTCTGGCTGGAGCCCGAAGTCGTCGGCGTACGCAGCCCGTTGGCGTCCGCCCTGCCCGACGAGGCGTTCTTCCGGCGCGACGGCGTACGGCTCACGGAGTGGGGCCGCCACCAGCTCGACCTGACCCACCCCGCGGCGCGCGCCCATCTCGATGCCACCGTGGACCGGCTGGTCACCGAGTTCGGCCTCGGCTATCTGAAGCTCGACTACAACATCGACATCGGCGCCGGCACGGACAGCGGCCCGCACGGCCCCGGCCAGGGCCTGCTGGCCCACAACCGCGCCTACCTCGACTGGATCGACGGCGTCCACGACCGCCACCCCGGCCTCGTCCTCGAAGGCTGCGCGGCCGGCGGCATGCGCATCGACCACGCCACCCTCGCGCACGTCCCCGTACAGTCCCTGACCGATCAGCAGGACGCCCTGCTCCTCGCCGCCGTGGCCGCCGCCGCGCCGGTCGCCGTACCGCCGGAACAGGGCGCGGTCTGGGCCTGCCCCCAGCCGGGACAGAGCGACGAGGAGATCGTCTTCACCCTGGTGTCGGCGCTCCTCGGCCGCGTCCACCTCAGCGGCAGGATCGACCTGCTCCCACCGGATCGGCTCGCCCTGGTCACCGAGGCGCTCGACAGCTACCGCGGCTACCGAAGCACCCTGGCGCACGCCGTGCCCTCCTGGCCGCTCGGACTGCCCGGCTGGCGCGACGACTGGCTCGCGCTCGCCCTCGACACCGGTACGGAGACACTGCTCGCGATCTGGCGCAGAGGCGGCGCCGAGGAGGTGTGCGAGCTGGACGCCCCGGCGGGAACCCACTCCGTCGTCCCCGTCTACCCGCAGGTGGCGCCCGGCGGCGCGGTGCTCGACGCGGAGCGCGGACGGCTGCGGATCGATCTGCCACGGGCGCCGTCGGCCCGTCTGCTGCGGCTCTCCTGTGCCGCCGCTCCACTATCGTGAGCGCAACGCAGGCGGCAGGCCGAGGGGACACACACGTGGACATGAACGCGACGGGTTCGACCGGTAAGGAAGCATCGACGGTCAGGGACGTCGCCAAACGCGCCGGGGTGTCCGCCTCGACGGTCTCCCGGGTGCTCGGTGGCACCTATCCGGTGGCCGCGGCCACCCGTACCCGGGTGCTCCGCGCCATGCGCGAGCTGGACTACGTCGTCAACGCGCACGCGCGGGCGCTCGGCGGATCCACCAACAAGACGGTGGCGTTCGTCGTCGACGACGTCACCGGCCCCTTCTACGCCCATGTCGCCCGCGGTGTCGAGGAACAGGCGTCCGCCGAGGGGCGGTTGTGCATGCTGTGCACGACCCACGGCGACCCGCAGCGCGTGCTGGCCGTCGTGGAGATGATGCGCGAGCAGCGCGCCGACGCCGTCATCGTGGTCGGCGGCGCCTGGGACGACAAGGAGTACCAGGAGCGCATGACACACTTCGCGCACGCCCTGGACCGGGCCGGCTCACGCCTGGTGCTCGTGGGGCGGCCCCCGCTCGGCGAGGGGGTGCCCGCCACCGTGGTCGAGTACGACAACGAGAACGGCGCCTTCGCCATGACGACCCACCTGCTGAGCCTGGGACACCGCAGGATCGCCTTCCTCGGGCGGGTCCCCGGCCTGTCCACCAGCGGCCAGCGGGTCGAGGGGTTCCTGCGCGCCCACGAGACCCTGGGCCGGGAGGCCGATCCCGCGCTGATCGTCGACGGTGTGTTCACCCGCTCGTTCGGATACCGCGCGGCGAGCGAACTCCTGGCGTCCGGCGCCGAGTTCGACGCCGTGTTCGCCGCCACCGACATGGTCGCCGCCGGGGTGCTCCAGGCGCTGCGCGAGGGCGGTGTGCGGGTCCCCGAGGACGTCTCCGTGGTGGGGTACGACGACATCCCGGTCGCCATCGACCTGCACCCGGCCCTGACCACCGTCAGCATCCCGCACGAGGAGCTGGGGCGCACCGCCGTACGGCTCGCCCTGCACCGGCGTGAACTCCCGGACGCCCAGCACCAGATGCTGGGCACGCACATCGTCGTACGCGGCTCCACGGTGCGTCCCGGCCGCTGAGCCCGGCCTCGACGGTACCACCGCTTACGTCCGTGACGATGCCGTCCCGACCAGTGCGCTCGTCGTGGACCTCGTCGCCCACCCACACGCCGCCGTCCCTCACCGCGCCGCCCCTGCCGCGAGTAGCGCCTGGCCGTAGTGCTCCAGGAGCCACTCGCAATCGCGGCGCAGAAGGGATACGTACACGTGGGCGGAGAGCGGCAAAGCCGGCATGACGTCGGACGCGTGACGCTGCGCGATGTCCAGGCGTGTCCGACGGCCGCACCACTCCGGTCCGCCCCGCCACAGGCCGTCAACCTGCTTCTCGGCGACGGGCAGCAGGTCCGTGATGTGAGCCCGCAACGCTGCGGCGGCCGCGACCAACTCGGGGTGGCTGGGCCGCGTGGTGGCGGGAGCGGCTGACTCGGCGAGAGTGGTCTCGATGGCGCTGACGCTCATCGGGACAGGCCCTGGCGCCGGTGGCCGACATCCAGTAGCTGCGCGACGGCAGCCGGGGAGCAGAGCGTGTCGGCGTGGACCGGCGGCACGACCCAGTGGATGCCCTCCGGGCCAGTCCGGGCGAGGCTGGGCACCGGGAGGTAGCTGCCGTGGAAGAGCACCCCAGCATGAGGGGAGTCCCAGTCACTGGCGGTGCCAGCGGAGACGAGGATCATGTACCAGGTGGGCGGCGCCCAGATGACGGGCCCGCCGAGTTGAGCCAGCACCGTGGCCACCGCCGACTGCTCGGGGGCCACGGCCGCGGCGTGCACAAGACGTTGCGGGGCCTTGACGGCCTCGAAGACGGTTCCCAGGCCAAGGATGGCGAGGCGGCCGTCCTCCCAGTCCCGGAGAGCGATCTCGGGGTCCCGGATGGAAGACGCGAGCCACTGAACGATGGCCGTCTCAACGTTCACTCTGGCGGGCATCCCTGTGCCCCTCTCATCAGCCGACCGAGTCATGGAAGTAGCGTCGGCTTCATTTGCTGACTGCGGGATAACCAGCGGGGGTTACCGAGGCGGTAATACGCTCGTTGGCGTTCCAGTAAGGCGCCCGCGCGTGCATAGGATCGCTCCGGAAGTCGGCCTCCATGGCAGCCACCACCCCCGGCCCGCTCGCCCCCGAAGTCCTCGACAGAGACGACGTACAGCGAGCCCTCGCTGAGCACGACTTCGCCGCGGTCTTCGCACTGATCAAGAAGTGGGGCGGCCTGTCCCAGAACAGGATCGCTTCTGCCTGCCAGCTCACCCCCGGCAAGGTGTCCACGATCATCAGCGGCAGCCAGCGCGTCACGTCTTTCGAGGTGATGTGCCGGATCGCCGATGGGCTGCGCATTCCCGGGCACATGCTCGGTCTCGCGCCACGCCCATGGGAACACGAGCAGCAGACACAGCACCCGCCAGAGTCGCCGGGAGTTGAGCGCCCAGCAGCCGACGAGGTTCCGTGGCGGCCCGACGCCACCATCGACCTGGCCGCAGACCTGACGAGGAGCGATCTCGTGATGGACCGACGCGCAGTCACGCGCGCGCTGGCTGGAGCCGCGGTGACCGGCGCCGTCCTGCTCGACTCATTGGAAGGGTGGCTCCAGCCCGCCGCCGCGCTGCCGACGCCGTCCCGCCGGGGCCGACTAGGGATGCGGGAGATAGACGAGCTGGAGATCACCGCGAAGGCGTTCCGGCAGTGGGACCACCAGTACGGCGGCGGGCTCCGGCGCAAGGCGGTGCTCGGCCAGCTCAGCGAGGTCGCCAGTGCCCTCGATGACCACCAGGTGCCAGCGGTCGAAAGCCGCCTGTACCGGATCATGGCGCAGCTCGCCGGGACGGCCGCGACGATGGCCTGGGACTCGGGCCTGCACCGGCGCGCGCAGGAGTACTACCGGCTCGCTCTGCGGTCGGCGCACGCGGGCGATGACACAGTGTTCGGTGTCAACGTGTTGGCGGGGATGGCCAGGCAGATGCTCTACCGAGATCGCCCGGACGATGCCCTCCAGCTCATCAACCTGGCGCAGGAAGGGGCCCGAGACGTTATCGGTCCGCGTGTCCGCGCGATGTTGCACACCCGGGAGGCATGGGCGTACGCGGCGCAGGGCCGTACCGCAGGATTCCAGCGGGCAACGGCGCGGGCAGCCGAAGTACTCGCCACCGCCGGGCCGGACGAGGAAGAGCCGTACTGGATTGCGTACTTCGACGATGCCGAGTTGGCTGGCGTCACCGGCGGCCGACTCCTCGACCTCGCGCGGCAGGACCCGCGTCGGCACGCGGAGCGGGCCGCCGCCGAGATCCGCAGTGCGCTATCCTCGCGCGGGACCGAAGCGGGGCGCTCGCACGCGCTGGATCGGATCGGCCTCGCTGAATGCCAGTTCCTTGTTGGCGATGTCGCGGGCGGCGCGGAGGAGACACACCGGGCGGTGGACGCCGCCCGGCTCACCCAGTCCGGGAGGGTCCGCAGCCAGCTCGGCCAGCTCTACCCGTACACCGTGGGGCACAGCACATCGCGTACGGTCCGAGAAGCGCGGGACAGTATCCGCGACTTGCTGTCGAGCTGAGGGGTGGACATGACGACGCTGGCCGTGACGGGGCACATGGACCTGACCGAGGAGAGCGTGCCGCTCGTACGGGCTGCGCTGCGCGAGGTCTTGGCGCCGTACCGGGAGGATCTGACCGGAGTGTCGTGCATCGCGGCCGGGTCCGACACGCTGTTCGCGGAGGAGGTGACCGCCATCGGCGGTCGCCTCGTTGTGGTGATCCCCTCCCAGGACTACCGGGCAGCAAAGGTCAAGCCGAGTCATGCGACAGCCTTCGACCGCCTGGTGGGGGCTGCCGCCGAAGTGGTGACGATGCCGCATGAGACGGCGAACCGGCAGGCGTACGAGTCGGCGAACGCTGTTCTTCTGCAACGTGCGGACCGTCTCGTCGCAGTGTGGAACGGCGCGCCCCCAGCAGCGGGCAAGGGTGGCGGTACGGCGGACGTCGTTGCCGAGGCGCGCGCGGCCGGTGTCCCCGTGGACGTGGTCTGGCCCGACGGAGCCGCCCGGAGGACCTGAGCCGTTCCGGACATGACGAAGCGCCCCTGCCCTCCCGGAGGAGAGCAGGGGCGCGCGGTACATCAGGCGCTCGGCGAGGCCCTGTACATCGTCGAGAACATCATCGCCGACCCCGGGATCCTCGGCCGCGCCGCCTTCGAAGCCTTCCTGGACGAGGAGTTCACCACCGGTACGAGCGAGGGCGAGACCTCGCTGAAGGGCGTGGGGTGGGACGGCGGCCGGCTCACCCGGCGCGGCGCTTGGGAACGGGTGCTCAAGGCCAACTCCGACTACGCGCGCTCCCGCCTCTCGTACATCTTCAACCAGGTCATGTACACCTACGAAGGAGCGTGGGAGGCCCACGAGGGGCTGCGGGTGATCGGCTCGCCGTTCTACGAGGGCAGGGCGCGCAGCCACCGCATCGCGGGGGAGGCACTGGGCTGGGAGCCCTTTCTCGGCGAGGAGGTGCTGGTCGGTCCCGACGGGCAGGACCTGGACCTCTTCCACTCGCTCTTTTACCACGACACCACGGCCCGCTGGACCGACGACTACCGCCGCTACGTGGTCAAGGGCCTGGCGAGGAGCAAGCTCGACCGCGACGGCAACGTCGTGCGCAGAGTGCCGCTGGGCCGGCACTACACCACCGTCACCGAGGCCGGCCACACCCGGGAGAACGGGTACGTCGCCAACTACGGCGAGTCCACCAACTACCTGCCCGAGTGGTTCCACCGCACCCTCGGCCACCGGGGCGACGAGGCGCTCAACGACAACATCCTCCACATCGCCCTGCGCAATCTGCACGCTCGCGGCTACGCCCGGCACACCGCCTCGACGACAACGGCAAGCGTGTGATGCGGATGGAAATGGTGCGGGGGACGCGGGCCCCGTCGTGATCGACGTGATCCGGCTGCTGCCGCGGTCGAACCAGCTCGCCCGGGCCGACGGCACCGTCGTCAAGGGCTCCGACGACGGGGTGATCTGGCACGACCTGCACACCGTCAGCGGCGTCGACACCGCGCGGTGGTACGAGGCGAGGGCTGGAGCGGCGGGCGTCGTACCGGCGGATCCGGATCTACGACAACCACGACGGGCGCTGCAATCTGAGCGGGATCGAGTTCGCCTCCTACCTGCCCGACCAGGACTGACGGAAGGGGGCGGACGGCCCGCTTTCCCGGCGCGGTACCTATTAGGTACCGTTGGGGTATGCCGTCACTCAACATCAGCTTCACCGACGACGAGCTCGAAGCCGTCCGCGCCGCGGCCGCCGCCGAGGGTAAGTCGCTCAAGCAGTACGTCCACGACCTGCCCCTGCGCGAACAGCAGCGGTTGCAGTTCGTCCGCTACGCCGTCGCGTGGGGCGAGCAGCACCGGGGCGAGTTCGACGAGGCGTTCGCGGGCGAGGTGCCACCGGCTCCGGGCGCCGGGCGGCAGGTGGAAGCCGCCTGATGCCCGTCCTGTACATCGACGTGGCCTGGCTCCTTGACGTACAGGAGCAGGCCGTCCCCGAGGACGTGTCCGTGGCCGACTACTCCGCGCTCGTCGCGGCCGTCGCCCGGCACAAGACCCGCATCCCGCGCCCGGCCACGAGCGAACCCGACGTGTCCTGGCGCGCCGCGGCTCTCATCCACACCCTGGTACGGCTGGAGCCGCTGCCGTACCGCAACAGCCTGTACGCCTGCCAGGTGGCCGCCGCGTACATGCACGCCTCGGGCGAGGGCATCGACCCGCCGTACGGGGCGCTCGTCGAGCTGGTGCGTGCCATCCAGTCGGGCAAGGCCAGCGTCTACCAGGCCGCGGACCGGATTCGCGGCTGGCGCATCTGATCCGCGCGGCGGGCGGACCCGGTCCGGTCCACCTGCCGCGCACCGGCGAGCGCCCGGCCGCCCTGACCCCCGTACGGGGCGGCCGGAAGCATCGCCGGGAACGAGTACACCGCGATCGCCCGCCTGTGCGAAAGCGAGTTTCGGTGGTCACGACGCCCAAATCCGGGGCCGGAGTGTGCACGGTGCACAGTCCGGCGCGGATCCGGTGCCGCAGTGCAGGGCAGGCGGGCGGCGTGCTGGTCACGGTGCACCGTCAGGACCGTGCGGCGCCGGGCCCCACCGCGAGAACTGCGGGCTCTCTCCCGAGAAGTGGAAGGCGTGCACGAGCTCGTGGACGCCCGAGCCGGTGGACAGCAGATCCCGCCCCAGCAGCCGCTCCGCGATACGCAGCCGGGCCGCGACGGTGGTCCGGCTGCTGCCCAGGCGCCGGGCGGTCCGCTGCGCGTCGGCGTTCGACTCGATCCAGGTACGGAGCGTGTCGCGGACGAGCCGATGGCGGGCGTCGTGCAGCGGACCGAGGAAGTCCGCGGCCCACGCGGCTGCCGTCCCGCCGCCGGACGGTGGCTCCGCGCCGGCCGGCGGCGGTACCTCGGCGGGTTCACCGTCCTGGTGCAGCGCGGTGACGGCCAGGGCCAGGGCGAGCGCGGCACGCGCGCGGACGTCCCGGAGGTCGAGGCCGAGCGCGGCCTCGGAGCGTGCGAGGTGGGCGGTGACGGTGTTGCGGCTGATGCCCAGCAGAGCGGCCACCCCGGACCGGGGGAAGAAGAGGGCGAGCCGGGTGGTCTCGGCGGTCAGCTCCGGCAGGGACCGCAGTGGTCGCAGCAGGGCGCGCGCCCAGGCGAGTGCCTCCTCGCGCGGCAGCAGCCGCTCCAGCGGCTCCCGCCCCCGGTAGCCGGCCACCCTGCCGGGGGTGTTGCCGGCCACCGCCAGCGCGTTCCTGGCCTCCTCGTACGCCTCGGCCGTCGCGCGCAGCGGGTGCGGGGCGCTGATGCCCAGGGCGTACTCCTCGCTCTCGGCGACCAGTTCGCGCAGTACGCCGCCCAGCTCCGGCGGGGTGTCCTCGTCCTCGGCGACGATGCAGATCAGATGCTCGTCGTAGACCGGGCAGCGCACCATCATGGCCCGGCCGTGATACCCGGAGGGGTCCTGGTGGGCCTGGGCGAGCCGGTCACGGTCGGCGGGCGCGCAGCGCAGCAGATGGACGCGGATCCGGTCGGCGCCCAGCAGTTCGGGGACGGCCCCGGTGGTCATACGCCGGGCCAGGACGGTGTCGCCCGCCATGAGCGCCATGAAGAGGGCCACCCGCATCTGGTGGGCCTTCTCCTGGTAGCCGCGGAACGCCGTGTCGGCCGCCCGGGCCCGGTCCAGCAGGGCGATGATGTGGCCGGTGTGCGAGGCCGCGGCGGCCTCCTGGCCGGTCAGCCGGTCCGCCCCGGCCAGGACGAGCACCCGGCGCGGGTTCTCCGAGCCGACCCCCTCCAGCCGTACGCGTACCGCCCCGACCTCGGTGGCCGCCGCGGCCATCCGGCCGGTGGCCAGCCGGGTGAGCACCGGTTCGAGCGCGGGCAGGATCTCCCGGGGGAAGCCGGGGGTCGCGAGCTCCACCGTATGGGCGCGGCCGACGAGGGCGACCTCCGTGCCGAGCTGCCGGTGGAGCCAGTCGACGACTCCCTGGACCCCCACGTCCGGCCGCCAGGCCTGCCGGCCGACCAGATAGAGCAGCTCGTCGAGCCGGCCGGCCGGCGGCGATGTCTCGTGCTGCGCCGGCCCGGGGGGACCTGGGTGTGCGGACGGGTCCGGCACACCGGGTCGGCCATGCATGCGATCTCCTACCACGACCCCCGACGGCCCCCGCAAGGGGGACAGTCTACGGCGTGGTCACCCCGCCTCCTTCACTCATGCGGTGGTGTACGTCCGCCCGAGGGGTGCCCTGCCGCGACGGTCGGCCTCGTCCGCCGGGCCCCGGCGGCCCGCGTCCGTCCCCCGGCCCTGGGCGGCCGGAGGACGGACGGGGCCCGCGCCGGGCTCAGTTGACGTACACGCTCGGGCTGCCGGACTGGCTGGTGTCCTTGACCGGGCCGTACTTGGCGGAGAAGTAGCTGGCGGCCGGGCAGGTGATGGGCCCGGAGGACCGGCTGAACAACTGGTTCGCGAACGTGATGGAGTTGTCGGCGTTGGACGTCGTGCCGTTCAGCCCCGTCGAGGTGTAGACGCAGGTCGTCGTGCCGAGGATGGTGCTGAGCTTGACGGTCGTCTGCACCACGCCGGCGCTTCCCGCGGCCACCGTGAGCCCCCCGGCGGAGGTGACGGAGGTGGTGAACGGCAGATGCTCGACGGTGATGCTCTGCACCCCGGTCGTGCCGAGGATGTTGCTGGTGCACCCGCCGAAGGTGTGCGCGGTGAGCGACTCGGTGGCGGTGCCGGGGGCGGCCGGGTTGCCGGTGACCGCCACGGTGAACTGCGAGCTGGTGCAGGTGATGCCGGTCGTGCCGCCGGAGGTGGTACGGATCGCCACGGTCGTCCCGGAGCTGAGCGAGGACGTGAGCACATCGCCGACGGCGACGGCGGAACCGGCCGCGCTGCCGTAGGTGAGCACATTGCCCGCCTCCGCGGAGGTCCCGGCGGCGGAGGCCGGGCCCATGGCCATGAGCGCGGCCACGGTGGTGAGGCCGGCGACGGAGAGAAGAGTGCGTCGTGCGCGCATGCGAAGTCCCTTTCGCGAGGGGCGAGTTGAGCGGGGTGAAGCGGAGACGTGCCCGAGTTGGGGGCGGCGGAGGCGCAGCACGCCGTACGCCCCGCCGCGGCTCTGCCACGGGGCGCACACACGGGACGGATCCGGCCGTGCGGGCCGGGTGACGGGCCCGCACAGCGGTGCCGGAGCGGGAGAACGGTGCTCCGGAACGGCAGAGGGAGGGGCGGAGAGGGAACGGAACGGGCCCAGCGCCATGGACCCGTTCCCGTGCCGGGGAGGAGCGCGGCACGGAAGGAAACCCAAGAGCGTTGTAGACCTGTCCGGTGGGCCGAGTCAAGGCCCCGAGGGGGAAGTCGCCGAGTAAAGTTACCCACGGTACTCGGACGTCAGCGGGGTTCTCGGATGCGCCGGTCGACGTCCGGCCAGGGTACCCACGGGGGCGTGCGAGCGCACCGCGCCTCGGTGCACACACGAACAACACCCAATTTTCACAAGGCTGTTGACCCCGACGATACCTGGGAGTAACTTCACCTCGACTCCCATGGCCGCGCCGTCGCCACCCCGGGAAGCCCTGTCGGCGCCGGGAGCCGTCCGCGCCAGGACCCCGCCGCGCAAGCTCGTTCCGGTCACCACACCTTCAGGAGCAGCTCATGGCCACGTCCGAAATCACCGGCGGTGAAACGCCCGAGAGAGCCGAGCGGCGGGGAAGGGTACGGCTGCGCCGGGCCGCCGTCATGGGCGTGCCGGCGTTCGCGGTGGCCGCCACGCTCGTCGTCCTCACCGCGCAGGGCGCCATCGCCGCGCAGTTCGCCATCTCCGGCATGCCCTTCGTGGTCACCGCCGACCGTCTGGACGCCCAGGGCTTCGAGCAGTTCGGCGCGCTGGACAGCATGGCGGAGGGCAGCCCCAACGCCGGCGACACCGGCGGTCAGGTGCTGGTCGTGGTCTCCGCCATCAAGAAGGCCAAACTCACCAAGTTGTGCCAGAGCGTCGAGCTCGGCGGTACGTATCTGCACATCACCGCGGGCGACAAGGGCACCCCGGTGTCCGCGACCGACCTGACCACCGACTCCACCGAACTCAGCGGAAAACAGGCCGACTTCGACAACATCGAGATCGGCGGGGACGCCAGCTCCTTCACCAAGGCGGGCGTCAAGGGGCCGCTCGGCGTCTTCGGCCAGCAGGCCGACAGCGTCGTCATCACCAACCTGCGGCAGACCAACTACGCCACCACGGCCGCCCGGTTCACCCTGCCCAACCTGCATCTCAACTTCAGTTCGAAGGGCTGCTGAGCGTGGTCCCGCCCGAAGCGGACAGCCCGGCCGGGACCACCGTCCCGGCCGGGGGGCGCCGCCGTCGGCGATCCTTCGCCACCTGGCGCAGCCGCCGCCCGTTCTGGGGCGGACTCCTGCTGCTGCTCGGCGGGGGCGAGATCCTGCTGACGGAGCAGGCGTCCATCTCCGTCGTTCTCCAGGCGGGCGCGGGCGGCGTCGCCGCGTACGTCCTCCCGCTGATCATGGCGGTGTGCGGGCTGCTGCTGGTCCTCAACCCCGCCCAGCGGCTCTTCTACTCCGTCATCGGGGTGCTGACCTCGCTCGGCTCCTGGGTCACCTCGAACCTCGGCGGGTTCTTCGTCGGACTGCTCCTCGGCGTCATCGGCAGCTCCATGGCCTTCGGCTGGCTGCCCGACCAGGAGCCGCGCCGCCGGCGCCGCTTCCGCAGGCGCGCCGCCGCGTCTGCCGCGCCCGCCGCCTCCGCCGCCCCCGCGACGGGCCGGCCCACGTCCTGACCCGCGGGCGCGGTACCGTACACCCCGCGAATCCAGGTCACCGACGGGATCGAGGGACTGGTCCACCTGCGAAACCTCACATCGACGCCTGTGGAAAGTCCGTCAGATATCGTCCAGGCCTGCGACGAGGTCACGGTCGTCGTCACTGAGATCGACCGGGAGCGACGCAGGCTCGTTCTCTCTCGACGACAAGGCTCATCTGACCACCGGTGACTCCTCTACGCTCCCGCGACGGCTCCTCGCACGCGAGTTCCAGAACGCCTGAGCGCCCGCTCAGCGCAAGGGAAGCACCGCTCCAACCCCGCGAACCTATGCGGTCAGAGCACTGGCGAAGGTGTCGGCGATCGGGGTGATGGAGTGCTCGGGACGGGGGCGACAGGTCCCGGGCCACGGTCAGAATGCGGAGGGCGGGGACCACCAGGGTGCCCCGGCATGAGCAAGGCGCGGCATGCCTTGAGTTCGGGGCGGAGGTTATTACTACCAGACTCCATGTCCTCAAGTGCCTTGGTTCACGAGACGTTGAGGGCTTTCGCTACATCTGTGATCGCCACCCCTTCATCCGCGGCCTCCCAATCGGCCGTCAAGGTCCACCCGCCGCCCTTCTTCTCGATCATTCCATTGAACGCCATCTCGTCGGGGCCTTGGTCGGTGGGCATGTGTAGACGCAGTGTTGCTCCCAGTTGAAGAGACGCGGATGTGCTCCCGGAGTGTGGAGAAGTGAAAGAGATCTGGAGCGTTAGATCGGCTGTTGCGGCTGCACCCATATCGAATTCAACATTAAGATCGAAAGAATAGCTCCGCGTTGAAGTGCCGGGATCTGTGTACACCTCGACCAGGAGACTCTGGATCGTGAAGTCGGTGAGTGCCGGTGGGGCTGGAAGTCCAGATTTCTGCTTGATCCATCCAGCCATTTCTTTGACGTCGACATGAGAGCAGGATCCGAATTCTCGTAAACCAGTCGGATCGATAGTCAAGTTGATGACCGTATTTTTTCCGATCATAATATTCCCTAGCGGGGTGACGGTGTCAGTCATGAAGTACTCACCCGTTCGAGGTGCTAGTAGGGATTGGGGTAGAAGTGGCAGTAGTGATCTGGCGTGTACCAGAGTTCCCCGGTCGCTACTTCCAGAACAAAGCGCTCCGTTCCTCGATTGTTTGCTTTATAGCTTTGGAAATGCACCGTGGCGTCGTATTCGTAGTATGCTTTTCCTGCCGGGACAACGGGGAAGGGGTGCGTCGTTGCCGGTACGGCGGGGCCAAACTTGTTTGCCTTGCATCCTCCGGCCTGATTCATAAATTCCCCTCCAGTCCCGATCCAGAAATTCGCGAATTTCCCTTGTGGGTCTAGTGGGCTCTTGCCGTTGTAGTGGTACCGGTAATACGTCTCCCCGATGGGCATGCCAGGAGCGCGGGCAATCCTGTTGAGGCGGGGGGCGACTTGCGGCTGGAGTGGAGCGTTTCCGTTTTTACCACGGACGATGGTGGGGACGTCTTGCCACAAGGCATTCGCCGGGGCAGCTACCTCAATCTGGCTTTGGACGAGATGGCCGCTAGCCACATCAGGTCTCGGGGTACGGTGCCAAAGGTCTGCGAAAAGGGCAACACTCGCTGCTGTTTTCGGGGCGCGCGGGCCCGTGTGAACTGCGGGGTCGGGGGCGGCAACCGCTGGTGAGATAGTTAGGCCGAGCGTGGAGATCGTAAGCATGCACAGAAAGTATCCAGCTCGCCGGACGCGGAGCATCCGCAGATACATGGCCTCTTGCTCAGGCGTTTCGACGCGGTGTTCGATACGGCTTCGGTCGGCCTCGCTAACATCTGCGGCTTTTTCGTGCATTATAGGTATTCTCCTCCCGTGTGATCGATGCGGGGGCAGGGTTATGAAATACCTCGCGAGCTAATGGAGAAGCGTGTTATGGATGCAGGAAAGTTGGTAGGTCTTCAGTGGACAGCAGTGCCGGGCCATCCGCATCTCGATCTTGACTTCAGTGGACGTGGTAGAAAGCCGGCGCGGTGTGGAGGAACCTGGTCTCCTTGGTCGTGATGGATGGGGACGTGGAGGTGGGGCGTAGGGGTCAGGGTCACAAACGCGTTGGGCCGCGTCAGCAGCGTCCGCATGATGTGCCATCAAGCTCGTGCGCAGAGTGGGCCGCCGACTGGAGATCTGCAGGTGTCTGGCCGGCGGGCGGAGGCGGCAGTCCCGCCACTGTGGCGGCCTTGAGCCTGCGGACCTCTTCACTGCCGTGCGCGGTGGCCCGGACGGATTCCAGGAGCGGAACCTCCTTCCACGACAGGTTCTTCACCAGCGCATGAATGCTGGGATGGTTGCCGTGAGTACAGCGCTGTAGTGCGTACCTTTCTCCTCGACCAAGAACTGTGCGGGATAGGTCAGGGGTAGCAGCGCGTCGCAGGTGACCACCGTATCGGTCGAGTCCACCGTGATCACACTGGAAGCCGTGCCCGCAGTCGTATCCGTCGCCCGTCAGGGACCGTCCATCACGGCCGATTCGGGCATCGGCTCCCTACGTGCAGCTCCAATGCCAACCGCGAGAACGAGAGTCCTGGGCCGGGGAGCGCGTGGCGCCGGTCTGGCTTGTTGATCTGAGGGCGGCACATACTGCTTATGGCGCCACACCGAAGTCTCGGTACCAGCGATCCTTATCCGAGTCGGATTTACAGGGAGCCTTGCCCGGTGGGAGCAGGCCGTTGCATTTCACTGTCCCGGTCCCAAGGTCCCATTGGGTGAGTCTCTGCCACAGGGTCCTCCTCGGATCTTCATGCTGATTGAAATCCGCATTTCTTAGGGTCCAGACGGTGTTGTGGCTGCCAGGCATTGTCCAGCTGTCATCGCCGTACATGTCCTTCGCATCGATGTACTTGATCTCGGAGGACGGGTTGGCGTGTGCGGCGAGCAGGGCCAGGCCGGTGTCTACCGGCACGGCAGCCCACAGTTTGTTTTGATCATCACACTGGAAAGCGACCCGGCCGCATACGATGCCCGATTTGACGGTGAACGTCTTCACCACTAGTTTGTTGCCTTCCACGTGCACGCGGTACGCGTTCTTACATTTTTCACCATTCCCGAAGTGGTAAGTTGTGATTGGTGTTACCCAGACGGAGGCCGCATCCGGGGCGATGGCGACCCATCCCAAGGGGTAGTCGAATTTCACGGATGGCATCAGGCCACGCGTATTCGCGAAGTCGGAGTGATGGATGGCTTCCAGGGTCGTCACGATGAGAGTCGTGTAGTCCTCGCTGTGACCATTCTGGGACCAGTGGTTCCTGGTGATGGCCACCATGGTCTGGAGCTTGTTGCCTCCATCGCGCCATGGGGCGATGGCACAGTCAACCACGTAGGGGGCCCCGTCCATGGGGATGGTGTAATGGACTGGCGTGCCGGTGGCCCTCGTCATCTGCCCGGACGTGGCATCCTTGACTGGCTCCGGGAACTGTAGAAGCTGATTGCCAGCCCCGAGACCGTAAAGAGTGGGTGCACTGGCTCCGCCGTCATGGCATAACCAGACCAGATTGCCGCTCATTTCGCGCGTAGCGGGTGCGGCATCACCAGTCCCGACCAACTGGCTTTCCTCACTATGATTGTAGGCAAGCCGGTGTTGGGCGTCATAGAGGAAACCACTCAACAAGGCTCGGTCGAGAGCGGTTACTGCGAAAAGCGGATTAGCGTCAGGATCCAACTTTTCGCTAGGAGTGAGAGAAATCTCGCAGAGTTCCGTTTTGCCGAAAGTATCTTTCCAGCAGTACGGGGTCCTGCTGGCTGGCAATTTGATCACGTGAACCTCCAGGTGATGTGTGGCGCTGGTCCGGTGATGAGGGCTTGTCGCCGCATCGAGGAAAAGCACTCTGGCGTCTTAGCGTCCTGGTCGGGGCCGGTAGTAGTGTGCACGGAATGTTCCAGGCAGGGATGCCGAGGTTATCGGGACTCTCACACTTGAATACTTTCGGGTGAAAGGAGCGCCCAAATGCACGGTTGCATGGGCTGGCCAGCGAGGTACTGGCTGCTCATCCAGCGCCAATCCGGCGGCATCGGGGCTGCACGGCTGATCTGTCACGTGCTGGGGAGTGAACCTGACGGTGCCTGGGCCGACGTCGATTGGCTGAAGATGGACAACTGTGGTGTCGTCGGGGTGAGGTTCCGCGGTCCAATCCATCACACGGCATGATCCTGGGAGGATCTGTGGGTGCGAGTCAATTTCCTTCGGCGTGTGTTGCCCGGCGCCCTGTGGTGGAGTGGGTGAACGCTCCGTTGGTGTATTGGTTGCAGGGCACGGACGTGCGCAACTTTTTCCAGAACGAGTCGTCGGGGGCGCCTGAATCGGTGTGGGAAGACGATGCCGGCCCTCACGAGCTGCCTCTCACGCAGGGGCCGCGGGCGTATGGCGCAGTATTTCCCATGGTGAAAGACCAGTTAGGGGAAAGGCTCGTGGACTTGTTCTGCTACAAGCCGCCCAACCGGGGGGTGTTGTTGCACGCGGTGCTGGCGGACGGGAAGGCGGTGAAGGTGCTGGCGTTCGATCCGGAGCCGGCCGGCAAGGCCGACCCGGTGTCCACTCCGCCGGAGCTTGCGGGAATCGATGCCCAGTTGTTGAGTGGGGCGTGCGAGATGGATGATCCGGACCGTGTGCTGCTGTTCGGCCACAGCCAGGAAGCCGGCAGTGTGTACTGGATGTGGAATCTGCGGTCCCACAAGGTGGGGCCGCCTTTCGCGATGCCGGAGAGAGTGAAGGAGCCGGTCGATGCCGCGTTCCTGGGTTATGACCGGTGTAAGGATGCTCACGCGGCCGACGCCGACGGTATCCGGGTCATGCGGCTTTATCACGGCAGTACGGAGTCCGCGTTCACGGTGACGGTGGAGAAGCCCGTCAAGGGCGCGGTTCCGGCGGTGGGCAAGGCCGTCTTCACCCCGCCCGCTTCTGAGGTGGCGAACTTCATGGCGGTTCTGGCGAAAGCGCAGGGCTGAGCTGTGGAGACGGTCGGCAAGGCGTACGGGGCGTGGGGCCGCGGGGTGCTTGTGGCGCGGCGAGCACGGGGGGCGGGCAGCGGTGGCTGAGGCAGACGGGGAGGTGGAGCACTCACCGGCACAGGAAACGGACCGGGCCAGTGGCGAGGGGATCGCGGACGACAACGCGGTGATGCTGTTGTCTGAGGTGCCGGAGGGGCTGGCCGAGTGGGTTCCGCTGCTGACGCAGGCGCAGCTGCGCGTGGAGTCTCCGCCGAAGCCGGCCGGGTCGGCGTTGGGGGCGGGGCTGGCCGGAGCGGTGGCGCAGCATCCGTGGGTGGTGCGAGTGGCATCGGCGGCTTCGGCACCGGCCGCGAAGCGGGTCACGGTGCTGTTGGCGAGCGTGCGCCCGCAGGTGGGACTGAAGGACCTGCCGCTGGTGGGCTCTCGTGTGCCGGCGGGGATGGGGGAGCTGACGGGGCTGGGGTTTGCCGCCCGCAGCAAGGCCGAGCCGGGGGAGGTGACCGCGGACTGGGCTGACTTGGTACGGCTGTTGTCGCCGGGAACACCGGAGGAGGCCGGGCTGCAGCTGGAGGAGAAGGATCTGCAGAACGCTGCGGCGGCTGTGGGGGTGGAGGTGTCCCTGGGGGCCGGGGTGTCGGCGGTGCGGGTGTGGGTGCCGCTGGGCGGAGGTGTGAAGAAGAAGACACGCGGGACCGGTCATCAGGGCCGAGAGGTCTTCTACGACGGCGCGGCGGCGTCGGCGGCGCTATGGGTGGCGGTAAACAAGACGCTCGGGCCATTGCAGGTCCACCGAGTGGGAGCGGTGTTGGCGGGGGGCGCGCAGACCTCGGTCGGTGTGCTGGTGGATGCCTCGTTCGGCGCGGGCCCGGTGGTCTTCGCCACCACCGGGCTGGGACTGGAACTGTCCCGGTCGAAAACCGGGGACTTCGAGGTCGCCGGGCGGCTGGACGGGCTGGGTCTGTCGTACCGGGCGGGCGGGGTGGAGGTGTCCGGGGCGCTGGCACGCGACCCTCAGTACAAACCCCCGGAGCTGCTGGTGGCGGGCGCGGTGAAGGTCACCACGCCGTCGGTGGGGCTGACGGCGTCGGGGATGTACGCGCATCTGAAGGGCGGGCTGACCTCGGCGTTCGTGATCGGCAAGTTGACCGGACTGGAGGTGCCGCTCGGCCCGGTGGTGCTGACGGGGCTGACCGCGGGGTTCGGCTACAACTCGACCCTGGTGCTGCCCGCCTCGGCGCGGGAGGTGGCCTCGCATCCTCTGATGGCGGCCGAGCTGCCGGTGGACCAGGGAGCGCTGCAGACGCTGGAATACCTCAAGGCTCACGTACATCCGGCGCCGGGCAGTGTATGGGCCGCGGCCGGCGCCACGTTCCAGGTCTTCAAGCTCGTGGACGTCACCGCGGTGGTGGCGCTTCAGGTGGCGCCGGGCGATGTGATCGTGCAGCTGCTGGCGGAGGCGTCGGTGCGCTTTCCGCAGACCGGTACCGCCTACGCGCAGCTGGCGCTGGACATGGACGCGTCCTACCGGTCCTCGACGGGTGCGATCGCAGTGCTGGGGGAGCTGGATCCGGCCCGCTGCTATCTGCTGCACCCGGATGTGCACCTGACGGGCGGGTTCGCGTTCTGCACATGGATCAGCCCCTCCGCGCACTGCGGGGATTTCGTGGTTACCCTCGGTGGCTACCACCCCGACTACCAGCGGCCCGCGCACTACCCGGCGGTGGAGCGGCTGGGCCTGAACTGGGCCGCCGGCGGTCTGAAGATCAGCGGGGAGTGCTACGCGGCCGTCACACCGTCGATGGTGACTCTCGGCGGCCGGCTGGAGGCATCCTGCTCCTCCTCTTGGGCCAGCGCCTCGCTGGAAGCCCACCTGCATGTGGCCGTGCACTGGGAGCCGTTCTCCTACCTGGTGGATCTGGGGATCACGGCGCGGGTGACGGTGCCCAGTCTGGGCCTGAACCTGCATCCCGGACTGACGCTGACGGTGTGGGGGCCGCCCACCGGCGGGACGGCCACCATCTCGTTGCCCGTCGTACCCGACCTGACGGTGAAATTCGGCGCCGACCGGCCCGCCGCCGAGCAGCAGTTGTCCTGGGCCGAGTTCCACGAGCGGATCCTGCACGGACGCCAGCCCGACGTGCAGGTCACCGCCGGGCTGCTGCCGGACCCGGCGGACAAGACGGAGCAGCAGAAGAAGAAGGACAAGGACAAGGGCAAGAAGGTGCTGGGGGTGTCGGCGCACGACTTCACCCTGGTGCTGAGCACGCCGCTGCCCTGCTCGCAGCTGGAGGTCACCGGCAAGGACGGCAAGGCCACATCGGTGCTCGACGAGAGCACCCATCCGCATCCGCAGGTGAACATCCGGCCCATGGGCAGCAAAGGCGCCAAGGTGACCACCACGTGCACGGTGACCGTGGCGCAGGGCGGCAAGCCCGTGCAGCCGGCCGGCTGGCAGACCAACGTTCTGACCTCCAAGGTTCCCGCGAGCGCCTTCGGCGAACCACTCAAGGCGGGCAAGGCGCCCGCCGCGCGCGGAGCGGAGGAACTCGTAGACGAGGCGGTGACCGGCCTCGAGATGGTCTTCGGACCGCGAGCCAGCCATCCGCTGGATCCCATCAAGGAAGACGACCTGGACAACGACTACGCCAAAGACGGCGTGGTGCCGGCCTGCGCAACAGCTGACGCGACGCCGACGGCCGGCTCTCGAGACCGTGCCCATCAGGCTCTTGGCAAGTCCGAGAAAGCCACCCGCCAGACGCTGATGCGCGAATGGGGCCGCTACGGGCTGCAGGTGGGCGCCGTCGAGGAGCCGACCGGCTTCTGCGAGCGACTGTGGTCGATGACCGGTGCCGAACCGCTTGCCATGACCTCCTGATGTGAAAGGCACTGACGCGATGAGCACTCGGACGCTGCGTGTCACCCTGGCCGAGCGGCACGGCCCGTCCCTGCCCGCCGGCACCTACACCGTCACCGCCCGACAGGCCGCGCCCACCGGGGCGAGCGGGGACGCGCTGACGCACGAGGCAGAGCTGCAGGTGCGGGTCCCGCGGTTCGCCCTGGCCGCTACGGACGTGATCACCGCCCAGCCCGTGCCGGGCTCGGTCGGGGAGATGGATCTGACCATGCCGCACATTGTGCTGGCCAGTTCCGCTCTGCCCTGGTCGCGCCCCCTGGACGCGAACGATGAGCAGGTGCCGTGGATGTCGCTGCTGGTGGTCCGCGAGGACGACATCCTGCCCGGCCCCGGCGGCGCTGTCCTGACCCCTCGCACCGGCAAAGACCTCACCGGCGTCACATCAGGGGTGGCCCTGCCAGATCTGGGCACGCTCAGCGACGCGGACCAGGTCACGCCCTGCCTGACGGTGGACATCAAAGCCGAGCGGATCGCCGACTTGATGCCGCACCGCGGGGAGCTGCGCTGGCTGACCCACGTACGCACCGTGGACATTGCCGCGGAGGATGCCAAGGGCGGCAAAGGCGGGGACAACGACGCCGGGAACAAGGCAAAGCAGGAGGAGGCGGAGCAGCCCGGGTGGCAGCCGGGTGACTTCGCTGCGGTGGCCTCCAGCCGGCTGCCGCGCGCCGCCGGTGCCTGCACCGCCGTGCTGGTGTCCCTGGAAGGCTGGGCTGACTACGCGTTCCTGGGCGGCAGCACCGCGCTGCCCACGCAGGCGAAGGCGGTGCGGATGGTCGTGTTGTGGTCGTGGACCTTCACCGCGACCGGCAAGGGCCGGCTGGCCGGCTTCCAGGGTCTGGCCGAAAAGCTGTCCGCCGACAGCAGGCGTGATGACGGCCTGCTGCGCCTGCCGCGGACGGTGCGGAAGAAGAAGAATCGAACGCGGCCCACGAAGCAGGCCGAGCACGTCATCAGCCGGCTGGAGGCCGGTGCGGTGCCGGTGGGATGGCAGCTACCGACGGGTGAGCGCGTCCCGGCCTGGTACCGCGGCCCCTTCATTCCCCACCCGTCCCCGTCCCTGGCGGGGCAGGCGCCGTTCACCAGTGCGGATCAGGCCCTGGTGGTGTGGGAGAAACACGGCGTGTATGACGTCGGCTACGCTGGCGCGTTCACGGCGGGGCAGCTGCTGGGCCTGGCCCACCCGGAACTGGGCCAGACGCTGCAACAGGCGCGTGGTGCCGCTCATCGCGCCGTGCGCGCCAGCTTGGCCCCGGCGGGGACCGGCACGGCGGGGCCGTTCGGCTGGCTGAACGGCGCCCCGAGCATGCCCGGCCGTCTGGAGCAGACACTGGCCGGTGACGTCGCCCAGAAGATCACCAAGGGTCTGAAGGCGCTCAGCGGCGGCGCCGTGGAAAAGTCCGGGACGCTATCCCTGGGCACCGCGGTCGGCGCAGCGGCGCCGCCTGCGGCTGCCGAGCCCGGCAGTGCGACGGGGTCACCGGGCCTGACCTGCCAGGAGGTGATCGACGCCCTCACCACCCCCCGCGCCGCGCCGGCCACGGACTCCGGCCCCGCTGCGCGGAAGGCCAGTGAGCGCGAGGTGCTCCTCGGCCAGGCCGTACAGGCAGCCGGTGACGCCGTGGCGCACACGGTCCGCTTCTATGGCGACAAGGTCGCTCAGGCGCTGCCCGCCTGGTCGAAACTGATCGCCCAGATCCCTTTCCACTTCCTCATCCCGCACGAGGGCATGCTGCCCGAGCACAGCATCCGCTTCTTCCATCTCGATGCGCTGTGGCTGGATGTGATGGTCGCCGGCGCGCTGCGCTGCGGTGCCGTCACTACCCTGGACCACTACACCACCGATCTGCTGCACCACCTGGTGCGCGACGACAGCGATCCCGTCCTGCTCGGTGCACAGCCGCAGACGGGCTGCCTGGTGCGCTCGCCGCTGATCGCCCAGTGGCCGGACCTGATCGTTGAAGCGTTCAGCAAGAAGGCCGGGACCGAGACACCGGTGCCCGTGTCCACCATCCATCCGCTCAGCGACGTGCTGCTGGTGCTGTTCGCCGGCCCGCTGCCGGACCGGCTGCAACTGCGCGAGCCTCCGCACGGCCTGAGCCTGGGGCTGGACGCGGAGGGGGTGATGGATCTGCGGGCCCCGGTGCCCATGAAGGACGCCCATGGGAAGGATCATCCGGAGGTCGCACCGGGCCGGCACCTGACCGACTGTCAGGCCACCGGCATCACCACCCGGGCCGACAAGAGCGCCGGCGGCTCGGCGTCCGAAGTGCTGCGCATCGATGACGACAGTGACGGCTGCCTGACAGCGCGGCTGAAGGCGGCGTACAAGGACGCCGGGGTTCCCGCCTCGCATGTCCTCGGCCCGGCCTCGGCCGCCCTGCAGATACTCAACAAAAGCGGAGTCGTCGAGTTCCGCGCCGCAACCTGACCTGCCTTTTCCCCGGCCGCCGTGTTCGTGGCGCTGTGCGCCCCACAGTGCCCCGCGGCGGCCTGACCTCAGGAGACAAGAGTTCGGTGAGTGACGACCCCACCGTTGTGACCGTGCCGATGCGCATGGACGCCCTGCTGATCAACCCAGAACTATTCAAGAGCCAGGTCTTTTACCGCTCCGGCCTGGATTTCTACAACCCCTTCGACTTCACCGACCCCGAGGGCCGGCCCCTGGACCACAGCAGCGGGGAGGACAAAGAGGAAGAAAAGCAGGAGCGGGGGGTGCATCTGCACTGGCACATCCCCGAAGCCCTCGGCCGCGGCCGCGTCGACCTCGGCGGCGACGCATCGGCCGGCCACACTCCCGCCGCGGCCGACGTCACCTTCCCTGCCGTACCGAACCGCTGGCTCGTCCTGCGCCACCACCAGACCGCAGCCGGCCAGCCGCCGGCCGTGGCGGGCTGGCTACTGCACAGCGACCACACCAGTCCGGACGACCTCGGGCCCGACCACCCCCATGGTGCCACCAGCCCGGCCGGGCCCAACCTGTTCCTGGGCTGGCACACGAGCCTGGCCACGGCCGCCGTCGACGCGCCGCCCGAAGACCAGGCTCTGGCGCGTCTGACCGTGCTGGGCCCTGCGAACCTGGCCGCGTTCGCCGCCTACCAGCCCTACTGCCGTGACGTGTTCTCTTTCCACGACCCCTTGACCGCCGACGGCAACGACGAGCCGGGCACCTTGGCCAACGGAACCCTCAGCTACCTGGTCACCGGCTGGCACGCGGCCGCGGGCGACGACCTGACGGATTCCGCCAACGTCCAGGCATTGCTGGCCTTCCACGGCACCCTGGCCACCACCGGAACCGACCCGGTGGCACGGCTGGCCGAGGCACTGCGGCTGAGCAACTGGACGCCGCCCGCCGGCGGGCTGGCCGCCACCGCCCGCACCGTGTACCACGCCACCGTCCTGGCCCTGCCGTGGAACAACGCCGAACACGCCGACGCCCCAAACGGCGCCCGGCCCGCCGGCACCGGCCAGCAGGTCCTGGTCGCGGTCGGCCACGACGTGGCCGATGCCACCGACGTCCTCATCGAAAACAGTCTCCCAGCCGACCCCAAGGACGCCAAGGTCACCCGGGCCCGCAAAGCCGAACTGCTGCGGGCCTTTCACACCGGGCGCCTGGAGCTCGCCGACCACGCCGCCCAGCCCGCCGACGAGCCCTTCCTGTTCCAGGCGGCCCACCATCGTGACCGCTTCCGCGCCACCCCGGCCGGGCACCGCTGGCACCTTACCAACGTCCAGCCGGCCCCCGATGCGACCCGCGATGCGCAACTGGCTGCCCTCAACCAGGCACAGAAGCACCTGGACGACGCCTTGTACCGGGCGCAGATCCTGCGCTGCCGGCTGTGGGACGCCTGGTGGCTGGCCGCCGGTAAAGACCATGAGGACGGGACCGGAAAGAACGGGGCCTCCGCGCTGACCGGCGACCTCAAGGAGCAACTGGCAAAGGCCCTCGCCGCGGCGGCGGCCGCCGCCACCGCACGCGACGACGCCAAGGCGGCGTTCGGCAAGGCCTATCACGACACGGCGCTCGTGGCCGTTCCCCTGGAACCCTTCTATCACGCGTCGGACCCGGCGGTGGTGCTGCGCGGCACCGGCAGTCCGCCCGAGCGGCCCCTGCGCCGCGAGAGCGATCTGCCCACCCGCGCCCCGGGCCAGCTGCTCACCGCCCTGAGCTCACACGACAAAGACACAACGGTGGCGCTGGAAGCCCCCGCCTTCGACAAGCTGCCCCGGCCGCCCGGCCTGGCCACCGTCCTCGATGCCCTGCCCGCCGTTCTGCAGGCCGCAGTCAAAGCCATGGCGCGCGAGCTGTACGTGCTGCACGCTGCCGCCTGCCACATCCAGGCCGACCCCGGCGCGGACCTGACCACGCTCAAGGCACCGGACAGCTCCTCCCAACTGCGGCTGACCGTACCGGCCGAGAAGGGTGCAAGTCTTCAGCGCGTCCTGCCCGCCTACACCACCACCTGGTGCCAGCCGTGGACGCCGCTGCTGCTGGAGTGGCGCCTGACCTACCACCCGCTGCCCTACGACCGCGACGGCAGCAACCAGCCGCCGTACTGGGTTTTCGACGGCTTCCGCCGCCAGATGGATGCCGCAACCGACACCGTCAAGGCCGCACACGCAGCCCCCGGACACCCGCTGCTGGGCCGCTCCCTGCTCGCACCGGTACCCCGCTTCACGCTGCAACGGCGCGCCGACGCCTACCGCGACACCTACCAGGACACCGGCGTCAGCAACCTGCCCAACCTCCTGGAGCGGTTCCGGGACGAGGTCACCCACTGGGACCTGCAGTCGGCCACTCTCGGCGGGCTGCACGCCGCCCTGTCAGGGCGCTCCACCGCCGCCCTGCGCGCCCCCCTACCCACCGCCGCGGCGGGCCTGCTCACCGACCCGCAGATGCAATGGCCCGACCCCGAGCGCTGGGACACCCGCCAGCGCATCCACGCCACCCAGTTCTGGCTCAACGACACCGTCCTGATCGACACCTTCGGCCGCTCCACCCGCCTCATCCCGGTCGACGACGCGCACGACGCGCAGACCTACCACGTCTACCGCGCGGCCAGCGTACGCCCGAACCCGAAGACCACCGTGGAGACCCAGAACGCCGACCGGTTCATCCAGTTGCCGCCCCGGCTGGCCGAAGGCGCCCGGCTGCGACTGACCGCCCGCCCCGCACACGCGGACCTCTCCGGCGGCGGCGACAAAGAGTACGACGACGAACGCCAGACACAGGACCTGCCCGTAGTGGGCTGGGTCGTCGTACGCGACAGCGCGGACGCGGCCCGCATGACGCTGGACCTCTACGGCTCCGACGCCGACGCCCTGGGCACACTGCGCCGGATCGGCCCGGCGAACGTCCCGGCCCGCCAGGCGGTCAGCTGGCGGGCCCTGCCCGGCTCCACCATCCACACCCCCGCCGACGTCCACGCCGAAAAGTTCACCGAACACGGGCCATTGCTCGCAGCGTTCGTTCGCTCACTGCTCGATAAAACCCCCGACACCCTGGCCGCTGACGCCACTCGTACCACGGGCCAGCCCACCGACAAAGCCCTGCGCTTCGCCGACCTCGCCGACGTCGTCGATCTGGCCCTGACCTCCACATACCCGCCGCCCGGCCGCACAGTCGGCACCGCCCTGGCCGCCGGGCGCCTGCTGGCCCTGGTCCACCTGCGCGCCCATATCGAAGTCGATGGCACCCACGGCAAGGACAGCGACCCACACCCCGACCGGCGCTGGCCCATCCGCCTGGGCACCCCCGGCGACCTGCGCTGCGGGCTGGTCGGTTACTACCCCGACGCCGACTGCCATGCCTTCCACACCGACCACCGCCCGCGCCAATACGACACCGACCACCCCTGGCCGCGTACCGACTACGTACCGGCCATCGGCGACGGCGCCACCTACTCGGCCCAGGCCCACCCCCGCCCCGACGACCCCACCAAGAACGCCCCGCCCGGCGCCGGACACGCCCTGGTACTCATGGACCCCTTCCAGGCCATCCAGGCCCACACCGACATCCTGCCCACCACCGCCTTCCAACTCCCCCGCACCCTGGTCGAGCAGGCCATCAGCCGTCTGTGCCTGGCAGTCCCCTTCGGCCCGGCCCTGGCCCACACCACCACGAACGGCACCGCGCGCCTGACCCTGCCCGCCCCCAGCCCCGCCGGCACCTGGAATCTGGCCACCCGCACCGGCGACACCTGGCAGCAGACCCCCCTGACCACCGGCGGCATCCCTCCCGTCCTGACCCCCACCACCCCCGACGCCCGCACCGGCCACCTCACCTACACCCCTAAGGACCCCGCCACCTCATGATCACCACCACACCACCCCCACCCGAATCCGGCGTCACCCTTCACCCCGCCGTCTGGACCACCCCCCAGCCCGGCGAGACGGCACCGCAGCGCCTGCACATCCGACTCAGCCAGGCCGCCCCCGCTTCCGGCCTGCGCCTGACCTGGCCCACCGACCCTGCCGGCCCCCACCTACAGCCCACCGCCTGGACCACCCCCACCTCCGGCTGGGAACTGAACACCGCCACCCCCGGCACCATCACCGCCCGCCGCACCCCCACCGCACCAGGCCCGGCGGCCCACCTCGACCTCGACGGCATCATCCCCGGCCCCATCCCCGGCCCCATCCCTATCACCATCACCACGATGCACACCGACACCGGCCGCGGCACGGGTGCCGGCACCGCCCGCCAGGCCGCCTCGCAGCACATCCTCTACCTCGACGGCACCGACAAGCCGCAGATCACCGCCTACGAAGCCAAGGACGTCCAAGTCGACCGGCAGAACAAGACCACACTGTCGTGGTCCTTCCCCCGCACTGACGGGGCGTTCTACCTCACGCAGGCCGACAACACCTCCGCCCCGGCCGAGCAGAAGATCGACCCGCAACACAAAGACAAATTCTTCACCTGGACCACCCCGCCACTGACTGCCGACACCGCCTTCGCGCTTCTATGGAAGGGGAGGATCAACGGCGAGGAACACACCACCGCCACCTGCCTGACCCTGGTCATGGTCAAGGACGGCGACATCAGCGCCGGCACCCTGTCCGCGAACAACCGCGTCAGCCTCTTCGGTACCCCCCAGAACCTGGACAAGCTCAAGGCCGGCGACCGCTACGGCCCCGCGCCCACCGACGGCATCGCCCTGGCCAGCCTGCGCCTGCCCACGAATCAGAACAGTGCCACCGCCACCGTCTCGGTTCTCCTGTCCACGGGAGAGACCCTGGACCGCGTGCTGACAGTGACCACCGACCTCGACGAGGCCAACACACAAGTCCCCGTTCCCTGCGGGGCCGTCCTCGACATCGTCGATCTCACTCAGGCTGCCACGCTCAGCCTGTGCTGGGTACCGATGGGCACAGCAGCGGACAACACCCTCAAGCCCACCAAGGATTAGTGGGAACACGTGAGCGACCTGCGCCTGACCTACGACGTCACGCCCTATGTGGAGCTGGGCGAACAACACGCAATCATCGCCTTCACCTGCACCGCCCCCCAAGGCGGAGGCACAGTCAACATCCAGAGCATCTCAGCCGTCCTGCCCTGCGGCAGCGCGGACACCGACCTCCTGGCCACCGCCAAGGACGACAACGTATCCGTCCGAACCCCCAGCAACGCGTGGCGCAGCTTCACCAAGACATCCGCCAAGACCGTCGAAGCCGGCATCCGGCCCAAGAACAAACAGCAGCTGTCCCTCGAGGCCGGCCACACCCTCAAGTGGTACATCGTCGTGCCGGTCATCACCGTTCCGGGCACCGCAAACCTGACCCTGAAGGAAAAAACCGACAAAGAATACCAAGTGCCCCTGCCCCTGCCGAAGACGTCCCCGGGCTTCCACCTCGGCGAACTCCAGCCGCAGCGCTACGCCATCCGCGCCGGCGAGACCACCTCCCTGACCTGGAGCGCCAAGCCCAAGGGCTACACCCTCTCCTCCGTCCTTGACTACAGCACCCCCGAAGGCCCACGGAAACTGCCCATTCCCGCCGGGGACACCACCACCGGCGACAAACTGCCGCCACTGACGCACAGCACCAGCTTCCGCCTGCAGACCAGCGTCACCCCGCCCAAGGGTCAGGGAAACCCCTTCGCCGTCCCCCTGACCACTTTCGTCACCGTCAGCTTCCCCGGCCTTGCGGCCACGCGGCTCACCGCCCGCAGCACCCGCCTGCTCCAGCAGCCCTACAACGGAGGCGGCGACCTAACGGACTACGACCGCCAGTGGCGCACCAAGCCCGTGGATACCACCCTGCCCGCGGCCACCGACGGGCTGCTGAGCATCACCGCCCAGGGCGAGACCTGCGACGTCACCCTCACGGCAACCCTCGACCACGGCTCCACCACCTACCACACCATGCAGCTCACCACTCGCGACGAACGCGACCTACTGATGCCCGTACCCTGCGGATACACGGTTCACCTCAGCGCCCTCTGCCGCGACACCGCCGGAAAAGACCACAACTACCTCCTCACCCTTAACTGGCAGCCTTTCGGCATCGGCAACCCCCTGTGACCCATCATGTGTTTCTCGCGCCGGAACCACCACTGCCTGCCGGTGATCGGGCCGTGATCACACCACCATGCTGCTCGACGGCCGGGGCACGAGAGGCCTTCTTCGACCGCCCTCGCGCGCAGCGACCGACGCCCTCTCTATACGAGTCCGGCTGACGGCTCGATGCGGTCGTACGAGTAGAAGGCTGACCGCGAGCAGGCACGCTCCGCTCGTACGTCGGCCCGCACGTCCCCGTGCGACAACACCATGTCCGACAGGGGACTTGACTAGTGAATGGCACAGCACGCTGATCTCGAGCCTTCCAACGCCAGGCACTCGAACTCCTGAAGGCCGCAGTCACCGCGGGGGACGCCGCGCTTCCACGGCACCTGGCCTACCTCACCGACCGGTTCTGGTCGCGGCCGGCGAACTCCAGGTGTACGGAACTCAGTACACCGACGACGCAGACGGCTCGAACCTGCGCCTGCAGCCCGTCACCGACCCCGACCAGCTCGATGAACGCCGCGCCGCGGTGGGTCTGGAACCCTCTGCGGAGTACGACCGACGCATGCGCGGGTTGAAGGACTGAGGGAACATATGGAGGCTGGCGCCGAAGCTGTCTTCGCAGGCCGGCATGTGGAAGCCGACGCGAAGCTCAGGGGGTGCGACCCACACGAAGGCGGAGACTGGCGTCGCCAACACCGCCGCCCTGATGCACTGCCGTACGCAGGGATACGTACCGATCACCCCATATCGACCCAGCAGGAACCCCGCGGCCCTCGACCTGGTCGAGCGGCTGCGCTCCACGCTGCCGTCTGCCGCGACGGATTGGCGGCTCAGTGGACTCGGGCCATCACCGACCACCCGGAGGACGGTCCTCCGTCTCGCTGTGCCGGGCGCTCCGCTCCTCGACAGCGAGTGCGGTCGGTGGAAGCCCGTCGCGCAGCAGGGAGATGTTCGGTCCGGTGAGCGGGTTACGGGGGAAGGCGATCACCGGGTCGGCGCTCCGCCCCTGTGCACGACGGAAAGAGTCCGTCAAGGCAACCCCCTGTAGATAAGGATCTTGTCGTGAGGGACGGACGGGTCGGCGACCCGGCCCGTGCCGGTCACGCACCATGCGTGCTCGAAGGCACCGATCAGCGGGTCGGTCGAGAGTGCATATCCCTCGCAGTAGGTCCAGCCCTCACAGTCGGCCCACTCGTGAGCGGCAGCAAAGCAATCACCGCTCCGCCGCGGCCTGCTGGTCCACGGTGCGGGGGCGTACCAGCGGCCGTGGACGAGGACCAGATCGGCGAATGTCGGGTGCGCCCAGGTGTCTGATCCGTCGAGGACAAGAGAGCGCAGGAGTTCGAGCCACTGGTGCGAGCACGGCCCGGCGAAGGAGAGCTCCGTGGCGGACCCAGGCCGCCGAGAACACCGGTGAGTACGCTGAGCTGTGCTCAACGGCTACAAGTTCCTTGAGGAGAAAAGCCTTGGTTTCGGTCGTCCCGCGCCATCCCTTCCCCACGGAGAACGCGGAAGTAGCACTCACCGCGTTCAAGGAGAGCGCGGAGAGTTGGATCGGTGGCCTGGAGGCGGATTCGACTGGTCTGGGCGAAGCCTTGGCCACCACGCTCCTGGTGGCCAAGGTGCACTGCCTGACGGATCCGCGGGTGGCCTATGGGTTTGGTCAAGCTGGTCGGGCGGGTTGGGGTTTGTAGAAGGTGCCGTCGCGGAGCATCGCGAAGAGGACATCGGCTCGTCGTCTCGCGAGGCAGAGGAGGGCCTGGGTGTGGTGTTTGCCCTGGGTGATCTTCTTGTCGTAGTAGGCCCGGGAGGCCGGGTCGCCCAGGGCTGCGAACGCGGAGAGGAAGAAGGCCCGTTTGAGTTGTTTGTTTCCCCTTCGGGATGGTTGTTCGCCTCGGATGGAGGAGCCCGAATTGCGGGTTGCCGGGGCGAGTCCTGCGTAGGCGGCGAGGTGGGCGGCGGAGGGGAAGCTGCTGCCGTCGCCGACCTCGATGAGGATCCTGGCTCCGGTCCTGATCCCGACTCCCGGCATCGAGATCAGGACCTGGGAAAGAGGGTGGGCCTCCAGCAGTTCCTCGATCCGCCCGGCCAGGAGCTTGCGCTGGTCGAGGACGGCGGCGAGCGAGCCGGCCAGGCTCGGGACGATCAGGGCGGCCGCTTCGGTGCCGGGAACCACCACGGTCTGCTCGTCCAGCGCGGTGAATATGTCCTCGACCAGGCGCTCGGCCATCCGCGGCGCTCACGTGCATCCTTCGGTCGTGCTTGTGCCCGGCCTCGTCCACGGCACCGATCCGCCACATCCACATTACGAAGAGCCTCCCGACCTGCGAAGAGTCGGTGGTCATGCCCCTAATCAGCGGTCAGTCAGTGAGCCCTTTCCAACCTGTCTCTGAAGTGCGGCAGTTGGGCTGACAACATGGTGAAGCCCCTGGTAGATGGGTTTTCGACCAAGAGAACCGTCTCCACCAGAGGCTTCACGTGCTTGTTTACCCGTCGGGCGTCGACGTGTCCAGCTCCGCCCTCCGTTTCCTCACGCAGCAGTTGCGGCGGCATCGCCGTGCGATCGGTTCCCGTTGGCGGCGCCTGAGTGCCGGCCGCCAGGCCCTGCTGACACTCGCCCATCTGCGGGTGGGGCACACGTACGCCCAGCTCGCAGCCGGGTCCGGCGTCGGAACCACGACGGCCTACCGCTATGTCACCGAGGCTGTCCAACTCCTGGCCGCCCTCGCCCCCAGCCTGGCCGACATGGTGCGGACCGCGTCGATGAAGGCGTATCTGATCCTGGACGGCACGCTGCTGCTGATCGACCGCATTGCCGCGGACCGGCCGTTCTACTCCGGCAAACACAAGAAACACGGGATGAACGTGCAGGTCATCGCAGACCCCTTCGGCCGACTGCTATGGGCCTCACCGGCCCTGCCCGGCGCCGTCCATGACATCCGCGCGGCCCGCGAACACGGCATCGTCGATGCCCTCGCCGAGGCCGGCATCAAGTGCTGGGCCGACAAGGGTTACCGGGGTGCCGGCGGCACGGTCCGCATCCCGTGCTGGGGACGGTGGGAGACCCTCTCCGCAGGCCAGAAGGCAGTGAACCAGTCTCACGCGAAGATCCGGGCACTCGTCGAGCAGGCCGTCGCCACCCTCAAGTCCTGGCGACTCCTCCGCAAACTGCGGTGCTCAACCACCCGGATCACCAGCCTCGTCCAGGCCGTCCTCACCCTTCATCTGACCAGCTCAGAGTGAAGATGGAAAAGGCTCAGTGACGCGTACTCGCCCGTGGTCGTGATCTCACCCACGAACCACCTGCCGATACGGCCGTCCCGCACGTCGATGAACTTTCCTGTCCAGCCGTCCTGGTCCGACAGGAACGGGATCCACTCATTGCGCCAGAACGGATTGTCCGGCTGATCCGGAGGGTTGACGCCACTGGGCGTGAAGTGGTTCGCGTAGAGCTTCTCCATCGCTCGGATGCCCGGAAAGAAACTTCCCTCGTCCGGAAACCCGGCGAAACCGCAACACGCCACATCGTCGTCCACATCTTCCTCAGGAAGATCAAGATTGTTCTGCATCAGCCACGCCCACAGTTCCTGATGAAGCTGGATGCCCATCCGTTCCTCGGTGGCCGCAAGTATCTGTTCCGTGGCTGGCCCGGGCAGATCCGCATGATCGGCCGGGGCGTGCTCCCGAAGCACCCTCATCACGCGGGGCCAGCTCTCCACCACACTCATTCCCCACTACTCTCTGCCTGGACGCCCTGTACGGCTGCGTCGCTTCGGCAGGTACGGGCAGTCCAAGGTTACAGAGCATAGAAACTCCATGATCACGGACGTCCGTGCCTGCTCTGCACCGGACTCCACCCAACATGACGAGACGTCAGCAACCGGGCATCAACCGACTATGCCGAAGCCCTGCCAGCGCCCTGCCCACCGGCCGCCTCCTGATTCACGCGGAGGCGACTCGCTTGTGCCAGATACCGGGGTCTGCGAGTTCGCTTGCCAGGGGGATCAATTCGGGATTCGGCCAGACACGGTTGAATGTGTCGAGTCCGAATTCGGCAATGACGGCCGTGACGAATTGGGCTCCAACCACGTACGGGCTGGGCCCACTTCGCGTCTTCTTGATCACGTCGCGCTCGGCGCGCTGCTGGCAGAGGTCGGAGCGTGGCGTCAGATCGTAGTTGACGGGGGCGGCGAGAAGTTGGTGCGTCACCAGTTGATCGGCCCAGCGGGCATGCTTCAGCAAGGTGCTGCACAGCGTGGTTTGCCGTTCCCCTCAATTGGGGCATGGCTGTGGCCCAGTTGAATGTCTTGGCCGCTGTCTGCAGATGGTGTACCAACTCGTGCGCGACGACCTGGTAGAGATATTTGCTGTCAGACATGACGCCTGTGTGATGCGGAGCCTCGGGAACGAGGTGCGTCTCGGCGCTGCCGTCGTCGGTCATAACCGTGTGTCCAGCGACCATCGGCCAGGCCAACTCGGCCATACCCGTAAACTTCTCGATGCTGTCCCGGGCCGCGGCCTGCGCGTCGGGCCTCCGGACGGACGACCCCCCGACGCACTGTCATCCCCCGCGTACACGTGGCCCCGAGCGGGCCCGGCCCCTTCCGGCCGGGCCCGCTTCTCCATGTGTGACGCCCTCGGCGGGCAGTGCGTCGAAGCGCTTCGATCGGACTATGGACAGTTCATGGGCCTGCCAATTACTCTCGAAGGCGGTGTTGTCGAAGCGCTTCACCCCCACAACGGCCCGCCTTGGAGAGCTGAATGGTCACCCTCGCCGATGTAGCTCAGCATGCCGGAGTCTCCGCCAGCACGGTGAGCTACGTCCTCAGCGGCAAGCGGTCCATCTCCGCCACCACACGGGAGCGTGTCGAGCGCAGCATCGAGCAGCTCGGCTACCACCCCAACGCGGGGGCCCGCGCCCTGGCCAGCAGCCGGTCCAACATCATCGCCCTGATGATGCCGCTGCGCACCGACATGTATGTGCCGGTGATGATGGAGATCGCCCTCGCCGTCGCCACCACGGCCCGCACCTTCGGGTACGACGTGCTCCTGCTCACCGGCGAGGAGGGCCCGACCGCGGTGCGCCGCATCGAGGGCAGCGCCCTCGCCGACGCGATGATCCTGATGGACGTGGAGCTGCACGACGACCGGCTGCCGCCGCTGCGCGAGGCGCACCGCCCCGCCGTCCTGATCGGACTGCCCGCCGACACCGCGGGACTGAGCTGTGTCGACCTGGACTTCGCCGCCGCGGGCGCCCTCTGCGCTGAGCATCTCGCCGGGCTCGGGCACCGGGAGATAGCGGTCATCGGCGAGGCCCCGGGCTTCTACGAACGGCTCACCGGCTTCGCCGAACGTACCCTGAGCGGACTGCGGGAGCGCAGCGGGGAGCTGGGCCTGCGGGTGCTGCACCGCCCCTGCGAGGGCAGTTACGCGGCGGTCTCCGCCACCGTCGGCCGGATCTTCGACGAGCGGCCCGGCACCACCGCCTTCATCGTCCAGAACGAGGCCGCCACCGACCCACTGCTCGCCCTGCTGCGCCAGCAGCGCCGCGCGGTGCCCGAGGACGTCTCGGTGGTCGCCATCTGCCCCGACCAGGTCGCCGTCCACGCCTCGGTCCCGCTGACCTCCGTCGCCGTCCCGGCGCAGGAGATGGGGCGGCGCGCGGTCGAGCAGGTCGTGGCGAAGCTCGCGGGGCGCGGCACGGACGAGGTCGTACTGATCAAGCCGGAGCTGACCGTACGGGAGAGCGCGGGTCCCCGGGCGGCACCCGGGAACCCGCTCTGATCCTGACGTACCGTCAGCTCCCGCTGACCGAGAAGCTGTTCGTGGTGAAGTCCAGGCCGCCGGAGGACGAGGTGATCTCGTACCCGAACTGGACGTCACCGACGGTCACATTGCCCCACCACCCCTTGGTGTCCTTGATCCACTTGAGGATCGGCAGGACGTCGACCGTTCCGGAGGTGGAGTTCGAGGTGCGCAGGAACGAGAACACCTCGTTGGAGCCGTTGGACCCCTTGTAGACGGTCCAGGAGTGGCCGCCGAGGGTGAGCGAGCCCTGCGAGGTGCCGAGCGGGCCCACCGCGCCGCGGTAGTTCATCCAGAGCATGATCTCGTAGTCGTAGTTGCTGTCCCAGATGTCGTACGAGGTGTTGTAGGCACCCGACGACGGCACGGTGACGTTGTAGCTGCTGCGCAGCGAGGACAGCGAGTTCAGCGGTTTCCCGATGACCTTCTTGGCGTTGGGGTACGACTTGATGCCGCCGGTGTTGGGGTGGTTGGCCCACACGCCCCAGTTGGACGAGGAGTTGGCCCAGATGGTCTGGGCGCCCGCGCCCGAACCCCAGATGTTGTTGTAGAGGATGTAGTTGTCGGACGTGGTGTAGTTGCCCCACTGGTCCGACGAGGACCAGATCGCCGCCTGCGCGGGTGCGGCGGCGAAGCCGACGAGCGCGGCGAACGCGACCACCGGGGCGAGCAGCAGTCGTTTCCAGATACGCGGTGCCATGGTGTCCCTTCCATGGGTGGGGGAGTACCGCGGCCCCGGGTCGGAGCCGCGGCCTCGCCGGCCGGTGAGGCCCGTGGAGCACGGAGGGCTGTGGGGGTGCCGGCGAAGGTCGTGGGCTGGGGCGGTGTGGTGCGGGGTGATGCCGTACGGGAGGGGCCTACGTGGGGAGCGCGCGCAGGACGGCGACGCCGAAGCGGTCCAGCTCGACCGCCCCGTCCACGGGCCGGTCGCCGAGCACCTCGTGACGGCGGCCGGCGACCGGGACCGTGACGGCCTTCTCGCCGTGGTTGAGCAGGAAGAGCAGCTCGCCGCGGCGCACCGCCTCCACCCCCTCGGGCAGCCCCTCCAGCGTGGGGCAGACCCCGGCGCCCTCGGCGACCCGTGCCAGCAGCGCGCGCAGGGCCGCGGGCTCGGGGAGCGTCGAGACGTACCAGGCCCTGCCCCGGCGGACGACGGCCGGCAGCCCGGCCAGCTCACCGCCGCAGTACGAGGCGACGGCCTCGCCCGTGGACAGCTCCAGCTCCTCCGACCAGAGGCCCGCGCGGAACCCGTCACACTCCACGCTCTCGTCCGCGTCGAGTGGCCACCACTCGTGGAGTGTGGCGATGCCGAACAGCGCGCGCAGCCGCGCGTCCATGGCGCCGTCGCGCACCCGGTCGTCCTCGTCGGCGATCCCGGTGAGGAAGCCGCACACCAGGGTGCCACCGCCCGCGACATAGCCGACCAGGTTCTCGATCGCGGTGTCGTCGAGCAGATAGAGATGCGGGAGGACCACCAGCCGGTACGCGCTCAGATCGTGGTCGGGCCGGGCGAAGTCGGTGGGCAGGTTCGACTCCCACAGGGCGCGGTGCCAGGCCCGTACGATCGCCGCGTGGTCGAGGTGGGTGGAGAGCCGGCCGTCCTGCTGGTCCGCCCACCAGGAGTCCCAGTCGTGCAGGACGGCGATCTCCGCCGCCACCCGGGTGCCCGACACCTGCGGTCCCAGCAGGGCGAGGTCCGCGCCGATCCGCTTGATCTCCCGGAAGGTGCGGCCCTTCTCGCCCGCGTGGCTGAGCATCCCCGAGTGGAACTTCTCGGCGCCCTGCCGTGACTGGCGCCACTGGAAGTAGAGAATCGCGTCGGCACCGCGGGCCACGGACTGGAGCGACCAGAGCCGGTTCAGCCCGTACGGCTTGGGGTGGTTGACGCCCCGCCAGTTGACCGGGCCCGCCGCCTGCTCCATCACCGCCCACGGGCCCTTCGCCTGGGAGCGTGTCATGTCGCCGATCATCGCGCCCAGTTGACCGCCGAGGGGGTCCTTGGGATCCGGATAGATGTCGACCGAGACGACATCCTCGTGCTCCGCCCACTTCCAGGCGTCCTGGCCGATCCAGAACGGCATGAAGTTGCTCGTGACGGGGATGTGCGGGGTGTGGCGCGCGACGATGTCACGCTCGGCGACGTAGCACTCCAGCAGCGCGTCGGAGGTGAAGCGCCGGAAGTCCAGGGCCTGCCCGGGGTTCTTCATGTACTGGGCGCGCCGGGGCGGGATGATCTCCTCCCAGGAGTCGTACCCCTGGCTCCAGAACGCCGTGCCCCAGGCTTCGTTGAGCGCGTCCAGAGCGCCGTACCGGCCCCGGAGCCAGGTACGGAAGTGCCGGGCCGTCCCGTCGCACCAGCAGTGTGTGCAGTACTCGTTGTTGATGTGCCACATGTGCAGCGCCGGATGGCCGCCGTACCGCTGTGCCAGGTCCTCGGTGAGGGCGGCGGCGTACTCGCGGTAGACGGAGGAGCTGGCGCAGAACTGCTGCCGCGAGCCCCACCACACGGTCCTGCCGTCCTCGTCGCGCGGCAGGGTCTCCGGGTGACGGGAGCCCATCCACGGCGGCGGCGAGGCGGTCGGGGTGGCCAGGATCACGCCGACGCCGTTGCTGTCCATGAGGTCCATCAGCCGGTCCAGCCAGCCGAAGTTCCGTGCCCCCGGGCGCGGTTCGAGCTTCGCCCAGGAGAAGACGCCCAGCGTCACGGAGTTGACCCCGGCCTCCTTCATCAGGCGCGCGTCCTCGAACCAGGTCTCCTCGGGCCACTGTTCGGGGTTGTAGTCGCCGCCGAACAGGACCCGGCCACGCGTGGAGTCGTTCAGGGAAGGCATCAGGCGGGGTCTCCGTACTGGATGCCACGGCCGTTGGTGCCGAGATAGACCCGGCCGTGGACACGGGGGTCGCCGGTGATGGTCTCCCCGGTCCACCCCCACTGGTGGGCGTCGTCGTTGATCCGGATCCAGGTGGCGCCGGTGTCGTCGGAGCGGTACACACCGACGAAGTTCTCCGTGGCGCCCGTCTGGAAGACGGCGGGGTACGAGGCCCCCGGGGCCGCCTTGCCGAAGCCGAGGGCGTACGAGCCCCAGCAGCTCGTGAGCCTGGTGAAGGACGTCCCGCCGTCGGTGGACCGGTACAGGCCGTTCCACTTGGCGGAGAGCCAGAGGTCGCCCGTCCTGCCCGGCGCCGCCGCGATCCGGAACTGGACGTCCCCCGACGGCAGCCCCGACGCGCCCTTCACGAAGGTCGCGCCGCCGTCCGTGGACCGGTACACCGCGCCGCCGTCGGTGTCGTACACGTAGAACCGCCGGGGATCCACCGGGTCCGCGACCGGCACCGCGCCCTTGGGGAACGTGGTCACCTCGCTCCAGGCCGCGCCGTTGTTCGTGGAGCGGAAACCGGGGTGCTTCGTACCGTCCCAGTGGACGAACGACCACAGCAGCGTGGCACCGTCGGCGCTCACCGCGATCGGCCCCGGCGCGGTCGAGGCGATCGCGGGCTGCGCCGCGAACGGCGCCCAGCTCCGCCCGCCGTCGTTCGAGTAGGCCCCGTTGCCCGCGTCGCCCCAGCCGGCCCGCACCACGTACGCGGGCTTCAGGGTGGCCAGCGCCAGCCCGGTGGCCGAGCCGAAGACCGGGTTCGCGGCCATGCCCCGGGACGGGGAGGCGGTCAGCGAGTCGTGGTACATCACCCCGATGTCCCCGAGGCCGCTCAGCAGCGGGGCGGTCCCGGTCGGCGGCGAGACGAGCTGCCGCACCGCGGACTCCTCCAGACCGCGGATCTGCGGTGCCCAGCGCACCAGGTCGCGGGTGGCGAACAGGGTCGCGCCGGTCCCGTACACGAGGTGCTTGGAGTCGAACGGGTCGAGCGCGACGGCCTGGATCCACCAGCCGAACTTGGGCGCGGAACCACCCCAGTTGAGGTACGGGGTCTCCCGTACGTCCAGGACAGCGGTGTCCTTGAGCGAGGTCCAGCTCCGCCCGCCGTCGGTGGAGCGGAACAGGGTGTCGACGGGCCCCCAGCGGTTGTTGGTGGAGACGACGACCGTACCGGCGACCCGGGCGTCGACGGTCACACCGCCGTAGCCGAAGGCGTCACCCCCGGTGGGCCTGACCGGGGTCACATCCGTCCAGACACCGGTGGCGGTGTCGAGCCGGCGGACCGAGCCGTCGGTCTGGTTGTTGGGTCCCGGTGTGTTGGCGTACGTGACGTACAGGGCGCGGGTGGACGCGTCGTACGCCGCCCGGACCGGCACCTGCGCCGCCGCGCCGGAGGGCTGTCCGGGTACGGCCTCCCAGGTCACCCCGTCGCTCGTACGGTAGAGGGCGCTGCCGCCGTCGCCCCACCCCGCGTACACCACCCGCCCGGCGGCCACCAGCAGGGTGATCCCCTGGCCCGAGGCGTTCGGAGCGGGCGGGAAGGCGGCGGCGGACCAGGTGGCGCCCCGGTCGGTCGATCTGAGGAGCCCGTCGTGCCGGGTCCCGAGGTAGAGGGTGTCGCTGTTCAGCGGCGAGACGAGCAGCCGCTCACCGGTGCCGCGTCCGTCCTCGTTGCCGCCGAGCTTCACGGAGAGATCGCTGCGGCTCCACGTCGCCCCCCGGTCCGTGGAGCGCAGCACGGCGCCGTTGCCCGCCCAGGACTGCGCGTAGGCGCCGAGCGCGAGATAGACCCGGTCGGGCTGGGCGGGATCGACGGCGACCGCCTCGACGCCGAGCAGGTTGTAGTCGTCCCAGCCGAGATGGTCGGTGAGCGGGGTCCAGGTCGCGGTGGCGTCGTCCCAGCGGTAGGCGCCGCCGATGTCGGTACGGGCGTACGCGAGGCCCTTGACCGCCGGATGGAAGAGCACACCGGTGACGAACCCGGTGCCGCCGATGGCCGCGGTGCGCCAGCGGTACGCCTGCGCGGCGGCCACCGCGGCGGCCTCGCCCCGCGCGGCGCCCGTGGTGTTGCCCGGCCGGGGCGCGGCCGTCGCGGCGGACGCGCCGGTCAGCGCGAGCGCCACGGCGGCGCCGGAGGCGGTGGCGAGCACGGTACGTCGCTTGTGTCCCTGGTGCGGCTCGGACATGACGTCACCTTCCGTCGGTGGGGGGAGTGGACGAGCGGGGCGGTGTGCCGGTGGTGCGCGGACAGGAGGCAGGAGACAGGAGGCGGAAGGCGGCCGGGCCAGGGTCAGCCCTTGACGGCGCCGGTGAGCATGCCCTTCCTGAAGTGCTTCTGGACGAACGGCGAGGCGACCGCGACGGGGAGCAGCGCCAGCACCATGACCGCCATCTGCACGGAGAGCGGCGAGAGCTGCCCGGTCTTGATCTGCTGGCCGAGTCCCGTCGGCGGCTCCTGCTTCTGGACGAGCTGGATCATCACGTTCTGCAGCGGCATCATGTCCTGATCGGTCAGGTAGATCGACGCGTTGAACCAGGCGCTCCAGTAACCGACCGCGTAGAACAGCGCGATGACCGCGATGACCGCCCGCGAGAGCGGCATGACGATCTGCCAGAGGATCCGCAGGTCGCCCGCGCCGTCGATGCGCGCGCTGTCCATCAGCTCCGGAGAGATGTTCATGAAGAACGAGCGCAGCACCAGGATGTTGAACACACTCACCGCGCTCGGCAGGATCAGCGCCAGATAGGTGTCGGTCAGCCCGAGCGCCTGCACCAGCAGATACGTGGGGATCAGACCGGCCCCGAAGAACATGGTGGCGAGCAGGGTCATCAGGATCCAGCGGTGCCCGAGCGAATTCGTACGGACGAGTCCGTACGCGCACAGCACGGACACCGTCATGCTGAACAGCGTGCCCACCAGGGTCACCCCGAGGCTGACCAGGGCGGCGCGCTGCACCTGGCCGCCGCCGAGCAGTTCCTGGTAGGCGACGAAGGTGATGTCCTGGGGGATGGCCACCAGCCCGCCGGCCTCGTTGATGGTGTCCCGGGAGGAGAGGCTGGTGACGATCACGATCCACAGCGGGAAGAGGATCGCGAAGCAGGCGGCGGTCAGCGCGATGCCCTTGCCCGCGAGGCCCGCCCTCGTCGGCTCCTCCTCCCAGACGGGGCGCGGCGGTGCGGCCCAGCGGCCCGGCGGGCGCGGTGCCCCGCCGCCCGTACCGGAGCCTCCGGAGCCCCCGGCGGCGCGTGCGGCGGGGTCCGTACCGGTGTCGGTGAGACTCACTTCTTGTACACCCCCTGCTCACCCATGAGATGGGCGACCTTGTTGGCCGTGAGGACCAGCCCGAGCCCGATGACGCCCTTGATCAGACCGGCCGCCGCCGCGTAGCTGAAGTCCTGGTTCCTGATGCCCGACCACCACACGAAGGTGTCCAGCACCTCCGCCGCGTCACGCCCCACCGCGTCCCGCTGGAGCAGGATCTGCTCGAAGCCGACGGTCAGCGCGTCGCCCACCCGCAGCACCAGCAGCAGGGCGATCACCGGGCGCAGCGCGGGCAGGGTGACGTGCCACATCCGCCGCCAGCGGCCCGCGCCGTCCATGGCCGCCGCCTCGTACAGCTCGTGGTTGACGGAGGAGAGGGCCGCGAGGAAGACGATGATGCCCCACCCGGCGTCCTTCCAGACGCCCTCGGCGGTCACCAGGAACTTGAAGATGCCCGGGTCGGTCATCAGGTCGAAGCCCTCGACGCCGTGCTGCCGCAAGGTCTGCGCGATGATCCCCGCGCCGCCGAAGATCTGCTGGAAGACGGTGACGACCAGCACCCAGGAGAAGAAGTGGGGCAGGTACATGACCGCCTGCGCGACCGCCCGCACCCGGGGCCTGATCACACTGTTGATGAGCAGCGCCAGCACGATGGGGACGGGGAAGTACAGCACGAGCTGGAGGAAGAACAGGACCAGGGTGTTCTGCGCCGCCGCCCAGAACGCGGAGTCGGCGAAGATCCGCTGGAACTGCTCGAACCCGACCCAGGGGCTCTGGAGCATGGCGACGAAGCCGTTGTCGCTGAGATACGGGTCGTAGTCCTGGAAGGCGACGACATTGCCGAGGATCGGTATGTAGTTGAAGACCAGGACCAGCAGCAGCGCCGGCAGGGTCATCAGGATGAGCGTCCGGTCCCGGCGCAGCCGGATCCGCCACCCCAGCCTCGGCCCCGTCCCCTTTCCCTTCCCTTTCCCCCGGCCCGGCTTCCCGCCCGGGTCCGGGGACAGGGCCTTCGCCCGCGACCGCGGTACGTCCGCCGCTTCCGCCGTCCCCGCCGTCCCCGCCGGATCGCCGTCCCCGGCGGGCGGCGCGTCCGGCACTGCGCTGTGCGACACGGTGAACTCCTTGCGTCCTGTGCGTCAGTTCGCGGCCGAGCCGGACTCGTCGAGCAGTTTCTTGTACCAGTCGCGCAGCTTCTCGCCGCCCTGGCTCTTCCACTCCGAGACGGCCTGCTGCATGTCACCGACCTTCTTCCGGCCGCGGACGATGTCGTCCTCCAACTGCTCGAAGTTGTCAGCGAGGTTGGTCCAGCGGTTGGGCTCGGTGACGGTCAGCCCGTAGAAGGCGGTCTTCTTGGTGAAGGCCCCCATCCGCTGCTGCCACTCCACCTGCGCCTTGGCGATGTCGGAGCGGTCCGGATGGGCGATGTAGGGGGCCGGGTCACCGGTGTAGTCGAAGGCGCCGACCACGTCGATGTTGCCCTGGTCGTTCTTGACCGGCAGCCCGTCCTTCACCGTGTAGTGGGTTCCCTCGACGCCGTAGTCGGTGAGCATCCGCTCCTTGGTGCCGTACGGCGCGGCGGTGAAGTTGGAGATGGCCAGCACGTCCCTGATCAGCTTCTCCGACGAGCCCTTCTTCACGAAGGCCCAGATGCTCGCGGGCTGCACGGCGTAGAGCCGCGGATCCCCGCCGTCGTGGCCGAAGATGTCCATCGCGCCCATCTCGAACTCGGCCTTGGACTTGCCGGTCTGCTCGACGGTCTTGGCGTACCAGTGCGACAGGTCCTGGTTGTAGATCAGCACCTGGCCCGAGGTGAACCGGTTGCCCGCGTCGCCCTGTACCGCCTTGGCGTCCGGGTGGACGACATTGGCCGCGTACAGCTTCCTCATCCACTCCAGCGCTTCGAGGTATTCGGGCGTCTCGATACGGTTGACGAGCTTGCCGTCGACCAGGTCCCACCACAGGGCCTTGTCGCTGCCCGACAGCACGCCGAACACGCTGAAGGCGGTCCACTTCAGGTCGTCGCAGGCCCAGACCTTCGATCTGGCGCTGGTGACGTCCTTGGCGAAGGAGAGGAACTCGTCCGCCGTCGTGGGGAGTTCGTAGCCCTTCTTGTCGAAGATGTCCTTGCGGTAGAAGGGGGCGATGTTCACGACGTACGAGGCGGGCATCGGGATGCCGCGCAGCGCGCCGCCGAAGATCGAGCGCTGCCACGCGTCGGTCGGGACGGCCGCGAGGTTGGGGAAGTCCTTGACCTTGTCCCCCGAGAGATGGGGTCCGAGATCCTCGAACTTGGCGTTGACGGCGCCGGGGATCTTGCCGGTCAGATTCCATCCGGGCAGGATCACCATGTCGGGGATGTCGCTGGAGGCGAGCACCGCGCCGAGCTTCTCGTCGTAGGTGTTGCCGTCCTGGTTCTGCCAGACCGTCTCGACCCCGATCGCCTCGTTCATCGCCTTGTAGTAGGCGTTCGAACCGGCCGGGGGCGTGCCCCAGAACGGGGACATGATCTTGATGGTGCTTCCCTTGCCGAGCTTCTCCGGAAGGGAAGCCTTCAGCCCGGCGGCCGGGATGACCTGGGTGAACCCCGCCGAGGACCCGTTCTTGGACGGGATGTCCGGGGGGACGACACTCTGCGCCACGAAGGTCGGAAGGATCTTCTGCGCGTCCTTCCCGGAGGTGGTGCCCTCCTTCTTCCCGCTCTGCCCGCCGCCACAGGCGGTGAGCAGCGGTGCCCCGCCGGCCACCGCGGCGGCGGCGACCGCCGTGGAGGCGAGGAAGCTTCTCCGGCTGGGGTCGGAGGAGGACTTCGGCGTCATTGCGTCAACCCTTCGTGGTGCGCCGGAACACCCGGCGGAGGGCCGCCGGTCGGCTGCGATGTCATACGTGGGACGGGCGTGAGCGGTGTATCCGGCCGATCCGAAGCGGTGGTGCACGACCGGGCCGTCCCGGAGGCCGGCCAAGAACTGTCGAAACTGTCGAAGCGCTTCGATGTTGCTGCGAGGTTAAATCAACGCCCCGAGGGGCACAAGAGCCGATCCCAAGATTCCTTGACGACGCGTCGTGCCTTATCAACAGGGGCAGGAACAGAGCGTGTTGTGGCTCCCCGGAGATGCCGGACCGGTGTCGGGGTACGCCTTGACATGCGACGACGGGACTCGGAGCATCGAAGCGCTTCGAAAGTACGTCAACCCGAGAGCCAGCCTCGAACACCGCCAAGGGGACACGCCCGTGACGCCAGACCAGCCGCCCTTCCGCGACCCGCAGTTGCCCCGCGCCGCACGCGTCGACGACCTCCTCGGCAGGCTCGGCCCCGACGAGAAGACCGCCCTGCTGCACCAGTACGCGCCCGCGGTGGAACGCCTGGGCGTCGCGGCCTTCCGTACCGGACAGGAGGCGCTGCACGGGGTGGCCTGGATGGGGCCGGCGACCGTCTTCCCCCAGGCCGTCGGGCTCGGCGCCACCTGGAACGAGGACCTCGTGCGCCGGATCGGCGAGGCCGTCTCCACCGAGGTACGGGCCATGCGCACCCGCGACGACCGGGTCGGCCTCAACGTCTGGGCCCCCACGGTCAACCTCCTGCGCCACCCCTGGTGGGGCAGGAACGAGGAGGGGTACGCGGAGGACCCGAAGCTGACCTCCGCCGTGGCCGTCGCCTACACCCGGGGCCTGCGCGGCGACCACCCGGACTTCTGGCGTACGGCGCCGGTGCTCAAGCACTGGCTCGCCCACAACAACGAGACCGCCCGCGACACCACCTCCTCCTCCGTACGGCCGCGCGTGCTCCACGAGTACGACCTGCGGGCCTTCCGCGCGGCCGTCGAGGCGGGCGCCGTCGCCGGTGTCATGCCCGCCTACAACCTGGTCAACGGACGCCCCAACCACGTCTCGCCCCATCTGCGCGCACACCTGCGCACCTGGACCGACCAGGAACTCCTCGTCTGCTCCGACGCCGGCGCCCCCAGCAACCTCGTCGACTCCGAGGCGTACTACGCCACCCACGAGGAGGCCACCGCCGCCTCGCTGCGCGCGGGCGTCGACAGCTTCACCGACCACGGCACCGACGCCTCCGTGATGACCGCCCGGATCCGGGGCGCCCTGGAGCGGGGGCTGATCGACGAGAACGACATCGACACCGCGGTACGGCGCCAGTTGACCGTCCGCTTCGCGCTCGGCGAGTTCGACCCGGGCCTCGACCCGTACGCGGACATCACACCCGAGGACGGCTGGGACACACCGCAACACCGGGCCCTCGCCCAGGAGGCCGCCGAACAGGCCGTCGTCCTGCTCAAGAACGACGGCCTGCTGCCCCTCGCGGCGGGCCGGCGGATCGCCGTGGTCGGACTCCTCGCCGACGAGTGCAAACTCGACTGGTACAGCGGCACCCTGATCCACCGCTCCACCCCGCTCGACGGGATGCGTGAGCGCTTCGGCGCGGACCGGGTCACCTTCGCCGAGGGCGCCGACCGGGTCCGGCTGCGGGCCGCGGAGTCCGGCGGATGGGTCGCGGTGCCGGGCCCCGGCACACCGGAGGCCGCGTACACCACGGCGCGCGGCGCGCAGGGCGCCCTCGACCCGGCGCTGCTCGCCGGCCGCACCGACCTGCCGCCGCTGACCCGCACGGAGCGCGACGCGGACGCGGCCGAACTCGCCCTGATCGACTGGGGCGGCGGGATCCTCACCCTGCGCGCGGCCGACGGCCGCTACCTGTCGGTCGCCGAGGACGGATACGTACGGGCCTCCGCCGACCAGCCGGGCGGCTGGGTCGTCCAGGAGACCTTCAGGATCGAAGAGCATCGGGGCGGACACCTCCTCCTCCACCTGGGAACCGGCCGATATGTCTCTGTCGCCGCCGACGGTCTGAAGGTTGCCGACCGGGGCGAGCGTTTCGAGATCGTGATCACCGAGCGCGGGGAGGAGGCGGTGGCCCGCGCCGCGGCCGACGCGGACGTGGTCGTCGTCGTGGCGGGCAACGACCCGCACATCAACGGCCGCGAGACCGAGGACCGCGACACCCTCGCCCTGCCCGACCAGCAGGACCGGCTGTGGCGCGCCGCCCACGCCGCCAATCCGCGTACCGTCCTCGCGCTGACCTCGGCCTACCCCTACGCCGTGGCCGACGCGCACACCGCGCTCCCGGCGCTGCTGTGGACGGCGCACGGCGGACAGGCCGCGGGCACCGCGCTCGCCCGGGTCCTGGCCGGCGACGTCTCCCCGGCGGGCCGGCTGCCGCAGACCTGGTACGCGGCCGACACCGACCTGCCCGGTCTGCTCGACTACGACATCATCGGCGGCCGTCAGACCTATCTCTACTTCGACGGCGCACCGCTCTACGCCTTCGGTCACGGCCTGTCGTACACGTCCTTCGACTACGACGACCTGGTGGTGGACCCGCCCGGCGCCCTCGGCGCCACCGTCCGCGCCCGGGTCACGGTCACCAACACGGGCCCCCGCGCCTCCGACGAGGTCGTGCAGCTCTACGTACGCGAGGCCGCGCCCCGTCCGCACAGCCCGCACCGGCGGCTCATCGGCCACGCCCGGGTCCGGCTCGACGCCGGGGCCTCCCGTACGGTCGGGCTGACCGTCCCCACGGCCGACCTCGGCCACTACGACGTGGCGCACGGGGCGTGGACCGTACCGGCGGGGACGTATGTCTTCGAGGCCGCCGCCTCCAGCGCGGACGTCCGCTGCTCGGTCCCGGTCGCCGTCGAGGGCGAGTCACCGCGCCCGCGCCCCGTGGTGAAGAACGGCCTGTCCGCCGCCGACTACGACGAGCAGACCGGCACCGCGATCGTCGACCGTACGAAGATCTCCGGCGACGCGGTGACCCCGCTGCACGGCTCGGGCGAACTGCTCTTCAGCCACTGCGACTTCGGGGACGGGGTGGCGGCCGTCTCCGTCGAGGTGGCGGGCGAGGGCTCGGTGGAGATCTCCCTCGCCGACGCCGGGGCCGTCGCGTTCTTCGACGTCCCGCCGACGGGGGGAGGCCCGTACGACTACACGACGCTCCGCGCGGAAGCGCCGCTCACCGGCGTGGCCGGGCTGCGCGTCACCCTCAACGGCCCGGTGCGTCTGGCCCGTATCGGCTTCGGCGACTGAGCCGGTCCGGACGCGGGGCGAGGGGCCACACCACGGCCAGGTAAACTAAGGTATGCCTACCCTTACTAGATGGGAGGCTTCATGGCCAAGGTGAAGGCCCCCGCGCGCCGCAGGATGGTGCGCGCGGAGGTGGCACGCACGGTACGGACCAGCGAGAGCTTCGTGACGCTCACCCTCGCGGGCCCCGAGCTGGCGGACTTCGAGGCCCAGGGCTTCGACCAGTGCTGCCGGCTCTTCTTCCGCCGGGAGGGGCAGCGCGAACTCACCATGCCGACGGCCTCCCACAACGGCTGGTACGCCCAGTACCTGCTGATGCGGCCCGCCGTCCGGCCCTGGGTCCGCAACTACACCGTGCGCGCCTTCCGCCCCGAAACCCTGGAGCTCGACATCGAGTTCGCGCTGCACGGCGACACCGGTCCCGCCTCCGCGTTCGCCACTCGCGCACGCCCCGGCGACCCGGTGGGCCTGTTCGACGAGGGCATCGGCTATCTGCCCGCGCCGGACACGCGGACCCAGCTCCTGGTGGCGGACGAGAGCGCGGTCCCCGCCGTGCTCGCCGTCCTGGAGAGCGCCCCCGCGGACCTGGTGGCGCGCGTCCTGCTCGAAGTCCCGCACCCCGACGACATCCGTGACGTCACGGCGCCGCCCGGCGCCGAGGTGCGCTGGCTGCACCGCGACGGCCGCGGCGGGGTGCCGGGGCGGCTGGCGCTGCACACGGCGATGTCCACCCCGTTGCCTCAGGGCCCGTTCTACACCTGGGTCGCGGGGGAGAGCGGGCTCGCCACCGGGCTGCGCCGCTTCCTCGTCAAGGAGCGCGAGATTCCCAAGTCCCATGTGTCCTTCCTGGGTTACTGGAAGCACGGCGGGAGCGGTGTGGGCTGACCGCGCTCGACGCCCGCCGCCTGATCGGCGACGGGCGTCCGGTGCGCCGGCCCGCAAAGGGCCGGATCCGGTGGGGCGGGTGTGTGCTGGACCCCGGCCCCGGGCGGTGTGGGCAGCCCGGAACCGGGGCGTTTCGGGGGACTCCGGTCAGGGAGTGGTGACCAGGTGGTGCGGGGGCACGGTCACCGTGCGGGCGCCCGGCTCGCCGCTCAGGACCACCTTGCGCAGCGCGACGTTGTTGGACAGGTCGGTCTCGTGCAGCCGGTGCTCGGGGTTGGCGATCACCTGGATGTAGTAGGTGCCGTTCGCCAGGTCCGTGACGTCGAAGGACTGGCCGGGGCGGTACTGGGTGTACGTGTCACCGGAACCGACGTCCAGCACCTCGCGCACCGATATCGAGTTCTGCACACCGCAGGCGGTGGACAGATCGGTGTTGTACGGGGCCCAGTTGGCGTTCTCCACCGTGTAGTCGATGGCATCGGTGTTGGCCAGGCAGAACGCCTCCTTGCCGCTGCGGACGATCTCGCTCTGGTCGGCGCTGAGCAGCCGGTAGCTGGCGAAGTCGGTGAAGTGCCAGTGCTCGTGGCCCACCCGGGCGTCCCACTCCATCGTGCCGGAGGGGGAGTAGCCGACCTGCTTGCCGTCGGCGTCGTAGAAGTACTGGTACGCGTCCATCAGGTCCTTGCCGGGCGAACGGAAGCCGTCCACCACCAGCGGCGCGGGACCCGCGTTCCACACATTGGCGCTGAACGCCAGATAGTCCTTGCCCGCGATGTCGCCGTCCTCGCCGTCCGTGATGGCGATGTCCCAGGCGGGCAGGGCCCGCAGGTCGGGCTTGGGGACGTCGGGGACGCTCGCCCGGCCGGTCGGGCGGGCCTTCGCGGCCTTCAGCCCGGGCTTGATCCGCGATCCGTCGGTCCTGCCGGTGCCGTCGCCGGGCGCCGCGGACCTGCTGACGGCCTTGCCGCCGTTCTTCAGGACGTGCGGCAGCTCGGGCGGCGTGGGGGCGTCGGCGCCCCGGCCGTCGTGATGGCCGCCGTGCGCCGCGGCGGGCGCCGCTGCGGGCGAGCCGGCGCCCATGGAGTGACCGCCCATGGAGTGACCGGACGCGGCCTGACCGGACATGGTGTGGCCGGACATGGCGTGGCCGGAGTGCCCGGACGCCGCCGCACCCTTCCGCGCGGACGGGGCGAGGCCCGCGCCCCCACCGTCGTCCTTGATCTCCCGAACGGTCACCTTGACCGTCTGCGGCTTGTCGGGCATGCCGAACAGATCGCGGTAACGCTTCGCCACGGAGACCTTGGCCGTGTACTCGCCGGCCGCCAGATCGACCGGCTTCCCGTCGTACTGCCGGCTGGTGTTGGTCGCCCAGCCGTTCTCGACGCCCCACACCGAACCGAGGGTGAAGGGGTTCGTCGGGCAGCTCTCCGGATACTTCGAGGTCGCCGGGGCGTCGGGCCGGATCCGCCCCGACGCGTTGTTCGGGCAGAAGCTCTCGTCGGTCGTCAGCACCGTCCTGCCGGCCGCGTCGGTGTAGGTGACCTGAAGGAAGCCCTGAAGGCCGGAGAAGTCCGTCACCATCCCCTTCGGGAGGGTCTTGACGCGGGTCGTGCCGCCCTTGTGGATGATCTGCTGGGCGACCACGGGAGTCTTGTAGTCGGCCGCCCGCTGCACCCGGAACTCCAGGGGCCCGCCCTCGACGGTGACGTACGTACCGAGGTCCATGTACACCCCCGGCTCGCCCTCCCACCGGTCGAGCGTCACCGAGGTGGAGGCCGCGATCAGGTTGAGCTGCGGAGCGGTCGGCTCCGCCGTGGTGGCCGCTCCGGCGACGGGTGCGGCTCCGGCCACGCCCGCGACCACGGCCAGCGCCGCCGCTCCGGCGATCGCCGAACGCCGTGCGCGGCGGGGAAGTTGTCTGGTCATCGATTCCTCGTCTGCGTCTGCCACAGGGGCAAGGGATGGGGGTGATGGCTCGCGTTTCGTACCGGTACATCCCGATGCGTCCGGAACGAAGCTGTGAGCAACCTGTGAGATCCGATGACGTGCCCTCCGGTTGCCCGGGGTCCCTGAAGTAGTCGATCGTTGGCCGGAATTGAGCGGCGTTCCGTGGATCCGGCCAAGGTGAGAGGTGAACTCTTCCGTCAGTTCACCGGGCGTGGTAAGCGGGTCGCCGCTGTCGGCCCCCGGACATGACGGAGCGCCCCGGCCGCGTGTCGGCCGGGGCGCCCTTACTGCCCCGGTGCGGGGCGTGGTCCGGTCGGACCGGATCGTCAGACCAGGTCGGCGTACTGGTTCCAGCCGCCGGAGCCGATCTTCACCCGATCCTTGAAGGGGGTCGCGGCGGTGCCCGTACCCGCGTAGAAGTACAGCTCGCCCGCCGTGTTGGACGCCAGCAGGTCCGCGCGGCCGTCGCCGTTCAGATCGCCGGGAGCCGTGAGCTTGTTGTACTGGCTCCAGCCCGCACCGCCCACCTGCGTCTTCGGGCCGAACGGCGCGCTCGCGTCGCCCGTGCCCGCGTACAGGAACAGGCCCTCGGAGCTGCGCGCGACCAGGTCGGCGCGGCCGTCACCGGTCAGATCGCCGGCGCCGACGATCGTGTTGAACTGCATCCAGCCGCTGCCGCCGACCTGCACCCGGGCCTTCACCGACAGCCCGTTGCCGCTGCCCGCGTTGAAGTACAGCGCGGTGGAGCTGCGGGAGAGCAGATCGCTCTTGCCGTCGCCGTCGAGGTCCCCGGGGCCGATCACCAGGTTGTACGCCTTCGAACCGCCCGCGATCTGCGGATTGTCGACCGCGTAGAGGCCGGTGTTGTACAGGGCCCCGTCGTACGTGCTGTGCTCGATCAGGTCCGAGATACCGTTCGCCCGCAGCGACACGGAGTGGGTCAGCCGCGAGTCGGCCGGGTCCCAGCCCTCCCCGACGAGATACCGCTCGCTGAGGCGCCCCGTACCGGTGGCGAAGTAGTAGAAGAGGTCGCCGTTGGGGGTACGGGCGAACACCCCGTCCTTGCCGAAGAACGGCGGGTTGCCCGTGCCCGCGAGCTGGGTGAGCGTGCCCCAGTTCTCGCCGATGGTCTCCCGCGCGGCGAGGGTGCCGTCACCGTTGCCCTCGTAGTAGTAGAGGGTGCCGTCGTACGAGCGGGCCACCAGGTCGGTGGTGCCGTTGCCGCTGAGGTCCGCGCCGCCGACGATCTGGTTGTACTGGAGCCAGCCGGTGCCGCCGAGCTGGATCCGGTCCTTGAACGGGTAGGCGGTGACGCTGCCGTTGCCCGGGTAGAGGTACAGCCCCGTCGCGTTGCGCACGAGGATGTCGGCCAGACCGTCCCCGTCCACGTCGTCCACACCGATGAGCTGGTCGAACTGGCTCCACCCCGCGCCGCCGACCTGGATCCCGGCGCCGAAGCCGGTACCGGTGCCGGGGAAGAGGAAGAGCCCTGCCGCGCTGCGGGCGAGCAGGTCGGGCTTGCCGTCCCCGTTCAGGTCGCCGGGGACGAACAGCTTGTTGTACGCCTGCCAGCCGGTGGAGAGCGTGGTGTACGAGGTCATCCCGCCGTCGGTGGTGGCGTTCGCCCCGTTGTGGAGCCGCAGGGCGCCGGTGGGGGAGAGGGTGAGCAGGTCGGGCCTGCCGTCACCGGTGAGGTCGCCGGGCAGCAGCAGGTCCTTGACCTCGGAGTCGTCCTCGGAGATGACCTCGGCGCCGCCGGTGGACCAGTCCACCCACACGGAGCCGTAGTTGGTCCGGTAGACGATCTCGCCGAAGCCGTCGCCGTTGAAGTCGGCGCGGTTGACCGCGGCGCGCGCGGCCCCGGCGCGGGCCGAACCGGCACCCTTCGCCTTGGCCTTGGCGGAGCCGCGGTCGGGGACGGTGAAGGCGGGCCGGTCGTCGGCGCTCGGCGCCGGCAGTGTGACGGTGCCCTGCGGCCCGCCCTCCGCCTCGGCGGCCGAGGCGGGACCGGCCAGGACGCCACCGGTCAGCACCGTGGCGCAGGTGAGCGCGGCGGGCAGGGTGATCCGTCGGTGCCACCGGGCCCGGGGTCTCGCGGGAGTCGACATACAGCCTCCAGTCAGAGTGCGGACGCACCGGGGGAGCGCGGCGACGGCGCGATGGTGTGCCCCGACGCGACCGCGGCGTACCCGCCGGCGCGTGGCACGGCGGGTGCTGCCCCGTCAGCGATGACGCCCTCCCCAGGTCGTCCCCAAGGTGTATCCGCCAACGGATCCTGAAGGCAAGTCAATTGTGAAGCGGGGATGGATGTTTGGTGCACGGATGGGGAGAAATCTCCGAGCGCTGCGGCGTCTCCCCGTACGCCGCCCCCGTACGTCGGCCGGTACGTCAGCGGCGGGCGCCCCGCTCCCGTACCTCGATCGCGGTGAGCGCCAGCGCGAGCGGCCCCGGCACCAGAAAGGCCAGCGGCAGCATCATCCACGCGCAGAGCGCGGCCGCCGCCAGCGCCAGCAGCACCAGCGCGCTGCCGCCCGGGTCCCGGGGTACGTCCCCGGCCGCGCGGAGCACCGCCGTACGCCAGTCGGTCAGCGACTCGGCGCGCGCACACGCGCGCAGGCCCGTCACCGCCGCGTACACCCCGATCACCCCCGCCACCACGGTGAACACCCGCGCCCCCGGCAGCCCGGCGCCGGCCAGCGCCAGATCCGCCACGAGCAGCAGCGCCCCCGCGAGGGCCAGCGCCCCCGCGGCGAGATCGCCGGGGCGCAGCCGCCCCCGCAGCACGGTGAGGTACCGTCCCGCGGTGGCCGGCCGGTCCCGCTGGCTCCCGCGCAGCACCTCGCAGGCGGTGGAGAGCGCCGCGGGCACGGTGACCAGCGGCAGACAGACCACGGCCGTGATCAGCCCGATGCTCAGCACATCGGCGAAGAGCGTCGTGCGCGGCCCGAAGATCTCGCCCGGCTCCCGGGCCGGCGCCGCGCTCATCCCTTGATCCCGGAGTTGGCCATGCCCTCGACCAGGAAACGCTGGAAGGCGAGGAAGAACAGCACGATCGGCAGCAGCGCGATCACCGACATCGCGAACATCGGGCCGAACGCCGACTGGCTGGACGCGTCCACGAACGACCGCAGCGCCAGCGTCAGCGTGAACTTCTCCGGGGAGAAGAGGTAGATCAACTGGGTGAAGAAGTCGTTCCACGTCCAGATGAAGGTGAAGATCGCCGTGGTGATCAGCGCGGGCCTGATCAGCGGCAGGATGATCGAGGAGAAGCTGCGGAACGGACCGCAGCCGTCGATCCTGGCCGCCTCCTCCAGCTCACGCGGCAGCCCGCGCATGAACTGCACGATGAGGAAGACGAAGAACGCCTCGGTGGCGAGGAACTTCGGCAGGATCAGCGGCCAGTAGGTGTTCACCATCCCCATCTGGTTGAAGAGGATGTACTGCGGAATCAGCACCGCGTGGTGCGGCAGCATGATCGTCGCGATCATGAACGCGAAGAGCGGTCCGCGGAAGCGGAAGCGCAGCCGCGCGAAGGCGTACGCCGCCAGCGAGCAGCTCAGGACATTGCCGAGGACCGCGCCGCCCGCGATCAGCAGCGAGTTGGTCAGCAACCGCCACACGGTGACGTCGTTCACGCCCTCCAGGGCGGTCGTGTAGTTCGACCACTCCAGCCGGCCCGGCAGCAGCCGGAGACTGGCGAGCACCTCGTCGGCGGGCTTCAGCGAGGTGGCCAGCAGCCAGGCCAGCGGATACAGCATCACCAGCAGCGCGGCCAGACACCCGGCGTGCAGGGCGACCCGGCGCCAGGGAACCGTCTTGCGGGACAGCGCGGGCGCGGCGGGGGGCAGGGTGGTCATCGGGCCTCCTCGTTGGCGTAGAAGACCCAGGTGCGCGAGGTACGGAACAGCACCGCGGTGACGGCGCCGATCGCGAGCAGCAGCACCCAGGCCATGGCGGAGGCATAGCCCATGTGGGAGGCGACGAAGCCGCGGTCGTAGAGGTACAGCGTGTAGAAGAGGGTGGAGTCCGCGGGACCGCCCTTCCCGGCGCTGACCGCGAACGCGGGGGTGAAGACCTGGAACGCCTGGATGGTCTGGAGCACCAGATTGAAGAAGAGGACCGGCGAGAGCATCGGCAGGGTGATGGAGAGGAACTGCCGTCCCCTGCTCGCCCCGTCCACCGCCGCGGCCTCGTACAGCTCCGACGGGATCTGCTGGAGCCCGGCCAGGAAGATCACCATGGGGGCGCCGAACTGCCACACCGTCAGCAGCGCCACGGCCAGCAGCGCCCAGCCGGGCCGGGTGACCCAGCCGCCCGTGCCCAGCAGCGTGTCCACCGTGCCGCCGTCGTTGAAGATCGCCCGCCAGACCAGGGCGATCGACATGGAAGCGCCGAGCAGCGAGGGCGCGTAGAACGCGGACCGGTAGAACCCCTTGCCGCGCCGTACGGACTTCAGCGCCAGCGCGACGGCCAGCGCGAGCGCCAGTTGCAGGGGTACGGCGATGACGACGTACCCCAGGGTCGCGCCGACCGAACGCCAGTAGCGCGGGTCCTCGGTGAACATCTGCGTGTAGTTGCGCAGCCCCACCCAGTTCGGCGCGTTGAACATGTCGTAGTCGGTGAACGACAGATAGAGCGAGACGGCCATCGGCAGCAGCGTCAGTACGCTCGCGCCGAGCACCCAGGGGGAGAGGAAGACCCAGGCGGCGCCCTCACGACGGCGCCTGCGCGGCCCCCGCGGCGCGGGGGAGGGCCCGCCGCGCGCCCGGGTTGCGGGTATGTCGGTGGTGGTCATTTACCTCAGCTCCGCCTTCGCCTCGGTGACGTAGTCCTCGGCCGCCTCGCGGGGCGACATCCGCCCGAACGACACCTGGTCGTAGTCGCGGCTGAAGGTGGTCTGCAGGGCGCTGTCACCCGAGGGCGGCGCCTGCGGGGGATCGTTGAGAACGCCCTCCACCGTCGCCTCATAGTCGGCCACCGTCTTGTCGAAGTCCTTGAGCCCGGGGACCACGTCCGCACGGATCGACTCGTTGACCGGGATGCCCCGGCTCGCGCCGAGGATCTTCGCCGCGTCCTTGTCGTTGACCATGAAGTCGATGAGCCGGGCCGCCTCCTCGGGATGCCCGGTGTTCGCCGCGGCCCCCATGAACATCGACGGTTTGAAGTACTGTCCCGGCGTCCCGTCCGCGCCGGACGGCATCGGCGCCAGGGTCACCCCGTCCGCCACGAGCGCCGTGAAACCGCTCGCCGGCGCGTCCCAGTTGAAGTCGGAGACGGCCTTGCCCCGCCCGAGCGGGGTGTTCTCCACCGAACCGTCGAGCTGCGTCGTCTGCTCCGCGGGGGACACGACGCCCTCGCGCCGCAGCCCGTCGGTGAAGGTCCACCAGCGGGTCAGGTCGCCGGCCGTGAAACCGAGCCCGCCGCCCTTCGTGTAGAGGGACTTGCCCTGGCCGCGCAGCCACACCTCGAAGTTGTCCTCGCTCTGGCCCGGGTCGACGGAGCCCGGCTTCCCGGTCCGCTCCGTCAGCTCACGGACCGCGTCCGCCCAGTCGTCCCAGGTCCAGCCCGCACGCGGCGGGGCGACCCCGGCCGCCCGCCACTCCTTCGCGTCGTAAACGACGGCCTCCGTGCCGCGCGCCTGCACGATCGCGTACTGCGTGCCGTCGACCGCCCCGGTGGCGAGCAGCCCGGGGTCGATCTCGTCCGTGTGGAGCGCCGTCGGCTGTGTGCCCAGGTCCAGCAGGACCCCGCCCGTCGCGTACTGGTCGATCATCCGGTAGTCGAGCTGCATCACATCGGGCGCGTCGCCGCCGGCCGCCTGGGTGGCGAGCTTCTGCTTGTACGCGTCGTATCCGGCGAACGACGTCTGGACGTCGATCCCGGGATGCTTCCTCTCGAACAGCGCGACGGCCTCGTCGGTACGGGCCGCCCGGTCGGGGTTGCCCCACCACGTGTACCGCAGGGTCACCTTCCCGCCGCCGCTCGTCCCCTCGGAACCGCCGCAGGCGGTGAGCAGGGCGCTGAGCGTGAGCGTCACGAGGAGCGCCCAGGACCTCGTTGTCCTGTTTCCGGGCATACGGAACCCACCTCTCCCTTCCCCGTACGTGCCGGTGTGCCGGCATGCGCCGGGTCGTGTACGGAGTCACTCGCCCCGGTGGGGGAGCGTCGTACCGGGCAGCTCGTACTCGTCGCGCCGCCCGCACATGCCGTAACCGCCCTCCCGGCTGGGACCGCTGTCGTACGCCCCGGAACCGGCCAGATACTCCGGCGCGCCGGACTCCAGCGCGTCGAGCTGCGCGCCCGTGCGCTCCGCCGTCGCCAGCGCCCCGGCCCGCCACAGCTCCCGCCACACCGCCACCTTGGGGCGGACGAGCCGGGCGGCGGTCCGCTGGAACTCCCGGTACGGGCCGTTGTCACCCGCCTCCAGCGCCTCCCGCAGCACCAGATAGCCGCGCACCGCGAGATCCCTGCGCCGCCGCGCGGCGGCCTCCGCCTCGGGGCCGGACGTGGCGGGCAGCGTCGCCGCGGCGGCGTACCGCTCGGGGTCGGCGAGGTGATCGGGCGGGAAGGTGAAGACCGCGTCGCCCGCCTCCGGCAGACCGCTGTTCTGCATCAGGACCGTGATGCGCAGATCGCCGCCCTGCACCATGCGGTGCACGGTGCCCGGCGTGAACCACGCCACGCGGCCGGCCTCCAGCGGCGTCTCGCGGTAGCCCTCGGGCGTCAGTGTCTGCACCGCTCCCCGGCCGCCGGTCACGACGTACGCCTCGGTGCACACCAGATGCAGATGCGGGCTGCCGCCGCACACCCCGTCGGCCGCCTCCCAGTCGTAGGCGCGCAGGTGCGAGAGTCCGACGGCGCCCGGCAGCGGGTGCGGCAGGCTCACCATGACAGGCCCTTGAGGTGCGCGCCGACCCGCTCGCGGTCCCAGGCGCCGTCGGCGACGACCACCCGGTAGCGGTACGCGAAGGACGCGCCGGGCGGGAGCGCGAACTCCTCGAAGAACGCCCAGGAGAACGCCACCGTCGGGATCGGCTCGGAGCGTACGAACCAGTGCGAGGCGTGGATCGCGCCGTGGTCCTCGTCGTTCTCCGGCGCGTGCGCGAAGACCAGCGTGGAGTGCGCGTCCACGTCGTCGTGCTCGCCGGTGAACGCCAGCCACGGGCCTCGCGTCCCCATCAGGCTCGCGGGCTCGTCCGCCTCCCGCGGGCCGAGGACGGCGCCGCCGGTGAAGTCGCGGGGGCCGCGCCACTGGAGCCCGGTGTACCCGGCCATCTCGCGGCCCGCCGTGGTCGGCGAGCCGAACAGCAGCGGCTCGTCCCGTACGTTGGTCAGCCGGATCGACCAGTCGAGCGCCCAGGCCCCGGCGTCCTCGTCCACCGAGTGGACGGTGATGCCGCGCTCCTCACGGGCCCACTCGGCCCCGCCGTTCTCCACCCAGGTCAGCTCCTCGGCGAGCTGGAGGCGGTCCTCCTCCACCGCGAACACGGGGAAACCGTCGTGGCGCATCGAACCGACGCGCTCGCGGAGCGGCAGATACCCCTCGCCGTGGACATAGGAGTTGCCGCCCCAGAAGTTCTGCCCGGACAGATGACTGGCCGTCATCTGGAGCCCCTTGTGCCACCGGTGGTCGTTGGGGCGGTATCCGGTGACCTGCCGCCCCGCGAGGGTGCGCAGGGGATGGATGTACGGTTTGCGCGCCTCGAAGGGGTCCGGATCGGGCCGGTAGACGTACGACAGCAGTTCGACGCCGCCGTGGCGGACCGAGATCCGCTCGCCGTGGGTGTGGGTGACCTGAATCGTCATCGCTGAGGGCTCCAGTCGGGGTGGTCGCCGTGCATGGCCGAGTAGTAGGGGTCCGTGGGGGTGATCCCGCCCGCGTGCACAGGCTGCCCGCTGAACGCGGCCTTGTAGAGTGCCGCCGCGAATTCGACCGTGCGCCGCGCGTCCGCCCCGCTGCCCGGCGGCCGGACCCCGGCGGCCATCGCGTCGAGTACGGCGCCGAGCTGCGCGGCGTGCGAGCTGGGCACATCGGTCGCCGGGGCGCGCCAGGCGTCGGCGCGCTCCGCCCCGACGTGCGGGGCCGGGGTGTAGACCCAGTCGGCGTTGGTATGGCCGTAAAGATGCGTCAGCTCGACCGTGGCGTCGGCGCAGTCGATCCGGATCCGGCTCACCTCGTCCGGCGACAGCACGCTGTTGACGACGGTGGCGAGCGCGCCGTTCTCGAACCGCACCAGCGCCGTCGAGACATCCTCGCTCTCCGTGTCGTGGACCAGCCGGGACGCCATGGCGCGGATCTCGGTCCACTCGCCCAGCAGATGCAGCAGCAGGTCGTACTGGTGGATGCCGTGCCCCATCGTGGGGCCGCCGCCCTCGCTGGACCACCGGCCGCGCCACGGCACCGCGTAGTACGCGCTGTCGCGGTGCCAGGTGGTCTGGCAGTGCGCGACCAGCGGGGCGCCCAGCTCGCCGCCCGCGATCAGCTCCCGGGCGTGCACCGCCCCGGAGCCGTACCGGTGCTGGAAGACCACCGAGGCGTACGCGCCGGACGCGGCCTCGGCCGCGGCGATCTCGTCGTACTCCGCCAGCGTCAGGGTCAGCGGCTTCTCGCACAGCACCCAGGCGCCGGCCTCCAGCGCGGCGACCGTCTGCGCGCGGTGCAGGGACGGCGGGGTGCCGATGAGGACCAGGTCGGGACGGACGGCGCCGAGCATCGCGTCGAGCGAGCCGAACCCCTCGGCCGTCATGCCGTCGGCGGCGGCCGTCGCGCGGAACGCGTCGAGCCGCTCCTGGTCCACGTCGACCGCGGCGACCAGCTCCACCCGGTCGGCATGGGCCCGCAGGGCGGAGAGATGGCTTCCGGTGACGATCGCGCCCGTGCCGACGACGGCGGCGCGCAGACGGGCGGAGTGCTGGGGCATGCGTGCTCCTCGGAGGGAAACCGACCTTGATTGACGCCCGTGGTGAGGGGTGTCAACCTCAGGGCGTGCAGGTGACAATTCGAGAGGTTGCGAAGGTGGCCGGGGTCTCCCCGTCCACGGTGTCCCGGGCTCTGGCACCGGACGGAACGGTGAGCGAGGCGACCCGCGAGCGGGTGCGGGCCGCGGCGGACCGGCTCGGCTATCAGCCGAACCCTTCGGCGCGCGGCCTGATCACCGGGCGTACGGGGCACCTCGGGCTGATCGTGCCGGATCTGCTGAACCCGTTCTTCGCGGACATCTGCAAGGGGGTGCAGGCACGGGCGCGCGGACTCGGCCACGCCGTGTTCGTGAGCGACGCGGAGCGGGACGAGGGCCTGGAGCTGGACGCGATCCGCACCCTGGCCCCGGAGGTCGACGGCATCGTGCTGTGCTCCCCGCACCTCAGCGGTGAGGAACTGGCGTCGCTGCCCGCGCTGACCGCCAAGCCGATCGTGCTGCTGCACCGCAAGGAGCCGGGCTTCGCGAGCGTCACGGCCGATCTGGTGGAGGGCATGGGCGACGCGCTCACCCACCTGCACGCCCTTGGACACCGCAGGATCGCCTATGTGGGCGGACCGCGCTCCACCTGGGCGGCGCGGGAGCGCGCGGCCGGGATCGAGATGATGGCCGAGACCGGAAAGGTGGAGATCGTCCATGTCGGGAGCGTCGCACCGCACTTCGACGGAGGCATCACCGGCGCGGCCGACGTGGTGCTGGCCAGCGGCGCGAGCGCGGTGGTGGCCTTCAACGACATCGTCGCCTTCGGACTGATCAGCCGCTTCATGGCGCGCGGCGTGCGGGTGCCGGAGGAGATGAGCGTGGTCGGCTGCGACGACATCGCCCTGTCCGGGATGGCCGCCCCGCCGCTGACCACCGTCTCCGTACCCAAGTCCCACGGCTCGCGGGCCGCCGTCGACCTGCTGTTCCGGATCCTGGGCACCCCGGCGGTCGAAGGGGCCGAGCCCCTGCAGCGCGTCCTGCCCACCCATCTCGTGGTACGGGGCTCGACGGCCGTCGTCGGCCGGGGCTGACCTGCGCACTTCCGGGCCCTTCGGTCGACGGGGGCGAGGGATTGCAAACGTTGCCAGTGAGTTTCCAACTGGCCCGGAAGTTACGCCCGCAAGAACGATCGAGTCAATGAAATCTCCGGAATCAGCCGGGAACACAGAGCCGGACGGTGCCCTTGTCGGTGACGCACCGCCATGCAATCGTTGCCGCTGACATCCCGGTTTCCTGACCCGAGCGAGCGGAGATCCCCATGCAGGACCCCACCGTGCGTCGTCGTCGCTGTGCCGTGGTGGGACTGGGCGCCCGGGCGCAGTTGTTCACCCGGGCACTGGTGGGCGAGTACGCCGACCGTATGGAGCTGGTGGGTTTCTGCGACGTCAACGCGCACCGGATGGCCGTCCACAACGGATGGCTGGCCGACGCCCGCCCGGGACAGCCGCCCGTACCCGCCTACGGCCAGGACGAGTTCGGGGAGATGCTGCGCCGCGAGCGGGTGGACCTCGTGGTGGTGTGCAGCGTGGACCGTACGCACGACCGCTACATCGTCGAGGCCCTGGAGGCCGGGTGCGACGTGGTCACCGAGAAGCCGATGACGACGGACGCGGACCGGGCCCGCCGGATCCTCGACGCTCAGCGCCGGACGGGGCGCGAGGTGCGGGTGGCGTTCAACTACCGCTACAACCCCGTCCACGCGGCGGTACGGGAGACCCTCGCGTCGGGCGCGATCGGCGAGGTGGGGTCGGTGCACTTCGAGTGGCTGCTCGACCTGCGGCACGGCGCGGACTACTTCCGCCGGTGGCACCGGGAGAAGGCGAACTCCGGCGGCCTGCTGGTGCACAAGGCGACCCACCACTTCGACCTGGTCAACTGGTGGCTGGACAGCACCCCGCGCACGGTCTTCGCACAGGGCGGGCTGTTCTTCTACGGTGACACGAACGGGCAGCGCCGCGGGCTGGCCAGGGACTACCCGCGCGCGCACGGCGCACCGGCCGCCGAGGGGGACCCCTTCGCCGTGCGGCTGGCGGACTCGGAGGTGCTCAAGGCCCTGTATCTGGACGCGGAGGGCGAGGACGGCTACCACCGCGACCAGAACGTGTTCGCCCCCGGGGTCACCATCGAGGACGACATGGCGGTGCTGGTGCGCTACGCCTCGGGGGCGACACTGACCTACCACCTGACGGCGTACGCCCCGTGGGAGGGGTACCGGATCGCCTTCAACGGGAGCCGGGGCCGGCTGGAGCTGCTGGTCGAGGAGTCCACCTGGACCAGGCCCGCCGCGCGCGCGGCGGGCGGCAGCGCCGTGATGCACGGGGCGGCCGTCGGAGACACCGCCGGGCGTACCGAGCTGCTGGTGCGGCCGTTCTGGGCGGAGCCGCGCGAGGTGAAGGTGGCGACCGGCGAGGGCGGGCACGGGGGCGGGGACGTACGGATGCTCGCCGACCTCTTCGGCACGCCCGGGGCCGGTGACGACGCGCTGGGCCGGGCGGCGGACGCCGCCGACGGGGCCAGGTCGCTGGTCACCGGGCTGGCCGCCAACCAGTCCCTCGCCACCGGGCTGCCGGTCCACACCCGCGACCTCCTCGCCGTCTGACCCCGGGCCCCTCGTCCCGGGCCCCGCCCACCACCGCGTGGCGCCACCGGGTCGATACCCGGCGATGCCCGGACCATACCGGTCCGGGCATCGCCGCGTCCGCGCACACCACTTCGGACGCATCCGGCTCTGCGCGAACCATTGACGCCCCTGCGGGCTCCTCCCTATCTTGCCGTTCGAAGTTCTGACCATCGTCCGAGATATCGAACGAGGAGCCGCAGACACTCATGCCACGCATACGCTGGAGGCCGGCTCTCACGGCTGTGGCGCTCCTGATGACGGCCAACGCACTCCAGGCGCCCGCGAGCGGCGCCCAGAACACGTCGCGGGACACCGCCGTGAACGCCGCACAGGACACCGCCGACGCACGGGACACCCTCGACACGCAGAGCACCACCGAAGCGCGGGGCACCACCGACTACACGCTCGACGTGAACACCCGCGGTAAGGGTCCCCGGATCGACGACACCATGTACGGCGTCTTCTACGAGGACATCAACCGCGCGGCGGACGGCGGCCTGTACGCCGAGCTCGTCCAGAACCGGTCGTTCGAGTACAGCAGGGCCGACAACGCCTCCTACACCCCGATGACCGCGTGGACCCCCACCGGCACCGGCGCGGTGGCGGCCGTCGACGACGGGAACCGCCTGAACGAGCGCAACCGGACCTATCTGCGGCTGGACCCCGACGGGTCGGCCGAGGGCACCGGTGTCGTCAACTCCGGTTACAGCACCGGGATCGCGGTGGCCGAGGGCAAGCGGTACGACGTCTCCGTGTGGGCGCGCACCGACCGGCCGGCCGGCACCCCCCTGACGCTCGCCCTGCGCGGCGCGGACGGCGCCGCGCTCGCATCCCCGCTGCGGGTCACCGCACGCGGCGACACCTGGGCCAAGTACACCGGCCGATTCACCGCCACTGCCACGAGCGCCGCGGGCCGCCTCGCCGTCACCGCGGGCGGCACCGGCACCGTACGGCTCGACATGATCTCGCTCTTCCCCGAGGACACCTACAAGGGCCGCCCCGGCGGGCTGCGCAAGGACCTCGCCGAGAAGATCGCCGCCCTGGAGCCGGGGTTCGTCCGCTTCCCCGGCGGCTGCCTCGTCAACACCGGCAGCCACCAGGGGTACGACGAGGCATCGGGCTTCCAGCGCAAGCGGTCCTACCAGTGGAAGGACACCATCGGCCCGGTCGAGCAGCGCCCGACCAACGCCAACTTCTGGGGCTACAACCAGAGTTACGGCCTGGGCTACTACGAGTACTTCCAGTACGCGGAGGACATCGGCGCGATGGCCCTCCCGGTGGTGCCCGCGCTCGTCACCGGATGCGGCCAGAACCAGGCGACCGACGACCCGGCCCTGCTGCGCCGCCACATCCAGGACACCCTGGACCTGATCGAATTCGCCAACGGACCCGCCACCTCGGCCTGGGGCAGGAAGCGGGCGGCCATGGGCCATCCGAAGCCCTTCGGTCTCACCCACATCGAGGTGGGCAACGAGGAGAACCTGCCCGAGGCGTTCTTCGAGCGCTTCACCGAGTTCAGGAAGGCTGTCGAGGCCCGGTACCCGGACATCACGGTGATCTCCAACTCCGGCCCCGACGACAGCGGTTCCACCTTCGACCGGGCCTGGCAGCTCAACCGTGACGCCCAGGTCGACATGGTCGACGAGCACTACTACAACAGCCCGCAGTGGTTCCTGGAGAACAACGACCGCTACGACGGCTACGACCGTTCGGGGCCCAAGGTGTTCCTCGGCGAGTACGCCTCCCAGGACAACCGCTTCCGCAACGCGCTCGCCGAAGCCGCCTTCATGACCGGCCTCGAACGCAACGCGGACGTCGTCCAACTCGCCTCCTACGCCCCGCTGCTGGCCCACACCGGAGCCGTGCAGTGGCGGCCCGACATGATCTGGTTCGACAACACACGGTCCTGGGGCTCGACGAGCTACGAGACGCAGAAGCTGTTCATGACGAACGTCGGCGACCGCGTCGTCCCCAGTACGGCGAGCGCCACCCCGGCCCTCTCCGGACCGATCGAGGGCGCGATCGGCCTCTCCACCTGGGCGACCAGCGCCGCCTACGACGACGTACGCGTCACCGGTGAGGACGGCGCCACACTGTTCGACGAGGACTTCTCCGGCGGCGACAGCCGGTGGACGAAGGCGGCGGGCACCGGCGCCTGGACCGTCGAGGACGGCCGGTACGTCCAGTCCGACGCGGCGGCCGAGAACACCCTGGTCACGGCGGGCGACCCGGCGTGGCGGAACTACGACCTGAACGTGAAGGCCACCAAGCGCTCCGGCAAGGAGGGCTTCCTGGTCGCCTTCGGCGTCAAGGACACCGGGAACTACTACTGGTGGAACCTCGGCGGCTGGAACAACAGCAGGTCCGCGGTGGAGAAGGCGGTCGGCGGCGCCAAGCAGTCGATGGCCGAGAACAGCACGACGATCGAGACCGGCCGTGAGTACGACCTGCGCGTCTCGGTCCGCGGCCGTCAGGTCACCCTCTTCCTCGACGGCAAGGAGTGGGGAAGCTTCACCGACGACAAGGTGGCGGAACCCTTCCGGCAGGTCGTCACGCGCGACGGGAAGGACCTCGTCGTCAAGGTCGTCAACGCACAGGACGCCGCGGCCCGCACCACGATCGACCTCGGCCGGGGAGCCCGCGTCGCCCCCACCGCGCGGCTGACCACCCTCAGCGGGGACCCGGACGCCGTCAACACCGCCGACGACCTGCCGATCACCCCGCGCACCTCGACCCTCACGGGGGTCGGCGCGCACTTCACCCACACCTTCCCGCCGAACTCGATCACCTTCGTACGGCTCGGACTCCGTTGAGACCCGCCGGTGTGCCGGGCCACCCGGCACACCACCGTACGCACCCCACCACCCCAGCACCTCACCCCTCCCCTCCGGCAGGAGCCGCACGCATGACCACTGAGCCGCTGCACACAGAAGCACGACCCACCACCGACAGCGCGGGTACGGGCAGGGGCCCGGCGACCAGACGCACCGTACTGGCGGGCGCCGCCGCGGCCGGCCTCACCGCCGCCATGACCGGCCAGGCCCAGGCCCAGGCATCCGGCGGCGGCAGGGCCCCCACCCGCGAGCTGTTCGGCAGGCTCGCCGACGGCACCAAGGTGCACCGCTGGACCCTGGAGAACGGCGGCACCCGGCTCAAGGTGCTCAGCTACGGCGGCATCGTCCAGTCGCTGGAGATCCCCGACCGCCGCGGCCGGTACGCCAACGTCTCCCTGGGCTTCGACAACCTCGACGACTACCTCACGGCGACCACCTTCTTCGGCGCCCTGATCGGCCGCTACGGCAACCGGATAGCCGGGGGCCGCTTCACCCTCGACGGCCGGACGTACCAACTCCCCCTGAACGACGGGGTGAACACCCTGCACGGCGGCACCAAGGGCTTCGACAAGAGGGTCTGGGACGTCGAACCCTTCACCGACGCCACCGGGGTGGGCCTCGTGCTGCGGTACGTCAGCGGCGACGGCGAGATGGGCTACCCCGGCACGCTCAAGGTGAAGGTGACGTACACCCTCACACCGCGCGGCACCTGGCGCATCGACTACGCGGCCACCACGGACCGGGCCACCGTCGTCAACCTCACCAACCACACCTACTTCAACCTCGCGGGGGAGGGGAGCGGCGACGTCTACGGCCATGAACTGACCCTGGAAGCCTCCCGCTACACCCCCGTCGACACCACCCTGATCCCCACCGGGGAACTGGCGCGGGTGGCGGGCACCCCCTTCGACTTCCGTACGGCCAAGCCCGTGGGCCGGGACATCCGGGTGGGCCACCCCCAACTCCTGCGCGGCCAGGGCTTCGACCACAACTGGGTGCTCGACAAGGGCCTCACCACCGCACCCCGGCTCGCCGCCACACTCCGTGACCCGGGCTCGGGGCGCACCGTACGCATCGCGACGACCGAGCCGGGGGTGCAGTTCTACTCCGGCAACTTCGTCGTCGGCACCCTGGTCGGCACCTCAGGCCGGATCTACCGCCAGGGCGACGGCCTGTGCCTGGAGACCCAGCACTTCCCGGACTCCCCGAACCGGCCCTCGTTCCCCTCCACCGTGCTGCGCCCGGGCGCCACCTACCGGTCGACGACGGAGCACTCCTTCCACGCCTGATCCCCCTGGACGGATCGCGAGGAGGTGGCGCCCCCCGCCCCGCCGGGGGGGGCCCCCCCCCCCGGGGGGCCGGGCGGGGGCCCCCCCCCCCGCCCCCCCCGCGCGCGGTGTGGGGGGACCCGGGGGGGGCCCGGGGTGG
>NZ_JBIUYF010000001.1:0-104823 GCF_044744405.1 Streptomyces sp. NPDC087310 | reverse complement strand
CCGCCGCCCCCCCCCCCGGCCCCCCCCGCCGCCCCCCCCCCCCCCCCCCCCCCCCCGCCCGCCCCGCGGGGGGGGGCCCCCCCCGCCCGGCCGGGGGGCGCCACCTCCTCCGTGCGAGCAGGACGGCGGCCCGCCTCTCAGCCGCACGCGCTCGCGTTGAGGGTGAACGCGGTGGGCGCCGGGTTGGCTCCGGTGACGGCGGCCTGGAAGCCGAAACTCACCGTCCCGCCGGGCGCGATCGCCCGGTTCCAGCCCGCGTCCTTCGCCGTGACGGTGGCACCGCTCTGGCCGACGGTGGCGCTCCAGGCGCTGGTCACCCGCTGGCCGCCCGCGTACGTCCACCCCAGCGTCCAGCCGTCGACGGCGGTCGTGGACGTGTTCCTCACCGTCACCGTCGCGGTGAACCCGCTGGTCCAGGTGGAGTCGACCCGGTACGTCACCGCGCACCCCGCGCCCGGCTGCGGATCGCCGCCCCCGCCGCCTCCGGTGGACGGCTCGGCGGCGTAGGCAGCGAGCCAGACCAGCGGGGCGTTCCAGTTGACCGCCACCTCATTGGTGGAGTACGAGCCGATGTCGTCGATGTAGCAGGCCGCGGGCGCGCACCCGGGAAGCTGCTGCTCCGCGACCGGGTCCTGGAGCCCGGAGTTGGGGCCGCCCGCGAGCGAACCCGCCGGCGGGCGGGGGAGCGAGGCGTCCGCCTGGTGCGCCCAGAACCGGTGGTGCTGGTTCTGGGACGACCGAGTCCCGTACCCGGTGACGTACGACAGGTCGAGGGTGTTGCGGCCGAGCAGGTAGTCCAGCGTCTCGACCGCCCCGGCGCGGTAGCGCTGCTGCCCCGTCAGATCGTGGGCGACGGCCATCACCACCGCGTTGTTGGCCACCAGGCTGTTGGAGCCCCACACGTACGCGGTCGAGGGGATCGGCACCGCGTACCCCTGGCCCGCCATGAGGGACAGATAGCCGTCGGCGGCGGCGGTCACCGAGGCGCGGATCCGGGCCGTGTCGGACGCGGACAGACCGGTGGGAACGGTGGCCAGGGTGAGCCGGCCGAGCGCCGACGTGTCCGCCCAGCCGAACCCTGCCCCGGGGAAGGCGTTCGCGGAGGTGTGCCAGGACGAGCCGGTGACGGCGTCCCGGTACGCGGCCTCCCCGGTCGTCGCGTACAGCTCGGCGGCGGCCCAGTAGAACTCGTCGCTCACCGTCGCGTCACCGTAGGCGCCCCCGCCCGTCCCGTCCGAATCCGGCGCGATCATCGAAGGGTTGGCGCGGGCCGCCGTCCAGGCGCGCCGGGCCGAGTCCAGGCAGCGGGCCGCGAACGCCGCGTCGTACGGGGCGTAGACCCGGGCGCACTGGGCGGCGGTGGCCGCGAGGTTGAGGGTCGCTGCGGTCGAAGGCCGGTGCAGTTCGCGCTGCTGGTCGTCCTGCTCGGGCCGGGTGGGCAGCGCCGTCCAGGCCGCGTCATGGATCTTGTGGAACGCCATTCCGGCGAGCGGCCTGCCCTCGGGCACCTGCATCCGCAGCAGGAAGTCCAGCTCCCAGCGCGCCTCGTCGAGCACATCGGGGACGCTGTTGCCCCGTTCCGGGATCCTGAGGGTGGAGTCGCCCAGCGCCGCCGCCGTACCGGCCCGTCCGGCGCGCTCGTACGCGTTGACCATCAGCCAGGTGGTGATGCCCCCGTTGACCACGTACTTGCCCTGGTCGCCCGCGTCGTACCAGCCGCCCCGTACATCACGGCTGTAGTCGCAGACCCCGGCCTGGCAGGGCACGCTCGTGTCGCCCTTGTTCGGCGCGACCCCGAGATGCCCGGCGGGCCGCGCGTACGCCGCGCCCGCGAGCGACGCCTCGATGGCGATACCGCTGCGCTGCTGGTAGAAGAACGACATCGCGTCCGAGCGCAGGGCCTTGTAGAGCCCGGCGTCGATGGCGAAGGGGTGGCTGCTCCGCCCGTCGACGACCAGGGTGAAACCACTGCCCGTACCGGTGTACGAGGAGAAGTCGGCGAGCTGGGTGGCCTCGCGCGAGGCGGTGTCGGTGCCCCGGACGGTGGTGGTCCCGGAGGCGACGGCCGCGCCCGCCGCGTTCTTGAGCTGCCAAGTGAGCGGCGCGGCCGACGTGGTCACGACGGTGGCGCGCTTGGGACCGTCCGGCAGATAGCCGAGCTGGTTGGTACGCACCGGGGTGTCCGCCGCGGCGGACACGTCGGCCCCGGAGGCGCCGACGGCGGAGGTGGTCGCTGGCCCGGTGACCAGCAGCGCCGCCGAGAGCGCCGCGGCGGCGATCCAGGAGACGGTACGGCGTGGGCCGCGGAGCGGATACGTCGGAACGGGCATGGTGGGGGACCCCTTCGCAGGCGGCTCGAACAGGAAGTGGGAGCGCTCCCACCGGAGCGTCGCATGGACACGTCAAGCGGTCAATGTGTGCGGCGCGGAAAAGGGCCGGCGCACCGGCCGATGATGGCCGAACGGGTCGGGAATGACGGAACGAACCGTCAAGGGTGAGGCAATGACCGGGCGGACGGCGGCCGGACGTACGGTCATGACCTGGGACCGTACGCGGAGAGGAACGACATGTGCGGACAGCCGACAAGTGCGGACAGGGAAGAGAGGGAACCACCCCTCGTGATCACCGAAGCCGAGGACCGGGCGGCCCGAGGCGGCCCGCCCGGCGCCGACCGGCCCTTCCACGGGCGGACCACCCGCTCCACCGAGGGCCCTCGACCCCTCGGCCTCCTCGCGCGACCCACCCGACCCGGCAGGTGTGACCCATGACGATCGACCTCAACAGCGACCTCGGCGAAGGCTTCGGAGCCTGGCGCCTCGGCGATGACGACGCCCTCCTCACCCTCGTCACCAGCGCCAACGTCGCCTGCGGCTTCCACGCCGGCGACCCCACCGTGATGCGGGGCGCGTGCGAGGAGGCGGCCCGGCGCGGTGTCGCTATCGGCGCCCAGGTCGGCTACCGCGACCTCGCCGGGTTCGGCCGCCGCTTCATCGACGTCGACCCGCCGGAACTCGTCAACGACGTCGTCTACCAGATCGCCGCCCTCGACGGCTTCGCCCGCCTCGCCGGCACCCGCGTCACCTACGTCAAACCCCACGGCGCGCTCTACAACGCCATCGTCCACCACGAGACACAGGCCGCCGCCGTGGCCGAGGCCGTACGCCGCTACGACCCCTCCCTCGCCGCACTCGGCCTGCCCGGCAGCGCCTGGCTGCGCCACGCCGCCGACGCCGGACTGCCCTGCTTCCAGGAGGCGTTCGCCGACCGCGCGTACACCCCGAAGGGCACCCTGGTCTCCCGCCGCGAACCCGGCGCCGTGCTGCACGACCCCGACGTGATCGTGGCGCGCTCCCTGCGCATGGTCACCGAAGGGGTCGTGACCGCGGTCGACGGCACCGACGTCCCCGTGCGCGCCGACTCCCTGTGCGTCCACGGCGACACCCCGGGCGCGGTGGCGATCGCCCGCCGGCTCCGCGACGAACTCACCCGCACGGGCCACGGCCCCCGTCCCTTCACCACCCGATGACCCCGCCCGCCGGCCGCGCCGGTCCGGTCCTCAGGGCCATGGGCAGCGCGGCCCTCCTCGCCGAACTCGACGGACTCGACGCCGTGCTCGCGCTGCGCGCCGAGCTGGCGGACGACACCCCGCCCGGCGTACGGGAGCTGGTCGCCGCCGCGCGCACCCTGCTGATCACCTACGACCCCGCGGTCACCGGACACGACACGCTCGCCCGCGAGGTGACCCGCCGCGCCACGACACCCCGTGCGGTACGGCCCGGCCCGGCCGCCCACCACGACGAGCTGACCGTTCCCGTACGGTACGACGGCCCCGATCTCGACGAGGTCGCCCGACGGACCGGGCTGACCACGGACGAGGTGATCGCCCGTCACACCGCGCCCCGCTACACCGTGGCGTTCGCCGGGTTCGCGCCCGGCTTCGGCTATCTGACCGGCACCGACCCGCTGCTGGCGCTGCCCCGCCGCGCCGAGCCGCGCACCGAGGTCCCGACGGGCGCCGTCGCCGTGGCGGGCGGCTTCACCGGGGTCTACCCCCGCCCCTCACCCGGCGGCTGGCACCTCCTGGGCACCACCTCGCTCACCCTGTGGGACGAGCGGCGCGACCCGCCGGCGCTGCTCGTACCCGGCAGGGCCGTCCGGCTCCGGGCGGTCGGCCGATGAACCTACGCCACCTGGAGATCCTCGCCCCCGGCCCGCTGACCACCGTCCAGGACCTCGGCAGGCCCGGCTGGGCCCATCTCGGCGTCACGACGTCGGGCGCCGCCGACACCGGCTCCCTCACCCTCGCCAACCGGCTGCTCGGCAACCCGGGGGACTCCGCCGCGCTGGAGATCACCCTCGGCGGGCTGCGCGCCCGGATCCACTCCCGCGGCCCGGACGGGGCACCGGCCGTGCTCTACCTCGCCCTCACCGGAGCACCGTGCGCGGTCCGTCTCGACGGCGGATCCGCCGGGATGAACGCCCCGCTCGCCGTGACCGACGGCCAACTGCTCGAACTCGGCCCGCCCGCCTCCGGGCTGCGCACCTATCTCGCCGTACGGGGCGGGCTCGACGTGCCGCCCGTCCTCGGCTCCCGCTCGGCCGACCTGCTCTCCGGGCTCGGCCCGCCGCCCCTGACGGCGGGCGACACGGTGCCCGTCGCCCCGGCCACGGGCGCCATGCCCGGAGTCGATCTGGCGCCGTGCGCCGTCCCGCCACGGGAGTTCACCCTCCGGGTGGTGCCAGGACCACGGGACGACTGGTTCGACGAGGCGTCCCGCCGGGCCCTCTACCGGGAGCGCTGGGAGGCCACCAGCCGGAGCAACCGGGTGGGGGTGCGGCTCGACGGGCCCGCCCTCGTCCGTGCCGGGGACGACGAGCTCCCGGCCGAGGGCATGGTCCGCGGAGCCCTCCAAGTGCCCCCGAACGGACGGCCGATCCTCTTCCTCGCCGACCATCCGGTCACCGGCGGCTATCCGGTCATCGGGGTCGTCCACGCGGACGACCTGCCCCTCGCCGGACAGATGCCGCCGGGCGCCGCCGTACGCTTCCGCCGCTACGGGCCCCGCCGTTACCCGAGGTGACCGTGCGGGCCCGGCAACGGGTGGGCGGGCCCGGCAGCGGCGGGGCGGGCCGGTATGACCCGTCTCATATCCACACGTGGCACGGAAAGGGAACCCCGAGGGATGGTTTTCCGTTCATACATATGTGGGCATGGAGGGGACCGTGTCCCCGGGCCTCCCCCCGAGCGCCCGGGACTGCCGCGAGGCGGACCGCCCTCCGCGACCACAACGGAACGGCCCCGGCTGGAATCCCCCGTCCAGCCGGGGCCTTCTTCCTTCCCCGGTCCCTTCGGACCGACCGGTCCTACGCGTCGTCGCCGTCGCCCTCGTCTTCCTCGTCGCCCTCGAAGGCGTCACCGATCTCGTCGACGATCTCCGCGGCGACCATGCCGCCCACGACACCGACCGCCACGCCCGCCGCGACGCCGGCCACCACGGCTCCGGTGCTCGGACCCGAGCGGTGCCCACCGGCGTGGTGCTCGCCATGGCCGTGGTCCGCGTACCCGCCGTGGCCGCCGTACCCGCCGTTCCCCTGCGCCTCGTAGTGGCCGGCACGGGACGCGTGCGCGTCGAGGACCTGCCGGAGCCAGCCCTCGACCTCCGTGTTCCACGGCGTCCGCGCCACGTCGTGGTGCGCGACCGTGAACCGGTGGACGGTGTCGTGGCCGCCGGAGAAGAGCCCGCCACGCTTGTCGGCCTCGATGACGACCTCCATCCCGTCGGGCGCGGCGAGGAACGTCACCTCGATCTCGTTCACCGTGTGCGCGTACTGCGCGGGCGGCGTGAGTTCCAACTCCTGGTAGAAGGGCAGCCGCTGACCGGTGCCATTGATGTGCCCCAGCTCCAGATCGGCCGATTTGAATCCCCAGCCGAGCTGCCCGAGCGCCTCCAGGACCGCCTCCTGGACCGGCAGCGGCGCCACCCCGAGCTGGTCCAGGTCGCCCTTGTCGCGCGCCCCGGCCACCGCCAGTTCGGTCCGTACGCCCAGCACCACGCCCAGCGGCTGGCCGTGCAGTTCGGTCAGCGGTGTCTCCCACGGAAGGGCCAGGGAGAACGGCACGGCGTGCTCGGTCTCCTCGGCCAGCCGGAAGCCGCCGCCGACCACCGTACGGTCGAAGACGACGGTTCCCTCGCTCTCCCCCTCTTCGCCCTCCGCCTCCACACGGGCGACCAGGTCCAGCGTGATCTGCTCGATCTCCACGTCCGCCTTGCCGCCGCGCAGCAGCACCCGGCCGGTCAGGGGACCGCCGGGGACGGCGGTGGTGCTGTCCAGCACCGTGTCGACCGAGGGACCGCCGACACCGACGGCTCCGAGCAGTTTCTTGAACACCATCGTGGCGTCCACTCCTTCATATGCTTCTGTCGTTCCCTGCACTGATCCCCGCTGAGGACCGGCGGGGTGTGGGGCGCCACCAGAACTACCCCAGAAGGTAAAGCGATTCCCAAGGGGAGCCCCGAGGGTGACTGTTTTCAGCCATCCGGGCGCCGGGCGGCCCCTCGGACCCCACCGGGCCGCCGTATTCCCCGAAACACCATTCCGGTATTTCGTGGTTCCGTTCCCCGGCCGCCGTACCGGGGAATAGGGTTCGGGTATGACTCGCAATGAATCCGCGCCCCGTGTACCGCTGAAGAAACTGACCCCGGACGTCTCCGGTGCGATGGGCGCCCTGCACTCCGCCGCCGTCTCCGCGGCGCGTGACGCCAAGGTCGAGCCGGAAATCCTGGAACTGATCAGGATTCGCGCCTCGCAGATCAACGGCTGCGCCTTCTGTCTCGACATGCATACGAAGGACGCCCGTGCCCAGGGCGAGGCCGAGCACCGTATCTACGCGCTGAACGCCTGGCGTGAGACACCGTTCTTCAGCGAGCGGGAGCGCGCCGCCCTCGCGCTGACCGAGGCCGTGACCCTGGTCCACGACGGCCAGGTGCCGGACGCGGTCTACGCGGAGGCCGCCGCCGTGTTCGAGGAGGCACAGGTCGCCGCGTTGATCTGGGCGGCCACCGTCATCAACGCGTACAACCGCATCGCCATCGCCACCCGAATGACCCCGGGCGCCTACCAGCCGGTCCCCAGGAATTCCTGAACCAGGGATATCGCGCCGGGCCGTGGAATACGGCCCGGCGCGATATCCGCGTCCGCCGTCGAATCCGGAGCCGATTTCCCTGCCCCCGAACTCCGTTCACCCGCCGGACGCATTTCCCGAACGGGCGGCGGGAGTTACGGCCAGTCCACCGGAAGCGGCTCGGTGATTCCGGCCAGCCATTCCCGCCACTCCGGCGCGCGGGTCGCCGCCCCCGCCCGCATCGGCCGCCCCGTCCAGGCCGTCACCGGACGGATCCCGTGCAGCGCGTTCACCAGCCACACCTCACGGCCCTCCAGATCCGCCACCGTACGTTCACAGGCGACGAACGGAATCCGGGCCCGCCGGGCCCGTTCGCGGATGACCGCCGCGGTGACCCCCGCCAGCACCGGCAGCGTCGGGGAGGGCACACAGAGCGTCTCCTCCTCCCACCACATCACACTGGAGTACGCGGCCTCCAGCACCAGCCCCGAGGTGGACGTCAACAGCGCCTCGTCGGCGCCGTGGGCGGCCGCCCGGCGCCGTACCCCCGCCAGCGTGTCCAGGTCCGGGCCCTTGCGCCGGGGGAACGCCCGTGGATCGGGCTGGCCCTCCGCCCACACCCGTACCTCCGAGGTGAGCGGCGGAGCGGCCCGCAGCCGCAGCCTCAGCAGGGGAGTCCGCCCCGGCGGCGCCAGCTCCACGCGGGGGAACCACGCCCCCTCGCGCGGCAGCGCGGCCGTCATGTCCTGCCAGAAAGCCGCCAGTTGGCCGTGGGGCAGCTCGACGGTCTCGGCGCAGGCGCGCAGGAACCGTTCACGGTGCCGGGCGAGCGCGCGCACCCGCCCGTCCGCGACCAGCCACGAGTCCGCGGCCGGCAGCACGCCGCCGGCCCCGCCCGCGCCGCCGCCGGACCCCGGGGGCCCGCCGGACATCTCCGCCATGACGGTGAGGCCATGGCCCGGCTCCCAGCCCAGAACCCGCTCCGTGACCGCTTCCGCGCGATCGGTCGGTGTTGCCGCCATCCGGTCATACCTCCTGTCGTCCATCACACCCAGCCTGTCAGTACCTGCGGCCCGCGCCCAACGGCACCCCGTGCCGGGGACCGTACGGCGCGCGCTCCAGCCACTCGCCGCACCACGGCAGCACGGGGGAGAGCGCCGCCGCCGCGCGCTGCTTGACCCGTAGGGCCCGCCGCGGCCGGAGATGGTCCAGGGCCGCCCCCGCCGCGGCGCTGTTGAACAGCGCCGCCTCCCGCCGGGCCGCGGCGAACTCCTCGACGGGGCGCGCCGACCCGGTGGCGGTCCCGGCGACGACCGCGGCGGCAGCCGCCGCCGCGTCCGCGATACCGCTGTTCATACCCCGCGCGCCGAACGGCGGAAAGAGGTGCGCCGCCTCGCCGACGAAGAGCACCCGGCGGCGCGGATCGGTGAACTCGGCCGCCACCTTCCGCAGAAAGCGGTACGTCGACACCCACAGCACCCGCTCCGCGTAGCCGTCCCCCACCAGCCGGGGCAGCCATCCCCGTACCGCCTCCGTCGTCCCGTACGCCTCGGGCGTGTCGTCCTCCCGGCACTGGAGATCGATCTGGAACCCCCCGGTGAACGGCACCCGCATCACCGTGCGCCCGCCCGCCCCCGGATGCTCGTAGTGGAACACCCGCTCAAGGGGCAGCTCGGCCCCCGGAATGTCGGCGACATCCACCACCACGTGGAACCCCTCCGTACGGACCCCCTGCATCGGGATGTCGAGCTGCGCCCGCACCGTCGAGCGGGCGCCGTCGGCGGCTATCACATGGCCGCCCGACCAGTCCCTGCCGTCCCCGGTGGTGATGCCGACCCCGTTCCTCGACACCCGTACCTGCTCCACCCGCGCACCCCACTCGAACCGCACACCGGCCGCCTCGCACGCCGCGAGCAGGAACCTCTCCGTGTCCACCTGCCGCAGACTCGTGAACGGCGCGCCACCCGGGGCAGCCGCACCGGCCCCGTTCGGCGCGGGGGAGGGCTCGGGGAAGGTCCGCGCGAAGACCTCACGCCCCCGGTACAGGGTGCGCCTGGTGCGCCAGGTCCTGCCGTAAGCGACGATCTCGGCCGCCAGCCCCGGCCGCATCCGGTCCAGGAGCTGCAACGTCTCCCGGTGGACGAACAGGGCCCGGCTGCCCGGCCGTTCACGGCCCCGCGGATCCGCCTCCAGCACGGTGACCGGCAGGCCGCCCGCCCGCAGCGCGAGCGCCGCCGACAGGCCCACGGGTCCGGCGCCCACCACCATGACAGGCTTCATCTCAGCCCCCGAAGCGGACGGCGGGCAGCGCGCCCCGGTTCAGCATGGCGGTGATCTCCAACCGTTTGATTTTCCACGTCGAGGTCCTCGGCAGATCGTCGAACCGCCACTGGAGAGGCGCCGACATCACGGGCAGATCCGCGGTCGCCTCGCTCCACCGCCGCGCGTCGAGCGGCTCGTCACCCCGGACACACACCACCGGGACCGGCTCGCGCTCGCCGCCCGCCACGATCACGACCTCGCGCAGCTCCTCCAGCCGGGACATCAGGACGTCCTCCACCGCCAGATTGCTGTTCACCGCGTCGATCAGATCGACCTCGCGATCGGTCAGATAGAGCCCGCCCCAGCGGTCGAGATACCCCATGTCCCCCATCTGCCACCAGCCGTCCCGTAGTTGGCGATCGTAACTCTCCCGCGCGCCGAGATAGGTGAGGACAAGGCCCCGGGTGCGGGCCTCGATCCGGCCCGGGGTACCGGGGGCGGCCCGGCGCCCTTCGCGGTCCGCGATCCGTACCCGGGTGAACCCGGGGATCGCGGTCCCGACCCGTCTGCCGTCCGCCTTCGCCGCGCCGCGCCGCGAGTACCACCGGAACGCCACCGGGCCCGTCTCGCTCTGCCCGTAGAGCTGCACGAGCCAGGGCGCCCGCCGCCGGGAGGCGCTCAGCAGCCGCTGCACGGTACGGGGGTGGATGGCGTCGAAGGTGGACCCGTACGCACGCACCCCGGACAGCGGCGCCCCGGGCGCGTCGGCCAACTCCTCCCACAGCACGAAGGTGTTGGGGTGGGTCTCGACGATGCCCGGCCGGTGCCGGGCGAGCAGCGGCCCCACCGAGGCCGGATCGGGGTCGACGATCAGCAGCAGCGGGCTGCCGAAGTGCAGCAGCACACCGAGGAGATGGTAGAAGCGGGAGTGGACGAAGGACAGGTGCAGCGCCGCGCTCTCGCCCCGGGTGGGCCAGCCCATCGCCTTCTGCGGGACCAGCCGGTTCCACATGGTGTGCGCGCAGTGCACCGCCAGCTTCGGCACCCCCGTCGTGCCCGAGCTGTGGGTGATCAGCGAGGGTTCGCGCGGATGGAGCCGTACCGGCGCGTGCGGCGGAGCGCCGGCGTACGCGTCCAGCGGTACGGCGCCGTCCGCCCCGTCCGTGCCGCAGGCGGCCCGGTCGACGGTGAGCACCTGCCGGACCAGCCCGGTGACCCCGGGGGCGCGGGCACCCGGCGCTGCGCCGTCCGCCGCGGGTGTCCCGGCGTCGCGCAGCGAGCCCTCCAGTGTGGCCCGGTCGGTGATCAGCCAGGGCCGGTCCAGCCGCTCCAGCAGCTCACCGGCCACCCGGCCGTGCAGCCCCGGCGAGAGCAGCGCGGGCACGGCCCCGATCCGGGAGACGGCGCAGGCCAGCACCACGATGTCGGCGTTGTCCGACTTGTGGATGGCCACCCGCTCGGTCGGCCTGACACCCGCCGCCCAGAGCCGTGCCGAGATGTCGTCCACAAGGGCGGCCAGCTCCGGACAGCTCAGGTCGAGCCCCGCCCCGGGGCTCACATCCAGCGGCCGGTCCAGGGTGACCGGGAGCGCACCGTACCGGCGGGCTGCCTGGTGGAACATCAGCCCGAGGGAGAAACCGCGCTCGGGGAAGAGGGGATGTCGCACGGTGGCGGTCCTTCCTGAACGTCGAGAGGATCGAGGGGAGTTCACCAGGAACCCCGGCGCACGAGAGGGCGGCGGAGCTTGCCGGTGGGGGTGCGGGGCAGGGACTCCACGACCTGGACGGTCCTGGGCACCTTGAACGGTGCGAGACGCTCCCGGGCGAGCCCGACGATCCCCGCCTCCAGGGCCTCGGCGTCCTCGACCGGCGTGGCCGGGACGACGAACGCCCGCAGCCGGGTGGCGCCCTCCTCGTCGGTGAACGCCGCCACGGCGATCTCACGGACCGCCGGATGCGTCCGCAGCACACTCTCGATCTCCAGCGGCGACACGGTGATCCCGCCCACCATCTCCAGGTCGTCCGTCCTGCCGAGATGGTGGTACGTGCCGTCGGGAGCGCGCCGGGCCCGGTCCCGGGTGGCCAGCCAGCCGCCGGTCAGGGCGCGGGCGCTGTCCTCGGGCAGGTTGAGGTACCCGGTGGTCAACGTCGGCCCCTTCACCCACAGTTCGCCCTCCTCGCCGTCCGGTACCGGCCTCCCGTCGCCGTCCCGGAGCTGCACCTCGTAACCCGGCACCGGACGGCCCACGGTGCCCGGTGTGTTGTGGGAGAGGCTGTTGGCGCAGAACGCGTGACCGACCTCGGTCGAGCCGATCTGCTCCAGAACGGGCACGCCGAGCAGTTCGGTGACCCGCTCCCCGAGCCCGGCGGGCATCCCCTCACCGGCCGACACCGCGGCGCGTACGGACGCGAAGCACGCCGCGTGCCCGTCCGCCCGGTCGGCGACCAGCGCCGCGTACGCCGACGGCACGGAGTACAGCAGGGTCACCCGGTGGCGTGCGACCAGTTCGTCCACGGCGGCGGGGGAGGGGCGCCGGCCGACCAGGACGGCGGAGGAGCCGGAGAAGAGCGGGAAGACGAACGCGTTGCCGAAGCCGTACGCGAAGAAGAGCTTGGAGACCGAGAGGGTGACGTCGTCGGGGCCGATCCGCAGCAGCCGCCTCCCGATGAACTCGAAGTACGCCTCCGGGTCCCCGTGATGGTGCACCACCCCCTTGGGGCGCCCGGTGGTCCCGGACGTGTACTGGACGTACAGCGGCGTGCCGGACCCGGCCGGCCGGGGATCCGCCGGGGCGGCCGTACAGGCGAGCGCCAGGAGCTGGTCGCCGAACAGCCGCTGCTCCGGCGGGAGGCGGTCCTCCAGACCGGGGCCGGTCACCCCGAGCGTGACCCCGGCGTCCTCGGCCATGAAGTCATGGTCGGCGCGCGGCAGTTCGGGGTTGACCAGGACCGCGGTCGCTCCGAGCCGCGCCAGGGCGAGGAAGGTGGTCACCCACGTGACGGAGTCGGGGAGCGCGAGCAGCACCCGGTCGCCCGGTGCGACCCCGCGGTCGGCCAGTACGGTGGCGGCGCGCGCCGCGAGGGCGTGCACCTCGCCGTGGGTCCAGACCCGGTGGTCCTGGTGGAACGCGGGCCGGTCGGTCCAGCCGTGCCGCTCCGCCAGGTCGGCGAGGTCGGCCGCCAGATTGCCGGGGCAGGTCCTGGCCGTGCCCGTACGCCCCCGGGCCGGGGCGGCCACGGCTGCGGGCTCCGGTGGGGCGGCGGGGGGACGCGGGGCGGACCGGGGCGTCAGGCGCAGGGTGGTGGGGGGCGTCATCGGACCGGCTCCTCTACGGGGACAGCGGCTACGGGGACAGTGGCGACCGGGACAGCGGGGTGCGGGGCGCGGGCCCGGACCGTGTGGTCCAGGTAGGCGCGCATGGGGGCGGCCGTCTTCAGCAGCATCTCGTCGTACTCGGCCGCGGGATCGGAGCCCAGGACGACGGCGCCGCCCGCCCCGAGCCGCATCCGGCCGCCGCTGAACACGGCCGTACGGATCACGATGTTGAGGTCCGCCGCGCCGTTGCAGCTCAGATAGCCGAGGGCGCCGGAGTACACACCGCGGGCCCGGGTCTCCAGCCGGTCGATGATCTCCAGTGTGCGCAGTTTCGGCGCCCCGGTCATCGAACCGCCGGGGAAGCAGGCGCGTACGCAGTCCAGGGCGTCCTTCTCCTCCCTGAGCCGTCCCCGAACGGTGGAGACCAACTGGTGCACGGTCGCGTACGTCTCGGTCGCCATCAGCCGGGGCACCTGTACCGTGCCCGTCCGGCAGACCCGGCCCAGGTCGTTGCGGAGCAGATCGACGATCATCAGGTTCTCGGACCTGGTCTTCTCGTCGGCGGCGAGCGAGTCCCGCAGCCGGGAGTCCTCCTCGGGGCCCTCGCCGCGCGGCGCGGTGCCCTTGATCGGCTGGGCCTCCACGGTGCCGTCCCGCCCGATCCGCAGGAACCGCTCGGGCGACGAGCACGCCACGTCGACCTCGCCGAACTTCAGATACGCCGCGTACGGGGCCGGGTTGTGGCGGCGCAGTACCCGGTAGTAGTCGTACGCGTCGGGCGGCGCCGGCAGGTCGGCGGCGTTGGTGAGACAGATCTCGTAACTCACTCCGTCCGCCAGCTCCCGTTGGCAGGACTCGATGTCGGCGAGATACGCCGTACGGTCGCGCTCCAGCCACGGTTCGGCGGCGCCGAGGTCGGCGGCGGCCGGACGCGGCGCCGCGGGCGTCTGGGCGGTGGGCACACAACTCAGCCGCGCCACGGCCGAGTCGAGCCATTCAGCGGCCTCCCGCGCCGCGCGGGGGGTGTGCTCGGCGAGGGCGACCGCGTACGTCGCGCCCTCCTGGTGGTCCACCACCACGATCCGGTCGGCGAACAGCCAGCAGGCGTCGGGGGTTTCGGCCCGGTGGCGGCCCGGGGACCCGCAGTCGGCCTTCATCTCGTACCCGAAGTAGCCGACATAGCCGGCCGTGAAGCCGAAGGGCAGCTCCGGGGCGTCCACCCTCCGCAGCGCCAACTGCCTTCCGAGGTAGTCGAAGACGCTGCCGGGCACGCGGCGGACGGCCCGTCCGGTCCGCTCGACCTCGCTCCGGCCCGCCTCGACGTCGTACCGTACGAACTCGGCGAGCGGGCCCGTACCGTCCCCGAAGAACGAGAAGCGGGACTGCCCCGCCTCGACGCGCGCGCTGTCCAGCCAGAACGCGCGGGGCGCGTCGGCGCACATCCGGGTGAACGCCGCCTCGGGGTCCACCGGCGTGTCGATCATCCTGCTGTGCAGTCGGTAGCGGCCCATCCCGGTGGTTAAGACCGGGCTCCGGCCGGTCCCCGAGGACGGCGCCCCCGTCCCCGCTCTCACCTTCGTCCGCGCCGGGGTGCGGGAGGCCGGTGCGGTCCTGCGCCCTCCGGTGCGCGAGCGGTCCGTACGCGACCAGGAGGCGGTGAGTTCCGCGAAGTTGGCGAGCATCCGGTGGCCGAACTCGGTGAGGATCGACTCGGGGTGGAACTGCACGCCCCACATCGGACGGGTACGGTGCCGCAGCCCCATCAGCACCCCGTCCTCGGCCCACGCGGTGGCCTCCAGGGTCGGCGGCAGCGGTTCCCGTACGGCCAGCGAGTGGTAGCGCACGGCGGTGAAGTTCTGCGGTATCCCGCGGAACAGCTCCCGGCCGTCGTGCCGGATGACCGAGAGATGGCCGTGCCGGGGGCGGGGCGCCGCCACCACCTGGGCCAACTCGCCCACCGCGATGCCCTGATGGCCGAGGCACACCCCGAGAACGGGGATCCCGGACCGGGCGAGCAGCGCCGTACCGATGCCGAAGTCGCGCGCCGTGCCGGGATGTCCCGGCCCCGGGGACACCACGACGTTGTCGAACGCCCGCAGATCCAGCTCCGCGCCGGCCGGCGCGTCGTTGAGCAGTACCACCGGCTCCTCGCCGTTCACCTCGGCGATGAGCTGGAACAGGTTGTACGTGTACGAGTCGTAATTGTCGATGAGCAGAGTCTTCACCCGGCCCACCTCCTTTTCGTCTTTCCGGGGCCGTGCGGTTCCGTGCCTCGTCCCGTGCCCGTTTCTCCGCGCGTTCCCCTTACGCGGCCCGGCGCTTGTGCCGTCCACGGAACGCCTGGAGAGGCGGATACAGCCATTTCTTGAGAAAGCGCTGAAGACGTGGCATCAGCACCCAGGTGACAATGGCCGTCACGCTCAGGCAGAGAATGAGTGTCCGTACGAGTGCGTTGAGACCGCCTAGGTAGGGAATCACCGTCAGGTTGAAGACGAGCACCGGCGGAAAGACGGCACCCATGTTCACGAACCACAACTTCCATTTCGGCGGCGGCCGGGGCGGCGACGGCTGCGCCACCTCCGCCGGGCCCTCGAACCAGGCTCTGAGACCTCGTATCCTCCGGTGCCCGGTCTCCCGGGCGAGCTGATCCCCGTACGACGCCAACTCGGTCCGAGCGGCGGACCCCTCCCAGGCCGCCGCGGAATACGCGGAGTCGAACCGGTGAATGACATGCCATTCCGAGCCGGCCTCACCGGGGGCGAGAACTCCGCCGCCCAGATAGCCGGGAACGCGGGCCGCGGCACCCAGCACGGCCATCGCCCATGAACGGAACTCGCTTTCGCGGCCCGGCGCGACCTGGTAGGCGGTCGTGACGGTGATCGGTTCGCTCTGCACTCCGGCCATGACCTCCTTTTCGGCATCACGGCGCCGTGATGCCTCGGCCGGTGATCCCATTTCATCGAGCCGGACGTCCTTGAATACGAAAGCACTGTGCCACGTGTTCAATCGGGTCCGGGGTAATCCTGTGAATCCTTGCCGGGGGTTCTTCACACCCTCCGGACAGGGGGTTCGCGCGGATGCCGCCCCGGGGCGGCCCCGCCGGCGCCCCGCGGGTGCCCGCCGCGCGCCCCGTCGGGGTGCCCGCCGCGCGCGCCGTGTCGCGTCGGCGTCCGAGGGGGCGGCCGCGCGAAGCGCCCATCACCGGCCAGTTGAAACGAAAATGCGACTTAGCTTAGGCTTGCCTAAGATTCTGTGATCTACGCTGTCCACGAAACCTGAGGAACACCCATGCCATCCTGGTTCACCCGCGCGCGTCGACAGACTCTCGCCGTCACGGCCACCGCCGCCGCGCTCGCACTCGTTCTGGGCGGCTGCTCGTCGGCCGAGAAGGAGGACTCCGGTGCTCCGGCCAAGAACGGCGCGAGCGACGGGGCGTTCCCGGTCACCATCAAGAGCGCGCTCGGATCGGCGAAGATCACCGAGCAGCCCGAGCGGGTCGTGACCCTGGGACAGGGGTCCGCGGAGACCGCCATCGCCCTCGGCCACACGCCCGTGGGCATCGAGAGCTACGAGTGGGGCAGCGACAAGTCCGGCTATCTGCCGTGGATCCACGACGCGGTGAAGAAGTCCGGCGACAAACTGCCGACCCAGTTCGCGGGCGGGGAGGACATCGACTTCGAGGCCATCACCGAACTCCAGCCCGATGTGATCCTCGCACCCTGGTCGGGCATCACCCAGGAGCAGTACGACATCCTCTCCGACATCGCCCCGACCGTGGCCTACCCCGAGCTGGCGTGGAGCACCAACTGGGACGAGCAGATCGAGATCATCTCCAAGGCGCTGGGACAGCCGGACGACGCGGAGAAGCTGACCTCGAAGATCAAGAAGCAGCTCGCGGACGCCGCCGCGACCCGGCCGAAGTACAAGGACGTCTCGTTCTCGTACATCTACACCTCCGGCCCGGGCACGCTCGGCGTCTTCCTCCCCGAGGAGCAGCGCGTCGAGATGGTCTCCTCCCTCGGTCTCACCGTCGACCCGGTGGTGAAGACGTTCAAGGAGACCAAGGGCACCGACTCGGCGCTCATCGGTCTGGAGAACGCGGAGAAGCTCTCCGACAGCGACCTCGTCTTCACCTTCTACTCCGACGCCAAGACCCGCAAGGAGATCGAGGCGCAGAAGCTGTACTCGGCGATCCCCGCCGTCAAGCGTGACTCCCTCGTCGCCAGCGACGACCCCTCCTTCGTCACGGCGTCGTCGATCATCAACCCGCTCACCGTTCCCTGGGTCATCGACCGCTACCTCCCGCTGATCGACAAGGCCGTCACCAAGCTCGACAAGTAAGGCGTACGGAAACCGGATGACCACCACCACCGCACCGGCCCGTACGGGCGGTCCCGGCACCTCGCGTGCCGGGACCGCCCGCCGGGTGTACGCCCTGCTCGTCGGGGTCGTCGTGCTTGTCCTCGCGGTGATCGCGAGCGTGATGTTCGGCAGCAGGACCACGTCGTTCGGGGATGTCATGGACGTCCTCGCGGGGACCGCCGATCCCTATGTCGCCACCGTTGTCGAGAGCCGCTACCCGAGGACGGCGCTCGGCGTGCTCGCGGGCCTCTGCCTCGCCGTCGCCGGAACACTGATGCAGGGGGTCACCCGTAACCCCCTCGCGGACCCGGGGCTGCTCGGGATCAACGCCGGCGCGGCGGCGAGCGTCGTCGCGGCGACGGCCTTCCTGGGCGCGACGGGCCGGACGGACACCATGTGGTGGGCGCTGCCCGGCGCTCTGCTGGCCGGGTTCCTGGTCCATGTCATCGGCTCCGCGGGCGCGAGCACCTCCCTGGTACGGCTGGTGCTGGCGGGAGCCGTGCTCTCCGCGGTGCTCATGGCGTTCATCCAGGCGGTGACCCTGAGCAGGCCGAAGGTCTTCGACAGCTACCGCTACTGGGTGGTCGGGGCGCTCGGCGGCCGGGACTTCGACGTGTTCTGGTCCGTGCTGCCGTTCGCCGCGACCGGTCTCGTCCTGGCCCTGCTGCTGGGACCCGGCCTCAACGCGCTCGCGCTCGGCGACGCCTCGGCCGCCTCCCTCGGCGCGAACCCGGCGCTCGTCCGCGCCGGCGGGCTGGTCGCCGCGACCCTGCTGAGCGCGGCGGCGACCGCCGCGGTCGGCCCCATCGCCTTCGTCGGCCTCGCGGTGCCGCACATCGTGCGCGCCGTCGTCGGCGTCGACTTCCGGATACAGATCGTGTTCTCGGCGATCGCCGGTCCCGCGCTGCTGCTCCTGGCGGACGTGCTGGGCCGGATCGTCCTGCGTCCGCAGGAGCTGATGGTCGGCGTGGTGACGGCGTTCGTCGGGGCGCCCGCGCTGCTGGTGGCCGTGCGCAGGATGAAGGGCAACACATGACGGGGAATCAGACCATGGTCCGCACCGCGGCGCCGCGCGGCTTTCTCACCCTCGGCCGCACGGTGGCGGTGCCGGTACGGCGCAGGTCCGTCGTCGTCGCCCTGGTCACGGTGGTCCTGACCGTGGCCGCCGCGATCGCGACCCTGTCCCTGGGGCGGCTCGGGATCGCGCTCGCGGATCTCCCGGCCGCCGTCACCGGCGGGGCCCGGGGTACGGACGTGTTCGTCCTGGAGCGGCTGCGCGGCCCGCGGCTGACCGTGGCGGTGGGCACGGGCGCGGCGCTCGGACTGTCGGGCGCCCTGTTCCAGTCCGTCACCCGCAACCCGCTGGGCAGCCCCGACGTGATCGGGCTGGGCGCAGGCGCCGGAGCGGGCGCCGCGATCGTGGCGCTCCTGCTGCCCGGCACCGTACCCGTACCGCTCGGCGCCCTCCTCGGTGCCGTGCTCGCGATGGCGCTCGTGTACGTCTCCACGGGCAGCGGATTCCGTAACCCCGGACGCCTGGTCGTCGCCGGGATCGGGGTGGCGGCGATCGCCACGGCGGTCACCCAGTACGTCGTCTACGCCGTGGAACGCGACAAGGCGGCCGTCCTGACCGCCTACATCAACGGCAGCCTGGCGGCCAGGGCCTGGGACCACGCGGCCACCATCTGGCTGGTCCTGCTCCTCGTGGCCCCCTGCACCGCGCTGATCGCGCGCCGTCTCGACATCGCGGAGATGGGCGACGAGATCGCCGGGGGGCTGGGCTCCGAGCCCAGGACCACGAAGACCCTGGCCGTCGTCCTGTCGATCGTCCTCTCCGCCGGTGCGGTCAGCGTCTCGGGCCCGATCGCCTTCATCGCCCTGACCGCCCCGCAGATCGCCAAACGCCTCACCCGCGGCTCGGGCCCCCACCTGATGCTCTCCACCCTGGTCGGCGCCCTGCTGCTGGTCCTCGCCGACCTCTGCGCGCAGCAACTGCCGCTCTTCGAGGACCTGCCGGTCGGCATCTACACGCTGGCCATCGGGGGCGCGTACCTCGGGTATCTGCTGATCCGCGAATGGCGCAAGGGAGTGCTGTAGGAGCGCGCCGCTACCAGTGCGACCGTGCCGCCACCCCCGCGAAGGGTGGCGGCACGGTCCAGCGCTCCCGCGGGCCACGTGCCTGCCATTTCGACAGGCGGAGGGTCAAAAGCGCAGAGAACCACCATACTCATCGGCGTGAACGAACATTTTCGATCGGTAGCAAACATAGCTCAGGCCGAAGACCTCGACGCCGGACTGCGGGACGCACCCCGGCGGGTACCGGTCCCCCCGGTGACCGACCGCGGAACCTGGGACGCGGTGGACGGGGCGACCCGCACGGCGCTCCTCGCCGAGGCCGAGAAGGAACTCGGCCGCCCCGCACCGGTGTTGCGCGCCTCCGACTGGGCCCGCGCCTTCCGCGACGGGGTGCGCACGGAGTACGAGGACCAGGCCCGCGCGCTGCGTCACCGCACCGCGCTGTTCGTCCTCGCGGCGGTACTGACCGGGGAGTCCGCACCCGCGCAGGCGCCGCCCGGCGCCGCCCCGTACCTCGACGCGGCGGCCGACGCGCTCATGGCGCTCGCCGAGGCGAGCACCTGGTGCTGGGCGCCGCACGACCGCTTCACCACGCGGCGCGGCGAGGTCGTACCGGATCCCGACGAGCCGTTCCTCGACCTCGGCGCCGCCGAGGTCGCCTCGCTGCTGGCCTGGGCCGATCACGTACTCGGCCCCCACCTCGACGAGCGGGTTCCCGGGCTGCGCCGCAGGCTGCGGCGCGAGGTCCGGCTGCGCGTCCTCGAACCCTTCCTGCGGATCAGGGACTGGCACTGGATCGGCCTCGACGGTGACGCCCACAACTGGAACCCGTGGGTGCACGGTTCGGTGCTGACGGCGGCTCTCCTGCTCTGCGACGACGAGGCGGAGCGCGCCGAGCTCGTACGGCTGGTCGCCGTCGGCCTCGACCGTTTCGTCGAGGTGCTGCCCGACGACGGAGGTGTGGACGAGGGCGTCGCCTACTGGTGGCTCGGCGCCTGCCGGCTGATGGAGGCGCTCGATCTGCTCGCCGCCGTCGGCGGGGCGCCGTGCGACGCGCGCGGCCTGCCGGTGCTCGCCGAACTCGTGCGCTACCCCTACCGCATGCACTTCGGCGGACCGTGGTACGTCAACGTCGGTGACGCGCCGGCCCGCCTCCCCGACGAGCAGCCCTGGCACGTCCTGTACCGCTGGGGCACCCGACTCGGCGACCCCGACGTCAGCGCCCACGCGCTGGCCCGCGGCGTGGCGCGAGGCGTCACCGCGCGCCACGAGGACGGCCTGGGCCGCGCGCTGTCCGGGCTCTCCGACCCCGCCTGGCGCGCCGCGACCGGCCGGGAACCCGCCGCGGGCGAGGACGGTGCCTGGCTGCCCAGGGACATCTGGCTGCCGCGGGTGCAGGTGCTCGTCGCCAGGGAGCGCGCCGGCACCACCGAAGGGCTCGCCCTCGCCGTCAAGGGCGGTCACAACGACGAACGCCACAACCACCTCGACGTCGGCTCCTACTGGGTCGCCCTGGACGGCGAGCCGGTGATCGTCGACATCGGGCAGCCGACGTACACGGCCGCCAGCTTCGGCCCCGACCGGTACGACGCCTGGCCGCTGCGCAGCGCCTGGCACAACGTGCCCGACCCCGGCGCCGGGCAACTGCCGGGTGCCGGGCACCGCGCCCGCGACGTACGGGCGGAGGTGGGGGACCGCGCCACCGAGTGGTACGCGGATCTCGCGCCCGCCTATCCCGAAGGTCTGCTCGGCGCGTCGCACCGTACCGTACGGCTGGTACGCGCCACCGCCGGTGAACCGGCGCACATCGTGGTCACCGACGCACCGGCCGCCGGACCCGAAGGACCCGGCGTGCTCGCGCTGCGGCACGTCATCGCCGGTGACGTACGGCTCCACGCGGGCCGGGCCGTGGTCGACACGGCGGGCGGCGGCACGCTCCAGCTCACCTGGGACCCCGCCCTGCTGACCGGCGCTCTCGAACACCAGCCGATCGCGGACCCCACCCTGCGCCGCTCCTGGGGCCACCGCCTGACCCGGCTCACCCTGACCGCCGACCTGTCCCGCGCCCCCGGCGAAGCACCGGCCCCGCCGCGGGTACGGATCGAACGGGCCCGCTGAGCCGGCGTACGGTCAGACGCCCGTCGCCGTCCTGACCGACGAGTTACGGAGGACCAGTTCCGGCAGGACGAGAACCCGCTGGGCCGGATGGCGCCGCCCTTCCCGCAGCCGGGACACCATCATCTCGACCGCCATCCGGCCGACGCGGGACTTGGGCGGGCGGATCGCGGTCATCGCCGGTTCCGCGAGGTGGGCCACCTCGTCGTCGTAACTGACCATCGCCATGTCCCCGGGGATGGTCAGGCCCTGTTCCGTCAGGTACTGGGCGACGGACATCGCGTCCGGATCACTGTGCACGATCAGGGCGGTGATCCGGGACGTCCGGGACCGGTCCAGGACGGACCTGATGATCTCCCGGTGGCCGGGGACGTCGAGGGCGACGCTCTCCCTGACCACGAACCCGTCCGGCAGGCCCAGCTCCGCGCACGCCTTGTGCCAACCCTGCGCGAGATGGGCCGAGGTCGGGCTGCCCTTCGACAGCACCAGTCCGATCCTGCGGTGGCCGTGCTCGTGGAGATGGCGCACGGCCATCTCCATGCCGAGCGCGTGATCGCTGCGTACCCACCCCAACTGGCGTGGCGTCGGGGTCCACCGCTGGATCTGCCGTTCGACGAGGATGGCGGGCACCGGAAGGTCGCCGATCCAGTCGATCATCTCGTCGAGCCCCTCGCCCTCCAGGTTCGGCGCGAGCAGCAGCCCCTGGACCTGCTGGGCGGCGATCAGCCGGCTGATCTGGCGGCGGTCCTCGGCCTGGTCGTAGCTCGATCCGCGCAACTGGATCTGTACGCCGAGCGCGACGGCCGCGCTCCGGGCGCCGCCCACGATCTGCGGCCAGTAGTAGTCCAGCGACGGCACGACCATGCCGATGGTGAACGGCGTCGACGCGGGGCGGGGGCGGCGCGCCGGGACCGCGTCGAGATCGGTCGGCAGGGTGGCGCCGCCGTGCACGCGGGTGAGCAGACCACGGGCGGCGAGCGCGGCGATGTCGCGCCGTACGGTCAGCTCGCTGACCGCCAGGTTCCGCGCCACGTCCCGGACCCGCAGGGAACCGTGCCGACGCAACTCGTCCATCAGCCGCTCCCTGCGCTGCAGGGCGAAGAGCCGCTCATCCGTCATCCGGTCACCTGTCCTCGTACCTGCTCGACGTACCTGCTCGACATACGTGTCAACGTTCCTGTTCGACTCTGAACGTTTCGCTTCGTTTGTGTGCGACCTCTAGTGAATCCGTACGCCACACCACTATCTCTATTCCCACGCGTTCGGCAAGGAACTGCCGGTACGGCAACGAACAGGGCGGCGCCGGCCACGGCCGGGCGCCCATGGGAAGGATTCGACACCCGATGCAGACGAAGCCCCAGGCGCTGGTCGTGATGGACAGGCAGAGCTTCGACGCGCACTTCGACGCAGCCCGACTCGAACGCTTGGCGAGTCTGGTGGAACTGGGCGATCCGGTGTGGACCGGCGACCTCGACTCCCCATCGGTACGGGCCCGGTTGACGGACGTCGAGGTGATGCTGACGTCCTGGGGCGCGCCCCGGCTGACCTCGGAGCGTCTCGCGGCGGCGCCGGCCCTCAAGGCGGTGCTGCACTGCGCGGGCAGTGTGCGCGGTCTGGTGGGGGACGAGGTGTGGCGCCGCGGGATCCGTGTGACCAGCGGGGCCGACGCCAACGCCACTCCGGTCGCCGAATACACGCTGGCGGCCATCATCTTCGCCGGCAAGAAGGCTCCTTTCCTCGCGGCCGACGAGCTGCGCGCCTACGAGGGCTGGGGAACGGTCACCGGCTACGGGGACCTGTCCAACTTCCGGAGAACCGTGGGGGTGGTGGGGTTCTCCCGGATCGGCCGCAAGGTCGTCGAGCTGCTGAAGGTCCTCGGCGACACCACCTGCCTGGTCGCGGACCCGTACGCGGATCCGGCCGAGGTCGACCGGGCGGGCGCGACCCTGGTCGACCTGGCGGACATGCTGCCGCGGGTCGACGTACTGACCCTGCACGCGCCCGAACTGCCCGAGACCCGCAACCTGATCGGCGCCGCGGAGCTGAGCATGCTGCCCGACAGCGCCACGGTGATCAACACCGCGCGCGGCAGCCTGATCGACTCCGACGCACTGGCCGCGGAGTGCGCGGCGGGCCGCCTCTTCGCCATCCTCGACGTCACCGAGCCCGAGCCGCTGCCTGCCGGCTCTCCGCTCCGGCGACTGGCCCGCGTCATGATTACCCCCCATGTGGCAGGTTCGCTCGGTTCGGAGATCGGACGTCTCACGGACCACGCGATGGACGAACTGGCCCGGTGGTCCGCCCGGCAGCCCCTGCGGGCGGAGATCACGGCGGAGAACTGGGCGCTCGGGCTGAGCGCCTGAGCGCCTCGGAACCCGCGCGGGCGCGTACCCACGGCGCCGCATCCGGCAAGAACAGACAACTCGAAGGAGCCGCACATCATGAGGAAGACCCCAGCAAGAGCCCTGACGGCCGCCGTCGCCGTGAGCCTGCTCGCCGCCGGATGCGGCGGAGGCGGAGGCGGTTCCGACACCACCTCCGACGGCCGTACGGTGGTCAAGATCGCGCTGTGGAACTACGACACCACCCCCGAGTTCAAGGCGCTGATCGACGGCTTCGAGGCGGAGAACCCGAAGATCGACGTACAGCCGGTCGACATCCTGGCCGACACCTACGCCGAGAAGGTCACCACCATGCTCGCGGGCGGCGACTCCACCGACGTACTGACGATGAAGAACGTCACCGACTACGCGCGGTACGCCACACGCGGCCAGTTGAAGTCCCTCGACAGTGAGGTCAAGGCGCTCGACAAGGCGTCGTACTCCGGACTGGAGCCGTTCGATCTGGACGGCCACTACTACGCGATGCCCTATCGGCACGACTTCTGGGTGCTCTTCTACAACAAGGCGCTCACCGAGCCGACCGGCGCCGATCTGTCGGACCTCACCTGGGCCGACTACGCGGACCTGGCGAAGAAGATCACCAAGGGCGAGGGCACGTCCAAGGTCTACGGCACCTATCTGGAGACCTGGCGCTCGGTGGTCCAGGCGACCGCCGCCGCCCAGACCGGTGGCGACCTGCTGGGCGGCGACTACGGCTTCTTCAAGGACCAGTACGAGACGGCCCTGGACCTCCAGAAGGCCGGTGCCACGATGCCGTTCGCGACGGCCAAGAGCCAGAAGGTCACCTACAAGACGATCTTCGAGGGCGGCAAGGTCGGCATGGTGCCGATGGGGAGCTGGCTCGCCGCCGGCCTGCTGGCGGACAAGGCCCAGGGCAAGACCGACGTCGACTGGGGCATAGCGCCGCTGCCGCAGATCGCGGCCGACGGGAAGACGACGACGTTCGGCTCGCCGACCGCGTTCGCCGTGAACAAGAACGCGAGGCGATCGGCGGAGGCCGAGAAGTTCGTGAAGTGGGCTTCGGGCCCGAAGGGCGCGGAGGCCATCGCCAAGATCGGTGTCGTCCCCTCGTACACGAGCGACGCGGTCATGAAGTCGTACTTCGGCGTCCAGGGCATGCCGTCCGACGAGCTGTCCAGGAAGGCCATGAAGCCGGACGCCGTGAAGCTGGAGATGCCGGTCAGCGACAAGACCTCGGACATCGACCAGATCATCGAGGAGGAGCACGAACTCGTGATGACGGGTGACAAGTCCGTCGAGAAGGGCATCGAGGAGATGAACAAGCGAGTGAAGTCCGAAGTCCAGTGACCACACTCTCGGAGACCACCGCCGGCAAGCGCCGGCGCGCCACACTGGTCGGCTGGAGCTTCATCCTCCCGAACTTCCTGGGCTTCGCGGCCCTGACGCTCATCCCGGTGATCGGGTCGCTGCTGCTGGCCTTCACCGACTGGAACTCGTACTCGACACCCCAGTGGATCGGGCTCGACAACTTCCGGCGGATGCTCGACGACGACAACTTCTGGACGGCGTTCAAGAACACCTCGTGGTACGCGGCCGGTCACATCCCCCTCACCCTGGCGGCGGCCCTCGGCCTCGCGGTGCTGCTGAACCAGAAGCTCAAAGGTGTGGGAATCCTCCGCACGGCGTTCTTCTTCCCGTACATCACCTCGCTGGTCGCCGTGGCCGTCGTATGGAACATGCTGCTCAGCCCCGAAGTGGGGCCCGTCAACCAGTTCCTGAGGTACGTGGGCGTCGCGGACCCGCCGGGCTGGACGACCTCCACCGACTGGGCGATGCCCGCGCTCATCATCACCAGCGTGTGGCGGGACATGGGGTACTACATGGTGCTCTATCTCGCCGGGCTCCAAGCCATCCCCGGTGAACTCTACGAAGCCGCGCGCATGGACGGCGCCGGCGCGTGGAAGCGGTTCTGGCATGTGACGCTGCCCGGGCTCCGGCCCACCACCTTCTTCGTGCTGGTCATGCTCACGGTGTCCAGCTTCAAGGTCTTCGACCTGGTCCAGGTCATGACCGAGGGCGGACCGGGACGCTCGACACTGGTGCTCTCGCAGCTCATCTTCCGGCAGGGCATCACCCAGGGCAGATTCGGCTACTCCTCGGCCATCTCCCTGGTGCTCTTCCTCCTCGTCCTGACGATCACCCTCGTACAGTTCCAGCTCCAGCGGAGGTACGACCGATGAACACGACCACGCTGCGAAAGGACAGCACGGCGACCGGGACGCCACCACCGGCCGCCCCGGAAACGGGCAGGACCGGCGGCCGGAGCGGTGCGGGGAGGATCGCCGGCCAGATTCTCCTCCACACAGGACTGATCGCGCTGGCGGCGGCGATCCTGCTGCCGTTCGCCTGGATGATGACGTCCTCGGTCAAGGCGGACAACGACGTCTTCACCGTCCCGATCCAGTGGATACCGAAGGAGTTCCACTGGGAGAACTTCTCCCAGATCTGGACCGACATCCCGCTGCTCACCTACTTGAACAACTCGCTCTTCCTCAGCATCACCATCACCGCGCTCCAGGTACTCACCGGAAGCTTCGCGGCCTACGGCTTCGCCAAGATGCAATTCCCCGGACGGGACGCGCTGTTCCTCGGCTACATCGCGACGATCGCCGTGCCGTGGCAGGCATACATGGTTCCGCAGTACATCATCATGGAGAAGCTCGGGCTGGTGAACACCCATCTCTCGCTGATCCTTCTTCAGGCGTTCGGCGCGTTCGGGGTCTTCCTGATGCGCCAGTTCTACCTGACCATTCCCGACGAGATCAGCGAGGCCGCGCGCCTGGACGGGCTCAGCGAGTACGGCATCTGGGCCCGCATGATCCTCCCGCTCTCCAAGCCGGCGCTCGCCAGCCTGGCGTTGCTGACCTTCGTCAACACGTGGAACGACTACATGGGGCCGTTCATCTATCTGACGGACAACAACCTCTGGACCGTGCAGCTCGGTCTGCGTCAGTTCGTGGGGATGTACGACACCCGGTACGCCATGATCATGACCGGCTCGGTGCTGTCGGTGCTGCCCATCCTGGTGATCTTCCTCTTCGGCCAGCGCTACTTCGTGCGAGGCATCGCCACCAGCGGAATCAAGTGAGGTGCGTACGATGAGCGGCGCACCCGTCACCGGCCGACGTCCCCGGCTCAACGTGGGGTACGGGTCCTGGGACCTGATCTGGTCGTTCGTCCACCGGGTCCTGGTGGTCAACCTCGGCCTCGCGGCGGCGAACCTGCCCCTGCTGGTCGCCCTGTACGTGGCCCACCAGCCGTGGCGGTACCCGGTGTTCTTCGGGCTCCTGTCCCTCGGCATCGGTCCGTCGCTCGCCGCCGTGTTCGGCTATCTGCGCCGGGCCGACGACGACGAGCGGGCCCCGGTCGCCGAACTGCTGCGCGCCTACCGGCGTCTGTCCGGCCGGGCGCTGCTCCTCTGGACGCCGTGCGTACTGCTGATCGCCATGGCCACCACCGACGTGTTCGTCCTGCGCGACTCCGCGTGGGGACTCGCGCTGGTGCCGCTGCTCGTCGTGGCCGTACTCGTCACGGGAAGCTCCGGCGTCGTGGCGATGGCCTGCCTGGCGTACGACGCCCCGCACACCAGGAAACACCCCCTCCTGGCGGCGCCGTACGCGCTGATACGCCGCTGGCCGCTCGGTCTGATGAACCTCGGGCTGCTCGCGGTCACCCTCGTGATCGTCAATCAGGCGCCGCTGCTCGGCCTGGCCGTCGTGCCCGGCTGTGTGCTGTCCGTCGTCTGGCGCAACTCCTGCGCCATGATCGAATCAGCGGGTCCGGCGGCGGTACGGGCGGACAAGGGCACCCGGCCCGACGACCGGCCCGGGACCCCGTGAGGCCATGACGCCGGCACCTCGGCCTCACCGAAGAGCCGACCGCCCGCGCCGGTCAGGGGGCGCGGGCGGTACGGTGGCTGTCGGATCCGCGTGGGGGTGGCCGTGACGAGATTCTGGATGGGGCTGGCGGTGCTCTTCGCTGCGCTCGCCGTCGGCAGCATCGCCTCCAAGGAGCCCGGGGCGCCGATCGGCGTCGGTGATCTGGCGGTCACCGCGCTCCTCGCGTTCCTCGCCTGGGGCTGCTGGAAAGCCCGCCGCTGAGTGCCCGGGAGCCCGCGTCCGCCTGAGCCCCCGGGGTCCGCGTCCGCCGGCCGTCAGCCCGCGCCCCGGAGATCCTCCGCGGCCGTCAGCGCTTCCAGCCCGCCGGCCTGGGTGCGCCAGTCGGCCGGGTTGGGCGGCGTGCCGAACCAGCGCTGGCCGAGGCGGTTGAGGGAGTCCCGGTCGGTGGCCCAGATCGAGTCGGCCTGCTTCCTGATGTACGCCTGGTAGGTGGCCGAACCGGTGGCGTCCGCCAGGTCGGAGAAGTGCCGCATGAAGATGCCCTTGAACTGCTTCTGGTTGTCGTCGCAGGACCTCGTGCCGAGGTCGCAGGACTCGGTCAGCACACCGCCGCTGGTCAGCATCGGCGAGGACATCGCGGCGTCGGCCAGGCGCCGGGCCGTGTCCAGGTACCGGCCGCTCCCGGTGGACCGCCAGAGCTGGGTGAAGGCGCCGATGGCGAGACCCTGGTTGTAACTCCACACCGTCTGACCGTTGTTGCCGCACCCCGTGGCGATCCCGTCATTGACCAGGCCCGAGGAGTTGATCATCCCGCTGGCGAGGTACCAGTCCGCCGCCGTGACCGCACGGGCGCCCCACAGGGTGTCGCTGCCGAGCCGCTCGTGCAGCGAGGCGGTCAGCCACAGGTACAGCCCGTTGGTCACCGCGTTCTTGTAGGTGTGTTCCCGGTCCCACCACACCCCGCCGCCGCACGTCCCGGTGTCCCAGTGCTGCTGGACGTACGAGGTGATCGTCACCGCCTCGTCCAGGTAGCGCCGCTCGCCCGTGTAGTCGTACGCCGCCAGCCAGGCCACCGCCCACCAGGCCGCGTCGTCGACGGCGCGGCTGATGAAATGGCCCTCGATCGGGTCCGAACCGCGCGCGCCCGCGGGAAAGACGCCGCGGTTCTGCTCGAAGGTGCGGGAGATCGCCCAGTCGTAGTCGTGCCGCCCGGTCCGCTCGGCGAAGTCGACGACCGAGGTGATCGCGACGGCCGAGTTCCACCAACTGCTGTGCCACCAGCCCTCATCGGTGCGGTACGACGCCATCAGCGCGTCGGCCGCCGCGCGCGCCCGGGTCGGCGCCGGCCTCACCCAGGCCGTGCAGCCGCCCTCCTGGTGGGCGGCCTCGCGGCCACAGGCACGCACCGCCCCGCCGTACAGGAGGCCGTGCGGGTCCCGGGTGGCGAACAGGGCGGTCCGCGCCGAAACCGCCCCGGACGACACGCTCGTACGGCCGAGGGAGGAACCCTCGGGCCAACTCGTACCGCCGTCCCAGGAGCGGTCCAGCCAGATCTCGTCGCCCGCGCCGCCGTTTCCGATGACGCCCCAGGCCAGGCCGCTGCGCTGGTCGACATGGAGGCTGATGGCGCGCCCGAAGAGGGTGACGGACGGTACGGGTGTGTCGTCGCCCGACGCGGTGGCGGGGTCGGCGCCGTCGCAGAACGAGCCGTCGCACACCGTCGGATACACCCAGTCGGTGCACGTGACGGCGGCGGCGTCACCGCAGGCGCGGATCCAGCCGCGCCGGTGCTCCACCGGGTCGGTGATGTTGTACATCAGCGTGCGGGTACCGGTCCATGTGCCGGGGACGCTCGCCTTGCCGAGCAGCGGTTCCCAGGTGGCGCCCCGGTCCCAGGACCGGTCCAGCCAGACCGAGTCGCCGCTCACGCCGTTGTCGATGCTCGCCCAGGCCATGCTGTCCGGGTCGGAGACATGCAGCCGGAGGATCCGGCCGTTGATGGTCCTGGCCGGCACCGGGAAGGTGTCCTGCCGCGCCTTCGAGGGGTCCAGGGTGTCGCACGCCAGGGCACAGACCGGTGCCACGGCATGGGAGGGGCTGGGGAGGGCGACGAGGCCGGTCAGTGCCAGGAACAGGGCCAGAAGACCGCCGACGACGGGATGGGTCCGCGCTGACATGACGTACCGCCTTTCCAAGGGGGCCGTACGCGGAAGGAAGGGACGGCCGCCCGTGGAGGACGGCCGTCCTGGGGCTGCTCCCGCTGCGCGAACACCACAGCACTCACCCGGACACAAGTCCAGACCACATACGGACAACGTGGTCGGGCGCGTGGCCCCGCGCGGCCTCGGTCGGCCACGCCCGGACGTAGGGGTGTGACCGAGATACGCGCCAAAGGGGCAACTGGATGATCTTGAAGCCCTGATCCGCACGGATCTACGTGCGGCGACGTGCAGCGGGGTCGCGTTCGGCGACGTGCCGAGCGACCGAGTCGACGCCGGGCCGTGCGTATCGCTCCGGAGAGCGGACCGAGGCGTGGCGGGAGCGGGCCAGCAGCATCGGGGTGGAGGCGCCGTCCTCCGCGTCGTGCGTGAGGGCACTGTGCCGTAGCCGGTGCAGGGTCCAGCCGTCCAGGTCCTCGATGTCGTCGGGTGAGGCGAGAGGGTTGGCCGGCAGCCGGGTGTTCTCCTCGAAGATCTCCTCAGCGCGGCGGTAGGAGAGCCGGGCCCGGCCGTTCTCCGGGCACACGTCGAGCGTCGGTGTTCCGGCCGGCGCCTTGCGGTCGGTGAGGAACAGCGGGCCGCGGGTGCGGCGGGCGATGAGGCGGGGCAGGAGCTGGGCGGTGCCGGACCGCCAGTGAATCCACTCGGTCGCCCCGCCCTTGGCGGTGATCTTCCCCCGCTTGTCCTGCGGGCACAGGTCTTCCACGTTCACGTTCAGGCACAGCACCTCGTCGGCCCGTGCGGCAGACTCGTAGAGCGTCTTCCACCGCGTCTTCTCCCGCAGCGCGACGTCGAGGCGCCACAGGGCAGCGATCTGATTCTCCGCGAGAGCCCTGGTGCGGTCCGGCGGTGCCGGCCGCCGCTCGATGCCGATCGTCGGGTCGCCTTCTATCCAGCCCTGGCGCTGCCACCGGCCGATCGCCTTGCGCGCGATGGACAACTCCCGGTTGACGGTGTCGGCGTCCATCTCGTCCGCGCGCGCCGCCGCCGGCTCGGCCGGCACCTCGGGCAGCGCCAGGTCGTCGATCGCGGCGACGGGGAAGACGGGCGGCTTCGCGCCCCGGCGGGCGGCTCCGGTCGGCGCCGGTTCACCGGTGAGCATCCACCCCAGGTCGTCAGCGAGATCCGGTAGATCCGCGCGGAGGACTTCGCGAGGCCCGCGCCGGTGAGGTACCGCTCGACCGCCGCGGTGTACGACGCGGGCGGGGCGGACAGAGGTACGACCCGAGCGCGCGGCAACCGAAGTGCGCCCTCGTTCCCGAGCTCGGTCACCGGCTCGATTGTCATGCCCGCTCCGCCTTCCCGGGACTGCCGCAGTAAATCCGGCATTTACTGCGGCACCGCGCTGACGAGCCGTCAGGCGCACCGGAAGTCCGATAAGCGGAATCACTGCTACCGATGATCGCTGTGCCCTCGGCCCTCGCGCCCGGTTCAGCCCTCAGCGTCACCCTGCTACTTGTCCGTTCGTCGCGGTTACACGAGAACGGGGCCTACCTGGCGGCCTCCGGATCGGCGGACTGCGTGTCTCCCCTCTCCACGCGGAAGGGGTATGTCCCGGCTGCGGTGAACGCGTCGTGGATCGGCATGATGAGCGAGGTGAGGCGACGGATGTTGGCGTCGCCGATCGGCGTCCACAGCGCCGCGCAGTGCTCGTCGGTCTCGACCTCGATCTGCTCGCGCGCCGCGATGCCGGCATCGGTAGCGGTGCCGTCGGCGTTGAGCCAGCCGCGAGCAACGAGGCGTGTTGTTGCCGCAGCCACCTCCTCGTCGTCCCACAGCCGGGTGGCGCGCGCGATCGCTTCCGGGAAGTGACCTGTCGCGGTTTGCAGAACGTTGCAGTCACACGGCCCGAGGTCGTTGGCGGCGAGCACGGTGACATGCGCGTCGCCGCGCCACTCGCGCAGCACCGTGATCTGCTGCCATAGCGCGACGAGCGGATCGGCTGGGAGGGGGACCGAGGCGTTGGCGGCAGCCATCGTCTTCCCGGCGTAGTCGGCGCTCGCGACGACCGGGGCGATCAGCGATCGTGCCTCGGCGATCTGATCGGCGGTGAGGCTCACGTCGACGCGCTGCAACGCACGATCGACGGCTGCGAAGCGAGCGGCCTGCCACTCCTCTGGCGTCGCTGTGTCCCACACGCCTGCCATGACCTGCACCGACCGCGGGCTGAAGTTGTAGAAGGCCGCGAGTGTGACCTGCCATGGGACTGCGCCCATCGGGGCTGACCGGAACGCGAAGTACGCCGGTGCGTACTCGGTTACGCCCAGCTTGGCGGCCTCTTCCGGTGCCTCGGGGATGAAGTAGACGAACAGGTGGGTCGCGTTGATGGTGAGGCTGACCTCGCGGACGGCGTTCAGATCCATGTCAGCGCGAGCGAAGGTGCTGGCGAGACGCATCTCGGTGGTCTCCCGACAAGTGGAAGGGGCAACATTGTTTTTGGTGCATCCGGTACGTCAGGACGGCTCTGGCGCGGTGATCCGTGCGGAGATCGCGCCGAGTTCCTGCACTTCGATCCGGACCGTGTCTCCCGGTGCCAGGTAGCGGCGGCGGCCGGACAACTCCTGGATGCAGCCGGTGCCCACGGGGCCGCTGGCGAGGATGTCACCGGCTCGCAGCGAGGTGCCGCGCGACGCGTGCGCCAGCATCTCGCCGAACGACCAGTGGATCTCGTCCCAGCTGCCGCCGCCGTAATGCTCATCGTTGACGTACCCGTCCATCCGCAGGGCATAGCCTTTGCCCGAGCGGTAGGGCTCCAGTTCGTCGGGGGTGACGAGGAACGGGCCGAGGCTGGTCGAGGCGTCCTTGCTCTTGGACGGGCCGTACACGAACCCCATCTCGCTCGCGGAGATATCGCGTGCGCTCCAGTCGCAGTAGACCAGGTAGCCGGCTATGTGATTCTCCGCGGTGGCGGCGTCAAGGTTCGAGCAGTCCCCGGCGATCACCGCGGCGACCTCGACCTCGTAGTCCCACAACTGAGCGCCCGGGGCGATGGGGACCTCGTCGTGCGGTCCCTTGATCGCCGCCGGGTTGGAGAAGTAGAAGAGCGGATACTCGTACCAGACCGGGCTGACCCTGCCGTCGCCAACGGCTGCCTTACCCGCGTTACTGATGTGACGTTCGAACGCTGCGAAGTCCCGGACCGCCGGGGGCACCGGTATCGGCGGCAGCAGGTCGGCCGTAGCCAACTCGACGATCTCAGACGGTTCTCTGGTTGCCGCGGCCTCCAGCCCGCCTTCGGCGCGCAGCAGCTTCAACAGGCCCAAGCCCACGGCGTGGATCCTGTTGTCGTGCACCACGCCGCAGCGCGTGGAGCCGTCGGCGGAGCGGTAGCTGACCCACTTCATCGGGCAAGCACCTCCCGGGTGTAGTCGTAGAGCCGCCGCGCGTCGGCGAGGGAGGATGCCTGAGGGTCCAGGGGGACGGCGCTTCCCTCGCTCACGGCGACGGGGTGGCCCGGGGCGCCGGAATCCAGGAACGGCAGGATCTCCTTGACGGCGGTCTCCACGGATTTACCGGTCGCGCGAAGACAACCGATCTGCGCGGCCTCGACCTCGTCGTAATCGCCGGCGAAGCTCGTGGCGACGGTGCCGGGGAAGGTGTTCACGTACCGGATGGCGGGGTGACGGCCGACGAGGTCGACCGCGAGCGCAGCGTTGAGGATTCCGGCCTGGATCATCGCGGTGAGGCCGTGATACTGCGTCCGCTGCTGAAGGTCGTCCCAACGTGGGGGCCCGAAACGCCCGGCGCCGCCGAAGTTGAGCACGACCGGATCCGCGGCGCGGCCGAGTAGGCCGGCCAGGCCGTGGCTGAGCAGGAAACGGCTGAGGCAGGTCAGCGCGAAGTCGGACTCCAGGCCGTCGGCGGTCTCCCTACGCCTGGAGCGCTGGAACCGGGCACCCAGGACAAGGACGTCGATCGTGTCGAGCTCGGCGGAGAGCCGGTTGATCAGCCGCCTGTTCTCGTCGATGAGCTCCAGGTCGGCCCGGATGAACCAGGCGCCGGGCTCGGCCTTGGCCTTGTCCGTCCCGACGACCACGACCTGGTCCCCACGCCCGAGGTGGATACGGGCGAGGCCGCGCCCGATGCCGTCCGTGCCCCCGGTGATCACGACCGTCTTCATGCGGCCACCGTCCGCGCGAACTTGACGATCTCCTCGACGAACAGCTCAGGCTGCTCCAGGGCGGCGAAGTGTCCGCCCGCGGGGATGTCGTCGTTGAAGTAGCGCAGGTCGTGATAGGCGCGCTCGGCCCAGATGCGCGGGGTACGCGTCAGTTCGTCCGGGAAGACGCTGACCCCAACGGGAAGGTCCAGCTCGGTCAGAGCGAGCGGCTGCCGGGCGTACTCCCAGTACAGGCGGGCGGAGGAAGCAGCGGTGCCGGTGAACCAGTACAGGGAGATGTGGTCGAGGATCTCGTCGGGGGTGAGGGCGTCGGGCCGGGCCCAGTCGAGGAACTTCTCGTAGATCCAGGCGGCCTGCCCGGCCGGGGAGTCGGTCAAGGCGTAGCCGATGGTCTGCGGCCGGGTGCGCTGCACGACGTGGTATCCGGAATGGACGGCGAAGAAGCGGCTGCCCTGTTCGAGTGCGGCCTTCTCCTCAGGGGCCGGGGCGTCGGCGACCGGTGGTGCGGCGAGGAACTCAGGGAAGTTGACGTGTATCGCACGCAGGCCCGTCACGCGCTGCGCCCCCATGCGGGTCGCGACGACGCCGCCCCAGTCGCCGCCCTGGGCCAGGTAGGAGTCATAACCGAGGCGCCACATGAGCACGCCGTACGCGCGGGCGATCCGGTCCGGGCCCCAGCCTGTCGAGGCGGGTTGGTCGGAGAAGCCGTAGCCGGGCATCGAGGGGACGACGAGGTGGAAGCCGTGCTCGGTGAGCGGGCCGACGGTCTTGAGGAACTCCAGGAACGAGCCCGGCCATCCGTGCAGCAGCAACAGGGGGGTGGCGTCGGGGCGGGGTGAGCGTACGTGCATGAAGTGGAGGCCGAGACCGTCGATGGTCGTGCGGAACTGGCCCAGCTCGTTGAGCCGCCGCTCCAGATCGCGCCAGTCGTATCCGGTGGCCCAGTACTCCAGCAGCCCCTCAAGGCGCTCCCGCTGCACCCCCTGGCTGCTGTCCGGCGCTGTCTCCCGGCCAGCAAGGCGTACCCGGTGGAGCCGGTCCTTCAGATCCTCCAGGGCACTGTCCGGAATGTCGATACGAAACGGTGTCACGCTGTCCGATGTCATGGTCACCACGGTGCGGCCGCGACAAGCGCGCAGTCCAATGATTGTTCCGACACATGTAATACAGGCTGCGTATAAGGCCAGCTAGAGTGGCATGGTGTCCGAACGCTTCCCCGCACCCGTGGACCTCGACCTCCGGCTGGTGCAGTGCTTCACGGTGGTCGCCGAGTACCAGCACTTCGGCCGTGCCGCCGAAGCGCTGCACACCACCCAGCCGTCGCTGAGCCGGCAGATCCGCCGCCTCGAACAGCAAGTGGGCGTCCGCCTGCTCGACCGCACCACGCGCGGCACCCGGCTCAGCGAGGCCGGCGAGGTTTTCCTGCCCCGGGCCCAGGGGGTGCTGCGCGCCGCGGTCGAGGCGATGGCCCGCACCCGGGCCGCGGCCCGGCCCAGCAGCATCACCATCGGCTACACCAAGGGGCTGGTCATCACTCCGGCCGTGCGCGCCCTGCTCGACCGCAATCCCGATGCCGAGGTCCACACCCGCCTGCTCGCCTGGAACGACTCGCGCGGCGCGCTGCTGGAGCACCGCGTCGACGCGGTGGTGACGCGCCTGCCGTTCCCCACCGACCAGCTGCGCGTCACCGTCCTCCACGACGAACCGCGCGTACTGGTCGTGCCCCGGGACCACCGTCTGGCCGGCAAGGAGTCGGTCACCCTCGGCGACATCGCCGACGAGCCGATCCCCCACGTACGCCAGTCCGACCCGTTGCTGAACGCCTACTGGCGGCTCGATCCCCGGCCCGACGGGCGGCCCGCGCCCGACGGCCCCCTGGTCGAAGCCCTTGAGGACAAACACGAACTCATCGCCGCCGGGCAGGCCGTGGCCATCGGGCCGCCCCTCGACCACGCGACCGGCCTGCATCCCAGCCTCACCACCGTCCCGTTGCATGGGGTCGAACCGAGCCAGGTCGTACTCGCCACGCGCACCGGCGACCGCAGCCGTCTGGTCACCGCTTTCCGCAAGCATGCCGAAGCTCTGCTTACCGGAACCCACCGTGCAGGACCGATCCGCACGACATGATCAGCGGCAGCTCCGCCCGCATACGCAAGCGATCATGGCCCGTGCCTGGTCTGCCGCCACAGCGTCCCGACGAGATCGGGGATCTCCTCCGGGGACGTCCTGCGCACCGCTGAACTGGACGACGCCGAGCGGGCCGCGCTCGATCAGGGCATAGACAGTACGGCGCGGTCAGGGCTGCGCCTCGCGCGTCAGCACCACACCCGGTGTGCACCGCGCTCACCGCGCCCGATGCCAGCCTTTCGACAGCACCCCGGCCATCCTGATACAGCGCAAGACCCGCCGCGAGTACGACCGGTCGGCGGACATCTCGTGCACGCGCTTGGCCAGGATCTCCGCGTCCTGGGTGTCGGCCGCGAACCGGCCGAGCACGGATCCGTCCGGGCAGGAGATGGGCAGCACCGCGGCTGCGGGGCCCGGCCCGACGCCGTTGGAGACCTCGTTGAGGGCGTGCAGGGCACACGCGAGTGCAGGCCCCCGCGGCCGGAGAGCCGTCCTGCGCGCAGGCGGCGCTGATTCAGCGTCCGTACTGCTCAGCGGGTATGGCGGGACTCTGTTGCTGTCTGGTCGGCCGTGCTGGCCGGGTTCCGGGGATGACGGAAGGCAATCCCATCCAGGACGGGGCCGAGGGGGCTTCACCCGTACGTGCTGCACGTCCTGGACAGTGCCTCGGTGACTCCAGATAACGAAGCCGAGCCGGGTCGGGCGGACTTGTTCGCGACTGGGTCCCAGTCGCTACCACCGGCGTCCAGCACGCCGCCACGTCGGTGCGCAGCTCCTCGGCGAAGGCGGTGAAGACCATCGCCTCGAAGCGCTTGCGGACGAACTGCCCGGTCCGGGTCTTGTCGACCACGGCCTTGCGCCAGTTCTGGGTGGCGAAGGAGATGCCCCGCCCGCTGAGCGGCGCTCATGCGGTCGTGGATGCCCGTGCAGATCGAGGCGTTCACCTCGGTGCGGATTTTCGAGGCCATCTTGTCGAAGGTGGAGAACCCGGGCAGTTCCAGCCCGGGTTCTCCACCACCTTCTCCAGCGCGATACGGATCAGATCCGCCGGGCGGTTCTTCGCCGCGGCCTCCTTGCGGATCGACTGCTCGACGATCCCGCGGGCCCTGGCCTGGTCGTATGTCACGCCGGCCTGCTTGCGGACCAGTCCCCGGTGGTGCTTGGCGGTCCGCTCCGCCCGGTACACCGGCAGCGTGCCCTCCGGCAGCTCCACCGCCCGCCGGACGAAGTCCACCACCATCTCCGGGACGTCCTCCAACGCCGGGAAACACCCCATGCGCCGATACGACTTCAGCATCAGCAGCAGCGCCGGCAGATGCTCATCGCAGTTCGTGGCATCGGCCGCCCACTTCAGCTCATCGCGGCTCGGGGAGAAGAACAGGTGCAGCTCATGCGCGGTGATGAGCCGCTTGAACCGCGGATACGCGGTCCGTTCAATCGATGTCACCACCCACCCCAGGCCCCAGACGACGCTCAACATCACCACCAACGAGACTGAGCCGAATGGGTGACGGGCGGAGGGCGCTCAGGGCTTCAAGATCATCCCGTTGCCCCTTTGGCGCGTATCTCGGTCACACCCGGACGTACGGGCAGGGCTCGGCCTACCGGCCCGTCGGGGCGCTCCGCCGCGCGGCGGCCGGGATCCCGGCCGCCGGGGTCCCGGCGGACGGCAACGACGGCCGCGGGCTCACCGCTCGGGCCGGTTCACGCGGATCAGCGTCTGCTGCCCGTTGGCCACGAGTTTCCGCCGTCCGTCCTGGACGCCGAACACCTCGAGCAGGCACACCGTCAGCGTGCGTCCGGGCTTCAGGACGGTCCCGACCGCCTCGATGTGGTCGCCGGTGGCAGGCGCGAGGAGGTTGATCTTGTACTCGACGGTGAGCACCTCGGTGTCCTCGGGGAACAGCGTGAAGGCCGCGTACCCGCCGGCGGTGTCCGCGACGGCGCTCGTGGCGCCGGCGTGGAAGTAGCCGTGCTGCTGGGTCACCTCGGGGCGGCTCGGGAGCACGATGTGCACGCGACCGGGGCCGATGTGGGTTATGCGCGCACCGAGATGAGTCATCAACCCCTGGCGGTCGAAGCTCGTTCGGATGCGGTGTCGCACCTCGGGGCTCGCCTGGTCGTGCTCCTGCGGCGTCCGGTCTTCCACGTGTTCTCCTCCGACGGACATCACGGTCTGTGAACAGGGTGGTGCGGGGTCGTCAGCCGGCGAGCCGTTCCACCAGAAGGAACCCGCCGATGACGATCATCATGGCACCGGAGACGCGCGTGACGGCCCGGGCCGCGGAAGGCCGCGTCTTCAGAACGGTGCGGGCGAGGACGCCGACGACGAGGTAGACGACGGCGCAGGCCACCATGTGGAGCGTGCCGAACAGCCCGGTCTGCGCGGCGACCGGCCAGCCGCCCGCGGGGTCGATGAACTGCGGGAACAGCGAGAAGTACAGCAGCAGCGCCTTGGGATTGAGGCCACTGATCCCGGCCCCCTTGAGCATGATCCGCCCACGCGAGGAGGCCATGCTCTCCGTGGACGCCCCCAGCACCGCCGGCCGCGACAGCACACCCCAGCCCAGCCACATGAGATAGGCGGCCCCGGCCACGGTCAGCGCGGTGAGGACGGTCGCCGAACTCGCCACGATCACCACCAGACCCGCGACGGCGAGCACCGTGTAACCGGCGTATCCGGCTATCAGGCCGGCGACCGCGGGGACGACCGACCGGTCCCGCAGCCCGGCCGAGATCGCGTAGGCCCAGTCCGCGCCCGGGGTGAGGACCAGCAGCAGATCCACTGCCAGGAAAGCCGCCACAGTCGTCGTGTCCATCGATAGATCCCTCTCACGTTCCTTGGTGCAAGAGGGAAGGTTAGGCGTAATACGCCCGAAGGTGTTTCTGTTCTTACTCCATGATCGCGCTCTAAGGGGAAGAATATTCTTCACATAGGCTCTGCATCGGAAAATGCTTCCTGGATGACAGGTGGCTGTCACGGATGGAGGCGGGCCATGAAGTCCCCCGACGCGTCGCACGGTGCCCGGCTGACCACCCACGGCGCCGTCTCCACCTCTCTGGCCCGGTACGGTGATCGCGCCCTGCGCGACCTCGTGGACACCGCCGAGCCGCTCGGGTCCGGCATCGGCGGAACATCGGCGCTGCTGGAGATCGCCGGAACCCCGGTCTTCGTGAAGCGGGTGCCTCTCACCGACCTGGAGAGGCGCCCGGACGGCGTCCGGTCCACGGCGAACGTGTTCGGGCTGCCGGTCTTCTGCCAGTACGGCATCGGCGGTCCTGGCTTCGGGGCCTGGAGAGAGCTCGCCGTGCACACCATGACGACGAACTGGGTACGGGCAGGGGAGTCCGAGGGCTTCCCCCTGATGTACCACTGGCGGGTACTGCCGGACTCGACGCCCCTGCCCGAGGAACTGTCCGACGTTGAAAGGGCTGTTGCCTACTGGGGCGGCGGTTCGCCGGTACGCCGCCGGATCGAGGCCCTCCAGCACTCCTCGGCCGGTGTCACGCTGTTCCTCGAGTACATCCCGCAGAACCTGCACCAATGGCTGGGCCGGCAGATGGACATCGGCGGCGAGACCGCCGACCGGGCCTGCGCGATGGTGGAAAGGGAGCTGGACGCGGGAATCTCCTTCATGAACAGCCGCGAACTCCTGCACTTCGACGCCCACTTCGAGAACATCCTGACCGACGGACGGCGCCTGTTCTTCACGGACTACGGCCTTGCGCTCTCCTCCCGATTCGAACTGTCCCAGGAGGAGGCCGACTTCTTCGACCGGCATCAGAGCTACGACCGCTGTTACGCCGCCGCCTACCTGGTGAACTGGCTCGTCACCGCCTTGTACGGATACGGCAGAGACGACCGCGAGGCGCAGGTGCGCGCGTACGCCCAGGGCGAGCGCCCCACCGGAGCCCCGCGGGTGGCCGCGGCGATCCTCGCCCGTGACGCGCCGCTCACCGCGGTGATGGCGGACTTCTTCCGCAAGCTCCGGCACGAGAGCAGGCAGACCCCGTACCCGCTGGAGGAGATCCGCCGACTCGGCCGCGCGCACCTCTGAGACCCGGTCCGCGGGGCAACGCGGCCATCATGACGGGGAGCGACACGAGAAGCGCACCACGGAGGGCGAAGTGGACGGCGAGCAGGCGGCGGGCGTCGAAGCGGTCGGTGAGCCGGCCGGAGCCGATGGTGCCGGCGACGTTGAAGACGCCGATGAGGGCGAGCAGGCTGGACGCGATTGTGACGGCCATGCCGTGGTCGTGGGCGGCCGGGGTGAAATGGGTCCACATGATGCCGTTGGTGGTGGCGCCACAGATCGCGAAGGCGCCGGCGAGCAGCCAGAAGGGCGTGGTGCGCCCGGAGTCGCGGAGCACGGTGAGCGTGCGGCGGGCGACGCCGTTGACAGGGGGCGGCTTCGGAACGAAGACCGTGCTGCCGTACGGGCATCGGCCGATGTCGGCGGGGTGGTCGCGCAGGACCAGCCGGACGACGGGCGCGACGGCCAGCACGGCGAGCGCGAGAGTGACCAGGGCGGGGCGCCAGTCGTAGCGGCCGATGGTCCAGGACAGTGCGGGCAGGAACACCATCTGTCCGAAGACGCTGCCCGAGGAGAGGACGCCGGTGACATACGCCCTCGGCCCCCTGGGGAGTTGCTGACCTTGGAGGATTGGGCCCGGGAGGCGGCGATGAGCGTACGGACCCTCAGCCGGCGCTTCCTCCAGGAGACGGGAGCGACGCCGATGCGCTGGCCGGCCGAACAGCGGCTCCAGCACGCGCGGCTGCTGCCGGAGCGTACGGACGAGCCGGTGGACCGGATCGCCGCGGCAGCCGGTTTCGGCACCGGGACGGCGATGCGCCAGCACTTCAGGGAGGCGCTGGGGGTGTCGCCGCGTACGTACCGCAACACGTTCCGTGGAACGAACTGAGCGGCGGACACGCGCCACTTCCCCCCGGCACGGATGCCTCCCGTCGGGCCCTCCTCCGCGCTCCGGCCCGCCCCGCCGAGCCGGATCAGGTCTACCTCCCTGATGCGGGGGCACACGCATACCAACTGCCGAAGGAGTCGGTCATGCTGGGACAGCCGCGTACTGCTTGTCATCGCCTTCCTGACCCGCGCCGCCGACCTCGCGTCGAACGCCGTCCTCACGTCGATGAACGCCATGCTGCCGGGCCCGGCGCCGCCGGCCCCGCACAGGGCAGGCACCGGCAACGGACGCCGCCCCGACCGGCGGTGACCTGACCGCGACTCCGGCCGGACGGGCACTCGCACCCTCCGCACGGTGAGAGTGGACGAGCGCCCCGTCCGCCACGCGGCACCCTGACCCGAGGTGCGTCCTCCGAACGCCGCCGACGGGCCGATCCGGGCCCGCTCCGGTGCGGCAAGGACCCACACGACGACCGCGGTTCCGTCTCGGACGACCGCGTTGAAGGAGACATCATGATGACCTCGCTCACGACCCTGGCCGCCGACGCCTCCGCCGCCCCCGCGTGGTTACACGTGCTGGTGATGGCCGCGGCTGTGCTGATCCTCCTCTACAGCCTCTCGCGACACAGCAGTTGACCGAACCGTCGTCCCGCCCTTCCTCCGTAGGGCGCCTCCGGCCGAGGGTGGTCGTGGCACTCCCAGGGTGAGGGCACCCAGGTGAAGCGGTGCCTGGCAGGAGCCGCCGGATCACCCGAAGGTTGCGGCATGACCTTTTCTTCCGCATCGCCCTCGGCCGTATCCGCAAGCTCCGCCCCCGCCGCCGAACCCGGTCGTCCCCTCGCCGGGCGGGTGGCCGTGGTGACCGGGGCCACCAGTGGCATCGGCGCCGCCACCGCCCGGAAGCTGGCCCTCGGCGGCGCCAATGTCGCCCTGATGGGCCGCCGCGAGGACAGGCTCACGGAACTGGCCGAGGAGCTGCGTCCGGCCGCTTCCGGCGAGATCCTCACCGTGGCCGTGGATCTCGCCCGAACCCGGTCCTTCGCCGAGGCAGCGGCGTCCGTACGGTCCCGGCTCGGCCGGGTCGACCTGGTCGTGGCCAACGCCGGCGCGATGCTGGGCGCGCCGTTCGAGACCGCCGACACCGCCGAGTGGGACCGCATGCTCGACGTCAACCTGCGCGGACTGCTCCACACCGGCCGCGCCTTCGTCGACGACCTGCTCACCGCGGCGGAGCACGGCCCGGCCGACCTCGTGCACATCGGTTCCGTCGGCGGCCACAGCCTCTACCCCAACTGGTCCGTCTACTGCGCCACCAAGGCCGCGGTCGCCCACCTCACCCGCAATCTGCGAGCCGAGCTCGGACCGCGCAAGGTACGGGTGCACACCATCGAACCCGGCGTGACGGCGACCGAGCTGGGGGACGACATGCTCAACGAGGACATGCGTGCCGCCCTGGCGCAGATGCGCACCGGCCCGCGCCCTCTGTCCGCCGAGGACATCGCCGAGTCTGTCGCCTTCACCGTCACGGCGCCGGTCCATGTGAACATCGCCGAGATGATCGTGGTCCCTGTGCACCACGGCTGACCCCTGTGCACCTCGGCCGACACGGGTGACGCACCCCCTCTCGCGTCGAAACATTTCGCCGCCAAGTCCGAATGATGCGAGGGGTATTGACGCTCCCGCTGGGGCTTCTATCATCCAGGCTGTCCGAAGCGCCGGTAGCTGTCCGATACTTCGAACGTGCGGCTCTCGAACCGCGCGCGATCATGTCGAAACCTTTCGCGCCCTGGCGAGGAGGAGCGACCGGCATGTCAGGGCGCGAACAAGCGCACAGGAGGAGAACCATGAATCCCCCCACCCGACGCGGCAGGCGCCGCGCCTCGATGTTGGGCCTGCTGACGGTCTCCGCGCTGCTGGCGACCGGGGTCGCCGCCGCACCCGCCGCCGAGTCCGCACCGGTCCGGGCGAGCACCCTGGGCGCCCAGGCGGCCCAGTCCGGACGGTACTTCGGGACCGCCGTGGCGGCCGGTAAACTGGGCGACGGGACGTACGCGACGATCCTGGACCGCGAGTTCAACTCGGTCACGCCCGAGAACGAGATGAAGTGGGACACCGTCGAGCGGTCCCGCGGCTCGTTCAACTTCGCTCCCGCGGACCAGATCGTCAACCGCGCCTCGGCGCGCGGCCAGCGCGTACGGGGCCACACCCTGGTCTGGCACTCCCAACTGCCCAGTTGGGTCAGCTCTCTCACGGACGCGAACACCCTGCGCGGCGTGATGAACAACCACATCACCACGGTGATGAACCACTACAAGGGCAAGGTCCAGACCTGGGACGTGGTCAACGAGGCATTCGCCGACGGCGGCAGCGGTCAGCACCGCCCCTCGGTGTTCCAGAACCTGCTCGGCGACGGCTTCGTCGAGCAAGCCTTCCGCACCGCGCGGACCGCCGATCCGGCGGCCAAGCTCTGCTACAACGACTACAACATCGAGAACTGGAGCGACGCCAAGACCCAGGGCGTGTACCGCATGGTGCGCGACTTCACGGCGCGCGGCGTGCCCATCGACTGTGTCGGCTTCCAGGCACACTTCGGCACCGGCGGCCCGCCGTCGAACTTCCGGACGACGCTGGCGAACTTCGCCGCCCTCGGTGTGGACGTACAGATCACCGAACTCGACATCGCCCAGGCGCCGGCGGCCGCGTACACGAACACCGTCCAGGCATGCCTGAACGTCCCACGGTGCACCGGGATCACCGTGTGGGGCATCAGGGACAGCGACTCCTGGCGCAGCGGGGAGAACCCGCTGCTGTTCGACCGTAACGGCAACAAGAAGGCGGCCTACCAGGCGACGCTGACCGGCCTCGGCGGCAGCGCGGTCACGGCGGCACGCACCACGAGTACACGCCCGGCCTCCTCCGCATCGGCCCTGCCCGGCAGTTTCTCCTGGAGCTCCAGCGGCGCGCTGATCGCCCCGAAGCCGGACTCGACCCACAACATCGCCGGGATCAAGGACCCGTCGGTCGTCCACTACAACGGCAAGTACCACGTGTTCGCCAGCACCGCGAGCGCCTCCGGCTACAACCTGGTGTACCTGAGCTTCAGCGACTGGTCCCAGGCGGGTTCGGCCACCCACCACTACCTGGACCGCGGCGCGATCGGAACCGGATACCGGGCCGCGCCACAGGTGTTCTACTACGCCCCGCAAGGGCTGTGGTACCTCGTGTACCAGACCGGGAACGCTTCCTTCTCCACCAACCCGGACATCAGCGATCCGAACGGCTGGAGCGCGCCCCGCAACTTCTACGCCTCGATGCCCGACATCATCAGGCAGAACATCGGCAACGGCTACTGGGTCGACATGTGGGTGATCTGCGACAGCGCCACCTGCTATCTGTTCTCCTCCGACGACAACGGGCACCTGTACCGCTCGCAGACGAGCGTGTCCCAGTTCCCGAACGGGTTCACCAACACCGTCATCGCGGCCCAGGACGCCAACAAGTACGCCCTGTTCGAAGCCGCCAACGTCTACAAGGTGCAGGGCGGCAACCAGTATCTGCTGCTGGTGGAGGCGATCGGATCGGACGGCCGGCGCTACTTCCGGTCCTGGACCGCCACCGGTCTCGGCGGTTCGTGGACGGCGCTGGCCGCCTCGGAGGGCAATCCCTTCGCCCGGGCGAACAACGTCACCTTCCCGGCCGGGTCCTGGACCAGGGACGTGAGTCACGGCGAGATGATCCGGGCGGGCTACGACCAGACGCTGACGATCCCCGCCTGCAAGCTGCAGTACGTGTACCAGGGCCTGGACCCCGGCGCGAGCGGCGACTACAACACACTGCCGTGGCGGCTCGGCCTGCTCACCCAGACCAACTCGGCCTGCTGACCGCCCGGAACCGCGGGGCTCCGGGCCGCCGGGCCTCTCCGCGGGGGAAGGGAAGTGCCGCGATGCCCGGTCGGGGGCTACCCTTCGGTAGTGACGCAGCACCCCATGTCGAACGAGCGGCGGCCCGCGAACCACGGGCCGAAGGCCGCTGCCCGCAACCGGGCCGCTCTGGTCACCGCTGCCCGGGAGATCTACGCGGAGCACGGTCTGGACGCTCCGCTCTCCGCGATCGCGCGTCGGGCCGGGGTCGGGCAGGGCGTCCTGTACCGGCATTTCCCTGACCGGGCCGCCGTGGCGACCGCGGTTCTGGAGGAGAACGTGCGGCAGGTCGAGAAGGCGGCCGCGACCGAGGACCTGGCCTTCACCGGAGTCCTCGGTGTGCTGACCTGGCATCTGACGGAGTCGGCGGCCTTCATCGGCCTGTTGCACGCCGACGTGGACCGCCGCTCCGACGTCCGCGCGTACGCTCTGGCCCTGTCCGAGCGGGTCGAGCAGGCCCTGCGGGCACGCCTGCCGGAAGGTCATCGGCTGGGGGCGGCGCACGATCTCATGCTGGCCGTCGCCATGGTCTCCGGCGCCGTCACCGGCCCCACGCGCGAGGAGCGGGAACACCGGGCGCTGGCGGCCTGGCGGCTGCTCGACGTCGCGGTGGGACCGGTGCGGCCGTTCGAGGGGTGAGCGGCGGAGCGGGGTCAGCCGCCGTTGGACTGCCGGATGCCCTTCGCCAGCGCGTCGAAGGTGTACAGGTACCCTCCGGCGGGCCCGCTGACGGTCATGTACGCCGTGGTCCCGCCGGGCGTGATCGCCACGTTCGTCGCCGACTCCAGCCCTTCGGCGCGGGCGGGCACCTCGACCGTCGCCAGGTGCTCACCGTGCTGGTTGTACACGGCCATCGCGGGCCGGCCGTGCAGTGCCTGGTAGAGGTTGCCGTCCGCGTCCACGGCGATCGAGTCGGTCTGGGCGATCCCGCCGTCGACGCGGATGGCGGTGTGCCGGGAAGCCACTGCTCCCTTTCCGTCGAGGCGGAGGTAGGAGATCCGGTTCTCGGTGAGCTCGCTGAACCACAGCCCCCGGTAGTCCACGTCGAACGAGATACCGTTCGTCGCGGCCAGGTTCTCGGCCAGGACGGTGGCCTTCTTGCCGTCGCGGTCGATCCGCACCACGCGGCCGTGCGCCTCTCCCTCGGACAGGCCGCGTGTGTCGCTGATGTACAGGTTGCCCTCCTGGTCGAAGGCGATGTCGTCGGGGTTCATCTGCGCTCCGTCGACCTTGCCGGAGAAGAAGGTCCGCGGATCGCCGCCGCCCGGGGCCAGGCTCACGACCTCGCCGTAGGCGTAATCGGTCAGATAGAGCCGTCCGTCGTACGGGCTGAACTGCGCCGAGGTGTAGGCCCCCCGGTCGTCGGTGTGGACCGCCCGCGACGTCTTCTTCTTGACGTCGACACGTATCACCTTCGGGTCACCGGCGGGTGCGGTGACATCGACGACGAACAGGCCACCGTCCTTGCCGAAGGTCGGGCCCTCCAGCAGGGTCATGCCGGTCTCTTCGTGCACCTTCGTGAGCTGCATGACCTTCTGCGCGCGGATGGTCTTGCCCGTGGCCGTGGAGGAGGCCGCCGTATCGCCGGGGCCGCCCGTGTCCGTACCGCATCCGGTGAGCGCCAGCATGCCGACCGAGGCGAGCACGGCGAGGGATCGGATCGGGAGTCGTCGCATGGGGGGAATCACTCTTCCTGTCCGCTGTGTACGGGTGCCGCCGACAGGGGGCTCGCGTACGTCCGCCCGGGGCGCGGACGTGCTCGTTTCCCGAGTGCCGCGGTGCACCCGCGATCCAACCGGACATCGTTGTCCGGTAGTTGCTACCGTAGCGGAAGACCGCTCGTCCTGGGCGGCCGCACGACAGCAGACCCACAGGATCGAGGCCCCCACATGACACCCCCTCAAGCGCCGACGCCCGACGAACTCGCCGCACTGAGGCAGCGTTACGAACGCGAACGCGAGCGACGGGTACGGCCCGACGGCGCAAGCCAGTACCAGGCCACCGACGCGGAGTTCGGCTACTACGCCGCCGATCCGTACGTGGGGGACGTGGCCGAGCGCGAGCCGATGCACGACACGGTCGACGTGGCCGTGGTCGGTGGCGGGTTCGGCGGCATCCTCGCCGGGGCCCGGATGCGGCAGCAGGGCCTGGAGCGCGTCCGGATCGTCGAGCAGGGCGGCGACTTCGGGGGCACCTGGTACTGGAACCGGTACCCGGGCATCCACTGCGACATCGAGTCGCACGTCTATCTGCCGATGCTCGACGAGACCGGATACGTGCCGGAGTGGAAGTACGCTCCCGGCGAGGAGATCCGCCGCCACGCGGTGCGGGTCGCGCAGAAGTTCGACCTCTACCCGGACGCCCTGTTCTCCACCGCGGTCACCTCGCTGACCTGGGACGAGGCGTCCGAGACATGGCTCGTGGCCACCGACCGGGGCGACGCGTTCCGGGCCACGTACGTCGTCACCGCCACCGGCACCCTTTCCGAGCCGAAGCTTCCCGGGATACCCGGCATCGAGGACTTCAAGGGCCACACCTTCCACACGTCGCGGTGGGACTACGCCTACACGGGCGGCACCGCGGACGGCGGCCTGACCGGCCTCTCACAGAAGCGGGTGGGCATCGTCGGCACCGGCGCCACCGGCATCCAGGTCATTCCGATGCTGGCCGAGGACGCCGAGCACGTCTACGTCTTCCAGCGCACCCCCTCCACCGTGGACGTCCGCGCCAACTGCCGCACCACCGCCGGTGACGTGGGCGCCGACCACGACGGCTGGGCGCGTGAACGCCGTGAGAACTATCTCCGCATCGTCTCCGGCGAGGGCGCCGACAAGGATCTCGTGGCGGACCGCTGGACCATGTCGGCCGGTCTCCTGGAGAAGCTCCTGCCGAGCTTCCGCCGCCAAGGCGACCGGAAAGCCTTCGAGGTCGCCTACGAGGCCGCCGACGCCACCAAGATGAACGAGCTGCGCGCCCGCGTCGAGGAGACCGTCAACGACCCGGACACGGCGGAGAAGCTCAAACCCTGGTACCGGTACGCCTGCAAGCGCCCCACCTTCTCCGACAAGTACTACCCGGCGTTCAACCGCGGCAACGTCACCCTGGTCGACACCGCGGACACCCACGGCATCGAACGCATCACCGAGCAGGGCGTCGTGGTCGGGGACACCACGTACGAACTCGACTGCCTGATCTTCGCCACCGGTTTCTCCGTCGGGACCTCCGGCGTCCTGTCCGGCAAGCTCCCCGTCCACGGCAGGGACGGCACCCAACTGCTGCACGCCTGGGCGCGACAGGGCCCGCGCAGCCTGCACGGCTTCACCGGCAACGGCTTCCCGAACCTGATCCACATGGGCTCCCTGCAGAACGCCAGCAGCGTCAACTTCACGCACATCCTGGACGAGCAGGCCGTCCACGCCGCCGCCCTCGTCGCCGCCGCCCACGCCAAGGACGCCCTCATCGAACCGCCCCGCGAAGCCGAGGACGCCTGGATCGCCGTCCTGGCCGAGGACGCCCCCGACCACGAGTGGTTCCACGCCGAATGCACCCCGGGCTACTACAACCGCGAGGGCCGCGGCCGGCCGAACGGCCCGAGCGCCTACCCCCACGGCGCGTTCGCCTTCCACGAACTCCTGAAGCGATGGCGTGAGGAGTCCATGGACGAGATCCTCCGCACCAGGACCGCCCAGCAGCTCTAGGACGCGCACGGAAGCGCCCCGCCCCGGCCCGGCAGCGCCGGTCGCCCATGCCCTGGACCGTGCGGGGCCTGGGCGACCGTGTGGTGCTCCGGTGCCGAGAAGGACCATCGGGACGGCGGCCCATGCCGTCGAAGGCACGGAGAGTGGTCGGTGACCCTTCCCTCACCCGCCCTGGCCCCGCCGCGCGGGACCGAGGACGGGTGGGTTCTGGTCATCCCCGGAGGAGCCGATGTCGCCGTCCTTCCACTCGGGGTCGTAGGCGCAGGGCACGCTGGCGCCGCCGGTGAAGTACTCCCGGTCCGCGTACCAGGTGAAGGACATCCGCTCGGCCCCGTCGTCCCGCTGGACGAACAGGTCCCAGTTGCCCTTGGTGCCGTCACGGTAGGACGAGACCGTCCAGCCGTTGTCCTTGAGGTGCTGGTGCAGCCGGCGCAGGCCGGAGACGGCCTGACTCGCGGGCACGTGGTCCAGCGCCCAACTGTGACTCATCTGGTAGGCGCCGTCGACGGTCTTGTCCTCCAGTCCCAGCAGGCCCCCGTCGTAGCAGGAGCCGGAGCTGAACGTGTTCTCCGTGCTGACGCCGATGTCCTCGACCCCCGGCTCCACGGTGCGCGTGAAGCCCAGGACGTCGTACGCCTCCTGCGAGCGTTGGAAGGCGCGGCTCGCCATGTTCTCGGGCGTGACACGGGGAAAGTCCGTCGACCCCGATGATCCCCATACGAGCGGGACGACCAGAGCGAGTACGGCGACCAACGCGACGCAGCTACATCCGATGGCCCTGAGGGCCGAGGCGGCGGGAGCGGACTCGGTCGTGGCGGGGGTGATGCTGGTCGGTGCGGTCTCTGCGGGCATACGGGGACGCTATGTCAGCGGGGGAGCGCGGCGGATGGGCACGGATACCCGGCAAGGAGTGGGTACGCGTACTCAGTCGACCTGCGCGAGGAGCGGACGGCGCTCGGCCGGGCCGGTCAGGGCGCGGGGACGGGGCCGCCGGGCCGGAACCGCTCCACCCCGACGATGTGCCGCACCTTGACCGCGCGCACGATCACCGCGACCCGCTGCTCACCCGGCATGATCCACTCGAACCGTTCGCCGCCCAGGTACTTCCGGGCCAGCCGGTCCATCCGGTCGTGCGCCTCCTGGCCGTCGATGAAGCGGGCCACCTCACCACTGATCTGCACGCGGTCGAAGGGATCGACGGCGTCCGCGTGCGAGAGATAGACGCGGGGGTCGCGGCGCAGGTTCTCCTCCTTCACCCGGCCCGTCGAGGTGTTGAACGTCAGCTCACCCTCCCCCTCCAGATCCACCCACATCGGACTGACCTGCGGCGCTCCGTCGGCGAACACGGTACCGACGTACCAGATGTTGGGGGCTTGCAGCCGGGCACGGACGGCTTCGTCGAAAATCGCAGTCATTCCCGGAGGCTATCAACCATGATCGGCGGGACGAATCGGGGGGAAGCCGTGGATTCCGCATCAGGTTCATGACCCGGTCGGTGGCCGGAGACATCCCTCCCCCGACCTGCTCCTGCCGGTCGCCGGCCTCGGCCAGGAGCCGGGGTTCGCCCCCTGCCGGACGGTGAACCCCCGCCTCCGTTACCCCGCCTCCATTACCTCGCACGTAATCGACGCCACCCGCTTCGCTCGGCACCCTTGCGGTAGCTGAACTCGGGCGACGCACTCCGTCCGAGTTCAGCCCCTCGACCAGCCCGCACGACCTCGACGGAGGCTGATTCGCCATGTCCGCAACCCTGCTCGCCGGCATCTCCCGCACCACCGAGCCGCAGACGATGCTGCGCCGGTTCCTCGCTCTCGACGCCCTCGTCACCGGTGTCAACGGACTGGCGTACGTCACGGCGTCCGGGCCGCTCGGTCGGCTGCTCGGGGTCGACGACACCGTCCTGCTCGGACTGGGCGTATTCCTCGCGCTGTTCGCGGCCGGAGTCGGTGGTCTCGCCACCCGCCGGCAGCCGCCGCGACTGCCCGTGAAGGCCGTCGTCGACGCGAATCTGCTGTGGGCCGTCCTCAGTATTGCCGCGCTTGCGCTCTGGTTCGAACCGGCCACCGCCGGCGCCGTCTGGATCCCGGTGCAGGCGCTGACCGTCGCCGGTTTCGCCCTCCTTCAGTGGTCCGCGCTGCGCCGGACCTGAGACCGGCCACGGCAGGACAGCACGGAGTCTCCCCGCTCGGGCCCCGCCCTGGGCCGACGGACCCGATGGGCGGGGTCACCTCCTACGGGTGCGACGACAACGACGTCCGTTGTACGGAGAACTCGTTGCCGTCAGGGTCGAGCATCAGCACCCGGGCGCCGTCGCCCCCGCCGATGTCGGCGCGCGTCGCGCCGAGCGAGATCAGACGGTCGACCTCCGCCTCCCCGTCGGACCCGGCGGGGAGCGCCAGCTCGAAGTACAGCCTGTTCGTTCCCGTCTTCGGAGCCACGGGAGGACCACCCCACGTGATCTTCGTACCGCCGTCCGGTGATTGGACGGCGGTCTCCTCGTCCTGGTCCCACACCAGCGGCCACCGCAGCGCCTCGCTCCAGAAGTAGCCGACCTCCTGCGTACCGTCGCAGGCCAGCGCTCCGATGAAGCCGGTGTCGGCGAGGAACTTGTTGCCCGCCTCGATGACGCAGAACTCGTTGCCGTCCGGATCGGCGAGCACCACATGCCCCTCTTCCGGAAGTTGGCCCACATCGAGGTGTTGCCCGCCGAGTTCCAGCGCCCTGGCCACCGTCTGCCGCTGGTCCTCCGGGGAGGTGCTCGTCAGGTCGAAGTGCGCCCGGTTCTGGCCGGTCTTCGGCTCCTGGCCCGGCAGGAAACGAATGCGGAACCCGGCGGAATCAGGGGGCAGGATCGCGACGTCGTCGTCCGGACCGTCGGCCCGTTCCCAGCCCAGGAGCCCGGACCAGAACCGCGCCAGGTCCGACGGCCGGGTCGCATGGAAGCAGATCGCGAACAGTTGACTGGTCATACCTCGTGCATCTCCGATCCACTGACGGTCGACAGGGCGCCCCGCCCTCCCCGCGGGCGCAGCCTAGGGGTGGCCGTACGGCACCCGCATCCGAGTTTCCGGCGCGGGCGAGCGCGAGGTGGCCGCATCGCGGAGTCTTGGAAGTCCGCCGAACAATTTCGCGAGGGGATGTCGAGAACCCGCGCGCGGCTCCGTCCCAGGTGCGAACACAGCCACAATGGGCCGTACACAACGGGCCGTGCCGCATCCAAGGAGACCATGATGGCCAAATACCTGCTGCTCAAGCACTACCGGGGCGCGCCGGCACCGGTCAACGACGTGCCGATGGACCAGTGGGAGCCGGAGGAGGTCTCGGCTCATATGCAGTACATGCGTGACTTCGCCGCTCGGCTGGAGAGCACCGGCGAGTTCGTCGACGGCCAGGCGCTCTCCCCGGAGGGCACGTTTGTCCGCTACGACGGCGAGGGGCGGCCGCCGGTCACCGACGGGCCGTTCGCGGAGACCAAGGACCTGATCGCCGGCTGGATGGTGATCGACGTCGAGACCTACGAGCGCGCGCTCGAACTGGCCGGTGAGCTGTCCGCGGCTCCGGGCGCGGGCGGGAAGCCGATCCACGAGTGGCTAGAGGTGCGCCCGTTCTACGGCGAGCAGCCCACGGCCACCGAGTGAACGAGTCGCGGCTCCGCGAGCTGGTGCCCGCGGTGATCGGTGTGCTCGTCCGTCGCGGAGCGGACTTCGCGGCGGCCGAGGACGCCGTGCAGGACGCCCTGGTCGAGGCCGTGCGCGCGTGGCCGGACGACTCCTCCCCGAGCTCTCGGCTTCGCCCGAGCAGCGGAGACCCCCTTCGGGACCCCAAGGGCTGGCTGGTCACGGTGGCCTGGCGCAAGTTCCTCGACGCCGTACGCGCCGACACCTCCCGGCGGCGGCGGGAGGAGCTGGTCGAGGCCGAGCCCACGCCCGGCCCGGGCGAGGCGGTGGACGACACGCTTCACCTGTACTTTCTGTGCGCACACCCGTCCCTGACCCCGGCCTCGGCCGTGGCGCTCACACTGCGCGCGGTCGGCGGTCTGACCACACGGCAGATCGCGCGGGCCTACCTCGTGCCGGAGGCGACCATGGCCCAGCGGATCAGCAGGGCCAAGCGGACCGTCTCCGGCGTCCGGTTCGACCAGCCCGGCGACGTCGACACGGTGCTGCGCGTGCTCTACCTGGTCTTCAACGAGGGCTACTCCGGCGACATCGACCTCGCCGCCGAGGCGATCCGGCTCACTCGCCAACTGGCGGCCGGGACCGACCACGAGGAGGCCGCCGGCCTGCTGGCGCTCATGCTGCTCCACCACGCGCGGCGCCCGGCCCGGACCGGCCCCGACGGCAGGCTCGTGCCGCTCGCCGAGCAGGACCGCGGTCTGTGGAACACCCGGCTGATCACCGAGGGTGTCGCGATCCTCCAGACCGCCCTCGCCCGCGACCGCCTGGGCGAATTCCAGGCCCAGGCGGCCATCGCCGCGCTCCACGTCGACGCCCGGACGGTCGAGGAGACCGACTGGGTGCAGATCGTCGAGTGGTACGACGAACTGGTGCGGCTCACCGACAGTCCGGTGGCCCGCCTCAACCGCGCCGTCGCTGTGGGTGAGGCCGACGGTCCGCGGGCCGGCCTGGCCGTCCTGGCGGGGCTCGACCCCTCCCTGCCACGGCACACCGCCGTGGCGGCGTACCTGCACGAGCGTGACGGTGATCCGGTGACCGCGGCACGGCTCTACGCCGAAGCCGCCCGATCAGCGCCGAACATCCCCGAACGCGACCACCTCACGCGACAGGCCGCCCGGCTCAACGCGCGGATGCGCGGGTGAGCGGCGAACCCGTCGGTGGCGACGCCCAGCGGGCCGCGCGCCGGGCATCGCCCCCAACGGCGCGCGGACGGACGGCGCGAGGTCAGGGCATGGTGAGGACCGGCTTGACGACCTGGCCGGTGGCGGCAGCCGTGGCGGCCTCCTCGATCGCGGCCAGGGGGAACTCCCGGACGATCCGGTCCACCGGCAGCCGCCCGGCCCGGTACAGGTCGATCAGGGCGGGGATGAACCGGCGCGGCACCGCCGCCCCCTGATTCACCCCCACGATCCGGGGGCCGCGGTCGAGCATCCGGGGCACGTCGAAGTGCGCCTCCGCCCCGGCCGGGGGCGCCCCGACCACCCCGCACACCCCGCCGACCGCCAGACCGTCCACGGCCTGGCGCAGCACCTCCGGGCGGCCGCTGGTCTCCAGCGCGCACTGCACGCCGGCGCCGCCGGTCAGCCTGGCGATCACCTCGGCCGGGTCCTCGGCGCCGGGATCGACCACGTGTGTGGCACCCAGCTCGCGGGCCAGTTCCCGCCGCGCCGCCCGGGGGTCGATCGCGACGACCCGGGTGGCCGCGGTCAGCCGCGCCGCCATCACGGCGGACAGCCCCACGGAGCCGGCGCCGAACACGGCGAGCGCGTCCCCCGGGGCGGGGCGCAGCACGTGGAGCACCGCGCCCGCCCCGGTCTGCACCCCGCAGCCCAGGGGCGCGACGATCCGGGGCGGTACGTCGGCGGGGACCCGTACGACACCGCGCTCGCCGGTCAGCGCGAGCGTCGCGAACGACGACTGGCCGAAGAAGTGGCCGTGGAGAGCGGACCGGGCGTGCCGGCCGGTGCCCCGCAAGGTCGGGCTGCCGTCCGGACGGCTGCCCCCGGACAGGTTGAGCCGGAACCAGTGAGCGCACCGCACCGGCTGCCCGCTGTGGCAGGCCAGGCACTCCCCGCAGGACGCGAAGCTGATCGCGACCGTGTCGCCGGGGGCCACCGAGGTGACGGCCGACCCCACGGCCTCGACGGTGCCCGCACCCTCGTGTCCCAGCACGGCGGGCAGCGGGAAGGGAGTGGCCCCGGCGCGTACGCTCAGGTCGGTGTGGCAGATACCGGCGGCGCGCATGCGTACCAGCACCTCGCGGGGGCGGGGCGGGTCGACGGCGATCTCCTCCAGGGTGAAGCCGTCGCCTTCGGCGCGGACCACGGCGGCTGTGGCGATGGGCATGGGTGACTCCTCAAGGGCGGCCCCGGACTGCGGGGCCGGACGGTGAACGGCCGTCAGGGCAGCACCGCGCCACGGCGTGCCGTGCGCAGGGCCTGGGCGGCGATGGTCAGGGTCGGGTTGACGGCGGCGGAGGACGGGAAGAACCCGCCGTCGACGACGTACAGGTTGCGCACCTGGTGGCTTCGGCAGAGCGGATCCAGCACCGAGCGGGCCTCGTCGGTCCCGAAGACGGTCGTCCCGCACTGATGGCCGGTGGCCTCCACGCCCATCCGCTCGGCGAGGACCAGCGGATATCCGGCGCGGCGCATCATCCGGGCCGCGGCGCGGGTCAGACGCCGGTGTGCGTCGGTGTTGGTGGGCCGCCAGTGCAGTGTGATCGTCCCGCCGGATCCGAGGACCACCCGGTTGCGCGGTGTCGGCAGGTCCTCGGACATGACCCACCACTCCACACTGCGGGCGGTGGCGGCGGCCAGCAGCCGACGCGGTGTCCGGGGGCGGGCGGCGGCCACCGCGGCGGTGGGCAGCCTGCCCATGAGCTGGAGGTTGCCCAGCGGGCGCGGTGTGTGGTCGCCCGGCTGGTAGAAGTCGTTCACCCCCAGCGTCTTCTGGAAGACGACGGGGTTGCGGCGGAGCGGGTCGATCGCGGTCAGCACGGTGTTGTTGTGCATCATCAGGTTGCGTCCGACCAGACCACTGCCGTTGGCCAGCCCGTCCGGATGCGCGGAGCTGTGCGAGCGCAGCAGGAGCGCGGCGGAGTTGACGGCGCCGCAGGAGACGACGACGGTGCCGGCGTGGATGGTGACCTTGCGCCCGTCCCGTTCCGCCTCGACCGAGGTGACCCTGGTCCCGGCCGGATCGGTGCGCAGCCGGGACACGTACGTGCCGGTCAGCAGCCGCACGGTGGGCTCGCGCAGCGCCGGACGCAGCGCCCGGGTCTCCGCGTCGCTCTTCGCGCTGACCCGGCACGGGAAGCCGTCGCAGGTGCCGCAGCGCACACACGCGCCGCCGTCCGTCAGGTCGATGCCCAGCTCCAGCGGGTAGGGGTGGAGCCCCTGCGCGCGCAGCCGCTCCGCCAGCTCGCCGATCCGCGGTTCGTGCGGTACGGGTGCGAAGGGGTACGGGCCGGAGCGCGGCGCGGCGGTGGGGTCGGCCCCCGCCCGGCCGTGCACCCGGTACAGGCGCTCGGCCTCGGCGTAGAAGGGGTCCAACTGGGCGTGGCCGTAGGGCCAGGCGGGGGAGGGGCCGTCCGGGTGCCGGGTCTCCTCGAAGTCGCTCGCCCGCATCCGGGGCAGGGCCGCGCCGTACACCTTGGTGGTCCCGCCGACGTAGTAGTGGGTGCTCGGTGTGAAGCCGGTGCCGTCGGCGGTCCGCCAGGTCTCGGCGTTCTTGTACCGCCCCTCGGCCATGACGGCCTGTGGTGACCAGTTGTCCGCCTCGCGAGGCAGGAAGCCGCCGCGTTCGACGACCAGGACGCGGGCGCCGGTGCCGGCGAGCGCCCAGGCCAGGGTGGAGCCGCCCGCGCCCGAGCCGATGACGGCCACGTCGGTGTCGTACCGGTCCTGATGGCGCCGGACCACGGGCGGGGTGCCGGGGCCGAAGATGTCGCCGGTCATGCGGTGCCTCCTGATGCGCCGGGGGAGGGCTGGAAGAGCCGGACCGCCGTGTCGTCCTGGTAGGGCACGTGCTCCGGGCCCTGGACGAGTTCCAGGTGGAGGCCCCACGGGGTGGTGAGGTAGACCCAGCGGGTGCCGGCGATGGGTCCCTCCTTCACGGTCTGCGGCTCGCCGCGCATCCGGACCCCCGGATACCCGAGCAGATGGGCGGCCGAGGCGTCGAAGTCCTCGGTCCACAGGGCGAGGTGATGTCCGCCCCAGTCGCTGTTGCGTGGCATGCGGCGCCGTCGGCCGGGGCCCGTGTACTGGAACAGCTCCACGTTGGTGACCGGTCCGAGCCGCAGCATGGCGATGTGTGCGGTGGCCCGGCGGTCGACGCCGAGTTGGCGGGCCATCCAGTCGCCGTCCGGGTCGGCTATCGGGCCGGTGCGGTAGGCGAGCCGGGCGCCGAGGACGCCGGTGAAGAAGGCGACGGCCTGGTCGAGGTCGGGCACCGTGTAGGCGACGTGGTGCACGGCGGTGGCGCCGGGCACCCACAGCCGGTTCTCCGGGGAATCGAGGCGGTTCATGAGAGGTGCTCCTCAGTGGTGTCGGGGACGCGGCGCGGCAGTCGCCGGGCCACGGCGTCGGGGGTGAGGGTCAGGCAGAGCAGTTCGGCGCCCCGGGGGCCGGCCTTCGGGCGTACGTCCTCGCCGCGCGCGGCGACCAGCAGGCCGCGCTCGCCGAGCGTCGTCCGAGGGCGCGGCCCGGTGCCGGGGGCCGGGTCCGGCCCGTCCGGGTCGAGGGTGAGGGAGCCGCTCAGCACGTACCACACGGCCTCGGTGCCGTCGCGGCCCATCAGGTCGAAGTGGGCGTCGGGGCTGAGGCGCAGGTGGTCCACGGCCTCGCATTCGCTGTGCAGCATGCCCCGCCGGGCCAGGCAGCGGACGCGGACGCGCTCGCTGCCCGGGCCGAGCAGCACGGCGGGTCGGGCGAGGGACACGGTGATCATTCGTGGTCTCCTTCCGGTACGTCCAGGACGGCGTGGAAGTACTCCAGCCCCTGGATCCCGGCGCGGAGGCTGACCTGGCTGCCCAGCGGCAGGGTCAGGGACCGGCCCGGAGCGAGCGGGACCGTGGTCTCCTCCGCGCGGGCGGTGCCACCGCCCGCCGTGACGAAGACGGTGTGTTCGACGCCCTCGGCGTGCAGGTGCGTCACGTCGGCCGGCAGCAGCCGGGCGAGGCGTACGGTGCGCAGCGGGCCGGTGAGCACGGTGGAGGCGTCCACCGGCCCGTTGGCGTACAGATCGGGGATGACAGCGCTGTTCGGGGCCTTCACGGTGGGGTCCTTCCGCTGGTCGGCAGGGGCGGGGAGTTCGATGACGAGCCAGGCCAGCGGCTCGTCGCCGGTGTTGCGCAGGCCATGCCGGGTACCGAGCCCGGTGAGGACGGTGTCGGCGGTGCCTACGGCGTACGGGCGGCCGTCGAGGGTGATCTCACCGCGGCCGGAGACGACGAAGTACAGCTCCTCGGTGCGGGTGTGCCGGTGCTCCCCGCTGACGCCTCCCGGCGGCAGCCAGGCCCACTCCACGGCCTCCCAGGCGCCGTGCAGTCCGGTGCGGCGGCTCAGGCACGCCCACCGCGAGTGCCCTCCGGCGGCGTGCACCCCGTGGACGTCGGCCGGCGCGTGGACGTCCGCGCTGATGACGGCGTTACGCATGGCGGACCTCCCGGGCGGTGTCGCGCCGCCGCTGGTGCTCGTGCAGGAGCTGGGCGGCGCTGGTGATCTCGGATGCTGTGAGGTTGTTGACGAAGACGGCGTCGCCGATGCCGACGGGCAGCGGCAGCCGCTGGCTGCCGTCGCGGTGGCGCACCGTGTCGGCCAGCGCGTCGGCGAGCACGTCCGGTTCGCACAGCGGGTGCCAGACCGGCAGCCGCAGCCGGCTCATCAGGTTGAGGACCTGGTCGCGTCTGCTGGCGTCGGTCAGCCCGCGCTGCCAGGCGACGACCGTGGTCAGGGCCATGTCCAGGCTGACGGCCTCACCGTGGAGGAGGGCGGGCAGGGCCCGCATCTCCAGCGTGGGGCTGAAGGAGTGGCCGTAGTCGACGACCCGCTCCAACTCGTGCTCCCACAGGTTGGGCTGGAGTTCCTGGAGCATGCCGTGAACGGCTCGGGCGAGCACCTCGTCGCCCGGGGCGTCGCCCTGGGCCGTACGGGCGAAGCGCTCGACGATCAGCCGCTCGCCGTGCTGATCGAGCAGGTCGAACAGGCGCCGGTCCTTGATCAGCCCGATCTTGAGGATCTCCGCCATGCCGTTGCTCAGGTGCCGGCGGCCGAGCGTACCGAGGAACGACGGGTCCAGCAGGGTGGCGTCGGCCGGGTGGTAGGTGCCCAACCGGTTCTTGTGCGGCCCGAAGTTGACCCCGGTCTTGGCGCCGACCCCGGCGTCGACCAGCCCGATCAGGGTGGTGGGCACCCGGACGTAAGGGGTCGAGCGGCGGTAGAGGCTGCAGGCCAGCCCCACGATGTCGAGCAGTACCCCGCCGCCGACGGCGATCACGGGCTCACATCGGCGGGCGATGCCGAAGTGGTCCATCGCGCCCGCGACGCGGAAGACCGACTCCATCGTCTTGAGCCGCTCGTGGGCGGGCAGTACGTACATCGTGTGGTCGATCCGGTTCGCGTCGGCGTAGGCGCGGATCCGGTCCCCGTACAGCTCGTACACCCTGGCCTCGACGACCAGCAGCCGGCGTGTCCGGGCGCCTCCCGTGGTGGAACGGGCTCCCGTCGTGGCGCCGGCCGAGACGAGCGCCGGGTTGTCCGGGTCCAGCACGCGGGGCGCGAACGAGACCTGATAGCTGATCGGCTTGGTGGTGCTGACGGTCCACGCCCGGACCGGATCGCCGGAGGTGAAGAGTCCGGCCGGTGCGGGGATGGTTTCCTGGTGGTTGCGCATGTGGGGCTCCTGGAAGTCGTCCGGATCGATGGGGGATTGGCGCGTTCCGGGGCCGAAGCGGTCCGGCCGCGCACGTGTTCCAGCCTGTCCAAAGGGGCGGGCGAGGTCTTGTCTCTCGGCGCACTCCCGGTTGACCGTGAGCGCCCGGCCGTCCACCGTCAGGCGGTACGGGGCGACGCGTACGCACGCGGACGGCGCCACCGGCAGGGTCTAGCCGGGCAGTTCGCCGCACAGGGGGTCGTGGTCCCGGGCGAACCACACGCCCTTGCCGACCATCGGCGACTCGGTCAGCAGCACCGTCGTGTGGACGCCGCACCTGTCGCACAGCCGCCGCACCAGACCCAGCCCCCGGCCCCGCTCGCCGATGTCCGCGAGGAGGGCGTCGAGGTCCGCGTCGTCCGGTCTCCGCGGCTCGTCCGCGTCGCCGTCGGCGGGTTCCTGGTCCGAGAGCCCTGGCCAGTGTTCGACGTCGGAGTCGACCACCTCGCACACCAGCGTCTCGCCGGTGTCGCTGAGCCTCAGCTCCCAGGGGCCCGCGCCGTGTTCGTAGGCGTTGGCGACGATTTCACTGGTGGCCAGGATGATGTCCTCGGCGATGTCGGCGGCCATGGACAACTCGCCGAGCACGGCCCGCACCAGGTCCCTGGCCAGGGCCGGGGCGGCCTGCCGGCCGTCCAGTTTCCACACCCGCACGTCGCTGCCCGGGACCGTGGGCGGCTCGTTGTTGTCGTGTGCCGTGATCGGTTCGTGGACGCAGATGGTCATGATGACCTCCCGGCAGATGTTCGCTGTGCCTCCAGCCTCACCGGGACGGGCTCCCACGCCTTTCCTTACAGCGCACAGCGGTTGACCGTACGGGCCCGCCGCGCAGCGCCTCTCGGCGGACGCGGCCCGGCACGCCCGCCCCCGGTCCGGCGACGGTCACGGAGAACGCGCTGATGGGACCGGTCGCCCGGCGAAGACACCGGCGCGGGGGAGGGGGGGCGGCTCCCGGCGCTCGGTGTGGCTGTGCCGCCAGGGACATGCCGGTGTGCGCCGAGTGGCAAGCGCGGGCGCCGGACAACGGCCACCATGTCGACGCGGCCCCCTGCGCGCCCCGGGAGTCCGCGGGGCGGTCCGGGGCCTGCCGGATCCGGCAGCGGCAAGCGGGCCGGCCCGCGCCGAAGCGGACCGTGTCGTCCGTGGTCACAGCGGTGCCGACCACCGTCGGTGAGGCCCGTACTACACAGAAGGAGGCGATCCATATGCGTACAAATAGATCCGTACAGTCCTTTGCTGCCAGACTGGAGATGCGGCTGTCGAGAGTGCGGGCTGTCCACACCCTCGGTACGGCGGAGGCAGGGGGGCGCAGCGGACACGGCGACCGTGAGAGCGGGCGAAAACCATGTGGAAAGTGACCAGACTCAGCGACTACCAGCAGATCTGCCACGCATTCCAGGAACGTGGTGCCCTTCCGCCGTGCACCCTCGGCCCCGATCCCGGTCCGGGCTTCTCGATGACCCTGCGGGAGAACCGGCTCGGCCCCGTCACCATGGGGGTCACCGACATCTCGGCGTGCCGGCCGTGGACGGGCGAGATGGTCTCCGTGGACGAGTCCGACCTCTACACGGTCGTCATTCCGCTCGTCGGCTTCCACCACGTCGTCCAGCGGGACCGGGAGGTGCTGCTCCGGCCCGGTCAGCCGACCCTGCTGGACGCCACCATTCCCACCCGCAGGCAGACCTCCTCGTACGGGCCGTTCCAGATCATGTTCACCGCAGTGCCGCGTTCGGCGCTGGGGCTGCACACCGGGCGTATCACCGATCATCTGCTGGCGACGGAACTGCCCGCGGACGACGGGATCGGCAGCCTGACCACCTTCTACCTCCGCAATCTGTGCAAGCAGACCGGGGAACTGAGCCCTGCCGCCGCCGAGCGGGTGGGGCGGAGCTGCGTGGAGCTGATCACCGCCTACGTCGGCGACCTGCTGTGCGACCGGCCCGACCTGGGCGACGGCGTCACCGACGCCCTCGTCCTGCGGGCCCAGAGCTTCGCCGACGCCCATCTGGGCGACCATGACCTGTCCCCGGCAGCGGTCGCCGCCTCGGTCCACATCTCCGTGCGCTATCTGCACAAGCTCTTCGCCGACCGGCAGATGACGGTGGCCGGCTGGATCCGCCGACGCCGCCTGGAGCGCTGCCACCTCGACCTGTCCGACCCGGTCCAGGGGTCCTGGTCGATCACGGAGATCGCCCACCGGTGGGGGTTCACGGATTCGGCCCACTTCAGCCGCGCTTTCAAGGCGGCCTATGGAGTCAGCCCCCGCGACCACCGGATCACCACCTGCAGTCCGCCCCTCTGACCCCGGACCGCCCGCGGGACCACCGGTGGTACGACGCCGAGGGACCGGCGCGTGCCGCCACCGCTGCCTCCGCCCGCCGCCGCGCGGCCGTTGATCGGCTGTGCGAACATCGGCAGGAGAACGCGCCTACGGGCCGCGTCCGTTCCGCCGGTGGCGCGACCGCGACACTCCGGCGGCCCACCCGACCCGGGACCGAGGCATCCCGACCCGGTCCGAGCCGTCTGCTCACCCTCCCGGCGCGGCCGACCGCGGCGCCCGCGCCTCTCCCCGGACTCCACCATGCCGTTCGCGCGCCGTCGCAGGGGACGGCAGAGAAGGAGCCACCGATGCAGGGACCTCAGGCGGACGGCGGGGCGAAGTGGCACGAGACGTACCAGGGCGGCAGCCCCGAGGCGGAACGGCTGATCTTCGAGGAGCTCGCCCGGAAGATCATGCGCCTACAGGTCAGGGCCGGGAAACACGGCCGGGGCGCTGTGGCCCGTGCCTTCCACGCGAAGCCCGTCCTGGGGGTCGAGAACGCCCGGCTGCGGATCCATGACGACGTCCCGCCCGTACTGCGTACCGGCTTCGTCCGGCCCGGCGCTGAGTACCCGGTCACCGTCCGCTTCTCCAACGCCAACAGCCACGAGCAGGCCGACGCAGCCCCCGACCTGCGCGGGACGGCGCTCCGCGTCGACGCCGTCGACGGCACGCACGACCTGCTCATGTCGAGCTTCCCGGTGAGCCTGGCACGCGACGCCCGCGAGTTCGTCACCTTCGCCATGGTCACGGCGGGCGCCCGCAGCCGGTGGCAGCAAGCGGTCGCGCTGTTCGTCCGGCTCCCCCTGGTCGTGGGCTGGTCCGCGGCCGCGCGGATGCGCCGTAACGCGATCGCCGCCACCCGCCGGACCGTCCGCAGCTTCGCCCTGGAGACGTACTGGAGTCGCAGCGCCATCCTGTGGGGGGACGCCGGTCCGGTGCACTACCTCCTGCGGCCCGCCCGGAACGCGCCCGGGGCCCCCGAGGTGTCCGGCACCGACCGGGACCACCTGTGCCACGAGCTCCAGCGGCGGCTGCGACGGGCCGATGTCGTCTTCGAACTGTGCGTGCAGCGTTACGTCGATGCCGAGCGCACCCCCATCGAGGACACCTCGGTCGAATGGCTGGAGGCGGACGCGCCCGTCGTCCCCGTCGCCACACTCGTCATCCCCTGCCAGGACGCCACCACCCCTGAGGCGCTCGCGGCCGCCCACCGGGTGGAGGAGCTCGCGTTCAACCCCTGGCACACGACCGAGGAGTTCCGCCCGCTGGGCAATCTCAACCGGTCCCGCAAGGCCGTCTACGAGGCGAGCAGCACGCAACGGCTCGGCGAGCGTTTCCTCAGCGAGCCGTCCCGCCGCGTGGCGGTGCTGGGCGCCGCCGCCGAGGCCGTCTTCCGCGCGGTCAACCGCGTCGTCCCCTGGTACCGGCTGCCCCGGCCGCTCCAGCTTCCCAACCTCTTCTTCCTCCGCCGGGTGCTGCGCCGGGTGAACCTGATCGACACCGACACCCACCAGGCCCCGCCGCGCCCCGGGCCCGTACCGCCCCCGGTCGACAAGGCCCTGCGGGTCGCCAGGAGTACGGACGGTTCGTTCAACGACCTGTCGGCGCCCCGGATGGGCGCCGTGGGCGCTCCCTTCGGGCGCAATCTGCCGCCCGCGCCCCGGCCGGACCTGTTCGACGAGCCCAGTGCGTACACCGTCAGCAGGGAACTGCTCGACCGGGAGGAGTTCCTGCCCGCCCGCTCCCTGAACCTGCTGGCCGCCGCGTGGGTCCAGCTCCAGGTGCACGACTGGACCCAGCACCGGCGCTGCCCGCCGGGCGGCAGGACCGTCCAGGTGCCGCTCCCGCCCGGCGTCGACTGGCGCAACACCCCCGGCGGGCCCGTGGAGCACGTGATGCGGTTCGCCGACGACGTCGGTGTACGCGGCGACGGACAGGAGTCGGCCGTCACCTTCGGTAACACCGCCTCCCACTGGTGGGACGGGTCCGAGGTGTACGGCGGCGACCACGAGAGCGCCCTGAGACTGCGCGGGCGGGACGGCGGCCTGCGCCTGGAGGACGGCTACCTGCCGAGCGGCCCCGGCGGGATCCCGCGGACGGGTTTCCACGACAACTGGTGGCTGGGCCTGAGCCTGTTCCACACGCTCTTCGCCCGCGAGCACAACGCGGTGTGCGCGGCGCTGCGCCGCGAGTACCCGGCCATGAACGACACGAAGGTCTACCACACGGCGCGGCTCGTGGTGTCGGCGCTCATCGTCAAGATCCACATTCTGGAGTGGACCCCGGCGATCCTGGCCACCAAGACCATCGCGAGCGGTGGGGAGATCATGTGGCGGGGGAATCCGGAGGGCTGGCTCAGGCGGCTGTGGGTGTGGCTGCTCGAAGAGAGCGGGCGGACCGGCATCACCCGGACACCGCCCGACCACGGCACCGCGCCGTTCTCCCTGACGGAGGACTTCGTCACCGTCTACCGGATGCATCCGCTGATCCCGGACGAGTTCGAGCTGTACGACCACCACGCGGCCCGGCGCCTCCATGTCTCGGACTTCGACGGTGTGTTCGGCGCGGCGACCGAGCGGGTCCTGCGCGGCACGGGCCTGACCGACTGCCTGTACTCCTTCGGCATCGCCAACCCGGGCGCGATCACCCTGCGGAACTACCCGCGCGCCCTCCGGCGCTTCCAGCGGGACGACGAGATCATCGACCTGTCCGTCATCGACCTCGTACGCACCCGCCGCCGCGGAGTGCCCCGCTACAACGACTTCCGGGCCGGCCTGCACAAGCCGCGGATCCGCCGCTTCGAGGAGCTCACCGACGACCCGGACCTGCTGGCGCGGCTGAAGCGGGTCTACCCCTCGGTGAACGAGATCGACACCATGGTCGGGCTGTTCGCCGAGAACCCCCCGGAGGGCTTCGGGTTCAGCGACACGGCGTTCCGCGTCTTCCTCCTGATGGCGTCCCGCAGACTGCAGAGCGACCGCTTCCTGACCGTCGACTTCCGTCCCGAGGTCTACACCCCGCTGGGCATGGACTGGATCGAACGCGGCGGCATGAGCAGCGTCATTCTGCGGCACTGCCCCGAGCTGGCGACCTTCATGCCGCGCGGCGCCAACGCGTTCGCGCCGTGGCAGCCGGCCCGCCCTCGGGGGACCGGCTGAAAGGAGCCGACCGGCACCACGTCGTACGCCGTGAGGATGCCGCCCGGGTCAGGGCGCCCTGGTGGTGTCGGCCGCGCCGGGCTCGTCCAGGGTGACGGTTCCCGTGGTGCCGTCGACGGTGATCATCTGTCCGGTCCGGATCCGTTCGGTGGCGCCCCGTACACAGATCACGGCCGGGATGCCGTACTCCCGTGCCACAGTCGGTCCGTGCGCCGTCACCGCGCCGGTCTCGGTGACCAGCCCGCCCGCGGTGAGGAACAGCGGTGTCCAGCCCGGATCGCTCGTGGGCGCCACAAGGATCTCGCCCGGCTCGACGCGTGCGTGCGCCGGGTCGTGGAGCACTCGGGCGCGGCCGCTGATCCGCCCGGTGGAGGCGCCCACCCCGATGAGCGTGCCGCCGTCCGACGTGCGCGCCGGGAGCAGGGTCTCCGCGTCGGTCCCGTCGGAGAGCAGAGCGACCGGAACGGTGGGGCGCCGCAGTTCCCTCAGGTACGCCGACCGGCGTACGGCGACGGCCTCACGCGGGTCGCCGCCGTCCACCGCGGTGCGCAGCTCGGGCAGCGTGAGGAACCTGACGTCGTCGGCGTCGTCGAGCAGTCCTCTCGCCTGAAGTTCGGCGCCGATGAGGAGGAGGCGCCGGCGCCGGTCGCGCAGCGCGTACAGCCCGGCGAACTTTCCCGCCTCGCGCAGTCCGGACAGCTCGCGCGCGCGGCGCAGGAGGAAGCCGGCGAGCCGTCCGCGGACGGGCCGGGTACGGCGTGCCCGGCGGGTGAGTTCGGCGAGCATCGCCTCCGCCCTGACCGCGGCGCGTTCGAACCGCCGGTCCGGGGACTGATGCGGATCGGTGCTCCGCAGGTAGTTGGCGAGTATCGCGAAGACGGGGGCCGGGTTCTCCGACCAGCGTGGAACGCCGACGTCGATCTCCGCGGCGCAACGGAGACCGTAGGTGTCGAGGAACGCGGCGAGGCCGAAGTCGGGGAGCCCGCCGGCCAGGTGGGCGGTGGCGAGTTCGTCCGGCGAGGCCCGCAGCAGCAGCTCTCGATGCGGTGCCGCACGCCGGGCGACCTGCCAGAGCGCCAGGTCCATCTCGATGGTGACGTTGTGCGGCATGCCGCCGAGTACGGTCCTGATCTCGTCGTCGCTCGCGATGCCTTGGAGGAGTGGCGGCAGCGTCGCGGCGACGAGGAGCCCGGTGACGACCGGCCAGGTGATGGTCCGCGGACCGGTGTCCGGCTGCTCGGCCGCCTCGACCAGGGGCAGCAGCTCCGCGGCGGTCGACGGGTCGGTGACCGGCTGCCGCCGGAGGTGTTCGATCGCGCCGAACACGCGGGTGCGCGCGGCCGCCGGCCGGGCCAGCGTGCCGAGGACCCCGGCCACGGCCTTCAGCCCGGCCGCCGAAGTGGCCGTACCGCGCCGGCGGGCGCGTTGTTCCGGGGCGAACCGCGGGTCGTCCAGGAGGTGTTCCACCACGGCCTGCGCCCGCGGCCCGAAGTCGACCGCCATGAGTGTCACCAGCCGCTGCCTCCTGGAGGGGTCGCGCATCGTGTCGGTCAGGTCGCCGTAGAGCCGCCCACCGATGTCGACGATGTCGACCGACATGCCGAACGACGCGAGCATGTCGGCCAGCAGCCCCTTCAGCGTCGACATGCCCATCGGCGTCACCGGCTGGAGCATGCCCTGGACGTGGCCGAACTCGACGTACAGCCGCGGCCCCGGCTTCCTGCTCGCGGGAGGCGCCGGGAACAGCGTGGTGATCGGCCGGGACTGGAGGAGCCACAACGTGCCCTCGCGGTCGTACGCCCACTCGGCGTCCTGCGGTGCGCAGAGTCCGCGCTGGAGCCGCTCACCGACCGCGCGGAGCTCCTTCAGCCGGTTCGGGGCGAGGCAGCCGCGTTCCTCGGGGGCCGTGCCGTCCAGCACGTAGTGATCGGCCTCGACCTCGCCGTCGACGACGGCCGTACCCGGTCCGGGAGCGGCGTCCACGACGGACGCGCTCCGTGAGCCGGTGAGCGGGTCGGCGGTGAACAGCACGCCGGCGACCTCGGCGTCGACCATGCGCTGGACGACGACGGCCATCCGTACGGTGTCGTGCGCGATGCCGGCGGCCTCGCGGTAGGCGCTCACGCGTCCGGTGTGCAGCGAGTCCCAGCAGGCGCGGATCGCCGTGAGCACCTCGTCGTCCCCTTCCACGGCGAGGAAGGTGTCCTGCTGGCCGGCGAAGCTCGCGTCCGGCAGGTCCTCGGCGGTCGCGCTCGACCGGACCGCGACCCGCCCGCCACCGAGTCGCCGGTACGCGGAGAGGACCGCGGCCCGGGGCACCTCGCCGCGACCGTACGCCTCGGTCGTGACGCAGAACCCGTCCGGCACACGTTCACCCAGCCGGATCAGCGCGGCGAGGCCGTCGGCCTTGCCGCCCACCAGTTCCCGCTGTCCGGAGTTGATCGTCGAAAGCTTGAGCACGTCCATCACGGACCCCCTTTTCAATACAGTCGCAATGTATCTTGGAGGCAATACAGCCGCAATGTAAAGTGGTCCGTATGCCCCGCAAGGTCGACCACCGCGAGCGCCGTGAGCTGCTCGCCGACGCGCTGATGCGCCTGGCGGCCGCGCGCGGCCTGGAAGGGGTGAGCCTGCGGCACGTCGCCGCTGAGGCCGGCGTCTCGACCGGGATGGTGCAGCACTACTTCCGCACCAAGGACGAGATGATGACGTTCGCTCTGGGCATGGTCATGGACCGGATCCGTGAACGGTCGCAGGACGAGCTCGCACCGGCGCCGCCGCGCGACCTCGTCCGCGGCCTGCTGCTGCAGGTGCTGCCGCTCGACGAGACGCGCCGGCTGGAGAACCACGTCGTGCTCGCGTTCCTCGCCTACGCCGCGGTGAAGCCGTCGATCGCGTCGGGGCTGCGCGAGGTCGCGGCGCAGACGCGCACGTTCCTCGCGGACCAGCTCCGGGCCGCCGGTCCGGCCGACGGCGTGGACCCCGAACGCGCCGCGGCCGGGCTGCTCGCGCTCGTCGACGGGCTGGGTATGCAGGTGCTGTCGCAGCGGTACGCAGAGGAGGACGCCGTCAGGGTGCTCGACGCCCAGCTCGCGTTGCTCTTCGGCGGACGACCGAGCGGGAACGCCGAGCTCCGGGACCGGGAAGCCGCGGCGGACGCCGGGCCACGCCCGGGCGGACCGACGAAGGTGAGCTGACACCAGCCCCCGGCAGTGCGCCGCCCGTCATGGACGGCGACCGGCGTCCGGCGACCGGCGTCCGGGGTGGGCGTCGTCGGCCGTTGTGCCACGCGGACGGTTGTCCCGCACCGGGGAGTGACAGGGAACCCGATCTCCTGCGGTGACCGCACGGAGCGGCTACCACAGGTGCATGATGACGACGATGCGGGCTTTCGCCTGCGCCACACTCATGGCCCTTCCCCTCACCACGAGCCCCGCCCTCGCCGGCCCCGTAGGATCCGCGCTGCGCGCGCCGGTCACGGACGGGCAGAAGGCGATCAAGACCTTCGCCGGGCTGTGTTTCGACGTTCCGGACGACAACCTGGCCCCGGGCACGCCCATCGTCCAGGACAGGTGCGACAGCGGAGCGAGCCAGTCGATGTGGGTCACCACCCTCAGCGACGGAAAGATCGAGATCAAGAACTTCGACGGGCTGTGCCTCGACGTCTCCGGCAGCAGCGCGCTCGACCGTACGCCGATCGTCCAGAACACCTGCGACCGCAGAGCGAGCCAGAAGTTCACGCCACGGGCCGACGGAGACAACATCGAACTGAGGACCGCCGCCGGAAAGTGCCTCGATGTCCTGGACGGCTCGACGGCGCTGCGTGCGGCGATCGTCCAGAACAAGTGCCAGGTGAAAGCCAGCCAGCGGTTCCTCGTATGGACATACGCGTAACCGCGGCCGGTGACGTGCCGCCACTGCCGCGGACGGTCCCGGAGAAGCGACGGAAACCCCGGCCCGCGACGCGCACCGCTCCGCCGCGGGCCGGGCCCTGATCGTGCTGGGTACCGCGAGGCGAAGGCGCCGGCGGAGTTGTCCGCGCGACGGCCTGCCTGTTCTACGAGTTGGCCGGTGCTGCCTGCTGTACGACCTCGAAGGACCACAGGGTGGACCCGCTCGCGGCCGGCTTGGGACGTTCCCCGCTGCCCGCGTCGCCGCCCTGGTGGGCCGCCTTCATGGGGCCCTCCATCCATGCCTGGAAGGATTCCTCGTCCTGCCACCGTGTGTAGACGAGGTAGCTGTCGGTGCCTTCGACGGGACGGAGGAGTTCGAACCACTCGAACCCGTCGGAGTTCTCCACCGCGTGGGCGCGCGAGGCGAAGCGCTTCTCCAGCGTCTCGCGCTGCTCGGCGGGGACGGTCAGTACGTTGATCTTGACTACGCTCATGGGTCCCATCCTGCCGTACGACGCTCGGCGGACGAGGAGCGGCTTGTGCATTCCGCGGTTTCGCGGACTGGAACCGGGTCGACAGGTGTCGGGGATGCCCCACCGGCGGAGCCAGGCGCGAATCGCCTTTGGGCTGTGGCCCTTGTCCCGATGACGTGGGACGGCCAGGTGCGGGGCCGGCTCTCCGCCGTCGAACACCTCGCGTACCAGGAGACGCCCGGAGAACACGAGTCGACAGCCGGTAGCTGACTCTGTCTGTTAGGCGAGACGCGACTGACGGGCCGTCGGCGGTCGGACGAGCCTGAACGCCTCCCTCCCAACCTCCGAACCTCCCTCCCAACCTCCCTCTCCAACAAGGCCGGAAAACCGGGGCGCGGCGGGATCCCTGCCATGTGATGATCCTTCCGGCGCGCCGGGACTGTCGGCGCGTCAGTCGCGTGACCACACCCTTGGGGGGTAGCAATGAGACTGTTCTCCGCTGGACGCCCGGTACGTCTCAGATCCGGCGCCGCCGTGGCGGTGGCGGCCGGTCTGCTGACCGCCGGCCTCGCCGCGCCCGCGTTCGCTGACGACGACCCGCCGCAGACCGACCAGTTGTGGATCAACGAGCCGTACGAGCAGACGCTGCCGCTCGGCAGGGACGGAGGACAGCCGCAGTCCCGCACCCTCGGCGTCGGCCTCTACCACGACAACGAGAACTTCACGGTGACCGACGGCAGGCTCACCGTCGACGTCTCCGACCTCGCCGGGGTCGCCGAGGTGACCTGGCCTGACAACTGCACGCCGAGCGGCACGAGCGCGGTGTGCGACATCCCCGTGGTGCCCGTGATCGGGCGCGACTACAAGAAACAGGTGTTCCTGACGGTGCGCGCGGCCGACGGCGCCGAAGCCGGCGCGCAAGGCAGGATCACCTACGAGGCGACGGCCACCGGGGGGCCCGACGGCACGCTCACCGCGCCGCACGAGAGCTTCGACACCATGGTCACCGTCGGCTCCGGGCCCGACCTCGCCATCGACCCCGTCGCCGACATCGAGGACGGTCGGCCCGGCGACGAGCGGACGATCCCGTTCAAGGTCACCAACAACGGCAACGAGAGCGCGAACGGGCTCACCGTCAAGCTGTACGCCACGTACGGCCTGACGGATCTGACCCGGTACGAAGCCTGCGCCTACACCACGGCGGACGGCGACGACTACGCACCGTCGACCAGGGCGGTCTGCACGTTCGACCAGGTGCTGGCGCCGGGCGACTCCTTCGCGCTGCCCGAGCCGCTGACGGTGCGACTCGCCCCGCACGCGCTGAACGAGCGGCTGGACATCGACGTCGAACCGGGCGGCGGCGCCCAGGACATCGACTCACAGAACGACTACGTGGCTCTCCAGATCGGCGCGGAGAACACCGCGGACTTCTCCGTGACCGGTGACACCATCTCCGGCACGGCGGGCGAGACGGCCACGGCCGAACTCACGTTCAAGAACAACGGCCCGGCCTGGCTCGGCAACCTCGGCTCCGGCGACCCGGCCGCCGAGGTCCGGCTGATCGTGCCCGAGGGCACCACGGTCACCGGCGTGCCGTCCGGCTGCTCCCCGCGCACCCTCGGCGGCGGCTACTACCCGAAGCAGACGGGCGCCCCGCGCTACGACTGCGACCTGCGGTACTGGGTGCTGGAGAACACCCAGCGCACGTACGCGTTCTCCGTGCGCATCGACACCGTGGTACCCGGCGCGACCGGTGCCGCGAGCATCCACCCCGCGTTCGGCGAGTTCGGCGCGTACCCCTTCGACTTCGACCCGGACCTCACGAACAACACGGCGGTCCTGGCCGTCAACTGACCAGCCGCGGGTTCGGAGCAGCCGCCCGAACGGCTGCTCCGAACCCGCGCCTCCGCAGGGCGGACGCCACCGGGCTGCAGCGGCGCCGGTGATCACGTGGCGAGGGTCCTCGGACAGCGATCCCGATGGCAAACTCGCCTGGCCCGACGTCCAGAACCTCATCCGCTCACCAGAACGCTTCCGGGGCGGCGGCGAAGGCGTACGAGCACTTCCGCACGGCCTGCTGGGCACTCCGCGCTCCGGCGGCCGCAACAAGGACGACCATCCGGACCGTGAAGAGATCCTCATGAAGCACGTCCGGCACCTGATACCACGGTGCCCTAGAGTCGCCGCATGCGACGAAGGACGGGACTGGCGATAGCTGGGGCTGCGGCCGTGGCCTGGGGCGAGTGGTTGAACTGGCGCTGGTCCCGAGCCCTCGTGGGGAGCAGCGGGGGCGCATCCGAAGCCGTGGTCGTGTTGGGCTACCGGAACCCCCAACCGACGGCGAACGTCATCAACCGCTGGCGAGTTCGTGCTGGGGTTCGCTCCATTGCCGCTGACAACGCGCGGGACACTCGCATGATCTTCAGCGGTGGTGCGACCGCCAACTGCGCTACGGAATCCGAGCTGATGGCCGACTACGCGAAGTCGGTGTTGGAGTTCGACGGCACCGTTCTCCTCGAAGACCAGAGTACGACGACATGGGAGAACATCACGAATGTGATCCCCTTGCTTGAGGATGTCGATCGCATCAAGATCGCCTCCCAGCCGGCTCACGCGCTCAAGGCCCGCGCGTACTTGCGGCGACAGCGCCCTGATCTGGCTGAGAAACTCGTGCGCGCGGATGACTACCGCGCTGGTGAGTGGATGGTGGCCAAACCGCTGCTGGCCCTGTACGGACTGTGGACACTCCGCGGGCTCAACCCCGACGAACGGAAGGTATCTCTCTGAGAAGCCGCTGCCGCTGCCGCATTGGCGTCACCATCGGTGGATCTTGAGTCGGCGCCAGCCGATGAGTGGGCATCCGAGGGGGAGGAAGGCTCGGCGGATGTCGTACGCGGTTGACCGGTCCTGCGGTGTGCCGCGGCCTGCCCTGCCCACCGCTGCCCGGTGTGTGTCCGGGGTAGCGAGAGCGACGAACGCTGTTTCGACGGCCTCCGGATACGCCTGGGGCTTCCCGTGGCCGGCCAGCGCCCGGTAGATGCCGGACAGGTCAGGGCCCCACCCCTCGCGACGGGTTGATCAGTCCTGCGCCACGTTCGCCGCGGTCACATTCTCGATCACGCTGCCGAGTTTGGTCTTGGCCCGGGTCAGGTCCTGGATGCGTGCGGCGATACGGTCGCGTTCGATGATGAGCTGGTCGAGCATGGCGGGGGTCGCGACGCCGGTGCTCACGCACGGCAGGAGTTCGACGACGGTACGACTGGAGAGGCCGGCCGCGAAAAGGTCCTGGATGAGCTGGACCCGCTCCAGGGCTTCATCGGGATAGTCACGCTGCCCACCGGGCGTCCGCGCCGATTCCAGAAGCCGCTGTTCCTCGTAGTAGCGCAGGGCCCGCACACTGACCCCTGACCGCCTGGCGAGCTGCCCGATGCGCATGCCGCAGGTCACTCCCTTCCGGCTCGTACCTCACGTTGACGTCAAGTTCAGGCTAGCAATGTCGGCTTCGGGGGCAGCCTGGGGGCCGATCGAACCGTTGCCGTTGCCGTTGCCGGTTCCGGTGCCGAGATTGATCATGACCCGGTGGCCGACCCGAGGGCGTTCACGCGGTTCACGTACGCACGGCAGTCCTCGCGTCGTGCCGGGATCGCCGAGCCCGCCCGAGGGCACATCGGTGTCGACCGTGACGGGCGGCAGTCGCGGCTTGCACCTCACGTCAACGTCAGGTTCTACAGTGACGAGCGTCGGATGAACACGTCATTCCGGCCCGTCAAAGTAAGGCAGACCATGATGCGCGCAGCCCGGTTCCACGAATACGGCGGAGCGGAGAGCCTGGTGATCGAGCAGGCCCCCGACCCCCACCCCGGACCCGGTGAGATCCGTGTCCGCGTCGCGGCGGCCAGCGTCAATCCCATCGACTGGAAGCTGCGCTCCGGCGCCCTGCACCAGATCTTCCCCCTGGATCTGCCCGCCATTCCCGGGCGCGACGGCGCCGGTGTGGTCGACGAGATCGGCGACGGGGTGCGGGGGGTGAGCATCGGCGACCGGGTCTTCGGACTGGGCGGTGTCACCGGGGCGACCGCGGAACTGCTCATCCTCTCGGCCTGGGCGCACACCCCCGCCACGTGGAACGACGAGCAGGCCGCTGGTGCCGGTCTCGCGTCGGTGACCGCGATGGGTGGACTGAACGCGCTCGCCCCCCTCGCGGGGCGCACTCTTCTCGTCGAGGGCGCCGCCGGAGGCGTGGGCAGCGCGGCGGTCGAGATCGCGGTAGCGCAAGGTGCCACTGTGATCGGGACAGCCAGTGAACGCAACCACGGGTTCCTCACCGCACTCGGCGCCGTTCCCACCACCTACGGCCCCGGCCTCGCACAGCGCCTCACCACCCTCGCTCCGCACGGAGTCGACATCGCCCTCGACACCGCGGCCTCCGGCTCCCTGGACGACCTCGTCGCGATCACAGGTGACCCGAAGCGCGTCGCGACGGTCGCCGACCACGCGGGCGGGCAGCGCCTGGGCACGCATGTGGTCAACGCGGAGAACGATTCCACTCTCCTGTCCGCGGCGGCGGAACTGGGCGGGCAAGGCCGCTACACACCTCGTATCGAGCAGACCTACCCCCTGGAGCGGATCGCCGACGCCCACGCACACGCCGAGCGCGGACGCACCCGAGGAAAGATCGTGATCTGCATCTGAACAGGCCGATCTGTATATCTCAATGGCCGCTGACACCTTGGTGCGCGCAGGTGAGAGCCGTCGACGCCAGCCCGCGAGAACACCTGTACACGAGTCCGGACAGCGGCCGAAGCTCTGCAGAAAACGATGAGTTCATGACTTCAGCCAGCTCGGGCCCCTGCCGGGAGTTTTCAGCAGGGGCCCACGGCAAAGAGAGCTGTGAAGGGTCGGCACCTGTCCTCGATGAGCGGCTGTACCGGCCGACATCAGCTACCGTCTGCCGCCGGTCCGACTGCCTGGCCCCGGCCTCACCTCAGATGTCGGGTGAGGAACTGGGCCGCGGCGTCCCCCGCGAACGCCGGGACGCCGGTGTGCCCGCCGAGATGCGCGTGCAGGGACTTCTCCTCGGAGCCGAAGGCGTCGAACAGGTCCAGGGCCGCTTGCCGATCGTTCCCTTCGTCGTCCCACTGGAGCAGGACGTGCAGGGGAATGGTGACCTGCCGGGCCTCCTCGAACAGGGCGCGAGGCACGAAACTCCCGGCGAACAGAACGGCGGCCGAGATGCGGGGCTCGACCACCGCCAGCCGGATGCCGATGGAGATCACTCCCCCCGAGTACCCGACCGGGCCGCCGATCTCGGGCAGCGAAAGGAGGGAGTCCAGGGCGGCTTGCCACTCCGGGACCGCCTTGTCGACCAGCGGGAGGACGAGGGCGTCGATGATCTCGTCGCCGACCGGTTCGCCGGCCTCCATCGCCCGGCGCAGGTCGGCGCGGGCCTGTTCGGCGGCGGGCCAACGGGGCCGGTCGCCGCTTCCGGGGAGCTCGATGGTGGCGGTGGCGAAGCCCGCCGCCGCAGAGTGCCGGGCACGGGCCACCAGTCGGGGGTACATCGTGCGCAGCCCGAGGGGAGGGTGACCGAGCAGGATCAGCGGCGCCGGTGCCGCTGAGGGTGTCCACAGGATGCCGGGGATCTCCCCGAGGGTGAATTCGCGTTCGAGGACGCCGTCGTCGAGGCGTCGCTCGGAAGTGATGTGCATGGTCATGCCTTTCGGGAGTGCGCTGGAACGGCGCTCCCGGACGACCTGCCTATCGCCCGACCGTGACCCCGGAGGGGAGCACCCATGTCGATACTGCGTTCACGGGTACCACCTCCTCGGTCTCTCGCACGGCCTCCGGAAATGTAGCAGTGGCCGCCTTCGTCCCCAACGGGTTTTCGCGGTGTCTCCGTGGCCGGATGCCACGGAGACACCGCGCAGACTTACTTGGGGAGTCATCGCGACTTCCCGGGTTCTGGCTCAGCTCCTGTGACGCGACTACGAAGAGTCAGATCTTGGGTGCCAGCCGAGACCGGTGCGGATGGCTGCGGAGCCGCGGCGAGGTGAGTTCGAGGGCTCGGTTGTCCCGGCCCTGGGACATATGGTCGAGCCACCGCTCGTACCAGGCGAGGAAGTCCGGTGCCGATGACACATTGGGGCCCCAGTACCCGTCGCTGTTGCCGATGACGACGCGGCCCGCGAGGGGCCCGGTCAGGGCCAGCAGGCAGACGTCCGTGCAACCCATCTCGACGATATGCAGGAAGAGATCTCCTTCCTTTGTGCTGCTCGCCTTGTCGAAGCCTCGCGAGGCGTCCGGTGCCGAGCTCGGCTGCATGATGAACAGAGTGCAACTCTTCAGAGGGTTGAGGCCATAGAAAGGTCCTACGCCCGATCCTCCGACATGCAGAAGGAACTGTCGGTACGAGGCGGGGAGAGTGACCGCGTTCTCTGACTCGAACGCTGCGATCCGGCCCTCGGCCAGCCGTGAGCCGAGGCGGAATTGATGGTGCTCTTCTCCGAACGAGTGGCTGCGCAGTGGTTGAAATGGTGCGGCGGCCAGCTTGCGTCGCACGCGGGGTATGCGAGGATCCATCGGGCTGCTTCTCTCGTCGAGCGCATTGTAGTGGGGCAGCAGCTCAGCGAGGTAAGGCGTGTCCGGCGGATTATGCTGCGATGGGCACGGTGAAGGAGGCCATCGCACTACGATCACGGGATGTTCGAGTACCACGGTTGGATCACGGTCAGGGAGACCGCAGACGGTCACGACGACGAGGCCCGTCTGCGGGAGATCGTCGATGAGCTTCAGCTTCGCATCGCCCAGATGGACAGCCCGTACTTGCTTGACCTCAGGTGGATGAACGGCGAGCCGTTCATCCACCTCGGCGGCAATTCCAATCATCGCTCGTCGCCTGATGTTGTCGAACTGTTCGAGTATGTGGCTGTGGTTGCCCACGGTTCCTATGGGCTCCTCCACGTTCGCGATGACGAAGAACCGGACCACGAAAACGAGGTACGCGTGCTCAGGCTCGCTCGCGGCGTGGTCACGCGGCACACGGAGGCGCTGCTGTCTCCGTGCATCCCGACAGTGGAAGCTCCCTGCATCGACTGAGGCATCTGCGGCGAATCATGCTTGGAGCCAGAGGCGGATCGTGGCCACCGTGACGGTCCCGTGATCGATGGGGCAGCGGGTTTCGACGTCGACCAGGACGGCACCGTAGCGGCCGCCCTTGCGGGTGGCGTACTCGTCGACGCCCGACCACACGCGGGGCGGCCACGTCGGGCTCAGGAAGGGCGGCTACCAGCCGGAGCACCGTGCTGCGGCTGAGCGACACACCGAGAACGCGGGCGGTGCGAGCCCCTGGCACGGCCCGCGAGGGGCAGACCGACCGTGGCCAGGCTGGAGAGTAGTCGATTCGTCCGCTGATCGTGCCGACGTGTCGAGCCTGGTTTCTCGGATCGACACGACGCCGCAGTACGGGTATACGGCGCCGTCCGCGATGCTCCGCGCATCAATGCGCACTATCTCGTTGTTCACGTCTACCGACTGCACCGAGATGTCCGCGATCGACGGGAACAACAACTCCGTAAGCCGGAGCACGACCTCTTCCGCGCCCCCGAACTGTCAGCCCAACGCCCTGCCCACGGGCCGTCTTTCGGGCGACTTCACGTACGGCTTGGAGCAGCCCGGCGGTCACTCAGAGAGGCCGCGTCACAGATGCCGGAGCATCGCGGCTCTCGCTCTCGCCGCCGGAGCCGGCGAACCCCGGCATCCGACTCCTCAGTAACAGAGTTCCTGACTCGGAAGGCTAGTCCTGCTGCGGTGCCAGGGTGCGCAGGACGTCGAACTCGTTGCCCTCGGGGTCGGCCATGACCACCCAGTTCCGGTCCGAGCCCTGACCTGTATCCGTCGTGATGGCGCCGAGTCCGAGCAATCTGGTCACCTCGTCCTCGGTGCTGCCGTCGATCGGGCTGACGTCGAGGTGAAGTCGGTTCTTGACGGTCTTCCCCTCGGGCACCTGGATGAACTGCAGGGTGGGCGGCATCTGGCGGGCCCGCACCTCCTCGACGGTCGGCGCCCAGGAGCCGATCTCGACCTTGCCCTCGCTCCGGTCGATCACCTTGAAGTCCAGGACCGCGCACCAGAACGTCGCGAGTCTCTCCGGATCACGGCAGTCAACGGTCAACTCAGTAAACCTACTTGTCATGACTCTCCCAGATGGTCAGGTCTGCGCAGAACGGTCGTTCGGGTCCTGAAAAATATGGCACGTTGTCCATCATCATCTTCACCGGGGCGCTTGATGTCATTCGGGCACTGCTCCGGCCCTCGCGAAGTTGTTGCTCGGACACCGCGGACGTCCCGGGGCCCATGAGGGCGCCCGCGCCCTGGGGGCGTTCAGACGTCTACGGCCTGATGGACTCGGTCCGGGCGGCGCCGCGCTGGGGTCGGTCGTGCCGCCACCTCACCGGCACGGCACGTGCCGTGCCGGTGCCGAGGGGTGGCTCATCATCTGGAAGTTCTGCGCGCTGGGCGAGAGCGTGCGGTTCATTGTGAACGGCGCCAACCACCGGATGGACAGACCCTCGACGTTTCCCTTCCCGATCACGGCGGTTCCTGGGGCGACCACTTCGACCTCATCACCGGCCTGCCCGGACGGGGTGACACCATGGTGGGCAACGACGTCTGGTTCGGGTACCGGACCACGGTGATGCCCGGCGTCCGCATCGGGCACGGAGCGATCATCGCCTCCGGCTCCGTAGTCGTGGACGACATCTCCGACCACGGCATCCTCGGCGGCAACCCCGCCCGGCTGCTGCGCCGCCGTTACAGTGACGCCGACAACGACCGCCTCCTCGAACTGGCCTGGTGGAACTGGCCCCTGCCACACCTCACCGAACGTCTCCCCACGATCATGTCCGCCACCGTCGACGCCCTGGAGGCCGCAGCCCCCGGCCCCTCCCCGCACTGAGAATCGAGCCGTCAGCATGCCCCGTTCCTCACCCAGCGCCCCGTTCGCCAACTGGTTGCAGGCACACGCCGTACCGCTCGCCCACCTCGACCCCCAGGCGCCGCTCGACGACCTGGAACCGCTGCGCGGCATCATCGGAGACGCCCGCGTCGTCGCGATCGGCGAACACTCCCACTTCATCGAAGAGTTCGCACTTCTGCGGCGTCGCCTCCTGCGATTCCTCGTCGAACGCTGCGGCTTCACCGTCCTGGCCTTCGAGTACGGCTTCAGCGAAGGTTTCCCCCTGGACGCCTGGGCCCGGGGAGAGGGCACAGATGAGGACCTGACGGCCCACCTCGCCACGGCGATACCCGTAGGGCTCACCGAGCCCCTGCAATGGGTCCGCCGGCACAACCGCACCGCCTCACCACCGGTGCGCTTCGCCGGCATCGACATCCCGGCGGCGGGCGGTTCCCTGCTGCCCTCCCTGGCCCCGGTCGCCGACTACCTGCGCCGTATCGACCCCGAGACCGTGCCGCTGGTCGAGACGGCCATGCGGATCGCCGCTTCGTTCGCAGGCGGCTCCGCAGCCGTGGCCGCACCCGCCTGGGCCCGCCTGCCCGTCACTGAACAGAACTCCCTCACCGCGATCCTCGCGCGCCTACTCGTCCGCTTCCGTTCCCTCGAACCGCTGTACGCCACCCACGGCGACCGGCACGACTACGACCTCGCCCTGCACCGCCTCGAAGGTGCCTGCCACGGCGACCACACCTTCCGCGCGATGGCCGGCCTGTTCGCGGACAACGGCCTCACCGCCGACACCTCGGCCCGGGACGCCTACATGGCCAGATCGGTCCTCTGGCACCTGGAACGCCTCGACCCCGGCACCCGTATCGTCCTGGTCGCCCACAACGCCCACATCCAGACGACACCCATCTCCTTCGACGGACGCCTCACCGGGTTCCCCATGGGACAACAACTGCAGCGCGCACTGGGCGACGGCTACTTCGCGCTCGGCCTGACCAGCGTCGCCGGCCACACCGCGGACATGCACCGCGACGAGAACGCGCCCTTCGGCTTCACCCTCGGCGACACGACGCTGGAACCGCCCGAACCCGGAAGCGTCGAGGGCGCCTTCGCCGACGCCGGCCTCGGACTCGGCATCGCCGATCTCCGCAGGGCACGCACGGAGACTTTCGACCGCCCCGACCGCATCCGACTACAGGGCACCTATGTGCACACCCCCGTCACCGACGCCTTCGACGCCGTCCTGACCACCCCTGCTTCCACCGTCACCAAGGACCTCCGTGTCTGACCATGGGACGCGCAGAGCCGTGGCGTTCACGGGTACGGATACGCGCTCGACCCGCCAGGCACACCGCTGCGGCACCCTGCTTGTTCTTCGGCACCTGGTGGCGAGTCACCGAAGGCCGGGCTGGGGACGGAGGAGACCCAGCGCAATTCATGAAAGTCATCCACATCACGTGGAAGGGTGTCCGGGAGGCGCTGCCAGCTCCGCGGGACCGTCGCCGATGTCCGGAAAAGCAGGTGTGACATGCGTACCCGCCCCAGCGCTGGTATTGACATCCCCCTACTCCGGGTCCATGACCAGGGACCAGACATCCTCCACGAGTCCCTGGTCCGGTCGGCCTTCGAGCTGGCAGCCGCAACCGATCCGTTCCCGCTGCACAAGGCTCGGAACCGACGAGACAGGGCGCGCCAAGCTCCAAACGGACAAGACGTAGCCGATGACCATGGGCACCAGAGCCACGTAGGCCCCCACTGCCGTATTCGGCCAGGAGTCAGGGGCCGAGTGCGCCTGGGCCGCTTCCCACGCACAGCAGCACCGTCCCGGACAGCACCACCGTGCGCTGCACCTGCAGCGCAGAGAATGGTAGACGTCCAGCAGCTCGGTGGAGATGCCCGCCCCGGTCGTCGCGGAGGCCCTGGGCTACGTCGAGCCGACGTCCGCGCTGCGGCGGAGTGTGAGAATGCGGTCATGCCGATGTGTAGGAAGTGCGGTGAGCGAAAGCGTCGTTGGCCTCGGTCCTGCTCCCGGTGCCGTTCGGGGGCGGACCGGGCGGAAACGTCCGCGGATGTCGCCGAGTTGGTCGTGGAGACAGGGCTGCTCGGGTGGATCGGGCGAGGGGCCGTGGCATTGATGCGGATGGTGTTACGTGCGCTCGGCTGAGCACCCGACGCTGCCGGGCATCTTGATTGCGCCATGAGGCGCTGTGGTTTCGAGTGGAAGTGAACAGGGTGGTGTGACGGTCCTCCGGGGTGCTCGCCCTGGTTGTGGGCGGAAGCCTGCGGAGTGGATCGTCTGTCAGCGGTTGACTTCGAGGTTCGTCAGAACGAGCAAGGCGCACAGGAGGCGGGCCGCGTGGGTGGGGTCGGTGCGTAACTTGGTGAGGGTCCACCAGTTCTGAAGGCGGGCGGAGCCGTGGTCGACCGGTGCCCGTCCGACGGCGAGGACACCCGTGACTGAATGGCAGCAGGCCGAGACATTCCGTATCATTTCGGGCGACGTCCGCTGGGGCAGTCTCGGACAACCCGGCAAGGATCCGGTCGTACTCCTGTACGGCACACCCTTCTCCTCGTACGTCTGGCGGGCCGGCGCCCGCTCACTCGCCCGCCGTCACCAGGTGTTCGTCTGGGACATGCCCGGTTACGGGGTATCGGAGATGCCCCTCCCAATCGCAGGTGCGGGCCATCTCGTCCAGGAAGACGCGCCCATCGAGCTCACAGCCGCTCTGATCGCCTTCCTCCAGAACCTGGGCCAAGGTCCGGCAACCCGGTGAACCTTTCCGGTCACAGCACTAGGCTGTGGCCATGGATGGGTTTCGGGTCACCTACACGGTTGAGTGCGCGGAAGTAGTCGCGCAGCTCTCCCCTGAACGGCGGATTCTTCTGGACCGCGGCCTCGCGGTTCTCGCCCGCGATCCGTACCACAAGGCCACCGCGCCCATCGGTACCCACGAAGACAACCGGAAAGCCCAGGTCGCGCCGGGGGTGCTGATCGAGTACGTGGTGGCCCATGCCGTGATGGTCGTGGTGGTCCTCACCGTGTTCGACGACAGTCTGTACCTCCTCGCCGACGACGAGCTGGGCAGTGGCGGCAACGCCTGACCACCCTCGCCTCCGCGCGGCTGTCGTCGATCGCCTGACCTTCGGCGGCGACCTCATCGAGACGGGCGCAGACGCTTACCGCCCCGCCACCACCCTCGCCCGCGCCGAACAGCAGAGCATCGGCTGACACATTTCCCTGCCCTTTCTCCACCGTGCTGGAGTGGACGGCCCCGGGGGAGCAGGAGTGACGGGCCTGCCGTCAGGACGGGCGGCAGGACTCGCAGACGTGGCTGTCGATCGCGGTCACCAGGTCGCAAGCCGCGGTGCTGAGGAACTCGTCCGGGTGTCACCCCAAGCTACCCGTGACAGCCGACCCGGACTGTGCTCGTAAGAACGGCGGTCGTGCGGATGGTGGGGATCAGTGGGCCTTGTCAGCCAGCCGTCGGGGTGAGGCTGGTTCGGTCGAAGGGGCCACCGTGCGCGGCGGCGTACGCGATGGCGTCGTTGACGGCATCGAGGCTGAACGACCGGACTCGTTCGGGGGCGAGATCCAGAGTGCCCGAGGTGAGGAGCCGGATGATGCCGACATTGGCTGTGCGCGGGTACATCCACTGCCCGCGTACGGTGATCGAGTTGCGCATGATCCATGGGTACGGGAGTGCGAGGTCGTCGCCACCGAGCATGCCGACGCCGCCCATGAGAACGACCCGGCCGTACTCGCGCACGGTCATGGCCGCAGCGCGCGAGGCCGAGCTGGGCGCGCTCGGCGGGAGCAGGTCGATCACCATGTCGATCGGGCCGTCGGCCGCCGCGGACATCGCCGCGCGGTCGATGGCCTCGTCGCCGGTCAGCGGGACCGGGCGCAGATACGGACCGAACCGGTCGGCGAGGAGGTCGAGCGCGGCCTGGTTGCGGCCAGGGGCGACCACGCGGCCCGCTCCCATCGCGAGTGCGACCGCGACCGCGCTGCTGCCGAGGTTGCCGGTGGCCCCGCTGACGAGCAGCGTCTCGCCGGCTGCGAGCCCGCCTGCCAGCAGCCCGCCGTAGGAGATGGCGTGCACGGTGAGTGCGGCCCAGCGGGCCGGGTCGTCCCCTGCCACGGTGGGCAGCGGGAAGACGTTCTCCGTCGGGACCCGCATGAGCTCGGCGAACGAACCGTCGTGCATGTACTCGGCGAGCCGCGCGCCGCCCTCGCCGCGCGAGCTCCAGCCCTGGAGCGTGATGTCGGGCGTCAGGGCGTCGTCCCGCGAGCGCACCGTCGAGTCGCACCACACCAGGTCGCCGACGCGCAGCCGGGTGGCGTCAGGGCCGACGTGGACGATCCGCCCCACGCCGCCGACACCGGGCACGACAGGAGGGACAAGGGGGTACTTCCGCTTGCCGCTGAAGACTTCGGCCGCGTACGGAGCCACGCCGGCGGCGAGGACCTCGACCACCACCTCGCCACCACCGGCCTCGGGGTCGGGAACCTCCCGTACCGCGAGTGGGGCGCCGAACTGCGTCAGAACTGCTGCTCGCATGTGATGACCTCCGTGTTCGTCCGTGTTCGTCCGTGCTTGTGGGATCGACACTAGGAGCTGGGTGGGCATGCGGGAAGCGACGATCTGGCATGCGTGGTATGCGTATGCCGCATGGACATCTCCAGCACGGGACTGCGGGTCCTGCGGCAGATCGCCGAGTCCGGCAGCTTCACCGCGGCGGCTGCCCGACTCGGCTACACACAGTCGGCCGTCTCACGCCAGGCCGCCGCCCTCGAACACAGCGCCGGCACCACCCTCTTCGAACGCCGCCCGGACGGGGTACGGCTCACTCCCTCCGGCTTGACCCTGCTGCGGCACGCCCACACGATCCTCGCCTCGCTCGCAGCGGCCGAGCATGAACTCACCGGCACCGTCCCGCGGACCGAACTGGTGCGGCTCGGGGCAGTCCTGAGCGCGGGCGCGGCGATCCTGCCCGCCGCACTCGCACACCTCGCGAAGGCCGACCCGCAGATCACGGTCACCACCCGCGAGGGCACCACGCCCTCCCTGATCCGGGCGTTGCGCGCGGGCTCGCTCGACCTCGCAGTGCTGACATCCCGCCCACCCCACCGGCCCTTCGACAGCGAGTCGCCGCGCCTGCACTTCGAGACCGTCGCGGACACCGAACTGGTCGTGGCCGTGTCTTCGACCGGAGACTTCGCCGGACGCACCACCGTGCACGTCGACGAACTGGTCGACGCCGCATGGATCGCCACCCCGTCGTCGAACTCCGAGCCGCTGCTCGGCGTCTGGCCCGGCCTGCCCGGACGGCCGCGCGTCATCCACTCCGCGCGCGACTGGCTGACGAAGCTCCAGTTGGTCGCCGGCGGCTTCGGCGTGACCACGGTGCCGTCCGGGCTCTCACCCATGCTGCTGCCCGGCGTGAGCGTGCTGCGCGTCGACGGCGCACCCCCCGAGATGCGCCGGGTGCTCGTGGCACGCCTCTGCGGCCACCCCACCCCGGCGATCACGGCCGTCACCCAAGCGATCACCTCGACCGCCTGAACCGCCACCAAGGCCGCACACATTCCGCGTACCCCTTTCCCTCTCACGGGTGGGCACCACAGGCACCGTCGGTCTGTTCTTCGCGGTACTGGCGATCGGCTTGGCCGTCGTCACGGACCTGCCCGTACTCCTCACTCCCCGCGGCCGCGCATAACGGCCGACGGCAGCCGACCTTCCGCCGAGGCAAGCGGACTGGTTGCCGGTGGACGGTCTCGGTCAGGATCCCGCGTTCGACAAACTGCTGAGTTTCAGGCGGGTGTTGTTGATCTTGTTGGGTGCGACGGTAAGGTCCATCGCCTTGCACACCTGCCGGGCGCTCGGCGGGGCGTCGGCCGTGGCGAATACCGCCAGGATCTGCTGGTGGGCCGGATGGTCCGGCATCGGTGCGGCGGCCCCGGTCAGCCGGCGCCATATCATCGCGGTCATCGCCCAGTACGCCCGCGATTCGGCGGTGTGGAGCTGGCGCTCGTAGTCACGTACCAGCTCCACGATCCACCCCTTGGCCTGGGGAACGAACCCGGTCTGCGCCGGGTTGTGCTCCTCGACCTCGACCTCGATGCCAACCTTCACGGATCTTGAAGGGTGGAGAACTCCACGATCCGCAGGGGCCGTGTTCGCATGCCTCCAGGGCCCACCACCGACACCAACCAACAAACTGGGACGAGCCGCGCAAACGCTGGGGCCCTGACGCGCACCCTGACACACGGCGGGTGCTGTTCAGGCAGACGGCGAAGTCCGCCTTGCCGGACAGATCTCAGTCGCTCGCGCCGAGAGTCTGCGCAAGTGCGTCGAGGGTTACGTTGACGATGGCGTGCAGCCGCTCCGTGCTCGTTCCGGCTCTGCTCATGACGGCGAGGGACTGGTTCACGGCCGCAAGGTGGGTCGCGAAGGACTCGGCCGCCTCGTCGTGCAGTCGGCCGGCCTTCAGTGCGGCGCGTAGCCGGGTGTGCTGGGAGCCGATCGCCTCCCGTGCGCGCGCCGCGACGCTCGCGCTCAGCACTGGGGTCGCCATGACAGTTTGGGCCACCAGGCATCCGTCGGGCAGACCGGGGTCCGCGATGCGTTCCAGGGTGATGTCGAAGAAGCCCCGCGCGGCTGCCAGGGGCCGGTCGGCGGCGCAGGACAACGCGGCGTCGTACTTGTCTCCGTAACGCGTGGCGTAGCGCTCCAGGCAGCGTATGAAGAGCGTGTCCTTGTCGCCGAGGGAGGAGTAGATGGAGCTGCGGTTGAGTCCGGTCGCCCGGGACAGGTCGTCCACCGACGTGTCCGCGTAGCCGGCCCGCCAGAACTGGATCATCGCGGCATCGAGCGCCGTGGCGACGTCGAACTGCTTCTTGCCCGCCATGCCGCGCCTCCCTCCTGCTCTGCCTTCTTGGTGGAGACCATCATCTCATCATGAACTGATCAGTTCAAGATGGGTTAGGGTGAAGGCATGATCATGGCCGGATACCCCGCAGACCTGCTGTCTGGCGACGTGCGCCGTCGCCGGCGTCTCCTGGCCGGTCATCCCCGAGACCGCAGACGGGAACGCAGACCGAACGGCGTGCTGGCAGCGTCGTATCCGCCGCCCGGTCTTTCCCGACGGAGCAAGCCGGGTGCGGTCGTTCATCGACAGCGGCGTGCCCGTCGTCCCGGTCCCGCCGCTCGGTTTCGCCGATCAGGCCGTCGGGACACGGGTCTCCAGCACCATGCTCGCCGCTCTCGTCGTGTCCACCGAGCTCGTGGGCCTCACCCTCGGCCGACGCACCGAACCAATCAGCACACCTGACACCTTCAGCAGACCGTCGACACACCTCACACCAGTGGAGGAGAATCATGAATGACCCCGCAAGCGCCCCCAGCGTCTCCGGCAACCCGGTCCGCGACCTGGCGCTGCCCGACCTGGCCGGTTTCGCCCACCGTTGGGTCGACGCGGACGGCATCCGGCTTCACGCGGTTGAGGGCGGTCAGCCGGACGGTCCAGCCGTCGTGCTGCTCGCCGGGTTCCCGCAGACCTGGTGGGCATGGCGCAAGGTGATGCCGAACCTGGCCGACCGGTTCCACGTCATCGCGATTGATTTGCCGGGCCAGGGCCACTCCGAACGCCCGGACATCAGTTACGACACGCACACGGCCGCTGCGCACGTCCACGCCGCGGTCAAGGTGCTCGGAGTCTTGACCTACTGGCTGGTCGCCCACGACATAGGCGCGTGGGTCGCTTTTTCCCTCGCCTTGAAGTACCAGAGCCAGTTGCGTGGCCTGGCACTGCTCGACGCCGGCATTCCGGGCATCACACTTCCTGACGCCATTCCGACCGACCCCGAGCAGGCGTGGAAGACCTGGCACTTCGCCTTCCACCTCGTGCCCGACCTGCCCGAGACACTGCTCGCCGGCCGTGAACGGGAGTACGTCGGCTGGTTCCTGAAGGTCAAGGCCCTCTCCTCCGACACCTTCGACGACGCCGAGATTGAGCAATACGCCGCGTCCGTGGCCGCCGGCGGTGGTCTCCGTGCATCCCTGGCCTACTACCGGGACGCCGCCGAGTCGGCGCGGAAGAACCACGAAGCGCTGGAACAACAGCACCTGACTGTCCCGGTTCTTGGGATCTCCAGCAGCCACGGCTCCATCCCCGACATGGCAGCTTCCATCAGGCCGTGGGCCGACCACGCCACCGGGATCGTCGTGCCCGACGCAGGACACTTCATCCCCGATGAACAGCCCGATGCCGTCGCTGCCGCGTTGACCGACTTCCTCACCGAAGACGATTGAGACTGGGCGGAAGCAGGTGTGAGGACCGGCATCCGCGCTCCTAACCGACTCAGATGGCCGGCATCGCAGTACGTCGACTCCACCTGGTCCGCTCTGAGGGCGATGAGCGTCGCCGAACTCGTCGCGCAAGGCGCTCCACCCTCCACGGCCCCGGTGTTTGCGCGGCTCGTCCCAGCTTGTTGGTTGGTGTCGGTGGTGGGCCCTGGAAGCGGGAGAACACGGCCCCTGTGGATCGTGGAGTTCTCCACCCTTCAGGATCCGTGAAGGCGGCTGTGGCCGCGGCTGGGTGAACAACCCCTGTTCGGTCTCGACCAGAATCCCGCGCTCGACCAGCCGCTTGAGCTTCAGGCGGACGGCTCAGCCGCGGAGGAAGCCGAGGCGGTGCACGAAATCCGTGCTCTGACCGCACTGCTCAAGCCGAGCGCAAAGCTCACCGATACCTCGTCCCCAACGGCGACTGACGATGCCACTTCGCAACACGCCCTAGGAGCTGTCCGGGCGATCATGTGACTGGCTGCTCATCCGGTCGTTGTCTTGGGTATGGGTGGGGATCGGCGTGGTGACCTGTCGGGTGCCGAATGGGAGCGGCTGCGGCCGTTCTTGCCGGTGAGCAACGGTCGGTGCGGGCGGTGGCGTGACCATCGTCAGGTGATCGACGGGATTCTGTACCGGGTGCGGACCGCGGTGCACTGGCGTGATCTCCCGGAGCGGTTCGGGCCCTGGAAGACCGTCTACGAGCGCCATCGCCTGTGGTCGGCGGATGGTACCTGGGAACGTCTGCTGCAGCAGGTCCAAGCCGCGGCCGACGCGGCCGGAGAGATCGACCGGGATGTGTCGGTGGACTCCACCAGCGTGCGCGCCCACCAGCACGCGGCTGGCGCCCGGACCGCTCCACCGCCCGCCCAGGGCAAGCCAAAGGGGGGCTGGGCCGTGGAACACCAGGCCGAATGGCCGTGGCAGAGCCTGGTCGCCCGGCTGGTGGAGGTGGTGCGGGAGGTGAGGGCCTGGGCCGCTCGCGGGGAGGCTTCACCAGCAAGATCCATCTGAGCGCCGACGGCCGCTGCCGCCCGCTGTCTCTGATCATCACGCCGGGGCAGCGGGCCGACTGCACCCAGTCGTGCCGGTACTAGAGAAGATCCGGGTTCCCCGCCAGAGGGTTGGTCGGCCCCGCAACAAGCCGGACAGCGTCGCAGCCGACAAGGCATACAGCAACGGGCCCTGCCGTCAGTACCTGCGGCAGCGCAGCATCCGGCACATCATCCCGGAGAAGGCCGACAGCCAGGCCGCCCGCCGGCGCAGAGGATCGCGCGGCGGGCGGCCACCGGGCTTCGACCAAGATCGGTACAAGAAGCGCAACACTGTGGAGCGGGCCATCAACAAGCTGAAGAACCACCGCGCAGTGGCCACCCGTTACGACAAGCGCGGCTACGTCTTCCTCGGCACCGTCGCCGCAGCATCACTCGTCATCTGGCTTCGTACGTGACCGCGTTCAACTCACCGAAGCATCCGCCGCCAGCGCCAGACCAGAGGCTGCGAGGAGGCTTCCGTGTTCGCCCGGACAGCTCCTAACCGCTCGGCCAGGACCGTCACACGGTCACGTGAAGCCGCACATCCACGTTGCCGCGGGTGGCGTTGGAGTACGGGCTAACCTTGTGCGCCTTCTCCACGAGTTCCTCAGCGTCCGCCTGCGAGAGCCCAGGCAGATTCACGTGGAGATCGACGTCCAGGCCGAAGCCGCTGGGAATCTGCCCGATCCCGACCTTTGCCGTGATCGACGCGTTGGCGGCAACGGACTTCCTTTCCTGTGCCGCGACGAACTTCAGCGAACCGAGGAAGTCATTCGCGTAGGCAGTGCCGAACATTTGTTCCGGGTTCGTGCCTTCACCCCCCATTCCGCCGAGTTCCTTCGGCGTGGAGAGTTTCACCTCCAGCATGCCGTCGCTGGACTTGGCGTTGCCGTCGCGTCCACCAGTGCCGACGGATTCCGCAACATAGAGAGGAGTGACCTTTTGCATGATCAGGAGGGTATTGCCCAGCCCCGCAAATAAGAAGCTAGCTGACTCTTTTGAGTGAGGGCCTATCTCTCGTTGACCTGATAGTTCATGCCCCCTGGGCGCCGAAGGAGCCAGTCCTTCTCACCCGGCACCTGGTCCGATGTTGGCCCACCAGTACCCAGGTCAGCCTGTGACACAGATCCAGCACATGATCGACCGGACAGCGCCTAGGCGAGCAGCGCGGTCAGCCGCTCGTAGGAACGGTCCCAGTTCCATTCCGTACGCACCCAGTCGCGCCCTTTACGCCCCATCTCACGGGCCGCCTCGCGGTCGCGGAGCAGTGCCACGAGCCGGTGCGCGATCTCGTCGGTGCGGCGGCCGTCCACGACATGTCCCGTCTCCCCGTCGCGTACGGCGTCGGGCGCGCCGCCCGAGTCGCCCGCCAGAACGGGCAGTCCGGCCGCCGCGGCCTCCAAGTAGACGATGCCGAGCCCCTCCACCTCCAGGCCGCCCCTGCGGGTACGGCAGGGCATCGCGAAGACATCGGCGGCGGCGAAGAACGGCGGCATCGCGGCGTGCGGATGTCCGCCGGCGAAGACGACCTCGCGCTGCACGCCGCGCGCGGCGGCGAGCCGACGCAGCCCGCGCTCGTACGGTCCCGCGCCGACGAGCAGCAGCGTCGCGTCCGGGACGACGGCGCGTACCCGGGGCAGGGCGCGGATCAGCGCGTCCTGCCCCTTGCGGGTGACGAGCCGGGCGGCACACAGGATGACGGGCCGGTCGCCGAGCCCGTACGCCTCCCGGACCGTTCCGCCGCCGTCGCGGGGCCGGAACGCGTCGGTGTCGACGCCCGGAACGAGCCGTTCCAGCCGTGCGGTCCCTGGCGTTCCGTGTCCCTTGGCGCCGAGCGCGGCGGCGATCGGCGCGTGGGTGCTCGGCCCGAGGCAGGTCATGGTGTCGACACCCGTCCCGATCCGCCGCAACAGCCCGCGCGCGCCGGGCGTACGGGCCCACCACACCTCGTGGCCGTGCGTGGTGGCGACCAGCCGCCGTATCCCGGCCTCCCGCCGCAGCCGGGCCGCCATCAGGCCCAGTGGGGCCGCGGCCCCGAACCACACCCGGTCGCAGCCGTACCTGCGGGCGAGTTCCACCGCGCGGGAGGTGGCGCGGGGAGTCGGCAGGAGGGTGGTGGCGCGGTCCCGGACGACGGGGTAGGGCAGCGCGGCGTCCTGGCCGGCGGCCCCGCGTTCGGACGAGGTGAACACGACCACCCCGTCCGGGGGAAAGCGGTCCGTCATGGCCCGGACGAAGGTTTCGATACCTCCTTGCCGGGGCGGAAAGTCATTGGTGACGACGAGAGTTCGGGGCACGGGGTCCCTCCTGGGGAAAGCGGGCCGCGCGGTGCCGGCCGGGCCGTGCAGGCCAGCAGCACCAGCGGATGGACGAGATAGCCGAACCGGCTGGCCGGTATGAGCGCGATGGCCACGGTGAGCCCGAGCGCCGGCCGCCGGGCCGCCGCAGCGACGGTGCGGGGCGGGCGTACGAGAAGTGAGCCGGCCAGCAGTACGGCGGCGACCGTGAGCAGCACGGAGGCGACCAGCGCGCCGCCCGGCACATGGTCGGCGAGCAGCCGGCCGGGGAACGGGGTGGCCGCGGGGGGCGGGGTCGCGGTGAGACCGAGCGGGAAGGCGATGACATTGCGGTGGAAGCCCACGAAGTCGGCGAGCGCGACCGGAGCCACGGCCGCCATCCCGGCCGCGAGCGCCAGTGCCCCGCAACGCAGTGCGGGCCGCCGTCCGGAGCACACGGCGAGCAGTGCGACGGCCACCGGCAGCGCGGGCCAGGCCGTCCACTTGAGCGCGGCCGCGGCGCCGAGCAGCAGCCCTGCGCGCCCCGCCCGGCGAGCGTCAGTCCCAGGCACATCAGCCCGGCAACCGGCAGATCGACTCCGCCGACCGCGAGCGGCAGCGCCACCAGCGGACACGCGGCGATCAGGAGCACGGGCGCGCTCCGCCGTACGGCGAACCCCAGGGCGCCGAGAAAACACGCGGCGAGCCACCAGCGCGCATCGCCCGGGAGCGCGCCGAAGACCGCCATGCCGGGCAGATACGGGTTGTGGTCGGCGAGTTCCGCGGGCTCCGGCAGATAGGGGCTGCCGGTGCGCAGCAGCAGTTCCCCGGAGCGCTCCACCACGTCGACCTCCAGTTGCCCCCGGCCCATGGCGACGAGCAGCAGCAGCAGCGGCAGCGCCACCGCGCCCGTCACCGCCACGACCGCGGACCCGCGTGCCCCGCCGCCCGGCCGCGCGGCCACCAGCGCCGCCGCCCCGTAACCGACCGCGGCGATGCCTCCCCACACCCGGTGTGGAGCGGGACCGGACACAACACCGAAGACCAGCGCGACGACCGCGCACGCCGCCCAGCCGAACACCCGGTGGCGCGCCCGTCGCGGCATCCGTTGCTCCCGCACGAAACCCCCTTTCCTGGCGTGGTCACGAGGCTAGGAAGCGGGGACGAGCCGGCACGTCAACCGTGGCTCCGGTCCTGGGAGTCACCCCGTGGTACGAGATCCGGGCCGGGTATCAACCCGTACTCCGACGCGGCCACCGGCCGGGATGCCGAAGAATCGGGGGTATGAACGACCGAATCAGGACCCTGCGGGCACGACTGCGCCGTACGGCAGGCTCCCTCGCGTATCCCTGGGTCACCGGAGCCCTGCTGACCGGCTGCGCGGCGGCGGAGCTGTGGCGGCTGCCGGCCGGGCCCATGGTCGCGGCGGGGGTGCTGGTCTCGACCGCGTCCCTGATGTGGCGCCGGACCCTGCCCGCGGTATCGTTCCTGACGGTGGCGTCGGTCCTGATCAGCTTCACCGCCAGTCCCTCGTCCAGTCTCTACGCCACAGCGGCCGCGGCCGGGCTGATCGGCTGCTTCACCCTGGGTCGGCAGCGGGTACAGCACCCCGCGCTGCTCGTCGGCGGTGGTTTTCTCGGGGCCCTGGCGGCGAATCTGGTGCACATCAGTACGTGGCAGCGCACGGCCCGGGACCTCATCCCCTCGCTGCAACGCGGCGACTCGTTCTCCCTCGGATGGTTCGCCGAGACCTTCGTCCTGACCGCCGTGGTCCTGGGCGCCGTCAGCACCGGGGACGCCGTACGCGCGCGTGAGGAGACCCGGCGCGAACGGAGCGCCGCGCAGGAACGGCTGCTCGCCATGGAGCGCCGCCGGGCGGCGGAGGCCGAGCGCGCGGCGATCGCCCGCGAACTGCACGACGTCGTCTCCCACTCGGTCTCGATGATCGCGGTGCAGGCGGAGAGCGCGGCGTACACCACCCCCGGGCTCTCCCCCCAGGCCCGGACCGCGTTCCAGGACATCGCCGGGACCGCACGCTCCTCGATGGCCGAACTGCGGCGTCTGCTCGGCGTGCTGCGTACCCGTCCCGACGAGAAGGCCGCGACCGCTCCGCCGCCGACGCTCGACGCACTGGACGAACTGCTGGAGCAGCACCGCACGGTGGGCGGCGAGGCGGAGCTGCGGTTCACCGGGGAGCGGGGCGCCGCAGGTGTACGGAGCGAACTGCCCGCCTCGTGGGAGCTGTCGGCGTACCGCATCGTGCAGGAGGCGCTGACCAACGCCCGCCGGCATGCCCCCGGCGCCCGTACGCTGGTGGAGATCGGCTATCTCGCCGACCGGCTGGCCATTCGCGTCGGCGACGACGGCCCCGGGCCCGCCGCCGACCGGCCCTGGGGGCACGGTCTGGCGGGGATGCGGGAGCGGGCCGATCTGTTGGGCGGACGGTTCACCGCCGGTCCCGGTCCTGACGGCGGCTTTCTCGTGGAGGCTGAACTCCCTTGGTGATCAGGGCGATCGTGGCCGACGACCAGGCGGTCGTACGGACCGGCTTCGTCAATCTGCTCGCCACGCAGGACGACATAGCGGTGGTGGCCGAAGCGCAGGACGGCGTCCAGGCGGTCCGTGCCGCCGCCGAGCACCGGCCCGATCTGGCGCTGCTCGACATCCGGATGCCCCACAAGAACGGCATCGAGGCGGCCCGCGAGATCCTCGCCGCGTCCGGTGGATCGACGAAGGTGCTGATCCTGACCACCTTCGATCTCGACGAGTACGTGTACGACGCGCTCGCGGCCGGAGTGGGCGGCTTCCTCCTCAAGGACGCGACCTTTCCCGAACTGCTGCACGCCGTACGGGTCGTGGCCAGGGGCGACGCGCTGCTCGCGCCCGAGGTCACCAAGCGGCTGATCGCGGAGTTCGCGCGACAGCGGGAGTCGGTCCTGCCCGTACGCACACTGGACGGGCTGACCGCGCGCGAGGCCGAGGTGCTCGTACTGATCGCGCGCGGTCTGTCCAACGCCGAGATCGCCGACCGGCTCACCATCTCGGACCACACGGTCAAGACCCATATCAACCGGCTGTTCGCGAAGATGCGGCTCAGGGACCGTGCGCAGGCGGTGATCCTGGCGTACGAACTCGGCCTGGTACGGCCGGGCGCGCGGCGCGACGCCCTGTGATGCCGCTGACCCCCGAGAACGACCTGATCACCGGCCGACCCGTCCACGAGGAAAGCTCCTACTTCCACTACTTCTACTGCACCTACGACTTCACCGAATCGGCTGGCCGGCGGAAGGGCCGGAGCGGTGGCTCGCCGGGGGAGGAGCCGCTGACACTGCCGCTGGAGCCCGAGGAGGAACGTCAATCTGCGAGGACCTCGGTGATGGCGCGGCGCCCCAGTTCCGCCATGGCGGGGTTGGTGTGGCGGTAGTAGTCGATCCCGCTGACGAAGGTGAGTGCCCAGCCTCGTCCGCGGGCCCAGGCCGCGTCGTCGAACCCCCCTGCCGCGCGGAAGGTCTGCCGCGTCTCCGTGCTGAGCAGTGCCCACGCCGCGACGGCATCGCAGGACGGGTCGCCCACGCCCGCGGTGCCGAAGTCGATCACTGCGCGGAGTTGACCAGCGCTGACCAGGATGTTGCCGGGGATGAGATCGCCGTGCGTCCACAGGGGCGGCCCGTCCCACTCCGGCTGGTCGAGGGCGCGCTCCCAGGCGGCGAGGACAGCGGGAGCGTCGATGACGTCCGCGGCCTTGACGGTCCACTCCCGTACGGAGGCATCGCGGGTGCGCAGAGACACGGCCCGGTAGCCCTGTCGCGCCCCGGTGGTGTCGGCCCCGCGCAGCGCTGCGACGAAATCGCCGAGGTCCCTGGCGAACCGGTGGTCGTCGCGCTCCTCATCCGCCGGGTGCGAGCCATCGATCCAGCGGCTGATCGCCCAGGGGAAGGGATACCCGTTTCCGGGCCGGCCCACGACCATCGGTTCCGGCACGGCGGCAGGCAGGAAGGGGGCCAGCCGTGGCAGCCAGCCCTGTTCGAATTCCACCTGCCCGACCGCACCCTCGATCCGGGGCAGGCGGACCGCCATCTCGTCCCCGAGCCGATAGATCGCGTTGTCGGTGCCTGCCGAGCGCACCGCCCTGATGGGCATATCCGCCCATCGCGGAAACTGGTGTGTGAGGAGCTGCCGCACCAACGCGACATCGGTCGCGACTTCGTTCTCATGCATCATCAGCCTGAGACCCTAGCCGGGCGGCTGATGGAGCAACATCAGATTTCCTCCGCTCCCGTTCCCCCTCCTGTTCCCCCTCCGTTCTCACCGTGCCGGGACGGTCCCAGGTTGGGTGGTGCGGGCGGCGTGGGCGTAGCGGGCGGCGAGGTTCCCGAACGCGGTGGCCAGTTGGGGCGGGCCGATGACCTCGATATCGGTGTCGAAGCGGCCGATGGCGGCGGCGAGTCCGGTCCATGACCAGGATCCGAGGATGAGCCGGCAGTGGTGGGGACCGAGTTCCACGACGATTCCGTCCTCGGCGAAGGGCGCGACATCGGCGGCCGGAAGGTGGAGGATGACTTCGCCTCGGCAGGGCCAGTCGGTGGTCGTGCCGTCGTTGCCGCGGAATCGGCTGGTGACGAAGGTGGCGACGGTGCCACCGGGGAGGTCGCGCGGGGCGAAGCGGGGGCCGGTGGGTGTGCGGGGCCGGACGCGGTCGACGCGGAAGGTACGCCAGTCCTCGCGGTGCAGGTCCCAGGCCACCAGGTACCAGCGATGACGCCAGGTCACCAGGTGGTGGGGTTGTACGCGGCGGGCGTCATCGGCCGAGGTGCCTGGACCCGGGGCGTAGTCGAAGCGCAGTTCCTCGCGGGCGTGGATGGCGCGGCTCAGGTCCATCAGGACCTGAGCGTCGACCTGAGGGGTGTCGCCGGCCGCCGCGGGCGGTTGGACCGCGGTGATGCGCAACAGGTCGATGCGGTGGCGCAGGCGGGGCGGCAGGACCTGGCTGAGGGTGGCCAGCGCGCGGGAAGCGTCTTCGGCGACGGTGGTACCGGCGGCCGCGGTCCGCAGCGCGACGGCCAGGGCGACGGCCTGCTCGTCGTCGAACAGCATGGGCGGCAGGTGAGTGCCGGCCTCCAGGCGGTAGCCGCCGGCCGGTCCTTTGACGGTGGTGATCGGGTAGTCGAGTTCGCGCAGGCGGTCGATGTCACGGCGCACCGTGCGGGAGGTGATGCCGAGACGCTCGGCGAGATCATCGCCGGACCAGGCACGGGGCGTTTGAAGGAGCGAGAGCAGCGAGAGCAGCCGGGCGGACGTCTTATGCATGCCCCCATGCTCTCTGGAGTACCGGACACAACCTGTCCTCTACCACTGTCATCGTGGCGTACGCGCCGTTCGGGAGGGATAGCTGGGCATCGCTAGGCATCGCTCCTGGTCGCGGCGTATTCACCACACCGAAGCAGGGAGCGACCCATGTCCGTCACGACCACCACCCACCTGAACTTCCGGGGCGCCGCACGGGAGGCGCTGGACTTCTACCAGTCCGTCTTCGGCGGACGTACCGTCGCCGTCACCTACAAGGACGCGGGCGCCGTCCAGAACGAGAGCGAGGCGGACTGGGTGATGTGGGGCGAGGTGGCCGGCGACAACGGCTTCCACGTCATGGCGTACGACGTGCCCTCGGCGCTGCCCTGGAGCCAGGGCGACAACCCGTTCTTCGTCTCCGTGCGGGGCGACGACGCCGACGAGATCAGCGCCCTGTGGAGCAGGCTCGCCGAGGGCTCGACCGTCGTACGTCCGCTGGAACCCGCGCAGTGGGCGCCGTTGTACGGCATGCTCACCGACCGCTTCGGCGTCACCTGGGTCCTGGACGTCACCGCTCCGTACAACGGCTGAACCCATCGACGGACCTGACATGCCCGCCGTCGTCCGGGCTGCCGCCGCACGGGCGGCCCGGACGACGGCGGGCACCGAACACGTACGGCAGCGGAAGGAAACGGGGCACCGTGAGGATGTGGAAGCTGGGACGGACCGGCATCGAAGTCAGTGCCTACTGCCTGGGCACCATGGTGTTCGGCACGATGGGCAATCCGGATCACGGCGACTGCGTGCGCATGATTCACCGGGCGCTGGACGAGGAAATCAATTTCGTCGACACCGCCGATGTCTACGGCTGCAGCGAGACCGAGGAGATCGTCGGAAAGGCCCTCAAGGGACAGCGCGACGAGGTCGTGCTGGCTACCAAGTTCAACGGACCGATGGGCGAGGGCCCCAACCGCGGCGGCAGTTCCCGGCACTGGATCGTCCAAGCGGTCGAGGGTTCGCTGAAGCGGCTGCGGACCGACCACACCGACCTCTACCAACTCCACCACCCCGACCCGCACACGGACATCGAGGAGACCCTCTCCGCGCTCACCGATCTCGTGAGGGCCGGGAAGGTCAGGGCGATCGGCTCCTCCAACCTGCCGGCCTCGGAAATCGTCGAAGCCCAGTGGGTGTCCCAGCAGCGCGGCCTGCACCGGCTGCGCACCGAGCAGCCCACCTACTCCCTCCTCAACCGCGGCATCGAGCGGGAGATCCTGCCCGTCTGCCGCCGCTACGGCTTGGGCGTTCTGGTCTGGAGCCCGCTGGCCATGGGCCTGCTCACCGGCCGTTACCGCAAGAACGCGCCGCGGCCCGACAACGCCCGCATGGAATGGGTCCCTCAGCACCTCACCGACGGGCGCAAGCTCGACGCGGTCGAGCAACTGCTCACCCTCGCCGAGGAATCCGGCCACTCCCTCACCCACACGGACCTGCGCCGACGTCCGTCCCGCGAACGAGCCGTCGCGTGAGAATGCCATGACTGTCCTTGACATCCGTGCCCCCGCAGCGTCGAGGATCTTGTACACGGAGAGATCGCAGCCGGCTGCCAACTCGTACACCAAGGCGACCGGTTGCTCTGGATCATGCCGCCACAGCGCCGCCCGCACTGATCAGGTCCGCTTCGGCCGCCTGCTCCGCAGTCGGCAGCGGCAGGCCAGGTGGCCCAGTCTCCTCCAGGAGGTCCTGTGCAGGCGCCACGACGCACCGCGCGCGGCCGGCCTACTTCACCGCCGCCTGCCCGCCGGCACGGCCAGTAATCTCCGGACAGGTGCGGTGATTCTTGAGACATAGGGTGAGTCCCTCGACGTCCCGGCGGGGGGTACGCCATGGAGATCACCGTCCAGTGGATACGGACATCCTGGACGAAGGAGTCTCGGGGAGGGGAGGCCGCCTCGCGCAGGAACGCGGCGCCGATCGGCTTCGCTCTCCCGCCTGCCGATACCGCCACCACCGCACACGTGATTCGCATGCATGAGCGTGACGGCTTCGAGCCCTTTAGCACCCAGGAAGACCGCGGCAAAGTCGATGTGCAGCTCCGGGAAGCCGAGGGGCGACTGCGTGTCTTTCCCCGAGTCCAGCCCCTGTTTGCCCTGCCGCCCAGGCCGCGACGACCCCCGGCAGTACGGCTCGCCCCCGGCCAGTGGGCGCGCTGGCAGCTCAACTACCGCTTCAGCAGTGCCCTGGGGATCCGCGGCTGGTCGTACTGGCTGGACACCTTCAACATCGCCTACGGCCCGGTGAACGCCGATGTGTTCCTGTCCACGCCCACCGTGTTCATCGACGAACAAGGACCGCTCCGATGACCCAGCCCTACTTCAACCACCGCCCCAGATGAGGTTGCGTCATCGAGACCGAACCCCGTTGATCGTCCTCACGGAATGTGTGCCTGATCCGGTGTTCGAATGCGCTCGCTGGTTGGTTACTCAAGGGCTCGGTAGTCAGGTGAAGGCTGTGCCAGCTCGGGGTGTTCCGCTACGTACCGATCACCATGGATCGCCAGCATTGCCCAGTGCCACGCCTCGTCATGAAAGATCAACCCTCGGTACGGTGCCTCAGCCGGTTCGTACGGGTAGCGCTCCAGTGCGCTTTCACTGGCCTCCTTCGGCGCCAGCCCGCCGTAATGCCGCATCACCCATGCGTAGCCACGCCGTTCGGACCGCAGGCAGTCGAGATACTCAGCTTCGTTCCATGTCACGGCTCAACGGTAGACCGGTCGTCGAAGGGGGCGGGCGTGTCACTGAAGCAGGATCAGTTTTCGGAGCAGGTCGAATCCGGCTCGCCCGTAGACCTGCGATTCGGGGCAGGGCCAGGACGTTTTTCAGGGCGGCACGGTTAACGTCGGACCTCCAACCGGGTTACGAAGCGCTGCTCAGCGAGCGGAAGGTTCTTCAACCTGCGCTCATAGCGGTCATGCACTCGATCAGAGAAGAGGCCGCAGTCCCGGACACCTCGCCCCGGGCCGCCGAGACCCAGAGCAGTCGGCCGCGATCGTCGGTGGGCGCGATCACGAGCAGGCCATGGCATTTGCTCTTGCCGGAGTGGTTCTTCCGGTTCTCTTTGCCGGTGCGCCGCCGGGTGCGGATCAGCGTGCCGTCCAGTAGCACCACCCCGCCACCCTTGTGGGTGATCTTCTTGAGGGCGCGGTCCAGGCGCGGGGCGCGGGCGGCCAGCAGGCCGACGACCTTCCGCACGCACCGGGTCACGGTGGTGCGGGGTATCCCGTTCCCGCCGGCCGGATTGCCCGGCCGCTGGTCACAGCGCAGTACCGCCAGTACGATGCCGGCGATCCTCCCCGCGGGCAGCGCCCGCCACCGTGACCCGATCTTCTTCAGGTGGCCGCGGATCAGGTCGGCGAGCCAGTCCAGGGTGGCACTCGACAGCGGCAGGCGGGCAGTGTGGACAAGGCCGTCAGGGTCCTCGACGGGATGGTTGTCTTTCTTCATACCAAACTCAACTGCCGCTGGGGACACGCCAGTTACCCCGTCGGCGCCCGCCCTGCCTACGCCTACGCCAACGAGCGTGCGGTGAACCTGCTGTCGTCGGGACGCTTTTGCAGCCAGCCGCGGCCGGCGAGCTTGGTCAGCTTCGCCCGCAACGGTTCCAGCTTCCCGCGCGCCGTCACCTCAAGGCCCAGCTCCTCGCCGATGGCCCTGACCTGCACCGGGCCGTCGGTAGCCCGCACGATCGCCAGCATCCCCACGCCCGCCCGCGCTCTCCCGGCACCGGCCCGGTCAGAGATCGTAGGAGGGGCGCGGCGGTCGGCGCAGCAGAACCCGACAACGGCCCTGGCGACAGGTCGGACGATCTTCACCCTGGACACCGCCGAAAACCAGCGCGAGTACCCCGCCCGCTCCGCACACCAGACCCGTGACCCGCGTACTTCATATTTGCGCAGGTCTCAGGGGGAATGCGGCACTCTTCGCCCGGATGCCGACCCGCGGCGTGCGTGAGGGTACGTCTTCGATCAGCGGTCGACGGCGGCCATGTTGTCCGCGTCGTACCGCTCGCCGGAGGCCGGGGGCAGGTCGTTCAGGCGGTCGACGTGGCCGGCAGTGAGCTCGATGTGGTCGGCGGCGGCGTTCTCCTCCAGCCGGGCGACTCGCTTGGTGCCGGGGATGGGCGCGATGTCGTCACCCTGGGCGAGCAGCCAGGCCAAGGCGACCTGCGCGGGCGTGGTGTCGATCTCGGCGGCTACGGCCCGGACCTCGTCGACGATTCGCAGGTTGCGTTCCAGGTTGCCGTCGGCAAAGCGGTGGTTGGTGCGGCGCCAGTCGTCGGCGTCAAGATCGTTCAGGGAGTGGATGTTGCCGGTCAGGAAGCCGCGGCCAAGCGGGGAGTACGGCACGAAGCCGATACCCAGTTCGCGCAGGACGGGCAGGATCTCGGCCTCCGGGTCGCGGGTCCACAGCGAGTATTCGGACTGGACCGCGGTGACCGGATGCACGGCGTGAGCGCGGCGGATCGTGGCGGGGCCGGCCTCCGACAGGCCGATGTGGCGGATCTTGCCTTCGGTCACCAGTTCGGCCAGCGCGCCAACGGTCTCTTCGATGGGAGTGCCGGGGTCCACCCGGTGCTGGTAGTAGAGGTCGATGTAGTCGGTACCCAGGCGCTTCAGTGAACCCTCCACGGCCAGGCGGATGTTGGCCGGGGTGCTGTCCGGAGCCGAGCCGCCGGTGTGGGAGATCAGCCCGAACTTGGTCGCCAGTACGACCTCGTCCCGGCGCCCCTGCACGGCCCGGCCGACCAGCCCCTCGTTGATGAAGGGGCCGTACCCCTCGGCGGTGTCGATATGGGTGACCCCGAGGTCCAGGGCCGCGGTGGATCGTGCGGATCGACTCGTCGTCGAACTGGCCGGCGCCGGTGTAGAACGCCGACATTCCCATGGCTCCGAGACCGATGCGCGAGACCTTGAGGCTGCCGAGCGAAACGGTTTTCATGGCGCGGACTTCCCTTCCCATCAATTAAGTACCGGGCGGTGCAGAACTCTAGCACATCAAGACCGCCCGGTACGGAACTGTGTTCGCCGCCTGGATGGGATGAAACTGCTGGTCGGCATAGATCTGTACCGAGGGGTACGGTTGTGGCATGAGTAACTCCCGTAGGGCCGTCATGGGTCGGCCTCGAGGATTCGACATCGACCAGGCGCTGGAACGCGCGATGCGGGTGTTCTGGGCGCGAGGGTACGAAGGCGCAAGCCTCGCTGAGCTGACCGGTGCCATGGGGATCACCAAGACGAGCATGTACGCGGCCTTCGGCAACAAGGAGCAGTTGTTCCGCAAGGCCCTCCAGCGCTACGGCGCGGGGCCGGCCGCCTATGCCGCGCGCGCCCTGGAGGAGCCCACCGCACGGGCCGTGGCCTTGGCGTTCCTCCGTGGAGCGGTCTGCACCACGACCCCTCCCGACGGCCCCTCCGGGTGTCTGGCCGTGCAGGGTGCGCTGGCGTCGAGCGACGAGAGCCAGGCCGTCCACGACCTGCTTGTCGACTGGCGCAACGGCGCGGGGGACCGCCTTGAGGAGCGCTTCCGGCGTGCCGTCAACGAGGGTGATCTTCCGCGCAACGCCGACCCTCGGCGTCTTGCCCGGTTCATCATGACGATGGGTTTCGGCATCGCGGTGCAGGCCGCCAACGGCCTCGGTCCTGCTGAGCTCGATGAGATCGTGGACACGGCGTTGCTCGGCTGGCCTGCATAGCGGCTGCACCCCTTCGCTCGCCCTGGTGAGACATTCTCCGCGCATGAGGGCCGTGACGGTGCGGCAAAAGTTCGGTACCGTCCGGTGCGGAAGTTTCGAGCAGTGGTTCCTCCCCTGCCGACGATCACCGTGACGAAACCGTCAAGAGCCGTCGCGAAACACCGAGCATGACCTCCGCTCCGGGGGTCGAAGAAGGAGATCATGTCCGACACCGACCTGCGCGAGTTCTACCTGCGCTACATCGGGGCGCTCAACGCCCACGAGATCTACCGCATGGACGAGTTCATCAACGACGAGACCACCCTGAACGGCGAGCCGGGCACTCGGGACCAGGTCGTCGCTGTGCTGAACGGCGACATCGACGCGGTCCCGGACTTCCACTGGGAGCCCCGGGAGATCGCGCTCGATGGTGATCGCCTGGCCGCCCGTCTGACCAACACGGGCACGCCCGCCAAGGAGTGGCTCGGCGTGGCTCCCACCGGCGCCTCGTTCGAGATCCTCGAGTACGCCATCTACCAGGTTCGTGACGGGCGGTTCGTGCACATGACGGCTCTGCACGACGCCGAGACCCTGAGGCGGCAGCTCGGTGCCTGACCCCCGTAAGCCGATCGGCGTCGGCATCGTCGGCCTGAGCGCCACGGGAGGCTGGGCGGCCGGGGCTCACCTGCCCGCGCTGAGCGCCGTCGACGGGATCGAGCTTCGCGCGCTGGCGGCGAGCTCCGAAGCCTCGGCCCAGGCCGCGGGAGCGGCGTATGGCGTACCCGCGTACACGTCGGTCGAGCAGCTCGCCGGCGACGAGAACGTCGACCTCGTTGTTGTCGCCGTCAAAGTGCCCCAGCATCGCGAACTCGTGTTGCCCGTGCTGAAGGCGGGAGTGCCGGTGCTCTCCGAGTGGCCGCTCGCCGTCGACCTGCGCGAGGCCGAGGAGTTGGAGCGTGCCGCCGGGACGACGCGCACCTTCGTCGGCCTTCAGGGACGCTCCTCGCCCACCTTCCGCTGGCTGGCCGACCTCGTGTCCGAAGGATTCGTGGGGGAAGTGCTCTCCGCCACCGTCGTGGCGTCTTCGACGGAATGGGGCACTCCGGTGTCTCAGAACATGGTCTACACGCTCGACCGCAAGCTCGGGGCCACGATGCTGACCATCGCGTTCGGACACGCAATCGACCTGGTGTCGATGGTCGTCGGCGAGCTTCAGGAAGTGGTCGCTACGACCGCGACCCGGCGCCGCCAGGTTCCCCTCGGGCGCACCGGGCAGGTCGTTCCGATGACCGCCGAGGACCAGATCGCGATCTCGGGCACCGTGGCGGGCGGGGCGATCCTGTCCGTCCACCACCGTGGAGGCGCGGCATCGGGTGCAGGGTTCTCACTGATCATCGACGGCACGGAGGGGAGACTTGAGATTACCGCCGCCGAGTTCCCGCACATCGGACCGGTCACGGTGCGTGGCACACGCGGCGGCGGTCGGCCTACGAAGGTCACGCTGCCCAGCGGCTACGACGACTATCCCGGCCTGGCCGGAACAGTGATCCACACGCTGGTGCACTCCTACGCCGCGATTCGGGACGACCTCGTCCACGGAACGGCTGTCGCCCCGGGCTTCACCCACGCCGTCAAGCGGCACCGACTCCTTGACGCGATCGTACGGTCCGCCGCCACAGGCCAACGAAAACCTCTCCATCCTTAGGCGGGCGGCCAGTCGATTTCGACACTGTCCGACATCACTTCGCCACATCGGCCCCTGCCATGTGTGCCGGCATACTCGGCCGCACGCCAACCGATCGAGAGTGGACACGAGCAAGCGTGGCGTTCGCGACCTACCACTCCCGGCGACCGTCAGTCGGCCTCTTGCCCGGGACCAAAGACCTCCTCATCCGTCTGGTCCGCAGCCGGTGCAGCCACTCCATCGTGTCGCTGAACGCGCACAACGGACTCACCCGGCACATCGTGGACCTTGGCATCGCTCCCTGTTCCTACGTACGGGTCGACGGACGCACGGGCCCTCTCCAGGAGCGAGAGGCAGCCCCTGGCCAGAGATCTTTCAGCGCCGCCCAAGACCGTTGGAGACCAGCCGATCGTGGTCCGGGCACCGGTGGAGCACGGCTTCGCCCTCTCGAAACTGGCGCGTGCTCGGCACAGTCCGCACCGACCCGACCTGGGCGACCGCCCTGGTCAGGGCCCTGCTCGTCCCAACGAACCGCGAAGTGTCCCGGTAACCGACGATCTTCACCTAAGTCATCCACCCACGACCAACACGAGCATCCTGAACCCCGCGTGACCAGACCCGTGACCAGCAACTTCACGATGCACAGTGCTCAATGGCCCGGGTCGTCAAGGACGACCGCGACAAAGCCGCGCTCGCGCATCTGGGGAGCAGTACCGGCCCGACGTCGACGCTGTGAAGTCATCCTCGCAGGCGGGGAGAAGCCGCCGACTGCCTCACCGCCGTGGAGTACGGACTCGCCCTCTGACGTACAGTGCGCCGCTGATCTCCTCCGGGGCAGGCAGTGGTGCTTCGTCATGTTCGGGCGCTCATCGGGCTCTTCCGCGTTTCTCGCTCGCCGGGCTACGGTGCTCCCCGCAGAGCGCCGAAACGGTGCTGTGGTCATCCGGGAACGCGGCTGCCAGCGACACCGGTGCCCCCGGGGAGACCGCGGAGATTGCGGACGGTATGTCACCGGCGAAGATCGGTGCGATCATCGGCGCTTTGCGCACGGCGTTGTACCGCTGTCGGCGTACGCAGCTAGAGCGTGTCTCTTCGATCGGTTTGTCAGTTGATCGGATGCGTCTGTCCGATTAGTGATCACTGATGCGATGTGGGACCGGATCGAGCCGCTGATGCCGGCCGATCCGGTCCGCGGTCGGCGGTGGGCCGATCATCGCCGAACCTTGGAGGCCATCGCATGGAACTACCGCACCTGCTCGCCCTGGCGGGACCTGCCGGGTGAGCTCGGCTCGTTCCAGACCGCTCACAAACGCCTGATCAGGTGGGCCGTGGACGGCACCTGGGAACGCATCCTCGCGGCAGTTCTAGCAGAAGCCGACGCTGATGCCGACATCGGCTGGACCGTCTCGGTGGACTCCACAGTCTGCCGGGCTCACCAGCACGCTGCCGGTGCCAGGAAAAAGGGGCGCCAGACCGGGCCGAACCTGATGACCACGCCCTCGGACGCTCCCGCGGCGACCTGAGCACGACAGTCCACCTCGCCAGCGACAGCCGTGCACGGCCCCTGGTCCTTCGCGTCACTGCAGGCCAGGCGGGCGACGTCCCGGCCTTCGAGACCGTGATGGCAGGCATCCGTGTTCTGCGAAGCGGACCCGGACGACCCGGAACTCGCCCCGATGCCGTTCTGGCGGACCGCGCGTATTCATCCCGCGCGATCCGCAATCACCTCCGGCGACGCGGAATCCGCGCTGTCATCCTCCAGCCGTCCGATCGGGTCGTCCACCGTCTGCGGCGAGGCCGCGACGTAGGCCGCCCACCGGCCTTCGACGCCGAGGCGTACAAGCAACGCAACGCTATCGAACGGTGTATCAACCGACTCAAGCAATGGCGCGGCCTGGCCATGCGAACGGACAAGCTCGCCATCGCCTACCAGGCCGCACTCCACCTCGCCGCCATCCTCATCCGGACAGCCGCCTGACCGCCGAAGCACCTTGCCCGCGAGGATAGCCACATGGATGATCTTGTGGAGTTCCTCGTCGCACGCATCAACGACGACAACCATGCCTACGCCTACGTGGCCAGCACCCTGGGCGGCGACGCTCTTCTTGACAGCCACCTCCCCATGCTCGACCTGATCGAGCAACTGGCGAACGAATACAAAGCCATGGACGCCTCGGACTCCCGCTCGGCCGGCCTGGCATACGCGCTGCGAGTCCTTGGTCAGTCATACGCCGAACACCCTGCCTATCAGCAGGAATGGCGCCCATAGCCTTTCAAGGAGACAGCCCCTAAAGGTGTTGCAGAAGGTTCGGCTTGGGCAGGCCGAAGTGGTTCCTGATCTGCTGTTTCACCGTGTCATGGTGAGGTTGTGCATGGAAGCGACGGCCTGGACGGCATGGTGGAGTCCGTCGCCTCGTTGTCGGCAGTCGCGCGGGATCTTCCAGTTCTTCATCCGGGCGAAGGTGTGCTCGACACGGGCTCGCACCCTTCGGTGTTCAGCGTTGTCCTCCTCCTGCCCGCGCAGGAGG